>JBFWOX010000004.1:0-299530 GCA_050250295.1 Mycolicibacterium sp.
CCGGCCGGGAGGACCTGCTGGTGCACGTCGCCATCAGCTCGCTGGAGGCCCTGCAGGTGTTGACGTCGAAGATCGTCGAGATCGACGGCGTCCGCAAGACCACCTCCACGTTCTCCGTCTCCACGCCGATCCCTTTCCGGGTGCAGCCCCTGCTCGAACACGTCGTGTCCGACGCCGGCTGGGGCCGGTCGACACCGGCTCCGCACCAGCAGTGAGCGGTGCCGACTGAACAACGTTGCGGGCAGGCGATTTCAGACGTTCTGGACCGGGGGGACCCGAAGAGCAGAACAGGCCAGACCATATGCGGTCTGACCTGTCGTGATTGTGGAGCCTAGGAGATTCGAACTCCTGACATCTGCCTTGCAAAGGCAGCGCTCTACCAACTGAGCTAAGGCCCCTCGCTGCTAGGAAGGTGCATCGGCTGCGGTGTGCCACACCTCGGCGCCGTGTTGGGTCCGCCACACGGTGAGTGCGACGGCCACGGCGGCCGCGACGACGAGCAGGAGCACTCTCCTCATCGATGAGTACCTTTCCGTGGGGCTAGGAGGACTCGAACCTCCGACCTCTTCGTTATCAGCGAAGCGCTCTAACCGCCTGAGCTATAGCCCCGAATACCGCACTTGGGGGACCCCCGCACGCGGGTGCCGAGCGACGAGATTACCGCACGGACCAGCCGTCCCCCAAACTCAGCCCAGCCCGGCTCAGTCCCGGTCGGCGAGGGTGACTTCCACCCCGCCCACCAAGTCGGTGGTCAGGTTGTAGATGAACGCCCCGATGGTCGCCGCGGCGGTCAGCAGCACGATGTTCACCAGCCCGATCAGTGCCGCACCGCCGAAGATGGTCCCGCTGGACACCAGCTCACCACCGGAGGTCCCGCTGGCGCTGGTGAGCAGGTCACCGACGTTGCTGTTGAGCTTGCTCCACACCCCCATACCGCCGAGCACCAGGTACAGGAACGCCACCGCGATCATCCACACGAAGAACAACGCGACCGACAGCACCAGCGACACCTTCAGCGCGCTCCACGGGTCGATGCGCCGGATCTGCATGCTGGCCCGGACCGGACCCTTGTGGGGCTGGCGGGTGGCCACCTGCACCGCCCGCTGCGGCAGGGCCGCCTTCACCGGCGGCTTGGCCCCCGGCTGCTCACCGGCGGGCCGCTCGACCGGCTTGCGCGGCGGCTGCGGCGGCCGCGGCCCGGACAGATCGGGCAGCTCGCTGCCGTAGGCGCCCGGTTCGGGACGCGGACCGTCCGGGCGGGGCCCGGGCTCGCCGCGCGGCGGCTCGGGCCGTGGCGGATCGGTGCGGACCACCTCGGTGCGGTCCCCGCGCGGACCCGGCTCGGGTTCCTTCTCGGCCGCCGAGCCCCCGGAGATGAAGCGGTTCAACCGGGCATCCAGACCCGACGGGGCACCCGGCCGCGGCGCCTCGCCTTCGGGCGGAGTCGGGGGCCTGCGGGCGGCCGGGCCCCGCTGCCACGGCGGCACATCGGTGCTGCTCTCAGTGCTGTGCGCGGGCGCGCCGCTGCGGGTCACCGAGCTGCCGACGGAGCCGCCGTCATGGCCGGGGCCGGATCCGGTGGCACCGTTCGGCGCGCTGGATCCCTCGCCCGCACGCGGCTGTCCCGGCTCGTTGGGAGAGCTCACCTAGGCTCCTTCGTCGTTCCGGCGCGTCACTCTTCCTCGACATCCTCGGAGTCGGAGTCCTCGGCGTTGCGCGCAATCGCGATCAGTGTGGCGCCGTCACCCAGGTTCATCAACCGAACACCCTTGGTCTGGCGACCGGCCTTACGGACCTGTCGCGCAGCCGTGCGGATGACGCCGCCCCCGGAGGTGATGGCGTACAGCTCGGTCTCGTCGTCCACGATCAGCGCTCCGACCAGGGTGCCACGACGCTTGTCGAACTGGATGGTCAGCACCCCCTTTCCGCCGCGCCCCTGGACCGGGTACTCCTCGATCCCGGTGCGCTTGGCGTACCCACCCGAGGTCGCCACCAGCAGATACGTGTCGGGCCGGACCACGTTGAGCGACAACAGCGCGTCGTCGGCGTTGAACCGCATGCCCTGCACGCCGGAGGTGGCGCGGCCCATCGGGCGCAGCGCCTCGTCGGTGGCGGAGAACCGGATGGACTGCCCGTTGGCCGACACCAGCAGCAGGTCGTCCTCGGCCGAGCACAGCACGGCGCCGACGAGCTCGTCGCCTTCACGCAGGTTGATCGCGACGATGCCGCCGGAGCGGTTGGAGTCGAAGTCGCTCAGCTTGGACTTCTTCACCAGCCCGTTGCGGGTGGCCAGCACCAGGTACGGCGCGTCCTCGTAGCTCTTGATCTGGATCACCTGCGCGATGCGCTCCTCGGGCTGGAACGCCAGCAGGTTGGCCACGTGCTGACCGCGGGCCGTGCGCGAGGCCTCCGGCAGGTCGTAGGCCTTGGCCCGGTACACCCGGCCCTGCGTGGTGAAGAACAGGATCCAGTCGTGGGTGGAGCACACGAAGAAGTGGTTCACGATGTCGTCCTGCTTGAGGCCGGCACCCTGCACACCCTTGCCGCCGCGCTTCTGGCTGCGGTACAGGTCGGTCTTCGTGCGCTTGGCGTACCCGGTCTCGGTGATCGTGACGACGACGTCCTCGCGGGCGATCAAGTCCTCGTCGGCCACCTCACCGTCGGCCGGGATGATGCGGGTGCGACGGTCGTCGCCGTGCTTGTCGACGATCTCCTTGAGCTCGTCGCGCACGATGGCCCGCTGCCGTTCCGGCTTGGCCAGGATGTCCTCGAGGTCGGCGATCTCGGCCTCGATCTTGGCCAGATCGTCGACGATGCGCTGCCGTTCCAGGGCGGCCAGGCGGCGCAGCTGCATGTCCAGGATCGCCTGCGCCTGGATCTCGTCGATGTCGAGCAGCTCGATCAGGCCCTGGCGGGCGATGTCGACGGTCTGCGAGGCCCGGATCAGCGCGATGACCTCGTCGAGCGCGTCGAGCGCCTTGACCAGACCGCGCAGGATGTGGGCCCGCTCGTTGGCCTTGCGCAGCCGGTACCGGGTGCGCCGGACGATGACGTCCAACTGGTGGTTGACGTAGTGCCGGATCAGCTGGTCCAGGCGCAGCGTCCGCGGCACACCGTCGACGATGGCCAGCATGTTGGCGCCGAAGCTGGTCTGCAGCTGGGTGTGCTTGTAGAGGTTGTTCAGCACCACCTTGGCCACGGCGTCGCGCTTGATCTCGATGACGATCCGCAGACCCACGCGGTCGCTGGACTGGTCCTCGATGTTGGAGATGCCCGCGAGCTTGCCGTCGCGGACCTGTTCGGCGATCGAGGTGATGAAGTTGTCGTGGTTGACCTGGTACGGCAGCTCCGTGATCACCAGCGAGGTGCGCCCGCGGGAGTCCTCTTCGATCTCGACGACGCCGCGCATCCGGATCGACCCGCGACCGGTCTTGTAGGTGTCCTCGATGCCCTGGGAGCCGACGATCAGGCCGTGGGTCGGGAAGTCGGGACCCTTGACCCGCTCCATCACCGCCTCGCAGGTGGCTTCCTCGTCGGCCTCGTGGTTGTCCAGGCACCAGTACACGGCCTCGGCCAGCTCACGCAGGTTGTGCGGTGGGATGTTGGTCGCCATCCCGACCGCGATCCCCCCGGAACCGTTGGCGAGCAGGTTCGGGAACCGGCTCGGCAGAACCGTCGGCTCCTGCACCCGACCGTCGTAGTTCGGGATGAAATCGACTGTCTCCTCGTCGATTTCACGCAGCATCTCCATCGCCAGCGGAGTCAGCCGGGCTTCGGTGTTGTGGCTGACGAAACCATTGGTGATGAACGAGTGGTCGTCGGTGTCGACCCGCAGGCTGTACACGGGCTGCACACCGGCTTCGGTTACGGACGCCACCTTCGCGTAATAGAAACGTCCGTCGGTGAGCTCCGAAGCGATTGCGCGAACATCGCCGTCGGCGATGTGGCTGAGGATCTCTTCGGCGTCGCGACGCCACCGTGAAAAACGGTCGATGTTGTGTTTCCGGAGCCATTCCTTGTCGGTCCACCGGCCCCCTGAGTGGGTGCGGATGAACTTCGCCAAGCCTGGCACCTGATCGCCGTCGATTCCCGCTGCTTTGGCGGGCAGCGCAGCGAGCAGTCCCTGCAGTTTCTGCTGTTTGGCTCCGCCGAAACCGATCCGGGTGCAGAAGGCCTCTGCATGAGCACGGTTGGTAATGACGACTTTGTGCTCACCGGTGGCGTGCAGGTACCGCCGCGAGATGACGCCGAACTCCAGCAGGATCTGCTGGACATCCTTTGCCAGTTGCCCGCTACGCGTCGAGTACGAAATCTGGATCGTGTTGCGCGGTAGAGCTGAGCACGAACCAGCTCCTTCAAAGAGGGCCTGCAGGAATGCTTTCTTCACAGCGGCAGCGGAATTCCACAACCAGTCCGGGACCTTCTTGGCCGCGGAACGTTGGCACTTCAGTCCGGCCAAGCGGCTGTTGTCGAGTGCGGTCAGGTTATGTATGTCGAGCTCCAGAAGCTTCGAACCCGAAGCGATCTGTCGCTCGTACACCTGGCGCTGGCCACCGACGACGGTGTCGTAGGCCGCGACGACCATGTTGAAGTAGTCGCGATCGAGGTTGTTGAAACCCGCCCGTGACTCGCTCACGAACCCTTCGCTGATGAAAGCGCCGAGCAGCAGCCCCTCCATGACGTCGTGCCAGTCAGCAGGGCCGAACTCGACCGGCGGCGTCCGCTGAAGGACAACGTGGTCATCCGGGCGGATCTCCTCGATCAGTTTCCACAGCAGTGTCGGAACGCCACCGACGTCGACCAGGCACAGCAACGGGTGGTTCGCCGTTCCGGTGACCTCATAGCCTTCCGCGGTCCTCACCGTGTAAGTCTCGTGATCACCGGAATGGAAAAGTGCATCGGCGAGCACGGGACCTCCGTGTCTGTCCAGCACCTTCAGTTCGATCTGATTGTCCGAATTTGGTTTTGCACCACTGACGACATCAGAAATCCGAACGGACTGTCCGAAAGGCAGTCGGACCATTGCATCGCCCGTGACGCAGTACCGCATGGCTGCTGGCGGGTCGTTGCCCGGTGAGCCGAAGTTGCCCTGGCCGTCGACCAGCGGGTAGCGCAGCGACCACGGCTGCGCCATCCGGACCAGGGTGTCGTAGATCGAGGCGTCGCCGTGCGGGTGGTAGTTACCCATCGTCTCGGCTACCGAGCGGGCCGATTTCGCATGGCCGCGGTCGGGCCGGAACCCGGAGTCGAACATCGCGTAGAGCACCCGGCGGTGCACCGGCTTGAGGCCGTCACGCACCTCGGGCAGCGCGCGCCCGACGATCACGCTCATCGCGTAATCGATGTAGCTGCGCTGCATCTCCTGCTGGATGTCGACCGGCTCGATCCGGTCGCCTGCTTCGCCGCCGGGAGGCAACGTCGTGTCAGTCATGAAATTTTCCTATGCACGTTTGGCTAGTGGCATCAGACATCAAGGAAGCGAACATCTTTGGCGTTACGGGTGATGAAGCTGCGGCGGGCCTCGACGTCCTCGCCCATCAGGATGGAGAACAGCTCGTCGGCCGCGGCGGCGTCGTCGAGGGTGACCTGACGCAGCACCCGCACCGACGGGTCCATCGTGGTCTCCCACAGCTCCTTGGCGTCCATCTCACCGAGACCCTTGTAACGCTGGATGCCGTCCTCGACGTTGATCTTCTTGCCCGCGGCGCGGCCGGCCTCGAGCAGGCCGTCGCGTTCGCGGTCGGAGTAGGCGAACTCCGGATCGCTGCGCTGCCACTTCAGCTTGTACAGCGGCGGCTGCGCCAGGAAGATGTGCCCGTTCTCCACCAGCGGTTTCATGAACCGGAACAGCAGCGTCAGCAGCAGCGTCGAGATGTGCTGGCCGTCGACGTCGGCGTCGGCCATCAGCACGATCTTGTGATACCGCAACTTGGAGATGTCGAACTCGTCGTGGATGCCGGTGCCCAGCGCGGTGATGATCGCCTGGACCTCGGTGTTCTTGAGCACCCGGTCGATGCGGGCCTTCTCGACGTTGATGATCTTGCCGCGCAGCGGCAGGATCGCCTGGAACATCGAATCGCGCCCGCTCTTGGCCGAACCACCGGCCGAGTCACCCTCCACCACATAGAGTTCCGATTTGCGCGGATCGGTCGAACGGCAGTCGGCCAGCTTGCCGGGCAGACCGCCGATGTCGGTGGCGCTCTTGCGGCGCACCAGCTCACGTGCCTTACGGGCGGCGATCCGCGCCTGAGCCGAGGAAACCGCCTTGTTCACCACGGTTTTCGCCTCGGCCGGGTTGGCGTCGAACCAGTGCTGCAGTTCTTCGTTGCAGATCTTCTGGACGAAGGACTTGACCTCGGTGTTGCCCAGCTTGGTCTTGGTCTGGCCCTCGAACTGCGGCTGGGACACCTTGACCGAGATGACCGCCGCCAACCCTTCGCGGATGTCGTCACCGGTGAGGTTCGGGTCCTTGTCCTTGAGCAGCTTCTTTTCCTTGGCGTACTTGTTGACCACGGTGGTCAGCGCCGCCCGGAAGCCCTCTTCGTGGGTCCCGCCCTCGTGGGTGTTGATCGTGTTGGCGAAGGTGTGGACCGACTCCGAGTAGCCGGCGTTCCACTGCATCGCGATCTCGACCTCGTGGCCTTCGCCCTTGCCGTCGAAGTCGATGATGCTGGGTTGGATCGGGGTCTTGGTGCGGTTGATGTGCTTGACGAAGTCGACCAGCCCGCCGGGGTAGTGGAAGACGCGGTGCTTGACCTTGTGCGGAGCGTTGGCCTCGGCGGCCTTCTCCTCCGCGGACTTGGGAGCGTCCGCGTGGTCGCTGACCACGTCGTCGACGACCTCCTCAGGGGTGACGCGCTCGTCGGTCAGCTCGATGGTCAGGCCCTTGTTGAGGAACGCCATCTCCTGCAGCCGCCGCGCAATGGTCTCGAAGTCGTAGTCGGTGGTCTCGAAGATGTCCGGATCGGCCCAGAACCGGATGGTGGTGCCGGTCTTGTCGGTCTTCTCACCCTGCTTGAGGGTCCCCGGCACCGAGCGGTCGTAGGTCTGGAACCACTCGTAGCCGTCCTTGCGGATGTCGGCCTCCAGCCGGGTCGACAGCGCGTTGACCACCGACACCCCGACACCGTGCAGACCGCCGGAGACCTGGTAGGCGCCCTCCTCGAACTTGCCGCCGGCATGCAGCACCGTCATCACGACGTCGACGGTGGGGATGCCGGTGGCGTGCATGGCCACCGGGATGCCGCGGCCGTCGTCGGTGACCTGGACGCCGCCGTCCTCGAGGATCCGGACGTCGACCTTGGTGGCGAAGCCCGCCATCGCCTCGTCGACGGCGTTGTCGACCACCTCCCAGATCAGGTGATGCAACCCGCGCTCGCCGGTCGAACCGATGTACATGCCCGGGCGTTTACGTACCGCTTCCAGGCCCTCGAGGACCTTGATGGAATCGGCACCGTACTCAGCCGGGGCGTTCTTCTTCTGGGCAGCCACGTTGGACGCGTCTCCTTGGTCTGTTGCAGAGGATTGCCGACTAAGGGGTCGACCGCCCCTCGCGGATCACGATGACAGTCTACCTTTCCTGACCGTCAGGACTGACTCTGCGGCGGCGTTTCCGCATACCTGATCGCGACGTGCACGGAATTTCGTGGACACAGATAGGTCGCGACGCTTTGGGAACGTCTTCGCGGCCTTCTGCGGGCTCTGAGGATCGCGCGCCGAAGCGGTCATCCGTAGGTGTCCCGGGGGCCGCGGCCCGGCACGCTGTAGGGGCCCTTGCGCCATGTCGGACCCACCGGACCGACGATCTTCAGCGATGTCACCACCCCGTCACCCACCGCGGCGGCGATCTTGGCCAGCAGCTGGGCCTGCACCATCCGCAGTTGCGTCGCCCAGGCCGTCGACTCGGCCGAGACGGTCAGCACGCCGTCGTGTAGACCGGTGGGGGAGGCGTGGGCGGCGATCTGGTCACCGACCACCGCGCGCCAGCGGCCGAACACCGCGCCCTCGGCCACCCGAGCCGACCAGCCCCGGGTGCGGGCCACCTCGTTGGTCAGTGCCCCGAGAAGCTGCGGGTCCCGACTGTCCGGGCCGGGCCCGGACCACCGCCGCCGGTTGCTGCCGGCCACCCTGCGGGCGGCCGGAGCGTGCCGGCCCCGGCCGACGTTCTTGCCCTGACTGCGGGCGGCCCCGCGGGCCTCCTCGAGGGTGCGCCGCACCAGATCCATGCCCTTGAGCCTCGCCAGGTGCTCCGGCGGCACCGGGGCTGCACTTGCCGTGTCGTCGATGTCCTCGTCGCTCATCCGAGCACCGAGATTCGTCCGGAATCGCTGTCGCTCATCGTGATCTCGATCCGACGGGCATCCCAGTCCTGCGGAATGTCATCGTGCACGGCCGCGGTCACCAACACCTGTTCCGCCGACGCCGCGACGCCGGCCAACGCCTCCCGTCGGGCGCTGTCCAATTCGGCGAACACGTCGTCGAGCAACAACACCGGATCACCTCCTTCAGCTCGTAACAGCTCGTAGGCAGCCAGCCGCAACGCCAACGCCATCGACCACGACTCCCCGTGGCTGGCAAAGCCTTTCGCGACCTGGTCACCGAGCCGCAATTCCAGATCGTCGCGGTGCGGGCCGACCAGACACACCCCGCGCTCGAGCTCGGCGTCACGGCGCCGGCTCAGCGCGTCGAGCAACGCAGCCTCGAACACCTCCGGATCGGCGTGCCCGGCGGCGGCCTCGACCTCGACCACCTCGACCCCGCTGCGGTACCGGATGGCCGCGGGCCGTGACGCCGGAGCCAACAACTGGTAGGCCTTTTCCACCTCCGGGGCCAGCTCGTTGACCAGGCCGACGCGCGCCGAGATCAGTTCCGCTCCATGGCTTGCCAGGTGGCCGTCCCACACGTCCAGGGTCTCGAGCGCCCCGCGGTCACCGCGGTAGCGGGCCCCGGCGGCGGTCTTGAGCAGTGCGGTCCGCTGCCGCACCACCTTGTCGTAGTCGGCGCGCACCCCGGCGATGCGGGGGCGCCTGGTGCTGGCCAGCTCGTCGAGATAGCGCCGCCGCTCACTCGGATCGCCGCGCACCAGCGCCAGGTCCTCCGGCGCGAACAACACCGCCCGCAACACCCCGAGGATCTCGCGGGCCGACCGCACCGGGGAACGGTTCAGCCGGGCCTTGTTGGCCCGTCCCGAGGTGATGTCCAGATCGATCGCGAGTTCGCGTCCGTCGTTGACGACGATGGTCGAGATCACCGCCCGATCCGTGCCGGCTCGGATCAACGGCGCGTCCGAAGCCACCCGGTGCGAGCCCAGGGTGGTCGAATACCACAGCGCTTCAATGAGATTCGTCTTACCGAAGCCGTTGGAGCCGACGAAGACGGTGCGTCCCGGCTCCAGGTCGAGTTCGACGCGGGGCCAGGACCGGAAATCGGTCAGCGCCAGGTGACGTACGTGCACCGCAGCGCCCCGGTCACCCGGATTCGCTGATCCGCTTGACGGCGTGCCCACCGAACTGGTTGCGCAGCGCGGCGACGGCCTTCATGGTCGGCGAGTCGTCTTGGCGGGACAAGAACCGGGCGAACAGGGACGCCGCGATGCTCGGCACCGGCACCCGCAGCCGGATCGCTTCCTCCACCGTCCACCGGCCTTCGCCGGAATCGTCTGTATAACCACTGATCTCAGCCAGTCCGGGATCTTCCTTGAGCGCCTTGGCGAGCAACTGCTGCAACCAGGACCGCACCACGGTGCCGTTGGTCCAGGCCTGATAGACGGCCTGCGGATCCTTCACCAGTTCCTCGGCGGCCAACATCTCGTAGCCTTCGGCGTAGGCCGTCATCAACGCGTACTCGACGCCGTTGTGCACCATCTTGGTGAAATGACCCGCACCGACCGGGCCGGCGTGGACGAACCCGTCCTCCTTCGGGCCGGGCGGGCGCAGCGTGTCGAAGATCGGCATCGCGCGCTCGACGTCGGCGTCGCTGCCGCCGACCATCAACCCGTAACCCTCGGTCAAGCCCCAGATACCGCCGGAAACCCCGGCATCGATGAACGAAACTCCTTTGTCCTCCAACAGTTTTGCGTGGGGACCGTCCTCGGTGTAGCGGGAGTTGCCGCCGTCGATCACGAGGTCACCGGGGCCCAGGACATCGGCCAACTCACGGATCGTCTGGTCGGTGATGGGCCCGGACGGCACCATCACCCACACCACCCGCGGGGATTCCAGCGCGTCGGCGAGTTCCTGCAGCGATCCGACGTCGGACACCTCGGGCCTCGGATCGAAGCCGACCACCTCGTGCCCGCCGTCGCGCAACCGCGCGCGCATGTTGAATCCCATTTTGCCCAGGCCGATGAGACCCAGCTGCATATCAGCGCCCCTCTGTCATGTCCGTGCGACAGGTCAGCCGGGAAGGCGGACCGGCATCAACAGATACACGTAGTCGGTCTGCGCCGCCGGGAACGGTCCGGTGGTGCCCGGATCGGTGTCGTCCTCGGCCGCCGGCCGCAGCACCGCAGGCCGGCTCGGCGTGGTGAACCCGAAAGTCACCCGCTCTGCATGCAATGACCCCAACCCGTCGGTCAGGTACGTCGGGTTGAACGCGATGGTCAACGGATCGCCCGAGAACTGCACCGGCAGGTCCTCTTCGGCTCGGCCGACGTCGTCGGCGCCGGCCGACAGCCGCAGCACGTCGTCGGCGAACTCCATGCGGACCTGGGCCCCGCGGTCGGCCACCAGGGCCACGCGCTTGATCGCCTCGGTCAGCTCGGCCACCCCGATGGTGGCCACCGCGGTGTGCTCGGTGGGCAGCAGCTGGCGGAACTTCGGGAACTCGGCGTCCAGCAGCCGGGTGGTGCTGCGCTTGCCCTTGCTGCGGATGCCGAGCAGTCCCTCCTTGCCGACCGATGGGCCCGAACCCAGCGACAGGTGGACGTCGTCACCGTCGGTTCCGGCCTTGGCCGCTTCGGCGAGCGTCTTCGCCGGCACCAGCACCGCGGCCTCGACCCCGGGCGAGGCGGCCGACCAGGTCAGCTCGCGCACCGCCAACCGGAATCGGTCGGTGGCGGCCAAAACGACCTTCTCCCCGGAAATCTCGACCCTGATACCGGTCAGCATGGGCAGGGTGTCGTCCCGGCCGGCGGCCACCGCGACCTGACCGATGGCCTCGGCGAACAGCTCCGAGGACACCACACCGGTCTCGTCGGGCAGCGTCGGTAGCGTCGGGTAATCCTCGACGGCCATGGTCGGCAGCGAGAACCGGGCGCTGCCGCAGGTCAACGACACCCTGGTGCCCTCGACGCTGACGTCGACCGGTTTGGCCGGCAGCGACCTGACGATATCGGAGAGCAACCGGCCGGACACCAAAACACTTCCAGGAGAAGCGATTTCGGCGGGAATCTGCACCTCGGCGGACACTTCGTAGTCGAAGCCGGAGATGGTCAGACCCTCGTCGGAGCCGGTCAGCAGCACCCCGGCCAGCACCGGCACCGTCGGCCTCGACGGCAGGTTGCGGGCAACCCAGGCGACCGCGTCGGCGAAGTCTTCCCGGGTCAGCCGAAACTTCAAATCCGTGAGACCAGCCGTCGCCACGTTCATAGCGTCCCTTCGATGCACACCCCGATAAAGCCAAAATCCGCGGTGCCGCGCGACACGCCGCCAGGACGCGTTGCGACGACCCGAAACGGCTGTCGATGAACCACCGTAGAGCTTTCAGCTCCAACTTGAAAGGTAAACGATCGGCCTGACATCCGGTGGGCGAGGGTCACCGAACCCCCGATGGGCCCGAGTTTCCCCAAAGCCCTTCTTCTAGGAGATATCCATGAAGAGAACTGAGTATCAGTATTAGGTGCTGTGGATTCTGGGGATATCCGCGGTCCGGCGCAGGCCATCGGCCCTGACGGGCTGTGAGGATGCTGTGGATAGTCTGCCGACGCCGTGGGGGGCATTGGGGATGACATCGGTGCTGGGGACCAACCCCGGGTCTCTCCCCTGATCGATCCCATGTTGTCCACAGGTCGATCCACATCTCTGAGCTGTGACGGACGTGATGGACGGGGCAGAAGTTTTTCGGCTTCGTCCGCACCGTCGGCGGGCAGCACGCGACTCCCGGACCGCTGAGCCCGGGGAGGAGGGTGACAGGAGATGTCAGCGCTTGGCGCGCTGACGGATCCGGGTGGTGAGTTCCTTGACGTGATCGAAGACCTCACGTCGTTCGGCCATCTCGGCGCGAATCTTCTTCTCCGCGTACATGACCGTGGTGTGGTCGCGTCCGAACGCCTGGCCGATCTTGGGCAGTGACAGGTCGGTGAGTTCGCGGCACAGGTACATCGCGATCTGGCGGGACTGGGCCAGTGCCCTGGTCTTGCCCGGCCCGCGCAGCTCCTCGACGCTGGTCTCGAAGTACTCGGCGGTGGCGGCCATGATGGCTGCGGTGGAGATCTGCATCGTGGTGGGATCGGAGATCAGGTCTCGCAACACGATCTCGGCAAGTGACTTGTCGATCGGCGTCTTGTTCAGCGACGCGAACGCGGTGACCCGGATCAGCGCGCCCTCGAGTTCCCGGATGTTGCGTTCGATCCGGCTGGCGATGAGCTCCAGCACGTCGTCGGGCACGTCGAGGCGATCCATCTGCGCCTTCTTGCGCAGGATCGCGATCCGGGTCTCGAGCTCGGGCGGCTGGACGTCGGTGATCAGTCCCCACTCGAACCGGGTCCGCAGCCGGTCCTCGAGCGTGGCCAGTTGTTTGGGCGGTCGATCGGAGGAGATGACGATCTGTTTGTTCGCGTTGTGCAGCGTGTTGAACGTGTGGAAGAACTCTTCCTGGATGCCGTCCTTGCCCTCGATGAACTGGATGTCATCCACCAGTAGCACGTCGATGTCGCGGTAGGTCCGCTTGAACGAGGCCCGGCGGTCGTCTCGCAGCGAGTTGATGAAGTCGTTGGTGAATTCCTCGGTGGAGACGTACTTCACCCGCATGCCGGGAAAGAGCCGTTGCGCGTAGTTACCCGCGGCGTGCAGCAGATGGGTCTTGCCCAGACCGGATTCCCCCCAGATGAACAGCGGGTTGTACGCGCGCGCCGGTGCCTCGGCGATGGCCAGGGAGGCGGCGTGAGCGAACCGGTTCGAGGCGCCGATGACGAACGTGTCGAAGGTGTAGCGCCGGTTGAGGTTGACCGCGGTGTCGTCCGGGGTCTCCGCACCCGCGCTGCGGCGCGCGAAGTAGGACGGCCAATTCTCCTCGGCGCTGACCCGGGCCGCCAGATCGTCGTCGACGACGTCGGAGTCCTCGAGATCGGGCACGGCGGTGGGGCCGGAGAACCCGTTGTGGCTGTCCTCGCTGTCGTGAGAGTCCGGGTCGGCGATACGCACACCTAGTTCCACGCGCTGGCCGAGTTGACGACTCAGTGCGGTGACGATCGGCTCGCGGAGGTGCCGTTCGATCTCGTTCTGGACGAACGGGGTCGGCACCGACAGCAGGGCGAACCCCTCGGTGATGACCAGGGGTTTGACCAGCTTCAGCCAGGCGCGCTGCTGCGGGGTCAGCGTGCCGTTGGACACGCTGCCGTCACCGTTGAGCTCGGCGACGACGGTATTCCAGATGGCGACGAACGGGGGGTCGGGGTCAGTTGTCAATGACCCGCACCCCCTAGCGGCCGGCCCAGGGACGGCCAAAAGGACGATGACGAACTGTCCACAAAGTTATCCACAGGTTGTGGAAAAAGAACGGTCGTCGTCGTCTCGTTGTCTACCGGCGAGGACCCGCTGGCCGGAGCTCGTCACAGGGTCGTGCGTTCCCGTGGGCTCGCGACGGAGTGGGCGGCCTCGCTTCGTTGTCATGCGCCGTCCCGGTGTGGAATCGGCATTGCCAGAAGCTAACAGTTTTCGCTCCGAGTGCCAACAGTTCTGCAACATTGCCGGGACCCGAATTGAGCCTTGGCTCAATAGGTCCTGATGAGCGTGACGTCTGGGGTCAGTGTGATGTGGCTGACGTGCGTCGGAGCGGTCCGACGCAGGTTTGACCCAGCGATTTCTCGTCAGTACCCTCGAACAGTCGCCCGCACGTGGCGATACGGCTGCGACCTGGCTCGCTGGGGACCGCGCCGGTAAGGAATGTGAGACCGAGGATCTACCAACGGCCGGTCGCGCCACGCCTGTCATGAATGTCATGCGGGCTGCAGCGCGGGGGCCAGAGTCAACGAGGAGTGACAGCCGTGGCCAAGGGCAAGCGGACGTTCCAGCCCAACAACCGCCGTCGCGCGCGGGTGCATGGCTTCCGGCTGCGGATGCGTACCCGCGCCGGCCGTGCCATCGTCTCGGACCGGCGCCGCAAGGGCCGTCGCTCACTGACTGCGTGATTCGGCGCAAGGTCTGACGCGGTGCTTCCGGCGCAATACCGGATGACGCGGTCGACCGAGTTCGGTGCCACGGTGAGCAAGGGCACACGGGCGGCTCAGCCCGATCTGGTCGTTTACACCCGGCGCGACAGCGCCGGCGAGCCGGGACCCAAAGTCGGTCTGATCGTGTCCAAGGCGATCGGCAATGCGGTCCAGCGCCACCGGGTGTCGCGCCGGTTGCGCCACGTCGCCCGTACTCTCATCCCGGACCTGGACCCGGCCGATCGAGTCGTGATCCGTGCCCTGCCCGGCAGCCGCGATGCGATCTCGGCCCGGTTGCAGGAGGAGCTGCGCGTTGCGGTGCAACGCAGCAAGGCCCGGGCCGGAGCCTCCAGGTGACGCCGCGCTCGACGGCGGCGCGCGCACTGGTCTTCGTCATCCAGCTCTATCGCCACACGGTTTCTCCGTTGCGGCTACCCACGTGCCGGTTCACCCCGACGTGCAGTCAGTACGCCGTCGACGCCCTCACCGAGTACGGCTTCCTGCGCGGCAGTTGGCTGACGGTGGTCCGGCTCGCCAAATGCGGTCCATGGCATACCGGAGGGTGGGACCCGATACCTGAGCGCGACGAGCATGGCGGCCCGGCCGAGTGTGCTTGTGGCCCAGCCCGACATCCGAGCACGGAGCAGCAAGGGGAGAGTCAGACGCGTGTTTAATTGGTTCAGCCTGGACATCATCTATTACCCGGTGTCGGCGATCATGTGGGTCTGGTACAAGGCGTTCGCCTTCGTGCTCGGCCCGTCCAACTTCTTCGCCTGGGCGCTGTCGGTGATGTTCCTTGTGTTCACGCTGCGCGCGATCCTGTACAAGCCCTTCGTCCGCCAGATCCGGACCACGCGGCAGATGCAGGAACTGCAACCGCAGATCAAGGCGCTGCAGAAGAAGTACGGCAAGGACCGTCAGCGGATGGCCCTCGAGATGCAGAAGCTGCAACGCGAGCACGGCTTCAACCCGATCCTCGGATGTCTGCCGATGCTGGCCCAGATCCCGGTGTTCCTCGGGCTGTTCCACGTGCTGCGGTCGTTCAACCGGACCCAGGGCGGCTTCGGTCAGGTGCACCTGACCGTCGAGCAGAACCGCGCGACGGGCAACTACGTGTTCAGCCCCACCGACGTCGCGCACTTCCTGGACGCCAACCTGTTCGGGGCACCGCTGGGCGCGACGATGATCCAGACCACGGGCTTGGATGCGTTCACCGAATTCAGCCGCACGGCGGTGATCGCGGTCGGTGTGCCGATCATGATCCTGGCGGGTATCGCGACCTACTTCAACAGCCGGGCGTCCGTCGCGCGGCAGAGCCCGGAAGCCGCGGCCAATCCGCAGACCGCGATGATGAACAAGCTCGCGCTGTACGTGTTCCCGCTCGGCGTCGTCGTCGGCGGACCGTTCCTGCCGCTGGCCATCATCCTGTACTGGTTCGCCAACAACATCTGGACCTTCGGCCAGCAGCACTACGTGTTCGGCAAGATCGAGAAGGAAGAAGAGCAGAAGAAGCTCGAGGCGCTGGAACGCCGAGCCGCCAACGCGCCGGCACCGGGCGCCAAGCCCGCTCGCAAGAAGAAGGCGCCGGCACCCGGACCGGGCACGGAACCCGACGCGGATGTTGTCGACGCAGCCCCGTCCGACGGGGCTGCGGACACCGACTCGGAGACCCCGCCGGCGACCACGACCGACCCGCAGAGCTCGAAGCCGCCGACACGGAACGGTGCGGGGAACCGCACCCCGAAGCCCGGTGCTCGGCCCAAGAAGCGGAAACGTTGACGCGCGGGCGACCGCGGACGAGAAAGAGGTACCGATGACCAATACCGACACCGACAACGCTGCCGAGACCGCCGAGCCGACGGACGCGGTGACCGAGGTCGACCAGGAGGACAAGCTGGTCGCCGAGGGCGAGATCGCCGGCGACTACCTCGAGGAGTTGTTGGATCTGCTGGACTTCGACGGCGACATCGATCTCGACGTCGAGGGCGATCGTGCAGTCGTGAGCATCGACGGCGGTGGGGACCTGACCAAGTTGGTCGGGCGCAAGGGTGAGGTACTCGACGCCCTGCAGGAGTTGACCCGGCTGGCGGTGCACCAGAAGACGGGTGAGCGCAGCCGGCTGATGCTCGACATCGCCCAGTGGCGCCGGCGCCGCCGCGACGAGTTGGCGGCCCTCGGTGACAAGGTGGCGCGCCGAGTCCTCGAGACCGGGGAGCGCGAGGAGCTGGCACCGATGACGCCGTTCGAACGCAAGATCGTGCACGATGCGGTGAGCGCGATCGAGGGCGTGCACAGCGAGAGCGAGGGCGTGGAGCCGTCGCGTCGCGTGGTCATCCTCGCCGACTAAGAGTTACATCGATGTAGTTCTGGGCACGCGGTAGGCCGCGGTCAATCGGAGGATGTTTCACGTGAAACATGCGGAGGTGCCAGCACCGCCCGCGGCCGTCGCCGCCGTCTTCGGCGACGCCCGAGATGCTGCCCTGCGGTACACCGAGATCCTGGCGGGCGACGGTGTGGAACGCGGGTTGATCGGTCCGCGGGAAGTAGACCGCCTGTGGGATCGGCACGTCCTCAACAGCGCCGTCGTCGCCGAACTGATCAAGCCGGGGGAGCGGGTCGCCGACATCGGTAGTGGGGCCGGCTTGCCCGGGATACCGTTGGCGATGGCCCGGCCAGATATCCATGTGACGTTGATCGAGCCGCTGCTGCGGCGCAGCGAATTCCTCCGCGAGGTGATCGACGAGCTCGGGGTGCGGTGTGCGGTGGTCCGCGGCCGGGCCGAGGATCGAGGCGTGCGTGAGGAAGTCGGTCCGATCGACGTGGTCGTGTCGCGGGCGGTGGCGTCACTGGACAAGCTGACCCGGTGGAGCGCGCCGCTGCTGCGACCCGGGGGACGGATGTTGGCGATCAAGGGTGAGCGCGCTGGGGACGAGGTTCGGGAGCACGAGCGGGCCATGTCAACTCTCGGCATGGCCGATGTGAAAGTGATGAGATGTGGCGAGCAATTCGTCGATCCGCCCGTAACGGTGGTCGTAGGGTTTCAGGGGATGCCGCGCGGGCCTCGTCCGCCGGGAAGGAGACGCAGGTGATGTCAGTTCCCGAGGAGCGGGAACCGGAGGGGACCGGGTCTGATGTTTCACGTGAAACATGGAACTCGCCCGAGGTCGACACGCCCATCGCCGCGGAGGCCGAGCGGGCCGTCCGGCTCATCCATGCCGCCTCCGGGGAACAGTTGCCCCGGCCCGCGCGCCAGCGGGTCTTCACGGTGGCCAACCAGAAGGGCGGCGTCGGCAAGACCACGACGGCGGTCAACATCGCGGCCGCGCTAGCTCTGCAGGGATTGCGCACACTCGTCATCGACCTCGACCCACAGGGCAACGCCAGCACGGCGCTGGGCATCGAGCACCGACCGGGTACGCCGTCGTCCTACGAGGTGCTCATCGGTGACATCGCCGTCGAGTCCGCGCTGCAGCGCAGCCCACACAGCGAGCGGCTCTTCTGCATCCCGGCCACCATCGACCTCGCGGGTGCGGAGATCGAGTTGGTCAGCATGGTTGCTCGTGAGGGCCGGCTGCGCACCGCGCTGGTCGAACTCGAGCACCACGACTTCGACTACGTCTTCATCGACTGCCCGCCGTCGCTCGGGTTGCTCACCATCAACGCGTTGGTGGCGGCACCGGAGGTGCTCATCCCGATCCAGTGCGAGTATTACGCGCTCGAGGGTGTGGGGCAGTTGCTGCGCAACATCGAGATGGTCAAGGCGCACCTCAATCCCGAGCTCGAGGTGACCACGGTGGTGCTGACGATGTACGACGGCCGCACCAAGCTGGCCGATCAGGTGGCGGTGGATGTGCGGGCACACTTCGGCGACAAGGTGTTGCGCACCGTGATCCCGCGCAGCGTGAAGGTCTCCGAAGCCCCCGGCTACGGGATGACGATCATCGACTACGACCCCGGATCGCGGGGCGCGATGAGCTATCTGGACGCCAGCCGGGAACTCGCACAACGCGGAGTCCCGGGGCAGGGGGAGAAGTGACCACGAGGGTGGCGACGAGAGGGGCTCGATGAACAACCAGGCACGCAAACGCAGCGGTCTCGGCCGCGGTCTCGCCTCGCTGATCCCCACCGGACCCGCCGAGGGTGGCGAGCCGGCGACGCTGGGTCCGCGGATGGGAGCGGCGGCCGCCGATGTCGTGCTGGGTGGCGCACCGAGTCCGGCGCAGCCCGCCGAGCCGGCGCCGACCAACGAGATGGGTGCGGTGTACCGGGAGATCGACCCGGCGCTGATCGAACCCAACCCGCGTCAGCCGCGCCAGGTGTTCGACGAGGAGGCGCTGGCCGAGCTCGTGCATTCCATCCGCGAGTTCGGGCTGATGCAGCCGATCGTGGTGCGCGAGGTGCCGGGGGATGGGGCCACCCGTTACCAGCTGGTGATGGGGGAGCGGCGGTGGCGTGCCGCCCAGCAGGCCGGGGTGGCCAGCATTCCCGCGATCGTCCGGGAGACCGCCGACGACACCATGCTCCGCGACGCCCTGCTGGAGAACATCCACCGGGTGCAGCTCAACCCGCTGGAAGAGGCGGCGGCCTATCAGCAGCTGCTCGAAGAGTTCGAGGTCACCCACGACGAACTCGCCGCCCGCATCGGACGGTCGCGGCCGTTGATCACCAACATGATCCGGTTGCTGCGGTTGCCGATCGCCGTGCAGCGCCGCGTCGCGGCGGGGGTGCTCTCGGCGGGGCACGCCCGGGCGCTGCTGGCGTTGGAGGGTGGCCCCGAGTTGCAGGAGGAACTAGCCGCCCGGATCGTCGCCGAGGGCTTGTCGGTCCGCGCGACCGAGGAGGCCGTGACACTGGCCAACCGGGGTGACGGGGGAGCGGCCCCGTCGGCGCCGCGCCGCAAGCCGATCCAGATGCCGGGACTGCAAGATGTCGCCGAACAGCTGTCGTCGGCGTTCGACACCCGGGTGACGGTGAGCCTGGGCAAGCGCAAGGGCAAGATCGTGGTCGAGTTCGGCTCGGTGGACGATCTGCAGCGAATTGTGGAGCTGATGAACGCGTCGGCGCGGTGACCAGTCATACCGGCGAATTACGTCACTGTGACACTGGCCCCGTCGGGCGGCCGGGTGACACCGGGTGCCCGACGGAAGCCGCTGCAGCGCAGTTGAATTCGGCGGACAACCGGTTTTGGGCGATTTCCAGCGGACACCGCGGGCCGGGGCGGGCCCGGCCTTCTATCCTTGAGTGGCAGCCGTCCGTCCACGACCGCCGCGGGACCCCGGGAGTGTAGTGGCCACACGTATCACCCCTCTTCGGCTCGAGGCATTCGAGCAGTTGCCCAAGCATGCGCGCCGCTGTGTGTACTGGGAGGTCGATCCGTCGACGGTGGGTGGTGACGACCATCTGTCCGACCCGGAGTTCGAGAAGGAAGCGTGGCTGTCGATGGTCATGCTCGAGTGGGGTTCTTGTGGACAGCTCGCGGTGGACTGCCGCGACGAGGACCAGCCCGGCCTCACCGGGGAGGAACCCTGCCACGGCTACGTGTTCTACGCTCCGCCGCGCAGTGTGCCCCGGGTGTCGCGGTTCCCGACCGGACCGGTCAGCCCGGATGCGGTGTTGTTGACCTCGCTCGGCGTGGAACCCGCACACGGCAGCGAAGACCTGCCCCGCACCCTGATCTCGGCGGTCGTCGCCGACCTGGTGCGCCGAGGCGTGCGCGCGCTCGAAGCATTCGGCCGGACCGCGGAAGCCAGTGGGTTGATCGACCCAGCCCTGGCGCCCGATGACGTCGCCCCGGTGCTGGCCTCGCTCGGCGACTGTTCGGCGGAACAGTGCGTCCTGGAGGCGGACCTGTTGTTGGACACCGGGTTCGTCGTAGTCTCGCCACACCCCTACTTCCCGCGGTTGCGGCTCGAGCTCGAACAGGGCTTGGGGTGGAAGGCCGGTGTCGAGGCCGCGTTGGAGCGGCTGTTGGAAAGCGCCCGGCTCGAACAGCCCGTCGGGGCGGGCGCCGTGCCGTGCGGATAGCCGCGGCGCGCTATCAGCCCGCTGTCGAGGTGCGCCGGTGCCGATGGGGGTCGGGTGGTGATCAGCCCTGGCGGGCCTGCTCCACGGCGAGCTCGTGGGCGAGGAGTTCGGCGAAGGTGAACGTGCCGGTGGGCCGGTCGTTCTTGCCTAGCAGGTACAGCCGCTTGACCGCCGCGAGGATGCCCTCGGCGATCGCATCACGTGCCGCCGGCGAGACCAGCGTGGCGCGGTCTCCCGGATTGGTGACGTATCCGACGTCGACCTGAACGGTGGGCATCCGGGTCAGCCGGAGCAGGTCCCACGTCCGGCCGTGCACCCGGCAGTCCCGTAATCCGGTGCGCGCCACGACTTCTCGTTGAATGAAGTCGGCCAGGTTGCGCCCGATGGTGGACACCGAGCCGTGCGAGTTGCCGAAGTGGAACGACGCCACCCCGTTGGCCGCCGGGCTGGCTTGCGTCTCGCACCGCAGGCTGATCATCAGATCGGCGCCGACGGTGTTGGCGGTGGCCGCCCGCTCGGCGTCGGTCGGTGTGGCATGCGAGGACCGGGACAGGAATGTCTCCATCCCGATCGCGGTCATTCGGCCCTCCAACCGACTGGCCAAGTCCCACAAGATATCTGCCTCGCTGATCGGACCGGCGGGGCCGTTCATGATCAGGCCGTGATCGTCGCCGCCGCGGCCCGGATCGATGATGATCCGCTTGCCGGACAGCCGCGGGCCGGAGCTGCGTACCAGCTCTTCCTCGTGGATCGCGTGCGGTGAGCCTCCAGTGACCCGGGAACCGAGAAAGTACAAGGAGCGCAACGTTTCCGGGCCGCAGATGCCGTCGGGGTAGAGGCCGTACTCGCGCTGGTAGGACACCAGCGCATTGTGGGTCTGCAGACCGAAGTGGCCGTCGACCAGACCGGTGTAGAAACCGAGGTCCTGCAGTCGGGATTGCAGGGTGGCGACATCGTCGCCGTACATCGGGGCACCGAACTGGTGGTGCAGGGTGCGCGCACCCAGCCGGTAGGAGGCTTCCTTGAGAGCCCGGAAGGTTGCCGCTCCGACGATGCCGTCCACCAACAGCCCCCGGTGCTGCTGGAACGCCCGCACCGCGTGGTCGAGTTCCTCGTCGAACACGTCGGCGGCGACGTGCTTACCGGTGGTCAGATCCTCATCGGGATCGGCGATCATCCCCAGTGCAGCCAGCGCCGCCCGGATCTCGGTGACCGCACCCCCGCGGTCACCGCGACGCAAGCTCGACATAGCAGCATTGTCTCAGACCGACGGGGGATTACGGAAAACGCCAGGCAGGTGTCCGCTGTGCGGAACTACCGGTTCCGCGGGGATCAGACCAGCTCGGAGATCTCGCGCAGCAGTGCGGCCTTGCCCTTGGCTCCGACGATGCGCTTGACCGGCTGGCCGTCCTTGAACAGGATCATCGTCGGGATCGAGACCACCTGGAAGTCGCGGGCGGTCGCGGGGTTCTCGTCGACGTCGAGCTTGGCGACCGTGAGCGTGCCGGCCTTCTCCGCGGCGATCTCCTCGAGCACCGGGGCGACCATCTTGCACGGCCCGCACCAGGTCGCCCAGAAGTCCACCAGCACCGGGGTGTCGCTGGAGAGGACGTCACCGGCGAACGAATCGTCGGTGACCACGACCGTGCTGGGTGCAGTCATCGCTGTGCTCCTATCAGGTTGGTGTCTTCGGTTGTGCTGGAAGCGTTCTCGGCCAGCCAGCGTTCGGCGTCGATGGACGCCGCGCAGCCGCTACCCGCTGCGGTGATCGCCTGGCGGTAGGTGTGGTCCACCAGATCGCCTGCGGCGAAAACACCTTCGACGGAGGTGTAGGTGCTGCGGTCCTGCACCTTGACGTAGCCCTGCTCGTCGAGTTCGACCTGCCCGCGGACCAGCTCCGAGCGCGGGTCGTGACCCACCGCGACGAAGACACCGGTCACCGCGAGAGCGGACTCCTCACCGGTTACGGTGTTGCGCAACCGGATTCCCGACACCTTGGGATCACCTTCGATGGCGGTGATCTCGGTGTTGGTCAGGAAGGTGATCTTCTCGTTGGTCTGCGCCCGCTCCAGCATGATCTTCGACGCCCGGAATTCGTCGCGGCGGTGGATCAGGGTGACACTGCGCGCGAACCGGGTGAGGAACGTGGCCTCCTCCATGGCCGAGTCGCCACCGCCGACCACGGCGATGTCCTGGTCACGGAAGAAGAAGCCGTCACAGGTGGCGCAGGTGCTCACGCCGAGCCCGAGCAGGGTGTCCTCGCCGGGCACGCCGAGATGGCGGGCCGCCGCACCCATCGCCAGGATCACCGCGCGGGACCGGTAGGTCTCGTCACCAACGGTGACGGTCTTGATCGGCCCAGCCAGGTCGACCGCGTCGACGTCCTCCATGCGCAGGTCGGCACCGAAGCGCAGCGCCTGCTCGCGCATCTGGTCCATCAGCTCCGGGCCGGTGATGCCGTCGCGGAAGCCCGGGTAGTTCTCCACCTCGGTGGTGGTCATCAACGCACCGCCGAACTGGATGCCCTCGAAGACCAGCGGCTCGAGCTGCGCGCGGGCCGCGTAGACGGCGGCGGTGTAACCGGCCGGACCCGAACCGATGATGATCACGTCGTGGACCGTCGATGAAGAAGTCATGCGAGCCTTTCTGCCTGCGGCACGTCTCCCAACAGCCGCGTCGTAGTAACAACAGGGTATGCCGCGATGTTCCCCGTGGCGTGCCCGGACCAGGTGTTCCCGGCCCGGGTCACGGCCGCTCCAGCACGGTCTCGGCCACCAGCCCGGTGTGCGCCGCGGCGCAGGTGGGCACCACCACCAGCGCGGAGACCTGATCGGGTCGGCTGCCGGGCAGCAGCAAGAGCAGCGCCGGGCCCGTGGCGAGCTCGACGGGCCGCGCACCCAGCACGGTCTCGGTCGGGGCGTGGCCCAGGCCGGTCAGGCAGGAGCCCAGCCGGTGCGGTTCGCTCAGCGGGCCCAGCTGGGGCGCGGCGGTCAGTGCGGCGCGCAGCTCGGTGTCGGGCACCGGGAACACCGCGGACGGTGGCGCGGCGACGGTGATCAGCGAGGCCGTCGGCCCGGGTGGGTACCGCCGCGGCGGATCGCTGTGCAGCATGAGGGCACCGATCACCACGGCCAGGGCCGCCGCGACCAGGCCGACCACCAGCGCGATCCGGTGATTGCGGGTCAGCCGAGGACGGTGCAGCGCATGCCCGGGTGGCGGTGGTGCGGCCCGCAGCGCGGCGGTCATCCTGGCGGTGACGGCCGGGGGCACGGCGGGGGCGGAGTCGGCATCGGCGCCGAGGTGCGCGAGTTCGCTGCGGACGGCGTCGAGGGCCGCGAGGGTCCGGGCGGCCTCGGGGTCGGTGCGGACCCGCCGGCGCAAGTCGGCCGCGGTCGCGTCGTCGAGCAGCCCGGCCTGCAACTCGGCGAGCAGCTCGGGATCGGGACGCGGGCCCGCGTCACTGTCCATCGCTGCCTCCACCGGTGCTCGTCCGAAGACGGGTCGTTCGAGGCTAACCGACCGGGACGACGCGGCGACGGGGTCATTCGGCGACGGCGGCGCCCGCGGCGAAGGTGCCCAGTGAGTGGGCGAGCTTGGCGCGGGCCCGGGCGCATCTGCTCTTGACGGTGCCCTCGGCCACGCCCAGCATCCGCGCGGTCTCGGCCACCGAGAAACCCTGCATGTCCACCGCCACCACGGCGGCCCGTTGGTCGACGGGCAGCCGCATCAACGCCCGTTCCACCACGATGGCCGTCTCCACCTGCCCGGCCGGATCGGCCACCGGGAACAGCTGATCGTCGATCTCTTCGTAACCGCGGATCCGGTTGCGGCGCAACCGATCCAGGCATGCATTGACGACGATGCGGTACAGCCAGCTACTGACCCGGGAGTCGTTCCGGAACGCGGCGGCGGTTCGGTGCGCGGCCATCAGCGCGTCCTGCAGCGCATCCTCGGCTTCGTCGGGATCGCGGCTGGTCATCAGCGCGAGCCGGTAGAGGTGCCGCTCATGGCGGTGATAGAGCTCTTCGAACGCGTAACGGTCGCCGCTGACGTGCGCGGCGAGCAGCTCGGCATCGGTGCGAACCTTCGTCGTCGTACCCCACAAGCTGCCCACAGCCGAACCCTAATCACCGCCGAACCGGGTTCTGCGCACCAATTTCGGTGCCCGGTGCTGAACAGCCCGATCGCGCCCGCGGCGCTGGGGACAACCCTTGCGAGCACTGGTGAGATCCAGTATCAATAGTGATACTCAATTTCAGGAGGCGGGATGAACCCGACGAAGCCCCAGCGTCGCGGCAGGCGCGTGGCGATGACGCCGGCCGAGGTCGGCGCGTTCCTGACCGCCGAGCGCACCTGTCGGGTGGCGACGGTGTCGGCGGCCGGCCGGCCACACGTCGCGCCGCTGTGGTTCGCCTGGGACGGCGGCAGCCTGTGGCTGTACTCGATCGTGGACAGCCAGCGCTGGACCGACCTCATGCGCCGTCCCGAGGTGGCCGTCGTGGTGGACGCGGGCACCGAGTACGGCCAACTGCGCGGGGTGGAGATCACGGGGACGGCCGGCGTGGTCGGCGACGTGCCGCGAACCGAGCGCCCGGACGCCGAGCTCACCGAACCCGAGCAACTCTTCGCCGAAAAGTACTTCGGCGGAGCAGGTTTCGTCGCAGACGGGCGGCACGCCTGGCTGCGGATCACACCCGAGAAGATCACCAGCTGGGACTTCCGTAAGTTGTAGCCCGACCGTCCGCTACGGTGCGGTGGACCGGGAGCGACCGGGGAGAGGGGGCGATCAGTGCCGGACGCCGTGCCCCCCACCGTGCCCGACGAGCCACCGTCGTCCGTGCGCGAGCGGGCGCGACAGCACGTCCGCGACGAGATCGCCGCCATCGCGATCGACATGTTCCTCGCCCGCGGATACGACGCCACCACCGCCGAGGACATCGTGGCGGTGGCCGGGGTGTCGCGGGCGACCTTCTTCCGGCACTTCGCCGCCAAGGAGGAGACCGTCCTCGGCGTCTTCACCCGGCTGGCCGGCCAGGGATGCAGGCGCATCGTCGCCGCACCGGCCCACACGGGGCTGTGGCCGGCCATCCTCGAGAGCACCGGACCGTTCGTCGCCTGGCTCGAGACGGATCCGGCGCGGGCGCTGGCGGTGCTGCGGCTCGTGTTCGACACTCCCGCCCTGCGGGCGAGCTTCCTCGACCGCCTCGACCGCTGGCGCCACCACCTCGAAGCCGTGTTGGCCGAGCGGGTGCCCGACGACACCGACGCCGTGCGGGTGCCCGTGCTGGCCGGCGCCGGCATCGCGCTGTTGAACGTCGCGATCCAGAGCTGGGTCAGCGAAGACGGCCGCTTCGACGTGAAAAGCCTTCTGGTCCAGTCCTTCACGGCGCTGTCCCCGGCGGGCGAACCGCGCTGAGTTGCTCGGTCAGGCCGGGTTGGTGTCGGGGCCCGGCTGGTCCAGCCGCTCGGCGATCAGCTCGGCCGCCCGGCCCAGATCGGCCAGCTGCGCGGGGCTCAGCGGTTCGATGACCCGTTCCCGCACACTGGCCACATGGTGTGGCGCCGCCTTCACCAGCACGGCGTGACCCGGCTTGGTCAGGGTCACCTCGCTGACCCGTCGGTCGGTCGGACACGACCGTTTGTGCACCCACCCGTTGTCGACCAGCCGGCTCACCACGTGCGAGAGCCGCGACAGCGACGAGTTGGCCCGGCGCGCCAGCTCGGACATCGGCAACGTCAGCTGGTCGGCCTCCGAAAGGTTGGTCAGCACCATGTACTCGAAGATGGTCAGCCCGGTGGCGCGTTGAAGGTCTCGCTCCAGGGCGGCCGGCAGCATCACCAACAGCGGTACCAACTGCCGCCACGCGCGCTGCTGGTCGTCGGTCAGCCACACGACGTCGGACGCCACGGTGTCCCGAGGGGAGGAGCTGCTCATCGCAGCGCGACGATCGGCCGGCTCACCCGGTGCATTCTTGCAGAGCTCGCGGTGGTCCTCACGAGGCGGCCGTCGAAAGCGCGGGTGAGCTTGCGCGGCAGGGCTACTGGGCCAGCTCGGCGATGCGCCCGATGGCGACGAACGCGGCCAGTGCCAGGAACACCGCGTTGACCGGCAGTTGCTTGTACTCGCGCCGGCGCCCGTGGAAGATCGCCGCGCCCACCTGGACCAGGACCAGGCCGATGGCCGCGGCCGGCGTGAGCACGGGCGCGATACCGGTGGCCCAGGGCAGGATCAACCCGAGTGCCCCGGCGACCTCGACCGCGCCGAGCGACTTGATGAACGCCTGCGGATACCCGGCCATCGCAGCCATGTTGGGGTTCTGCGCCAGCTTGTCCTTCGACAGCGCGAGCTTCATGCCACCGATGGCCAGGTAGGCGGCTGCCAGCAGCCCGGAGGTGATCCAGAGGGCGACGTTCACGGGTCTCTCCTTGCTGCGGCCGCGGCACGGAACCGGTGGGGCCCGGTTGGCCGAAAGCGTTGCGGCACAACCCGACACCGTCGGGAACGGGTTCCACGGCGACGATTTAGTTGATGACTGAAGTAATGTAGACCCGAAAACGTGAAGCGTCAACTAATTCCTGGGAGGAAGGCATCGCGCCCGCTGCGACGCGAGAGTGGGAGGGTCGGACTAGGAGGCCGCGTTGAGCGTGATCTCGGAGACGTCGGAGCGGCTCTCGCCGTCGACCTGGCCGAGGGTGGAGATCCAGACCAGCACGTTCGACGTCGGGGCGTCGCCGTCGACCTCGATGGTGTTCGAACCCGGCTCGAGTGGGGTGGGCTGGGTCAGCGCGGTGGTGTCCTCGAGCGAGGACGGCGTCGGGGTCGACGACGATCGGATCTGCACCGACGTGCCGGTGCTGTTGACGTTGATGGTCACCGCGCCGATCGTGGCGGGCTGTGGCAGCTGCAGCATCAGCCCGACGCCGTTCTTGAAGCTGGGGAACGGGGCCGGATCCGAATAGGTGTCCGTCGGCCACACCGTCGACGGGTCGCCGTCGATCGCCAGCCCGGCCAGGTCCGGGGCGTCCGCCTCACCTTCGGGTGAGAACACCGTTGCGCGAACGGGTTTGATGGTCGAGCCAGCGCCTGGGGCGGACTGCGTCGTCGACGTCGGCGCGTTGAGCCCGAGTTCGTCGCCGCCGAGTCCGTTGCCCACGTCGCCGAAGATCCGGCTGAGCACGGTGGCCAGCAGCACCACCGCGATGATGACGATCGCGGCGGCCACGGTGATCCCGATGATCAGACCCTTGCGCCGGCGCGCGTCGGCCTCGGGGTCCGACCCAGAGCCCATCCAGCCGACACCGCCGGGCGGTTCGGGGGTGGCCTCGTCGATCGGGGCGATGTAGTCGGTGCGATCGGCGATCGCGGTCGCCTGCTGCAGCAGGTTCAGCAGGGTGGGGGCGCTGCGGATCCCGCCCCCGTCCTGCACGGCGTGCGCGGCGGCGGCCGAGATCTGGAACGGGATGTCGCGGTCGATGCTGCGGGGCTCGACGGGTTGGCCGGCCGGGTCCAGTTCCGCGTCGGCCAGCCCGCTGGGCTCACCGGTCTGCGGCAGGGGCCAGCGGTTCACCAGCAGCGCGTAGAGCGCCGCGCCGATCCCGCGGATGTCGTCGTCGGGGGTGGCCTCGGGCAGCGTGGCCGGGAACGCCAGCGCGACGTCGCCCTCGATGCTGACCCGGATCCGGCTGGGATGATCGATCGACAGCGCGACGCCGTTGCGGTGGGCCACCTCGGCCGCGGCGGCCAGCGACTGCACCGCGCGGGCGCCGCCGATCGGTGAGGGTGCGGTGTCGGCGACCTCGGCCAGGGACCCGCCGCGGATCCACTCCGAGACCACCAGGCCACCCGGCCCGGTGGTGCTGACGTCGAGCACCCGGGCCACGCCCGGCATGTCGATACGGCTGAGCCGCTGGGTGCGGGCCAGGATGTCCTGCACCCGGCGCTCGGGCAGGCTGCCGTCGGGTCCGATGAATGTCAACGCCACCTGTCGGTCCAGCGCGGTGTCGAGGGCCTGCCAGAACTGCAGCTGGTCCGGGCCGCCGTGGAACACCAGCAGGCGGTACCGGCCCCGGGCGACCAGCGCGCCGGGGATCAGGTGTACCTCTTCGGCGGCCACGGCCGCCTCCAGCGGAGGTTCGCGGGGCGGGTCGAACGCCAGCGGCTCGCGGGTGGGGTCACCGCTGTAGTCCGACGGTGGCCGCGGCGGACCCGACGTCGGGGCGGTGCCCGAGGTGGGTATGGCTGTCGTGGGTGCCGCTGCGTCGTCGGACTTCAGTGCGTGCGCGCCGGTGTCGGGGACATCGGGCTGGAAGTCGTCGGCAGCGACCGGGGGCTCGATCCGGGTGGTGGCCGGCGAGTCAGCATCCGGTGTGGAACCGGCCGGCTCATCGGTCACCGCAAATCCTCTCCGCCTCCCGTCGGCGCCCTCGGCCGACACTCCCCGTGGCCCCGGTGCGGCGGGTGGTCGCCGGTGCGGCGGGGCCGAATTTCTGTGATCAGGGTACGTGAGGGCGGATCGCCGCCGTGGCGGGACGGACGGCCCGGGAGCGGACCCGGCGGAGGCGCCGTGGGCGCCGAGCCGGCGGCGGACGGCGCGCAAACCGGCGTGCGCGTCGGGTACCCCCGCCGCCAGCAACACCCCGACGATGATCGGCGCCATCACCATCCCGATCACCAGCAGCCGCAGCAGGGAGCCACCGCCGCCCCAGTGCTCGGTCAGCCGCTCCAGGCCCAGCAGCTGGTCGACGACATGGGCGAGCAGCCCCGCCGACATCGACGCGGTGATGGTCACCAGGACGGTCCGCGCGACGTCGAGGCCGATGAGCCGGCCGCCGGGGGGATCCAGCCGCGACCGCAGCAAGAAATGACCGACGGTCGCACCGGCCAGGAACCCCAGCCCGTTGGCCAGCCCGAGGTATCCGGCCACGAGGTCGGGGTCGTCGGTCAGATGCGGGGCCGCCAGCGACGCGGCGATCTTGACGGCGGTGATGACGATGATCAGCACGATCGGCGTCCACGGCTCTTCGCGGGCGTAGAACACCCGCAGCTGCAGCAGCACCAGCGCGTAGGGGATGAGCGTGAACGCCGACAACGTGATCGCCATGCCGAGGTAGCCGGCGTCGACCGAGCCGAAGTTGCCGTAGGAGAACAGCGCACTGCCGATCGCGGGCCCGCCGACGGTCATCGCCGCCACGATCGGGATGAGGGTGAGCATGGTCAGGCGGGTGGCCAGCGACAGGTCGGCCAGCACCGCGGGGCTGTCGCCGGCGGCGGCGTTGCGGGACAGCCGGGGCATCACGACGGTCAGCACGGTCACCCCGACGATGCCGAACGGTAGCTGCAGGATCAGCCAGGTGTAGTTGTAGATCGCGGGCCCGGAGGCGGCCGCCCCGCTGGCCACCTGGTTGCCGACGATGAAACCGACCTGGCTGATCAGCACGTAGAGCACCATCGCCAGCGCCATCATCCCGAACTTCTTGAGCCGGTCGTCGATGCCCCACAGAGGGCGCAGGCTGACCCGCTCGCGGCGGATCGCGACGAACAACATCGCGGCCTGGGCGACCACCCCTAGCGTGGTACCGATCCCCAGTACCAGCAGCTTGGCATCGCCCATCCGCACCGGATCGATCGAGAGTTCGCCCGGCACAACGAGATACACCACCAGCGTGGCGATAGCGACGACGTTGTTGAGCACCGGCGCCCAGGCCGGCGGCCCGAAGATGTTGCGGGTGTTCAGGATCGCCATGAACACCGACGACAGGCCGTAGAAGATGATCTGCGGTAGCAGCAGGTAGGCGAACGCGGTGGTCAACGGCTGGTTGACCAGCGGGTCGGAGCCCAGCATCAGCTCGACCAGCAGCGGGGCGGCCACCGTGGAGATGATCGTGACGACCAACAGCAGGGTGGTGGCCAGCGTCAAAAGCCTTCGGATGAAGGCGGTTCCACCGTCGGGGTCATCGCGTTCGGCGCGGGCCAGGACCGGGACGAAGATCGCGGTGAAGGTCGCCTCCAGCACCAGCGCCGCGATCATGTTGGGCAGCTGGTTGGCCACGGTGAACGCACTCGACAGCGCGGCCCCGAGGATGGCGGCCAGCAACACGATGCGGGCGAACCCGGTGAGCCGGCTGACCAGCGTGGCCAGGGCCATGCCCCAGGACCGTGACACCACCGCGGCGTCGGACAGCTCGGCGCGCGCGGGCGGGCGTTTGGCCCCTATCCCGCGGTCACTCACCGTCACCGCCGGACACCGTCTTGGCGCGCCGCCCCGAGCGCGGATCGGTGGCGGTGTCTTCGTCGTCGCCGCGGAAGGCCAGCGCCACGTCGACGGGGTCGGGCCGGGTCGGGTCGGCTTCCAGATCGGCCCGGTCCGGCTGACCCCGGAACCGGTGCCAGAGCCGGCGTCCGGCCAGCAGGACCAGCACCGCCCCGGCCGACAACGTGATGATGAACAGCACCTGCCCGTAGGCGTTGGAGTGCACCGACAGTCGGACCGGCTCGCCGAGCGGCAGCCCGTCGACGGTGCGCAGCGCCACGTCGACGGCCACCCGCTGGGTGAAGTGCACCTCGATGGGCACCTTCAGCGGCAGGAAGCCGGGCGGCAGCACGATCTCGCCCATGTCGGTCACCGTCATCCCGGGCGGCGCGTCGATGTCGAGGCGGACCCGGATCGGCACCGGCAGGTCGTTGCGCAGCGCCAGCGGCAGCGGGCTGCGTTCGGTGGCCAACGTGTAGGAGCCGCCGGGGTTGACGATGGTGACCGCGTTGAACAGGTCGTCTACCGTGCGGCGCACCGTGGTCAGGCGCTGCTGGGCCAGCCCGTTGCGGGCGTCCGGGGGCAGCGACAGGCTCAGTGCGCGCAGCAGATCCTCGCGCAGCGGGGCGGTGTATTGATCACCGGTGAGGCCGGTGCGCTCGTCGGTGGCCAGGGCCGCGGTCAGACCCCACAGCCGGCCCGTCGCCGCGGCGATGCCGGTGACGACGCCGTCGTCGTAGCGTCCGCGCGGGTTGCCCAGCGGACCGGGTGGCAGCGGCACCGTCTCGGTCGCCTGGTTGGCGCCGGCGATCACCGCGGTCAGTGGACGCGGCACGGCCAGCTCGGCGCGGATGGTGGTGGCCAGCGCGGACAGCAGCGACTGGGCGTCCTGGGCCCCGGCGGCCCACATCAGCGGCGGCATCACGATCTGGGTGCGCGGGGCGGTGTCGGTGTGCAGGCTGGGCCACAGCAGCGCGCCCAGCGCGTCCTGGCGGCGCGCGACCGGGGTGTCCTGCTTGAGCGGAAGGTCCAGGGTCGGGTCGAGGTACGACGGGGATTCCGGGGCGTCGCCGACGGCCGCCAGCGCCGCCCCGACGGCGGGGTCGAACGGCGCGGCGACCAGGTCGGGGGAGTAGCGCACCGGGGTGGTGTCGGCGGTTTCCGGGGTGCCGCCGACACTGTCACCCGGACCGGTGAGCACGGCCGCCCCGATGGCGACGGTCGGGCCGTGCTGGTCGAGCAGTTGCAGCGCCGGCCCGGTCATCGGCCCGTCGCCGACGAGGCTGGCGCCGCGGGTGGCGGTGATGCCGAGGATCTGGTCGACGATCGCGCCGGCCCCGTTGGTGGCGATCGCGGCCAGGCCCGGGTCGGCGACGCGGTACAGCGCGTCGAGGTCGGCCTGGGCGTACGTCGTCGGCGCCACGCACATCCGCTGGGCCAGCGCCCGCAGCCGGGTCAGCCAGTCGATGGCAGCCTGCTGGCCCGCGCCGGGGTGCGTCGGGGTGCCCGGGCCCGCGTCGGGGCCGTCGTTGACGACGTAGCCGTTGGTCATCGCGTTGACGGTCACCAGCAGGTCGGGGTCGACAGCCAGGCACAGCGCCCGCGTCACCTCACCACCGGGGTCGACCTCGGGGTTGGTGGCGAAGTCGACCGCCGAGAGCAGGATGTCCAGCCGGCCGCCCGGGGCAAGCGAGGTGGCCAGCTCGTCGTCGATCAGCCGGACCGGGGTGGTGCCGCCCGGCGCCCCGGCCGCCAGCCGGGGCCGGTCGGCCAGCGGCCAGAACATCGTCACCGCTACCGGCCGGGCGATGTCGGGCGGCACGGCCGACTCCAGCGGGTCGGCGGAGGTCTCGGCGTCCTCGTCGGGCGGCACCCCGAGCACCGGCAGCAGGAACCGGGAGTCGTCGAGCCGGGCCGGCGCCCCGTAGTCGGGGGTGCCGTTGACGTTGACCATCACCGGATACACGCCCGGGCTCTCGATGCCAAGCGACGACCGGGTCGCCGACCGCAGCGGATAGGCCAGCCGGAACGGAACCTCTTGTCCGCGAGCCATTTCCGGTGCGACGGTGATGAAGTCGGCGACCGGCTGGTACTGGTCGACGTTGCCGGTGAGATCCGTGCGCAGCCCGCTGGAGGAGGTCACCGCCGCGGCGCGCTCCAGCCGCACCACCACATCGCGGACCGGCCGGTCGCCGACGTTGCTGACGGTGCCGGTGACCGTCAGCATCGGTTCGCTGGTGGTGGTGACGAGCTCGGGGGTGATGGCGTCGATGCGCAGCTGCAGGAACGCGGTGGCACCGGGTTGGGCATGCGTCACCGCAGCTGCCGGGACGAATGCCAGGAGCAGCGCGGCGACCGCCAGCAGCAGCCGCACGGGGAGCCCGGTCACGGTCCTTGTCCGCAACCGTTCGTCCGCCGGCCGGGCTGTGGTTGAGCGGTGGGGTCCGGCCTGTGGTTGCGGGTGTGCGAATGCGTCTGGCCGCGCCGCCGGGGGGTGCTGCGCGGCAGCGGCGGCAGCGCCGAGGGGCCGTCGCTGTGCAGCTTGTCGATCAGTTCGTCGGCGACCTCGGCGAGCCGCCGCTCGTCGGCGTAGGCCAGCCGCGACGGCAGCTCCTTGAGCGGCACCCAGGCCACCTCGGTGACCTCGACGTCCTCGTCGGACAGCTCGCCGCCCAGGAATCGCATCAGATAGTGGTGCACGGTCTTGTGCACCCGCCGGCCCTCGGTCACGAACCAATAGTCGATGCTGCCCAGGGCGGCCAGCACACTGCCCTGGATCCCGGTCTCCTCGGCGACCTCACGGATCGCGGTCTGCTCGGCCGTCTCGCCCATTTCGATGTGCCCCTTGGGCAGCGACCACAGCATCCGCCCGCGCCGGTCGATGCGCCCGATCAGCGCCGCCATCTGGGTTTCCTTGGGTCCGTCGATACCGTCGATGACCAGCCCGCCCGCCGAGGTCTCGTGCACGGTGCGCAGCCGGTCCTGGGGGCGTCGGGGCCGTTTCTGGGGTTTGGGGGTCGAGCCGGATTTGTCGGAGCCGGCCTGCTGGGCGTTCGGCTGTCGGGGGCCGGGCTGGCGGGCACCGGGTTGTCGGGCACCGCCGGACTGGCCGGCCCCGGCCTCCGGGGGCCCCGCCGCGCGTCGGCCGCGGCGCCGGCTCCGGCGCCGTCGTGGTTTTGGCTGCTCGCCGTCCGACACCCAAGCGATAGTAGCTGGCATGAACACCCGGCCTCGCCGCACTCGCCGGTCGGTGACAAGGCCGTGACCAGTAGGCTCATCGGACGTGCCGGAACCCATGTCCGCCGAAGGTGATGCCGAACTCCTGGCCGCTGCGCAAGTGTCGCTGAATCAGCACGGCGCGGTGCTGCGGGAGCTCGGTGCCCTCTTCGCCGACCACGGCCACCAGCTGTACCTGGTCGGTGGCAGCGTCCGCGATGCGCTGCTCGGCCGGCTCGGCACGGATCTGGACCTCACCACCGACGCCCGGCCCGAGCAGATGCAGCGGATGCTGCGCGGCTGGGCGGATGCGCTGTGGGACACCGGCATCGAGTTCGGCACGATCGGCGTCGGCAAGGGCGGGGACCGGTTGGAGCTGACCACGTTCCGCGCCGACACCTACGACCAGGTGTCCCGCAACCCCGAGGTGCGTTTCGGCGACAACCTGGCCGACGATCTGGTGCGCCGCGACTTCACCGCGAACGCGATGGCGGTGCGGATCACCGCCGCGGGGCCGGCGGAGTTCCTGGACCCGCTCGGCGGGCTGGCCGCGCTGCGCGCCGGGGTGCTGGACACCCCCTCGGCGCCGGAGGTGTCCTTCGGTGACGACCCGCTGCGGATGCTCAGGGCGGCGCGGTTCGTGTCCCAGCTCGGGTTCTCGGTGGCGCCGCGGGTGCTCACCGCACTGACCGAGATGGCGCCCCAGCTGGGGCGGATCACCGCCGAACGGGTGGCCGCGGAATTGGACAAGCTGCTGCTGGGCGCGGATCCGGTGGCCGGTATCGACCTGCTGGTGCAGACCGGGCTCGGCGACGTGGTGCTGCCCGAGATCGGCGCCATGCGGATGGCGATCGACGAACACCACCAGCACAAGGACGTCTACCAGCATTCGCTGACGGTGCTGCGCCAGGCCATCGACCTCGAGCACGGGCAGCCCGATCTGGTGTTGCGGTGGGCGGCGCTGCTGCACGACATCGGCAAGCCGGCGACCCGCAGGCACGAGCCCGACGGCGGGGTGAGCTTCCACCACCACGAGGTGGTCGGCGCGAAGATGGTCCGCAAGCGGATGCGGGCGCTGAAGTATTCGAAGCAGATGGTCGACGACGTCTCCCAGCTGGTGTACCTGCACCTGCGGTTCCATGGCTACGGCGACGGCCGGTGGACCGACTCGGCGGTGCGCCGTTACGTCACCGACGCCGGCCCGCTGCTGGAGCGGCTGCACAAGCTGGTGCGGGCGGACTGCACGACGCGCAACAAGCGCCGCGCCGCGCGGCTGCAGGCCAACTACGACGACCTGGAGCGCCGCATCGAGGAGCTCGCGGCCAAGGAGGACCTGGCCCGGGTGCGCCCGGACATCGACGGCAACGAGATCATGCAGATCCTCGGCATCCCGGCCGGCCCGCTGGTGGGCCAGGCCTGGAACCACCTCAAGGAGCTGCGGCTGGACCGCGGGCCGTTGAGCCACGACGAGGCCGTCGAGGAACTGCTGAACTGGTGGAACCAGAGGGGCGCACCGGGCGTCTGAACCAGTGTGGAGTATTGCCTGGGCGAGCCCGACGGATCGGCGACCATGTGGACCGCGGCCCCGAACGCCGACGCCGACGGTGACGGGGTGCTCGACGGGGTGGGCCTCGACGTCGACGACGACGGCCTGATCGACGACGTGCTGGCCGACCTCGACGGGGACGGGCTGGCCGAGCATGCGGTGCTCGACGGGGACGACGACGGGCTGCCCGAGGCCTATTTCACCGACGACGGCACCGGCACCTGGACCGTCGGCGCCGAGCGGCCGGGTATGGGGCTGCGCTGGTTCGGCCTGGACGGGAGCGAGCATCCCGCCGGTGCGGCACCGGCCGACCTCGACGGTGACCGGGCCGCGGAGCGGCTCGCCGACGCCGATGGGGACGGGCTGGCCGACCGGGCGTTCGGCGCCGGGGTGGCGTGGGCGGACACCGACGGCGACGGCCGCTGGGATGTCCGGTTCAGCGATGGTGACGGTGACGGCGCCGCCGACAGCGCCACCTACCTGTAGCCCCGCCCCCGTTTCGCGCCTACCTGTGGTCCCCCCGTTTCGCGAGCGCGCGGGTCTGCACGCCGACACGCCGCATTTACTGTGCATCAGCGCGCGCTCGGGGTGCATCGAGCGCGCCCGAACTAACCGCGCCCGACTCCCGGCGGCCCGGCGAAAGCCTGCGCGATGGTGAGCCACTGCGCGGCGTCAGCACCCTCGGCCAAAACGTCCAGCGCCGACCGCGGGCGGCGCTGCGTGACGAGCATGCAGAAGTGTTCGGCCGAACCGGTGACCCGCTGCGCGGCGTCCTCCGGCCCCCACGTCCACGCCGATCCGTCCGGTGCGGTCAGTTTCACGTGGAACGGTTCGGCAGGCGCGGGCAACCCGTGGACGGCGAAGGCGTAGTCGCGGGTGCGCACGCCGAGGTGGGCGATCGACCGCAGCCGGGCGCTCGGCGGCCGGGTCACACCGAGCGCGTCGGCCACGTCCAGCCCGTGCGCCCAGGTCTCCATCAGCCGGGCGGTGGCCATCGACGCCGCGCTCATCGGCGGACCGAACCAGGGCAGCTTGCGGCCGTCGGGCACCGTCAGCAGCGCGTCGTGCAGCGCGGTTCGGGTGCTGCGCCAGTCGTCCAGCAGCCGAGCCGGCGTCTCGGTCGCGAGGTCCTCGGCGCCGGCGTCGACGAAGCCGGTGGGGTTCTCGGCGGCCCTGGCCAGGATGTCGGCGAACCCGGCCTCGTCGGTCACCGACGTCAGCGCGACCCGATCGGTCCACAGCAGGTGCGCGATCTGGTGGGCGATCGTCCAGCCCGGCGCCGGGGTCGCGGTGCCCCAGCGGTCCGGTGCCAGGCCGCTGACCAGCGTGTCCAACTCGTCGCTCTCGGCGCGCAGATCGGCGACCATCGGGGCTGCACCGGCCATGTCCGTCACCCTAGCGGCCGACCCCGCCGTCCCGCGGTCGCATGCACGGCCAACCCGATCAGGTAGACGACCGTCCCGGTCACGGCCAGGCCGGGTGCGTGCCCGTCGGGCGGGATAACCGCGGCGGCCGCGGAGATCGCGGCGACGAACGCCATCCAGAACAGCGCGTCCTGCACCGTGAAGACGTGCCCGCGCAGCGCGTCGTCGACGTCGACCTGCATGGCGGTGTCCGCGCACAGCTTGACCACCTGCCCGGCGGCGCCGAGCAGGAACCCGCAGACGATCATCACCGGCAGTTGCAGGCCCGCCCCGCACAGCTGCACGACGGCCGCGAACGCCAGTGCCCCGTTGGGGGTGACGTAGCGGCCCCACCGGGCGACCAGGCCGGGCGTCGCCATCGTCGCGAGGAAGGCGCCGGTCCCGGTGGCGCCCAGGAACAGCGCGGCCGTGCCGATCCCGGCGACCGATTCGGTGTCGGTGTGCCGGATCATCAGCAGCACCAGCAGCGTGTTGATGCCCAGCACCATGCGGTGCGCGGCCAGCCCGGCCAGCGTGGCCGCCACCGGCGGGACGGCGAGCACGGTGCGCGCGCCGTGCACCCAGCCGGTGGCCACCGCGTAGAACACCGAACCGTGCACGGCGCGGGCGCTGTCGTCGGGCCCGAGGACGCGCGGCGGGAACCGGATGGACAGCACCAGGGCGACCGCCACCGGGACCGCGACGATGGAAATGGTTGCCGCAGAGCCCGCGTCGTCGGATCCGAACAGCGCCCGCGGCCCCAGCATGAACGCGGCGCCGAAGAACGCGGCGGCCGCCGCGGCCGCCGTCGCCACCGAGTTCATGGTGAGCACTTCACCCCGGCGCACCACATGCGGCAGCGCGGCCGACAGCCCGGACGCCAGGAACCGGCCGAACCCGTTGACGACCAACGCCCCCAACAGGATCAGCAGGTCGCTGGCGCCCGCCGCGAGCATCGCGGTGACGACCGCGATCAGGACCAGCCGGGCGCTGTTGGCGCCGATGAGCACCAGCCGGCGGTCCCAGCGGTCCAACAGCGCACCGGCGAACGGGCCGACGAGCGAGTACGGCACGAACAACACCGCGAACGCGCCGGCGATGGCCCACGCCCCGGCTGCCCGTTCGGGGTTGAACCACAGCGCCCCGGCCAGCCCGGCCTGGAACAGCCCCTCCCCGAACTGGCTGACGGTGCGCAACTCCAGCAGCCGCGCGAACTCGGGCAGCGCCCGGATCGACCGCCACAAGGCGAGGGGCGCACCGCGGCTGGGCAAGGAGGTCACGTCCTGGTGGAGTGTCGGAGGATCGGCGGTCGTGTGCGGGTTCCCGCAACCCGACCCACAGTACAAATATCGGGGCAGACCGCGCTTGTTCGCCTCCGCGCCCATCGGTGGTGACATGATGGATACGTGGCTCAGCCCGAGGACCCGGAGGACTACATCGCGCCCACGGCACACCGGGTGCGCGCGGGTACCCTGCTGCTGGCCAACACCGATCTGCTGGAGCCGACGTTCCGGCGCAGCGTCATCTATGTCGTCGAGCACAACGACGGCGGCACCCTCGGGGTGGTGTTGAACCGGCCCAGCGAGACCGCGGTGTACAACGTGTTGCCGCAGTGGGTGAAGCTGGCGTCCAAGCCCAAGACGATGTTCATCGGTGGCCCGGTCAAGCGGGATGCGGCGCTGTGCCTGGCGACGCTGCGGGTCGGGGTGGATCCCAGCGGGGTCGACGGACTGCGGCACGTCCAGGGCCGGGTCGTGATGGTCGATCTGGACGCCGATCCCGACGCGATCGCCCCCGCGGTGGAAGGGGTGCGGATCTTCGCCGGGTATTCCGGCTGGACCATCGGCCAGCTCGAGGGCGAGATCGAGCGCGACGACTGGATCGTGTTGTCGGCCTTGCCTTCTGACGTTCTGGTCGAACCGCGGGTGGATTTGTGGGGCCGGGTGCTACGCCGTCAGCCGATGCCGCTGTCGCTGCTGGCGACCCACCCGATCGACTTGAGCCGCAACTAGCTGCACGACAGCGTGCACGACGCGCAGGCGCCGCCGCAGCCGGCCGGCTCCTCCTGCGGGCGCTGCTGGCTGCGGGCCACCGCCTTCGCGCTCTGCCAGCAGCCGGTGGCCACCGTGCCGAGCGCGCCGGCGATGCACACGACGAGCACCACCGTGGCCACTTGCGGCTGGGCCGACAACGCCACCACCCCGCCGGCGGCGAGCATCACCGCGGCGGCCAGCTGGGTCGGCGCCACCCCGCGCCACACCTCACGCACGTAGTCCATCGACGGCGGCCGGGTCAGTGACCACGCGCCCAGCGCCGCGGTCACCACGGCCGCGACCAGACACAGCACGGCGGCGACGAACATGGGCCAAGAATACGGGGTGCGAAGGAGGCGTCCCCCGGGCGCCAGGCTTCGCCCGGGGGACGTCGTCTTCTATCCCTGCAGCCCCAGCATCTGCGGTGGCGGCGCCACGGCAGGGGCGGCGGGAACACTCGGTGCCGCCGGCGGGGCGGCAGGCGCGGCCGGGGGAGCGGCGGCCGACGGCGCGCTCACCCGGAACCCGTTGACGATCGCGTCGGTCGCCTCGGCGGCGGGCAGCACCTGATCTTCGCTGGTGGTCACCGACAGGGACACCAGGTAGTGGTCCGGGCCCGACGGGGCGATCACGTGCCGGCGCGAGGTGTTCAACGTCATGTTGTTCTCGCGGTAGGTGCCTTCGATGATCGACGACGGCAGCCCCCCGAAATCGGCCAGCGACGCATCGGTGCTCCGCCAGGCCGGCAGCAGCTGGCTGTCGATGAAGCCGTGGCTGATGGCCTCCTTCGGGTCGAACTGGCCGACGAGTTTGTACACCACCACTTGGGCATTCGAGGTGTAGAGGCCGTTGCCGCCCACTCGGTCGGCGATCACGGCGAACGCGTCGGGCACGTTCGGATCGGGCACGTGCGCCCAGCCGCGCGGCATCGGCAACACGATGTTGAGGGCCCGGAAGTCGCGGCTGTTCTGCGGTTCCATCGTGACGCCCTTGGCCGCGAAGAACTCGGTGAGCGTGCCGGAGGCCGCCGGGGTGATGGTGACCGGCGGCGCAGGCGGCAGCGCGGGTGCGGTGACCCCGGCGGGGACCGCGGCCGGCCCTGCGGTGGCGGGCGTCACAGGTACCGCGGTCGCCGGCGCCCCGGGTACCGCGGTGGCGGCGCTCACACCGGGCGCCGCGACGGCCTGGGCGGCGTTGGGCGTCACGGTGACGGTCTGCGTCACGGTGGCGGGGGCGGGCTGCGGTGGGTAAGGCAACACCGGCTGGGCCGAGGCAGTGGTGCCTGCAAAGCCCAGGACGCCCGCGGCACCGGCTGCGGTGGCCCCGATGCCACCGGCCAATACCCGCCAGCGGCGCGCCTTTTCGTTCATCGCTGCGGTCCTCCTCGTCCTTTCCATCGCAGTCCCGACCCGTCAGGCGACGAATGTATCCACGGCCGTCGCACGCTCACCAGCCTTGGAATCGAGCTGGGACCAAGCCCTGACGCATCCGCAACGGAACCGAGACCAACCCGTGGCCGGAAATCCGGCGCCGCGGGCGGCTTATACCCTGGTGGGGTGACCGAAACCCCGACCGCTCCCGCCGACGACACCCCACAGCACCGCTACACCGCGGAGCTCGCGGGCGAGATCGAGCGGGCCTGGCAGCAGCGCTGGGTGCAGTCCGGGACGTTCGACGTGGCCAACCCGGTCGGTTCGCTGGCACCCGCGGACGGCTCCCCGGTACCCGCCGACAAGATGTTCGTCCAGGACATGTTCCCCTACCCGTCGGGCGAGGGCCTGCACGTCGGACACCCGCTGGGCTACATCGCCACCGACGTCTACGCCAGGTATTACCGGATGACCGGGCGTAACGTGCTGCACGCCTTGGGTTTCGATGCGTTCGGCCTGCCCGCCGAGCAGTATGCGATCCAGACCGGGACCCATCCGCGGACCCGGACCGAGGCCAACATCGTCAACTTCCGCCGACAGCTGGGCCGGTTGGGGCTGGGCCACGACCCGCGGCGCAGCTTCGCCACCACCGACGTCGACTTCTACAAGTGGACGCAGTGGATCTTCCTGCAGATCTACAACGCCTGGTTCGACCCGGCGGCCAACAAGGCCCGCCCCATCTCCGAGCTGATCGCCGAGTTCGACGCCGGCACCCGCCGGGTGGGCGACGGCCGGGACTGGGCGAGCCTGGACGGCGCCGCCCGCGCCGACGTCATCGACGGGCACCGGCTGGTCTACCTGGCCGACTCGGTGGTGAACTGGTGCCCGGGTCTGGGCACGGTGCTGGCCAACGAGGAGGTCACCTCCGACGGGCGCAGCGAGCGCGGCAACTTCCCGGTGTTCCGGAAGCGGTTGCGGCAGTGGATGATGCGGATCACCGCGTACTCCGACCGGTTGCTCGACGATCTCGAGCTGCTGGACTGGCCGGAGAAGGTCAAGACCATGCAGCGCAACTGGATCGGCCGCTCCACCGGTGCGGCGGTCCAATTCGCCACGCCCGCGGGCGATATCGAGGTGTTCACCACCCGCCCGGACACCCTGTTCGGGTCGACGTACATGGTGCTGGCGCCCGAGCACGAGCTGGTGGATCGCCTGGTCGCCGAGGCCTGGCCGGCCGAGGTGGACTCCCGGTGGACCTTCGGTGCCGCGACGCCGGCCGACGCCGTCGCGGCCTACCGGTCCTCGATCGCCGCCAAGTCCGATCTGGAACGTCAGGAGAACAAGACCAAGACCGGGGTGTTCCTCGGCGCCTACGCCACCAATCCCGCTAACGGACAACAGGTTCCGGTGTTCATCGCCGACTACGTGTTGGCCGGCTACGGCACCGGCGCCATCATGGCGGTGCCCGGCCACGATCAGCGGGACTGGGAGTTCGCCAGCGAGTTCGGCCTGCCCATCGTGGAGGTGATCGCCGGCGGGGACGTCGCCGAGGCCGCCTACACCGGCGACGGGGTGCTGGTGAACTCCGGATTCCTCGACGGCTTGGACGTCGCCGCGGCCAAGAAGGCCATGATCGAGCGGCTGACCGCCGACGGCCGCGGCCAGGAGCGCGTCGAATACAAGCTGCGGGATTGGCTTTTCGCCCGGCAGCGATACTGGGGCGAGCCGTTCCCGATCGTCTATGACGCCGGGGGCCGGGCGCACGCGCTGCCCGAGTCGCTGCTGCCGGTGGAACTGCCCGATGTGCCGGACTACTCGCCGGTGCTGTTCGACCCCGACGACGCCGACAGCGAACCGTCGCCGCCGCTGAACAAGGCCACCGACTGGGTCGACGTCGAGCTCGACCTCGGCGACGGGCTGCAGCGCTACACCCGCGACACCAACGTGATGCCGCAGTGGGCTGGCAGCTCGTGGTACGAACTGCGCTACGCCGACCCCACCAACCAGGATGAGTTGTGCGCCAAGGAGAACGAGGCGTACTGGATGGGTCCGCGGCCGGCCGAGCACGGCCCCAACGACCCGGGCGGGGTCGATCTCTACGTCGGCGGCGTCGAGCATGCGGTGCTGCACCTGCTGTATTCGCGGTTCTGGCACAAGGTGCTCTACGACCTCGGCCATGTCAGCTCGCGGGAACCGTACCGCCGGCTGGTGAACCAGGGCTACATCCAGGCCTTCGCCTACACCGACTCGCGCGGCGCGTACGTGCCCGCCGCGGAAGTCGTCGAGCGCGCCGGCAGGTTCTACTGGACGGGCCAGGACGGTGAGATCGAGGTCAACCAGGAGTTCGGCAAGATCGGCAAGAGCCTGAAGAACTCGGTGTCGCCCGACGAGATCTGCGACAACTACGGCGCCGACACGTTGCGGGTCTACGAGATGTCGATGGGTCCGCTGGAGGCGTCGCGGCCGTGGGCGACCAAGGATGTTGTCGGCGCGTACCGGTTCCTGCAGCGGGTGTGGCGGCTGGTGGTGGACGAGGAGACCGGCACGCTGCGGGTCACAGACGACGAGCCCGACGTCGACACGCTGAGGCTGCTGCACCGCACCATCGCCGGCACCGCCGAGGACTACGCGGCGCTGCGCAACAACACCGCCGCGGCCAAGCTCATCGAGTACACCAACCATCTGACCAAGCAGGCGGTCGCCGCACGCGCCGCGCTGGAGCCGCTGGTGCTGATGGTGGCGCCGCTGGCGCCGCACCTGGCCGAGGAGCTGTGGAGCCGGCTGGGCCACGGCACCTCGCTGGCGCACGGCCCGTTCCCGGTGGCCGACGAGCAGTACCTGGTCGAGGACACCGTCGAGTACCCGGTGCAGGTCAACGGCAAGGTGCGGGGCCGGGTGACGGTGCCCGCCGACGCCGACGCTGACGCGGTGGAGGCGGCGGCACTGGCCGACGAAAAGGTGGTGGCGTTCCTCGACGGCAAGACCCCGAAGAAGGTCATCTTCGTCGCCGGTCGCCTCGTCAACGTCGTCGTCTAGGAGCGATTTCGGCGTAGTTGGTCAACCTCAGCGTGACCAACTACGCCGAAATCGCGCGGGGTGGAACCGATCGGGCAGGCTGGTGCGTCTGCTCCTATGTGCTCAACGATTGTCTCCGCCGTCAGGACGGTGTCATCACGCTGCGGCAAGCACAGGCGGTCGGGTTGAGCAAGCAGGCGGTCAATCGGCGGGTCCGGCTGGGGTTGTGGCGGCAGTGCTCACGCGGCGTGTACTTCGTCGACGACCGGCCGTTCGACGACGCCGCCAGGGTCCGGGCCGCGGTGTGGGGGTTCGGTGAACACGCGGCGGCCAGCGGACTGGCCGCCGCCTGGTGGCACGGTCTGACCCGGTTCGCACCCGAGGTGGTCGACGTGACGGTGCCGCGCGGTTCGAGCGGACGCAAACGTTCCGGGGCGCGGCTGCGTCGCCGCGACCTGGCGACGGCCGACGTGGTCGAGGTCCGCTGGCTGCGCGTCACCGCTCTGCCCCTGACCGCGATCGAGGCCGCGGTGCACGCCCGACGCGACCGCGGCGTCATGGACAGGGCCCTGCAGCGCGACGCCACGCTGGCGCAGCTGTGGACGGCTCAGCTGCGCAACAAGGGGCGGTACGGGTCGCCGGCGGCCCGGACCCTGCTGCAGGGCGCCGGGGATGGGACGCATTCGGCGGCCGAGCGGCTGCTCGTGAAGCTGCTGCGAGACGCGCGGCTCACGGGCTGGCGGGCGAATCACCGGGTCGGCCGCTACCGGGTCGATGTCGCGTTCCCTGCGGCCAAGGTGGCGATCGAGGTGGACGGGTGGGCGTTCCACGTCGACCCGACGGAGTTCCAGATCGACCGGGAACGGCAGAACGACATCGCGCTGCTGGGTTGGCAGGTGCTCCGATTCACCTGGCTGGACCTGACCCGGTTCCCAGACCGGGTGCTCGCGACCATTCGCACCGCGATTTCGGCGTAGTTGGTCACGCTGAGGTTGACCAACTACGCCGAAATCACCGGGGACGGACGATGACCTCGTGGATGTGCGCGTCGCGCGGGGCGTTGATCGCGTCGGCGGTGACCTTCGCGACGGTCTGCGGGCTGAGGAACTCGGCCGGATCGTAGGGCCGGCCCTCGTAGGCCACCAGATCCTCCTGCATCGGTGTGGCGATGCGGCCCGGATGCACCGACGTCACCCGCAGCGACGGCTCGTCGGCGCGCAGCGAGTCGGCGAACGAGCGCAGCGCGAACTTGCTGGCCGAGTACGAAGCCAGCGAGGGGGAGGCCCGCAGCCCGGAACCGGAGTTGATGAACACCACGTGCCCGCCGGTGCTGCGCAGCGCCGGCAGCAGCTCCAGGGTGAGCGCGACCGCACCGATGAGGTTGACGGCCATGGTGGCCCGCCATTCGTCGACGTGGGATTCCGCGACCCGGCCCGGATAGGACACCCCGGCGTTGTGGATCAGCACGTCGAGCTCGTCGATGGTCTCGACGGCCGCGGCGATGGAGTCGGGGTCGGCGAGGTCCAGCGGCCAGGTGGTGGCGCCGGAGCGGGCGGCGACGGCGTCGAGCCGATCCGACGGACGCCCGGCCAGCAGCAGGGTGTGCGTCGGGGCCAGCGCCTCGGCCAGCGCGGACCCGAGGCCGCCGGCGGCTCCGGTGATCATGGCAGTCGGCACACCGCAGACCCTACCGACCTGCGTTTCGGGCAGAGACGACGCATCATAAGAGGCGATGCCCCACGATCCCAGCTTCGCGCCCACGCAGTTGGCCGCCCGCGCGGCCTATCTGCTGCGCGGTAACGACCTCGGTGTGATGACCACTGCGGCGCCGCTGCTGTATCCACACATGTGGAGCTGGGACGCCGCGTTCGTGGCGATCGGGCTGGCCCCGCTGTCGGTGGAGCGCGCCGTCGTCGAGCTCGACACACTGTTGTCGGCGCAGTGGCGCAACGGCATGATCCCGCACATCGTGTTCGCCAACGGTGTCGACGGATACTTCCCCGGCCCGGCCCGCTGGGCCTGTTCGGCGCTGACCGCCAATGCACCCCGCACCCGGCACACCTCGGGCATCACCCAGCCCCCGGTGCACGCCATCGCGGTGCAGCGCATCCTCGACCACGCCCGCCGCCGCGGCCGCTCGACCCGGGCGGTCGCCGAGTCGTTCCTCGATCGGCGCTGGGGTGATCTGGTGCGCTGGCACCGCTGGCTGGCCGAGTGCCGGGACCACAACGAGCGCGGCCGGGTCACGCTCTATCACGGCTGGGAATCGGGGATGGACAACTCCCCGCGATGGGACAGCCCGTACGCCAACGTGATTCCCGGCGAAGTGCCCGAATACCAGCGCGAGGACAACAAGATCAACACCGACGCCAGCCAGCGTCCAAGCGACCTCGAGTACGACCGTTACCTGTGGCTGGTCGAGGAAATGAAGGCCGCCCGCTACGACGACGAATTGCTGCCCAAGGCGATGAGCTTCGCGGTCGAGGACGTGTTCGTCTCGGCCGTCTTCTCGGTGGCCTGCCAGGTGCTCGCCGAGATCGGGGAGGACTACAAGCGGCCCAACGCCGACGTCAAGGATCTCTACTCGTGGGCCGAGCGGTTCCGGGCTGGGGTTATCCAGACGACAGACCAAAGGACCGGCGCAGCAAGGGATTACGACGTTCGTGCGGAGAAGTGGATCGCCACGGAGACGGCGGCGCAGTTCGCCCCGCTGCTGTGCGGCGGGTTGTCCCACGAGCGCGAGCGGGCGCTGCTGCGGCTGCTGGAGGGGCCGCGGTTCTGCGGTCACCCGGATCTGGCGTATGCGCTGATCCCGTCCACGTCGCCGGTGTCGCGGGACTTCCGGCCCCGGGAGTACTGGCGCGGACCGGTATGGCCGGTCATGACCTGGCTGTTCTCCTGGTGTTTCGCCCGGCGGGGCTGGGCCGAACGGTCGTCGATCCTGCGCCGCGAAGGTCTGCGGCAGGCCAGCGACGGCACCTTCGCGGAGTATTACGAACCGTTCACCGGGGAGCCGCTGGGCAGCATGCAGCAGTCGTGGACCGCCGCGGCGGTGCTCGACTGGCTGGGCTGAGCTACTCCGCGATCCGTTCGAGCGGGGCCAACCCCTTGGCCAGCGCGTCGAGCTCGTCCGGGGTCAGCTTGCCCAGCAGGGTCGCCAAATGAGCCTGCCTGGACGCCAACGCTTCCCGATGCTGGGCCAGGCCCTCCGGGGTGATGTTCACCAGCACGGCCCGCAGGTCCGAGGGGTCGCGGGAGCGCTTGACCAGGCCGAGCTTCTCGAGCCGGCGGATGGCCACCGTGGTGGTGGGCGTGCGGACCCGCTCGTGGGCGGCCAGCTCGGTCATCCGCATCGGGCCCTGGTCGAACAGGGTCAGCAGGATGGACAGCTGGGCCAGGGTCAGATCCCCCGAAGTGGTGGTCCGACCGGTGTGACGCAGAACCGACAGCACCTTGGACAGCACGCGCTGCAGTTCCCCTGCCAGCTCGCTGACCTGCGGTTCGGCCTCCACCATAATGGAGACAGTCTAACCTGTCGGTGGTTGGCAGGTTGCGCGGACGACAGTTATCGCCAAAAATTTCACAACATCTGGGACAAGAATCGGCGCAACCGGTCGGTCTCGGCCGATTCGAACACTCGCTCGGGCGATCCCGTCTCCACCACCTGACCGTGGTCCATGAACACGACCTCGTCGGCCGAGGACCGGGCGAAGCCCATCTCGTGGGTCACCACCACCATCGTCATCCCGTCGGCACCCAGCTCGGCGATGAGCGCCAGGATGCCCTTGACCAGTTCGGGATCCAGCGCCGAGGTCGCTTCGTCGAAGAACATCACCTGGGGTGACATCGCCAGCGCGCGGGCGATGGCCACCCGCTGCTGCTGGCCGCCGGAGAGGGTGGCCGGCCGGACGTCGGCCTTGTGCCGCAGCCCGACCCGGTCGAGTTGGGCCAGTCCGAGCTCGCGAGCCCCGTCGGTACTGAGCCGCTTGAGTTTTCGCGGTGCCAGCGTGACGTTGTCCAGCACGCTGCGGTGGCCGAACAGCTGGAAGTGCTGGAACACCATGCCGATGCGCTGCCGGAGTTGGTCGGGGTTGTCGCCCAGCACCGACCGGCCGTCGAGCAGGATGTCGCCGCGGTCGGGTTCGTAGAGCCGGTTCAGCGTGCGCAGCAGCGTCGACTTGCCCGACCCGGACGGTCCGATCACCGCCGTGGTGGTGCCCGCCGCGACGTCCAGGTCGACCCCGCGCAGCACCGCGTTGGGTCCGAAGGACAGATGAATGTCCTTGGCGGTCAATGAAACCGGCTGAGGACTCGCCGTGGTGGCCATCAGATCATCTCCTGTGACGTCGACAACGCCAATGGGTCTTCTTCGTCGGGGCGCCGGCCGCGGCGCAGCCGGGTGTCGATGTAGTTGACCAGGTGGGTCAGCGGGATCGTCAGCGCCAGGTAGAACAGACCGGCGGCCACCAGCGGGGACAGGTTTCCGGTCTGGGCGTTGAGGTCACGGCCGACCTGGAACAGCTCCCGCTGGTTGGCGACCAGGCCGAGGAAGTACACCAGCGACGACGCTTTCAGCAGCGAGATGAACTGGTTCATCAAAGCCGGCAACACCCGGCGCACGCCCTGGGGCACCACCACCAGCCGCATGGACGCGGGGTAGCTGAACCCGAGCGCACGGGAGGCCTCGAGCTGGCCGGGGTCCACGCTCTGGATGCCGGAGCGGAAGATCTCGCCGACGTAGGCCGCGGCCATCAGTCCCAGTGCGGCGATGCCCAACGGGAACGGATTGTTGCCGGTCAGGTGCCCCACCACCGGCCCGACGCCGAGTCCGATCAACAGGATGATGACGACCTCGGGCAGCCCGCGAAAGATGTCGGTGTACACGCGGGCCGGCCACCGCAGCCAGCGCGACGTGGAGATCCCGGCCACCGCCAGCGCCATGCCCAGGACCAGGCCGATGACGCTGGCCGACACGGTCAGGATCAGCGTGTTGGGCAACCCGGTGGTGAGCAGGTGCGGGATCGCCTGTTTGTAGAGCTCCCAGTCCAGGAAGGACGCGGCCAGTTGCGACAGCGTGGATTTCGGCTGCGCGGGGGCCGCGGGTTCGGCGTCGCGTTGCTGTTCGGCGGCGATCGCGTCGAAGTCGGGTAGCTGGGGTTCGGGTGCGGCCTTGGAACCGGGTTTCCAGCCCGGCGGCAGCGCCCGCGGCACCCACTCGGAGTACAGCCGCGCCCAGGTGCCGTCGGCGATCACGGCGTCCAGCCCCGAGTTCAGTGCGTCGATGAGCGGCTGGTTCTCCTTGGCGACCGCGTAGGCGACGAAATTGTCCAGGCTGAACGTGTTTTCGATGATCTCTGCGGGGTCGCCGGGTTGCACGGTGCCCTGCGCCTGCTGGGACGGGGCGACCCAGGCGTCGATCTGGCGGGTCTTGAGGCTGGCGTAGACGGTGTTGTAGTCGGGGAACTTGACCGGCTGCAGCTTCAGCGTGTCGATGACGTAGGCCTCCTGCACGGTGCCCTGCACGACCCCGATCCGCTGCCCCTCGGCGAGTTGGTCGAAACCGGTGATCGGCGATCCGGTGGGCACCACGAGGGAGAAGTAGCCGAAGTCGTAGCCGTTGGTGAAACCGACTGTGCGGCGCCGGGCGTCGGTGGTGGTGATCGACGACGAGCCGACGTCGAAGCGGCGGGAGGCGACCTGGGCGAGCAACCCGGAGAACTCGGTGCCGACGAAGTCGATGCGCAGCCCCAGCTTGTCGGCCACGGCCCGGAGCACCTCGTTGTCGAACCCGGTGAACTGGCCGGCGGAGTTGATGCAGATGCTGGGTGGGGCGTCGGAGAGGGTGCCGACGGTCAGGGTGCCCGGCTGGCTCAGCCCCAGGGCGTTGACGTCGATGGTGTCCAGTGGTTCCACCGACGGTGTCGTGTACTTGTCCTCGGCGGGCCCGCTGGCCGCCGCGGCCAGGTTGGTGGGCAGCGCGCTGGCGCTCTGCACACCGGGCGGCGCGCATTGATCTTGATCGGCACCGGCCGGGGCGGAAAACCCCATGGCGCAGATCAACACGACGATCAGCGCGACAGTCAAACGCTTCATCTCAAGAAACGTAGTGCGCTGGGCGCGGCGGTAGTAGTTCCCCAGCTCAATCCGGGTGCACCGGGCACAGCACACCGCCGCGAACCAGCTCGGCGAGCAGGATTCCCGCCATCACCTCCGCGCGTTGCTGGCACGCCGCACGAGCATCGGCTGGATCACCGCGGCGGATGGCGGCGAACTCGGCTTCATAGGACGGCAGCATCGCGTCGTGGTGGTCGAGGTAGGCCGCCCAGAACGAATGCGGGATCAGGGTCTGCGACGAATCGATGGCCGCTTGCAACCGCGGGCCCGCGTACTCGGCGTTGATCACGTTGCGGAAGCGCCGGGCGCACTCGTCGAAAAGCTTGGAGTCCTTGCCGTTGCGCATCGCGTTCAGCAGACTCTCCAGTTCGGCGACGACGGTGGGCTCCGCGGCCGCGGCGGCGCGCGCGGACGCGGTCCCGGTGAGCAGGCCGTAGAGCTCGTGGTGTTCACGCACCGCGGCCTCGTCGAACCGTTCCACGTAGGCGCCGCGGTGGTAGCGCGTGGACAGGATGCCGTCGTGTTCGAGCTGGACCACCGCTTCTTGCACCGGCACCCGGCTCAGCCCGAGCTCGGTGGCGATCTCATTGCGGTCCAACCGGTCTCCCGACCGGAGCTTGCCGGTCAGGACCAGGTTCACGACGTGCGAGACGACGAGATCCTTCTCTTTCACCCCATACTTTTTCGGCATGGCGGCGCCAGTGTCTCACGGCGCCACGGTGCGCGGAGCGGTTCGGGCGGTTCGGTCACATGCCGATCTGCCCGCCCGATCTCCACACCGCCACCACCGACGGGCGCGCCGTCCCGTTGCCGCCTTCGGGCCAGCGGGACAGCGGGTCGTCGATGCTGTTGTCGTCGTTTTCTCCCGGATGCTGCACGCACACGGTCACCAGATCGTCGGTCACCACCGGGCCGCAGGTCTCCGCACCCAGGGGCACGGTCAGGAACTGTTTGACCTCACCGCGGTTGGGTCCCTCCAGCGCCACCGCGAACAGCCCGTCGTTGGCGTCGAGGGCGTTGCCGTCGGTGGAGATCCACAGGTTGCCATGGCGGTCGAAGGCCAGGTTGTCGGGGCAGGAGATCGGGCTGACCTTGGTCTTGTCGAATCCGCCGTAGTAGGTGTCGGCGGCTTCGGGATCGCCGCAGACCAGCAGCAACTCCCAGGTGAAGTCGGTGCCGGTGTGGTCGTCGGTGATCTCGAGGACCTGCCCGCTCTTGTTGTCGTTGCGCGGGTTGGCCGCATCCGGCGCGGGCTCGCCGGGCGCGCCCCGCTCGTCGTTGTTGGTCAAGGCGACGTACACCTTGCCGGTCTTGGGGTTGGCCTCGAAGTCCTCGGGCCGGTCCATCTTGGTGGCACCGGCCTTGTCGGCGGCCATCCGGGTGAACACCGCCGCTTCCTGTGCGGTGACCCCGTCGACCAGCGACTCGGCCTGGCCGTCAGGTCCGCTGCGTAGCAACGGGATCCAGGTTCCGGTACCGCTGAACGAGCCCTTCGCCGGGAGTTTGCCCGAGCCGTCGATCTCGGCGGCCGGGATGTCGCTGGACAACTTGGCCACATACAGGGTGCCTTCGTCGAGCAGCGTCATGTTGTGCGACATCGCGTTGGCGTCGGTGCCGGACTGGATCTTCTTGGCCGACACGAACTTGTACATGTAGTCGAAGCGCTGGTCGTCGCCGGTGTAGGCGACCACGCTGCCGTCGTCGGTGATGTAGATGCTGGCCCCTTCGTGCTTGAGCCGGCCCAGCGCGCTGTGCTTGACGGGGGTGGATTGCGGATCCCACGGGTTGAGTTCGACGATGTAGCCGAACCGGTTGGGTTCGTTGGGGGTCTGGGACAGGTCGAAGCGGGGTTCGAAGGTCTCCCATTTCAGCGCGGTCGGTTCGGCGCTCACCCCGTAGCGGTCCATCCGGTCGGCGTCGACGGGTCCCGCGGCGGGGGCGCCCTCGGGGGCGCCGAAGTAGTCGTGGAAGTTCTCCTCACCGGAGAGCACGGTGCCCCACGGGGTCACGCCGCCGGCACAGTTGGCGAACGTGCCCGCGACGGTGCGCCCGGCGGGGTCGGCGGCGGTCTTGACGAAGTCGCTGCCCGCCGCGGGTCCGGTCAGCGTCATCGGGGTCTCGGCGGTGATGCGCCGGTTGTAGCGGCCCAGCACCGGCTCGAGCCCCTCGGGGGTGCGGCGCATCTCCACCACCCCCATGCCGACCGCGGCGATCTCGATGTCGAACTGCTCGCGGGTCGGGGCGTCGGCGTCGTAGCCCGGAAACATGAATTCCGGTGTGACGTACTCGAAATTGGTGACCAGAAGGAAGCGGTCGGAGCTGCCGGGGATCGGCAACAGGCCGGCGAAGTCGTTGTTGAAACCGAATTGGCCGCGCTGGGCGGCGCCGCTCTGGTTGTTGACGTCGAACGCGGGCGCGCCGGGCAGCACCGGGTCTCCCCAGCTGATGACGACGCGGTGCTGGTATCCGTCGGCGACGACGACGGCGTCCTCGCTGTTGGGAACGACGGAGGCGAAGTTCATGCCCGGTGAGGGTTCGCTCGGGGCGGCCGCCAGGGTCGACGACGGCGCCGGCGGGGTGTCGCCCGCGCAGGCGGCCAGTGCCGATCCGGCGCCGACGGCGAGTACCGCGATCCCGCCGGCGTGCAGGATCGAGCGCCGGGACACGGCCCTGGCGATATCACCGAAGTAGTCGTTGTCGCTGCGGTTGGGGACCGGCTTGGCGCAAGCGTCCCCGCACTTGTAGACGCAGGTGATGTGCTGTCGCTTGGACTTACCGTCATGTGAGACAAGCAGATTCAACGGTATTAGCGCCATGGCGGCGGGATCCCTTCCGCGGTCGAGTGGCCGGCCCGGGCTGTGGGTCGACCCGCGGGAAGTTACGGCAGCACGGCCAGCAGCAGGTGAATTGCGGCTGACCGGTTGTTGGAATCCAACCGACTGACTAGTCCAGCGAATTAGCTGCCAGACGGCGGTATCGGGTATACCATCTGGACAACGTATTAACCGGGGGGTCAAAACGATGGCGCGTGCGCACGCTAAGGCTCTGTCAAACGGTCGAAATCGACGCGGTCGCCGCGCCGAGGACCTTCCGGTCCGGGGCTGGCTGAAGGTGGGTGCCGCCTCGGCCGGTGTGGGTGCGGCATTGCTGGGGTTCTCCTTGATGGGCCCGCAGGTTGGGGTGGCGGCGGCGGAGGCTACTGCCGAATCCTCGGTGTCGTCGAGCGCATCGAAGTCGGACCCCGGTGACACCGACAAGGCCGACACCGCGGCGGACACCGGCGGGTCCGACACCGGCGAATCCGGCACCGGCGAATCCGGCACCGACGAATCCGGCACCGACGAATCCGGCACCGACGAATCCGGCACCGAGACCACCGACGGTGGCGATGACACCGAAGCCGATGGCGTCGATGACACCGAGACCGATGACACCGAAACCGATGACGTCGAAACCGCCGATGACGTCGAGACCGACGTCGCCACCGCCACCCCGGCCGAGGTCACCGACAGCGATCCGGTCGAGGCGGAGCCCGCCGACGAGACAGCCGAACGGCAACCCGACACCGACAGCCTGGCGGACGGAGCACTGGTCGGTTCGACCCCGGCCACGGGCCCGTCGAGCCCGCCCACCTCGGCCGTCGCCCTGCAGGCCGCGACACCCCAGCGGCCCTGGCGCGAGTACGTGGCCGAGCGCATCGACAACTGGACCGCCAGGACCTTGGCTCGGATCGACTCCCTGAACGCCAGCGAATCAACGAAAGCCTTTCTCGAACAGGCCTTCTGGGCATACCGGCGCACCTTCTTCAACCAGGCCCCGACGGCCGATCCGATCCAGGTCAGCGGGGTGATCAGCGGACCCATCACGGGCAGCATCGGCGCCGTCGACCCCGACGGGGACCGCATCGTCTACCGGCTCGTCACGGCACCCCGGACCGGCACGGTGCGGCTGAACGCCGACGGCACCTACACCTACACCCCGGACGACGGCTTCACCGGCGTCGACACCTTCCGGGTGATCGCCGTCGACCTGGCCTCGCACATCAACCTGCTCGACTGGTTCCGCCCCTACGGCACCCGCGCGGTCCCGCTGATCAACCAGGGTGCGGTCAAGTTCGAGTTCACCTATAAGGACGCCTACTGGACCGACGACCGCCGCGAAGCTCTGCAACGCGCGGCCGACGAACTGCTGCAGTACTTCCGGGTGCCGGTCCCGGTGGTGCTGACTTACGACGTCTACGGTCAGGAGGACAAGGCCTCGACGATCCTCGCCCAGGCCGGCAGCTTTCTGACCAGCACCGAGCCGGGCTTCTGGCGCACCATCGTGCAGAACAAGATCGTCGCGGCGGGCGACTCCAACGGGACCACGTCCGACGGCGTGATCCGGGTGAACTTCGCCAGAGACTGGGCGCTCGGCGACGACGTCGCGCCCGATCAGTACGACTTCACGATGGCGCTGATGCACGAGCTGCTGCACTCGTTCGGCTTCGGCTTCCCCAACGCCTATCCCACCGACGGTGGGAAACGGAACTGGTCCGACCTCGCGAGGTACGTCGTGGCCGCCGACGGCAGCAGCCCGTACCTGGACGACTACCGGTGGAACAGCGCCTACGAGCCCAACCTGATCCGGCAGAACGGGGGACTGTTCTTCGGCGGGCCCGCCGCCGTCGCCGCGTACGGCGGCCTGGTGCCGCTGTTCACCACCGTTTCCTGGGCCCCGGGCACGTCGCTGTCGCACCTCGACGACTACACGTTCGCCGGACCGTACGTGAAGATGATGAACGCCTCGACCAATCCTGGGCCACGATCGCGGGAGTTCAGCGCGGTCGAGATCGGGATCCTGCGCGACCTGGGCTACACCGTGGTGTCCTACCCGCAGACCTCGGCGCTGGCCTTCGTCGGCTTCCTCTTCTTCGGCCGGGCGCGCCGCAAGCTTCAGCCGGCGAGCACACCCCGCAACAACTGAACCAGGGCGGCGGGCTGATCGCTCTGCACCGAGTGCCCCGAGTCCTCGACGATGTGCGCGCCGAGGAAACCCGGTGCGGTGCGCGCGAATTCGGCGGCATCGTCGTCGTTGACGAAGTGTGAGTTCGCCCCACGGATCAGTGTGGTGGGGGTGGCGAGCCGGGGCACGTCGTCCCACAGCCCGTCGAAGCCGGCACCCTTGCGGATCGAGTCGTAGCGCCACGTCCAGGTGCCGTCGTCGAGCCGCTTGGCGTTGTGGAAGACGCCGCGCCGCAAGGATTCCCGGTCCCGATGGGGTGCGGCGGCCACGGTCAGCTCCAGCATCGCGTCGAACGACGGGAATGTCCGCGGCCCCTGGATCAACGCGACCGTGCCCTTCTGCTCCTCGGTCATCTCGCTGTGCCGGCTCGGCGCCGACGGCGTGACGTCGACCAGCACCAGCCGCGAAACCAGATCGGGGGCCTGCACCGCCAGCCGGATCGAGGTGAGCCCGCCCAGGGACATGCCGACGACCAGGTCGGCGTCGCCGGCGAGCTTGCGCACCACCGGCTCGATGGCCTCGGCGTTGGTGACCGGACCGTAGTCACCGTCCTCGCGCCACGCGGAGCGGCCGTGTCCGGGCAGGTCGAGCGCCAGCGCCGGCAGGCCGAGACCGAGGACGACGGTGTCCCAGGTGTGGGCGTTCTGGCCGCCGCCGTGCAGGAACACCACCCGTGGGGCGTCGTCACCGAACTTCAGCGCGCTGATCGGCCCGGTGTCGATGCGGGTGACGCTGGGCAGTGGCCCGGTCACGCCGGCCTGGCGCGCGTTCTCCGGCAGGAAGATGAACTCAGACAGGCTGGCCAACTCGTCGTCGGTGTCGTCCATGGTCTGACAGTACGCAGTCGATATTCGGATGCGGACGCAGGTCCGGGTGTGCCACGGTGAAGAGTCGTGACTCCCGTAGCACCCGATCTGACCATCCGTACCGCCGGCGATGCCGACTGGCCCGCGATCGGGCTGATCGGCGCGACGGGGTTCGGCATCTGGCGTCCCGAGGAGAGGGTCCAGGTGTGGCGGTCGATGATGCCGCCCGACAGCGCCGTCGTCGCGTGTGACGGCGACGAGGTCGTCGGTGTCGCGCTGTTCATGGATCTGCAGCTGACCGTGCCCGGCGGAGCGGTGCTGCCGATGGCGGGGGTGTCGTTCGTGGCGGTCCTCCCGACGCATCGCCGCCGCGGCGCGCTGACCGCGATGTTCACCGAATTGCACCGTCGGATGGGTGATTACCCGGTCGCCGGGCTGGAGGCGAGCGAGGCCGAGATCTACGGCCGGTTCGGCTACGGGCCCGCCACGGTCTGGGAGCGGCAGTCGGTGGAGCGGGAGCGGGCGCGATTCCGGCCCGAGGTTCCCGATCCCGGGGGAGTGCGTGTCGTGCGCCCGGCCGAGCACCGTGCCCAGCTCGAGTCCATCTACGAGCGCTGGCGGTTGCACACCCCCGGCGGACTGCACACCCCTGAGCGGTTGTGGGACGAGATCCTCACCGACCGGCCGGAGTCCCGCGCCGGAGGCAGCGCGTTCTTCTGCCTGCTGCACCCCGATGGGTTCGTGATGTACCGCGTGCACACCGGGGAGCGAAAGGACCGGGCGGAGGTGACCAAGCTGGCCGCGGTGACGCCGCAGGCCTATGCCGCGTTGTGGCGCGCGCTACTCGGGCTCGACCTGGTGGCGACCATCGAGATCGAGACCCACCCCGGTGCCCTGCTGCCGTACCTGCTCACCGACGCCCGCCTGGTCCGCGTCACCGGGGTGGAGGACGGGCTCTGGTTGCGGATGCTGGACATCCCCGCGGTGCTGCAGGCGCGCACGTATGGCGCGGATCTGTCGGTGGTGCTGGACATCTCGGACGGTGTCCTGGGCGGCGGCGGCCGGTTCGCGCTGCAGGTGCGCGACGGCCGGGCCCGCTGTGAGCCCACCGACGCGCCGGCAGACGTGCACACGGATCTGTCGGTGCTCGGCAGCCTCTACCTCGGCACTCACCGCGCGTCCACGTTCGCCGCGGCGAACCGGCTGCGTGCCGACCCCGGGGTGATCCGGGCTCTGGACGCGGCGTTCGTCTCCGATGTCCCCGCCCAACTCGGCTACGGCTTCTGAAGACAACCGCCGAAATTGCATTCCAGCAGGCCGCTACTCGAACTTCGGCTGCTGGAATGCAATTTCGGCGAAAGGAAAGCGCTAGCCCTCGATGAAGGTCTCGAGCTCGGCGCGCGCGACGTCGTCGGGCAGCTGCTTCGGCGGGCTCTTCATCAGGTAGGCCGAGGCGGCCTCGATCGGGCCGCCGATGCCGCGGTCCTTGGCGATCTTGGCGGCGCGCACCGCGTCGATGATGACGCCGGCCGAGTTCGGCGAGTCCCACACCTCGAGCTTGTACTCCAGGTTCAGCGGCACGTCACCGAAGGCGCGGCCCTCCAGGCGCACGTAGGCCCACTTGCGGTCGTCGAGCCACGCGACGTGGTCGGACGGGCCGATGTGGACGTTCTTGTCCTCGACCTTGCCGGCCAGCGAGCCGGACAGGTTGGAGGTGACGGCCTGGGTCTTGGACACCTTCTTGGACTCGAGCCGCGAGCGCTCCAGCATGTTGAGGAAGTCCATGTTGCCGCCGACGTTGAGCTGGTAGGTGCGGTCCAGGGTGACACCGCGGTCCTCGAACAGCTTCGCCATAACCCGGTGGGTGATGGTGGCGCCGACCTGACTCTTGATGTCGTCGCCGACGATCGGCACCCCGGCGTCCTCGAACTTCTTGGCCCACACCGGATCCGAGGCGATGAACACCGGCAGCGCGTTGACGAACGCGACCCCGGCGTCGATCGCGCACTGGGCGTAGAACTTGTCGGCCTCTTCGGAGCCGACCGGCAGGTAGGACACCAGGACGTCGACGTCGGCGTCCTGGAGTACCTTGACCACGTCGACGGCCTCGGCGTCGGAGACCTCGATGGTGTCGGCGTAGTACTTGCCGATCCCGTCGAGGGTCGGCCCGCGCTGCACGACGACGTCGGTGGGCGGCACGTCGGCGATCTTGATGGTGTTGTTCTCGGAGGCGAAGATCGCCTCGGAGAGGTCGAAGCCGACCTTCTTGGCGTCGACGTCGAACGCGGCGACGAACTTGACGTCGCGGACGTGGTACGGGCCGAGTTTGACGTGCATCAGGCCGGGCACGCTGGCGTTCTCGTCGGCATCCTTGTAGTACTGCACGCCCTGAACGAGCGACGACGCGCAGTTGCCCACGCCGACGATCGCGACCCGGACGTCATTGCTTGCGGTCATGACGGCTTCTCCCTACTTGTCCTACTTCGACTGCTGACTCGTACTGCTGACGTGCTCAAGCTTGTTCGGCGCGGCCCTGCGCCGACTTCTCCGCGGCGATCAACTCGTTGAGCCACTTGACTTCCCGCTCGCTGGATTCCAGTCCCAGCTGGTGCAGTTGGCGGGTGTAGCGGTCGAACGAGGTGCTGGCCCGCGCGATGGCTTCACGCAGACCTTCGCGGCGCTCCTCCACCTGGCGGCGGCGGCCCTCCAGGATCCGCATCCGGGCCTCGGCCGGGGTGCGGTTGAAGAACGCGAGGTGCACACCGAACCCGTCGTCGGAGAAATTCTGCGGTCCGGTGTCGGCAACCAGCTCGGTGAACCGCTGCTTGCCCGCGTCGGTGAGCTGATACACCCGCCGGGCCCGGCGCACCTTCACGGTGCCCTCCGGCGCGGCGTCCTCCACGATCAGGCCGTCGGCCTGCATCCGCCGCAGGGCGGGATAGAGCGAACCATAGGAGAACGCGCGGAAGGCGCCCAACAGCCCGGTCAGTCGCTTCCGCAGCTCGTAGCCGTGCATCGGCGCCTCGTGGAGCAGCCCCAGAATGGCCAGTTCGAGCATCCGGGCGCCTCCTCTCCACGACAGCAGCCGCCGCTACGACGGTTCGACACGTTGGCCAATAGTATCGCGCCGATATATTCGCCGCTACATCAGTGCGAGGTAAACGCGCGGGAAGTGCTCGGGAGGGCCTGGCCTACTCGTCGGCGTAGGACACGCGTTTGACGGTCAGATCACCGTTGAGCAGCAGATATCCGCTGTTACCGAACTCCGGGGTGACGTAGATGCCGATCTCGATGGCGTCCGGCGGCGCGGTCATGTCGTCGTTGGGTTCGATGTTGAGGTAGACCGTCTCGACCTCGGCCGGGTTGATGCCGACGGTCTCCGGAGCGCCGCGCAACACCCCCACCAGCTTGGCGATGTCGAAGTTGCCGAGGTCGACGACGCGGGCGTCGGAGCTCACGCTGGCCTCCGACGGGTCGTCCCAGCCGCCGCGGTAGGTGTAGCGCAGCGCCCGTCGCGGTTCGTTGGGGTCCTGGCGTTCCAGCGAGGCGTAGTCGCTGTAGATGGTCAGGTCGTAGCCGGTGCTGTCGCCGAACTTCTGCCGCATCTGCTCGAACAGGCCGGTGAGCCCGCCCAGGGAGTGCAGCTGCCGGGGCGGGGTGAGCACCACCGGGGTGATGCCGTCGTCCTTGGCCCCGGGGTCGGAGGTGAAGTTCAGCGGCGACGGGGTGTTGCCGTAGAGGCCCCAGCCGATCGCCACACCCAGCAGCACCAGCACCGATGCGAACGCGATGCGGATGCCCCATCCGCTGCCGGCGCCGGGCAGCCGACGGTTGGCCAGCTTGGGCAACTGGACCGGCGCCCGCGCGGTCTGCAGGTCGGCGACCAGGTCCTGGAGCTGGCCGAGCGTGGCGGCGGTGGTGGCCGCTTTCACCCGCTCGCCGTGCTCGGCCATCGACAGCTGCCCCTCGGCGAGCGCGGTGTCGAGGATTTGGCACGTGTCATTGCGGTCACTGTCTTTCGCCCGCGTCCACGACGTCTGCCGCCCTGAGCTGCCCGAAGCCACGACAGAGATGGTAGGAGATACAACCGCGACACGAGCGCTGGGCGCCCGTCGCGGCCCTGTGGTCGGGGCACCGACGTACTCTGGTCTGCGTGCGGTTGCAGCGACAGGTAGTTGACTACGCCTTGCGGCGGCGGTCGCTGCTGGCTGAGGTCTATTCGGGGCGCACCGGCGTCTCGGAGGTCTGCGACGCCAACCCCTACCTGCTGCGGGCCGCGAAGTTCCACGGCAAGCCGAGCTCGGTGATGTGCCCGATCTGCCGCAAGGAACAGCTGACATTGGTGTCCTGGGTGTTCGGTGACCATCTCGGCCCGGTGTCCGGGTCGGCGCGGACCGCCGAGGAGCTGGTCCTGCTGGCCACCCGCTACGAGGAGTTCTCGGTTCACGTCGTGGAGGTTTGCCGCACCTGCAGCTGGAATCACTTGGTCAAGTCGTATGTACTCGGCGCCGTGCCGCCCCCGAAGGGGTCGGGTCGGCCGCGGCGCACTCAGACCGCGCGTGGCAGTGCGCGCACGGCCAGTGAATAGCGAAGGGCGTCACGACCGGTCAGCTCCTGATGCCCGCGATGGGCGGATGGCTGACGGGGTGAATCCGCGACCGGCCCGGCACCGGCCGGCGCCGCGTCCCGACGACCGGTTGACGACGGTGTTGCCGCCCGTGGGCGGGCAGACGCCACCGCAGCTGCGCGACCCGATCGACGCCGTCAAACGCGCCCTGGACGGCGGCCCCCCGAAGCCGCCACCGCCGCGGCCACCCGGGCGTCCGCCGGGTGGACCCGGGGGCGGACCACCGCCCGGCGGTGGCCCCCCGAAGATGCCGGCCGGCTTCCGTCAGCAGATCAACTGGAAGTGGGTGCGGCGCGGGCTGTTGGCGACGGTGGCGGTGCTGATCGTGTTGCCGCTGCTCACCTTCGGGATGGCCTACATGATCGTCGACGTGCCCAAGCCGGGGGACATCCGGACCGCGCAGGTGTCGACGATCCTGGCCAGCGACGGCAGCGAGATCGCGAAAATCGTTCCGCCCGAAGGCAACCGGGTCGACGTGAACATCGACCAGATCCCGGTGCACCTGCGTGACGCGGTGATGGCCGCCGAGGACCGGGACTTCTACTCCAACCCGGGGTTCTCGTTCACGGGGTTCCTGCGGGCGGCCAAGAACAACATCTTCGGCGGTGATCTGCAGGGCGGGTCGACGATCACCCAGCAGTACGTCAAGAACGCGTTGGTCGGCGACGCCCGTTCCGGTGTCGGCGGGTTGATACGCAAGGCCAAGGAATTGGTGATCTCCACCAAGATGTCCAGCGAGTGGTCCAAAGACCAAGTGCTGCAGTCCTATCTGAACATCATCTATTTCGGGCGCGGCGCCTACGGGGTGGCCGCGGCGTCGAAGGCGTACTTCGACAAACCCGTCGAGCAGCTCAACGTGGCCGAGGGCGCGCTGCTGGCGGCGCTGATCCAGCGGCCCTCGGTGCTCGACCCCGCGGTCGACCCGGAGGCCTCGGCGATCCGGTGGAACTGGGTGCTCGACGGCATGGTGGAGATCGGTGCGCTCTCGCAGGCCGACCGGGACGCGCAGGTGTACCCGCCGACCATCCCGCCGGACCTGGCCAGCACGCAGAACCAGACGACCGGGCCCAACGGGCTGATCGAGCGGCAGGTCACCAACGAGTTGATGGAGATCTTCAACATCAACGAGCAGACCCTCAACACCGAGGGGCTGCAGGTCACCACGACCATCGATCCGACGGCGCAGGCCGCCGCGGTGGATGCGGTCGAGGAGTATCTCGACGGGCAGGACCCCGACATGCGCGCCGCGGTGGTGTCGATCGACCCCAAGACCGGCGGGGTGAAGGCGTACTACGGCGGGTCGGATGCCGCCGGGTTCGACTTCGCCCAGGCCGGGTTGCCCACCGGGTCGTCGTTCAAGGTGTTCGCACTGGTCGCCGCGCTGCAGCAGGGGATGGGGCTGGGGTATCAGGTGGACAGCTCCCCGCTCGAGGTCGACGGCATCAAGATCAGCAACGTGGAGGGCAACAGCTGCGGCACCTGCAACATCGCCGAGGCCCTGAAACGCTCGCTCAACACCAGCTACTACCGGCTGATGCTGCAACTGAAGAACGGCCCGCAGGACGTGGCCGACGCCGCGCACCAGGCCGGCATCGCCGAGAGCTTCCCAGGGGTGGAGCACACGCTGTCCGAGGACGGCCAGGGCGGCCCACCCAACAACGGTGTCGTGCTCGGCCAGTACCAGTCCCGGGTGATCGACATGGCGTCGGCGTACGCGACGCTGGCCGCATCCGGCGTCTACCACAAGCCGCACTTCGTGCAGAAGGTCGTCAACTCCGAGGGCACCGTGCTGTTCGACCGCAGCACCGAGGACAACACCGGCGAGCAGCGCATCGACAAGGCGGTGGCCGACAACGTCACCGCGGCGATGCAGCCGATCGCCGGCTACTCCAACGGGCACAACCTGGCCGGCGGGCGGCCGTCGGCGGCCAAGACCGGCACCAACCAACTGGGTGACACCGGCGCCAACCGGGACGCCTGGATGGTCGGGTTCACCCCGTCGCTGTCCACCGCGGTGTGGGTGGGCACCACCGACGGCACCAAACCGCTGGAGAACAAGTGGGGGTCCCCGGTGTACGGTTCCGGGCTGCCGTCGGACATCTGGAAGGCCACGATGGACGGCGCGCTCGAAGGCACCGACAACGAGTCGTTCCCGAAGCCGGAGGAGATCGGCGGCTACGCCGGGGTGCCGCAGGCGCCGCCACCCCCGCCGTCGCCCTCGACGCCACCGCCGCCGTCGGAGACGGTCATCCAGCCGACGCTCGAGATCGCACCCGGCATCACGATCCCGTGGGGTCCGCCGACGACGGTGCCCATCCCGCCGCCCGGGGCGCCCGGCGCGCCCGGGGTGCCGGGGGCACCGGTCGAGTCACCCGTTCCCGGCGCGCCGCCCGGGCCTGAGGTTCCGCCGGGGGCACCGCCGCCCGGCCCGCCGCCGCCCCCGTGACCGAGCGCACGGGCGGCGACGAGCGCGAGCTCGTCGCGGCCACGACGCTTGCTCCGGACCGGCGCAGTCTCGACGACCGGGACTGTCCCAGCCGCACCGACACCGTCGGGGCCGCGCTGTCGGAGAGCATCGGCGGCCCGGTCGGCCGGCACGCGCTGATCGGGCGCACCCGGTTCCTGACCCCGCTGCGGGTGATGTTCCTCATCGCGCTCGTGTTCCTGGCGCTGGGCTATTCGACGAAGGCGGCCTGCCTGCAGACCACCGGAACCGGCACCGCCGATCAGCGGGTGGGCAACTGGGAGAACCAGCGCGCCTACTACGAGCTCTGCTACTCGGACACCGTGCCGCTGTACACCGCGGAGCTGTTGAACCTGGGCCGCTTCCCGTACAAGTCGAGCTGGATCGAGACCGACGCCGAGGGCAAGCCGCACGTCACCTACGACGGCCGGCCGGCGGTGCGGTACATGGAGTATCCGGTGCTCACCGGCATCTACCAGTACCTGGCGATGTCGCTGGCCAAGACCTACACCGCGCTGACCAAGCTGGCGGCGGTGCCGATCATCGCCGAGGTGGTGATGTTCTTCAACTTCGCCGCGTTCGGGTTGGCGCTGGCGTGGTTGACGACGGTGTGGGCGACGGCGCTGCTGGCCGGGGCGCGCCGCATCTGGGATGCCGCGCTGGTGGCCGCCTCCCCGCTGGTGATCTTCCAGATCTTCACCAACTTCGATGCGCTGGCAACGGCTTTCGCGACGGGAGCGCTGCTGGCCTGGGCGCGCCGCCGGCCGGTGCTGGCCGGTGTGCTGATCGGGCTGGGGGTGGCGGCCAAGCTGTATCCGCTGCTGTTGCTGGTGCCGCTGACGCTGTTGGCGGTGCGCACCGGCCGGCTGCGCGAGGTCGGCAAGACGGCGGGGGCGGCGGTAGTGGCGTGGCTGGCGGTGAACCTGCCGATCATGGTGCTGTTCCCGCGGGGCTGGTCGGAGTTCTTCCGGCTCAACGCCCGTCGCGGTGACGACATGGATTCGATCTACAACGTGGTGAAGTCGTTCACCGGCTGGCGGGGGTTCGACCCGGACCTCGGGTTCTGGGAGCCGCCGCTGGTGCTGAACATGGTGACGGCGGCGCTGTTCGCGGCGTGCTGCATCGCGATCGGTTACATCGTGTTGACGGCGGCGCGCCGGCCCCGGGTGGCGCAGGTGGCGTTCCTGGTGGTGGCGGCGTTCCTGCTGACCAACAAGGTGTGGAGCCCGCAGTTCTCGCTGTGGCTGGTCCCGCTGGCGGTGCTGGCGCTGCCGCACCGGCGGATCCTGCTGGCCTGGATGACGATCGACATGCTGGTGTGGGTGCCGCGGATGCTGTACCTGTTCGGTGAGCAGAAGATGGGGCTTCCCGAGCAGTGGTTCACCGCGACCGTGCTGCTCCGCGACATCGCGGTGGTGGCGTTGTGCGCGTTGGTGATCCGGCAGATCTACCGCCCGGAGCTGGACCTGGTCCGCGGTACCGGCCCGGTCGACGACCCGGCCGGCGGGGTGTTCTCCCGCGCGCCCGACGCGCCGCCGGCGTGGCTGCCGGACTGGCTGCGTCCCCGCCCCGCGGGCGATCTCGGCGCGCTGGCGCACCGCCACGGCGGGTAACCGCGACGGATTTCGCAGATCAGGCCGTGTTCCTGTAGCCTGGGCCGGTTGCCGACGCAGGCGACCCTCCTGCCACGGACACGCCGTGGCCGCACCAGACCAGAGGAGGTGATGGGTTCCTTATGCGTCCATACGAAATCATGGTCATTCTCGACCCCACTCTCGACGAGCGCACCGTTGCTCCGTCGTTGGAGACGTTCCTGAACGTCGTCCGCAAGGACGGCGGCAGTGTCGACAAGGTCGACATCTGGGGACGTCGCCGGCTGGCGTACGAGATCGCCAAGCATGCCGAGGGCATCTACGCGGTCGTCGACGTCAAGGCCGAGCCCGCCACGGTATCCGAGCTCGACCGTCAGCTGAACCTCAACGAGTCCGTGTTGCGGACCAAGGTGATGCGGACCGACAAGCACTAAAGGGTGCCGATCGTCGGAGCCGCTGCGTAGGCTCGCGGCCAACAAGCGCGAGCGATCAGCGCTTGCGCGAAGAGCCGACAACCAACAGGAGGATCTTGTGGCTGGCGACACCATCATCACGGTCATCGGAAACCTGACCGCTGATCCCGAACTGCGGTTCACGCCGTCGGGGGCCGCCGTCGCGAACTTCACCGTCGCGTCGACGCCCCGGATTTTCGACCGGCAGACCAACGAGTGGAAGGACGGCGAAGCGCTGTTCTTGCGCTGCAACATCTGGCGTGAGGCGGCCGAGAACGTCGCAGAGAGCCTGACCCGCGGTTCCCGTGTCATCGTCAGCGGCCGGCTCAAGCAGCGGTCCTTCGAAACCCGTGAGGGCGAGAAGCGCACCGTGGTGGAGCTCGAGGTCGACGAGATCGGTCCGTCGCTGCGCTACGCGACCGCCAAGATCAACAAGGCCAGCCGCAGCGGCGGTGGCGGTGGTGGGTTCGGCGGCGGTGGCGGCGGGGGTTCCCGGGCCGCGGCCGCCAGCAGCGCTCCGGCCGAGGACCCGTGGGGCAGCGCGCCCGCGTCGGGTTCCTTCGGCGGCGCCGACGACGAACCGCCCTTCTGATCAACCACATTCATTTTAGAAAGAGATAGACATGGCGAAGTCCTCCACGAAGAGGCGCCCGGCACCGGAAAAGCCGGTCAAGACCCGCAAATGCGTGTTCTGCTCCAAGAAGGGGCAGACCATCGATTACAAGGACACCCAGCTGCTGCGTACCTACATCAGCGAGCGCGGCAAGATCCGTGCCCGTCGGGTGACCGGCAATTGCGTTCAGCACCAGCGGGATATCGCGATCGCGGTGAAGAACGCCCGCGAGGTCGCGTTGCTGCCGTTCAGCTCGTCGACGCGATAAGCCAGACAGGACCAAAGAGATGAAACTGATTCTGACTGCCGAGGTCGAGCACCTCGGTTCACCCGGCGATGCGGTCGAGGTGAAGGACGGCTACGGCCGCAACTATCTGCTGCCGCGCGGGCTGGCCATCGTGGCCACCCGCGGTGCGCAGCGTCAGGCCGAGGAGATCCGCCGCGCCCAGGAGCTCAAGAGCGTCAAGAGCCTCGAGCACGCCAACGAGCTCAAGACGGCCATCGAGGCGCTCGAGAGCGTCGAGCTTGCTGTGAAGGCGGCCGGGGACAGCGGCAAGCTGTTCGGGTCGGTGACGGCGGCCGACGTCGTCGCTGCCATCAAGAAGGCCGGCGGGCCCAATCTGGACAAGCGGATCGTCAGCCTGCCCAAGGCGCACATCAAGACGACCGGCACCCATCCCGTCACGGTGCGGTTGCACCCTGACGTGAACGCCACCGTGTCGCTGACCGTGGTCGCGAACTAGCACACACCAGCCCTCCGGCAGCCGGGTGCGGACCGTTGCGGTCCGTACCCGGCTGTAGGCCGTTGAAGGTGGCGAACTTTTCCGGGCAAAGCGCTCACAGCGAACCTAACCGGCTGTTAACCTGCCGGGCCCCGGAAGGAAACACAACACGCCCGGAGAGGAAACCGGCGACGACACGCCGACCAATTTCCCATCCACAGATTGCACCGCGGCCTATGGTGCCCTTAGCTGCGAAGACAGGGTTGTCCACGCCGGTAATCCACAGGTTTTCCCCAGCGGCTCAACATGGCCGACCAGACCTATCCACACCCCATCCACACCTTCATCAACAGGGCCGACTTGATTCCCTCCCAGCAACGTCTAGCGTGAGCCGTCGCGGGGAAAGGATCGGGCCGACCGGGGGCACTTGTCGGTAGCCGATCCTAGAGTCGCGGCATGCCAGATCGAACTCGCGTTCGACAAGTGTCGGGGAGGGGTGAAGCGCTGCGTGGCTGTCGTCGATGACCTTGGGCGGTCCCGAGGGCCTGCCGAGCAGGACGCGCCGCCCCACGAGGACTTCGGGCGTCAACCGCCGCAGGACCTCGCCGCCGAGCAGGCGGTGCTGGGCGGCATGCTGCTGAGCAAGGACGCCATCGCCGACGTGCTCGAGAAGCTGCGGCCCGGCGACTTCTACCGCCCCGGTAACCAACTGGTTTACGACGCGATCCTGGACCTGTACAGCCGCGGCGAGCCGGCCGACGCGGTCACCGTGGCCGCCGAGCTGGACCGGCGCGGGCTGCTGCGCCGGGTGGGCGGCGCCCCGTATCTGCACACGTTGATCTCGACGGTGCCGACGGCCGCCAACGCCGGGTTCTACGCCGAGATCGTCGCGGAGAAGTCACTGCTGCGGCGGCTGGTCGAGGCCGGCACCCGGGTGGTGCAGTACGGCTACGCCGGCGCCGACGGTGCCGACGTCAACGACGTCGTGGACCGGGCGCAGGCCGAGATCTACGACGTCACCGAGCGGCGGGCCTCCGAGGACTTCGTGCCGCTGGAAGAGCTGCTGCAGCCCACCATGGACGAGATCGACGCGATCGCGTCGCAGGGCGGGATCTCGCGCGGTGTGCCGACGGGGTTCCACGATCTCGACGACCTGACCAACGGTCTGCACCCCGGCCAGATGATCGTCATCGCGGCCCGGCCCGGTATGGGAAAATCGACGCTAGGTTTGGATTTTTTACGCTCATGTTCAATCAAGCACCGGATGGCCAGCGTGGTGTTCTCGTTGGAAATGAGCAAGACCGAGATCGTCATGCGTCTGCTGTCGGCCGAGGCGAAGATCAAGCTGGCCGACATGCGGTCGGGCCGGATGAGCGACGACGACTGGACGCGGCTGGCCCGGCGGATGAGCGAGATCAGCGAAGCGCCGCTGTACATCGACGATTCGCCGAACCTGACGATGATGGAGATCCGGGCCAAGGCGCGGCGGCTCAGCCAGAAGGCGGGGCTGCGGCTGATCGTGATCGACTACCTGCAGCTGATGACCTCGGGCAAGAAGGTCGAGTCACGCCAGCAGGAAGTCTCCGAATTCTCGCGCCAGCTCAAGCTTTTGGCCAAGGAGCTGGAAGTTCCGGTGGTGGCGATGAGCCAGCTGAACCGCGGTCCCGAGCAGCGCACCGACAAGAAGCCGATGCTGGCCGACCTCCGCGAGTCCGGGTCGATCGAGCAGGACGCCGACATGGTGATCCTGCTGCACCGTCCCGACGCCTTCGACAGCGACGACCCGCGCGGCGGCGAAGCGGACCTGATCGTCGCCAAGCACCGCAACGGCCCCACGCGGACGGTGACGGTGACCAATCAGCTACACCTGTCGCGGTTTGCGAATATGCCGAGGCAGCAATAGCCCGTTACGAGCGGCGCAGCTGCGGCTTCCCGAGTTTAATGTCCAAATCCCAACTCAAATGCCCAGACGATGTCCAATTGGACATAGAAGTGAGAACTGTCTGAAGACGGTGGATCTGGTTCTGGTCTGACCGCCGAGCGTGAGCCTGGCGGGAAGGACTACTGATGTCCGAAACTCTGGATCCTGGTCGATCGATGTGGATCACAGCAGCTCGCCGAGCAATTGCTCGCGCAAGCCAAGGAACACGGCGTGGAACTGTTAGGCCCGCACGGCCTGCCCAATCAATTGACCAAGAATGTCCTCCGCCTGCACCGGGCCGGTCAGGTCCAGTTGCGTGATGTCGGGGAGGAGGGCGACGAATGTGGTCATGGCTCACCTGACTCTCGGCCTCGGTGGCCCGGTTGGTGCGTCGCCGGATCGCACCGCAGTGAAGCGACAACGAGGTCGCCGATCTCCTCGGCCAGCCGGTTCACATGCCGCTCGTCGGCGTGGGGATACCACTCATGGACCATGTTGAGCATGCCCAAAAGGGAACCCGACGCAAGCCGGATGTCGATGTCGGGACACACCGCTCCATCGTCCTGGGCTTCACGCAGCACATCGGTGAAACGCCGAGCGTAGTTCTCGCGTTCAGCGGCGATCTCCTTGCCGCGTTCTTCGGACAACGATCGGAAGTCTCTGAAAAACACCGTGGCCTGGTCGCGGTTGGCGAGGACGTAGCGGACATGGGCCTCGGCGATGCGGCGAACCTTCTCCAGCGGCTGGATCTCGAGTGCACTCAACTTCTCGATATCCGCCTGACTGGTGGCCAGCATGCCTTCGAGTACCGCGTAGAGGAGGTCCTCCTTACCGGAGATGTAGTAGAAGAGACTGCCTTTCAGCAAGCCCACCGCTTCGGCGATGTCCTGCACACTGGTGGCTGCGTAGCCCTTCTCGATGAACAGCCGAGTTGCCGCACTGACAATCTCGGCGCGACGAATGCTCGCCTTGCTCGATTTCTGCGACGCTGTTGGGCGACCGGTAGCCAACGGGTGCCCCCTCTCGTTACTTCGATGAGCCTGCCGGCTTGGCGTTCGGGATATCAAACAACCGATTGGCAGAATACCAAGGTCGAGAAACCGGTGTGTCAACCGGGAAGGCGCCGGATAACGGTGTTGACGACAGACTGCGCGTGTCCTTCGGGGGTTGTCCTTCGCAGGACGGAGCCCTGAGGGGACGGCTCGACAGTCGCGATCAGCAGGGCTGAGCGTCCCCGCATCGGTGCCGACCCACGAGAACTGGGGCATCGGCTCTTGTTGTGGGACGTGACTTACGCTACAGTGACTTCTACCAATCGTTTGGTAGAAGTCAGGAGATGTCCGTGGGTGGCGAGGTTCCCTACTACTGGAAAGCGCTCGACTGGGACGCGTTGATGGCGGACTACCCACCGCCGCCGCTGTTCGAGCGGGCTGCGGCGGTGAGGACCGACGAAGAATGGCGGGAGCTGCAGGAGACGCGGGTGCTTGCCAGAATTCGCGACGCCTGGAGTGTGCCGTTTTACCGGAAGCGATGGACTGCAGCGGGTTTGGATGAGAACTCGATCCGGTCTCTGGAGGACCTGCGGTACATTCCCACCTTCAGTAGTGACGACCTCAAAGCGGCGATCGAGGCCCGGCCGCCGTTCGGTGAACATCACCCGTTCGACCGCAACTCGATGGCCGACCATCTGCCCTTGAAGTTGCAGACGAGTGGAGGGACTACGGGTCTACCCAGGACGACAGCGTTCGACAGCATCGCCTGGGAGGTGCAGGGAATCCAGGCGGCGCGGGGCCTGTGGGCCATGGGCGCGAGACCGGGGGACGTGATCCAGATTCCGTTCACCACGTCCCTGGCCAACGCAGCGTGGTGCTACTACGTCGGCGTGCATCACTGGCTCGGAGGTGTGCCGGTGACCACCGGATCCGGAGTGGTGACGCCGTCGGAACGCCAGCTTGAACTGGCGTCGGCATACGGCACGAATGGGTGGATGGGACACGGCGAATACCTCGGCCGACTTGTCGAAGTGGCCGGTGCGATGAACTTCGATCTGCATTCGCTGCCCACCAAGTACATTCAGGCGCTTCTCGGCAACGACGGCGCCGGCGAGCTGCGTAGGGCGCTCGAGGAGGCGTGGGGTGCTCCGGTCTATGACACCTATGGCACTCACGAGATCGGACTGATTGCGTTCGAGTGCAGGATGCAGGACGGGCGCCACGTCAGTGAGGACACCGCCTACCTCGAGACCGTCGACATCGACGACTCGACACGTGAGTTGCCGCCCGGTCAGGTGGGCGACCTCGTCGCGACGTCGTTGCACCGGGGCGTGCCCCCGCTGATCCGGTTCAACACCCAGGACGCTCTCGCGATCCTGCCCCGCGCACGCTGCGAATGCGGGTTACGGACCACCCGGTTGTCCGGCATGCAGGGCCGCAGCGACGAGATGGTGAAACTCCGGGGACAGAGCGTCTTCCCGATGGCATGCCAGGACTCGGTGCGCGCCGACTCGCGCACCAACGGACAGTTTCTGTGCGTTCTCACCAGTGACGGTACGGGCGTCAGCAAGAAGACGGAGATGACCGTCCGGGTGGAGCGCCGCGGAACCGACATCGACAGCGACGCATTGCAACACGATCTGGAGAGGGCGTTGAAGACCGCCCTGAATGTGCGCGTCGGCGTCGAGATCGTCGACGCCGGCACGTTGACCGAATTCACCAGGCTCGGAGGAGAGGGAAAAGTCCGCCGACTTCTGGACCTGCGCAGCAAGTAGCAACACCACCCAGTCGCCCGAGTACGACAGATCAATTCGACCCCATGAAAGGCGCCGTTCATGGCCACTCATTCTGACACGGAGGCTCCGCCTGTCTCGGCCCGCAAGGTCGCCGTCGCCAGTTTCATCGGAACGGCCATCGAGTTCTTCGACTTCGGTGTGTTCAGCACCGCCGCAGCACTGGTCTTCAACGACATTTTCTTTCCTGACCTGGACCCGAGCGTCGGCATCCTGGCGGCGTTCGCGACCTTCGGGGTGGCGTTCGTCATCCGTCCGCTCGGGGCCATGATCTTCGGGCATTTCGGAGATCGCATCGGCCGCAAGCGAATGTTGGCTCTGACCCTCATCCTTATGGGTGTCAGCACCACCATGGTCGGGCTTCTACCCACGTATGCGCAGATCGGGATCTGGGCGCCGGTCCTGCTGGTGCTGTCCAGACTCCTGCAGGGGCTTGCAGTGAGCGGTGAGTGGAGTGGTGCCGTCCTGATGGCGATGGAGCACGCTCCGGCCGACAAACGCGCGTATTACGCTCTGTGGCCCCAGCGGGGGGTCCCGTTGGGTTGGCTGCTGTCTACGGGGTCGTTCGCGTTGGTGATGCTGCTTCCGGAGGACGCGGTGATGAGCTGGGGATGGCGCGTGCCGTTCCTTGCCAGCGGCCTGTTGGTGCTCGTGGGGCTCTACATTCGACTGCAGTTGCCGGAGTCGCCGGTGTTCAAGGCCGTGCAGGAGCAAGACAAAATCGCCCGCTACCCCAGTCTCGACGTCTTCCGGTACGCCAAGAAACGGGTTCTGATCGCGGTTTTCGCGATGTCGGCCAGCTGCGCCGGTTTCTACATGGCGGTGGTCTTCGCGCTGAGCTACACCGTCGAGCAGACCGGGGCGTCTCGGACCGTGGTGCTGTCGGCGGTCGCATTCTCTCTAGGGCTGCTCGTCTTCACCATCCCGGTCTTCGCCCGACTGTCGGATCGCTACGGCCGTCGCCCGGTCATCCTGACCGGCACTGTCATGATGATGATCTTCGCGTTCCCGTTCTTCTGGTTGCTGAACACCGGCAACGCGCTGGCGATCACCCTCGCCATGGTCATCGCGGTCTCGATCATCTACGGCATGACCGGCGCCCCAATGGCCATCTTCCTGCCCGAGCTGTTCGAAACCCGCATGCGCTACAGCGGATCCGCCGTCGGATACCACATCGGGTCGATGGTCAACGCCGGCCCCGTTCCCTTCGTCGCAGCGGCGCTGTTCACCTGGGCCGGCGGATCCTGGGCACTGTCGGTGTACTTGGCTGCGGCCGCTGTACTGACACTGATCGCGGTCGGCGCAGCGCAGGAGACCTATCGCGACGACATCGAAGCGGTCGGTCACTGACAAAAGGGTAGTGGACCTGATACAGCCAGTCCCGTTCGTGCTTCGCACAGCACGAACGGGACTGGCTCCGTGGGGCAGCTTCAGTGTCGCGCTGCGTCAGATTCGTTCCAACCCTGCTTCGAGAAGTATGGGAACCGCGTCTGCGGCCGCGTTCAATCCGGTGCCGTGTACGCCGCCGGCGCGGTAGCGGTGGTGATGCCGACGGCGATGACGGCCAGATTGAAGCAAGCGAGCGCCATGTGAGCGTCCCAGTGCTGCAAAGATGTACCGCTGACTCGTTAATAGGCCCCGGCAAGGGCTTCGGGAGCTGGGAGCCGAGGACAGGTCCATGCGCTTGCCGTACCGAGAATGAGGTCCAGCGCCCGGTGCCGCTAGACACACATCATCGCCACATCGGCAGTGCGATCGCCGATCGTCGACAGTTCGCAGTCGATGATCGCCTGGACCTTCGCCGTTGCGTCCCCGTTGCCCAGGCCGATCAGGGGTGTTGTCGATGGGGTAGTCGCCGTGCACGACAACGGCACGCTCCTGGCTGAAGGCGTACTGCCGCAGTCGGTGTGCGAGCTCGTCGGCCGCCGGGGTCAGCGCGGCAGGACCGACGAGAGTCCACTGTTCGGTCCAGCGTCTGATCTGGCGCTGCGCGTACCCGGTGGGACGGCCGAAACCAGCGAGCCCCACTTCCCTGTGATCGACGGCATGAAGAGTCGCGAGCGCCTCGACAAGCGCGGCGGCGACCGCAGAGAGCGTCGCCGCTGCCAACCCGTCCACACCGGCACGTACGTGCAGCGAGTTCCCCGGAACCAGGTGTGTCACCGGAAATGGGACACCAAGGACCGTCTCCTCCTCGCACAGCGGAACCGGGTGCGGGACTGGCACGTCGGTCGACAAGGGCGCGCATGACGGTGTACTCGCGCCGGACGTTGTGGGCGGACTCGGTGCGCCCTCGGCGAGGGGGAGTACGCAGAACCCAACCCGAAACTCCGTCCTCAATACGGTAGGTCAAATTGGAGCGCCTCCGGTGAACGGAGTCGCGGTGAGCGGGCCGGGCGGATCCTCTCCAGCCTCACGCAATCGAGAAGCGACCGAGCCGAGCTGCTCCGCGGTCAGGCAATGCACGGCTGTCCTCACTGACTGTCGGTGATGGTTCGGATGGCGCGTTTGGCCAGTGCCCGGCGGTGTACTTCAGAGGGACCGTCGTAGATTCGGAACGACCGGACTTGTCGGGCGGTCCGAGCAACCGGTAGTTCGTTGGAAACGCCTATGCCACCACATATCTGGATGCATTTGCGCGTAGTCGAAAACCCGGTCGACTTCACCGAGGATGTCGACGTCGGGCACGAATACGTCGGTGAAAGTGATTTCACAATGACCTCCGATCATCGACCTGTCGACGGTGCCGACGTGGCCTAGCATCGTTACACCTTCTGTGCGCGAGGATCAGGAACATCGGTGGGCCACCGCGCTGGCGGGGTTGGACACTGGTCCGCGCCATGGTGATGAAGAATGCGGCTCCGTCGGCCCCGGTGATGAACCACTTGCGGCCGTTCACGATCCAACCGTCACCGACCTTGACCGCGCGCGTTGCGAGTGCCGCGGGATCGCTGCCTGCGCCGGGGGCGGGCTCGGTCATCGCGAAGGCGGAGCGGATTTCGCCGCGGGCGAGTGGCTTCAGGTATGGCGTTCGCTGCGCATTGGTTGGCACCGCGTCCAAGCGATGGACATTGCCCTCGTCGGGCGGGGCAATACCGGTAGCGAGAGGCCCGAACAAGGAATGCCCGGCCTCTTCGAAGATCGCTGCGCGGGCCGCCATTCCCAGTCCGAGCCCACCGCAGTCGACGGGAGCGTGTGGTGCGAACACCCCGGCAGCATGGGCCTTCTCCTGGAGTTCGACGCGCAGCGTGACTCCGCCGGCGGCAGCGGTGTCGCCGTCGTGCGCGTCGTCGAGGGAAAGCACTTCGGCTCGGATGAAGGCGCGGGTTCGTGAGGTCAGGTCATGTCGGTCATCACGTGATCCGAGTTGTCTCAGCGTTCCAGCAAGGTGCCTATGGCGCGCCAGGCCCCTCTGAGGTGTGCCGGCCGATAAGGTGCCTCTGACCGGGGGAGCCCCAGTTCGAATGCGGCGCGCAACGGCCAAGCCGGTTCTCGCAGTGCTGCACGGCCGATGGAGACGATGTCTGCCTTGCCCGAGGCGATCACCTCTTCGGCTTCGTCGGGCTCGGTGATGAGGCCGACGGCCCCTGTCGGGATACCCGCCCTGGCGCGGATCTGCTCTGCGAATCCCACCTGATATCCAGGTGCGACGGGAATGGTCTGACGCTCATCGAGTCCACCGGAGCTGGCGTCTATGAGGTCGACCCCGTGGTCACCGAGGGCCGCGGCCAGCGCGACGCAGTCGTCGAGTTGCCAGCCGCCGTCGATCCAGTCGGTGGCCGACAGTCGCACGACCAGTGCCGTGCTGTCGGGTACTGCGGCGCGGACAGCCGTCACCACCTCTGTCAGGAACCTGGCGCGGTTGGCGAACGGGCCTCCATAAGCGTCGTCGCGGATGTTGGACAAGGGGGAGAGAAATTCATGCAGCAGGTATCCGTGCGCACCGTGCAGCTCGATGACGTCGAAACCGGCGGCGTGGGCGCGCCGGGCGGCGGTGGCGAATGCCGCGACCACCGCCGCGATGTCCGCGGTGTCCATTGCGCGCGGCGCGGGAAAACCGTTCCATGCCAGCGCGGAGGGGCCGATGGTCTCCCATGCGGCGGCGGGTGCGGCACCGGGGTCGAACCACGGTGCGCCGGTGGAAGATCCGGCTTTGCGGCCGGCGTGGGCGAGCTGCACCCCGGCCAGAGCGCCCTGATCGTGAATGAAATCGACGATCCGCGACCATGCTTCGCCCTGTTGGTCGTTCCAGAGTCCCGCGTCCTCCGGGCTGATGCGGCCCTGCGGTGTGACTGCGGTGGCTTCTGCCATTACCAACCCGAAGCCACCCACTGCGCGTGCCCCGAGCTGTACCAGGTGCCAGTCCGTGGGCACGCCGTCGCGCTCGGTCACGGCGTACTGGCACATCGGCGGCAACCAGATCCGGTTGCGCGAAGTAGCCCCGCGAAGAGTGAGCGGGCTGAAGAGCTGGGGCATGGTGAGGCCTTCTGGTTTGTGGGTGACCGCTACGGGGCGGCCGCCGTGATGGCGTCGAGTCTTCTCTTGAGGATCTGTTCGCCGGCCACACCGGCGACGGCGGCGATCAGCGGCGGCGTACCGACCTGACCGCCGACAGCCACGGCGGTCTGCAGGTCTTTCAGCAGAATGCTGAATCTCGCGGACTCGCCGCCGTACGGGTGTGTCAGCATGTGACGATCTGCGGTGGACCAGTTTTCGATCATCCAGGAATTGCCGCTGCAGGCCTTGACCACGTCGAGAAAGACCGCCTCGGGAATGCCGAATGCCTCGGCAACACTCAGCGCCTCGAGCGCGACCAGATAGTTCGTCTCGCCCATCATGTTGTTGCAGAGTTTGACAACCTGGGCGCTGCCGGGAGTGTCGGCAACGTGGAAAGCCAGGGCGCTCGTCGCTTCCCACAGGGGGCGCAGCCTCTCGAACGCTTCCGGGCTCGCCGCGACCATGACGGTCAACCGGCCTTCGACCCGGGCGGCATGTGATCCGGAGACGGGTGCATCGATGACGTCGACGCCGCAGTGCGCGCCCTCCTCAGCCATCTCGCGCACGAGATGGGGAGTGAGCGTGCTGTGGACGACGAGCGCGGCACCCGGACGCATGGCGCCGAACAGCCCGTTTTCGTCCACAAACCGGCGTACCTGGGCATCGTCGAGCAGGCACAGGCAGAGAACGTCGGACTGGTTCACCACCAGGGCGGCGGTGTCCGCCCAGCGCCCGCCCCACGCCAACACCTCCGCCTCCATCTGTGGGCGGAGGTCATGGGCGAGGAGGGCCAGACCAGCGCGAGCGCAGTTGGCCGCCATCGGGGCGCCCATGTCCCCGAGACCGACGAATCCGATAGTGCCGAGGAACGGGTTCTCCGGGCTCATCCTCAGGCCGTCTCGAGGATCTCCAGCTGAACGCCGTTGGCGCTCTTGGGGTGCAAGAACGTGACTGCCCCGTACTTGGTTTCGCGTGCGGGATCGAGCAGGGGAGTGATGCCCTGCTCTTTGAGGCCGGCCACTGCGGCATTCATGTCAGAGGTTTTCAGTGACACCAGGAACAGTCCCTCACCCTTGTTCTCCAGGAACTTGGCGACCGAGGTGTCTGGTTCGGTCGATGTGATGAGGATGATGGCAAGACCGCCAAAGTCAAACCGCGTTCCGATCAACCCGGGGAATGCGAAGTCGCTGGGAGCCAACGACTTTCCACTGATTCCCAGAAGGGCCTCGTAACGTGCGGTCGCGGCTTCGAGATCCTTGACGGCGATGTTGAATCCGTAGACTCCGGTGAGCATCGTTGCGAACCCTTCCTGTGTTTTCCGAGTGGTTGTTGTCGATGTGCGCATCAGGCGACCGACTCCACGATGGTGGCGTTGGCGAGTCCTCCGGCCTGACACATGGTCTGGAGGCCGTAGCGTCCACCGCGGCGTTCCAGTTCGTGAAGCAGCGTGGTCATCAGACGGGCGCCGGAGCATCCGACCGGGTGGCCCAGCGCGATGGCACCTCCGTTCGGGTTGACCGAAGCCTCGAACCAGTCGCCCGGCACCGCGAGTTCCTTCTTCCACGCCAAGACGATGGGTGAGAATGCCTCGTTGATCTCGACCACATCGATGGAGGTCAGGTCCAGACCAGTGAGTTCGAGGACTTTCTGGGTAGCGGGGATCGGTGCGGTGAGCATGAGCTTCGGGTCATCGCCGATGGCGGTGCCTGCCACGTACCGGGCCCGGATTCGTAGTCCCTGGTTCTCGGCGAACTCGCGACTGGTCAGCAGCACTGCGGCAGCACCATCGGTGATCTGCGATGCGCCAGCTGCGGTGACGACCCAGTTCGCTTCGGGGAATCGTGCCACCGACTCCTCGCTCCAGAAGGCCGGTGGCAGCGACGCCAGCTTCTCCATATTCGGTTCGCGGATGCCCTCGTCCTGCTTGACCAGCCCGTCCGCTGTCTCCACGGGTGCGATCTCCTGGTCGAACCGGCCGGCGTCGCGGGCGGCCCCGGCCAGTGCATGCGATCGGGCGGCGAACGCATCGCACTCCTGCCGGGTGATATCCCAGCGCGCGGCGATCAACTCAGCACTCAAGCCTTGGCCGATCAGGTCGTAACGTTGCAGCAGCGCGTCGGAGAAGGGGTGTCCGGGTCCAGCATCTCCCGACCGCCCGATGGGGATACGGCTCATGCTCTCGACACCGGACGCGACGACGGCGCGGTAGGCCCCGCAGGCGATGCCCTGCGCTGCGAAGTGGATGGCCTGCTGCGAGCTGCCGCACTGCCGGTCGACGGTCGTGCTGGGTACGTGTTGGGGAAGTCCCGCACCGAGCCAGGCATTGCGGCCGATATTCCATGCCTGCTCGCCGACCTGACCGACACAGCCGGCGATGTGGTCGTCGATCTGCCCGGGGTCGACACCTGACCGCTCGATCAGCGCGGTGAGGCAGGACCCGAGCAGGTCTACGGGATGGACGCCGGCGAGGCCGCCGTTGCGCTTGCCCAGCGGAGTACGGACGGCCTCTGCGAAAACAACTTCGGTCATGTTCTCCCTCTCGTAGGTCTGTGACTATTTGACCAAACGATTGGTAGAAATTCAAGTGGCTGACGTGGTTTGCGCAGATGACCGCGCGGTGCGCGGCGACTCGACCGGTGGTCGCCGTGCGCCATCCGCGCACAAAACGTGTCGGGATTTGCTCTTCAGCAACACTTTCACTCCTCGGGAGCGGTCTTGGTTGACCTTTCCGCTTACGAGACCTAAGTTGCAGTCATGTCCAGATCTAACGATCGATTGGTAGAATTCTTGCAGGCCGGTTCCGCATCGGCACGCGGGGTTTCCCGTCGATGAGCGTCGCAACGGCATCCGACGTCGGACCCGTGGCCGCGGGGGAGCGCCGGCGCCTGAGCTTGTATCGGGCGCTTCTGCGCATCCGCCAGTTCGAGAACATGGCAAGCAAGCTCTACCGGGACACCGAGATCCCTGGGTTCGTGCACGTCTCAGTCGGGCAGGAGGCAGTCGCGGTGGGCGCCTGTTGGGAGCTGCAGCCCGAGGACATCATCACGTCCAACCACCGCGGGCACGGTCATGTGCTGGCCAAAGGTGCAGATATGAAAGCCATGTTCGCCGAATTGATGGCCCGAGAGACCGGAACATGTCGCGGCCGCGGCGGTTCCATGCACATTGCGGATTTGGGTCGAGGCGTGTTCGGGGCCAACGGGATCGTCGGCGCCGGGCTGCCGATCGCCGTTGGTGCGGCCACCGCAATCAAACTCCGCGGCACCGATAACGTAGTGTTTGCCTTCTTCGGTGACGGGGCCGCTGCGCAGGGCGCCTTCCACGAGTCGATCAATCTCGCCGCTACGCTGCACCTGCCCGTGGTGTTCCTGTGCGAGAACAATCACTTCGCTGAGTTCTCCACCGCGGAGAATCTTCCGACGGTGACACTTGCGCAGCGCGCAAGCGGCTATGGAGTTCCTTACCTATACGCCGATGGCAACGACGTAGAGAGCGTTCTCGCCGTCGCGGAGCAGGCCACTGCGCTTGTCCGGGACGGCAAGGGGCCCGTTCTCATGGAAGCGGAAACCTACCGACTTCATGGTCACTACGAAGGGGATCCGCAACGCTACCGCTCGGCGAGCGAACTGGAGACGTGGCGGGAACGGGACCCGATCAAGATGCTCGAGAGCCGCATCATCGCCTCGGGAGTGGCGACCACAGAGATCGAGGCAGTCGAACGCGCCGTCGAGGCCGAGGTCGCCGAGGCGGTCCAGTTCGCCCGGATGTCGAACGCGCCCAGTAGCGAGTCGCTCCGCAGATACGTCTACAGCGAGACACCCTCTCGACCATCCCTGATCGACGTACCTGGCGCAGACGGCGACATCCGGATGAGCCGAGCCATCGGCCTGGCTCTCCAGCACGAACTCGAGGACCATCCAGAGGCATTCGTCGCAGGAATCGATGTCGGCGCGGGCGGCAACGTCTTCGGCATCACCCGGGGGCTGCACCAACAGTTTCCCGAGCGCATCATCGACACACCGATCTCGGAGACCGCTCTCATGGGCCTGGGCATCGGCGCAGCAATGAGCGGCATGAGACCGATCGTCGAACTCATGTACCTGGACTTCATGGGAGTCTGTTTCGACCAACTGTTGAACCAGGCCGCCAAGATGCGGTTCATGACCGGCGGCCAAGCCGGTGTCCCGCTGACCGTGCGGACACAGTTCGGGGCGGGACGCTCGTCGGGTAGCCAGCACTCGCAGAGCCTGGAAGCGCTTTTCGCCCACGTTCCCGGGCTCAAAGTCGTGATGCCCTCCACGCCCGCCGACGCGTATGGTCTGCTCCGCGCGGCCATCGACGATCCCGATCCGGTCATTTTCATCGAGAACCGACTGCTGTACGAGATCAAAGGCCCGACGCCCGGCCGAGGCCACACGCTGCCGATTGGCAAAGCGGCTGTGGTGCGAGCCGGAACCGACATCACCCTGGTGAGCATGTCCCGGATGGTGCACCAATGTCTCGCAGTGGCAGCCAATCTGGACACCGAAGGGGCGTCGTGCGAGGTCATTGATCTTCGAACCATCTCTCCGCTCGACCACGAAACTGTCCTGGCATCGGTAGCCAAGACCTCCCGCTTACTCGTCGTGCACGAGGCGGTGTCGGACTTCGGAGTTGGTGCGGAACTCGCTGCGCGGGTCGCAGATGAGGGGTTCACCCTGCTGGACGCTCCGATCCGGCGGATCGGAGCGCTTCCGATGCCGGCCCCATACGCACCCAACCTCGAAACCCTGTGGTTGCCGGATGACACGAGGATTGCCACTGCCGTCCGGCAATTGCTGGCGTACTGACCGTCACCGGAGGAGGCCAGCATGCCTGTACTCGACCTGTTCCGACTCGACAGGCTCTCTTCAACAGCTGATCTGGCACGCCGAGCCGGACGTCGTGTGATCGCTCAAGACCGACGTCGCCGATCCAATGGATTGCCGAGGATTGGTCGACGCGACGGACACAGAGTTCGGCCGGGTGGACGTACTGATCAACAACGCCTGCGTCGGCACCGCTGTGCCGGCCCTCCGCGAGACCCATGAAGAGTTCCGCCGGGTGCCAGAAGCAACCTGCACGGTTCCTACTGGATGGCGCAGGCGTGCGGCAGCTTGATGGGGTCCGGCAGCAGCATCGTCAACATCGCGAGTATCCTCGGGATCACCACTGCCGGCCTGCCGCAGGCTGCCTACGCGTCATCAAAGGCCGGCATCATCGGACTGCCCCCCACCTGGCTCAATAGTGGGAAACGCGACGAGGAATCCTCGTCACGCGCTGGCCCCCGGCTTCTTCCAGTCGGAGATGACCGACGACTACAAGCCCGACTGCCTGGACTCCCAGATGCCGCGCGTCTTGCTAGGCCGCACCGGCGATCCGGTCGAGCTCGCGGCGACCGCCGTCTGGCTGGCCTCGGCCGCAGGCGGATATGTCAGCGGACAGACCATTACGGTCGACGGCGGCTTCACAGTCGACTAGCGTCGAGGCCCCTGGCGCGCGAAGGGCAGCCGCGCCTAGCGGTGACAGGCACAGTTGCCAGAACCGCATGAGAGGACCGGCAAGCGTAGTGAATCCGGCTGAGCGTCGGCTCTTCGTAGACTGGCCCAGCGCCGCGGCGGGGGTGGTCGGCGGTCTGCGACAAGCCGCCGCCGGCGCCGCCGATGACACCCGATTGGAGTCACTCGTCAGCGAACTCGGGCAGAAGAGTCCGGAGTTCGAAACACTCTGGAAGCAAGCCGATGTCGGGTTCCGCCCAGCGGGCGTCGCCCACTTCGGTCATCCCCGCGTCGGTGACTTGCGCCGGCGTCGCAACCGATTCCTGATTCCCGACTCCAACGGCCAGCACCTTCAGATCTACCATGCACCCCCCGGAACCGATGCCGCCGAGAAGCTGTCCCGATTGGCAGCGTCATGACGAGTGGCCGACAGCGCACGATCAACTCGTCAGGCCCATCCCCGCAAAGAAGCGGCGGGCGTTGCGCCTGCACGGCAGTCAACGCTGGGTTCAGTCGCGCAGAGCGGCCTGCACGGCTTCGTCGATCTGCTCGGCGAAGCGGGCTCTCCTTCCGTTGAGGCGGAGCCCGAGGGTGAGTTCGAGATGAGCATCACCAAGAACCAGGCTGATGAACGTCGCAGCTCGAAGAGCAGCCTTGGGTTGGTCGTAGACCGTCTGCAAGATCTGGGCGGCCAGCGCCCGTACTAGCTTCGGCCCGTTGTCATAGAAAAGGCGCCCGAGTTCGGGCCGGCGTTCGGCATCAGCCACGATCGCACGGTAGAGGCGCAAGCTGTTGACAGAGGTGAGGTTTCGGATGAGAACCCACCCGAGCTCCCGCAGCTGCTCGTCGGGTGGGCGGTGACGGGTGCCTCCGGGATTGTCGACGAGCGCGCCGTCGGCGCACATCGAGGCGATGAGGCTTTCGAAGAGCGTCTCCTTCGATGCGAAGTGCCGATACACCGTCTGCTTGCCGACGCCGGCGGCCGCGGCGACCTCGTCCATCGTCGTCAAGGCATAGCCGCGCCCGAGGAAGACCTCCTCGGCCCCCGCGAGGATCGCCGCCCGCTTCCGACGCTGCAGCGGACTGAGATCTTCGTGCTCCGACGACACCACACCCACAGGCATAGCACTCAGCGTCCACCATTGACAAGACTGACGAGTCTCGTTATGTTTTTGTGCACATAACGAGACTAGCCAGTCTTGTTGGTGGCGTACGAGTTGCAACCGTTCATTCGCGGTCCCGCACCAAAGGAGACGACGATGCGACTATTCCTCACCGGCGCAACCGGTTTCATCGGCCGAGGGGTTGCCCGCACCGCCGTACTCGCCGGGCACGAGGTGACTGCGCTGGTGCGGTCGACGTCGTCTCCGGCGGCGGTCGAGATAGCCGATCTCGGCGTGGCGTTACACGTCGGTGATCTCGGTGATCCGTCATCGCTAACCTCCGAGGCCCAGGCTGCCGACGCAGTCGTGCACACCGCGTCCACCAATGACCGCGACGCCGGGACGATCGACGAGGCTGCAGTGGTCGGCATGCTGTCAGTGATGGCCGCCGGCTCGGCCTTCGTCTATACCTCTGGCGCGTGGGTCTACGGCGACATCCGAGGAGCCTCGGTGTCGGAATCAGCGGAGCCGCATCCCACCCCGTTGGTCGCGTGGCGCCCGGCGGTAGAGCAACGCGTGCTGTCGCTGGCGGCGGAGCGTTCGATCGCCGCAGTCGTCCTGCGGCCAGCGATGGTCCACGGTCATGGTGGCGGAGTCTTCGCGATGATGGCGCAGACGGGACGTGATAGTGGGGTCATCCGGATCATCGGCGATGGCTCTAACCGTTGGCCCACAGTGCATGTCGACGATCTCGCTGTTGCGTATGTCGCCGCGCTCGGCCAGGCCGCCCTGGGCAATCCCGCCGTGACGGGCCAGATCCTCAACGTCGTGGCTGAGGAGGCGGTTGAGGTGGCCAAGATGGCCGAAGCGATCCGCGGCGCAATCGGGGCGCAGAGCGTGACCCCCTGGCCACTCGATGATGCGCGGGGCGAGTTGGGCCTGTTCGCTGATGCACTCGCGCTCGATCAGCGCGTCGACGGTGCCAGGGCGCGACACGTCTTGGCGTGGGTGCCGCAGCAGGCCGACGCGGTCACCGATCTGTCAGCGTGGCCAGCCACCTAGGGCAGGCAGCCCTCACCGGGGGTGGAAGGTTCGGTACTGCGTCCGTGGCCTCGATGCTAGCGGAGGGACGGCCGAAGGCGGCATCGGACACTCAACGCCCAAAAGTCATCTCGCATAGGAAGGTGTTAGAACATGCGGTTTCTCGCGAACGCGGCCACGTTGCTCGGTGCCGACCCCGCGCCGTACGAGGCGGCCGAAACGGCACGGGTGGAGGAACTCATCCGCGCGGGCACGGTGGAGCAGTGTTACGTCACCGCCGATCACAACGGCGCCTACTTCGTGTTCAACGCCCCTGACCTCGAGGCCGCTGCAGCATTGATGAGTACGCTGCCCATGGCCCAGGCTGGGTTGCTGGAGTTCACCTTCGTCGAACTCGTGGGATAGCGAATTGGTTGCACCCTTGGCGACCCCGCACGTTCCGATACTCGGGCCGGCCCTGCGGTGGTGCGACTACGCCTCTCCCAATCTCGGCCGGTAATCAGCCGTCTCGGCCTCGGCAGCAAGCAATGCACCCAGCTCACCCTCCTGCTGGGCAACAAACACGCCGATCACTTGCCGACATACCTCCGGCACGCTCACCCCACGCATTCTCGCAATACGGTTCAGCCCGACCAGCATTGACGTAGACACGTGAAACTGCACAGTGAACTGACCGCACGAACCATCCTCTGGCGGCAACCCCGGCCCGACCACCACCGGTTCATCCACCCCGTATTCGCTCACCTCAGCGGCCCGAGCTCGCTCGACAACCCCGTCAGAGCCGCCCCCGACCCCGTCGGTCGGCTCCCGGAACTCCTCGTGACTGAACAAACCCATTCCACCCACGCTAGACCTCCCAGTACTCTCAGGTCGCCAACCGCGCGACGTCGGAGTCGAAGAGAGGTAGCGGTCGGCGGTCAGTCCGACCGGATTGGACTTGCTGCACCGCGGCGACCGCGCTCACGCGGGAAGAAGGCCCGCCGCGCGGTAAGCGTTGATCAATGCGTCATACATCGCGAGGTCTGAGCGGCTCCGCGCGACGAGTTGAGCGCCGGCGACTGCCGCGAAGATGGCACGGGCTCGCGGTTCGCAGTCCTGTGGGCTGGCCGCGGACGCCGCCGACAACATCCTGCTCAGCCATGCGATATTGACGTCGGCGAACGTCTGCACTTGTTCCTGCACCAGCTCGGGCAGGTCGTCGTTCTCTGCGGACATGATGCTGCACAGGCACATCCGATTGCCGTTCTCCAGCGCCTTGCGAAAGATCGTGGGGTATCGGCGCAGCGCGTCGAGCGCATCCGAAGATTTGTCGGAAAGTGCTTCGAGCGCGGCTGCCGAGTCTTCCCAGTAACGCCTCGCGACTGCGGCGCCGAGTTCGGCCTTGCTGGGGAAGTAGTGGTAGACGCTCGCGGGTTTGATGCCGACCTGTCGCGCGAGATCGCGAAAGCTCAGCCCGGTGTAGCCACGCGTCTGCGCGACGATTCGGGCAGCAGCCAGAATCCTCTCGCGGGAATTGGTGCTCACGTCCGCCATCGGTCGCGCCTTCCGTTCTGACCAGCGCTCGGTACGCCGAGCCGGTGTCCAGACCGCAGCCTACCTGTCGGCCGGTAGGCTGCAAGTCAGCCACCTATCGGCCGGGGTAGATGAATGGAAGGCAACCGTGGGCTCTGAGATCACCTATCTCGACGCAACCAAGCTTGCGGAGCTGATCCGCACCCGTGAGCTCTCGCCGGTCGACGTCGTGCAGGCCCACCTCGACCGGATCGAGGAGGTCAACCCCCAGCTCAACGCGATCGTTGTGGTTGCTCCCGGCGCGCTCGAAGCGGCGAAAGTTGCCGAGTCGGAGGTCCTGGCGGGTGGAGAACTCGGGCCACTGCACGGAGTGCCCGTCTCGGTGAAGGACTCGATCGACACCGCTGGGGCGTTGACCCAGCGCGGATCGCCGATCTTCACGGGGCGCGTTCCCACCGCGGATGCGATCAGTGTTGCGCGTCTGAGAGGCGCCGGCGCAATCGTGCTGGCCAAGACCAACGTCCCCGAATTCTCCTATGCGACCGAAACCGACAATCTGCTCACGGGCCGGACGAACAACCCGTGGAATCTGGACCACACGCCCGGCGGCTCGAGCGGAGGAGAATCGGCGGCCATCGCGGCGGGGATGTCGCCGCTCGGACTCGGCACGGATCTGGCCATCTCGGTGCGTGGCCCGGCTGCGCAGACGGGGATCGTGGCGCTCAAGGCGACGCATGGACGTGTTCCGATGACGGGCATCTGGCCGCGTGTGCCGCGGCGGTTCTGGCACGTCGGCCCGATGGCGCGCAGCGTGCGTGACATCGCCCTGGCCTACTCGCTCCTCGCCGGACCGGATGGCGCCGACGGCTACTCGACGGTTCCGCTGCGGTTCGACGCGGGGGTCGGTACATCGCCGACCCGACCGATCCGGGTTGGCTGGCTGGTTGAACCCGGCTTCGGACCGATCGACGCCGAGGTGTCGGCGACCGTTCAGGCCGCGGCTGACACGTTGAGGGGTCTCGGCTGTGTCGTGGAAGGTGTGCGAATCCCGTCGCTGGAAAGCGATTTCGCCCTCGACGTGTTCAATCGCATCGGTGTCATGGAACTCAAACCCGCGTTCGCGGAGGCAATCGCTGGGCGGGATCGCGATGAAGTCTTCAAGGTCGTCAAGCGCATGCTGACAACGCCCGACACGTCGATCGAGGACTACGTCAAGGCCGAACAAGCGGCCGAGCGACTGAGGGACGGTTTCGTCGACTATTTCCAGCGCTACGACGCGTTGGTCTGCCCGGTCTTACCCATCCCGGCTCACGAACATGGCGCCACGGAGTTCGTCATCAACGGCGAGACGGTGCCGGCGACGAACGTTCTGGCCGCCACGGTGCCATTCAACGTGACGGGACTTCCGGCTTTGTCGATCCGGTTCGGAACCAGCAGCAAGGGACTGCCGATCAATGTGCAACTTGTCTCCAATTGGTGGGCCGAATCGACCGCGCTGTTCTTGGCTTCATTGCTGGAAACCGTAAGCCCGTTCCGGGACATGCATCCCGACGTCTAAGGGTGCGTGTAGACCCGTCACGCCCCGGATACGGTCGCCCCAGGTGAGAAATTTCTGGCTCGCAACCGCCGCGCACACATCGAGGTGAGTCGTGACGCGGTGCTGGGAGCAAGGTGGGGGCGATGACGGTCGACGAGGTCGAGGACGCGCAGCAAGTACTTGTCCGGCGGTAGACCGAAATTCACGACGGTGTCTTCCAGGTCGCCGTAGGGAAGCCATTGCAGGGCATAGGTGAGTATCGCGCGATCGAGCGGATCGAGGTCCTGAACCGACTCCAAGGTCGTTCGGTTCGAGCTCCGGCGCTGCGGCGGAACGGCCGGCATGTCACTGCGCGGCCGGAGGAATGACGCCTTTACGGAGGATGATTCCTCCGTAAAGGCGACGCTCGCCGGTCACGACGGTGACGCATCCATCACGCGCCCGGACCTTGAACTCGTCCGGCGGGATGGCCGTCACACCCCGGTTCGGTGCAGCGCGGTCGACGATCTGGGCGAACTCGTCGAAGATCGGGAGGATGCGGAGCGGGTCGTCGTAGGCGATCATTCGCCATGCGCCCGCTTCTTCCTCAGTTTCGATGGGGAGCACAGACACGATCGCCTCCAGTGCGTCGGTGGCGCTCACTCCGTCCAGGCGGATCACCCTGCTGTCGGGCTCACAGGGAAAGTTGGCGTCGACGATGGCGATATCCTGCCGGTGTCCCATGGCGCGCAGCGCGTAGAGAAGGTCAGGCCCCAACAATGGGTCGAGGTTCAGAAGCATGGCTACCTTTCGATGATTCCGTCAGGTTGTGGTCACGTGCAGTGCGTTGTCGGTCCATCGCACCTGCCTGAGATCTCGCACGGGAACGTCGCCGTGCTGCGGCAGAACAGCGCCGCCGACGATGATGACGCGCGCCGGCTGTGCGGCGCGCGCTGCCGCCACGCCGGCGGGGCTGTCTTCGACGATCACACACTCGTGGATCGGCACCTGCAATCGCTCGGCTGCCCGCAGGTATCCCTGCGGTGAGGGTTTCCCCGTGCTGACGTCACATCCTGTGACGACCACACGCTGAGCGGGATACCCCGCCGCTGTCAGGCGCGCCTCGACCAGTGCCGGGGATGCCGAGGTGACCACGGCAGCAAGGGAATTCAGCTTGGTGAACAGCTCCACACCGCCGGGGATGGGACGAGTCGCCGCAGCCGTCGCCAGCTCCGACTGTTCTATCAGTGCGAGCGCGGTGTCCTGCTGCGGTTCCGGCACGTACAACTTCACCGTGTCGACCGACCGCCGGCCATGGAGGTTCTCCAGGACCTTCTGCGGATCGATACCGAGCGTCTGCGCCCACACCGTCCACGCATCCTGCGCCGTCTGCCGCGAGTCGACGAGCACACCGTCACAGTCGAAAAGCACCGCGCGACAGTCGAGCGTGTGGTCCGACATCGGGGTCATCCTTTCGTCGAGCGCATCCGGGACAAGGCGTCGACAGTGGCGGCAAGGGCCAGCACCAAACCCGTGACGATCGCGACGATGGCGGCCGGTTGATTCAGCAGACCCAGGCCGTTCTCCACGACGGCGAGGACCAGTCCCCCGATGACCGCGTTGGATACCCGCCCGCGGCCCCCGAACAGCGAGGTGCCTCCGATGACGGCAGCACCCACAGCGAACAGCAGGGTATTCAGTCCGCCGGCAGTAGGGTCGACCGACCCGACCTTGGAGGAGTAGACGATGGCACCGAGAGCAGCGAACGAAGCAGAGACGATGAACACGCTGCCGCGGATCTTGGCGACATCGATGCCCGCACGCCGGGCCGCCTCGGCGTTACCGCCCACCGCGTAGATGTACCGGCCGTACGCGGTGTGGTCGAGAACGTAAGTGCCGGCGACGAGCAACGCGAGCACGATCGGCACGACGAAGGGCACCCCGGCAATGACAAGGTTGGCGTTCTGCGACCGGTCGATGGTCAACAGCCAGGTGCCCGCAGCGCCGAGCACGACGACCGCGGCGGCTTTGATCATCACGACGGACAGCGGTGAGGTGGTGAGACCTCGTCGGGACCGCCGCGTGTAACGGGTGAACTGCAGCCCGACGAACAGCGCGACCGACGCGCCGTACAGCAGCCAGCTCATCCCGACATCGAGATTGCCGTTCGCGACTGCGCGCAATGTCGGATCTGTGTTGATGCCGAGCACCCCGCCATCGCCGATGAGGAGCAGGATCACGCCCTGCCAGGTGAGGAACAGCGCAAGGGTGATCACGAACGAGGGGATGCGCACCTTGGCGACCAGAAAGCCCGAGAGCGTTCCGATCGAGGCGCCGACGGTCACCGCGAGGAGCATCTCGACCCACGGGTTCGCCGGGATGCCCAGCAGAAGGATGGCCGGTGGGATCAGGCCGATCAGGACGGCGGCCCAGATCCGCATCCAGATCGCCAGTCCGACCGTGACCAGACCCACCGCGGTGAACGTCAGGAAGACCGGCGTGCTCATCGCTCCGAGCATGTTGCCGTCGCTGACGTAGTGCAGCGCGAGCATGGCCGCGGTAACGCCGGATGCCGCCCCTGCCGAGACGTCGATCTCTCCGAGCAGGAGCACGAAGACCAGACCCATGGCGATGATCGTTCGCCCTGCCCCTTGCGACAACAGATTGGCGAGGTTGGTCAGTGAAAGGAAAACCGGCGAGCTCAACGCGAACAGGATGATGAGCACCGCTAAGCCGAAGAGCGCTGGAAGTGAGCCGAGTTCACCGGATCTGAGACGTGCCCGATAGTCGATGACGGCGTTGGCGAATGACCGGTTGACTGCGTCGGCGCCGAAGTCGGCCCGCTCAACTGGACCAGCGGTACGTGTGGGGATTGACATTCTGTCCAGTCCTAAGTCAGGTCGTTGGAACAACGGAGGTTTCGGAGCGCCCGATGCCGAGCTCGTCGGATCGCCCGGAGGTGATGAGTTGAACGACCTGACTCTGGGTGACTTCGGAGGTCTTCACCTCGGCGACCAGTCGACCGAGATAAAGCACCGCAATCCGATCGGCGACTTCGAACACATCGCCCAGATTGTGGCTGATCAGCACGACACCTCGGCCCTGCTCCGCCAGTCGACGCACCAGGTCGAGTACCTGCCGGGTCTGGGCAACGCCGAGAGCCGCCGTCGGCTCATCCAGGAAGATCACTTTCGACTGCCAGAGCACCGATTTCGCGATCGCCACGGTCTGCCGCTGGCCGCCGGAGAGGGCGCTGACAGGCTGGCGGACCGAACTGATGGTCCGGACCGACAGTGAAGCGAGCGCAGAGCGTGCCTGCTCCTCCATCGTCTCCTCATCGAGATACCACCGGGAGCCCCGCTCCCGCCCCAGGAACATGTTCTGCACGATGTCGAGGTTGTCGGCCAGGGCGAGGTCTTGATACACGACCTCGATGCCGAGCTCCGCCGCCGCCCTCGGGTCGCGCAGGGCCACCGCCTCCCCTTCGAACCAAAAGATGCCGGAGTCGACCGGATGGATGCCGGCGATGCACTTGACCAGCGTGGACTTTCCCGCGCCGTTGTCGCCGACCAGGGCGACCACGCTGCCTGCCTCGACGGACAACGCGACGTCGTGGAGCACCCCGACCGGACCGAACGACTTGTTCACCCCCTTGAGGGCGAGTAGCGGAGCGCTCATTCGATCCCCAGCTCCCTGCACACCGCCACCAGATCGGGCGTGCAGAGGCTCTGCACCGACACATATCCTTCGTCCACAACCTTCTTCACGTTGTCTCGGGTGACGACTTCGGGGTCCAGAAGTACCGACTTGATCTCCCGACCGGTCTTGGGATCCACGGTGGTCTGGGAGGCGTACTCGTCGGCGGCGGCGGTATCTTCCTCCGCGACAAGAGCCGCCAGCTTCGCAGTTGCCTCCGCCTGCGTCTGGATCGCCTTGAAGACCGTCATCAGCTGGTCGCCGCGCAGAATCGACTGCAGCCCCGCCAAAGTGGCGTCCTGTCCGGTTACCGGCACTCTGCCGTTGAGGCCGTTCTTCTGGAGAACTGTGATCACCGCACCGGCCATCCCGTCATTCGCCGCGATCACGCCGTCGACGCGGCCGCCGTTGCCGGTCAGGATCTGCTCGAAAGTGGTGCCGCCCAATTGATTGTCCCACCCGCGGATGAACTGATCGCGTACGAGAACGAGGGTGCCGTCGTCGTACAGCGGCTGAAGGACGTTCATCTGACCCTCGTGGAACTTCACCGCGTTGTTCTCGTCCGGGGCGCCCTCGATCTGGATGATCTGCGCCCTTGGCACGTCAGCGACAGCCTTGACCAGCGCGTCAGCCTGAAGCTCGCCGACGCGAATGTTGTCGAACGTCACGTAGTAGTCGCTCGAGCCACCGGGATTGAGGCGGTCGTACGCGATCGTGGGAATCCCAGCGTCGGAGGCCTTCTGCTCGATCGACGCGCCCACTTCCGGGTTGGGGGAAGCGATGACGAGAGCTTTGACGCCACTGGCGATCATGCCATCGGCGAGACTGGCGAACTTCTGCACATCACCCTGCGCGTTCTGGATATTGGCCGAGTAGCCCTCGCTCTCGATTGCGGACTCCAGGTACGGCTTGTCGAAGGCTTCCCACCGAGCGGAGGTGGCCGTTTCGGGGAGCAGCACCCCGATCGTTCCCTTCGAGTTCTCCGGTGCCGTCTCACCACCGCCGCCATCGGAACCAGGGCCCGCGGAGTTCGCGCCACACGCACTGAGCGCGATTGCGGCCGCGGCGTAAGCGGCCAGTGCCACCCGGATGTTGCGGTGTCTTCCTCGCATGATGATGCTCCTCGTCCTTGAGGTGGTGGGATGGTCGGCCTGGATCGGCGAGCCACGATCCGATGCTCGTTTAGACCCGTATTGTTTCTTTTAGGCTCGTATGGGAATATAAACCGAGTTCAAACACAAAGCAATACGTAGTCAACCGAAAGGATGGGGAGCCATGAGCAACCCCTCGCTGGTGGGCAGTCTGGCTGTCGTGACGGGAGCCTCGCGTGGGATCGGACGCGCGATCGCACTCGACCTTGCGCGTGCCGGCGCCGATGTGGTGGTCGGGCTGCGATCGGTCGACAGCAACGCCGATGTCGTGGATGAGATCGAAACCCTGGGCCGGCGCGCGATTCCGCTGGTTCTCGACGTCCGACACCTCGACTCATGCAGAAAACAGCTCGACTCGATCGGAGAGGACGTCGACATCCTGGTGAACAACGTGGGCGGCAGCATCGTCGCCGACGCGCTCGACGTCACCGAGGAAGACTTCGCTGCGGTCTGGGATCTCAACGTGCGCTCGACCTTCTTCCTTTCCCAGCACGTCATGCGCCGGTTCTTCGGGGACCGCCGCTCGGGAGCCATCGTCAATGTCGCGTCGCAAGCCGGAATCGTCGCGCTACCAGGTGAATCCGCGTACTGCGCCAGCAAGGCGGCGGTCATTCACCTCACCAAGTGTCTGGCGGTCGAGTGGGGTGCGTTCGGGGTGCGCGTCAATGCGGTTGCGCCGACATTCATCGAGACGGACGGAACTGCCCAGGCCCTTGCCGACCGCCAGTTCCGCGATGACACCGTGGAACGAATTGCGGCCCTGCACCGTGTCGGGGTGCCGCAGGAGGTAGCTGCAGCCGTGACTTTCCTTGCCTCACCGGGAGCTTCGTTGATCACCGGGCACACCCTGGTTGTCGATGGTGGATGGACGGTGCGATAGCCGTGGCCCATATGTGTGGGCCCCGAGCCGAGACGCGCGGCCTGACACGATCGCCGGGCGCGGACGGTCGTCCCGCCGAGGCGGCCGGATACGGCTACAGCGTGGGTGCCGACCTCGGCGGCACGAAGGTGTCTGCCGTCCTGGTCGACCCCGACGGGCAGGTGGTCGAGAGCTGCTACCGCCCGCACGACGGCACCGCGGCGGGCGCTCTGGCATCCCTCGCGGCCCTCATCACCGAGCTGATCTCTGCAACCCTGGGTCCCGTCGCCGTGGGGGTTGCCGCGGCCGGCCTGGTGGACCGGACCACCGGGGAACTTGTGCACAGCGCACTGCTCGACCTGCACGCCACGCCACTTGCTGCCACCCTCTCGGAACTTGTCGGGTCGCAGGTGATCATCGAAAATGATGCCAATGCAACGCTGTTGGGCATTCAGACACACAGCACCCATGAAGAGACAGCCATCCTCTTCGCGCTCGGAACCGGGGTCGGTGGCGCGCTGTCGGTCGGGGGAAGAGTCCTGGAGGGGTCCTTCGGCTACGCCGCCGAACTCGGGCACATCCCGCTGGAGCAGGCCGGATCGCATCCTTGCCCATGCGGCAGTAGTGGATGCCTCGAGCTGTTCGCCAGCGGCACCGCAATAGCGGGTCGGGCGAAGGCGCTGGGGTTGTTCGGCAGCCACGAAAACGCTGTGACCGCCGAGGACGTCGTCGCCGCCGCACGGGCAGGTAACCCCAGCGCCATGCACATCCTGCGCGCAGCGGGCGAGGCGATCGGCACCGTACTGATCCGGTTGATCCCGGCGTTCGACCCCGCCGTCGTCTACTTATCCGGGGGTTTCGGCCACCACGCTGCCGACTTCCTGGTGCCGGCGATCACCGAGCGCATCGCCGAACAACTCCCGTTCCCGCGAGCTCGCCCCGCACCGCGAATCCTCGCTGATCCCGTCGGCCCCCTCGCGGCAGCCATTGGCGCCGCACGGCTCGCTCAACGCCGCGGCACAGTCGCTGCCCATATCTCAGAAAGGGACACGCATGAACACCGACCGTAAGGTCCGTCTCGGAGTGGTCGGGGCAGGCCGGATCACCCAGGTCGCGCACCTGCCTGTCTTCTCCAAGACCCGCTACGTCGACTTGGTCGCGGTCAGCGATCCCAGCCCCGCGCTGGCGTACGGCGTGGCCGACAAATACAAGATCCGCGGCTACACGGACACCGCCGCGTTGTTCGCCGACCCGGAAGTGGATGCGGTCCTCATCGCCACCCCCGACCGCTTCCACTACCCACTCGGAAAGCAGGCGCTCGTGGCGGGAAAACACGTGCTCATGGAGAAGCCCCTTGCTCAGACTGCCGACCAGGCACAAGAGATCGCGGACCTCGCCACCAAGCTCGAGCTGAAGCTGCAGACCGGGGCGATGAAGCGACACGACCCGGGAATCGCCTTCGCCAAGGAGCACGTCGCGCGGATCGGGGAGATCCTCTCGATCTCGTGCTGGTATCGGGTCATGGCAGATCGCGCGCCCGTGGAGACGACCCTGTTCCCGGACACGGTCGTCGACGCACAGGTGCGCCAGATCGAGAACACCTTCAAGGCGGACCGCGAACGGTACCTCCTGACCACGCACGGTGCGCATCTCTTCGACCAGATCACCTACCTGGCAGGACCGGCGACATGGGTTTCGGCACGTGTCGGGCGCGTCGGACAGGATTACTCGTGGAAGGGCGTCGCTGGACTGCGTGATCACGGTGGCCTGGTCTCGTTCGAGGTCGCTGCCGCCGTGCACGGGGTCTACGCCGAGGGCACCGACATCTACGGCGCCAATGGCCACATCCGCATCCGTACCCCGTTTCCCTTCTTGAAGCTCGCCAGCGAGGTCGAGGTCCACATCGACGGGGATTCCGCTGCTCTCGTGCCGCACTTCGGCGATACGGACGCCTACAAACTGCAGGCTGACGACTTCGCGCGCGCCATCTTGGACGGAACCCCGGAAGACCCAACACCCCAAGAGGGAGTCGCCGCGGTCCGATGGATCGAAGCCGTGGCGGATTCGTCCACGTCCGGCGGCAAGGAGGTTCAACTATGAACCAACCAGTCCCGCTGGGAGCCTTCGCTCGGATCTTTCACGTCCAGACGGCCGTGCAGCTGGCCGAGGCCTTCCGGGCACATGGGCTGACACAGGTACAGCTGAACCTGAGCACGTTCGGGTTCCCCACCCTACCAACGGAAATCGAGGTCAGCTCGCCCACCCTGGAAGGAATCCGAGACGACCTGGTAGCAGCCGGTCTGACGCTGTGGGGAGTTTCCGCCACCTTCAACACCGCTCACCCGGACCTGTCGCGTCGAATGGACCAGACTGCGCTGGCGGCGAACTTCATCGCTCGACTGGGGTGCACGGGTGCCCACGCGGCCACGTTATGCAGCGGATCGCGAGATCCAGGCAATATGTGGGGTTTTCACCCGGATACCACTTCAGAATCGGCGTGGAGAGACTTCCGCACCAGCCTCGACGTGCTGTTGCCGGCAGCGGAGCGCAGCGGCGTCCTGTTGGCGATCGAACCCGAACCCGCCAACACGGTGGCCGACGTCGACCGGGCACTGCGGCTTCTGCGCGAGCTCGGCGAGGACGCACATCGGATCGGATTCATTCTCGACCCTGCCAATCTCATCACCAATGTCGCACCCAGTGACCATAAGTACACACTCGAACGGGCTTTCGGCGAGCTCGGGGACCGAGCGATCTGTGTGCACGCTAAAGACGTCGTTGCCTGGTCGTCGACGCTCGCAGGCCAAGGAGTCGTGGACTACGAGCTCGTGGGTCGGCTACATCGTGACCTTGCCAGCGGAGTTCCGCTGATCATTCAAGACGCGACGCCAGAAGAGCTCGCCGACGTTGTCAAGCTGCTCCGAACCTCGATCGAACGGTCGGTAGCATGAGCCGCCATGAGTTGTACGCGTCGACGGCAGGATTCCATCTCAGCAACTCCGAGGCGCCCGAAGTTCTGGTGCTGCTGCACGGCCTGGGGGCTGACCACAGACAGCCACTGGACTTGATCGCTGGTGTGGATACCGATGGCTTCGCCGTCTTGGCTCCTGACGTCCGAGCACACGGCGAAAGTTCTGAAATCGGAGACCGTGCGGACTTCCGTTTCGACGCACTCGTCCACGATCTGCATGCCCTGATGAGCCGGCTCGACCAAGCACACAAACCCGCACATATTGTCGGCATTTCGATGGGTGCCGCAATTGGACTGCGCACCGCGTTCAGCCACGACCTCAGTGTGCGGAGCCTCACTCTCATCCGCCCCGCATTCACCGACACGCCGCTGCCCACGAACCTGAGTATCTTGGTGGAAATCGGTGAACTCCTGGGCTCCGGTGAGAACATCTCCGTTGCGCGCGCACGGTTTGCGCAATCACGGCAGTTTCGCAATATTGCCGCGATTTCACCACTGGGTGGCAAGAGTCTTCTCGGGCAGTTCGATGCGCCGCGTGCTGTAGAACGATCGGTACGTCTCCGCAGCGTCCCCCGTAACAGGGCCTTTGCCAGTGCTCGAGAGTTGGCGACCATTTCGGTACCCACATTGGTCATCGGAACCAAGAACGACCCCGTGCATCCATACCACCTCGCGCAACGTTGGAGCCGCGCGATACCCGGCGCTAGGTTCGTGACGATTCCCCCGAGAGATCACGACCCGCTCGCGACTGCCCACAGGCAGCGAGAATGTGTCGGCGCTCATCTGGCGTCTGTGAAGGCGACATCATGGACATGACGGCACCACGACAAGTGAGGTACCAGCCCATGCCCCGACTGCCGGAGTTCCAGCCGCCGGAATTCGCAGAAGAACGTCGTGCGCGCATTGTTCAGTTGGTGAACAGTCGCGGCAGCGTGAAGGTGAGTGAACTCGCCACGCAGCTGCAAGTCACACAACCGACCATCCGCAAGGACATCGTGGCGCTCGAGAGTGAGCGCAAACTGAAGCGAACCCACGGAGGTGCGCTTGCCATAAGTTCGCCAGCCTATGAGGTCGAAGTCGAAGCGAGACGCTCGGCCAATGTCGCCGAGAAGGAGGCGATCGCCCGCGCTTGCCTCCCCCTGCTGGGCCAGAATGATTCCATTTTCCTCGACGCCGGGACCACGTGTCTGGCCATCGCCGAGGCCATCGCCCACGAAGCGAACGCGCCTGGAGCACGTTTCGGCGCAAACCTCAACGTGCTGACCAACTCGGTTCCGATCGCGCGCACCTTGAGTTCGCGCGGCTCAATACATTGTACGGTCGTTGGTGGGCAGTACCGACCGATAGCCGACAGCTTTGTAGGACCCCTTGCCCTGCAAGCAATTCAACAGTTCACGGTCAACGTCGCATTCCTGGGAGTCACCGGGACGTCCGGGGACCAGTTCAGCGTTGCCGATCTGGGGGAAGCTGACGTCAAGCGCGCCATCCTGCGGCAGGCGCGAAGAAGTATCGTGCCGATGGACCACAGCAAGCTCGGCCTGACGGACTTCGTCGGGGTGTTCAAACTGGCCGACGTCGACACCGTCGTCATGGACAGGTCCGAGACGTACTTCGCCGAACTCTGCGACGCGAATGACGTGACGCTGATCCTCGCGAACGATTGACATCGTCCGCGCGGGCGGTGGCATGGATCTGTGTGTCGTCACGCCTGCGCTGGACCGTGCCGATCGCACTTTTCAGGAAGCGTGCCCATCTGGGCTCACGAAGCGACATATGGACGTGCCCCCGCCGATCACCGCTGGCGACCATGGCGGCGACGGGCCCCTATTGGGTGCTGTGGCAACCGGTGTCGACCACTGCCCCACTGCGGCCGCGCTGGCGAAATGGGCCAGGGCTCACGCGACTCTGACGGCACAGATACTCACATCAACGGCTCGGGCGTGAAGGTGACGTCGACGTCGCCCACGGTCATCGTGACCTGGCCTTCCATCACCACCACCTGTGCCGTGACCCGCCGATCGACCGTCTGAGCCAGTTGCTGCACCGGCGCGTGGGGTATGTGCACCACCGACAGGTTCGGCAGCCCAGCCACTTTGGGGCCGACGGTGCGCCACCAGGTGGGCACCGCGGCGGCGAAGGGGAACAGCAGCACCTGCTCGGCCTGGCTGACCGCCTTGCCCAGGGCGCGTGCGTCGGGCTGGCCGACGTCGATCCACTCCAGGGTCCGGCCCGTGTAGTCGGCGAGCCGCAGGTCCGGCACACCTGGGGTGGATAGGCCGGGCCCGAACGTCAACCCACCGTCGACGTCGCCGAGCCGATGTGCGCGCAGCCCGAACGCCAACAGCCGCACCACCATCCGCTCATCGGTCTCACTGGGATGACGGGCCACGGTCAGCGTGTGATCGGCGTAGTACCCGTGATCGACATCGGAGATGCCGAGTTCGACTTTGAACACCGTCGCAGAAAGAGCCACGGCCTAGTGTGCACCCTGATGGTGTTCCCCGAACAGCCCGGCCTCGTCAGCGCGACTTCTCGCGGTCTGCAGGACATCACTCGTCGCCGCCGGATTCGCCATCCTCTTCGTCACGCTGGTGTGTTGGGCGGCGGCACTGTTGATCCTCGCGTGTCGGACTACCTCGGCGGGGGAACCGCACGCCGCTGATCATGGATGCCGCCGTAATGCTGGGCGACCTGTCTAGTGCGATCTCTGCGCCGCCAACACCCGGGCGGCTTCGCGGACGGCGGCGACGTTGGACTTACCCTGGCGGGAGCCGGCCAGTTTCGCGGTGACGTGGGCGCCGACGGTGATCGGTTCATACGCCATGCCGTCGTCGCCGTCCAGGAAGTCGGGCGCGGTGGTGATCACGGCGTCGACATTGCCGTCATGGAAGAACGCCGCTGAACGGCGCCGCTTGATGCTGCCGTTGACGATCGGCGGCTTCACTCGGTGCAGCGTCGACATCCAGTGGTCATTGGTGATCCTCGCCGTCAGGTCGCCCAGATTGACCAGCAGTGCACCGTCTATCGGCTCGACATCATGCCAGCGCCGGTCGGTGCCGAGGACCTGCAGGCCGGGCACCTGGTCAGCCCACAGCACGGTCACGATCCCGAAATCGGTGTGCTCCCCCATTCCCGTCAGGTCGCCGTCCAGGGTGACGGTTCCTTCAGACAGTGCGTAATTGTTCATCCGCAGCACGTCGACGGAGTGGTCGGTGAGCCGCCGAAAGTAGTCAGGATCCAGATTCAGTGCGGCGCAAAAGATATCGGTCAGCACCCGCGCGACCCGGCCGGCTTGGGCGAAGTACTCCAGCACCGCAGGCTCGAACTCGGGCACTTCGGTGGGCCAGACATTGATGCCGTAGTCCGCCTCGTCGAGATCCACGTGAGGGAAGGATCGCGCCTCCACCCCGATGTTGAATGCCTCGAAGAAGTCGTTCATCCCCGCTGCGGACTCCACACCAAGTGACAGACTCAACGACTCGCTCTTGGGCGGGCTGTACCCGCGGTTGGCCGGTACCCGGTAGGCCTTCTTGGTGTCGATGCTCAGTCCGAAGAACCGGTCCATGGCGTTCGCCAGACCGTCGAGCACCGGAGTATCGATTCCGTGGCCCAGTATCTGCATGAAACCGACCCGGCGGCAGGCATCGTCGACGGCCTCGGCCACCGCCTGTTTGGCACGGGCGTCAGCGCCGGTGACCCAGGCGCGGATGTCGACTGCCGGTACCTCGAACGAGCTCATGTGTTGTTCTCCGTTCCGTGATGCGACGCTGCGCCCGCGGTCCAGGATGCCAGGCGGGCACGCAAGGTGTCTTTGTCACTGGCGTCCAGCCAGCAGGATTCGATGGCGTTCGCCGTGAACGTGACCAGCTGCGCCACGTCGTAACCCAACGCGTTACCCACGGCGCGGTAGTCGTTGGACGGATCGGTGCCGAACATTGGCGGGACGTCGGAGTCGATGCACACCCGCAGGCCGGCGTCGACCATCTGCTGGATGCGGCGGTGACTACCCTCGCCGGAGCCGCTGTAACCGCCGATATCGGAGCTCACTGGTGTGCAGGTGAACGGTACCTGCTGGTCGGCGCAGCGCCGGGTGATGCGCTGATCGGTCACCACGTGATAGCCGTGGTCGATTCTGGCACAGTGCAACTCATCGAGCAGTACTTCGATGTGGGCGGGTGGGCCGTTCTCGGAGTGTGCGGTGCGGTTGAGGCCGGCCTTCTCGGCCAGTGCAAAGGCGGGGGCGAACGGGGCGGGCGGGCCCAGGACCTCCTGGTAATCCAGACCGATGCCGAGCACCTCGTCCACCCGATGTTCGATCACCTCCTCGACCAGTGAGAGTGCTTCGGTAACAGTGTGTTCCCGATTGATCGCGACGACGATCCGACTCTCGATCCCGGTGTCAGTGCGAGCGTCGCGCATGCCGTCCAGGATGCCCGCCAGCGCAGTGCGATACGGCAAAGGGCTGGGCTGCGGGGTCACGAAGATCTCCCGGTACCAGACGTTGTGGTCGGCCCCGAACAGGGTCAGTGACTCGTAGGTGATGCGTCGGTAGTCTTCGCGCTGGTGCAGTGATGCACCGATCAGGTCGTACAACGACAGGAAGTCGCCAAGATCTGCGTAGGCCGCGCTGTTGTAGACGGTGTCCACACCCGGGTCGCCGGGGAATCGCACACCGTTACGGGAAGCCAGCTCGACGGCCGTGGCCGCCGGAACAGACCCGAGCAGATGACAGTGCAGGCTGACCTTCGGAATCGACTGTGCCACTTCACGGGTGATCATGAGACCGCGATAGCCGCATACCTCGAGCGGAGATAGTCCGCGGCGCTCACCGGTAGGTAGCCATTGGCCCGGCCCAACGGCGGCGGGAAGGACTCGATGACCTGATCCAGGTTGGCCTCGAAGAAGAAGATCAACGAAATCAGTTCCTCGTCGGGCGCGTCGGCGCTGGGAGGCAGCACCCGGTGCATCGTCGAGGTCCATCGGTCGCCGGTCCAGCGGGCCATCAGATCACCGATATTGATCGTGAAGGCGTCCGCGATCACCGGAGCGTCGATCCAGTCGCCATCCCGGGTACACACCTGCAGGCCGCCGTAGCCGGCCTCGCGGTCGAGGATGGTGATGGATCCGAAATCCGTGTGCGGGGCGATCCGGAACTGCCCGTCCTGGACGGGTCCGGTGCGGTTCAGGGCAGGGTAGCGGTTGATGTTGAACGAGTGCGGCGAATCCATGCAGCGGTCGACGAACCATGTGCCAGGCAAACCCGCAGCGGCCGCGAGGAGTTCCAGCAGATCCGCGGCCAGCCCGCGCATCGTGGCAGCGTAGGCGTCACACAAAGGATGCAACCGGGGAACTTCCGCCGGCCAGACGTTGGGCATGAACCACTCGGCGTCGACGTCGGCATCGCCGCTGGAGTGTTCGCGACCGGACACGAACGTCTCCTTCAGGTCAGGCGGCAGGTCGGCGCCGAGCAGGTAGCCGTTGGCCTCCTTGCCCGGCGGTATCCAGCCACGCCCGCCGACCGCGGTGGCGTAACGCTCCTTGACGGCGGCGTCGAGAGTGAAGAACTCCCGTACCGAGTCGCGGATCTGGGCGCGCAGGTCAGCCGCAACGCCGTGTCCGCTGACCATGAGGAAGCCGCTGTCGATGAGGGCCCGATCCACCGTCGCCGCCAGCGCGGCGCGGGCGTCGTCGGAACCTTCTCGCCACAGCGATAGGTCGACGAGGGGAATGGCGGCAGTCATAGGGTTGCTCCTTGGTTCTCGGGTGCGCTGATGACGCGCAACAGGACGGGGTAGGTGAGCGCGCCGACCAGAAGCCCGGCGACGACGCTCGTGTCGGCACCGCCGAGCGCGGCGGCCACCGGTCCCACGAAGATCGTGGTGTTGATGCACAGCGCGGCCGCGATCATGCCCAGTAGCTGAGCACCCACCCCGGCCTTCGAGAAGCTCGGCAGCAGGGCCCCGGACGCGCGCGGATAGCGGCCCCGCCGCAGCACGAAGTCCGCCAGGAACACTCCGGCCCACGGGGCGAACCAGACGATCATGAACAGCAGGAAGTTGCTGACGAACTGATAGAAGCTGCCGGAGAGGACCACCATCGCGCCGACGATGCCGCACAACACTCCGTCGACCAGTACCGCCTGCCAGCGGGAGACCCGGACACCCAGTGCCTGCAGCGTGACACCGGAGGAGTAGAGGTCAACGCCGTTGAGCGACAACATTTGAACGATCACCAGTACCAGATAGATGACCACGAGCCAGGCGGGGAAGACGGTCGACAGACCTGCTACCGGGTCTGCTGCGTCGGGCAGGGCGATCGCGATGGCCGCGCCGAGGGTCATCAGCAAGGCCTGCGGGACACCGCCGCCGAGCGTCACCGCGGCCACAGTCCGGAGCCGGCCGGTGCTGGCAGGCAGGTAGCGCGAATAGTCGGCGGCCGTGGACGACCAGCCGAGCCCGGAACCGCTCGCCGCCAATGCGACACCGCCGAGGAACACGGCCAAGGAGCCAGGCGCACTGTCGGCGATCTGGATATCGTCGGCCACCAGCCAGGCCATCGCCAGGAAGATCGCGGCAAATGGAATGACAAGTAGGCGAAGAACTTTCGTGATAGCCGCGTGCCCCAGCAGTGGCAACACCGCCTGCAGTACCGACAGGAGCACGACGATCAGCACTTGGCCGCTGGTGGGCACCCGCACGCCGGCCATGTCCAGCAGCGCGCCGGTGGCCAGCACCATCACCACCAGGTCCAGCACTTCGTAGCCCAACATCATGATCCAGTTGAAGAATGCGATCGGCCGCACCCCGGCACGGCCGAAGATCAGCTGGGAGACACCGAATGTGGTGGTACCGGCCGCGGGGCCGGCGAGCGACACCACGCCAGCGATCACCCAGGTCAGGTTGCCGAGCACGATCGCCAACAGTGCCTGCCACCAGTTCAACCCCATTGCCACCAGCAAGGTGCCGTACACGACGGTCAACACGTTCATCACCAGGCCGGACCACATGGCGCCGAGCTGCCACGGGTGGCCGTGCCGTTCGCCGTCGGGGATGTACTCGATGCCGCGCCGCTCGACGGCCAACCGCGGCCGGCGATCGCTGGTGCTTATCTGTTTCTCCGGTGGATCCTGCTCTATCGTGGTCACAGCTGGTCCTGTCGTCGTGTGGGCGGCTCGAGACGGTGATAAGCGACAGCAATAAGGGTGTCGTTTTGATATGTCTGACCTATCAACTACTTGTTGCGAAGGTGTAAATGACTGCCGAGGTTGGTTTCGATGAACAGGCCCTCGCCGCGCGGGCCGGTGCCGCGATCCGGGCCATCCGCGAGAAGCGTCAGTTATCGATGCGGGAAGTGGCAGCGCGTGCCGGCATCAGCCAGCCGTTCCTGAGCCAGATCGAGCGCGGCCAGAGCATGCCGTCGATGATCACCGTCTACCGGCTGGCCCAGACCCTGGACGTCACGCCCGGTGAATTGTTGCCCACCAGCACCGAGTCCAAGGTCACGGTGGTTCGGGGCGACGAGGGCCGACTACTACCGGTGGCCGACCGCGCCGACGCCGCGCTGGGTCGGGTGCTGGTTTTCAACCCGGACGAGAAGCTGCAGATCATCGAATACAAGATCGAACGCGACCAGTACATCGGTGAGTGGTTCCAATCTCCTGGCCTGCTGGCGGTGTACGTAGTGTCCGGTCTGCTCGACATCGAGATCGAAGGCGCGGGCGACTATCGCATCGGGACCGGCGACCTGATCAGCCACCCGGCACCGCTACGCCATCGATGGCTGCTGGTCGACAATCGACCGGCTCACGTCCTGATGGTCATCACCGAGTGATCCTCGGCGCGGTCGCAGGTGTGGACGGGCTCGTTGCCGTGCCTGCGTTCGCAGCACCGTACCGCCAACGTCACGATCCTCGAGGGGCGGACCTGACCGCTCGCCACACCCGCGCCGGCGTCATCGGGAGCCGGTACAACCGTGCGCCGGTGGCCCGTGCGACGGCATTGGTCAAAGCCGGAGCGACCGGGTTGTACGGCGACTCACTCATCGACTTCGCGCCGAACGGTCCCAGCGTGTCGTAGGTGTCCGCGAAGTAGACCTCGGTCACCGGCACATCGGCCAGCTGCGGCAGATGGTAGTTGCGCAGCGTGCTCGTCAACACCGTGCCGTCGGGACCCACGTGCATCTCCTCATACAGCGCCGAGCCGATGCCCTGCGCCACACCGCCTTCCACCTGACCCCGGCATTGCTGCGGATTCATCACCACACCGGCGTCAGCGGCGTGCACGCTCTGAAGGACGCGCACCTCTCCGGTGTCGACGTCGACGGCGACCCGGACAGCGTGCACGTTGAACGCCACGGAACGCGGCGTTCCGCCGTGGCGGCCGTGGCCGGTGAGCGGAAGAGGCAGATCGGCGAAGTCGATCAGTCTCCCCGCGCACTGCACGCCGTTGCGGCTGAGCACGCACGCACTCCTCGGCGCGCCGGTTCGCTCCGACGCGGCAACCTCCAGCAGGGTGCGCAGCCTCTCGGCGGCGGCCAGGGTGGCCTGGCCGGCCACCACCGTCCCGGCGGACCCGAATGCACCGGTGTCGTACCCGGTTGCCGCCGTGTCGGATTGGTGGATCTCAATGTTGCCGACGACGGTGTTCAGTGCGGTCGCCGCGATCTGGGCGTGCACGGTGGTGGTGCCGTTACCGAACTCAGCCGTTCCGACGCGCAGGGTATAGATCCCGTCGGTGCCGACACTGATCTGAGCCTCGGCGCGGTGGCCCCGCGGTGGAATGGTCGCGATCATCGCGATCGCCATCCCCTCCCCGGTGCGCCACTGCGGCCCCGCGGGGGCGGCGGTGCCGTTCCCGCGTTGCAGCGCCGCCTGCGCGAGGTCGAGGCATTGGTCCAGGCCGTAGCTGCCGAACGTCAGGTCGTCCTCGAGTATGTGAGCGTCCACGAAATCGTCTCCCGGTACCACCACATTGCGTCGCCGGAAGTCGAACGGGTTCACACCGAGTCGGTCCGCCAGCTGGTCCATCGCGGATTCCACCGCGAAGATCACCTGGCCCAGTCCGTAGCCGCGGAAGGCTCCCGACGGCAGGTTGTTGGTGTACACCGCGCGCGCATCGACCCGCTTGTTCGCGCACCGGTACACCGAGATCGACTCACCGCAGCCGTGGAACATCACCCCGGGGCTGTGGTTGCCATAGGCGCCGGCATCGACGAGCACATCGACCATGAGTGCGGTCAGGATGCCCTCGGCGTCGGCGGCCGCGGTCACGTCCACCCGGAACGGATGCCGACACGGTGCAATGGTGAATTCGTCACTGCGACTGAACTCGTAGCGCACCGGTTCGCCCAACCGCAACACCGCCAACGCGACCAGGTCCTCGACCAGCATCTCCTGCTTGCCCCCGAATCCACCGCCGACGCGTTTAGCGAACACGTGTACCTCGTCGGCGTCCAGGCCGAACAGGTGGCACAGCTCGTCCCGCACCAGGAACGGCACCTGAGTGCTGGTGCGGATCACCAACCGGCCCTCGGGGTCGCGCCAGCCCGTGCAGCCGTGGGTCTCCAGGTGGGCATGCTGAACTCGTTGGGTGTGCCAGCGGCCCCGCACCACGGCGCCGTCGCGTTCGGCGGCGGCGATGCCGCGCTCGACGTCACCGACCCCGCCGTGGAGTTCGGCGACCACATTGTGGCCCGGATCGGCGATCCGGGCCTCCGCCCCCTTGTCACCGTGCAACAGCGGCGCACCGGTCACCGTGGACTGTTCGGGGTCGAATACTGTCGGCAACTCATCGTAGGTGACGATAATTGCGCGGCAGGCCTTTTCAGCTACAGCGAGGCTCTCGGCGACCACCGCGGCAACCCTCTGCCCGACGAAGCGGACGGTGTCGTCCAGGATCACCGTGTCGTCTGGATCGTCCTCGCGGTTCTGGTGACGCGCGGTGGAGAACCGCACGGGTGGGCTGTCGTGGTGGGTCAGCACCAACCGCACGCCGGGGATGGCGGCGGCGGCTGAGACATCGATGGACACGATGCGCGCATGCGCCACCGGGCTGGAAAGTACCGCCAGGTGCAGCAGCCCCGGCGGCGTGAAATCCATGGTGTATTCCTCTGCTCCGGTCACCACCCGCATCGCTGCCGGCGCACTGATCGACCGGCCGGCGTCCTGACCCGCCGATTTGTCGGTGTTCACTGTCCCTGCCAGCGCATCGGTGATCGCCCGGTATCCGGTGCACCGGCACAGGTTGTTCTTCAACTGCTGGGGAAGGTCGTCGTGGTCGATGTCCGAGAGGGCGGCGGCCGTGGTGACCATGCCGGCCGTACAGAAGCCGCACTGGAATCCCGCGGCCTCGACGAAGCGGCGTTGCACCGGATGCAGATCGGCGGCATTGCCCAGCCCCGCGGCCGTGGTCACTTCCCGGCCCGCCGCTCGGAATGCCGGATACACGCACGAATGCACGGCAGCACCGTCGACGAGCACCGAGCATGCACCGCAATCGCCGGCGTCGCAACCCTTCTTGACTTCGAAGTGGCCCAGGTCCCGCAGGAAGGAGCGCAGGCATTGGCCCGGACGGGGGTCGTCCTCACGATCACTGCCGTTGACGACGAACCTCATGTCAGCTCTGCGAGGATCTGTTCGGCCAGCCTCAGCGTCATCGCGGCACGCCAGTCGGTATCGCCATGAACATCGCGGTTCCAGGTGTCCTCGGGGATCGCGGCCAACGCCGCGCGTAAGACGCCAGGGGCGGGCCGGGAAGGGAACCGCATGACGTGGGGCCGGACCGTCGCCGCGGTCACCGAGACCGTCACGGCGCCACCGTCGTCCGCGTCGTCGCGGCGGCCGATGACCACAACACCCGAACGCCCCAACGAGGACGGGGCCAGCTTGCGGAACGCGGTACGGGCGCGCAGCGCCGCTGACGGGATGTGGACAGAGCGCAGAACGTCGCCGGTCTGCAGCACGTTTGTGGCCGCGCCGGTGACGAAGTCCTCGACCGCCGCGGTGTAGGCGTCTCCGTCGGCCCGCCAGATCTGCAGCGTGGCGTCCAGCACCGAGGTCAACGAGATCATCGACCCCGCGGGCAGGGACAGGCAGATGTTGCCGCCGACCGTCGCGGTGCGCCAGATCTTGGCGGAGGCCAGCAGCGCGGTGCAGCACTGACCGAACAGCGGCGCAGCGGTCCAGTCCGGCCGGACCCGGGGCAGCGTGGCCGTCAGCTTGGCGAGTTCGGCGAGGGTGCAGGTCGCGGCGAGCTCTAAACCAAAGTCCGACAGGGTGATCGGCTGCCAACGCAGCGCAGTGATATCGACCAGGCGGGTGACCTGCGGCTGAGGTTGGGAGAACAGCCAGGTGCCGCCGGCCAGGATCGCGTCCGCAGGCCCCAGCGGCCACACGTCGTCGCGGCACTGCGGGGTGTGCACCGCCTCGACGGTGTTGAGGTCCATCGTTGCACCGTAGATCCCGGTCGATCGCGGTGCAGGCCGAGCCGCCGAACTGCAGGGTCACCGCAAAGCTGGGAGAATTGGTCGGTGCGTGCCTACCGCGGTCACCTGATCCACATCGCCGGCGCGCCCCTGCTCACCCAAGCCCGCGCTCACCTGGTGTCCGTGCCCGACGGGGTGCTGGTGGTCGACGACGTCGGCGTCATCGGATTCAGCGGTGAGTACTCCCGGCTGCCCGCTGAGATGGCGAGCGCCGAGCTGATCGACTGCCGGCCCGGGTTCCTGCTGCCCGGTTTCGTCGACACCCACCTGCACTATCCGCAGACCTACTGCACGGGCTCCTACGGCGGGGGGCAGTTGCTGGACTGGTTGCAGCGGTGCATCTTTCCTGCCGAGGCGATGCTCGCGGACCAGGAGTTGGCCCAGCGGACGGCGCGGGACTTCTGCCGGCGCAGAGTCGAGGTCGGCACCACGACCGCGTTGGTGTTCGGCTCGGCCTTCCCCGACGCGCAGGACGCGCTGTTCGCCGAATCGCTGCGGGTCGGCCTGCGCACCATCTCCGGTCGCGGCATCCAGACGGTGGGGCCCACTGCCGCGCAACCCCTGCTGACCGACGAGAGGACTGCGATCGAGCTCACCGCCGACGAGATCGGGCGGTGGCACGAGGCGCACCCGCTGCTACAGGTCGCCGTGGTGCCCCGGTTCGCGCTGTCGGTGACCGCGCAGACCCTGGCGGGGTTGGGCGAGCTCTACGATTCGGTGCGGGCCGCGGGAGTCTACTTCCACAGCCACCTGTCCGAGAATGTGCGCGAAATCGATGCTGTGAGAGATTCACTGGAGGTTTCCTGTTATCTCGACGCCTACGACGGGCGGTTCGGCCGAGCGGGCGCACCCACGCTGTTGGGCCGGCGAAGCGTGCTCGCGCACGCCGTGCACTGCACCGACCGTGAGCTGGCACGGCTCGCCGATACCGGCACCTCGATCGCCCATTGTCCGACCTCCCAGCAGTTCCTGGGTTCGGGCACCATGCCGTGGCGGCGAACGACTCGCAGCGGCGTGAACGTGGCCTTGGGCAGCGACGTCGGAGCCGGTGACGAGTGGTTGATCGCCCGGGTGGTCAATGACTGCTTCAAGGTGCACATCAGCGAGCCGGGCGAGGCGGGGCTGTCGATCCCGCCGGCCCAGTTGTTGTTCACTGCCACCCTGGCGGGGGCCAGGGCGTTGGACCTCGAGGATCGGGTGGGGAACCTCGATGCCGGCAAGCAGGCCGACTTCCTGGTGGTCGACCCGCAGCGCCAGCCGCTGCTGCCCGAACTGCTGGAGCGCGTCGCACCCGAGGACAGCGATCGGCTGTTGTTCGCTCTGCTGCTCGGGCTGCGGGAGGCCGCCATCGCCGAGGTCTTCGTGCAGGGCCGCCGGCTCACCGGGGTGGCCGAGAGCTCTCTGGCGTCAGGGGGCCGCCGATGATGTTGCCGACGATTCCTCGAATGATGTTGGTACCATCCTCTTTTCGTAGCTCCTCGTACCAGTGGGCGGTGACCTGGGGATCTTTGGCGTGGGTGACGTCGCAGCGTCGGCGGGCACGCAGCACCAGGTCGCCGGCTCGCTCGGAGCGCGCAGCTTCATAGGCATGCAGTGCGGCGTGCACGTCGTCGGGATGGTCCCTGAGCGCCCACTGCAGGGCCACCGCATCCTCCATCGCCGAGCAGCCGCCTTGGCCGATGTCGGGGGTGGTGTTGTGCGCGGCGTCGCCGAGCACCGCGACGCGGCCCTTCACCCAGGTGTGGAAGGGGTCGAGGTCGAGGATCTCCACGCGATTCGTGGTGGCGGGATCGAGTCGCTCGATGAGCTTCTGCACTCCCGGCGCCCAGCCGGTGAAGTGCTGGCGCAGCGTCTCTCGGATGTCGCTATGGCCGCCCCGAGCACCGCCGTCTTCCTGAGGGCCGACGATGTCGAAGAAGAAGTAGAACCGGCCCCCTGCCACGGGCATCACTGAAACACGTTGTCCGTCGGCGACATAGGTGGTCCATTCGGTGGCCGGGCCGATCTCGTCGTCGACCTGGACGAGGCCGTTGACGTTCACATAGCCGGCGTACCGGCGGGTGACGGGACCGCCCAGGATGTACTCGCGGGTGATCGAGTTGGCGCCGTCGGCGCCGATGACGATGTCCGCCGACACGGCGGTCCCGTCGGCGAAGGTGGCCACGGCCGCATCCGGACCGTCTTCGACGGCCACCATCTTCATGCCGAAGTTGATCTCGTCCATGCCGTAGTGGTTCATCAGCATCGACTGCAGCTCGGCGCGGGCGATGGGGTACGGGCGTTGCCCGACGCGGTCGATCAGCGGCTGCATCGAGAACCGGCACATGGTCGCGCCGGTGTGCCCGTCGACGTAGCTCATCGTCTCGACGATGCCGCCCAGTGCGGCCGTCTCGTCGGCCAATCCGAGATAGTTCAGGCATTTCACGCCGTTGGACCACACCGAGATCGCCGCCCCGACGGGCTTGTTCTCGGTGACCCGTTCGTAGACGTGTGTCTCCACCCCGATCTGCTTCAACGCGATCGCGGCGCTCATGCCTCCCATCCCCGCACCGATGATGACGGCCTTCACAGTTCAGCTCCCTCGGTAGGTGGAGTAGGCGTAGGGGGACAGCAGCAGCGGCACGTGATGATGTGCGTGCGCTTCGGTGACCTCGAACGCGATCACCACCTCCGGGTAGAACCCGGTGATGTCACGGGCAGCGAAATAGCCCGCGGTATCGAAGCGCAATCGATAGGTGCCCGCGCTCAGGTCGGCGGTCAGCGTGCCGATCCGGCCGTCGTCATCGGTGACACCGGCGGCCACTTCGGTGCCGGACCTGCTCAGCGTCACCGCGACGCCGCTGGCGGGCCGGCCGGTGGTGGCATCGAGAACGTGGGTGGAAAGGCTCATGTGCTCAGCATCCCCGATCGGGGCTCTACGGGTGGGTCACTGATCAGACGTTCCAGCCGGAGCCTGTTGATCTTCGCCAGCTCGCTGCGCATCACCCGGCGTTCGGTCTCGGCGTCGTTGTGCAGCCGGTCGGTCAGGATGTCGAGCAGTTCCTCGGCGGAGCGTCCGCTGGCGCACACCAGGTACACGTAGCCGAACCGGTCCTCGTACTCGCGGTTCTTGACGGCGAGCTGCGCCTTGATGTCGTCGTCGGCGCCGGCGACCCGGGCCTGTTCGCGGGCCGATGACGGGTTGTCCGCGGCGGCCCCGATGCGTGGGTGGCCGTCCAGTGCGGCGTCGAGTTCGGCGTCGGGCAGTTCGGCCAACACCCGCTCGGCACGGTCGTAGAGGGCTTCGGGATCGCGGAACGGCGCCGCCGCGAGGACGCGCCGCGCCCAGATCGGGGATGAGCACACCTCGAACAGCAGGTGCATCTGCTGCCGCTCGGAGGCGGCGTTGAAGCCCGTCAGGCCGACGGCTCTCACGAGAGTTCGTTGAGCCTGCTGAAACGCGCGGCCGCGACCGGGTTGGCGTCGGCGACCAGGTCGGTGAACCGGTGGTTGACGATCTTGGCGACCTCGATGAGCGCGAACGCCTTCTCCGCAGCCGGCGAATTGTCCATTCGGGACCAGCCGTTGCGCAGCACCCGGTCGAAGCGCTCGGTCTCCTTGGCGCAGATGATCAACGGGAAGCCGAAATGGCTTCGATAGGCGGTGGCCAACTCCACCACGTCATTGTGGTCGTCGTCGTCGAGGTTCGACAGGGCCACGTGATCCACGGCCAGCACCTGACCCGTTTCGTCCTCGGCGCCTAGATCGGGAAACGCGCCGAGCAACTCGGCCTGCTGCTCGGACGTGCCGGTGAGCACCGCGTCCTGGAACGCTTCGCGCAGCGCCGCGGTGTCGGTGAACGGCCGCTGGTCGTAGGCGCGCTCGACGGCCCAAGGCACGCCCTGCAGCACATGGCCGAAGACATCGGTGAAGCGTTCCTTGGTCATCGCGTTGACCTCCCCGAGCGTGATGGAGCCGCCCCCGGCCACGCGCGGCCCCGTTGAACCGGTGTGGAAGAAAACGATATTGAGCAGGATCGCGCTGACCGCACCGATGCTGATCCCGCTGCCGAAGATCAGGTCGACACCGGTCGGCATTGCCTGGGCGATGTCGGGGTAGGCCGTCACCCACAGCGCCAGGGCCAGGCTGGTGGTGACGATGATCAGATTGCGGTGATCGGTGAAGTCGACCTTGCCCAGGGTCTGGATGCCGACCACCGCCACGGTCGCGAACAAGGTCAGCGCGGCACCACCCAGCACCGGATTCGGGATGGACGCCACCACCGCGGCGACCTTGGGCAGGAAGCCGAGCAGGATCATGAACACGCCGGCCGAGGCCACTACCCAGCGGCTCTTGACGCCGGTCAGCCGCACCAACCCGAAGTTCTCGGAGAACGCGGTGTAGGGGAACGAATTGAAGACACCACCGATCGCGGTGGCCAGTCCGTCGGCGCGCAGCACGTTGCCGATGTCGGAGGCCTTGACCCGCTTGCCGACGATCTCGCCGGTGGCGATGGTGGATCCGGTCGATTCGACGGCGGTGATCATCAGCACGATGATCATCGTCAGGCAGGCCACGAAGTCGAACTTGGGCATCCCGAACAGGAACGGCGGGGTGAAGCCGATCGCGGACGCCTCCCCGACCCGCGTGAAGGTCATGTCCCCCAGGGCGAATGCTGCTGCGCAGCCGATCACCAGACCCAGCAGCACCGCAATGGTCGCCAGGAAACCGCGGAAGATCCGCTGGATCGCGACGATGATCGCGATGGTGCCGACGGCGTAGAGGAACCACCGGATGTTGGTGGGGTCGATCTCGTGGGTGTGTGGGTTGGTGACCGCGTCCATGGCGCCGACAGGAACCAGGCACAAGCCGATGATCGTGATCAGGGTGCCGGTGACAACGGGTGGGAAGAACTTCAGCAACTTGATGAAGACGGGCGCGATCAGGAAGGTGAACACTCCGGCGACGATCACCGCCCCGTAGACGTAGAGCATGCTGGCCGCGCCGCCGCCGTGGGCCAGGCCGATCGCGATGATCGGTGACACCCCGGCGAAGGTGACCCCCTGCAGCAGCGGCAGTCGGACACCGACGTTGCGGAAGCCGACGGCCTGGATGATCGAGGCGATGCCGCAGGTGAACAGGTCCGCAGTGATCAACTTGACGAGTTCTTGCTCGGACAGCCCGACCGCACCGGCGATGATGATCGGCACCAGGACGGCACCGGCATAGAACGCCACGACGTGCTGGAAGCCGTAGGTGGCCAGCTTCGGGACAGGCAGCACCTCGTCGACGGGATGGGTGCGCTTGCTCGAGCGGCGGGTGGTCGGTGTCGACATCGGTCCAGGATCCGACAGCTTCGCTCGATTCCTGTGTCGGCCGGGTTTCGTCGACGTTGCAGAGGTTGCCCAACCGCGTCGCCCCGTGTCCGGGGCAGCCGCCATCCAGACCACCAGCTCAGCCTGACTGCCCGATACGCGCAGCTGTACGTCGTGGCCGCACAGAATTCATGCAGGAAGGCACTTGGAGTTCGACAGTCACACGGCGGTAACCGGTCCGGACAGGCCGCTATCCGAGTGGTGGTCGACGGCGTCGGCCGTGCAGCTGGGCATGTGCCCGGTGCGTGACGGGCCGGACCGCATCGGCGACATGCCGGCGCCGATCGACGGCAACTTCCTCGCCGGTGCACCGGTTGGCTGCTGCGCGGGATCATCGCGTCCTACCCGGCGACAGAGGGGGCCATTCTGGACACGCTGACACCGCCGGGCAGGGAACCGTCGACCCATGCAAGAGCCTGATGGCCGCACAACGCATCGGCAGCATCAAACCCACCGGCCCAGGCGTCCGCGATCCTGACGGTCAGTCCGTAACCCTCTGAACTGCAGTCCATCCGACGGTGTGAGGACTGGCCGATCAGCACGGACCGCACCCACCGCGAAACTGGCACTTAATTTTTTCTCGGGTATGGTCGGGCTTGGTGATGGTTGCGAGCAAAGGAGCAACGATGGCTAGCAAGTCTCAGAGTCGCGAACTCAAGAAGCCCGCGATGAGCATCAAGGAGCGCCGAGCGCTCAAGCGCGCCAAGGAAATCGAATCAGGTCTCAGCGCTGTCCGGCGCAAGCGCCCGGAGCGTTCCTGAACTGAGCAAAAACCGCGTACAGCCCGTGCCCCGCCGGTGAGGTCGCCGGCCCGCGGAAAGTCGGGCCTACGTTGTGGTGCCCGCGAATTTCCAACCATGCGTGATCGAGTTTTCGCGCCCAGGGCCAATTGCGTTGTGACAGAACTAGGGCGGATGTCGACTACTCGAGTTTCGCTGGCGTCGATAGTATTTGGAGGCCGATGTGTCGTCGGTGATGGTGATGGTGACGGTGCTGGGGCGGGCATCGGCGTTGACGGCGTCGATACTCGCGGCGTTGCGAGATCTGGAAGTCGATGTGGTCGAGGGCGCCGCCGCACCGCACGGAGTCTCACCGCGGTCAGACACCACCGTGCCCGCCGTGGACTCGATGCTCATGGTCTTCGAAGCAGCGCGCCCCGAGGTTCTTCTGGCAGATCGAGGCTTTCGCTGGTCGCGTCTGCGGCTGTGGGCGTATGAGAACGAGGCCTGCGACCTCGCCGTCACCTCCGCGCTCGGCACAGGGGCGCGCCGACTCGTCTTGGCCTGTGACGGTCGGCAGCTGACGTTCGGGCAGCGGGTCCGAGCGACCGGATTTCTGAGACGCCTGGCACATCGCATCGACTACGAATGCGCCGTCAACGGATCGCCTTGGGAAGGAGCACTATTCGCAGTGGTCAACACTGACGACGACGTAGCCCGGGTCGCGGCTGCTGCCGCCGACCCCATGGCACGAGCTGGTGTCACACCTCGCCGTGACGGGTGGCCTTGACAAAGCACCCCAGCAACACGCTGATCGCGATCACACCTGCCGGGCCCCGGTCCCGGCCAGGAGTGCTCGCGCCTCGCCGTCGCAGCACCTAGACGACGACACCGAACACGAAGACATTGTCGGGATCCGCACCATCTCGATGGAGGCCATCGGCGCGCACGCGGGAACGGGTTCGGCGTCTGCCGTATGCGGCACACGGTGCGAACCTGCATTGCTGCGGATCGAGTCGGACAACAGGGGATCCTGTCGCGGGCGCGCGTATGAAAGTGGAAGTGCCGGTCCTGACCATTCCCGTTACGGGAGCGGTAATTTCAATGTCTATCGTGTTGCTCGAAGTGGCGACGTCCGGCCGAGTAGCTGAAGGACATCTGTCCGAGCCGCAGAAACAGTTGGTAGCCAACGGTACTCAGCGCTGTCGCAGTCGCCGGTAACGCGACTGTCACGGGACCGGTACGCCGTCGTATTGGATCCCACCTACCTTCCTGGCATGAAGGCGCTCAGACAGCCTGCCCTGCAGATCGGCATCGCCGCGATCGCCGGAATCCTCTTCGGCCTGGCCGTCGGAGAATGGGCGGCTCATCTGAAGTTCATCGGTGACATGTTCATCCGCCTGATCCAGATGTCGATCGTGCCGTTGGTGATGGCGTCGGTGATCGTGGCCACCGGGTCGATGACGGGCGCGGGCACCGGCCGCATCGCCGTCCGCACGTTCACGTGGATGCTCGGCTTCTCGCTCGTCGCCGCCCTGTTGGCCTGGCTGCTCAGCAGCGTGTTCCGCCCCGGCGCCGGCATGGTGTACACCGAACAGGTCGATCCGGATCTCGAAGCATCGGCGAGCGAAGCGCTGGGCTGGCAGGAGACTCTGCTGAACTTCGTCTCCACCAACATCTTCGACGCGATGTCGACGGCGACGATGGTCCCGATCATCGTCTTCTCCCTGCTGTTCGGCATCGCGCTGCGCACCCACATCACCAAGACCGGCGACACGACGGTGCTGACCTTCATCGACCAGATCCAGCAGATCGTGCTGACGATGATCCGCTTGGTGATGTACATCGCCCCGATCGGTGTCTTCTGCCTCCTGGCCAACATGGCGGGCGACGTCGGTTTCTCGGTGGTAACCACCGCCCTGAAGTACCTGGGCACCACCCTGCTCGGCGTGTTGATCGTCTTCGCCCTCTTCGTCGTGGTCGTCGCCGTGCGCACCCGATTGAACCCGTGGAAGCTACCCAGCAAGCTGGCCGAGCAGACGATGATCGCGGTGACGACGACGAGCTCGGCGGTCACCTTCCCGACGGTGCTCAAGAACGCCGTCGAGAAGGTCGGGGTGAGTCAGAAGGTCGCGAACTTCACGCTGTCGGTCGGGCTGACCATGGGCTCCTACGGGGCCGTGCTGAACTACATGATCGTCGTGATGTTCCTGGCGCAGGCCGGCGACATCCAGCTCTCCTTCGGCCAGATTGCCCTCGGCATGGCCCTGGCGATCCTGCTGAACATGGGCACCATCACCGTCCCCGGCGGCTTCCCGGTGGTGGCGATGTTCCTCGCCACGTCGCTGGACCTGCCGTTCGAGGCCGTCGGTCTGCTGATCGCCGTCGACTGGTTCACCTGGATCTTCCGCACTTTCCTCAATGTCAACGGCGACACCTTCGTGGCGATGCTCGTCGCCAACGCCGACGACGAGATCGACCGCGATGTCTTCAACGGCACCAAGGCCGTTGCGGCGGAGGAGATCGACATCACGGAGTACAGCGCGGCCCTGGCCGCCGCCGATCAAGCCGACTGACCGCGCGTGCCGGCTGATGTCTCGAGTTCCATCGACGCCAGAACCGACAGTGCGCGATGCGAAGACGTACCAGGTTCGGCAGTGCAGAGAACTGCGAGCTGATCCCGATCCGGGATCATCAGCAGATCGCAGTGCAATTCGATCGGTCCGACGACGTCGTGAGTGAAGGACTTGATCTGGTGGCGCGGAATCACCACGTCCACCTGGTGCCAGCGCCGCTCGAATTCGATGCTCTGCGAGCGCAGTTCGGCGATCAACTTCCGCACGCCACTGTCGTGCGGGTAGCGTTCGGCGACTCCACGGAGCTGGCTGACTGCAAACGTCGCGAAGTCCTCGCTACCGCTCACGCCGAAGTGGCGCCGGGCTGAGTCGGGCTCGAAGAAGAACGCCTTGGTGAGGTTGCGCTCCGATGCCGGACGGGCAGGCACGTCACCGAACAGTACGTCCGTCAAGGGGTTCGAGGCGAGGACATCGTACTTCGCGATCGAGGACGAGGACTGCGGTGCCGGGCATCCGATCGAGCAGTCCCTGCACGCTGGGCGCCACGTCGCCTCGCGGTCCCGAGTTGTCGTCTTCAGGCGGGCGGCCCGACAACCGGAACAGCAGCAGAGCGCGCTCGTCGTCACGCCCATTCCCGCGACCCGATCTGCGGCCTGGCGGCCCGTGAGCGAGCCATGCCGAGTCGGTCACCGTGACGCCCTCAGCGTGCCGCATCCTTGTCTGCCGCCGACTGTCCGGCCAGGAACTGCTCGATGGTGATCGGGGAGCGGTTGATCAGCTTGGCGGTATCCCCGATGGGGGTTTCCAGCAGCCCGGCGCGAATGCTGGCGCCGAAGCCGACCAGCGCTCCGATGAGCTCGGCCGGCAGCCCCGCCGCCGCCAACCCCTCGACGTACTGCTCGTCGGAGACCGAGACGACCTCGATCGACCGGCCGTAGTGATCGGTCAGTGCCGCGGCGATCGCGGCGTCATCGAGCAACCGCGGGCCCCCGATGTCGTACACGGTGTTGTCGTGTCGGTCGCCCTGCAGTACGGCGGCCGCGGCGGCCGCGCAATCGTCGCGCGCGACCGGGGCATGCCGTCCGTCCCCGTTGTTGCTGACCAGGGTCCCGGTCGCGGCCACGTGCTCCCAGCCGCTGCCGATCGCCTCCAGGTAGAGCGCGTTGCGCAGGATCGTCCACGACGGCCCGGCCGCGCGCAGCGCCGCCTCGGTGGCGGCGTGTTCGTCGGACAGGGTCCGTAGCGCCGCGGGAAAATCACTGTCAGCGTTGGACATCGACGTGTAGACGATGCGGCCGACACCGGCGGCAGCGGCGGCAGCGATCGCCGCTTCGTGCTGCGCCCGCCTGCGCCCGAGCGCATCGGTCGAAATGAGCAGCAACACGTCGACACCCGCGAACGCACCGGGCAGGGTGTCGGGCTTGTCGAAGTCGGCCGGCCGGACGCTGACACCCGCGCTGGTGAACTCCGCCAGTGGATCCGGCGAGCGGCTGACCAACACCGTGTCCTTCGCCGGGTGCGATACCAGGAGGTACTGGGCGGTACGCCGGCCAAGTGAGCCTGCGGCACCGGTGATTCCGATGACTGTCATGTTGCCCCTGTCCGTGACGATCCGGCCCGTTACTGTTTGATACCGAGAACATCGTCGCGGACGCGGGAGAGATCATGCAAGAAGGCACTTTGGTGTCCGATAGGCACACCGCGGTAACCGTGCCGCAGATGCCGCTGTCTGATTGGTTGTCGTCGACGCCGGCTGCCGAAGTGGGCGCGTGCCCGGTGCGTGACGTCTTGGATCGGATCGGTGACAAGTGGTCGGTCCTGGTGATCGGCCTGCTCGGTGGGGGGCCGCTGCGGTTCATGGAGCTGCAACGGCTGATCGGGCTGGTCTCGCACAGGATGCTGACCCGGACTCTGCGCGGCCTGGAACGAGACGGTCTCATCACCCGCACGGTGCACCCGGTCGTGCCGCCGCGGGTCGACTACGAGCTGACCGATCTGGGCCGCAGTCTGCAGTCCCTGCTCGAGCAGCTCGCTCAGTGGGCGTTCGCACACAGCGCCGAGGTCGCCGCGGCCCGGGCCGCCTACCGAGATCCACAGGAGTGAACGCCGTCGGCCCCTATGCCATCGCGGCGACCGGCTCGCGATACGTGATGTGTATCCCTCGGTGGGGTGAGTGGCGACCATTGGCTGGGTCGGCAGGTTGTCGCGGTCGACGGCGCGCCTGCCTGGTCCACAGCGGTGATCGCGCGCAGGTTGCGGATGTCGTCGAGCGGATAGGAGTCGAGCAGGACGAAGTCGGCCAGCTTGCCGGCCTCGACCGATCCGAGGAGGTCGTCCCTCCCGTAGGCGCGGGCGACATCGAGAGTGGCGGCGGTGATGGCTTGCAGTGACGTCACGCCCTTCTCGACCATCGATGGCGGCCAGTGGAAGTGATCCCCACCGAGGGTCCAGAGCCGGTCGACACACTCGAGGAAGGAGACCGCGCGGATGTCGTCGTGAAGACCTTCGTGGTCGAAGCGCCACCAAGTAGGGGGCATTGGGTACGACGCCGTCAGCATCGAAGCCAGGTGATCCGCCCATCATGTGATGACCACTGCCGGTTTTCCGCATTCTCGGGATCTTCGGACCGTCGGTATTCATACTGTTCGCGGGGAGATTGATGGTCCTGCTGTGAGGTGCAGCAACAAACACTGCGGGACGTGCGGGTTGCGGTCCGGCGAAACGTTGAGTGGGTGACGATGAGTCAGAAGGTGTCGATCGTCGTCGTCGCGCTGGCCGTTGGCGTGTTGGCGAGTTGCAGTGTCGACCAACAGACCATCAACGAAACGGTTGAGGACGCGCTGACCGAAAAGAAGGCCGAGGCCGGTGTTTACGACGAGACGCACCCTCCGCCCGAGGACATCGTCATCGCCGGCGCACTTCCCAACGTGACGATCAGCGAGGACACTTCGGGCGGCTACACGCTGCGCACACCCCGCCGAATCGTCGATCGAGGTGAGGACCTGCACGTCTACAACGCGCTGACCACTCCGTGCGAGGTGTTTCCCGACAACGGGGAGAGCGGGAAGAACGTCGGCGTGGGAAAGTGGGTCACCTTCGAGGCCGACAGCACCGTGGCCGACGGGGTCGTGATCGGGTTCGAGATCCGGTGCGGTGGCTGGGAGGACCAGATCGCATTCGAGATCGAGGGCTGACGCGACGTCGAGAAGCGGAGAACGCTGAGCCTCGACCGCGTCGGCCGGCTATTGAATGCGATTCTCCTTGCCGTGCCAGGCCTGTTCGCGCAGCAGGTACTTCTGCGTCTTGCCGGTGGACGTCTTCGGTAGGTCACCGAAGACGACGTGCTTGGGCGCTTTGAATCGTGCGATGGTCGACCGGACGTGATCGATGATGTCGTCGGCCGTCGCATCACAGCCGGGCTTGAGCGCGACGTAGGCGGCGGGCACTTCACCCCATTGCGCGTCCGGCACGGCGATCACCGCAACGTCGAGAACCGCTGGGTGTTCCATGATCGCCTGCTCGACCTCGACCGAGGCGATGTTCTCTCCGCCGGAGATGATCACGTCTTTGCTGCGATCGCGTAGTTCGATGTACCCGTCGGGATGGCGCACACCCAGATCGCCCGTCCTGAACCAGCCGTCGGGTGCCGCCGACTCGGTCGCTTCGGGGTCATGAAGATAGCCGAGCATCACGTTGTTCCCGCGCAGAGCGATCTCGCCGGTGCTCATGCCGTCCGACGGGACGTCGGTGCCGTCGTCGGCGAGGACGCGAATCTCGCAGGAGATCATGTTCGCGACGCCTTGACGGGCCTTGATCTTCGCGCGCGCGTCCAGCTCGAGCTCGTTCCACTCGGGACGCCAATCGCAGATGGCGGCGGGACCGTAGGTCTCGGTCAACCCGTAGAGATGAGTGACGTCGAAGCCGAGCGCCGTCATCCGCCGGAGGATCGCCGGCGACGGCGGTGCGCCGCCAGTGGCGATCCGCACGGGCGTCCCCTCGATGGTGGCCGCCTCGTCGGCGTACGCCAGCATGGACAACACCGCGGGAGCACCGTTGAGGTGCGTGACGCCCCGCTGCTGGATCAGTCGCCAGACCTCGGTCGGATCGACCTTGCGCAAGCACACATGCGTGGCGGCCGCCGCCGTGACCGCCCACGGGAAACACCAGCCGTTGCAGTGAAACATCGGAAGCGTCCACAGGTAGACCGCAGACGGCGACAAGCCAGTGTGGCCGACCATCGCCAGCGCCTGCAGATAGGCGCCGCGGTGCGAATACATCACGCCCTTTGGCTTGCCCGTGGTCCCCGACGTGTAGTTGATGGACAGCAATGCCAGTTCGTCCGTCGGCGTGCGCCGTACCGGCGACGCCGCTGACAGCATCTGCTCGTAGTCGCCATGCGGGTCATCGTCGGCCCGCACCAAGATGGGCGGAGCGCTCATCTGTTCGCGAACGCGGTCGACCACCTCTGCGTGGACCCGGTCGTAGATAAAGACCGAGGCCTCCGAATGACCGAGCATGTAGGCGATCTCGGAGGCCGAGAGGCGGGTGTTGAGAGCGATCAGCGGCGAACCGGACCACGGGACCCCGAAATGTGACTCCAGCAGGACATGGGAATTGGGAGCAAGGACCGCAACGGGCTTGCCCGACGACAGCTGTGCCAATGCCCCAGCCAGCTGTCCGGAGCGTTGGTGCAGTTCCGCGTAGGTCCACGCGTTCTCACCGTCGACCACCGCCAGCCGGTCCCCGTGGCAACTGGCGGCCCGATCGAGGTATGCGGTGGGCGTCAACGGTTCGTAACTCATCGACATGCGGTGCGCTGATTGCCCATTGGCGTTCATCGCGGAATTTCTCCTCGGGATCGATTGTGTCGAGTCGACCGGCGGTGGCGGGGCGGCAACCCGCCCGCAACTAGCCCTGTCCGGTCGGCGGCGGGGAGGACGCCGTCAGAGCGTGATAGGCGGCGGTGGACATGGTGGTGATGATCGTCTCGTGGTCGAGTCCTTTGTGCAGCGTCGCGGCCGCGTTGAGCATCGAGAAGACGGTCTGGGTCAGCAGCCGCACCGCGGGATCCGACAGATCGGGGCGGAGCATCGCCACGACGGAGATCCATTCTTCGGCATAGAGATTCATGGCGCGACGGATACGTCGGCGGTCGGCCTCGGGAAAGGCGTGCTCGTTCTTGAGGAAGATCAGCGGAGTCGGAGGTCCCTCCACGACACTTCGAATATGGAAGTCCACCATGGCAGTCAGCGCGGTGTGCGGATCGTGCTGCTGCTCGGCGACGTTGCGGGCATATTCGTGAAGTGAGCCGATCGGATTCTCGACGACGGCGATCAGCAGCGCCTGTTTGTTCTTGAAGTGACGGTAGAGGCCTGGTGCGGAGATCCCCGCCTTCGCGCACACCATTCCGACGGTGACGGAATCGTAGGGGTGCTCCATGAACAGCTCCGCAGCGACCTTCAACAAGAGCTCTCGGCGAGAACCTCTGGCGGGCGGTCGGGCGTCAGCCATGCCCGCCACGATATCCAGCTCGCCTGCACGCTTTGGCGGTGCGCCGGTCGGTGACGCTACGGCGGGCGATTGCGAAGTGCTCATTTATCGGACATTAACATGAACGGGCTTCCCGTGGGGAAAGCGCCGGGTTCCATGCATAGTGGCCGCCGCTACCGGGAAATCCCTCGTGACGTCGATATTGCTGACCCGATGGGGCCGGACCGCGGATTGTCGGAGGGTTCTTGTTGACAACGTCCGCGGCACGCGATTACGTTAATCATGATTCACACGGTGAGCGATGTCGGTCCGCCGATTGCCGGTGATCGTTCGCGGTGTGAGCTGCGGTTGACATCTCCCGACTCGGCATGGGCGAGTCCGGGTGTCTGGCTGCAGACTGTCGATACCTCAATGACGAACTGAGCTGATGAGTGAGAATTCCGCTATGACGCTGTGGAGTGCCAGTGAAAGTGGGAGTGGGCCGGTGCTTTCGGCGCTGGCAGCCTTCGAGGCGGTCGATCAGACCTTTCCGCAGATGCTCCGCGACCGGGCACGGTTCGAGCCGGACACCGTCGCCTTCCAGACCTGGACGCGTGGCACGGTCCGCTCGACCACCTGGCGCGCCTATCTCGACGAAGTTCGCGAGGTTGCACTCGGCCTGCACGGGTCGGGCATCGCGGCGGGGGACCGGGTGGCGATCCTGGCCGGGACACGTCCCGAATGGGTGGTCGCGGCGCTGGCGATCCTGAGTGTCGGGGGCATCCCGGTCGGTATTCATCAGACCAGTTCCCGCTCCGAGGTTCGCCATGTGCTGGAGAACAGCGGAGCCACGGCAGTCTTCGTCGAAACCGCCGACGATGCAGCGAAGTTGGCGGGACTGAGCGCTGGCCTCGGTCGGCTGCGGGTCGCCGTCGGGTTCGAGGTTCGTCCGTCCGGTCTGGCCGACGGTGTCGGCGTGCAGACCTGGCAGCAGTTGCGTAGCGATGGTCGCCGGCTCGCTTCCGCAGAGCCCGCGCTCTTCGACAAGCTGGTCGAGGCGGGGCATGTCGACCAGCCGGCGGGGTTGTTCTACACGTCGGGTTCGACGGGGGCGCCCAAGGGGGTCACACACACCCACCGGACGATCCAGTACTCCGTGCTCGGTTTCGCCATGTCCTATCCCGAGCTCGGGCGCATTCGTCATGACCTGGTCGGCTTTCTGGGGCTGTCCCACGTCGCCCCGGCTCTCATCGCGGTGTACACGCCGATCATGACCCGGCTGGTCGTCACCCACTGCAGTATCGAGCAGCGGCTCCCCGCGCTCATCGGTGTGCGACCCACGGCGGTCCTGTGGCCTCCGCGCATGCACGAGAAGCTCGCCGCCGAGGTGCTACAGGCACTCTCCGAATCGGGCCGGGTGTTCAGATTCGGCTACCGCCTGGCGATGACGGTCGCCCGGCCGGTCAGTGCGCGGCGCTGGCAGCAACGCGACCTACCCTGGCACCTGCGGGCCGCCGATTCAGTGGCCCGCAGGGCGGTGTTCATCCCGCTGCTGGCCAAGGTCGGTATGGATCGCATCCGGGTGACCTGGACGGCGTCGGGAAGCATGACACCCGATGTCGCGGCGCTCTGGCACATGTGGGGTCTCGATCTCCGAGAGCTCTTCGGCACCACCGAAACGTGCGGATCGGTGCTGGCGCAATGGGACCGGCCCTTTCCCGCCCCGGGCACCATCGGCAAGAGCCTGCCGGATCCGCGCTGGCAGCTGCGGGTGTCGGAGGACGGGGAGTTGCTGCTGCGCACACCATCCCTGTTCGTCGGGTACTGGGAGAACCCGGAAGCGTCTGCGGCGGCCATGTCGGACGGCTGGTACCGCACCGGGGATCTGGTGGAACTCGCACCCGACGGTGAAGTGAAGATCATCGGCCGGTTGAAGGACGTCCTGAAGACCAGCGGCGGCAAGATGGTGAACCCGCAGCCGATCGAAGTGCGCCTGAAATCCAGCCCGCTCATCGACGAGGCCATCGTCGTGGGCGACGGCCGAAAGTACCTCTCGGTGCTGCTGAGCCTGAGCAAGGAGGCCAAGATGCTGACGGTGCGGGAGCGTGACGACGCGGTGCGCGCATGGCTCGACGAGGTGAACGCGGAGGTCTCCCGCCCCTTTCAGCTGAAGAAGTACCGCATCCTCCCCCGGGAGCTCTCGGTGGCGGCCGGCGAGCTCACAGCCAAGGGCACCATCCGGCGGGCGGCCATCCTGGCGGCATTCGGCGATCTCGTCGAAGAGATGTACGACGCCGGAGATCTCGACGCGATCGCGCGCGAGGCGCGCTACGCGGGGCCGAACGGGAAGCGGTAGAACCTACCGGGGCGGGATTTCGGCGAGGATGGAGTGGAAGCGACTGTTGTGGAAGATCAACGGCGCCACGGTTTCGTCGTCGGCAGCCCCGATGACCTCCATCAGCACGACATCGTGATCTCCTGCGGCGATCGACGTGCTGATCCGGCAGTCCAGCCAGGCGGCCGCGCCGGCGAGGAAGACCGCGGAGGAATCGCCGGCGAACCACGCCAGACCGGTGAAGCGATCGACGTTCTTGGCCGCCAATTGACGGGACAGCTGTGCCTGTCCTTCGGCGAGCACCGAGATCCCGAGACCGTATTCCCGGGACAGCCGGGGCCATGTCGTCGAGGTGTGCTGCACGCAGATCGACACCAGAGCCGGCTCCATCGATACCGGGATGAAGGACGTGGCCACGATCCCGACCGGTTGACCGTCACGCAACGCGCAGATGGCGGCCACACCGGTCGGATACCGACCGTAGAGCTTGCGGAGTCGCGACATGTCGTGGGCGGCATCACCCGAGCGGATCATGCTGAAAGCAGTCATGTTTCATCTTCTTCAGTGGACGCGGGATGGGGCTGGTGAAGCGAGCTCGGTGGATCGACCGGCGCCGTCCGGTCGCGGACATAGGCGCTGATCAGACCGGTGACCGCGGCCAAACAGGCATGGCCGATCGCGGTGTCGGCCCCGACGGGACTGCCAAGAATGCCGTTGGGGGAGAACGCTTTGAGGCCTTCATCGAGAAGGCGGGTGAGAAACGCATCATCGGTGTCGACCTGGTATCCGGGCTCCAGTCGGTCAATCCGCACGCGTTCGGGGTGCAACGCGAGCATGACCGACGTTTCCGCGATGTCGGCGTGCCCGCCGACGCGGGCGCCGCATCCTGATCGTTCTGCCGCGGCACGCCACGCGTCGAGGATCGCCTCGCTGTCGGTGAAGACGACGACCGACAGAGGTTCCAGCTTGGCGGCGAGACGGTCCTCGAACTCTCGCATGACCGGATAGTTCCCGATGTGCCCGGAGAACAGCACCAGCGTGTCGAAGCCCGTCTCGGCCAAATGCGCACCGTAGTCCGCGCAGATGGCTTCCAGCGTCGAGGCCCGCAACGACAGGGTTCCCGGGAAACCGAGATGGTGCGGGGAGTACCCCACCCGGACCGTCGGCAGCACCAGAGCATCTCCGAGGTCACGCGCCACGCGTATCGCGAGCTCATCGGCGTGATCGGCGTCCATCGACAACGGCAGGTGCGGACCGTGCTGTTCGACCGCGGCCAGGGGGAGGATCGCGGTGCGTGCGCCGTGTGTTATCGCAGCCGCCACCTCGCTGCTCGTCATCCGCTCGATCCGCACTTCGGTGCGGGGGTGGCTCGTGGGCGTCGAGCCGTCTACTACGCTCTGTACCAACGTTTCTGCTTCGTTCCTGCTATCGGTCAGCCGGGGCGGTCCGGGAGATCCTGTCCCGATTCCACCCGGCGCGCAGTGCCGCTGCGGCGGGATCCTCGAAGTAGGCCTTGGCGGCATCGATCGTGTCGACTAGCGAGCGCTCGTCCCGGACATCATCGGGATCGTTGACGCTGCGTTTGAGCGCGCGGTACAGCACCGGTGCCTTGGCGCCAGCGGTGCGCGCGGTCTCGATGGCCGCAGCGAGCAATGTGTCGGCCTCTTCGACGCGATCGACCAGACCGATGCTGACGGCCTGCTCGACGGAGAACAGGTCTCCGGACAGCACCATCGACCGGACAGCGCGCGTTCCGAGGATGTGCTCGGCCCGCCGGAGGCCCTTGTCCGCGGGCAGCAGACCGTGATTGATCTCCGGGAAGCCGAACTTCGCGTTCGGGGTCGCCAGAATGGTGTCGGCGAACAGCGCCAGTTCCATCCCGCCGCCGACACAGTGCCCGTTGACCGCAGCGATGAGTGGCCGGGGGAACCGGTCCAGCGCGACGAGCAGTGCATGGAAGTCGCGCATTCGTCCTTCGATCTCCGCCGGCCCGGTGCCTTCCAGCTCCTTGATGTCACCACCGGCGGTGAAGAACCGCGCACCCGCACCGGTGAGGACCACCGGTGCAGGTGCGGCGTGGGAAGCCAGCTCCGTGAAGAACGTGTACAGCCCCACTATGAGGCTGCGATTCAACGCATTCGCCGGCGGTCGGTCCATGGTGACGACCAGGACACCGGAGTGGTCGGCCCAAGTCAGCCCCGGAAGTGCGGCGGTGGACATCTCTGTCATGGCTGGCTGACTGTCTCCCGTGAATCGCCGTGCGCCGAGGGGAAGCGCGGGGGACGCTTCTCGCGGAAGGCCTGCCGCGCCTCGAGGTAGTCGGCGCCGGCGAAGTTGAGGGTTTCCAAGGCGCCCGAGAGTTCGTGTTGCGGCAGCGCGTTGGTCAGCCAGCCCGTGTTCAGCGACCGCTTGGTCCACTGGATCGCGCGCTGCGAGCCCAGCGCGAGGTCGTTGGCGATCGCCAGCGCACGCTCGAGCACCTTTTCCCTGGGCTCCACCAGGCTGACCAGGCCGATCCGTTCGGCTTCGACCCCCGTCATGCGGGCGGAGGTGAGCTGGTAGTACTTGGCCTTGGCCATCCCGACGAGCAGCGGCCAGATCAGCGACGAGTGGTCGCCGGCGACCACGCCGACGCGGGTGTGCCCATCCATCAGAACGGCGTCCTCGGCCGCGATGCTGATGTCGGCGAGCAGGCCGAGCGACAGACCCCAGCCGACGGCCGGTCCGTTGATCGCCGAGATGAGCGGCTTGTCCATGTTCAGCGTCGCCATGATGCGCCTGCGTTCGGTTTCCATGAGCGCGATCGCGTCCTCCAGCGACGGATCGGGTTGTGCGACATCCATCCCCGTGCAGAACCCGCGGCCGGCGCCGGTGACGACGGCGACCCGGGTGTGCGGGTCGCGGTCGATGTCCCATAGCAGCTCGCCCATTGCCTCGAACATCGGCATGGTCAGTGCGTTGAGATGCTCCGGCCTGTTGAGGGTGACCAGCAGAACGCCGTTGGGTTTGCGTTCGATGAGGAACTCGTCGGGGTAGCGCCCGAAGATGTCGTCACCGTGGCCGTTGAGGGTGCTCATCGTGCCTCCCCCGCGCCGACGCCGCTGATGGCCGGTTGCTTGTGGTTCATGTTCTCCTCGAATGCTTCTCGCTCGGCGTAGTGCGCCGGACGGGCGGCGCGGATGTCGGCCAGGATGGACTCCGGCGTGCGGGCTATGCCGCGCGGATTCTTGAACTTGGGGATCACGTACTTGCCGAAGAGTTCGATCGACTTCATGAGCTCCTTGTGCGGAAGGCCGTCGATCCGCATGACCAGGGAATCCGCTCCGAGGTCGGCGAAGCGCTGGACCTGGGCGATGCAGTCGTCGGGGTCACCGACGATGAAGCCGGACGAGTCCTCGAACAGGTAGCGCTCGTCGTCGAAGTCCAGATGCTTCACCGCACCCATGTACTGGTAATCGCTGGAGAGCTTCGACAGCCGCTCATAAGCGTCGGTGGACAAGCCGACCGTCTCCTTGAGACCGCGCGCCCAGGTGCGGGCCTCCTCTCGGGTCTCCGCGCAGTGCATGCCGCCGCCGATGGCCACCAGTCGCTCCGCTTGCAACGGGTAGGTGTGCGTTGCCGAGGCCAGCGCCTCGTCGTAGCGACGGATCATGTTCTCGACGAATTCGAAGCCGAGGTAGAAGCCGCCGACGATCGCGCCGATGCCGAGTTCCGCTGCCGAGCGGACGGATTCGGGACTTCCGGTGGCCATGTGGATCGGGGGGTAGGGCGCCTGGATGCTTCGGGGAACGAGGCTGCGCGGCGGGATCTTGTAGTGCTCGCCGACGAAGGAGAAGACGTCATCGTGCAGCGCACGACGGATAACTTCGATCCCCTCGAGCTGCTGGGACTTGTTCTCCGAGGGCGAGACCTCGAAAGCACGCAACGCCAGCGTGGTGTTTCCGCGTCCGACGCCGAGCTCGACCCGACCATGAGACAGGACGTCCTCGGTGGCCACTCGCTCGGCGACGCGGATGGCGTGGTTGATGCGGGTGGGGAGCAGGGTGACCAGGTGAACGAACCGGATCCGGCTGGTCAAGGCCATCAGGTACGGGAAAAGCACCTCGGGGGCCGATGTGGTGGCGGTACCGATGGCCAGATGTTGTTCCGAGGTGCCGAACGCGTCGAAACCCACCTCTTCGGCCAGGAGCACTTCGTCGATGAGTTCTCGGTAACGGTGCTCGTACGAGGCGCCGGGAGCTGTCTCGCCCTCGCTCATGAATATGAATCTCACTGTGTCCTCCATCTTCACTCGATGTGAATCGGCATTAACGTAAGACCGTCGACGTGCCACTGTCAACCCCAGGCTCCAGCACTGGAATAAGTGCTAGTCAGTAACTATTTATCTAGCGCCTGGCCGAGGCTTCGCGCTCGATGCGGTATGGATGGTGGAGTTAATGAAGTTATCGATAATGTAACGCTTTGTGGCACTACTGCGTCGAGACTTTCGGGATGCGGACGGCCAGCACGAGCGCCAAGGCGACGACGGCGATCGCACCGGAAAGCCCCCAGGCGATGACGAACCCACTCCACGGCGGTGGCGTGCCCGGGTCGGCTCCGGCGACGGTGAGGGCAGCGCCGGACACCTGGGCGCCCACAGTTCCCGCCACTGCCTGAATTGCGAAGTTGAGGCCGTTGAACTCGGTCACCTTGTTGGCCGGCACACCGGTGACCACGAGGTTCAGGGATTGAGTCATCGACACCGTCAGGCCGAAGATGACCAGCAGTGTGGCCATGAAGACGATCGCGATGCTGCCCCGATGTCCGGCGGTCAGCATCAGTACCGCACCACCGAGAATGGTGCTCGGGCCGATCGACGCTGTCAACCGAGATCCGATCACCCTGTCCAGCAACGAGATCAGTGGTGCGGTGAGGCCGATCAGGGTGGTGGTCACCAGGATGACGGAGGTGACGGTCGCGGACTCACCCAGGCCATAGCCGGTCGACGCCGGGAGCTGTGTCTGAATGGGAACGCTGATGAGGGTGGCGTTGATGCAGTACCCCGCGAGGAACATCAGGCCGGACGCGGCCACCACGGTGAAACTGCGCATGAGCCTCAGATCGATCAGCGGGTCGGCGACGGCGAGTTCGACGCGGACGAACACGACGACGGCTACCAGCCCGGCGGCGAACAGCAGCAGTGATGCCGGCGAGAACCAACCCCAATCGGGGGCGAACGTCAGCCCCAGCAGAATGCAACCCAGTCCGACCGCCAGCAGGACACTGCCTGCGACATCGATACCCCGCCTCTGGCCGCCGTTCTTCGGTGAGCGAGGGACGAAGGACCACACCGCCACCATGCAGGCGACCAGTGCGATGAACGGGACCCAGAACAACCATCGGAAGGAGAGGTGGTCGGCGATCGGTCCGGCGATCATCGTTCCGGCTGCGGTGCTGCCGTAGATCGCCCCGATCAGAATGCCGTTCGCGGATTTCGTTCGGGCCTCACTCTGGGTGTCCGTGATGATGCCGATGGCCAGCGGGACCGTGCTCAGGCCGACGCCCTGCAACAACTGCCCGACGATCAGCATCTCGATGGACACCGACAGCGCCGACATCAGCGTCCCGACGGCCACGACCGCGAGTACTCCGAGGAGGGTTCGGCGTTTGTCCCAGACCTCACCGAGCCGGCTCACGATCGGCGTCGCGATGGTCCCGGTGAGGAGTACACCCGTGAGGACCCATGAGATCGTCGACCCTGGGACCTGAAAGTGTTCCTGAAGTATCGGAAGTGCAGGCGGAGTGACCGATTCGTTCAACCCCTTGAACGCGGCCACGCATCCGATCACCGCTGCGAGAATCGCACCGGCCCGGGCGCGGCGGTCGGTGGATGCGACACGCGGGGCCCGCGAATCACGTATGGACATAGAGCTGCTCCTTCCTCAGGGTGTGCAGGATCGCCAGGTCGGGCTGTTGCCTGAGACGACCTGGGGACGACAGTGTTCTGGATCGCGTGGGTTCGAAGTGGCTGGGTGAGTGCCCGATGCCCGGTCACCCGCAGATCGAGCAACCCGTCGGTCGCAGCCCGGCGGGCCAGGACCACGGAGCGCTGCTGCCTCAGATGGGTTGCGTGGGAAAGGTATCGGCGGTTCGCCGGGGTGGGAACAGTCGCGCGGAGGTGTTACCGGAACGGATCACCCATCGAGGTGGCTCGCAAGGTGTCAGCCGGACCGAGCTTGTGGCCCACGGGGCGACACCAACTGCGGAGGGCGAACTGGCAGCGCCAACGCCAACTCGTGATCGAACGATCGACCTGCCACGGCGGCCCCTTCGGTGTGTGACTCAGCATTAACGTAAGACTGGAATGTGACGTTGTCAACAGCCTTGCCGCCATGGGTGCCGACGCGATATCGCCGGAGCGGTAACGACGCAGCTACATAGGCGATTAGGGCGAATGCTGCGTGGGTACTTGTGCCGCTCACTGAGGCGGGTTGCGAGCCGCCGCAATCTCGGCGTGTGAATAGCAGTTAACGCCAGGTGTGTGGGCGGGGTCGCCCGCTACGTCAGAATCATCGTCACGAAGTGGGGGATAACACCGTGGGTGGTCATTCGCTCAGCGACGGAGTCCGCACATCCCGGGACGGGCCGATCCAGACGGTCTTGATGTTGCAGAACTCGCGCAGGCCGAACTCGCCGAGTTCGCGCCCGTACCCGCTGCGCTTGATCCCCCCGAACGGCACCCGGGGATCGGACGCGACGACGTCGTTGACGAAGACAGCGCCGGCGTCGATCTGTGGGACCAGCGCGGACGCGCGGTCGAGGTCGGCGGTCCACAGGCTTGCGCCGAGCCCGAACTCGGTCGCATTGCCGAGTGCGATGGCCTGTTCGGCATCATCGGCGGCGATGACGGCCGCAACGGGACCGAACGTCTCCTCGGCTGCGACGGGCATGTCTGCGCCCACGTGGTCGAGCACCGCGGGCGTGTAGAAGTATCCCCGACCGTCGGGAACCGTTCCGCCGGTGACCAGGCGGGCTCCGGCTGCCGTGCTGCGCCGGACCTGGTCGACGACCGATTCGCGGATACTGTGCCGCGCCAGTGGTCCGACCTGGGTACCGTCTGCCAACGGATCACCGACGCGAAGCCTGGACACGCCGGCGGCGAACGCATCGGTGAACTCCGCGACGACCGGCTTCTCGACGATGAATCGCTTGGCCGAGATACAGCTCTGTCCACCGTTGAGGTTCCGAGCGAACACGGCGGCCGCGGCCGCCGTGGCGATGTCGGCGTCGGCGAGCACGATGAACGGGTCGGAGCCACCGAGCTCGAGCACCTGCCGTTTGAGGTGGCGCCCCGCCAGCGCCGCCACCTTCTCGCCGACCTCGGTGGACCCGGTGAGCGTGACCGCAGCGATTCTGTTGTCCGCGAGCAGATCCGGAACCTTCTCCGGCCCCACCAAGAGGGTGGTGAGGAGGCCGCGAGGGCACACCTCGTCGATCACGGCGGCGATGGCCAAGGCGCACCGGGGAACGTTGGCCGCGTGCTTGAGCACGATCCCATTGCCCGATAGCAGCGTTGCGGGCGCGAAGCGGAAGACCTGCCAGAGCGGAAAGTTCCACGGCATGACCGCCAGCACGATGCCGAGGGGTTCGAACGTGACAAAGGAGCTGCGCGCCGAGGTCTGGACATGCTGATCCACTAGTAGTTTCGGACCTTCGGCGGCGTAGTGATCACAGCACCACGCGCACTTGTCGACCTCGGCGCGTGCCTCGGCCAGCGGTTTACCCATCTCCTCGGTGATGCACCGGGCCAAGTACTCGCGGTCGCGGCGCAGGACCGAGGCGATCGCCGCGAGCCGCTGGGCACGCACGTCCAGCCGAGTCGCCCGCCACGCGCGTGCGGCCCGCGCGGCGCGGGACAACGCCTCGTCCACCGCGGCGTCCGATTGGGGTTCGAAGACGGCGTGGACTTCTTCGGTGCTGGGATTGATCGACACTATCGACGGGGATGACACCGTAACTCCTTGGCTTGCAGTCAAATGTGGGCTAGTGAACGCGGCGTCGGGCGACCTGGTCCAGATCCGGACCTGCCCACAGTCGGTCGTCGGCGGCGACGTCGGCGTGCAGCTCGGCGGAATCCAGCGCAGCCATCACCTGGCGTGCGGCACGCGCGTACCAATCGGCGACTTCCGGCGGATAGTCGGCGTAGCTGCCGTTCTCGCGGAGAATGGGCCCTTCGACGGTCGGGATATCGGTGATGCCGTCGAACTGCTGGACATAGGGCTTGCCCATCCGCTCGGCGGTCGGCGCGTCGATGGTGGCGTCGAGCTTGATCCACCGACCGTTCAAATAGGCCTCGCCCAGCGAATGCCACGGCAGCGGCCGGCCGCCGCGTCCACCCCACAGCACGCGGACCTCGGGGGACAGGAACTCTTTCTCCGGGGAATCCAGTGTCTGGAAGGCGATCCGGGCCGGCACGCCCGCGGCTCGGGTCAGGGCGACGAACGAACTGGCCTTGCCCATGCAGAACGCCACCCCGTGTTCGATGACGTCGCTCGCGGTGACCTTGCCCGCGGCGAGGTATCGAAATGACGCCAGAATGTCGTAGGGCATATCGCGAACGAAGTAGTAGATCCGTTCTACTCGGTCGACGTCGGTGTGTGCATTGGCGGTCAGTTCGGCGGCCTTGTCTCGCACCAGCGGGTGGTCGGCGTCGAGGTACCGGGTGGCGTCCAGGTATCTGGTCGCGTTGTCCAGCGACCCGATTTTGGCATGCGTCATGCACGGCTACTTTCTCTGAATTCGATGCGGCGGAGTCGATCCGCCGTCATATCAGCCGACGGTTGTCGGTGTTTTTACTTGCGGAACAATGGCTTCGCCGACTCTGGCTAGGTGGTCCGACCGGGCCACGTGTGGGATGGCGAACAGGAAGTGGTCGATCCCGGACCGGCGATACTCGTGGATGCGGTCGAGGCATTTCTCGACCGGTCCGACGATGAGCCCACTCTCAGGGATCGAAGCGAACTCTGCCCGGATCCGCTCTTCTGCAGCGGCTGATTCGGTGGGTGCGAGGAGGGCGGTCACCGACATCCGCAGGGTCGCGGGGTCACGGCCGGCAGCAGAACAGGCCTGCTGCAGGAATTCCCGACGGGACCGCAGCTGCTCGGGGGACCACCACCGGACGTTGAGCCCTTGGGCCGATCGCGCCGCGATGCGTTGCACCCGATCGCCTTCACCGCCCACCCACAGTGGGGGGTGCGGCCGCTGGCGCGGAGGCGGGTCGCACACCGCGCCATCGAGCGTGTAGAAGCGGCCCGTGTGCGTCGGATTATTCTGTGTCCACACCGCTTTGATGACGTCGAGGGCTTCCCCCAGCGCGGTCACCCGGTCGCCGACGGACGGGAAGGGGATGCCGTAGGCCTGGAATTCCTTTTGGAACCATCCCGCACCGATGCCCAGCTCGAGGCGGCCCTCGGAGATGACGTCCAAGGTGGCCGCCATCTTGGCCAGCACCGATGGGTAGCGGTAGGAGTTGCACAGCACACTTGTGCCCAGCCGCAGTGTGGTGGTGTCACGGGCCAGGGCCGCCAGCACCGTCCACCCCTCCAGCAGCGGCATCGAGCGCGGCCTCTGGTCCGCGTCGCGGGCGATGTCCGTGCCGTCGATGCCGGCGTCCCTGACGTAGTCGTCCGGGCTGAGTGTCAGGAAATGATCGCAGGTCCAGATCGAGTCGAAGCCGTAGCGCTCCGCGCTCTGGGCGACCCGCACCATATCGGGGTAGTCGCTGATCGCCAAGCCGTTGATGGTCAGTGCCAGGATCAATCCGAAATGTGGTTCACTGTTGGTGTTTTCCTGCTCGGGCATGGTCGAGGTCACCTTTCTGTCACGCCGATATCGCCTCGAGACATCTCCCTGGACAGCGTCATCGAGAAGCCATAGCGCTCCGGTCGGTGGTGGAACACGACAACTTCGAGTGGGCCGCCGCCCACTGTGTAGGTGGTGCGTTCCAGGACCAGGACGGGAGCGCCTTCGCTGAGGCCGAGCGCATCGGCGACGTCCATGGATGCGCCGGCGGCGTGGATCTCGTGCGTGGCGTCCCCGATGCGGACGCCGAGGCGGCGCTCCCACATCGTGTAGGTGGTTTCGGTGGCCGAGTTATCGGCAAGCAGAGGCGCGACGGCGTCCCCGAGATCGGTGGGGAGATAGATGGTCACCAGCGCGAGGGGCTGATTCTTGTCGCGGTACCTGCGGCGGATGCGAAGCACTTCGGCTGCGCCGAGGGCGGCCTGGACCCGGTGCGGCGCCGTCACGACGCCGTGGTCGATCACGTCGACGTCGGGGGTGACGCCGGAGGCGAGAAGTACCTCGGTGATGGTGCGGACTCCTGCCGCGAGCTCTTGGTTGACCGGCTCGGAGACGAACGTTCCCAACCCCTGACGCCGGAGCAGCCACCCTTCCTTTTCCAGCAACCCGACGGCCGCGCGGACCGTCACCCGGCTCAGTCCCGAGCGCTCGATGAGTTCGCGTTCGGACGGCAGCCGGCTCCCCGGGGGCAGGCGTTGTTCGAGGATCAGCGCCTTGAGCCGCTCGGACAGTTGGGCACTCGCCGGGACGCTGCCTCGCTGGACGCGGAGGTCGGCGGCGTCGAGATCGAGTTCCGCACCGTCGGGTTGAGCCTTGTCGTCATAAGTCGCCATAGGACGTATTAGACCCGACGACGGGCGGTGTGAACGTCGTCGTTGGCGCGGCCAGTCCACGCTGCAGACCCCGGTCTGTCGAGGTGGGGGGTTGACCTTGGTCATAAGACGTATTAAAACGTCTAGTAATGTCTTGGTCAAGTGATACCAGTCACTGTCGAAAGGTGGAGCACGTCATGTCACAACCCGTCGTCGTCATCGCCCGGTTCAGCGCGCTCCCGGACAAAGTGACTGCGCTGCAGAAGTTGCTGGAGGGGATGGTGGGCCCGACCCGCGCCGAGCCCGGATGCGACCGATACGACCTGTTCGGAACCAGCGATGCCGACGGCTTCGTTCTGGTAGAGCGCTATCAGGACCAGCAGGCGTTACAGGACCACCGCAGCACCGACCACTACGTCAACTACCGGGCGCACCTCGATGAGTTGCTCGCCAGCCCGATCTCGGTATCCGTAGTGACCCCGATCGACGAAGCATGAGCCGCCAACACGGGGCGTCAAAGCTCTCCGGCTCACAGGACCGCACGGAAGCAGCGCCGCCCATGATCGGCACCGACGCCACCGACCAGGGACTTCGCGCCGCCGGCCCCCAGGCTCGGCGCGCACTGTTGGCGTCCTGGCTCGGCTGGACGTTCGACGGATTCGAGACCTACGCACTGATCCTCGTCGGCGCGGTGGCGGTGACCAATGTGGGCTCCGACAGTCAGGTGCAGCACCTGCCGACGTACGTGTCCGCACTCGTGGCGGCCACGCTCGTGGGATGGGCCGTCGGCGGCGTCGCGTCCGGATTCCTGGCCGACCGATTCGGGCGACGTCGCACGCTGATGGTCTCCATCCTGTGGTATGCGGTGTTCACCGGATTGACCGCGTTGGCACCCAACTACTGGTGGCTGCTCATCCTGCGGCTGATCACCGGCGCCGGCCTCGGTGCGGAATGGGGCGCGGGCACTTCGCTGATCGGCGAACTGTGGAAGCCGGGATCACGCGGCCGTGCGGCCGCCGTCCTGCAGTCGGGATTCGGCGTGGGGGCTCTGCTCGCCGCGTTGGTCTGGTACTTCCTCGAGCCACTCGGCGAACACGCCTGGCGGTACCTGTTCCTGGTCGGGGCGTTGCCGGCGCTCATCGTGATCTACGTGCGCCGCTCCGTCGACGACTCGGCGATGTGGAAGGAATCCCGCACGCGGCGGCATGCCGCGCAGGATGCGGCCATCGTCGGCCGGCCACTCACGGCAGATCAGGCCCAGCTCGTGCGGTCACCGTTTGCCGCGGTTTTCAGCGATCCCCTGCTGCGCCGACGCGGGCTGGTCCTGCTCCTGCTGTGCGTCAACTCCGTCGTCGGGCTCTACGCCGTGTCCAGCTGGGTGCCCGCATTCACCGGACAGCTCGCCAAGGCAGCCGGACTGGACGCCGGGCACTGGGCATCGACGGCGAGCCTGCTCTTCAACGGAGCGTCGATCGCGGGCTACATCCTGTTGGGCGTCCTTGCCGACCGCATCGGCCGAAAGCCCACCATGGTCCTCTACTATCTCGGGTCGCTGATCGTCGTTCCGGTCTTCTTCCTCGGCGTCGACTCACCCACGCTCGCTACGGCCGCGGCGGCCGTCGCCGGATTCTTCATCCTGGGACAGTTCGCGTGGATGCCTATCTACCTTCCCGAGCTGTTCCCGACTTACGGACGCGCCACCGCCATCTCGGCGATCTTCAACGCCGCCCGCCTCGCTGGCGCCGCCGTCACGCTCCTGACCGGTTTCCTCATCACCACCCTCGGCGGCATCGGTGCCGCGGCCACCGCCGTCGGGGTCACCGTCTATGCGCTCGCCCTGGCAGTGGTCTGGGCTGCCGGACCCGAGACCCGAGGTGTCGAGCTCCCGCGCTGACCGCGAGGCCGCCGGTGGAAAGCGCATGGCGTCCGCCTCGATCAGTCCCGAATCTCGAACGGACGATGACGCTTCCCCCTAACATCGCGGGTGTGCGAATGCCAACCACCACACACCGTGCCTTGGTCGGGCTCTTCGTCCTGGCGACAGCCGTTGCTTGCGGCCGAGATTCTGACATCAGTGAATCGAGCGTCGTTCCGTCGGCGGCGAGTACCTCGCCACAAGCACCCTCGTCGAGGGTGCACGACACCAGCGCCTGCCTCCTGCCGCCGCACGAACTCGGAAGCCTGGTAGCACCCGTGTACTCAGGCCCGGTCCGGATCGAGATCGACAACTACGGCGAGGGTTACGAAGACAGTCGTTGCCACTATCTACTCGAAGGGTCAGGGTCTGGACCGGGCTTCGAGATCACTGCCCAGCGGTACAGCGACGACATCGTGTTCACCGCCAGTTCGAGCGAGTTCGAAGTGAGCTATGGTGGCAGTTCGGCAGAACAGGTTTTCACCTCGGCCAGTGCGGCCTTCGAAACCGAATCGGGGATCTCCCCTGGCGCCAGCGGATTTGCGGTCTACCCGGATATCGGCGCTGGCATGGTCACCAATGAGCGGAGCAGTCTGGTGCTGGCCGGCACCGGCGACTACTGGTACGAAGCGGGGGTTTCTGGGGTATCACTCAGTCCGAGCCAGGCCAACAACGACATGCTCGTTGCCATCGGCACTGCGATGGCTGCAGTGGTGCGGTAGGCGTGTGGCGGCTGGCTCGCCATCCGCCCGACTCTGCCGGAGCGGCCGCGAAACCTCCTGGGATGGACTCAATCTGAGTGTAGGCACGATCATCGACCACATGATGACCGGGAGTCCGCGCAGAACACCCCGACGGCGATCACGATGAGCCCGGATAAGCGATGGCGGCCGGGGTCGGTGCTGTGTGACGATCGTTCGATGGGTGACGACTGGCGAGCGCTGAACCTGGCCAACTGGGAGGCGCGGGTTCCGCTGCACCTTTCCCCCGAAGGCTACGATCTCGCGAGTTTCGATGACCCGCAATATCTTTCCGGTGTCGTCCGCTACGACCTACCGCGGCTGGACTCGATCGCCGACCTCGATGTGGTGCACCTGCAATGCCACATCGGCACCGATACCGTGTCGTTGGCCCGGCTCGGCCCGCGGTCGGTGACGGGGCTGGACTTCTCGCCCTCGGCGATCGCCGCCGGCATCGCCCTGGCTGTGCGCGCCGGCGCCGCGGTCAGGTTCGTCGAATGCGATGTGTACGAGGCGGTCACCGCACTCGGGGTGGGATGTTGCGATCTGGTCTACACCGGCATCGGCGCGATCTGCTGGCTGCCGGACATCCGGCGCTGGGCCGAGGTGGTCGCCGCCCTGCTGCGCCCCGGTGGCCGGTTGTTCATGCGCGAGGGTCATCCCATGCTCGACACGCTCAGCGATACTCGGGACGACGGCCTGCTGGTGGTGCAGTACCCCTACTTCGAGACCAGCGGCACCACGTTCTCCGAAGAGGGCACCTATGGCGGCCCGGGGACGGTGGCCGCGCCCGAAGGGGTGTCGTTCAACCACGGCCTGGGTGAGGTTTTCGGCGCGCTCACCGCCGCGGGGCTCACCGTCACCGCTGCGATCATGAAGGATTCGTTGAGGCGGTGCAGCTCGGCGGGTGGTCCAGCACGCGATCCGTCCGCACCACCGCACCCCCGCGCAGGGCGCCGCCCACTTCAGCTGAGTTCGCGCAGGATCTCGGCGGTGTGCTGGCCGACGCTCGGTGCCGGTCGGGTCGGACCGAGCCGCCGGCCGTCGACGACCAGCGGCTGGCGCACATAGGCATAGGTGCCGGCGCCGTCGCCGATGCGCTGGACCATGTCCCGGGCCACGACTTGGGGGTTGTCGAGGACGTCGAGTGGACGATTGACCACGCCGCACGGGACGCCCGCCTCGGTCAACACTGATTCCCAATGCGCCGCGTCGGCACCGGCGATGCGTTGAGCCACCGCCAGCCGTAGTTCGTCGCGGCGTGCGGGTCTGTCGGCGCCGCTGATGTCTCGAAACCGTGCGAGGTCCAACCGGTCGCACAGCGGCTTCCAGAAGTGGTCCTCGAACGCGATGCTCAACGTCAACCACTTGCCATCCGCCGTGGCGAAGAGGCCGTAGCCGGGGTCTTGGCCCAGGGATCCCAGACCGTCGCCATTGGCCACCGGTCCCAGTAACGGCGTCATCAACGAGACGAGACTGTCGAACATCGACACGTCCCAGTAGCCGCCGACGCCTGTCGAGACCCGGCTCGCCAACCCGGCGAGGGCGGCGATCGCGGCGAACGCACCCGCGCTGAGGTCGGCCCACGACAGCGTCGGCACCCGCGGCTCCTCCAGATCGATGAGGCCCGCCAAGGCCTGGAACGACAGGTCGTGGGCGGGTCTGTCGCGCAGCGGACCATCCTGGCCGAACCCCGACACCGACACGTACACAGTCGACGGCGATGCCTGAGCGCAGGTGTGAAAGTCCAACCCAAGGCGCGCCATGACGCCGGGCCGGAAACCCTCGAACACCACGTCGGCGGTGTCGATCAGCCGGCGGCACATCACACGTTGCGCTTCGTCCTTGAGATCTATTGCCACAGAGCGCTTCCCACGATTGAGTGCCGCGTAGAACGCTGGGTAAGCCCGTGCCGGGTCACCGTGGACCGGGCGCTCCACCTGGATCACGTCAGCACCGAGGTCACTGAGGATCATCGTGGCGAATGGTCCCGGGAACTGCTCGGCGAAGCTGACGACTCGGACCCCGTGCAGCGGTCGGGAAGCCGGCGTCGCTGCCGTCATCTGGCACCCCTGAGCCCGGCGTGGCGGCAACGGCTGGTGCGTGGGGGAGTCAGCAATGGTCTGTCAGGCAAGTCGATCACCCTCCTCGGATCCAGCATTGCGGAATACTAACTGATAAGTCATACTTGGGCGGACGGCTGCTCCAGCCTGTCGGGGTGGCCCAGCCGCCCCGACCCGACAGATTTGAGGCGCGATGTCAGAGACGACCATCGTCGGTCCCACCTACGGCAATGTCATCGTGGAAGCCCTGACGAGGCATTCCGGGCGCGACGCGTTGGTATCGGGCGATCGGCGTGTCACCTACGGCGAAGCCGCCGACACGGTGAGCCGCATCCAACAAGTGCTGTCGAATCTCGGTCTGTCCCAAGGACATGGCGTAGCCATCCTCAGTCCAAACCTGCCCGAGGTGTTCCTCGTCCAGGCGGCCACGATCCTCTCGGGAGCTCGGTACACGGGGCTGCACCCGCTCGGCTCCGTCGACGACCACGTTTTCATCTGCGCGGATGCCGACATCGACATACTGATCGTGCACCCCTCGTACCTCGACGTCGGCGCGACGGTCACCGAGAGATCACCGTCGGTCCGCCATCTGCTCACCCTGGGCCCCGCGGACACCGAGCTGGATTTGGTGGCCCTGTGTGAAGAGCTCACGGCCAAACCCCTCGATGCGTCGCCGGCCGATGGAGACCTGCCGGCGTGGGTGGCCTACACCGGTGGTACGACCGGAAGGCCGAAGGGTGTCACGATGTCCCAACGCGCACTGGTGCAGGGCGCGTCGCTGCTGGCTGCTTCGTGGGATCTTCCGGAGACGCCACGCTACCTCGTGGCGTCGCCCATCACCCACGCCGCGGTGCTCCCCATCGTCCCGACGCTGAGCAGGGGTGGGACGGTCATCCTCCAGCAGGGCTTCGATCCCCATCGATGGTCGCATGCCATCGAGGCCGAGCGAGCGAACTTCAGCTTCATCGTCCCCACCATGCTCAGTGCCGTCCTCGACCACACAGATCTGGCGCGCGTGGACACCTCCTCGCTCGAGACGCTGATCTACGGCGCCGGGCCATCGTCAGCCTCCCGGATCGAAGAGGCGTACGGCGCTTTCGGACCGGTCCTCCTGCAGGCCTACGGGCAGACGGAGTGCATGGGCATGGCCACCACCCTTCGCAAGGACGAACACGATCCGGTGAACCGGCCTGAATTGTTGACGTCGTGCGGCCGCCCGGTGTCGGGAGTGCGAGTCGAGTTGCTCGACGAGGACGGTCACATCACCGGAGACGGTCAGGTGGGAGAGATCTGCGTCCGGTCGCGTGCCGTCATGGACGGCTACCGGAATCGTCCCGAGGAAACCGCGGCCGCGCTTCGGGACGGATGGCTCCGCACCGGCGACCTTGCGACCCGTGACGATGCGGGCTTCTTCCGCCTCGTCGACCGGGCGAAGGACATGATCGTCACCGGTGGATTCAACGTGTACTCCAAAGAGGTCGAAGATGTCCTGAACTCGGACCCGTCGGTGGCCGCGGCCGCCGTCGTCGGCATCCCCGATGAGAAGTGGGGGGAACGGGTCGTGGCATACGTGGTACCGCGGTCGGGCGCTGCGGTGGACACGACATCGCTGTCGGCACTGGTCAAGGAGAAGAAGGGCAGCCATCAAGCGCCCAAGTCGATTGCGGTCGTCGACGCGCTGCCGCTGACCCTTGCGGGCAAGATCGACAAGAAACTGTTGCGCGCCAACCACGCCGGGCCCACCTAGCGGCCCTGGTAGTCCGATCGGCACGGGACCGGCGGTGGAGCCCGGTCCTGATGCACATTTTGCTAGTCAAGCTCAAGGAGAACGCGGTGAGCAGTCGCCCTGTGGAGATCCACGTGCGTGGGCATGCCCTCTGGATCCGGCTCAATCGTCCGGCGGAGTCGAACGCCATCTCGCCAGCCCTGCTCCAGGGGATCGACGAGGCACTCGAGGTAGCCGAGGCCGACTCCGAGGTCCGCTCGGTGGTCATCGCGGCGAACGGTGAAATATTCTGTGCCGGAGCTGATTTGAAGTTCATCAACTCGTTGCTCGACTCCAACGACGACGCTCGACGCACCCCCTTGAGTGACTTCCTGCGCCGTGCCGGCGACACGCTCAACCGACTGGAGACCTTTCCCAAACCGGTGGTGGGCGCGGTGCAGGGCCTGGCGATCGCGGGCGGGCTCGAGATCCTGCTGTGCTGCGACGTCGTGATCGCCGCGCGGTCGGCTCGGCTCGGTGACGGACACGCGAACTTCGGGCTGATCCCCGGGGCAGGCGGTTCGATCAGGCTCGCGCGAAGGATCGGTCAAGCCAGGGCAAAACTACTGATGTTCACCGGACTGTCCTATCCGGCAGCCGATTTCGTGGGAACCGATCTTGTCCACGAGTTGGTCGACGACGGCCAGCTGGAGGCGGCGGTCGATCGGCTCACCGACGTCATCGCCGGTCGCAGTCCGCTGGGACTGCGCCGGATGAAGGAGCTGGCGAACAGCGGCGTCGACCTGGAGTTGAGCGATGGGCTCGAGCTCGAGCTCAGGCATTCGGCCGAACACGAACACTCAGCGGACTTCCACGAAGGGATCACCGCGTTCAACCAACGTCGTCGGCCCACCTTCATCGGGCGATGACCGGGGGGCGATCGTCGGCCGACCCTGGCAGGGTTCGGGGTACTCAGCGTCGCCGCTCCAGCTGTTCGACCATCCCATCCCGAAGAGGAAGATCCATGAGACTCGGCATCAACGTCGCCTACAAACCTTGGTTCGGTTTGACCGAGCAGTTGGAGCTCGCAGTACTGAGTGACCGGCTCGGGATCGACACCGTATGGGTCGCAGAAAGTTACGGGCAGGACGCCTCCGTGGTGCTTGCGGCGGTCGCCGCCCGAACCGAACGGGTTTCCCTCGGCTCGGCCGTCTTGCAGATCCCGGCGCGGCAGCCGACCACAACAGCGATGACCGCGTCGACGCTCGACCAGGTTTCGGGCGGCCGGTTCATCCTGGGTCTGGGAGTGTCTGGCCCACAGGTCTCGGAGGGGTGGTACGGCGTTGCGTTCACATCGCCGCTGGGACGCACCCGGGAGTACATCGACATCGTTCGGAGCGCCTGGGAGCGCAAGCCGGTGGATCACCGCGGAAAGCACTGGTCGATCCCGCTGGTCGAAGGGGGAGCGGGCCTGGGCAAGCCGATCAAGATGGTGGGCCGCCCGGTTCAAGAACGTATTCCCATCTATCTCGGTGTCGGCGGCCCGAAGGCCGTCGAGCAGGCCGGCGAGATCGCCGATGGTTGGCTACCGTTCCTCTTCAACCCACGCGACAGTGAAGAGCAAACGGCTGCACTGCATCGCGGTATCGCCAAGGCCGGACGCGCGCGCGGTGACATCAGTGTGACGCCGGTGGTCCCGTGCGCGGTCCACGAGGACATCGGAGTGGCTCGCGCGCAGCTGCGACCCATCCTTGCCATGTACCTCGGTGGGATGGGATCGAAGGACAAGAATTTCTACGTCGAAGTCGCTGACCGGTACGGCCATGGTGTGTCGGCCCGCGCGTGCCAGGAATCGTTCCTGCGTGGCGACCTGCCCGGTGCCCAGGCGGCTCTGACGGACGCCGTCGTCGACACGTTCACGATCGCCGCGACGCCGAAGTCGCTGGAGGACAGGCTGCGTGAGTTCGAGGACGCGGGCATCGATGAACTCGCAATCGTCCCTTTCGGCGATCGTCCCGCGCTGATCGAGATGTTGGCCACCCGGTTTTGCAAGGTGGCCGCCTAGATGGTCGCGGCAGGGTGCTCGATCAAAGCGACAGACACTGAGACAGGAGGGATTTCATGCGTGAGGTGGTGATCGCCGGCGTCGGGATGACGTCCTTCGGCAGGCACATGGATCGGACCTACTCGTCACTGGTCGCCGAATCGGTCCACGAAGCGCTCGCCGACGCCCGTACTGCACCAGACCAGATCCAGATGGTCTACTACAGCAACAGCGCGGCCGGACTGATGACCGGTCAGGAGTCGGTCCGTGGCCAGCATGCCGTGCGCGGCTCGGGGCTGGAGGGGATCACCCTGATCAACGTGGAGAACGCATGTGCGTCCGGATCCACCGCGCTGAACCAGGCGTGGCTCGCGGTGGCGTCCGGCCAGGTCGACACCGCGATAGCGGTGGGGGCCGAGAAGCTGGTGCACCCCGACAAGAAGCGGGCGATGGAGTTCATGAAATCGGCGCTCGACCAGGATCGTCTCGAAGACATCGTGGCCGATCTCGGCAGTGCGGGCAGCGGTTCGGTGTTCATGGACATCTACGCACGATTTGCGAACTGGTACATGGAACGCAGCGACGCCACAGTGGAGGACTTCGCGCGCATCGCCGTGAAGAACCACGCCCACGGGGCCCTCAATCCGAAGGCGCAGTACGGCGGGAAGCTCACGCTCGACGAGGTGCTCGGCGGCCGACCCGTGAGCGGGCCCCTGACGGTGCCGATGTGTGCCCCGATGAGTGATGGATCTGCCAGTGTCGTTCTCACCACGGCCGAACGTGCCAAGAAATGGGATGCCCAGGCGGTGAAGGTCTTGGGAACGGTCGTCGCGGCGTCGCGGCCCGGCGAGTACGGCGCGATGGTGCCGGCCGCGGCCGAGCGAGCCTACGAGATGGCGGGTGTGGGCCCCACGGACATCGATGTCGTCGAGTGCCACGATGCGGCGTCACCAGCCGAGTTGATCGTGATGGAGGAACTCGGTATCTGTGGCGCCGGCGAAGCACCCGCCCTGCTGCGTGCGGGTGAGACGGCACTGGGGGGCCGGATCCCCTTCAACCCGAGTGGAGGGCTGGGCAGCAAAGGGCACCCCGTCGGTGCCACCGGACTCGCCCAGGTCGTCGAACTCGCCGATCAACTGCGCCAGCGATGCGGAGATCGTCAGGTGGCCGGCGCGCGGCTCGGGCTGGCCGAGAACGCCGGCGGCTACACGGGACCCGACGCGGCGGCGGCGACCATCACCATTCTGGAGGCCTAGATGCTCGACATGAAACACCCGCTTGTGCCGGGCTTCTCGCTGATCGAGCTGGGCGGCGAAGGCCCAGTTCGCTATCTCACGCTCAACAACCCGACGCGCCACAATGCGCAGACCCCGGCGATGTGGGACGAACTCACCCGGGCAGGCGCGGCACTTCGCGACGAGGCCGAAGTGAAGGTGTTGGTCGTGCGGGGAGCCGGACCGTCCTTCAGTTCGGGGCTCGACCTCGGAGAGAGCACCGGTGACGGATTCCTGGCCCGGATGGCGTCGGCGCCGGAATCACAGTCACAGGGCGTCGTGGCCGAGGTCGAACAATTCCAGCGCGCCTTCACCTGGATGCGCGAGGCGCCCTACATCAGCATCGCCGCGGTCCACGGTGCCGCATTCGGTGCCGGATTTCAGCTCGCCCTCGCCTGCGACATCCGGATCGTCGCCTCCGACGCCCGACTCGGGTTGCGGGAAGCGCGACTGGGCGTCCTACCCGATCTGGGGGCTACAGCGGTGCTGCCCGGACTGATCGGCGCAGAACGCGCGCTCGACCTGGTGCTCACCTCGCGTGAGTTCTCCGGTGACGACGCCGCCGCCTGGGGTATCGCGCTGCGAGCAGTTCCCGCTTCGCGACTGGAAGTCGAGGTCGAGCAGTACGCCGGTGTCCTCGCGGTTCCCTCGCGAACCGTCCTGAGGTACGGCAAAGCGGCGACCTATGCGCCGGACATGACCACGAGCTTCAACATCGTCGCCGAAGGTCAGGTGGAGTGCGTCCGTGAGTCTTTCGGCAGCGCGAACAGCGCGCCGTAGTCGATCGAAGTTTGGCGCAGAGAGGTGATCCGATGGCCAAGCCGACCGCCACGGACCGGTCTGCACTCGTGCGGGCGGCTGCGACGGTATTCCTCGAGCGTGGTTACCACAATGCGACGATCGACGATATCGCAGCCGCGGCAGGCATTTCCCGCACGACTGTCTATCGGTACACCCAGAGCAAGCAACAGCTGCTCGACGTGATGGTCGTCGAGATCACCGGTTATCTCGGGGAAGGGCTGCGCGAGATACTCACCGGCGATCTTTCACCCCGCGATCGCTTGGACGCGTATGTCCGCGCACACGTGCGCGCCGCGACGTCCAATCGGGCGATCTATGCGATCGTCTTCAGCGAAGAGGCCGAGCTTTCATCGGTTTCCAAGGAGCTGTTCCGGAGTTGGGCGCACGGCGTCACAGCCGATTTCACAGAGCTGATCGCGGAATGCCTCGAGGCGGGGGCGGCATCGTCGGCACTGAACCCCGCGGTCACCGCGAACCTGGCGCTGTCGATGTTGACGTCATTGCACCGCTGGTATGACAACGACGGGCCCGTGCCGCAGGAGGCGTTGGCCGATCAGGTGCTGAGCCTCGTGCAGCCGGCGTTCGGGGGTGCCTAGTTCATGTCTCGACGAACCCGCCTTCGATGTCGGCCGCGGCGATCGAGCGTCCACAACAGCTGTTCGGTTCAGGAGGCGTTCCGATGCGCGCAGTGGTGGTGAACGGGACCGACGGACCGTCGTCGGTGTCCGTGGAAGAAGTTCCAAGGCCCCTCCCCGGTCCGAAACAGGTCGCCATCCGGGTGCGCGCGGCCGGCGTCACCTTCCCGGACCTGCTCTACGCACGCGGGGAGTATCAAGTACGGCCCGAGTTGCCTTTCCGGCTGGGCCAGGAATGTGCCGGCGTCGTTCTCCACGCGCCGACGGACTCGAAGTTCAGTCCCGGCGATCGAGTGGCAGCGTACTGCAGCGACCTCGGAGCGTTCGCCGACGTCGTCGTTGTGGATGCCGACGGGGTCGTCCCACTGCCCGGTTCGGTGCCCTACGGCGTGGGTGCGGCGTTGATGATCAACTACCTCACAGCGCATTTCGGCTTGATACGGCGAGGAAGGCTCGGAAGCGGGCAATCTGTCGTGATCCATGGCGCCACCGGTGGAGTGGGGACCGCGGCGATCCAGATCGCGGTGGAGGCCGGTGCCCGGGTCATCGCGGTGGTATCCACGGTGGAGAAAGCAACCCTCGCCCGCGCCATCGGGGCGCACGACGTGGTGTTGGCCGACGGATTTCGGGACTCTGTGCAACGCCTGATGCCGGCCGGGGTGGACCTCGTGTTCGACACCGTCGGGGATGAGCGGTTCGCCGACTCCGTGCGGATCCTCAAACCCGAGGGCAACGTGCTGGTGGTGGGGTTCGCCGGCGGTTCCATTCCCACGGTCAAGGTCAACAAGTTGTTGTTGACCAATACTGGTGTGCTCGGTGTCGGCTGGGGCCGAGTGGCTCTCGAGCCGGGATACATCGCCGGTCAGTGGGCCGAGCTGCTGCCCGGAATCGCCGGTGGCCGGCTGCGCCCGCCGATCACCGGCAGCTTTCCGTTGGAGCACGCCGCGGCAGCCTTGTCCCGGCTGACAGAACGCCACGCAGGTAAGTCGATCTTGGAAGTGTCGGTCGACGACGACCTCACCTGATCACAGAGCTCGACGGAATCCTGCATCACATCGACCATCGGAGGGCCAATGAGCGCTGACCCAAGTTTCGCCATGTTCCAGCTACCGGAGGAACACCGCGAACTCAGATCCGCGATCAGAGCGTTGTGCGAGAAAGAGATCGCACCGTACGCCTCGGACGTCGACGACAAGGCGCGCTTTCCCGAGGAGGCGGCCCGGGCATTGGCGGCCTCCGGGTTCAACGCCATCCATGTGCCGGAGGCATACGGCGGCCAAGGCGCGGACGCGGTCGCCGCGTGCATCGTCATCGAGGAGGTGGCGCGCGTCGACGCCTCTGCATCGTTGATCCCGGCAGTGAACAAGCTCGGCACGATGGGGCTGATCCTGCGCGGTTCCGAGGAGCTCAAACGGCAGGTGCTCCCAACCCTCGGCTCCGGTGAGGCCATGGCCTCCTATGCGCTGTCCGAACGCGAGGCCGGCAGTGACGCCGCAGCGCTGCGCACCCGGGCCAAGCCTGACGGTGATGACTGGATCCTCAACGGCGCGAAAGCATGGATCACCAATGGCGGCAAGTCGACCTGGTACACCGTGATGGCCGTGACGGATCCGGAAAAGGGTGCCAGTGGCATCTCGGCGTTCGTCGTTCACCGGGACGATGAAGGGTTCACCGTCGGCCCGAAGGAGCGGAAACTCGGCATAAAGGGTTCGCCGACCACAGAACTCTACTTCGACAACTGCCGCATTTCCGGGGACCGGATCATCGGAGAACCCGGAACGGGATTCAAGACCGCGTTGGCCACCCTCGACCATACCCGGCCGACGGTCGGCGCGCAGGCGGTCGGCATCGCCCAGGGGGCGCTGGACGCGGCCATCGCCTACACAAAGGAACGTAGACAGTTCGGCAAGGCGCTCGCCGACTTCCAGGGGGTCCAGTTCATGTTGGCGGACATGGCGATGAAGGTGGAAGCCGCACGCCTGATGGTCTACAACGCCGCGGCCCGCGCCGAACGGGGCGAAACCAACCTCGGCTTCATCTCGGCCGCGTCGAAGTGCTTCGCCTCCGACGTGGCGATGGAAGTCACCACCGACGCCGTCCAGTTGTTCGGCGGCGCTGGGTACACGTGCGACTTCCCCGTCGAGCGGTACATGCGGGACGCCAAGATCACCCAGATCTACGAGGGTACCAACCAGATCCAGCGGATCGTCATGTCCCGGGCCCTCCTCACGTGATGTGCCGGCCGAAGAGCACAGGCCGTGGCCGATCGTCGAGAACTCGCAAGCGCTTCTCGCCGGTCTCGGCCGACCCATCCATCACATCGACGATCGGAGACCCATGACTCGTGCCAAGGAACATCCCGCGGTCCGACGCCTCGCATCGACGGCGGGCGTGGTCACGGCCGTGGCGGGGACTGTCCTGCTCGCTGTTCCGAACCGCGCTGGTCCCGTGATCGGCTTGACCATCGAACGTGACGCTCGACTGGTGGGCGTTCTGGATCTCGCCCTCGCGCCCGGACTGCTCTTCGGCCGGTCGCAGCTGTCATGGCTGATGGCGCGGGCCGTCAGCAATGTCCTCACAGCGGCGTTCGTCCTTCGGCGCGCCACGGACGACCCGGCACATCGCAATGCCCGTTTGTTCACTGGCGCAATGGTGCTCGCAACCGCCGCGGACCTGCGGGCGTTGCGCGCGACCGTGAGATCACGCCGAGCGCAACGATGACCACCGACCGTTACTTGCTCGCTGTCGTCGGCAGAATGCCCTCCAACAGCAGAGAGATCTGGCGTCGGAGAGAGTCGGGACCGACGGGACCGGTCGGGTCGTACCAGCGGTACAGCGAAGTGAGCATGGAGAGCACCAAATTCGAGGCGATCCACGTGTCCACCGGTACCGGAGACGGTGGCCGAGACTGCAGGCACTCCTCGAGGAGAGCCTGCAGATCCGCGGCGACCTGATGGGAGAACTCGTGGAACCGGCGCCGGGCCTTGTCTGACAACTCGATCTGTTCACTGAACACGATCGCGTAAAACGGCTTCCGACTGATCGAGCTCTCGATGTGTACACCGATCAGGTCGGAGAGACGATCGAGCGGACCCGTACCGGCAGTGAGCGCCGCCCGCAGTTCACCTTCCTGCGCATCGCAGATGGAATCGACCAGGTAGTCGAGCAGTGCCTGCTTGCTCGGCACGTACTTGTAGACCGTGGGTCGCGACACCCCGGCTGCCTCGGCGATGTCGTCGATGGTCGTGTTGTGATAGCCCCTTGTTTCGAACAAGGTCGCTGCGGCACTTGTCAGTGCCTCCGCGGTGGTGACACGCTTAGCCGGCATCGCGCCGTCCGCCCACTCCCGCGTTGCCCTGCGAATCACGAGATCGCCACACCATGGGCAGGACAGTACTCGGTCGATCGATTCTCCGATCGTCGCGACATCACGCCCTGCTGGGACAACATCGAAAGGCCGTGGATGACAGGCGATTGCGGCCGGCGAAGGAAGCGCAACCTGTTCTCGTGGCGGGCACGACGATCCCCGGGAGATCTCGCTGCGGATCGCCCTTGCTCACCGGTGTGACGTGTACTACATTGAATACTTACTGAGTAGGCAATCTTCAATGAACGAAAGGCCCGCGAAGCGGAGGTTCGACAACGCGCGGTCGACATCGACGCGGCGACGTGACTTCCTCGACAACGAACAGCCTGTCGTCGTCAGCCGGTGAATGCGAGATGTGCCCACTCACTGACACCCGCGCCCCGACGTCGAACACTAGAGAATTCGGAGAAACCGTGACTGCAAACCTTCACCGATCCCCGCACGACGCACCGGTGTCCGGCCCATGGTCCTCGTCGATCGAGGATCGCGTCACCGGGGACATCGAACGCCTCCGTGCGACGTTTCGATCCGGCCGGACACGTGACATCAATTGGCGAATAACGCAACTCAAAGCGATCGAACAGCTACTCGCCGAGAACGAAGCGGACATCGCGACCGCTCTGGCCGCCGACCTGGGCCGGTCGAATGCGGAGGCCTGGCTCGGTGACGTGGCCGCCCCGAAGGTGGAAGCGCGCTACGCCCGCAAACGCGTGCGCAGGTGGGCGCGGCGCCGGCACGTGGCGCTGCCGTTGAGTGCGGCACCCGGGCGAGGGTGGATCGAATTCGAACCGCTCGGGCTGGTGCTGGTGATCGGTCCATGGAACTACCCGTTCTACCTGACCCTGGGGCCGCTGATCGGGGCGATCGCGGCCGGGAACTGTGTCGTCATCAAGCCCTCCGAGCATGCCCCGGCATCGTCTGCTCTTCTCGCGGAGCTGATTCCGAGGTACCTCGACAACGACGCCGTACAGGTGATCGAGGGGGAGGCGCACGTCACCCAACACCTGCTGGCGCAGGGTTTCGATCACGCGTTCTTCACCGGTGGGCCCGAGATCGGTAAACGGATCATGGAAGGCGCCGCCCGGCACCTCACCCCGGTGACCTTGGAACTCGGCGGCAAGAGCCCGGCGATCGTCACCTCTCACGCGGATCTGGAGGTCGCTGCGCACCGGATCGCGTGGTCGAAGTTCCTGAACTCGGGCCAAACGTGCATCGCCACCGACTACGTCCTGGTGGAGCACAGTGTTCAAGAGGCCTTTGTGCAACACCTGCTGAGAACGATGACCGAGTTTCGGTCCGGGTCGCCCGGTACCGGGGTCCGCATCATCAATCGGCGCCAGTTCGAACGTCTCGCCGGCTTGATGGCAGACCACCAAGGGCAGATCGTCCTCGGCGGTGGGATGGATGATCAGTCACTGAGTTTCGAGCCGACAGTCATCGTGGAACCATCGCAGGGCTCGCGTGTGATGACGGAGGAGATCTTCGGTCCGATCCTGCCGATCGTCGGCGTCGCGAATCTCGACGAAGCGATCGAACGGATCAATGCAGGGCCGAAGCCGCTGGCGGCGTATCTGTTCAGCGGCTCAGCAGCGGAACGGAAACGGATGCTCGCACAGGTGAGCTGCGGATCAGCCGTCATCAACCATGCAGCCGTTCACGCCTTGGTTCCCCAGCTCCCGTTCGGTGGGGTCGGCAACAGCGGAATGGGTGTCTATCACGGGAAATACGGCTTCGAGACGCTGAGTAACCGCAAGGCGGTGCTGTCCAAGCCCGCGCGTCCTGACTTGTCGGTCATCTACCCGCCCTACACGATCAGCAAGATGCGGCTGATGCGCCGGCTGTTCTAGTCAGCCGTTCCGGTAGCCGGCGGCCTCCGGTCGCCGCATGGCGGCGCGCTACTCGTCGTTGCCCGGCACGGTGGTGAGACCGACGCTGGGCAGGGCGAAGCCCACGGGCGACAGCGCTGCGCGGGTCGCCGCGATCAGATCGGGTGCGGTCAGGCTGGCCGTGGTCTAGTCAACAACGGTGGGCGGTGGAGCCACGGCCTTTGCGTCACAGGGATTCGAAAGTCGCGATCGCAGCTAGCCCGTCAGGCGTGGGCGGTGTTGCGAGCCGAACCGTCCCGGGTCGGCTCGGTCAGGCTCCGCAACAGCACCAGCGCCTGTTCCGTGGGTGAGCCCGCGACCGTGGTGACGACACTGAGGATCTGACCGGGCGACCGCGCGATCGCCAACGTCTGCTGCGTGACGGTCAGGTCGCCGATCAGCGGATGGTGCAGATCGTAGGAGGCCGCGTCGCACGGAAGTATCCGGTGGTCTGCCCACAAGGACACGAACTCCGGGCTCTTCATCGTCAGCGCACCGATGAGCGAGGCGAGATCGGGATCGTCGGGGTAGCGCCCGACGGCGATGCGTAGATTGCCCACCACCGCCCTGGCCTTGCATCGCCAATCCCGGTAGAGCTCGCGCATGTGCTCGTCCAGGAACATCATTCGGCTCATGTTGGGCCGGGTGCCGACGTCGTCGACCGAGGCCGGGTCCAGGTGCCCGGCCAACAGCGCATGGCCCAGTTGGTTCCAGGCCAGCACGTCGGTGCGCCGGCCCAGCACCAGCGCCGGCACCCCGTCGAGGGCCCGCATCAGTTCCCGCGTCTCGTCGCTGACCTGTTCCGGACGCGGCCGCCGCACCGTCGGCGCCCGGCGCGCCGCACCAGCCAACCGATCGAGGTGCTCCCGTTCGGCTGGCCCCAGGTTCAGCGCGCGACCGATCGCCTCGAGCACCTCGGGTGAGGCACCGCGGGACAGCCCCTGCTCCAGCCGCGTGTAGTAGGAGACGCTGACCCCCGCCAGCTGGGCCACCTCGTCGCGGCGCAACCCCGGCACCCGCCGGCGCACCCCGAAGTCCTTCACACCGACATCCTGGGGGCGAGTGCGTGCCCGCCGCGCCTGCAGGAATTCGCCGAGGGGTCCTGGCCCGTCCATCAGCCCAGTGTCCGCCCGCCGGGATGGCCCAGCCAGACCCTGGCAGGGGTAGGACAACGTGGGTGTGGTTGACCCCGCCGTCGGCTCGCCAGACTCGGCACCACACCACCCGAACCACCGGCGATACCCTGGAGAACGGCATGGACCAGATCGAACTGGGCGACGTCACCGTCACCCGTGTCAAGGAGTACTACGGGTCGGTGGAGGTGGCCCCGGCCGACTTCTTCCCCGACAGCACCGCACCGGACTGGGACGCCAACCGCTACTGGCTGGCTCCCGATTTCTGGGACCCGACAGCGAACGTCTGCGTCTCGGCGGTCCAGACCTGGGTGCTGCGCAGCGAGGGCCGGATCATCCTGGTCGACACCGGGGTGGGCAACGACAAGGAGCGGCCCTACACCGCGGTCTGGAGCCGGTTGGACACCGCGTTCCTGGACAACCTGGCCGTCGCCGGGGTGCAGCCCGAGGACGTGGACCTGGTGATCAACACCCACCTGCACAACGACCACGTGGGCTGGAACACCCGCCTCGACGGCCGAGCGTGGGTGCCGACCTTCCCGAACGCGACCTACCTGATCCCGCAACGCGATTTCGACTTCTGGAACCCGGCCAACGAGTACCCGTCCGTCCTCGGCCGCGGTAACCAGAACGTGTTCGAGGACAGCGTCGCCCCGGTCCACGCGGCCGGGCAGATCCAGCTGTGGGACGAGTCCTACCAGATCGACGCCCACCTGCGCCTGGAGCTGGCCCCCGGACACACCCCCGGCTCGTCGGTGCTGACCCTGCAATCGGGGACCGATCGCGCCCTGTTCGTCGGCGACCTCATCCACACGCCGCTGCAGATCCTCACCCCCGAGACCAACAGCTGCTTCTGCGAAGACCCCGCCGAAGCGCGCCGCACCCGGCGCAAGCTGCTCGGCCGCGCCAGCGACGACACCGCGCTCGTGTTCCCCGCCCACCTCGGCGGACACGGCGCCGCCGAGGTGATCCGCGACGGCGCGGCTTTCGCGATCAAGGGCTGGGCCGGCTTCGCCCGCATCAGCTGAGCAGAACGAGAGCGAAAACCCATGTCGCACCGCATCGATACCGTCGTCCGCACCCGGTCCGGAGCCGTGCGCGGCGCGCGCGACGATTACGGCGAGGGCTATCACTCCATCCCCTACGCCACCACCCCGACGGGGGCGGCCCGCTTCGCCCCACCGGCACCACACCCCGGCTGGGCCGGGATCCGGGACGCGGCCCGGCCGGGGGCGACGGCCCCGCAACCGGTCCGCGACTTCGGCGCCCTCGACATGCGCCCCTACTTCGGCCCGGTGTGGGTGCGCGGCGCGGACTACCTGACGCTGGATGTGCACACCCCGGCAGCGGACTCCGCGGCCCGACCGGTCATGGTGTTCGTGCACGGTGGCGGGTTCATCACCGGCTCCTCGCAGGCCGCGCTGTACGACGGACGGGCCTTCGCCCGCGACGGGATCGTGCTGGTCAAGGTCAACTACCGCTTGGGGATCGCCGGTTTCCTCGACGTCGCAGGGGCACCGCGCAACCGCGGGCTGCTCGACGTGCTGGCCGCCCTGCAGTGGGTGCAGGACACGATCGCAGAGTTCGGCGGCGACCCCACCAACGTCACGGTCTTCGGCCAGTCCGCCGGCGCCACGCTGGTGGGTGCCCTGCTCGCGACTCCGGAGGCGGCCGGGCTGTTCCACCACGCAGTCATGCAGAGCGGCAGCGGGACTGGCGCATTCACTCCCGAACAGGCCCGCCGGGTCACCCACGCGGCAGCAGCACAGTTCGGCGTCGAGCCCACCGTGGGCGGGTTCGCCGACGTCCCCGACGAGCGGTTCGTCGCCGTCCTGCCCGCGCTGGCGGGACTGGACCTGCGCACCGCATCGGCCGCCGACCCGCTGGCGGGGCTCAGCGCGTTCAGCCTGGTCCTGGACCGCCAGCCGGCCGACGCGCTGGCCGACGGCCCGGCTGGCGGGGTGGACCTGCTGATCGGCACCAACACCGAGGAGGGCAACCTCTACCTCGTTCCGCAGGGCAACCCGGACGAGCTGCGTTCGGCCCAGCTCGGTGACACGCTCTTCGGCGCCGGCTCGGCCCGGATGGCGCACGCCCACGCGGCGATCACGCAGCGCGGCACCTACGTGTACCGGTTCGGTTTCCGGTCCACGGCGCTGGACGGCCGGCTCGGCGCCGCCCACACCGTCGAGCTGCCGTTCGTCTTCGACGTCGCCGACGCGCCGTGGCTGCACGGCCGGACCGGTCTGCTCGGGCCGGATCCGGCGCCCGCGGACCTCGCCGCCGAGATGCACGGGGCCTGGATCACGTTCGCGCACCGGGGAGATCCGGGCTGGAACAGCTTCGGCCGCGACGCCGGCGCCGTGCACCGGTTCGGGTGAGTTCGCGCTCAGTTCGTCGAGGCGGGCTGCGGGGACACGTCGGTACCCGCCTCGACGATCTGCCTGCGGTTGGTCTCGGGGCCGTACACCAGCGCGAGCAGGGTCAGTGCGGTCAGGATCCCGAGGTAGACCACGATCACCCACCAGTGCCCGAAGGCGGCGATCAACGCGGTGGCGATCAGCGGCAGGAACCCGCCGGCCAGCACCGAGCCGATCTCGCGGGCGAAGGCGAACCCGGACAGCCGGGTACGGGTGTCGAACAGCTCGGCGAAGTAGGCCGCCTGCGGTGCCAGCATCGCAGGGTACAGAACCCCAAGGCCGACAACGAATCCGAGGATCAGCAGCGGAGTGCTGAGCGACTCCAGCATCCAGAAGAACGGCACCAGCCACAGCACGGACAGCAGCGCCCCGCCCGCGTAGATCGGCCGCCGGCCGACCCGATCGCTGACGTGGGCCCAGACCGGGATGAACAGCACCTGCACCGCCGAGGCGATGACCACCGCCAGCAGCGTGGTACTGCGATCCACCCCCAGTGAGTTGACCGCGTATCCGACGGCGAACACCGGGAACAGGTAGGCGAAGCCGTTCTCGGCCATCCGGGCACCGATCACCACCAGGAAGTTGCGGGGATTGCGCCGGATCGCCTCCAGGACAGGGATCTTGGTCTGTTCGGCGGCACCGGACCGCTCGGCCTGCACCGCGTTACGGTAGGCGGCGGTCTCGTCGATGCTGCGCCGGATGAGGTACCCGACGACGAGCAGGACCGACCCGAGCAGGAACGGGACGCGCCAGCCCCAGCTCTGGAAGGCCGCCTCGGGCAGCAGCGTGGCCAGCTGGTAGACGCCGGTGGACAGCAGCGTCGCGATGGCGAACCCGGTGGGCGCCCACGCGCCGGCCAGGCCGCGCCGTTGCTGGTCGCCGTGTTCGACGGAAAGCACGACGGCTCCGGCGTATTCACCGCCGGCGCCGAACCCCTGGAGCAGCCGCAGCAGGATCAGGATGATCGGGGCCCACACGCCGATCGCCGCGTAGTTGGGCAGCACCCCGATCAAGGTGGTGGCCACCCCCATCAGCACGATCGTGAACACGAGCATTTTCTTGCGCCCGACCTTGTCGCCCATGTTGCCGAGCACGATGCCGCCGAGCGGGCGGGCCAGGAACCCGACCGCATAGGTCGCGAAGGCGGCCAGGGTGCCGACGGTGGGGTCCGCGCTGGGGAAGAACTGGCTGTTGAGCACCAGCGCTGCCGCGGTGCCGTAGATGAGGAAGTCGTACCACTCCAGGGTGGTGCCGACCAGGGCGGCGATCCCGGCCCTGCGGGCCTGGGTGGGTCCGGCGGTTGTCATGCGGTGGTGTCCTTCGCGAAAGATGGCGGGTCAGTGGGCGGGTCGACGCAGAACGGCCCCTCCTTGGATCGGTCCGACCAGCGCCGCGTACTGGCCGAGCCAGCCGCGTTCGGGGGCATCTCCGGCGGCCCGCACCGGTGCGCCGTCGCGGACGGGGTGCACGTCGACCCGCCGGGCGTCGAGGTCGATGCTGACGGTGTCACCGTCCCGCAGCCCAGCCAGCGGGCCACCGTCGGCCGCCTCGGGCATCACCTGCCCGACCACCAAACCGTGGTTGAGGCCGGACAGTTCACCATCGGTGACCACCGCGACATGACCGCCGAGACCGGCCCCGTTGAGCGCGGCGACGAAGCTGGCGGCAAACACCGTCCCTGGGCCGCCCCGCGGGCCCATCCCGCGCAGCACGATGACGTCACCGCGCGCGATCCCGCCGTCACCGAGGGCGCTGATCGCGCTGTCTTCGCCGACGAAAACCCTTGCCGGACCGGTGAATGCTCGTCGGGTCGCCTTCCCGACGCCCGCGACCTTGACGATGGCACCGTCCGGTGCCAGCGAACCACGCAGGATGATCAGCCCGGGTTCCGGGTTGATCGGATCGTCGAGGCGATGCAGGACGTCGCCGTCGGCGGCCCGGGCCTGCTCGGCGCGCTGGGCGACGGTGCGCCCGTCGACCGTCATCGCGGTCCCGTGCAGCCGCGGCAGCAGCGTGCGCAGCACGGTCTGCACCCCGCCGATGCCGTCGAGATCCCACACCTGATGGCTGCCGTTCGGGCTGATCGCCGCCAGCTGCACGGCATCCCGGCCGAGCTTCTCGAACAGGGCCACCACGTCGAGGTCGAGGTCGGCCTCGGCGGCGATGGCGGTCAGGTGCCGGATGCAGTTGACCGAGCCGCCGAGTGCCAGGGCGACCTCGACGGCGTTCTCGATCGCGGCCTCGGTGATGATCCTGCGGGCGGTCAGGTTCTCCCGCACCATCGCCACGATCAGGCGGCCCGCGGCGGTGGCGTTGTCCAGCATGGCATCCGAGTTCGCCCGCGTCGGTGCCGATCCGGCCACCGTCATACCGAGCGCCTCGGCCAGGCAGTGCATCGTGTTGGCGGTCGCCAATCCGGCGCACACCCCGGGCCCTTCGATGGCCCGGTCGGCGAGCTCACCGAGCTCGTCCACCGTCATCGTCCCGGCCGCCAGCGCGCCCACCGACTCGTAGACGGTGTCGATGTCCACCGAGCAGCCGCTGTAGCGGCCGCCCTTCTGGTAGCCGCCGATGACGACGATCGACGGCAGGTCCAGCCGTGCCGCCGCCATCAGGTGCGCCGGAGTGGTCTTGTCGCAGGAGGACAGGAACACGATCCCGTCGAGCACCGCCCCCTCGACTGCGGCCTCCACGTCGTTGACGATCAGATCGCGGGTGGGCATCAGGTAACGGGCCTTGCGGCCAGCGCTGGTGACGAAATCACTTGGCGCCGTGGTGCGGATCTCGAACGGCAGCCCACCGGCGGCGCGCACGGCGTCGGCGACCCGCAGCGCGACGTCGTCGAGGTGGGCGAAGCACACCGACAGCCTCGACGAGGTGTTGACGATGGCGATCTTCGGTTTCTGCTGGTCCTCGACGCTGATCCCCATCGCGCTCCATTGGGCGCGGCGCACCGCCCAGCGCGTGCTGCCCGGGGTGAAGTTGCTGCGCAGGCCACCGTCGGTGGCGCGCTCGAAGTTGTCGGTCATCGGGCCTGTCCTTCCGAGTGCGTGGCCACCGCGGTCGCGGGTGTCAGCGCACTGCCGTTGGCCACCATGCGGTCCTGGATCGCCCGCACGTCGAGGTCCCGGTAGCCGACGCCGGATTCCAGCGACGCCATCGTGGCGACGGCGGCGGCGTGGCCGTATTCGAAGCACTGGGCGGTGACCCGCGCCGAGGCCAGCGCCTGATGTTCGGCACTCAGGCAGCGGCCGGCGACGATGATGTTCTCCCCGCGCTGCGGAACCAGGGTGCCGTAGGGCACGTCGTAGTAATCGTCGAGCAGCCAGTGCAGTTTCGGCTTGTGGCCGTCGTGCAACTCGATCGGCCACGGTGACCGGCAGATGGTGTCGAACCGCTTGGTCCCGTCGACGACATCGTCGTCGCGCAACGTGGCGATGCCGGTCACCGTCCGGGTCTGCCGGATGCCGGCCTCGACCCCGGTGTCGACGACGAAGGAGTCGGCGCAGCCTGGGATCGCCTCGGCCAGGAACCGCGCGTAGTCGCGGACCTGACGGCGCCCCCCAATCTCGGCGAGGGTGAAGTCGGCCGGGTCGATGACGTTGAGCATGCGGTCGCCCGGTCCGGTGAGCCGGGTGGCGTTGACCAACAGCTCGCCCGGGCGGCCGGTGTCGAAGATCCAGATCTTGGTGCGCGGCAGGTCAAGCCCGTCCGCGCGGGCGGCCTCGATCGCGTCGGTCACCCACGCTGGGCTGATGGTGTCCGGACCCCACGCGGCCCAGAACGTCTCGACGTCGACGTTGCCGATCCGGAAGAACATCGTCGGGTTCTGGATGCGGCCGTTGTCGCCGAATCGATAGGAGCCGCCGCCGCGGGCCACCACGGCGCCGTCGCCGGAGGCGTCGACGATGCGCTTGGCCTTCACCACTGCCAGGCCGGCGTTGGACGCCACCACCAGCCCGCGGTAGCACTCGCCGTCGGCGAGGACGTCGACGACCCGGGTGTGGAACAGGATCTGCACTCCGGCCGCGGTCAGCAGCGCATCGGCCACCTCCCGCCACACCAGCGGATCGTGCGCGCAGGTGAAGGTCTTGCCGTACCTCTGCGGCCGGGTGAGGCCGCCGCGTGCGGCTAGTTCGCCGGCGAACCGATCGGTGAACCCGTGGACGACCTGCTCGGGTCGGGCGGCGTCCTCGGAGGCCAGGTACATGCCGCAGATGGTGCCGGACATCCCGGCGACGGCGGCGCCGCCTGCGAACCCGTACTTCTCGATCACCAGCACGGACGCGCCGGCTTCCGCGGCGACGGTGGCGGCCGCGACCCCGGCGGCGCCGGCACCGACCACCACGACGTCGACATCGGCCAGCACCGGACAGTCGCGGTAGACACCTCCGTCGGGGCCCATCGACAACCGCCATTCAACCGATATATCAGTCATAGACGGACCATACATGCGCGGTCGCGCTAGTGTCTACCGCATGACCGAAGGTGGTAGGGCATGACCGGCGCGATGCCGAGCAAAACGGATCAGGCCTTCCTCGACATCGAGCGGATGATCGTGCTCCAGGAGTTGCCACCGGGCACCCTGGTGTCGGAGAAACACCTGATGGAGCGCACCGGGCTGGGGCGCACCCCGGTCCGGGAGGCACTGCAGCGGCTGGCCCGCGAGCGCCTGGTCGAGATCCACCCCAACCGTGGTGTGCTGGTGCCGGTGGCGTCCATCGAGGCCCAGCTCAAGCTGCTCGAGCTGCGCCGCAATCTGGAACCCTTCGCCGTCCGGCTCGCCGCCCAACGGGCCACGGCCGACCAGCGCCGGACGGCCGCGGCGTACGCCGCGGGCGCCCACCGGGCCGCGGAGTCGGTGCAGTCGTTCGCGGCGTTCCTGCGAGAGGCGCACGCGCTGGTGGTCAGCGCGACGCACAACGAATTCGTCGAGGTCGCGATGGCGCCGTTGCAGGGCCTGTCGCGGCGGTTCTGGTTCGGCAACCTGACCGATCCGCACGACGACCTGACGCAGGCCGCGCAGCTGCACGGCGCCATCCTGGCCGCCATCGCGGCCGGCGACGCCGACGCCGCCGAAGCCGCATCGCTCGCCCTGAGCGACTACCTGTTCAGCTTCACCTACGCCACCCTGCCCGGGCGTGACCGGGTCGATCAGCCGCAGCGCGGCACCGGCGAGAAGTCGCGCGCCTGAGGCTCACTCGAAGATGTCGGTCGGCACCATGGCCGACACCAGCACGTTGGGCACGTCCACCAGCTGGCTGATGCGCAGGTCGACCGCGACACTGCACAGGGCATAGGCCTGTGCACGGGTGAACCCGCGCTCGCCGGCCAGGTGATCGACCATGAGGCGCAGCGCATTTCGGGTCGCCAGCGTGACGTCCTCGGGATGGATGCGCCCGCCGGGGTCGGTCGGGACGCCCGTCACCGCGAAGTGCGGGCGGCTGGCCACCTCGGGCGGCCCGGCGGTGAGGCGTTCGAACCGCAGGTGCCGCACCCCGCCCGCCGCCGCCGCGCCCTTGCGCAGGTCGAAGCGCAGCACCACCCGGGCGGTGGTCTCCACCGCGGCCCCGCAGGATTCCCCGTCGCCCTGGGCGAAATGTCCGTCACCGAGCGAGAACAGCGCACCGGGCACCCACACCGGCAGGTACACCCGGCTGCCGGCGGTGAGGTGTTTGATGTCGATGTTGCCGCCGGCCTCGGTGGGTGAGATGGTGCGCCGTCCCGCGTCGCCCGGGCGATCCGGCGGCACCGCCGAGGTGGGGTTCGACAGCTCGACCAGCCCGCCCTCGTCGGCGGCGCGCTGCTCGGCGGCCTTGGTGCGTTCGAACAGGTCCCGGGACGGCGCCACACCCATCACCCCCATGAACGGGGCGGCGGGCAACCGGACACCGGGCAGGTCCACCGAGCAGGCGAAGCCGTCGGAGATCTCCCAGCGCACCAGGTGCGGTTCGGGGAATTCCTCGCGCAGGAAACCGAATCCGGGAATGTTCAGCGTGGCGCCGAAGTCCCCGGTCTCGACGGAGAGCACGTCGACCGCCAGCAGGTCACCCGGCTCGGCGCCCTCGACGTACACGGGCCCGGTCAACGGATGGATCCGCGCGGTATCCATCGTCAGCACGTCGGCCGCGGTCGAGTCGCGGGTGATCTGGCCGTCGTAACCGTCGCGGGCGCGCATCGCCACCGTGTCACCCGGCGCGCACCGCAGCACCGCCGGGATGTCCGGGTGCCAGCGGTTGTGTCCCGCCCGCGGGTCCTGCACCAGTGACCTGCTCAGGTCGACCTCGATCTCGTGCATACCGCTCATCATGCGGCATCCGGCGCGACGGGGAAGCCGCCCCGCGCCCGTTCGAACGTTTGCGCCACGCGCAGCACGGTGGCGTCGTCGTGATGGCGCCCGACGATCATCATCCCCACGGGCAGCCCGTCCACCGAACCGGCAGGGACGCTGCAGGCCGGATGGCCCGTCACATCGAAGGTGGCGGTGTTGGCCATCATCTCCAGCGCCCGTGCCAGGTACTCGTCGAGCGACGCATCGGGGCCGGGGATCAGGCTCGCCAGCAGTGGCGTGGTGGGCATGACCAGGACATCGACCTGGGACAGCACCGCGTCGTAGGCGGCCCGCAGCCGCGGAACGAGGTTGCGCGCCATCGCATAATGCGCGCCGTGGTGGCGGTCCAGGGTGTGGCGGCCGGCCAGCAGCACCAGCTTCACCGTGTCCGGGAACGAGGCACCGTCGGTGCGCCGCCGGTTGCCGTAGTGCTCGATGAGAGCGGGGTCGTACCAGCCCTGCCAGTTCCTGCCGTAGGCGTTGCCGTCCACCATCTGGGTGGTGCCACCCTCGACGGCGATCACGTCCCAGATCTTCTTGCCGTATCGGTGCCAGGGCACCGAGACCTCTTCGCACAGCAGCCCTTCGGCGCGAAGGAGGTCGACGGCGCCGCGGACCGCCTCGTCGACACCGGGCACGGACTCCGGGTGGCCGAAGCCGTCGGTCAGCACTCCCACGCGCAGCCCGGCCGCTGGCGCGGTCAACGCATCGGTGAAGTTCGGTACGTCGGCGCCGCCGCGCTGGCGGGGATCGAGCCCATCGGGTCCGGCGATCACGTCGAGCACGAGTGCGGCGTCGGCGACGGTACGGGTCATCGGCCCGAGGTGGTCGAGGGACTGTTCGATGGGGAACGCTCCGGTGTAGGGCACCAGCCCGTGGGTCGGCTTGTGTCCGACGATCCCGGTGAACGCGGCGGGTAGCCGTACCGAGCCGCCCTGGTCGCCGCCGATGGCGAGGTCGACCGCCCCCGACGCGACCAATGCCGCACTGCCGCTGGACGATCCGCCGGTGGTGCGCGCACGGTTCCAGGGATTGCGCACCGGACCGGTGGCCGCGGTGTGCGAGGCGCCGGAGAAGCAGAGGTCCTCGCACACGGCCTTGCCCGCGATGGTCGCGCCGGCGTCCAGCAATCGGGTGACCACCGTGGCGTCCCGATCCGGGACGTGGCCCTCGACCAATGCTGAACCGTTCATCATCGGCACCCCGGCGACGGCGATGTTGTCCTTGATCCCCACCGTCCGGCCGGCCAGCGGGCCGACCTCGGTGGTCTTGATCGCGCAGGTGACATACCAGGCGCCGAGCGGGTTGTGGGTGGGCGTCGACCACGCACGGGTGACGGCCGGCGGCCGGGTCTGCGCGTGCAGTTCCTCGACGACGTCCCACGAGTCCAGCATGTCCTTGACGTGGGGGGCGAACTGGGCGAGGTCACGCGCGGTCAAGCCGAGTCCGTATGCGGCCGAGACGTGTTCGAGGTCGGCGGGTCCCGGTGCAGAGACGGCCATGATCACCCCACCTCCAGGGCCTCGCGGGCCCGGGTGGCCAGCTCGGTGTCGACATTGTTCTCATAGGACGTGGCGTCGGCGGGATAGGCCGCGATGTTCTTCGTGTACAAGGCGACCGCCATGTTGTGATCCCACGATTCCTTGGTGACGGTGACGTCCTCGGCATAGCCCTTGGCGTCGATCTCCCGCTCGACGGCCGCGGCGACCACGTCGCGGGACAGATCGGGGAAGTACTCGGCGGCGATGTCGATGGTCTCCTCGGGGTTGGCGTAGATGAACTTCGACGCCTTGGCGATCGCGGTGACCACCGCCTGCGCGGCCTCGGGGTTCTGCTGCAGGTACTTCTCGGTGGTGGTCAGGCTGGAGAACGCGAACGGATACCAATCCGGGTTGGCCGGGAAGGAGTACACCACCTCGAGACCCTGATCGACCACCGCCTGGCTGACCGTCGGTTCGAAGGACAGCGCGAGGTCAGCCTGTCCGCCTGCGACAGCGGCCAATTCACTGCCGAGCGCGACGTTGACCATCGTCACGTCCTGCAGGCCCTTCTGGTCGATCAGGTACTTCATGAAGGCCCAGCTGGTGTCCGGCTCGGGGCTCACCACCACCTTCTTGCCCTCGAACACCGAGGGGTCGTCCAGGCCGTCGTTGCCGCCCTCGCGGCCGATGACGAACACCGACGGCGCGTTCTGGATGGCGGCCACCACCACGCCGGGGCCGCCGTTCTCGTGCGACTTCGGAACGAACACCGGGTCCTGGATGGAGAAGTCGGCAGATCCGCCGAGCACCGCCGTCCAGGATTGGGTGCCGCCACCGCCCGTGGCGATGTCGACGGCCACGCCCTGTTCTTCGAAATAACCGTTCTCCTGCGCGACGTAGAGCGGGAGATAGAGCAGCGACTGGAACGCCTGGCTGATGCGTACCGTGGTGGCGCCGTCCGCGGACCGGTCCGGCTCGCCGGCGCAGCCCGAGGCGACCAGGGCTGTCGCGGCGGCGGCAACCGCCAACCGACCGAACAACTTTCGGAGATTCATGGTCATGTCCTTTCCCAATGGCCGAGGAATCGTTCCAGGGCGCTGACGAGGAGGTTGAAGACGAGCACCATCCCCATCACGATGGCGATGCCGGCGATGACGAGGCTGATGGTGAAATTCGAGCTGCCGAGCAGGATCATGTGGCCCACCCCGGCATCGGAGCTGATGTACTCACCGACGATGGCCCCGACGAGGGCGAAGCCGATGTTGAGCCGCAGTCCGGACACCACCCACGTCATCGCCGACGGCACCACCAGCTTGCGGAAGATCTGCGAGCGGGAGGCACCGAACGATTTCATCAGGTTGACCAGATCCGGGTCGGTGCTCCGGGCGCCTCGGTAGGAGCTGGTCAACGACACCACCACACATGAGAACGCGACGATGACCACCTTCGACGTCATCTCGGTGCCGAACCAGATGATCGTCAGCGGCGCGACTGCGAGGACCGGGATCGACCCGATGGCGGCGATGAACGGCGCCGTCAGGTCGGCGACGAACCGCGAATACCACAGCAGCAGCCCGAGGACCGACCCGCCGACGGCGCCGATGAGGAAACCGAGGACCACCTCGAGGCTGGTCACCCAGATGTCGGTCCACAGCTGGCCGGATTGCGCCCGGCTGTACAGGACGGTGCCGACCGCACTGGGGCTGCCGAAGAGGAACGAGCTGATGGCTCCGCTTCGGGTGCCCAATTCCCATGCGGACAAGGCGGTTACAACGATCAGGACCTGCAGGGTGTGCAGGGTGATCCGCCGGCGGTGCGGTGCGGCGACGGCGCGGCGGCGCGCGGGTTGTGCCGGCGCGGCCGATGGTTCGGTCAGTACTGCGGTCATGTGTCCTCCCGGGTGGACTGGGGAAGTGAGGGGTCGCACGGAATCATGCGACGGCCGCTGACTGGCCGATGCCGCGCCAGATCTTTTCGTAGAACTCGTTGAACCGGGGGGCCAGCCGCCGCTCGTTGATGTCGGTGCTCGTGGTGCCCAGGTCGATGTGGAGTTCGTGGACGATCTCGCCCGGGTGTGCCTTCAGGACGTACACGCGGTCGGACATGGTGACCGCTTCCTCGATGTCGTGGGTTACGGCGACGACGGTTTTGTCTGCCGCCCTTGCGGTTTCGAGGAGTTCACTTTCCAGTGCGATCTTGAGGGGATAGTCGAGGGCCTTGTAGGCCTCGTCCATCAAGATGATGTCCGGATCGGTCACCATGGTGCGCATCAGCGCGGCCCGTTGCCGCATCCCGCCGGACAGGTCGGCGGGGTACTTGTCTTCGTAGCCCTCCAGCTTGTACGCCGCGAACAGCTGCCGCGCCCGGTCGCGGGCCTCCTTCTTGCGGGTGCCGCGCACCTCTAGCCCGAGGATGACGTTCTCGAGCACGGTCCGCCACGGGAACAGCAGATCCTTCTGCAGGACGTAGCCGATGTGCTCGGAGGTGCTGCCGGTGACGTCCTGTCCGTTCACCCGCACGGCGCCGGAGGTGGGCGGGACCAGACCGGTGATGATGTTGAACAGCGTCGACTTGCCGCATCCGCTGGGACCGACGATGGAGATGAATTCGCCGCGGTCGGCGTGCAGGGTCAGGCCACGCAGGACGGCGGTGGTTCCCCGAGCGGTGGGGTACTCCTTGCCGATCGAGACGACTTCCAGACTGTATGTCATCGGTACCGTCTCCCGACAGCAAACCGATCGATAACCGATATATCACTCATGGTCCGACTGGTCCCATTCTCGAATTCTTGATTTGGCGGTCCAGGGCCCGCACCACGGCGCGGGGTTCTAGATGGCCGTCGGTGGCGTTCACCGCCGACGGTTCACCTAGCGAAGCACATCGTCACCAGTTGAGCAACCGATTGGGCAAAATTCGACCAAGCCTGAGCAACCGATTGTTCGTGGGAGAGCTCCCCGACCGGCCTCGGCAGTAGTTCAACCCTGCGGCGCGAGCGCGGTAGTGGCCGTCCCGGTTGTCCCGACCCCGCCCGATCGCGGCGCGCGGTCGTCCCCGGCGCCGCACCGACCGCCACAGCTACTTCCCTGAGCCGACCCGCGCGGCCGGGACCGCCGCACCGAGTCCGGCCAGGTCAATGCCCTTGGTCTCTGTCAGGAAGCTCACTGCCACCGTCGAGATCACGGCCGCCACCGCGAGATAACAGGCGATCGGTACCCAGGACTCGTAGGAACGCAACAGCGAGGTGCTGATGAACGGCGCCAGCGATCCGGCGAAGATCGACGTCACTTGGTAGCCGAGGGACACCCCGGTGTAGCGCATGCGCGTGGGGAACATCTCGGCCATCAGCGCGGGCTGGGGCGCGTACATCAGACCGTGGATCAACAACCCGAGCGTGATGCCCAGGAAGATGAAGACGTCGTTGCCGGTGGACAGCAACGGGAAACCGACGAAGCCCCAACCGATCGCGAGTACGGATCCGAGCAGGAACACCGGTTTGCGGCCCCAGGTGTCGGCGAGCCTGCCGTAGCACGGCACCGCGATGAAGTGGACGGCGTGCGCGCCGAGAACCAGGACCAGGATCTCCGTCGCGGTGGCACCGATCGTGAACGCCAGGTACGTGATCGAGAACGTCACGACCATTTGGTACATGATGTTCTCGGCGACGCGGGCACCCATGGCGATCAGCACCTGGCGCGGGTAGGTCTTGATCACCTGCAGTGCGCTCGGGGTGGCCGCGTTGGTCTGCTCGGCGGCTTCTCGCGCTCGCAGGAACAGCGGTGCCTCGTCGACGCGGGTGCGGATGTAGTAGCCGACGATCACGATCACCGCCGACAGCCAGAACCCGATCCGCCAGCCATAGGTTAGGAAGGCGTCCTCGGTCATGGCGAAGGACAGTCCGGTAAGGACAAGTGTCGCAACGAAATTGCCGAGCGGGAGCGCGGCCTGCGGCCAACTGGTCCAGAACGCGCGGGTCTTGTCGGGGCTGTGTTCGGCCACCAGCAGCACCGCGCCGCCCCATTCGCCGCCCACCCCGACGCCCTGCACGAAACGCATCAGCACCAGCAGCAGGGGAGCCGCCATCCCGATGGTGGCGTACCCGGGAATGCAGCCGATCGCGAAGGTCGAGGCGCCGACGAGCAGCAGGCTCACCTGGAGCAGCTTCTTGCGGCCCACGCGGTCGCCGAAGTAGCCGAAGACCAATCCGCCGAGCGGGCGGGCGAGGAAGCCGACGGCGTAGACCAGCAGCGCGTTGATGACCCCGTCGAGGGCGTTGTCGGTCTCGGGGAAGAACAGCGAGCCGAAGACGAGGGCCGAGGCGGCCGAGTAGAGCAGGAATTCATACCACTCGATCACCGTGCCGGCCATCGAGGCCGCGACCACTTTCCGCAGCTTGGTTGTCGTCGGCGGGGCGGACCAGTCGGCGACAGTGGACGGAGGTCGCTGGGAGGACGGGTCGGGCATGGCGGCTCCTGTCGGTGCGTCGGATCGTGGGTGAGACCGCAAACTGCGAAGCAGGTCGCGGCGCACCCAGTGAAGCACCGGAAACAGCAGAGAACAACCGATTGTTCAAATTTTGACGCAGATATGGACAATCGGTTGTTCAGTTTGGTTGTATGACCCCGGGGCGAACGACGCCCAACCCAAGGTGGGTTGTTCTCGAGGAGGGCCGATATCCATGCTCGACGGGATACGGGTTGTCAGCTTCACGCACTTTCTGCAGGGTCCGTCGGCGTCCCAGCTGTTGGCCGATCTGGGCGCGCAGGTGGTGAAAGTCGAGCCGCCGACGGGTGCGTTCGAACGGTCGTGGTCGGGTCCCGACGCCTACCTCAACGGCGAGAGCGTCTTCTTCCTCCTCGGCAACCGCAACGTCAGCAGTCTCGTGGTGGACCTCAAGGATCACGAGTGGCTGGAGGTCGTGCTCCGCCTGCTCGACGAGTCGGACGTCCTGATCGAGAGTTTCCGCCCGGGGGTGATGGACCGGCTGGGGCTGGGGTGGGACCAGCTGCGCCAACGCAACCCACGGCTGGTGTACTGCTCGCTGTCGGGTTACGGAAGCGAGGGACCCTACCGGGACCGGCCGGGTCAGGACGTGCTGCTGCAATCGCTTTCGGGGATCGCCGCGGCCACGGGCACCGCCGACGGTCCACCGACGCCGGTCGGCGCCTCGATCGTCGACCAGCACGGCGCGGTGCTGGGGGCGTTCGGGATCCTGGCGGCGCTGCACGGCCGGGAACGCACCGGGCGGGGCGCGCGGGTGGAGAGCAATCTGCTCAGTGCCGCACTGGATCTGCAGATCGAACCGCTGTCGTACTTCTTGAACGGCTACTCCGGCCGGCGCAGCGGCAGCGGGGTGTCATCGCCGTATTACAAGGCGCCGTACGGTGTTTTCGCCACCGCCGACGGTCACCTCACGCTGTCGTTGAACGCCCTGGCGTTGCTCGCCGCGGTCTTCGAGGACGACTGGTTCCTCGGGATCGGCGAGGAGTTGTCCTACGCCCGCCGCGAGGATGTCAACGCGCGGGTGGCCAAGCACCTGGTGCAGCGCAGCACGGCGGAATGGACCGCGGTGTTCACCGCGGCCAAGGTCTGGTTCGCCCCGGTGAACACCTACGCCGACATCGTCGAAGACCCACAAGTGCGGCACAACGAATCGGTGGTCGAGGTCGACCATCCCGTGGCGGGCACCGTCAAACTCCTCGGCCACCCGGTGCGTTACGACGGCCGGCGCCCCGGCGTCCGCAGCGCACCGCCCGAGCTGGGCAGCTCCAACCGATCGATTCTTGCCCAATTGGGCTATGACACAACCGAAATAAACCGACTCCAGGCAAAGGTGGGACAATGACGACGCAAGCACTGCCGATCGAAGAGACGGTGGCCGTCGACGCACAGGCGCGACCGGGCATCCTGCACCTGGTGCTGGATCGGCCGAGGAAGCGCAACGCGCTGAACCTCGACATGGTGCGCACCCTCACCAGGCTCGTCGATGCGCGCCCCGTCGACACCCGGGTGATCGTACTCAGCGGCGGCGCCTTCTTCTGCGCCGGAGCGGATATCTCGGTCTACGGCCACGGCGATCCGGGGAGCATCGGCGAACTCACCCGCGCCGCAGGGGTTTTGGTCGATACCATCGCGACCGTTCCGGTACCGGTCATCGCGGCGGTCGAAGGTATGGCGCTGGGCGGGGGATTCGAGGTCGCGTTGGCCGCCGACCTGGTCGTCGCGGGCGACACCGCCGAGTTCGGGCTGCCCGAGGTGTCACTGGGGCTGATCCCGGGCTGGGGCGGGACGCAGCGGTTAACCTCGCAGGTGGGTGCCCGCAGGGCCAAGCAACTGATCATGCTCGGGCAGCGACTCTCGGCAGCCGAGGCCCACGGGCTCGGGCTGGTGAACGAGGTGGTGCCCGCGGGCACCAGCGGTGACCGCGCCCTCGAACTGGCGGGGCTGCTTGCCGATTCGTCGGTCTCGGCCCTGGCCGCCACTAAGGACCTCGTCTCGGGCACCGAGCGGGCGCTGGCCTATGCCGACGAACGGGCAACGCTGATCGAGCTTTTCACCTCCGCCGACGGGGTCGAAGGGGTGACGGCCTTCCTGCAGAAGCGCCCGGCCGACTTCCACCGGTGACCGTCACGCCGGCGGCGGGGCCGTGGTCTCCCTGGCCACCAGTTCGGGGGCGGGATCCTCGATCACGACGTCGGTCAGGGCGGTACCGCCGAGATGATCCAGCAGCATCGTCGCGGCGACCTCGCCGAGCCGGTACAGCGGCATCTTGACCGTGGTGATCGCCGGGTAGACGGTGTCGGACACCCAGGTGGTGATGATGCTGACGATCGACAGGTCGTCCGGCACCCGCACGCCGAGCCGCAACGCGGTGAACAGCGCGCCGACGGCCGCGTTCACACTCGCGACGACGACGGCGGTGGGGCCGCCGGCGGTGCCCAGCCCGACGTCGCGATGCAGGCGGCCGAACGCCTCTGCACCGGCGTCGGATTCCCATCCGGCGTCGATCACCCAGGCCGGGTCGGGCGTCAGCCCGGCGCCGGTCAGCGCGTCGAGGTAGCCGCTCTTGCGTCGGCCCGCCGTGTCGTGCAGCCGGGTCCCGGAGATGAACGCGATCCGCTCGTGGCCGAGCTCGATGAGATGTCGGGTCGCCAGCGCCGCTCCGCGCTGATCGGCCAGGATCACAGACCCGACGCGGCCCGGGAGCCGGGAGTTGACGGTGATCGCCGGCACGCCGCGGTGCAGCACCGCGGCCAGCATCGCGTCGTCGAAGTCCTCGCGCCGCTGGATCAGCAGTCCGTCGACCCGGCCTTCCCGCACCAGCCGGGACAGCTGATGGGCGCCCTCTGGCGGCGGGTCGACCTGGCCCAGCAGGACGTCGGTGCCGTGGCGGACGGTGGCGTCGTGCACTCCCGCCAGCATGTCGGCGAACACCGCGTTGTTGACGTCGGGGACGATCAGCCCGATCGCACCGGATCGCGACTTGCGCAGCGCGCGGGCCCGCGCGTTCGGCACGTAGTCGAGTTCGGCGGCGGCCGCGAGGATCCGGGCCCGCGTCGCCTCGCTCATCCGGGCCCGGGCGTCGCCCGTCAGTGCGCGGGAGGCGACCGACTTCGAGACCCCCGCGGCGCGCGCCACGTCGTCGAGGGTTCCCATGCGGCCATCGTAATGACGGCGCCGGTGCCCGCTCGCCGACCGGCCGCGACCCGCGGCCGCTGATCAGCAGCCGGGCGGTTTACGCCACGGTTGGACAATGTCTCGGCCAGTTCCTACCCTGTCCGAGACGCACGTAGCCGGACCGCGACGGTCCCAGCAAACGAAGGATCGTGACCAGCCGAATGAGTCGGGTACGCCAGTCCCTTCGGCAGGCGGTGGGCGGTCTGGTAGCCGCGATTCTGGTGCTCGCCGTGGCGATCGCGGGTGACGTGTACGCCGATCCCGCGGCAGACGCGCTGGCCCGGCTCGACGAGCTGTCGCGGCAGGCGGTGCAGACCAGGGAAGCCGTCACGGTCGCCCAGCAGGAGGCCGACGACCGGCTGGCGGCCCAGACCGCCGCCGAGGACCGCCACCGCGCCGACGCCGCAGCCCTCGACGCAGCGAACTCCGAGCTCGCGGCCCACCAGGCCGAGGCCGACCGGATCGCAGCGATGACCTACGTCAGCGGCCGCACCGGCCAGCTGGCGGCGGTGCTGACCGTGAACTCCCCGCAACAGCTCATCGACCAACTCGCGCTGCAGCGTGCGGTCAGCGCACGGGTGGCCGACCAGATGAAGGCGTTCCACGCGGCGCAGGAGCGCGCCGCCGCGGCGGCGAGGGCGTCGGAGGATTCGGCGGCGGCCGCCCGGGCAGAGGCCGAGCGGGCCGCCGCGGTGCGCGCGGAACTGCAGGCCAAGTGGAAGGAACTGCTCAGTCAGATCACCGCGGCGGAGGCCCAGTACGCCGCGCTGACCCCCGCCCAGCAGGCGGTCGTCGACAGCGCCGCGCCGCCACCGCCGCCGGAGAGCGCGCCGGCTCCGCCCGACCCGGCGATCGTCGCGCTCCCCGGTCCGCCAACGGCCGGCGTGCCGCCGGCCGTCCCTCTCATGGACGTCCCGGAGGCGCTGCCCGTCGGCGTCGCGTACGAAGTCGGGATGCAGCCCAACACCATCCTGGCCGCGAGGGCCATCAGCGCGGCATTCCCGCAGATCGCCACGATCGGCGGGGTGCGACCGGATTCGAAGCCGTGGCATCCGAGCGGGCTGGCGATCGATGTGATGATCCCCAACCCCGAGAGCCCCGAGGGCATCGCGCTCGGCGACGCGATCTTCGCGTTCGTCATGGGCAACGCGGCCCGATTCGGGGTGCAGGACGTGATCTGGCGCGGCACGTACTACACGCCGGCTGGCCCGCAGGGATCGGGCTACGGCCACTACGACCACGTGCACGTCACCACGACACCGCGCCGCTGACGACCGTCATCGGACGCTGGATAGCGTTGGTGGCGCGGGCGGCGAAGCAACCACCCGCCACTCACCGGTCCTGGTCGCGGCAAGGACCTTCCCGGCCTGCCGTCCGGCGACGCCCGAGCACCACCGTGACCACCAGCGTCGTCGCGAAGGGCACCAGGCTGATCGCCGCCCCCAACGCAAGGTGAGGATCGTCGAGGGCCACGGCATCCCAGCTGGGCCCAGCCCAGCGCCACGACGGCCGCGCCGGCGACGGCGGCCGGGACCGCCCAGCACAGGATGCCGGTCAGCAACGACGGCCATCCGTCGCGCAACCCGGTGAGCCGCAGACCGGACAACGGCGCCCGGTCGAGCAGTCGGCGCGCCGCCACGATGAGAGGCACCGTCAGCAGCGTCGCTCCGATGGCGCGCACGACGTGCGCGGTCCGGGTGTACTCGTCACCCAGGAGGGCGGCGACCCCGACGGACAGCAGGATCCAGATCGCGGTCGCCCCGACGAACACCGCGGCCACACGCATGGCCAGCGGTGGTCGGCCGGCCCCGCTCATCCGTCAACGCGACTTGATAGTGCTGCCAACCACTTTCGCACCAGGTCGCCTTGATCCGCCTCGACCGACCGCAATTCGGTCAGCGTGGGGTGCCCGGCGTCGAGCAGCGCGCTGTCGGTGTCCTCCTCCGGCATGTCGGAGACCTCGACCTCGGCCAGGCGCACACCTCCGTCGCGGACCTCCTCGACCCGGGTCTGTACGGCCCCGCCGCGAGCCAGCCGGGCGTGGCGCAGTGGACCCACCTGCGCGGCAGGCCGGTCCGGGACGTTGAGGGACAGCACCGTGCCGTCGGGTGCGTCGAACAACAGGTCGAGCACGGGGGCGAGCAGGCCGGCCGCGGTGGCCCAGTGCCGCTCGCCGGTGGGGTGCAGCGCGACATCGAGTGAGACCGCCAACGCGCGGGTGTCGCTGATCTTGGCGGTCAGTGCCGCACCGACGGTGCCGGAGTGCAAGATTGCGCGGCCGACGTTGGCGCCGTGGTTGATTCCCGACAGCACGAGGTCCGGCCGCGGGTCGAACCAGCCGTTGAGCGCGGCGGCGACGATGTGTCCCGGCTGCGCCTGCACGGCCCACGCGGGGACGTCGAGTCCGGGTAAGCGCCGGGGCTCGACGACGGTGCGGCCGTCGCTGCGGACCGCGCTCAGCGCGGCGCTGGCGCCGCTGGCCTGCTCGGCCGGCGCCGCCACGATGACGTCCAGCCCGGCGTCCAGCGCCGCACCGGCGAGTGCGTGCAAGCCAGCGGAGTCGATCCCGTCGTCGTTGGTCACCAGGGCCAGTGGCATGTGTCGACTCCTTCGTCACTTCCAGTCAATCAGTTCCACCCGCTGGGCAAGGGTTTCGACGGCGCGGGCACCGCCGGTGCCGAGCCCGTGCCGCACCACGTTGAGCGCCCCGCACGCCGCCCCCACCTGCAACGCCCGGCGCAGCGGGTGACCGAGCGCCAGCGCCGAGACGATGCCCGCCGTCATCGAGTCCCCCGCACCCGCGGAGTCAGCGGGTTCCAGTGTCGGCATGCAGATCTCGACGACGTCACCGTCGTCGAGCAGGGCCAGCGCCGGTGCCGCCCCGGCGCGCGACACCACGACGGTGCCCGCCCCGTCGTCGCGCATCGACCGCATGGCCGCCACCAGATCTTTGGCGTCCTCGGACTTCGCCCGGCCGTCGTCGAGCAGCTCCTCGTGGCTGACCTTGATCAGGCTCGGCTTGCCGGCGAGCACCGCCTCGAGCCGCGCCCCGGACAGGTCGGCGGCCACCTCGCAGCCGTTGGCGCCCAGGTCGGTGGACAGCCGCCGGTAGAGGTCGGCGGGCACCACGTCGTCCTCCTGTGGGCCGGACAGCAGGACCCGGCCGTGGGTCAGCCCCTCGGTGAGGGTGAGTTCGTAGAGGGAGTCGAGTTCGTGGCGGTCCAGCGGGGTTCCGGCGGCTTCGGCGACCACCTCGCGTTCACCTGAGCGCCGGTCGTGCACATAGGAACCGTTGCGCGCGCTGACGGGCACGGACCGCACGGTGACGTCGCGGATGGGCAGCAGGTGCCCGAGCACGTCGCCGGTTTCCCCGCCCAGCGCCGAGCACAGCACCACGGGCACCCCGAGCGAGGACATCATCCGTGACTGCCAGACGCCCTGCCCGCCGGCGTGGACATGGATGTCGGCCGCACCGGAGCGTTCCTCCACCGTCACGGTGAGAACGGGCAGCGGCGCGAAGATGACGACGGGACCGCACTGGTCGGTACCGTCGCCGCGGGTTTCCTCGTCGTCCATGGGGCGGGGAGTACCCAGACGTGGGTGCGGCTATCCCGCGCCGCCGCCGGCCGAACCATTGCGCGACGTCCGCCGTTGTGCAGTGATGTGGAACGGCCGCCGGGTCGATCCGGTATCTCGATCCGATCGGAAAGGTCTCCGTGATGGCCACGTCAGATCACCACGCCATGGCCCATCGCGGCGGCCCGCTGCACCCGGAACACCAGGTCCCGACGCCGGCGCAGCTGCGCCGTGCCGCGATGGCGAGCCTGGTCGGCACCACCATCGAATGGTTCGACTTCCTGGTCTACGCCTCGGTCGCCGGGATGGTGTTCGGGCAGCTCTTCTTCCCGGCGCTGTCCCCCTCGTCGGGGATGCTGGTGTCGCTGGCGACGATCGGGGTGAGCTTCTTCGCCCGGCCCCTCGGGGGGATCATCATCGGTCACCTCGGTGACCGGGTCGGTCGGAAGGCGATGCTGGTTCTCACCCTGGTGTTGATGGGAGCGGCGACCACGGCGATCGGGCTGCTGCCCGGCTACGCCACGATCGGTGTGGCGGCGCCCATTCTGCTGGTCGTTCTGCGGTTCATGCAGGGTATCTCGGCGGGCGGGGAATGGGGTGGCGCGGCGATGCTGGCGGTCGAATACGCCCCGCCGGGCCGACGCGGCCGGTACGGGGCGTTCCCCCAACTCGGCGCCGCCTTCGGTCTGGCGCTGGCCAGCGTGGTGTTGCTGGTCATCGCCACGCTCACCACGCCCGAGCAGTTCCTGGCCTGGGGGTGGCGTATTCCGTTCCTGCTGAGCATCGTTCTGATCGCCGTCGGCTTCGCCGTACGCGTCGGCGTGGCGGAGAGCCCGGTGTTCCGGGAGGTGCGACGCAACGACACGCGCCGCCGTGCACCGTTGGCGGTGGTGCTGCGCAGCCATCGGCGCGCGCTGGCGATAGCCACCGGACTGTTCATCGCCAACAACATGTGCGGTTACATCCTGGTGGCCTTCCTCGGCACCTACGGGACCACGTTCCTGGGGGCGAGCCGACCGCAGATGCTGTTCGTCGTCACGGTCGGTGCGCTCACCTGGGCGGTGTGGACACTCGTCGCCGCGGACTGCTCGGACCGGTTCGGGCGCCGGCGTGTCTACTTGGTCGGGGCGGTCACGATGGGCATCTGGTCCTTCCCGATGTTCACGCTGATCAACACCGGGTCGCTGGGCTGGATGCTGGTGGCGGTGGTCGGGCTGTCCTTCGGTCTGGGCCTGACGTACGGCCCCAGGCCGCCGCCTACGCCGAACTGTTCCCGGCCGAGGTCCGCTACAGCGGCTCGTCGCTGGCCTACGCGGTGGGCGCCATCCTCGGCGGCGGGTTCGCTCCCCTCGTGGCGACCTGGCTGTTGGAGCGCACCGGGACGACGGTGTCCGTCAGCGTCTACATGGCACTGGCGTGCCTGGCCACTCTCGCCGCCGTGCTGGCGTGGCGGGAAGCCCCCGCTGCCGAGCGGGACGTCTTCGTCTCCCGGATCGGCAGCTGAATCCTCCTGCTGCGAAGCGGGATCAGCGCGGCAGGACGGCGAGCCAGATGTGGGTCAGCGTCTGCGCCGTGTCGGTGAGGGAGGTCCCGTGCTTGGACGCCAGGTAGAAGTGCCGTTCGGTCATCGACACCAGCGCAGCGCTGATGGCCCGCGCGCCCCGGGGTCCGCGGTTGTCGGGCACCCCACCACGCACCAGCGCTGAGCGGGTGGCCCGGCCCGTCGCTGCGAGCGCGGCCTGCCAACCCGCATCGATCTTGGATACGGTGGGCGACAACTCCAGCGCAACCCGCATGACCGCTCCGTGCTCGGCCCACGACCGGGCGGTGCGATCGATCCCCTGCCGCAACGCTTCTCGCGGATCGTCGGGTGTGGACTCGGCGGCCCCCTCGATGTCGGCGACCACGGCTGCGGCCGTCCTTTCCACCAACGCGGCCAACACGTCGTTCTTGGATCCGAAGTAGAAGTACAGCGCGCCGCGGGTGATGCCCGCCGCAGTGGCGATGGTCTCCACGGTCATGCCGTCGGCACCGCCGTCGCAGAGCTGTCGCTCCGCGGCGTCCAGGATCGCCGCCTCGCGCAGATCACCTTTGCGTGGTGCCGATCGGCGCCGGGACGAGGAACCTTTCGGAGTTGACACGCGCCGATCGTACAACGTCATTTTCGACATAGTGCAGATTTTTCTCTGCGTAGCGTAGAGTCGGCGGTGTAGCACGACGAACCGACCCCACGAACGAAGAGGATCCCCATGACCGATCAAGCACTGGCCACCTACCGCGAAGCGATCAGCCGCGGTGACGCCGCCAGCCTGGCCACGGTGTTCGCCGAGAACGCACAGCTCCGGGTGCCCCTGTTCACCGAACCCGTGACCGGCCGGCAGGCCATCGCCGAGATACTCAGCGTGCTCTTCGGTATCGCGGACTCGGTGCACCTGGGGGACTCCTTCACCGGGCCCGCCGGGGGTTACGCCATCGCCCTGGCGCTGAAGGTCGGGGGTGTGGAGCTGGAAGGGCTCGAATACGTGCACTTCGACGACGACGGCCACGTCGACGTGTTGATGGTGACGTTACGGCCCCTCGAGGGGCTCGTCGCGATGCAGAACACCATCGCACCCCTGCTCGGCCACCCACCGTTGGTGCTCAGCTCCCAAACCCACTGATACAGCGCTCGTTTCGCGACTGCGAGAGGGGAAGTACTACGCGCCACCGGGAGCCGACGACGCGGCCACGGCTTCCGGTGGCACCTCGACATAGTGCACTGCCATCGGGCGGGTCATGCTGTCGATGGCACGGACGCCACCGACAGCACCCATGCCACTGATCCCCGCGGGTTCGATGAGCCGGCTGAGGTCGCCGAGCTGCCAGCCGTTGAGCCACAGCACACCGGTCGGTATCGAATACGCCATCCGCTTGTGCTCGTCGTCGGAGGTGTAGACCGTCGCGGCCAGGCCGTACCTTGTGCGCTTGGCCGCATCGATGCCGGCCTCGAACGAGGGGACCACCTGGACCGCGGCGACGGGCCCGAACGTCTCGGTAGTCATCAGCTCCATCTCGTCGGTCACGTCGACCACTACCGTCGGCGGGTAGTAATAGCCTGGCCCATCCGGTATTTCGCCACCCGTGAGAACCCGCGCACCGGCGGCGACGGCCGCTTCGAGCTGGTGATGGACGTGTCGGCGTTGACCGGCGTCGACCATCGGTCCGATGTCGGTCTCGGGTTTACGGGGGTCTCCCACGACCCTGCGCTCGGTCGCCACGACGAGGGCGTCGACGAAGTCGTCAGCCACATCCTGGTGGACGTAGATCCGCTCCACCGATGTGCAGATCTGTCCGCTGTTGAGGTAGGAGCCGAGCGCAACCTCCTCGGCGACTGCGGCCACGTCGACATCGGCGTCGATGACGACGGGGTCCTTCCCGCCCAGCTCCAGTAGCGCCCGGTTGAAATTGGCCGCCGCGGCCGTGCCGACGGAGCGCCCGGCGGCCACCGACCCCGTGAAGTGGACGAGGTCGATCTCCGGGTGGCCGGCCAGCGGCGCGCCGGCATGCGCATCACCGAGCACCAGATTCACGACACCAGGCGGCATACCGGCCTGTTCGACGATCTCGAAGAATCCGACGGCGGACAACGATGCCTTCTCCGACGGCTTCACCACCACCGTGTTGCCCGCGGCCAAGGCCGAGCCCAATGCCATGAGGATCGTCGTGACGGTGAAGTTCCACGGCACGATCACACCGACGACGCCGACCGGACAACGCTGGACATCGGTCGCCACCCCGTCGACCACCTTGACCCGGTGCGCGAAGGGGTAGTTCTTGGCGTCGCGCAGTGCTTCGTCGAAGGTGGCGAGCCCCGCCCGGATGAACTGCGTGCCGATCCGGTGCGGTTTGCCCATCTCCTCGGTTTCGAGTGCGGCCAGTCGGTCGACGTGTCGGTCGAGGACAGCCGAGAAGTGACCGAGCTTGTCCAGGCGTTCCGCGAGGCCGAGTCCCGCCCACCCCGGCTGTGCGGCGACTGCGCTGCGCACCGCGGCGTCGACGTCCGCGCTGGTCCCGACCGGCAGTGTGGCGACCGGCTCCTCGTTGTGCGGGTTGCGCCAGGTGAGCGTCGCACTGCCGAAGGAGTCGACCCAGTGCCCGTTGATGTAGTTCTGCAGAATGCGCATCCTCTGGCCTTTCGTGGGTAGGAACGCGCAGGCCGGCCCGGGGGTCTGCGCATCGTCAGTGGTTTCGATTGCGGTGCAGGGGGTTACGGGATGGCGCCACCGATCTTGGCGAGCTTCTCCCCGAACTTGGCCTTCAGCGCTGCGAGCACCTGCGGAGAGGCGGTGCTGGGATGTCCTGAGTTGAACGGCGGTTCCGGCGCGTACTCGATGTAGAGCTGGAGCATCTGCGCGTAGGTGTCGTCGACGAGTTCGGCGGCCACCATGAGCGCGAAGTCGATGCTCGCCGACACCCCGCCACCGCTGAGGTACTTGCCGTCGCGCACCGTCCGGGCGGGATCGGGGATCGCACCGTATTTCGGCAGCTCCTCGAGGAACGCCCAGTGGGTCGCGCTCCTGCGGCCCTGCAGCAGCCCGGCCATGCCGAGGACCAACGAGCCCGTGCAGACCGACGTGACATAGTGGGCGTCCTCGGCGAGCCGCCGCAACTGTGCCAGCATGGCGGGCGTGGTCGCCGCACTCATGTCGGCGGTGCCAGGGACGAAGAGCAGATCGCAGCGTTCGATGTCGTCGAGGCGTTCCAGGCCCTTCAGTTCGAGGCCGAGCGCGGCGGTCAAGTCGCCGCCGTCTTCGCTGGCGAGCCGGATCCTGGCTCCGGGCAAGTGAGCGAAGATCTCGTAGGCGCCGAGGAAGTCGAGCTGAGCGCATCTGGGCCACAGCGCGAAGACGATGTCGAATGAGTCGGACAACGGGGAACTCCTAATCCTGGCGGTACGGGCAGGGGCGAAGCGGAGACGTCATGCGGCCGCCGGCCGGTTCACCGCGCTCCGCGGCGCTTCGCCCCGCAGGATGCGCGCGGACTCTTCGAGCGCCTTGCGTTTGAGCTCGGCGAGGGACTCCTCGCTCCAATGGGCGGCATGCGGGGTCAGGATGGCGGTACCACAGCCCAGCAGCGGATTGTCGATCCCGACCGGCTCGGTCGCGAAGACGTCGATGCCCGCGCCGAACAGGTGACCCGAACGCAGCGCGTCGGCCAGAGCGTGCTCGTCGACGAGGCCGCCGCGCGAGACATTCACGACGATGGCACCACGCTTCATCCGCGCCAGCGCGTCTCGGTCGATGAGGTTGCGGGTCGAGTCGAGCAACGGCACGTGCAACGACAACACGTCCGACCGGGCGAGCAACTCGGTGCGGTCGACGAGGCGCACCCCGAGCTCCTCGGCGTCACTGGCCGCAACGGCGGGATCGTGCGCGATGACGGTATATCCGAGCGAAGCCGCGATCGTCGCGACCTGACTGCCGATGCGCCCCAACCCGTACAGTCCGAATGTCTGCACGTCGGGCCGGTGGACCCCGGGGACGAACCAGTTCGCCCATCCCGACGAACGCATTTCGGCGTCCAGTGCCGGCAGCCGGCGCTGGACCGCGAGCGTGAGTGCGATCGCGTGCACGGCGACCTCACGGTAGTTGGCATCGGGCACGTTGCTCACCCAGATCCCGTGCTGGGTGGCCGCGGTGACGTCGACGGTGTCGATCCCGATCCCGCAGCGCGTGATCGTTCGACACCGAGTGAGCCCTTCGATCACCGTGCGATTGATGTTCTCCTGGACGACGAGCAAGGCATCGGCATCCCTGGTGCCGGCGCGCAGCGCATCTTCGTCGGTGCCGTCGAGCACCTCGAAGGTGACGTCCAGGCCGTCGTAGGCGCGCAGATCCTCCTCGCTGAACGCGATCAACTTGCTGGTGGCGACGACCTTCACGGCGTCGCCGTGGCGGTGCAACGGCATCGGTTCTCCTTCATGAGTGCTGTCAGGGGTTCGACGGAAAGCCTTGGAGGGCAGGGGTCACTGCGCGTTCCTCGGCGGTGAAGAACGGGCGGCCGATGAACATCGCGGCGAGGGTCATGAGCTGCGCTACCGCCAGAACCGCTGCGACGAGCCAGGGTTCGCCGTCGGACAGCCCCACCAACAGGCTGGCGATCAGCGGAGTCGGCCCGGCGATGAGCGCGCCTTGCAGCTCGCGCGACGAGAACAGCCCGGAGGAACGGTATTCGGCGCGGAACAACCCCGGCATGATCACGGTGTGTGCGGCGGCCCCGGCGGCCCAGCCGAAGAAGTTCATCACGATGCTGGCCACGATGATCGGCACGATCAACCCGGTTTTCAGGATGGCGACGTAGGGCAGGGCGAGCGCCAGGGAGCCGGCGATGCCGATGAAGATCACCCGGCGGACACCGATGGCGTCACCCAACCGGCCGAAGATCAGCAGACCGATGAAACCGCTGCCGAAGACGGCGACGGTCATCAGCAGTGCCTGGCTGCGCGGCAGATCGAGCTCCGAGGTCACATAGCTGATGGCGAAGGCGCTGGTGACATAGCTCGTCACGTTGAGCCCCGAGGGCACGAGGAAACCCGCGATCCAGTTGCGGGGACTGGCCTTGACAGCGTTGGCCATGGCGACCAGCGGGTTGCGTTGTGCCTGGGCGAGTTCCCCGCGGTCGCGCTCGTGTTGCACCTCGACGAACTCCGGGGACTCCCGCATCGTGCGGCGCAGCAGGATGCCGACGACCGTGAACACCGCGCTCATCACGAACGGGATCCGCCAGCCGTAGCTGAGGAAGGCATCGGCCGACAGGGCCGCGCTCACCACCGCGAACAGCACCGCGGCCGTCAGGACACCCAGCGTCGCGCCGCCCATCGCGAGCGAGGACAGGAACGACTTGCGGTGCGAATCAGCGCTTTCGTTGGCGATCGTGATCGCGCCCGCCATCTCCGCGCCGGCGCCGAACCCTTGTGCGACGCGCATGGCCATCAGGAGCAGCGGCGCCCAGATCCCGATCGACGCATAGGTGGGGAGCAGGCCGATGGTCGTCGTCGCGCCACCGACCAGGAGGAGCGAGAAGATCAACACCGGCCGACGGCCGAAGCGATCCGATGCCGCACCGAGGACGATGCCACCCACCGGACGCGCGATGAAGCCGACCGCGAACGCTCCGAAGGTCGCGAGCAGCGCGACCTGGTCGTTGCCGGCCGGGAAGAACACCTTCGCGATGACCAGGCCGGCCGCGATCGTGTAGAGCCCGTAGTCATACCACTCGATCGCGGTTCCGACGCCTGCCGCGACCGCAGTGCGGGCACCGGAGGGCACGGTGTCAGGGGCCGGGGTGCGCGGCACCGCCAAGGTCGTCGCGCTCTGGTCGTGGGGCGGGCGCGGTCGCTCGGAGGTCATCGGGATCTCCAATCTCGGGGGCGGTCAGGGGTGTGACACAAGTTACCCCATAGATTGAATTCTGTCGACAGAACACAGAATTCCGATGAACGGTCCACAGAATACTTTCGCGGCGTTGTGGGTTACCATCGCGCCATGACACAGGCGGCCGCGGCCGGAGCGGAGTTCGAACGCATCCAGGTGGGTTCGTTGGTCGAGGAGGCTCGACGGCAGATCCGGCGGAGCATCCTCACCGGACATCTGCGCCCGGGTGAGCGCATCCGGGACTCGGTTCTCGCCGAGGAGATGGGCGTGAGCCGCTCGCCGGTGCGCGAGGCGCTGCGGATTCTCGAGCAGGCCGGTCTGGTGGAGAAGACCAACAATCGCTCGTACCGGATCCCGGTCTTCGCCCCCGAAGACGTCCACGAGCTCGCCGCGTTGCGTGCCGCCGACGAGATTCTCGCGCTCCGGTTGATCGTGACCAAGCGTCTCCCGCTGGACACCCTGACCGCGGCTGTCGAGGCGATCGCCGCGGCGGGTGACGACCCGGTGCAGGCGTTGGCCGCCGACGCCGCGTTCCACGCCGAGGTGGTGCGGCTGGCCGGGCTGCCCCGGCTGGTGGAGCGCTACGAGGGGCTCACCGACCAGATCCGATTGGTGTTGCGCGCCAACGAGGTCGAGACGTGGGAACGCACACCGTCGGTCGTCGAGGCACATGTTCGCCTGCTCGCCGCGGTGCGCGGCGCCGTCGACGGTGGGACCGAAGAGATGTTGCGACTCATCTGTCTGTGGGAGGACCACGTACTGCGAGGCATGGCGGCACCGCAGATGCTCGACCCACTGTGTGACGGCCCGTCCTGATCCGCCGGCGGCGACCCCCGGGTTCCACGGCGGGGTTCAGGAACCCCCGCCGAGGAAGATGCGTCGCAACAACCGGGTTCCGGTCGTCAAGGCAGCAACAGGAATTCGTTCATCGGTGGCGTGGTACTGGGCGAGCACGTCGAAATCAGCCGGTACGGGAAGCGGGGTGAACCCGTAGCCGGCGATGCCCAGCGCGCTGAGGTGTTTGTTGTCGGTGCCGGCCGGCACGAGGTAGGGCGCCACGATGTCATCCGGGCACTCGCCGGTGACGGATCGCCTGATGGCCTCGACCAGGGGCCCATTCAGTGGAGCCTGCACCGCGGGCAGGCTGATGGTCCACTCCACGTCCACACCCGCCCCGACCACCGATGTGAACTCGGCCTTGAAGTCTTCCTCGGATCCGGGTAGCAGCCGGCAGTCGACGATCGCGTGCGCGTCGCGGGGGATCACGTTCTCCTTGTGGCCGCCGTGAAAGACCGTCGGGGTGGCCGTATTGCGCAGCGCGGTATCGACCACTCTGCCGACGCTGCCGAGCGCGGCAACCATCGTCGCGGCATCACCACCGACTTCGGCCTCAGCCCAGTCCATTTCGGCCCGCATCGCGGACAGGAACGCGTCCACGGGCTCGGATCGGACGACGGGGAATCGATGCTGGGCGATCCGCGCCACCGCCCCGGCCAGGGTGCACACCGCATTGTCGGCCGAGGGCATCGACGCATGCCCCGCGGTGCCCGTCGCGCGCAACGTCGCCCACGCCATGCCTTTCTCGGCGGTCGCGAGCAGGTGCACCCTGCGGCCGGTGGGAAGCGAGATCGTGAATCCCCCGATCTCGCTCAGCGCCTCGGTCGCGTCGGCGAACAGCTCGGGGTGGTTCTCGACCATCCAGTGGGCGCCGTACCGTCCGCCGGTCTCCTCGTCGGCGAAGAACGCCAGGATGATGTCGCGGTGTGGGGCGACCGAACTGCGCGCCAGGTCGCGTGCGACGGCGACCATCATCGCCGCCATCCCTTTCATGTCCGCCGCACCACGGCCCCACAGGTATCCGTCCTGGACCCGTCCGGCGAACGGCGGAACGCTCCATCCCTCCGCGGCCGCGGGAACGACATCGAGATGGGCGTGCACGACGAGTGCCGGAAGATCACTGTCCGAGCGCAGGCGGCACACGAGATTACCTCGGCCCGGCGCGGATTCGAACAACATCGGGGCCAGTCCCACGTCCTCCAGCAGCGTCTTGATATAGCGCGCGGCCTCGGACTCGCCGTCTCCGCCCGCTGCGGGGTCGCGGGAGCTGACGGAGGGAATCCGGATCAACTCCTGAGCGAACCGCAGCGCCTCGACCTCGATCTCGCTGGTGGGGTGACCGGTCCGGGACGGATCGCTACGCGGACTGTGCATGTCGTATCCGCTCGATCGCATCGATATCTGACGCGGCACCTCTGCTGACGTAACCGATGTCCGTGCTGAACAGCACGAAGTCGGCCCCGTGCTGGACCATGCGCTGCGCGACATCGCTGGTGTGAACGTAAGCGCCGTAATGCTTTCCGTGATCCTTACAGGTCTGGCCGATCTTCTCGAAGGCCGCCCAGACCCGGGGGTCCTCGACTCCGGTCTGCGGCTGGGCGCCCATCGCCATCGCCATGTCGGACGGGCCCATCACCGCGCCGTCGATCCCGTCCACCGAGAGGATGGAGTCGATGTTCGCAAGGGCGACTGGGGTTTCGATCATGACGAGGACCAGCACGTCGGCGTTCGCTTCGGCGGGGGAGCCGTGTAGCCGTGGCGCACCCCAGGACCGCGCGCCCAGCGGTGGGAATCGGGCGTTGTCACGCACCATCCCCGCTTGCTCCCGAGTGTTGACCATAGGGGCCACGATCCCGCGTGCGCCCAGATCGAGGGCCCGCTGGATGCCGATCGGATCGTTCTCGCCGATCCGCACCAGCGGGGTGGTGCCGCCGAGTTCCAGCGCGTGCAACAGCGCGGGGATGCTGTCCTCGGTCACGTACGCGTGCTGTTGCTCAATGATGACCCAGTCGAAACCGGCGCTGCCCATGGTGTACGCGGTGGAGATCGACGGGATTCCCAGCATGGCGCCGAACGCGGCCTCGTTGTCCCGCCAGCGCCGGCGGACGATGTTGTCGGTCATGGGCACCTCTCCTTGTTCGTTGACTCGTGTGCAGGGTGAAATTGCTTCCCAGACACCAATATTGGTGTGACACCGATGCTGTGCTGATACCGGCGCAACGACACCCGAGCGGGTGGGCCGGGCGACTGCTAGCCGTTCACCGCTCGGGCTTCGCGCGTGGGGTCGACGCCAGCGTAGCGGAGGATACTGCATTCTGTCGACAGTACGCATTTATCGATCAGGGTGGCCAGGTCGATGGTGAGCTGGTCTACGGGTCAGCGCAGGGACGGTGCCGCCACTGTCGACGCCCAGACCGACGACGAGATGACGCCCAGAGCGTCAGATCTTGCCGCCCGGGAACATCGTCTTGACGGCCTGGGTGATGTTCTCGCGGGCGGCGGCGTCGCTGGTGGGGTCCAGAGCACCGATCGCCACCACGTAGCGGTGGTCGGGCCCGATCACCCCGGTGGACACGTGCAGCTGGTTGCCGCCGTTCCAGCAGCAGAACCAGCCCTGCTTGACCGCCACCGGTTCGGCGTAGAGCCCGTCGGGGATGCCGAAGCGCTGCGGATACCCGTCGGTGCCGGTCGGGGTGGACTGGGCGAGGTCGCCGATGATGATGTCGGCCTGTTCGCGCGGCAGCCCGCCGCTGCCGTCCAACAGCATGTCGTAGTACCGGACGAGATCGCTTGCGGTGCTTGTGGTGACGTCCCAGTGCCCGTTGTAGGGCGCCGTGGTGCCGGTCAGCCCGTACCGCGCCTTCACCCGGGCGATGATCGCGTTCCCGCCGCTGCGGTTCCAGAAGTTCTGGGCGGCACTGTCATCGGAGGACCGCAACATGATGTCGAGCGCCTGGCGGTCGGCCGGCGACAGTTGCGTCTTGCCTTCGGCCACCTGCAGCAGCAGATCATCGGCGATGAACAGCTTGACCACCGATGCGATCGGGAACGCCGCGGTGGCGCCGTTGGAGACGGTCTGGCCGGTGTTGCGGTCCAGCACGACGGCCTCGATGGTGGCCCCTGAGGCGGCCGCGTCGTCGGTGGCCTGACGGATCCGGGCGTCGAGCCCGGTCAGTGGCGCCGCCGGCTGGGCGGGTGGGGCTGCGGGTAGCGGCGGAAGAGATCCCGGCGGGGCTGCGACGGTGGCCTGCGGGGTGTTCTCGGCGGCCGGCGGTGTGCCCCACACCTGGGCCGCACAACCGGCCACCAGGGCCGCGGTCGAAACGATCACCATCGTCGTCGTAGCCCGCTTCGGCCGCTGCCGGCGCATACGTTCCTCCACGATGATCTCGAACCACGGGGCTGGCCCGAATATGCCCTCCGGGTGAAACCAGCCTAGTCGGCTATACCCGGGTGGGGCTCATCGCGAACATGAGGTGCGGCTCAGCCCGTGCTCACGGATGGAAGTTCCACTGGCCGCAGTCCTGGGCCAGCACGTCGTTGACGTCGACGCGGATACCGCCGATGACCGGCCCCGGGTTCGATGCGGTGTCGATGATGCGCTGATAGAGCACCGCCGCGGGGTAGATCTGGCCGTTGGACCAGGAACGGGTCTGCCAGGCCCAGACGTGGCCGGGTGAACTCGACCTCCCGATGACGCCGTCGGCGGCCGCCCACTGACACGGCCGGATGCCCGCGTAGATCCCGGTGCGCTGCACCCCGATCACCGAGTTGATGCCGCGAAACCACGGTAGCGCCAAGCTGTTCCACGTCTCGCGGTCGATGTCGTCGTCGACGCTGAAGAAGATCGGTGCGCTGCGGCCGCCACCGGCGGCGGTGTGCAGTGCCCAGGCCGTGCGCGCGTCGGCGACGCCGCCGGCGTACCCGCGGGTGAAGTCCGACGGGGCGGTCCCGCCCGGTTTGCCGTACTGGTAGTTGCTGACGATCACCAGGCCGGCGGCGGTCAGCTGCTTGGCGTACGGCAGCGTGATCGGCTTGGCGCCGAACGACGAACCCGGCCGTGAGGTGGACACGTAGTTGATCACCCCGGCATGGCCGGCGGCGCGGATGTCCTGTGCCGGGATCTGTTTCATCGCGAAGTCGATCAGCGTGGGAGCGGCGGCCGACGCCGCGGGGGAGCGGGCTGTTGTCACCGCGCCGAGCCCGGCCAGTGCCGTCGCCGCAGCGGCGCAGCGCAGCGCGTCACGCCGGGAGATCGACACCGCGCGATGTTAACAATGCGACGTCTGTGGCTCAGGAGGCGCGCGGGAGTCGATACGGCATTGATGCCGTGCCGTACCGCGCCGGTTACGCAACCCCATGGCGGAGATCGGACCCGAACTCCGCCATGGCGTTACGCAAGTCGGATCGGCCCGCCTGGCCATGCCCCCGCCACCGGGTCGAACCGGGGCATCGTCGCACCTGTGAATAACATGTGTGTAATTCAAGGTCGGTGCAGCTCAGCACCGGTATCGCGCTGTGGATGAACGCTGCGGATAACGGCCGGCGGACCGGGAAAGCCCGACGCATACGCGGCTGAGCTGTCGCGTCCCCGCGCTCGATTGAGGTAGTCGACTACCCTAGGCCGCCCTGTCCCCGCGGCTTAATTTCGTGATCGGTAGCCGCGCGAGCGCTGTCTGCTCGAAGGGCAACCACCAGGGGACAGGGGATCGACATGGACGCCGACGACACGCACGACGACTCGGCCCGGCAATTCGTGGCGCAACCGCCGTTCTGGGGGTCGAAAGTGGCCTCCTGGACGACGCCCGCCTGGCGGGAGAATCCGCTCAGGGCATGGGCCCTGACGGCACTCGGGATCTTCGCCTGCACCGGTGTGGTGTGGGTGATCTTCTTCGGCATGCGGGCGCTGACGGAGGACGGGCCGGAGTGGGTGCAGCAGTCGGCGATGTACGGGCTGCAGTTCGGTTTGCTGCTCTTGCTGGTCGGCGGGGTCTACTTCTGGACACGGCGGTCCCAGAGCCGTGAGATCGTCCTCTCCGTCACCACCGAGGGGCTGACGGTCAACACCCGACCGGGTGAGGTGTATCCGTTGCGTGACGCCACGCTCGGCACCTGGGGCGAGACCGGTGGCGCGACGATGGGTGTCGCGCTGCATCTGCAGTGCGGCACAAAGCGATTCATCCTGGGTGGCCGGGACCGCCGGGCGGGCTCTGGAACCCGGCTCGATGCGCCCGACGCGGGCTACGGCCTGCCGATCGACATCGACGCCTGGCTGCCGGCCGCCGAGTTCGACGAGATCCTCGCGCTGGTCGCCGGGCCGAGCGGGCTCGACGTGCGCACGCCGTCACCAGACGATCCGATCCGCTGCCTGCTGTTCCCGAACTCGCTGAAGCTCCAGGAGCTCGGGTCCTCGTTACGCAAACAACGCCAGTTCCTGGCGCAACAGCGTCATCCGCGTCGGGCCCTCGTGGTGAGCCCGACCAGGATCCAGCTCATCGACCCCACCACCGACACACTCCTCGCCTCGGTGTCCCCTGTGCACGTCAGCGCGCAGCCGGTCGATTTCCGGCCGCCGCAACAGAACCACTGGTTCCCCAGCGTCGGCGGCATCGTCAGCGACGCCGCGACCAACCACTGGTCCCGCTCACCCGGGTTGCGGGTGACCATCCCCGGCATGGCTGCGCTGACGATCGGCTGCCGCGACACCGTGATGGGCCTGGATTACCGGTTCTCGTGGCCCGCCGACGTCCCGGTCGAACAAGCCCGCGCCGATTACGAGGTCTCCGGGACGGACTGGCAGACGTTGGTCGAAACCTTCGGCCTGACACAACATCTGGTGAACCACGAGAGGAGCAGCTGATGAACGCGACCAAGATCGCCGCGCTGGCCGCAGGTGTCGCGATAGCGGTCGGCTCGGGAATGGCCGGGCTCGGCCTCGCCCAGGCGGCACCGCCCAGCGGTCCCTACACCTGGTGCCCCGGTGACGATCCCGGCGGGGGACCCGGTGGCCCGTTCAACTCACCGGGCCCGCCGAACTGGGACTGGAACACCTGCCACACCTGGTACTCCGTCAACTTCGGGCAGGGCAACGTCTCACCGACCATCTGGGACGGGCCCAACCCGCCACCGGATCATTTCGGGCCGGTCGGCCCGTGCTCGCTGCTCGACACCCGGGGCTGCCGCTAGGGCTGCCCGACCCGGACGGCCGGACCGGCTGGGTACGCCGAGGGTGCGCTCCTGGTAGCGCGCGGGCCTGGGCAGCGACCATCAGTGCACTCTCGTGGGGATGGCGCTCGCCGAGCGTGCACTCCTGGTAGTTGGCCTCGCGACCCGGCCCGGCCGGGCCGTGCGTGGGCCGGAGTCTGCCGAAATCCGTGGAGACAATTTCGCGCAAGCGCGTGCGCAAGCGCTTTCGTGAAGTCTAGTGTGATGCGGAGCACAGCGGCGCGCCCGGCGCCGCGGCAGGCAACAGGGAGCTCATATGTTTGGAAAACCCAACAGAAGCGCGCTCAAGGTCGGGGCTGTCCTGATGGCCGGCTCGCTGGTCCTCGGTCTGACCGCGTGCGGCGGCTCGGGATCGGACAGCATCAAGGTTGGCCTGATCACCAAGACCGACTCCAATCCGTTCTTCGTGAAGATCCGGGAAGCCGCCCAGGCGCAGGCCGCCAAGGACGGCGCCGAGCTGATCGCGGTCGCCGGGGCGTTCGACGGTGACAACGAAGGCCAGGTCACGGCCATCGAGAACATGATCGGACAGGGCGTCAAGGGCATCCTGATCACCCCGAACTCCTCCACCGGTGTGCTCGACGCGATCAAGAAAGCGCGCGACGCCGGCGTCATCGTCATCGCCCTCGACACCGCCACCGACCCCGAAGACGCTGTCGATGCCACCTTCGCCACCGACAACCGGGCCGCGGGCGTCGCACAGGGCAAGTGGGTCAGAGCCGCGCTCGGCGCCACCCCGGCCCAGGTGGTGATGCTGGACGGGACCCCGGGCGGAACCGTCGACACCTTCCGGCACGAGGGTTTCCTCGAGGGCTTCGGCATCCCCGAGAACTCCCCGGAGATCGTCGGCCAGGAGAACACCAACGGTGACCAGACCAAGGCACAGACCGCCATGGAGAACCTTCTCCAGCGCGCCCCCGGCGCGAACGCGCTCTACACCATCAACGAGCCCGCGGCTGCCGGCGCCTACCAGGCGATCCAGTCCGCCGGCCGCGCGGGACAGATCGTCATCGGGTCGATCGACGGGAGCTGCACCGGCGTCGCGGACGTCAAGGACGGCAAGGTCGGCGCGACGGTGATGCAGTTCCCGGCGAAGATGGCCGAGCTGGGGGTGCAGGCCGTCGTCAAGTTCGCCCAGGACGGCACCAAGCCCAGCGGGTTCAACGACACCGGTTCCGAACTCATCACAGACAAGCCGGTTCCCGGCCTGCCGTCCAAGGACACCGCTTGGGGCGAGCAGAACTGCTGGGGCTGAGATGTCGGTGACGACAACACCTTCCACGACCGAGACGGCACCGGCGGCCGACCGGTTCAACCTGGCCCGGCTGCTGCGTGAACCGCTGATCGGTCCGCTGATCGCGCTCGTCATCGCCGTCGTCGTCTTCAGCGCGATCTCGGATTCGTTCCTCAACCCGCAGAACGTCTCGCTGATCCTGCAGCAGTCGGTGGTCATCGGCATCCTCGCCGTGGGCCAGACGCTGATCATCTTGACTGCGGGGATCGACCTGTCGATCGGGGCGATCGCGGTCTTCGGCACCATCGTGATGGCGCAGACCGCGGGCGCGGGCGGGCCGTTCCTGGCGCTGGGGGCGACGCTGCTGGTGTGCGTGGCGTTCGGTGCGATCAACGGCGGCTTGGTCACCACCCTGCGGCTGCCGCCGTTCATCGTCACGCTGGGCACGTTCACCGCGATCCTGGCCGGCACCCGGCTGCTGGCCGGGTCGGAGACCTACCGGGTGGAGCCGGGGGTCCTGACGTTCCTGGGCACGTCGTTCCGCATCGGCTCGTTCTCGACGACCTACGGTGTGGTGGCGATGCTGCTGGTGTACGGCGTCGTGTGGTACGCGTTGTCCCAAACCGCTTGGGGTAAGCACGTTTACGCCGTCGGCGGGAATCCGCAGGCCGCCGATCTGCTCGGGGTCAAGTCCGGGCGGGTGCTGTTCTCGGTCTACCTGACCACCGGGGTGATCGCGGCCATCGCCGCGTGGGCGGCGCTGGGCCGGATCCCCAACGCCGACCCGAACGCCTATCAGAATGCCAACCTCGAGACGATCACCGCGGTGGTCATCGGCGGCACCAGTCTGTTCGGTGGCCGCGGCGGCGTCGGCGGCACCCTGGTCGGCATGCTGATCGTCGCCGTGCTGCGCAACGGCCTCACCCAGGCCGGTGTCGACAGCCTCTACCAGAACATCGCCACCGGCATCCTCGTGATCGTCGCGGTCGCGGTGGATCAGTTCGCCCGCAGGAGATCACAGTGACATCGGTTCTGGAGGCCCGCGGTCTCGTCAAGCGCTACGGCCACGTCACCGCGATCAACGGCGCCGACTTCGAACTCCGCGAGGGTGAGGTGCTCGCGGTGATCGGGGACAACGGTGCCGGGAAGTCCAGCCTGATCAAGGCGCTGGCGGGGGCGATCGTCCCGGACTCGGGCCAGATCATGATGCGCGGAAAACCGGTGTCGTTCAAGAACACCCGGGATGCCCGGGCGGCCGGGATCGAGACGGTCTACCAGGACCTCGCCGTGGTACCGGCGCTCGACATCGGGTCGAACCTGTACCTGGGGCGCGAGATCCGCCGGAAAGGTATCGCTGGCACGCTGTTCCGCCGCCTCGACGTGCCGAGGATGCGTCAGGAGGCCTCCCAGCACCTGACGGATCTGAGGATCGGCATCAAGTCGGTCGGCCAGGCGGTCGAGACGCTGTCCGGTGGGCAGCGGCAGGGCGTCGCGGTCGCGCGGGCCGCCGCGTTCGGCCGCGGCGTGATCATCATGGACGAGCCAACCGCGGCCCTGGGCGTGCGGGAGTCCGGACAGGTCATCGACCTGATCAAGTCGATCCGCGACCGCGGCATCCCGGTGGTGCTCATCAGCCACGACATGCCGCACGTGTTCGAGGTGGCCGATCGGATCCACATCCATCGCCTCGGGCAACGTGCGGGCGTCGTCGATCCGAAGAAGCGCTCGATGTCCGAGGTCGTCGCGCTCATGACCGGTGCGGAGGAACCGACCGATGAGGAACGCGCCGGTCTCTGAGGGCACCCCGGTCGGGGTCTTCGTCGGGTTGGCGACGCTGGACGTGATCCACCGCATCACCGAACCCCCCGGGCCGAACGAGAAGATCACGTCCACCGCCCAGTTCGTCGCCGCGGGCGGCCCGGCTGCCAACGCCGCGGTGACGTTCGCGGCGCTGGGTGGCAGGGCGACGCTGGTGACCGCGCTCGGCGACGACCCGATCGCGGCGATGATCCGCGCCGACCTCACCGCGCACGGTGTCGGCATCGTCGACGCGGCGGCCGGAACCCGTCGGGCGGTACCGGTGTCGGCGGTGGCGGTCGTCGAATCGACCGGGGACCGCTCGGTCATCTCGGCCGACGCCGTGACCTCCGAGGCGTCGCCGCCGGCCGACCTCGGCGCGCTGGTGGCCGGTGCCGACGTGGTGCTCGTCGACGGGCACCACCCGCGGATCGCCGGCGCCGCCGTGCGCGAGGCCGCGCAGCGCGGGACGAGGGTGGTGGTGGACGCCGGCCGATGGAAACCGGTGATGGCCGATATCACGGCATTCGCCACGGACGTCGTGTGCTCGAGCGACTTCCGCACACCCGGCGCGGACAGTCCGGAGGCCACCGCCGCGGCGCTGGTCGGCGGCGGCGTTCGCACCGTCGTCATCACCCATGGCGGTGACCCCGTCCAATGGTGGTCCGGCGGCGAATCGGGATCCGTGCCGGTGCCGGTGGTGGAGGTCGTGGACACCTTGGGCGCCGGCGACGCCTTCCACGGGGCGTATTCCTACTACTCCTGCCTCGACGGCCGTGGGGTCGCCGACCGCATCGATCGCTGCGCCCGCGTCGCGGCACTACGGTGTTCGGTGGTCGGCCCGCGGGCGTGGCTGAGCAAACTCGTCGGTGAACAGATTCGGAAGTGAGAACGGTGACCATCGTGCAGGACGCGCAAGATGCCACGCTGGACCAGTTGGTCGAGTGGGCAAAGGCGCTCGTCGTCCCCGGCGAACGCCGCATCCTCGGCCTCACCGGTGCCCCGGCGGCCGGGAAGTCCACCGTCGCCGAGCAACTGGTCGCCGCGCTGGGCCCGGACACCGCCGTGCTCGTCCCGATGGACGGGTTCCACCTGGCCAACGAGGTCCTGGTCGAGCTGGGCCGCCGGGACCGCAAGGGCGCCCACGACACGTTCGACGACGGCGGATACGCCCGGCTGATCGCGGCCCTGCGGGCCCAGCGCGTCGGCGACCCGGTCGTGTACGCACCGCGGTTCCGGCGCGAGATCGAGGAGGCCATCGGTTCGTCGATCCCGGTCCCGGCCATGGTGCCGCTGGTCGTCACCGAGGGCAATTACCTTCTGCTGGACCGCGATGCGTGGCCCGCCGCCCGGGCCCACATCGACGAGGTCTGGTTCCTGACCCTCGATACCGAGGTCCGGCACGCCCGCCTGCAGCGCCGCCACGAGGCGTACGGGAAGTCGCCCGAGGACGCGGCGCGCTGGGCGCTGGGACCCGACGAGCGCAACGCCCGGCTGATCGAGTCGACCGCATGCCGCGCGGACCGCATCGTGCGCCTGCCATGACCACGATGGGGGACGTGGCCCGCATCGCGGGCGTCTCGGCGTCGACGGTGTCGCACGTGCTCAACGGCACCCGCAAGGTCAACACCGCGACGCGGCTGCGGGTCGAGGCGGCGATCGAGGAAACCGGCTACCGGCGCAACGTCGTGGCCCGGGCGTTGGCCGCCGGGCGCACGCACACCGTCGGGCTGTCCATCTCCGCGTTGACCAACCCGTATTTCGGGGACCTGGTGCACGCGGTGGAACGGGCGCTGTCGGACGCCGGTTACGTGCTGATCGTGGGCGATTCGCACGACGAACCGGAGTCAGAGAAGCGGGTGGTGGATTCGCTTCTGGGCCGCAAGGTCGACGGGATGATCGTCGCGCCCGCGGCCGGGGCGGAACGGGGCACACTGCCCGAGATCACCGGCGCAGGAACGCCGCTGGTGCTGATCGACCGCGGCGCCGACATCGACAGCGACCAGGTGTCCTCGGAGAACCTCACATCGGCGCAGTCGTTGACCGAGCACCTCCTCGACCTCGGGCACCGGCGGGTCGCGGTCGTGCGGGGCCGGCCCGGGTTGTCGTCGACCACCGAGCGGTTCGACGGGTACATCGCGGCGCTCGCGGGCCGCGGCATGAAGATCGAGGCGGATCTGATCCTGGACGGCGACTCCAACACCGACATCGCCGAACGCGAAGTGCGCAAACTGATGTCGGCCGCGAACCCGCCGACCGCGCTGGTGTCGATGAACAACGCCATGACCATCGGAACACTGAAGGCCGTGAACGGCCTCGGGTTGTCGATCCCCGGGGACGTGGCCTTCGTCTGCTACGACGACTTTGAATGGGCGGACCTGTTCGAGCCCAAGCTCACCGCGGCCGCGCAGGATGTCGACACCGTCGGCGCCACGGCGGTCCGGCTGCTGCTGCGCCGCATCCAGGGCGACCAGGACGCGCCGCAGCGCATCCGAGTGCCGACCACCTTCCACCACCGCAACTCGTGCGGATGCCCCTGAGGCACAACGTGTCTGGGTCGGTCAGGCGACGTCGACCACCTCGTCGAAGTGCAGGCGGCGGTTGACGGTGCCGGCGATCCGGACCGCGGTGACCCGCGGGACCAGGCGCCCGATCCAGGTGACGGCGCGGTAACGCGCCTGGCCCGGGTAGGACACCGCACGCCGTTTCGCGTAGTCGTCCAGCGTGCGGGCCGCGATCCGCTCGGGGGTGTCGGCACCGCTCTGGATGGTGGCGGTGGTGCCGTCGAAGAAGCCCGTGTCGATCGGGCCGGGGTGCGACGCCATCACGTGCACTCCGGTGCCGCGCAACTCTTCGGCCAGCGATTCGCTGAACGACAGCACGAACGCCTTGCTGGCAGCGTAGGTCGCCTGGAACGGCATGGGCTGGAAGGCGGCCACCGAGGCGACGTTGATGATGCCACCCGAGCCGCGGGCGGCCAGCTCGTTGCCGATCGCGTAGGTCAGCCGGAGCAGACCGTGGACGTTCAGGTCGATCGAGCGCAGCTGAGGTTCCAGCGGGCGCCGCAGGAACGCGCCGGCGTCACCCGCACCGGCGTTGTTGACCAGCAGGTCGACCGTCAGGCCCCGGTCGGCGAGCTCGTCGAGGATCCGCTGCGGGCCGTCGGCGGCGATCAGGTCGCCGACGATCACCACGGGCTCGCGGCCCTGCCGGCGGTCGATCTCCGCTGCGAGTTCGCGCAACGCGGGCTCCGAGCGGGCGACCAGGATCGGTAGTGCCCCGCGGCGCGCCAGCTCCAGCGCGAGCGCCCGACCTAGCCCCTTGGATGCGCCCGTGACGAGGGCGGTGACACCGCGATAGTCGGCCTCCATCGGTTCCTCCAATTGTTTCGAGGGTTGAAGTAACGACGGTAGCAGGATATTTCAATACTCGAAACATCGGTAGACTGGCGGCATGGTCGCGCCCGAGCTCCCCGCGGTGGTGGCGGCGACCCATCTCATCTGGTTGCGCACCAACCACCTGCTGACGCAGGCGCTGGCCGAGCACGATCTGACCCCGGCGACGTTCCAGGCGCTGTGGGCGATCGACCCGGACGCGCCGCCTCCGTCGATGAAGGCGATGGCCGAGCGCATCTACTGCAACGCCCCGAACCTGACCTTCATCACCAACCAGCTCGTCGACCGCGGGTTCGTCGAACGCCGTGTCGACCCCGACGACCGGCGCTCGCGGGTGCTGGTGTTGACGCGCAAGGGGCGCGCGGCCCGGGAGGCCCTGGTGCGTGCCGCGCTGGAGAAGACACCGCTGGGGGTGCTCAGCGCCGACGAGTTGCGTCAGCTGCTGGCGCTGCTCAACCGGGCCCTGCCGGCCGACTGAGCAGGCGCGTGCTGCCGGGCGTCAATGCTGTAGTTGCACAGTGGTTCTGGTCTCGAGATGGGGAACGATCATCTCGTTGAGGATGCGCTGGTGCTCGGGATGATCCCGATAGGCGAGGAAGGCATCACGGTCGGAGAAGGTGCCGACGACGGCGAAGTCGTACGTGTTCGGGCTGACGCCGGCGTCGGGTCCGCAGAGATAGCTGATGACGCCGTCGATGGTCGTGACGAACGACTGCAGCGCGTCGGCCAGCGGCTGGTCGGCGTAGGACGGATCGGTCCACTTGAACGTGACGATATGAGTGAAGGCCATCGGTGCAGTGCTCCCTCAGGTGTCGGAACTCTTCGGTCAGCATGCCACCGGCCGCGTTCCAGCGTCACCTGCCCCCGGGGTGGTGCCGGACAGCAGCGGTCTCCCACGCACCCGCACGGCCCATTCGCCTATGCTGGGGCACGCCAGAACCGGCTGCATCAGCGACGTCTTCTGGCCGAAAGGCAGGCCGGGCAGCCATGAAAGCAATCGTCTTGGACCCGAGCGCCCCACGGAACTTCCGGTTCGCGGACGTCGCCGCTCCGGCGCCCGCCGCACCGAACGAGCTCCTGATCGAAGTGAAGGCGATCTCGCTGAACTTCGGTGAAGTCGCGACGACCGACAACGCCGAGCGGGCCGGCGATATCCCGGGGTGGGACAGCGCGGGGGTGGTGCTGGTGCCCGCGGCCGACGGCTCAGGTCCGCCGGCGGGCACCCGGGTGGTGGGCGCAGGCTGGTCACAGGCGTGGGCGCAGCAGCGCGTGCTCAGGTCGGACAACGTCGCGATCCTGCCGGATGCAGTCGATTTCGAGACCGCGGCAGCACTGTCGGTGGCCGGGGTGACCGCGGTTCAGATCGTGCGCCGACTGGGCGCGGTGATCGGGCGCCGGGTGCTGATCACCGGCGCGTCCGGCGGTGTCGGCCGGCTGGCCGTCCAGTTGGCGGCGCGGGCGGGTGCCCATGTGGTTGCCGTGGTCGGCAGTGTCGCGCGGGGCGCGGGTCTGCGGGAGTTGGGTGCCGACGAGGTCGTCGTCGGTCTCGACGGTGTGGACCCGGTGTACGGGGTGCTCGAACACGTCGGGGGCACCATGCTCGCCGACGCATACGCACTGCTAGAGGACGGGGGAGTGGTCATCTCGGTGGGTGCCGCATCGGGCCGACCGACGACCATCGACTTCGAGGCCGAGCGGATGACCTTGTTGTTGAAGCGGATCGAAACGTTCATGACCGCGTGGCCCCTCGGACCGGACCTGCAGTACGTCGTCGGTCTGGCCGCGAAGGGGCAGCTGGACGCCCAGGTCGGCTACCGCGATTCCTGGGACAACTTCGGGGCCGCGATAGACGCGATCCTCGGCCGCAAGGTAGCGGGCAAGGTCGCGCTCACCGTCCACTGAATGAGCCCGCGACGATGTGGGTGACGATCCGGCCGAGCCCGTCGGCTCTGGCGCTTCGACGGCGGCCGGCCCCTCGGAGCCATCACCCGCGCGCGCGATGCGGCCGACCGGTGCAGGCAACAGCTCATCCTGACCGACGAGGGCGTGCGCCTGCTCGACGAGAGCATGCGGATCGCCGAGCAGGTCGACGCCGACCTGCAGCGTGAGCCGACCAAGACGCAGCGCGCGGCGGTGGCCGGGTTCCTCGAGCGCGTCGTCAGCGCCGCGGGTGTGCCCGTCGACGGGTAGACCTGACGGCGTCCCTACGGGCCGATGACAGGATCGGGCGGGTTCACGACGTCCTCGCCGATCCGAACACTGCCCGCGCACGAGCAGCAGTAGCAATAGCACATCAGTGCTCCCGCGCGACCCACCCGGAAGCTGTACGTGGCTCCCGCCGGGATGAACATCCAGTCGCCCTGGGTCAGCTCGTGATCGGCGTAGATGATCGAGCCGCCGGCGATGAACCGGATGCCGTCGCCGTCGTCATGGCTGTGCTCGGGCACCTCGAGGTCGGGTGCGGCCATCGTGATGAAGAGCTGGCTGGGACGGTCCAGGTACACCGGCAGCTGCCACTTGCGAAAGCCGGACCCGGGTACGTTGGTCGTCTCCAGCAGCCGCTGGGCACGGGCCGCTGCCGGGTGGCGCGACGTGATGATCTCCCTCGTCGAAAGACCCGCGCGTTCAACCGCTTTGCTGATCCGTTGCAGGCCTTCGTCGAAGCTGATCCTGTTCGGATCGAAGTGTGACGTTGACATCGTTTCCTCCCCTGACGTGGTGTCGGTACGGAATCGATGCTGGGCTTTCGGGTCTGGAGCAGCCAGCGTAGCCGGCTACCTGTTTTCCGGGACCGCACTCAGCGGCGGCCCTCGCGTAGTCGGCAGCGCGTGTGTCGCACCGTACTAACCGGTGAAATGTGCCCGGTGCTCCCGCAGCCAGGGCCGGAAGATGTTGGGGCGGCGGCCGAGGAGTTTCTCGGCGAAGTCGTTCGACGAACACATACAGGCGTGTTACTCGGAATCGAAATAGCCATACCGGTACTCGGCCTCCTCAGGCCGGCCACTGCGCTGGGCGAGGACCTCGCCGTACTCGGCGATGAAGGCATCCCGGCTGCTGTCGTGGCGGAGGGGCCTGCGCAGGACGTCGGTCATCGTCTCCGCGACCGCGGTCGTCGTCGGGTAGTCGTAACCGTTGTTGATGGTGTGGAACTGGCCGACGGATGTGCCGGCTCGGGTCGGGTGATGTCGGCCAGGCGTGCCGCCAGCTCGGCGCGGAACCGTTCGACGTTGCCGAGCTTGATGTGTTCGTATCCGCGGACCATGTCGGGCAGCTCCGCGAGGGTCACCGCGTCGGTGATGTTGTGCGGGTTCAGGCGGGAGCACACCTGACGCACCGCAACGAGGTACTCCTCGATGAGCGCGCGTTCGGTGCGGCGCACCGCGGCGTAGCCGAACACGTCGAACGGTGTTCCGCGCAGCCTGCGCATCGCGCACAGCATCCGGAAGACGATGTCGAACCAGGGCCCCAGGGCGATCTTGCGTGTCATCCCCAAAGCCCGGAGGACCGGCGGGTGCAGCCGCACCGAGACCGTGCTCTCGGCGCCGAACTGAGCTCGGACACCGGCGCGGAAGGAACCGTCGAGCGCCAGCCGGGCCACCTCGTACTCGTCCTTGTAGGCCATCAACTTGTACAGGTTCACCGCGACCGCTTCGGTCAGCTTCGTCGATCCGGGTACCGCGCGTGCTTCGGCCTGCCCGACGCGGGCGACTTCGTCGAGGTACCGGGCGGCGTACCGGCGGTCCTGGTAGGCGATCAGGTCGGCGGCGCGCAGCTCGCGCGCCTGCTCGACCGGCCCGCCGGAATCCCCTTCGGGCACGGCGTCGGCAGCCGACTGCTGGTCGAGCGCCAGTTGGCGCCCCCGTCGGAACGCCTGGATGTTCTTGGCGACGGCCGCCCCGTTGAGACGGATGGCGTCCTCGATGGCGGTGGCGGACATCGGCATTCGTCTGCTCTGGAAGGTCACGCCCACCATGAGCATGTTGGCGAACTGTTCGTCGCCGAACTCGTCGAGGGCGACGGCCCCCGCGTCCAGGTACCGGGCCCGCCGGCTGCGGCTGTCGATGGCGCTGTGCACGCCGGCCGTCTCGGGGAAAGCCGCGGCCGTGTCGACGATCATCTGCCCGGTCGGGATCCGGGTGGTCGACACCACCGACGTGGTCCGCTGATCGGAGCCGACCCGGATCGTGGTGGGGTCGGTGCCGGCGACGACATCACAGACGAGGTATACGTCGCAAGACGCCTCGGCGAGCTTGCTCGCCTGTTCGGTGGGCCGGCGCGAGATCTTCAGATCCGACACCACCGCGCCGCCCTTCTGCGCCAGGCCGGTCTGATCCAGGCTGCGCACGTACAGTCCGTCGATCGCCGCGGCGGTGGCGAGCACCTGGGCGACCGTGACGATCCCGGTCCCGCCGACACCGACGATGCGCATCGCGAACTGGTCGTCGGCCTCGGCTTGCGGGACCGGCAGTGCACGCGCTGCGGCGTCGTCGATCGCGGTCGCCCGGGCGCGGCGCTCGGGTTCGCCCTTGGGGATCACGGTGACGAACGACGGGCAATCGCCCTTGAGGCAGGAGAAGTCGAGATTGCAGGAGGACTGGTGGATCTCGGTCTTGCGGCCGAACTCCGTGGCCACCGGGCGCACCGACAGGCAGTTCGACTGCACGCCGCAGTCGCCGCACCCCTCGCAGATGCGCTGGTTGATCACCACCCGTTCCTTCGGGGTCTCGGCGAGACCGCGCTTGCGTTTACGGCGCTTCTCGGCCGCACACTCCTGATCGTGGACCAGCACCGTCACCCCGGGCACCGTGGCGAGCCGCCGCTGGACGTCCTTCATCTCGTCGCGATGCCGGACGGACACGCGGTGGGTTCTGCCGAGTTGCCGGCTGGTTCGGCGGACGTCGTCGGAGGTGACCACGATCTCCGCGACGCCCTCGGCGGCCAGCAGGTCCAGCAGCCGCGGCAGCGGGATCGCCCCGGCCGGTGCCTGTCCGCCGGTCATCGCCACGGCGGAGTTGTAGAGCACCTTGTAGGTGACGTTGATGCCGGCGGCCACCGCCGCGCGCAGCGCGAGACTGCCCGAGTGCGTGAACGTTCCGTCACCGATGTTCTGGACGAAGTGGTCGTGCTCGATGAACGGCGCCATGCCGATCCACTGGGCGCCCTCCCCGCCCATCTGGGTCACCCCCGCTAGCTGCCCGGTGTGGTCCTGGTCCATCACCATCACCAGGCCGTGGCAACCGATCCCGCCGCCGACCAGTGCCCCCTCGTTGGCCGCGGTCGAGCTGTTGTGCGGGCAGCCCGAGCAGAAATAGGGGGTGCGGGTGGTCAACGGCAACTCGATCCGCGAGGTCCGCGGCCGGTCCAGCCACCGCTGCGCCTGCGCCACGGCATGACCGTGGGCCAGCCGCCTGGCCAGACCGGCGGTGACCCGGTCGACGTCGAGCTCCCCGGTGGCCGGGAACAGCGGGCGACCCCGGTCGTCGAACTTCCCGGTGACCGTCGGCGCGTCTGCCCGGTGGTAGAGCGCCTCCTTGATCGCCGCCTCGAGGAAGGACCGCTTCTCCTCCACGACGATGATCTCGGTCAGGCCTGTGGCGAACGTCTCGACGATCTCGGTGTCGAGGGGGTAGATCATGGCCAGCTCGAGCAGCCGGATCCCGTGCTGGTCGAGGTCGGTCAACCCCAACCGCGACAACGACTCCCGCACATCCAGATATGTCTTGCCCGCCGCGACGATCCCGATGCGGGCGTCGCGTGCGGCCGACCTGATGGCGTTCAGGCCGTTGAGGCGGGCGTACTGCACCGCCCGCGGCAGCCGGTAGGTCAGCAGGGACTCCTCGAGCTTGGCCAGCTGGCCGCCGATCAGCTGGGCGGAGGGCTGGTGCCGGCTCGGGCCGAGGTCACCGAACGTCGGTGCGACACGGTCGGGGTGCACCGTGGCGACGCTGCCGCCGTCGGCCACCGCGGTCACGATCTTCAGCCCCGCCCAGGTGCCGGTGAACCGGGACAGGTAGGCGGCGTGCACCGCGTAGTCGAGGACCCCCTGGGAATCGGCGGGGTACAGCGTCGGCAGGTAGAGGTCGGCGATCGCCGCCTCCGACGAACACGGGTACGTCGACGACTTCGCCGCCGGATCGTCGCCGATCAGCGCCACGACGCCGCCGTGGGGATGGGTGCCGATCAGGTTGGCGTGCCGGATCGCATCCGAGGCCCGGTCCAGCCCGGGCGCCTTGCCGTACCAGTAGCCCGTCACGCCGTCGGGGCGCAGCCGCGAGACGTGGGCGGCCAACTGGGTGCCGGCCACCGAGGTGGCGGCCAACTCCTCGTTGACGGCGGGCCGGTGCACGATCTCGACGTCGGCCAGCAGCGGCTGCCTGCGCGCGAGCTCCAGGTCGTAGCCCGCCAGCGGGGAGCCCTCGTAACCCGAGACGAAGCTGGCGCAGCTCAGATCCCGGCGGGCGTCGAGCAGCGCCCGGTCCCGAAGGGCGCGGACCAGTGCCTGGATGCCGGTGAGGTAGACCTCGCCGTCGGACTGCAGGAATCGATCATCCAGCGACCCTGCCGGTCGCTTCGGGGTGGCGGCGGACACGATGCCGTCCTTTCACTGGTCATGACCCGCGTGCCGGTTCGGCGCACGCAGACAGTGGTGGGCGGGCAGGGTTGCCCGGGCAGCGATCCGCCGCGGCCCTGGCGACGAATACCGAAGGGCTGCCGGGGTTTACACCGGTCGATGCGCGCGCACCCGGAGATCTATGTGCGGCGCCGTCGACGGGGGTGTCAGTGTCGAATCTATCTCAATGAATGTAATTCAGTCAATATAGGCGCGGGTGCGTTCGGGTCGGGTCAGCGCCGGCGCAGCTTGCGGACCGCAGGGGCGACATCCAGCGCGGGATCGAAGCGCTGTGCGGACTGCAGGCAGGTGACGGTCAACACCACCACCTCCTCGACCATCGCCGAGACCGCCAGGGCCTGGCCCTGTTCGAGCCATTGCACTGTCATCTCGTCGAAGGCGGCGGACAACGAGCGGAGCATCATCTGCAGGGGTGCTGACCGCGGGTCCAGCTCGAAGAGCTCGGCTGCCCAGTCGAGGACGTGCTGACGACCGGTCTCGAACATCGCCCAGGCCTCGGGGTCGCTGCCCCGACCGCCCCGCAGCAGGCGCAGCGCGAGACCCCGATGGCCGGCGAAGTACTCCAGGTGGCGTTGGAAGTACAGCCTGAACTGTCGTCCTGCCGGCAGGTCGGCGGGGATCTCGTGGACGAAGTCGAGCTCGGCCGCGGCCGCACGCATCGCCTCCAGGTAGATGCCCCGTTTGCCGTCGAAGTAGTGGAACAACAGGCCGTTGGCCACGCCCGCGCGGGCCGCGATGTCGCTGACCGCGACATCGTCGAAGTGCTGCTCGGAGAAAAGGTCGACGGCGGCGGCCACCAAGCGCCTGCGCGTCTCGGCAGCGCGCGCCTTGCGGGAGTTGGGCCGTGCCTCCGACGCCGTGGACATGCGCATCCTTTCGTTGCTCCCGACATCCTATCCGTCGGTGGAACACAGTTCATTTACACGAATTCATTGAGCTCGATTCAATAAATTGTTACAGTCGGGATCACGGTTCACTTCGACCCTGGGGAGACAATGGCCGTCACTCCGCACGCACCGGCACCGTCCGCGCCACGGGAGCTGTGGCGGCCGTCGGCGCAGTCGATCGCCGCGAGCCGGATGGGCCGCTACGTCGCGGCGCTCGGCGAAGAGCGGGGCCGCGTGTTCTCCGACTACCACCAGCTGTGGCAGTGGTCGGTGACCGACCTGGACGGGTTCTGGTCTTCGGTCTACCGCCACTTCGACATCGCCGGGCACGGCGACACCTCGCGGGTGCTGGCCGACGCCACCATGCCGGGCAGTCGGTGGTTCCCGGACGTCGAACTCAACTACGCCGAGAACATGTTGCGCGGGGCGGACTCCCAGCCCGTCGTCGTGGCACTCTCACAGACCCGCGCACCCATCCGGATGACCCGCGGCGAACTCCGGGACGCCGTGGCCCGTGCCGCGACCGGACTGCGCGGGCTCGGGGTCGGCAAGGGCGACCGGGTGGTCGGCTACCTGCCGAACATCCCCGAAGCGCTGATCGCGATGCTGGCCACCACGAGCATCGGCGCGATCTGGGCCGTCTGCGCGCCCGAACTGGGCACCGCCGCGGTGCTCGACCGTCTCGTTCAGCTCGAGCCGAAGGTCCTGCTCGCTGTGGACGGTTACCGCTACGGGACCAAAGATGTCGATCGCCGGTCCGCCGTCGCGGACATCGCCGACCGGCTGCCGTCGCTGCGCGCGGTGGTCCAGGTGCCGTACCTGCATCCGAGTCCCGCCGAGCCGGGCACCTGGGCCGACCTGATCTCCGAACCGGCGCAGCCGTCGTATGAGCGGGTGCCCTTCGATCACCCGCTGTGGGTGTTGTTCTCCTCAGGCACGACAGGGCTGCCGAAGGCGATGGTGCACTCGCACGGCGGGATCATCCTCGAGCACGTCAAGGCCATCGGGTTGCACCTCGACACCGGCCCGGGTGACGTGCTCTTCGCCTACTGCACGACCACCTGGATGGTGTGGAACTTCCTGGTGTCGGGGTTGCTGGTCGGCGCCACCGTCGTCCTGATGGACGGCAGCCCCGCCCATCCGGGCCAGGATGAACTGTGGCGGGTCGTCGAGCAGAGCGGCGTCAGCGTCTTCATCTGCGGAGCCGCCTACCTGGCCGGCTGCCAGAAGTCCGAGATGCGGCCGGGGGAACAGTTCGACCTGACCGCGCTGCGGGTCATCGCCGCGACCGGCTCGCCGTTGCCGGCGACGACCTACGACTGGATCTACGACGCGGTGAAACCCGCTGTGCTGCTTCAATCATCGAGCGGCGGGACCGATGTCGCCAGCTCGTTCGTCGGCGGGAACCCGATGCTGCCGGTGTGGGCCGGCGAGATCTCGGGTCCAATGCTGGGTGTGCACGCGGCGGCGTACGGACCCGACGGCACACCGGTGATCGACGCTCTCGGTGAGTTGGTCATCACCGCGCCGATGCCGTCGATGCCCGTCCGGTTCTGGAACGACCCGGAGGGCGCGACGTACCGCAAAGCCTACTTCGAGAAGTTCCCCGGAGTGTGGTGTCACGGCGACTGGGTCCGCTTCACCGGCCGTGGCTCGTGTGTGATCACCGGGCGATCCGACGGGACACTGAACCGGGGCGGGGTGCGGTTGGGCACCAGCGAGTTCTACGCGGTGCTCGAAGCCCTGCCCGAGATCGACGACAGCCTGGTGGTCCACATCGAGGACGCCGCAGGCGGACTCGGCACGCTGTACCTGTTCGTCCAACTCGCTGCTGGATCCCTCGATGACCGGCTCCACGGTCAGATCGCCGGCGCGCTGCGAGAACAGCTGTCCCCGAGGCATGTTCCCGACCAGATCGTCGCGGTACCGGCGATCCCGTACAACCTGACCGGGAAGAAGTTGGAGGTCCCCGTCAAGAGGTTGCTGCAGGGCACGGCCCGTGGCACCGCCGTCTCCGACGGTGCGGTGCGCAACCCCGAATCGCTCGACGTGTTCGAGCAGCTGGCCCAGCGGCCGGTCGGCACCACGTCGACCGCCGGCGCTTGATCCACCGCATTCACCGAGGAGTACCAGCCATGTCCGACATCCACGTGCCCGTCCTGATCGTGGGGGGCGGCGGCGCAGGCCTGTGCTCGTCGATCTTCCTGTCCTCGTACGGGATCGAGCACCTGCTGGTCGAGCGCCACGCCGGCACCTCGCATCTGCCCAAGGCGCACTACCTCAACCAGCGCACGATGGAGATCCTGCGTCAGCACGGCATCGCCGATCCGGTGTACGCGGTGGGCACGCCCGTGGACAAGGTGCGCAGCGTCACCTGGCAGACCAGCCTGGCCGGGGATGGCCCCCTGGACGCCCAGGTGCTCCACAAGATGGACAGCTACGGAGGCGGTGCCCTGCGGAAGGCCTACGAGAGGGCCAGCGCCTGTGCGGCATCCAACCTGCCGCAGCTGCGGCTGGAGCCGATCCTGCGGCAGGAGGCCGAACGCCGCGCCCCCGGTGCGATCCGCTTCCGCCACGAGTTGACCGGGCTGGCCCACGATGCCGGCGGCGTCACCGCCACGATCCTCGACCAAGGCACCGGAGAGATGTTCGAGGTGCACGCCGAGTACCTGATCGGCGCCGACGGCGGAAAGACCATCGGCGCCACGATCGGCGTGGAGATGCTCGGTGCGGGCAAGCTCATCGAGATGGTCAGTGCCCATGTATCTGCGGACTTCTCACCGTGGTGGCACGACGACGCGTTGATGGCTCAGTTCGTCAACCCCGACGCGGGCGTCTTCCCCGAGAGCGGCGTGCTGGTCCAGATGGGCCCCACCTGGGGCAGGCATTCCGAGGAGTGGGTGTTCCACTTCGCGTTCATGCCCGACGACCCTGCCCGCCTCGACGACACCCAGATCGTGCCGAAGATGCGGGAGCTGCTCAAGGTCGGCGACATCCCGATCGAACTGCACCGGATCGGGCACTGGCAGGTCGAGGGAGTGCTGGCCGAGAGGTACAGCGCGGGCCGGATCCACCTGGTCGGCGATGCCGCCCACCGGCATCCGCCGACCACCGGTCTGGGCCTCAACACCGGTATCCAAGACGTGCACAACCTGACCTGGAAGCTGAAGGCGGTGCTCGACGGGCAGGCCGGCCCGGCCCTGCTCGACTCCTACGAATCCGAACGACGCCCCATCGGCCGGCAGAACGTGGAATGGGCGATGTGCACGATGGAGAACCGCTTCATCGCCGACTCCGGACTGGGCAAGCTGCCCATGACCCCGCCCGAACGGCGGCGACCGCTCTTCGAGCAGTACTTCTCCGACACCACGATTGGCGCACTGCGGCGCGCCCGCTTCGCCGAGGCCGTGCACACCCAACGCACCGAATTCCAGGCACACAACGTCGAATTGGGGTTCCACTACGCCGGGGGAGCGGTGGTTCCCGACGGCTCGCCACCGCCGGCCGTCGATCCCATGGGCACCACCTACCAGGCCACCACCCGGCCGGGCCACCGGCTTCCGCACGCATGGATCAGCAGGGACAGCCGGCGGATCTCGACGCTGGACCTGCCGGGCACCTCCGGCGATCTGCTGCTGATCACCGGCGCGGACGGCCACCCATGGGCGGTCGCCGCGGCCGCCGCCGCCGCGAAGTACGACATCCGGATCGCGGTGGTGCGGATCGGTGGCGACTACACCGACTCCGAGGGCCAGTGGGCCCAGGTGCGTGAAATCGCCGACGACGGAGCGATTCTGGTCCGTCCCGACCATCATGTGGCCTGGCGGTCGCCGGCGGCCGCCGACGACGCGGTCGACCAGCTGACGGTGGCGGTGGGAACCGTCCTCGCGCGATGACACCGAGTGACGACCAGGAAGGTCCAGTGTGCGTATAGCGAATGTGTCCGGCCGGCCGGCCCTGATCACCGCCGCTGGCGCGCTCGACGTGGCGCGTGCCAGTGGCGGACAGTTCTCCCCGGATCCGCACGCCCTCTACGAACGGTGGGACGAGTTCACCGACTGGGCGCGCAGCGCACCGGCCACCGACGCCCGCCCCTACTCCAGCGCAGAACTCGGCCCACCCTCGCCACGTCCGGCGCAGGTGTTCGCCATCGGCACCAACTATTCCAGTCACAGCGCTGAAGTCGGCCTGGCCGTTCCGGATTGGCCCTCGGTGTTCACCAAGTACGTCACCTCGTTCACCGGACCCACCGGCGAGATCGAACTGCCGTCGGACGCGGTGGACTGGGAAGTCGAGTTGGTGGTCGTCATCGGGCGGTCGGCCCGCGCCGTCTCCGCGGAGCAGGGTTGGGACCATGTGGCCGGCCTGACCGTCGGGCAGGATCTGTCCGACCGTGAGGTCCAGCTGCGTGGACCGCTGCCCCAGGTCAGCGTCGGCAAATCGCTGCCGGGGTTCAGCCCGACGGGCCCGGTCCTGGTGACGCCCGACGACCTGCCCGACCCCGACGCGTTGGAGATCAGCTGCAGTGTCGACGGCACGACCGTGCAGTGGGGCAACACCCGCGATCTGGTGTTCTCGGTGCCGGTGTTGATCGCGGAGCTCTCCGCGATGGTGCCGCTGCTGCCCGGCGACGTGATCTTCACCGGAACACCGGACGGGGTGGGGCTGTCGCACAGGCCGCCACGCTTCCTGCGCCCGGGGCAGGAGCTGGTCAGCCGGATCGAGGGGATCGGCGAGATGCGCCACACCTTCCGCGCCGCGGAGCACGCGCGGCGCGGAAGCGACCGGCACGTCGTCGAGCGCCTCCAAAGCATGGCGCAGCCGAACACAGCGCCGGCATGAGCCGTTGAGCAACAGAAGAACCGAGCATCGCAAACCCGAGGAGTGCTGCATGACCGACCAACTGACCGACCAGCCGCGGAGACCGGAAGAAGCCCCGGCCCGACCCGCGAAACTCGCCCACGTGGTGCTGCGGACCAAACAGTTCCAGCCCATGGTCGACTGGTACAAGACCGTTCTCGGGGCGCACTCGTCGTTCGACGTCCCGGGCGTGCTCGCGTTCCTCACCTACGACGACGAGCACCACCGCATCGCGATCGCCGCGCTGCCCGGCCTCGGGGACCGCCCGGCCATGGTGACCGGACTGGAGCACATCGCCTTCACCTACGCCGAACTCGGCGAGCTGGTCCACACCTATCAACGGCTCAAAGAGCTTGGCATCACGCCATACTGGACCATCAACCACGGCCCTACCCTGTCGTTCTACTACCGCGACCCCGACGACAACCAGGTCGAACTACAGGTCGACAACTTCGCGACGACCGAGGAGATCAACGAGTTCCTGCGCACCGAATACCCCACCAATCCCATCGGTGTGGAGTTCGACCCCGACCAGCTGGCCCGCGACTACCATGCCGGTGTCCCCGAATCCGAGCTGCGCAAGAGACCCGACATCGGTCCGCGTGGCCTCGACGGCGCACCGTCGCTCTGAGCGCGCACATGACCAACCCTGGACTGGCCACCTCTGCCGTCACACCGGAGGTGCGTCGCGAGATCGAAGCGCTCTCCGTGGAATACGCGTGGCTCGTCGATCACGGCCGGGCGGAGATGATCGCCGAACTGTTCACCGAGGACGCGACGCTCGATGTGGGTGAGCTCCTCACCGGCATGGCGGAGATCCGCACCGCGCTGAGAAAGCGTGCCGCACAGGACATCCTGACACGGCACCTGGTGACCAACATCCGTCTGCACGGCCAGGACGACGGCACTGTACACGGGACGGTGTTGCTGACCGTGCTGCTGCGCGAGGACGGCGGGACGGTGAACCCGGAGCGGGTGGTCGCCGAGGCCGACGACGTGTACGCGCTCTGCGCCGACGGTCGGTGGCGGTTCGCGCGGCGCGCCGTGGCGGTGGTGTTCACCGGGTAGCAGCCGTATCGAGGACCGGCCGCACCCTTGACTAGTACGGTCATCCTAGTTACTTTCCGGTTAGTACACGCGCACTAACCGGAAAGGACCCCTGCCGTGCCCGTCTCCTCCGTCTTCGACATGCGTTTCCCGCCGGACAGTGCCGAGGAGGGCTACGACCTCTCCCTGGCCATCGGTGCCGACATGATCGCGACCACCGACTGCACCGGCTACGACGTCATCCGCGACCTGGCCGACCCCGGCCACGTCGTGATCGTCACCCGCTGGAGCACCCGCAGCGGCGGTGAGGACGTGCTGGCCACCTACCCCGCCGACCCCAAGATCGGCCGAGTCACCGAACTGCTCGGCCAGGTGCCCACCGGATTCCTCGGCGAACTGGCCGACAACGCATGACGACGGAAGCGGGGCCGACCACCGTGGCCGACGGGGACGTCGACGTCATCTGGAGCGAGGCGAATCCCCCGGAGAGCCCATCGGCGAAGTGGCGTGGCTTCGCCCCCGGGCGCACGGTGCTGGCCAGCGGATCGGTGCACGCACCCGGCGGGTTGCCGCTGACCTGTGACATCGTCTTCGAGCGCGACGTCGAGGTGACGCTGCGCGACGGCACCCGGATCTTCGTCGACGTGTACCGGCCCGTCACCGACGACCCCGTCCCGGCGTTGGTGGCGTGGAGCCCGTACGGCAAACAGGGTGGGTTCTGGGGACTGGACAGCTATCCAGGCCGCGCCGGGGTGCCCGCCGAGGCGGTCTCCGGGCTGCAGAAGTGGGAGGCCCCGGACCCGGCCTACTGGTGCCTGCACGGCTACGCGGTGGTGAACCCCGACCCGCGCGGTGCGTTCGCCTCCGACGGTGACATCCAGACCTTCTCGATCCAGGAAGGCCGGGACGGCGCCGACGTCATCGAATGGATCGCCGGGCAACCCTGGTCGAACCGGAAGGTGGGGATGGCGGGCAACTCCTGGTTGGGCATCTCGCAGTGGATCATCGCCGCGCAGCGGCCGCCGCATCTGGCGGCCATCGCCCCCTGGGAAGGGTTGACCGACATCTACCGTGATCTGGTGGCGCCCGGCGGCATCCCGTACCGGGATTTCGCCTCGCTGCTGCTGTCGCACCACTACGGGCGCAATCGCTACGAGGACATCCTGGCCATGTTCGAGGCCCATCCCACCTTCGACGCGTACTGGGCGGCCAAGGTTTTCGATGACACGTCGACGATCACGATCCCGGCCTACGTGGTGGCGTCCTACACCAACCTGATCCACGTCGACGGCACCTTCCGCGCGTGGGAGGCGCTCGGTTCGACCGAGAAGTGGTTGCGGGTGCACAACACGATGGAATGGCCCGACTTCTACCAGCACCAGGACGACCTGCGTCGGTTCTTCGACTACACGCTCAAAGACGAAGCGAACGGGTGGGAGACGACGCCCCGGGTGCGGATGGCGATCCTCGACCCCGGCCACGAGGACGTCGTCGACCAACCCGAAGACCAGTTCCCGCCCGCCCGCGTGATTCCCACCAGGTTGGTCCTGGACGCGGCCACCCGGAGCATCTCGGCGGGTGCACTGCCGCTGGCGTGTCCGGCAGGGGCGTCCACTCCCGCCGAGAGCCACCTCAGCTACGACGCCGTGACCGGATCGGCGGTATTCACCGGCGATCTCGGTGATCTCACGCTGGCCGGCCCGATGTCGTTGCGGCTGTGGGTGTCCAGCGACGGGCATCCGGAGATGGATCTGTTCGTCGGGGTCAGCAAGGTCGACGCGCAGGGCCGGCACGTGGTACCGGATTGGCTGCCCGGCCTGCCCACCCCGGGGGCTCGGGGCTGGCTGCGGGTGTCCCGCCGCGCGCTGGATCCGCAGCGGTCCACCGACCTGCGGCCGGTCCAGGCGCACGTCGACCCGCAACCGCTGGGTCCCGGCGCGATCGTCGCGGTCGACATCCCGATCTGGCCCATGGCGATGCGCTGGCACGCCGGGGAGAAACTCCGCATCGAGATCGCCGGCCACGACCTCGTCGACGCCGTCCCCGGCCTGCCCAACAGGAAGGGCGACAACGCCGGCCGGCACGTGCTGTACACGGGCGGCCGGTACCAGTCCTATCTCCTGGCGCCGGTGCTGCCGGAAAACACCGGTGACACCGTGGAAGTGGGTCGGTGATGGCGGCCGCGAACTTCTCGGCGCTGACGCCGTTGAGCTTCCTGGACCGGTCGTCGCGAGTGTGGGCGGACAAGGTCGCCGTCGTCGATGGCGCCAGGACGCTGACCTATGCCGAGTTGGGGCAGCAGGCGCAGGACATGGCGCGGGCCCTGGTCGCGCACGGCGTCGGCCCCGGGGACCGGGTGATCGTGTTGATGCCGAACGTCACCGAGATGCTGACCGCCCACTTCGGTGTCCCGCTGGCCCGCGCGGTCCTGGTGGCGGTCAACACCAGGCTGTCCGCGGAGGAGGTGCGCTGGATCGTCGAGCATTCGGGTGCACGAATCATGCTGGTGCATACCCGTTTCCGTGAGCTGGCCCGCGCGGCGCTGTCGACACTGCCGGGGATCACGTGCGTGGTGACCGGCAGCGAGCCCAGCCTGGGCGGTGAGGGGTCCTGGGCCCGGTTCGTCGCTACCGCCGATGGTGTCGACGCCCTGCCGTGGTCGGTGGCCGACGAGAACGCCGCGATCGCGTTGAACTACACCTCGGGCACCACGGGTCGGCCGAAAGGCGTGCTGTACACCCACCGCGGAGCCTACCTCAACGCGTTGGGCGAGATCATCCACAGCCGCCACAGCACGGATTCGGTGTACCTGTGGACGCTGCCGATGTTCCACTGCAACGGCTGGTGCACCGCGTGGGCCGTGACGGCCATCGGCGGCCGTCACATCTGTCTGGAGCAGATGTCCGGCGAGGCGGTGTGGACAACGATCCGCGGCCACGGCGTCACCCATGTCAACGCGGCCCCGACGGTCCTGGTTTCGGTCATCAATAGTGAGCATGCCGCGCGGCTCGATACGCCGGTGATCGTGACGACCGCGGGTGCGCCGCCGAGCCCGACGACGATCTCGGCGCTCGAGGCTCTGGGCTATGAGTTGATCCATGTGTACGGCCTGACCGAAACCTATGGCCCATATGCCATTTGTGAACCGCAGCAGTCCTGGTCGGCCGCCGAGCCGGCCGAACACGCGCGACTCAAGGCCCGCCAGGGGGTCGGGATGATCCAAGCCGACGCGCTGCGGGTGGTGACCGCCGACATGGCCGACGTCCCGGCCGACGGCGACACCGTCGGGGAGGTGGTGATGCGGGGCAACAACGTGATGGCCGGCTACTTCCGCGACGCCGCGGGCACCGGCGAGGCGTTCCGCGGTGGCTGGTTCCACTCCGGCGACCTCGCCGTCATGCACCCCGACGGTTACGTCGAACTACGGGACAGGGCAAAGGATGTCGTGATCTCGGGCGGGGAGAACATCTCGACGATCGAGGTCGAGCAGGCCTTGGTCAGCCATCCCGCGGTGATCGAGGTGGCGGTCGTCGGTGTGCCCGACGACAAATGGGGTGAGCGACCCAAGGCGTTCGTGGTGACCAGGCCGGAGCGGCCCGTCACGGGAGCCGATCTCATCGAGCACGTCCGGGCCCGGATCGCGCACTACAAGGCGCCCAGGGACGTCGAGTTCGTCGGCGAGCTGCCGAAGACCTCGACGGGCAAGATCCAGAAGTTCATCCTCAAGGAGCGGGAATGGGCCGGCCAGGTGAGCCGCATCCGCGGGTGAGCCCGCCACTGTCGCCACCGGCGGGCCACCGCAATACCCCGGCCTCGATCCGACCTGGCGGCTCTAACATTGACACCCATGGCCCTGCAGTTCGCGATCCTGACGGCGCTGACGGAACGTCAGTCCACCGGTCTCGAACTGGCCCGCCGCTTCGACCGCGCCTTCGGCTACTTCTGGTCGGCCACCCATCAGCAGATCTATCGCGAACTCGACCGGCTGCGCAGTCGCGGTCTCGTCGTCGAGGTGTCCTCGGCCGAGCCGCCCGCCCGAGGGCAGCCGAAGCGGTTCGCGATCACGGCGGAGGGGACGGCGGCCCTGCGGGAGTGGATCGCCCAGACCGATGAACCCGTCCAGTTGCGCGACGCCCTGGCGATACGGGTGCGTGCCGCCGCGGCGGTCGGTGATCCCGAGCAGATCCGCGATGTCGTCACCCACCACCTCGAAGTCCACGAACAGACCTACGGCACCTATCGGGAGATCGAGGCGCGCGACTTTTCCGTCGTCGACACCGACTCGGACATGTTGCGGTACCTGGTGCTCAAGGCCGGTGTGGCCGTCGAGCGCGCCTGGGCCGACTGGTGCCGTGAGGTGCTCGACACCCTCGACGAGATGAAGGCGCGCCGCACCGCCACCGAGACATCGCCGGAATCGCCCTAGTCGGATCACGGGGCCTCCGCGGGGAGTGATCGCCGTCACCTTTCTGTGCAACTTATTGCATAATCCGTGGGCGCGGTTCTAGCGTCGGTGACACAGCGCCTCGCCCGTTGGCGTGGCGGCATTCACCAGCGAAGGATTCCCATGGCACTTCCCGAAGTCCTGACCCGTCCCCTCACGCTGCCGGTGGTGGCGGCGCCGTTGTTCATCGTCTCCGGGCCGGAACTGGTCATCGCCCAGACCCAGGCCGGCGTCATCGGGTCGTTCCCCGCGCTCAATGCGCGGCCGAAGGAACTGCTGAGCCAGTGGCTGACCCGGATCGAGGAGGAGAACGCAGCCTACGCGCTCGCCAACCCGGACGCAGTGATCGCCCCGCACGCGGTCAACCAGATCGTGCACCGCTCGAACGACCGGCTCGACCACGACATGCAGGTCATCGTGGAGCACAAGGTGCCGATCGTCATCACGTCGCTGGGGGCGCGCCCGGAGGTCAACGAGGCCGTGCACTCCTACGGCGGGATCGTGCTGCACGACGTCATCGACAACGACTTCGCGCGCAAGGCGATCGGCAAGGGTGCCGACGGCGTCATCGCGGTCGCGGCCGGTGCGGGCGGGCACGCCGGTACCCAGTCACCGTTCGCGCTCGTGCAGGAGATCCGGGAGTGGTTCGACGGTCCGGTGCTGTTGTCCGGAGCGATCGCCCACGGCAAGTCGATCCTCGCCGCCCAGGCGGTCGGCGCGGACTTCGCCTACATCGGCTCGGCGTTCCTGTCGACAGCAGAGGCGAATTGCGAACAGGGCTACCGGGACATGATCGTCGCGTCGTCCGCGCGGGACATCGTCTACAGCAACCTGTTCACCGGTGTGCACGGAAACTATCTGCGGGGCAGCATCGTCGCCGCTGGTCTGGATCCCGACAACCTTCCCGAATCCGATCCCAGTGCAATGGATTTCGGATCCGGCGGGAACACGCAGGCCAAGGCGTGGAGGGACATCTGGGGTTCCGGGCAGGGTATCGGCGCGATCAAGCGCACCGGCACAGTCGGGGAGCTGGTGTCGCTGTGGCGCGACCAGTACGCCGCGGCTCACGAGGAACTCGACGCCAAGGTCCGGGTCCTGGCGGGCAGCGTGTCCTAGCGAGCCGTCCCGTCCGTGATTATGGTTGCATCATGCAACCATAATCGTTACGGTGGGCGCATGAGGCGTGACGTCGAGTTCCGGGCCGAAGACGGCACCGTGCTACGCGGGTACTTCCACCGGCCCGGACGCGGGACCGCTCCTGTGATCGTGATGTCGCACGGTTTCTCGGGCGTCAAGGAGCAGATCGACCACTATGCCGCGCTTTTCGCGGCGGGCGGCTTCGCGGTGCTGGTGTACGACCACCGCGGGTTCGGCACCTCCGACGGCACGCCGCGCCTCGAGGTCGATCCCTTCCGTCAGCTCTCCGACTGGCGCGACGCGATCGGCTACGCCGCGGCGCAGCCGGAGGTCGAGCCGGCCGCACCGGTGGGTGTCTGGGGGTCGAGTTTCGCCGGCGGGCTCGCCATGGTGTTGGCGGCCAACGACGATCGCGTCGGGTGCGTGGTCGCCCAGATCCCGAATGTCAGCGGCCACCGCAACGGTGCCGAGATGTTCACCGCGGCCGAACGGGCGCGGCTGGACGCGCTTTTCGCCGCCGATCGGCGCGCCCGGCTCGACGGCGCAGAGCCGGCGCGGATCGCGGTGTTCGCCACCGAGGCCTGCCAATCGTGCGCGCTGCCACCCGTGGTCAGCCCCCGGTACGTCGGTGGCATCAGCCGCGTCGCCCCCACCTGGCGCAACGAGGTCACTGTGCGTTCGGTGGAGCATATGCTCACGTTCGAACCCGCGGGCTGGGTGCCCTACGTGTCACCGACCCCGCTGCTGATGATCGTCGGCGCCGGGGATACGGTCACGTTCCCGCACCTGCAACAGGCTGTCTTCGACACCGCGGCCGAACCCAAGCGGCTGGTCGTCCATCCGGGGGGACACTTCGACACCTACGTCGAGCATTTCGAGCTGACCAGCACGGCCGCGCTGGACTGGTTCCGCGAGCACCTGGGCCGTTCCCCGAAACCAGGGGAAGCGGCGGGGCGTCAGGGCGCACGACCGCAGGCGCTGCCCACGGCCTAGAGCAACGGCGGCCGATCAGTCCCGCGGTGGCAGCGGTGCCACGGTCTCCGGGGTGTCGTGGTGGCGCGAGTACCAGCCCATGTACCCCCATCCGGTGCTGCTGTCGGACAGGTAGTTACCGCTGCCCTGGGTGGTCTCGCGGACGTCGCCGACGCGGACGACCTGCGGGGGCGAATACTCGGACACCGCAAACCTCCTCGATCGTGTTGATTCAGCAAACAGTACCCGATTATTGACGTGGCGGTTGTGTTTCGGGCGAGGGCGCCCCGCTACCTGAGCAGGGTCGGGGCGCCGGCGTGGTGGAGGTGGCGGAGCCAGACCTCGATCTGGATCGCGGAGTACAGCTGGGTCACCCCGCCGATCCGGCCGACGTCGCGCACGGCGGCGTCCCACGTCGCGGCGTCGACGTAGCCGCGCCGCACGACCTCGGGGTTGTCGCGCAGGTACTCGCGCCACGCCGGGTGTCGTTCGAACCCGCGCAGGATCGCGTGATCGGCCAGTGGTTTGGACCGCCGGCGCAGCACCGTCTGGCTGACGGTCCCGGCGAAGGCGTAGCGCTGCACCGCCCGGTCGATGCGGGGATCCACCGCGACGGGCCACGGGGTGCTCAGTGCCAGGTCGACGACCGCCGGATGCAGCAGCGGGTGCCGGAACTCCACGCCGGGCGACGCGATGACGTGGCGGCTGCGCGCGAACTCCGCACCGCGCGCGATGTTCTCCAGGACGGCCTGGCCGTGGACCGACGCCGCGCGCACCGTCACCCCTGCCGTCGGCCGGCGGTCGAGATGCCGGCTGGTCACGTAGCCCGGGCTCAGCCAGGGCGCGGAAACGGCGAGCGGCCGGAATGGTTCGAGGGTCAGCGCCTGGCCACGGCGCCAGCGCCACCAGCCGCCGACAGCGGCACGCCGGATCCAGAACGCCGCGGAGCGTCGCGGTTGGGCGTGGCTGCCCCACCGCAGCGATTCACGCCGGAGACGGTCGAGCCGCCCGGTGCGCAACAGGTCGGCTAGGTACCACGGCAGCAGGCCCGCGAAGAACACCGCGTCGCCACCCTCTCCGGTCAGGATGGTCGACAACCCCAGCCGGCCGACCGCGGCCACTTCAGCCGCGGTCGGCGCCCAGTTGATGATCCGGCGCGACGGCGCGGCCAGGAAGGCTCCCAGCTCGGGTCCGGCACCGAAGGTCGCGTGCGCGGTCGCGTCGATCGGGTGCCACGGGGTCGGTGTCGCCTCCAGGGCCGCACGGATCCAAGGGGTTTCGTCGCCGGCGGGATCGCCGGGATGGACGAAGCTGAACGCCTGCACCGGCGCGAGGCCGGCCGCGACCGCCAGGACCGTCGACGTGTCCAGTCCGCCCGACAGCTCGACCGCCGGTGCGCCGCTGGGCAGGGCACCGGCCACCGCCGCTCTGACGGTGTCGCGCAACCGTTCCTGGTGTTCGTCGAACGATCCCGCGGCCGGGTCCACCCGTGGCCGCCAGCCCCCAGCCACGGTCAGCCGCCCCCCGCGCCATGTCGCCACCTCGCCCATGCGCAACCGTCGGATGCGGCGGTACGGTGTGCGCGAACCCAGGTGCAGACCCGTGCCGAACAGGTCCGCAAGGTAGTCGTCGTCCACCTCGCGCCAGGCGCCGGTCTCGCGGGCCAGCGCGCCGAGGTCGGTCGAGACCGCGGCGCCGTCCGGTCCGCACGTGTAGTAGATCGGGCGAAGGCCCATCCTGTCGCCGACGATCGCCGCACCACGAGCGTCGAGCACCACCGCCGCGTACTCACCGGTGAGGTGGTCGGCGATCGCGGTGCCCCACCGCCGCCAGCCGGCTTCCACGATCCGGCCGATGGATGCCGTTGCGGGAAGGCCCAATTCGGTGTGCAATGTCGCCGGGTGGGCGAGGTAGCCGTGCCACCACACCGAGCTGTCCCCGACCGTCTCGGGTGCCGGCCAGCCGCGCAGCCGTGCCGGCGCCAGCGATACCAGGAACCCGTCCAGCGTGTGCGACGTCATCAGGCTCGCTGGACCACGGTGAACCGGTGCAGGTAGGTGTCGTCCTCGCCGAGGGCGACGCCGTCGACTTCCACCCAGGCGTGGGCCTCGAACGGGTACAACGCCACGCCGATCACATGCTGAGCCGGCCAGCCGGACGTGCGCAGGAAACGGGTCATCGCCAACGACCGTGGCAGGCAGTCCAGCGGGGCTTCGGGGGACGGGTAGAGGCCGTCGGCGGTACGGAACACGTCGAGCAGCCGCGCGAGCGCGACGCGGGGGCCGGCGGTGTCGGCCGCAGGCCCGACCCGGGCGGTGTAGGCCGCCGCGAAGCTCTTGCGCAGGGCACGGTCCGCACCGGCCCGCTCCCGCAGGGCACGGGTGACCGAGGGCCGTTGCCGCGGCGCGGATTCCACTGGTGACCGGGGCGCCGGCGCGCGGACCAGGCGGCCGGCGGCGAGTTGCCGCTCGGCGAAGGCATTGAGGTCCGACAACACCACCGAGAGCGGAACACCGTAGCGGGCAGCCAGTTTCGGGATGTCACGGTCGGCGGGCAGCTCGGTGAGCTGCGCCCACATCGCCGCGCCGACCTCGTCGGTCGTCTCGTACACACCGGCCGACAGGTCGAGCATCACGAGGCGCCCGGCCACCTCGACGCAGCGCAGGTGTGGGGCACAGAACAGCTGAGGCGGTCCGGCAGGTGCGCCGGCGGCCCGCGCTTCGATGTCCCCCACGCTGCTCAACCTAATCAACGAACCGGCCGGCCGGGTCCGGGTTGACCCCGCGAGCGTGCGCTCACGGTCGTTGGTCGGCCTCCTCGGCTACCGTGCGTGCACGTTCGGCGGGCTCGGTGGACGACGCGAGCAGCGCCAGTTTGTCGGCGTCCGCGGAGCCCGGGTCGGGGTGGTAGATCACCAGGTACATGCCGTCGGTGCCACTGACGGCCAGCCGCTCCCGGTTCAGCCTTAGCGGGCCCAGTTGCGGGTGGTCGAACAGCGTCCACGTCCCGCTCTGCACGCCGACGTCGTGGCGCGACCACATGGCGCGGAAGCGCGGGCTGGCCAGGGACAGTTCCCCGACCAGCTCGATGAAGCGGGGATCGTCGATGTCGGTGCCGACGGAGTGGCGCAGGCTGGAGATCAGGCACTCGGTGGTGCCGTCCCAGTCCGGGTGCAGCGCGATCTCCCCGGGATCGAGGAACATGTCCCGCAACTGGTTGCGTCCCACCGTCAGGCGCGGGGAAAGTGCTGTGGCCAGCGGGTTCACCGCCAGCACATCGAAGTAGCGGCCTTCCACGAAGGCGGGCTGGGTCAACGTCGCCACCAGCTTGACCATGCCCGGCGGCACGGTCTCGGGCCGGGCCCGCCGCCGGGCCCTGCGCGGCTTGTCCCCGGCGAGGCTGAGCAGGTAGGCCAGGTTCTCGTCGTCGAGCTGCAGCACCCGGGCGATGGATTCGAGCACCTGCACCGACGGATTGCGGTCGCGGCCGCGCTCGAGGCGCAGGTAGTAGTCGGCGCTGATGCCGGCGAGCATCGCCACCTCCTCGCGCCGCAGCCCGGGCACCCGGCGCGTACCCACCTCGGGGATGCCGGCCTGCGCGGCGGTGACGAGGCCGCGGCGGGCGCGCAGGTACTCGCCGAGGTGGTTCGGCTTGTCGGTCATGGCTGAAACGGTAGGCCCTTCCCGCGCGGGGTGAGGGGCCCTGCCACTACCCGGGAGCGCAAGGGCACTGGTTGGCGGCCGGTGCCGCGCGAAGCATCGGCGGTGCTCAACCGACTACGACAGAGAGGGCCACACATGACGACACCGGTGAACCGCCAGATCCTGTTGGCCGCCCGGCCGCACGGCGACCCGAAACCGACCGACTTCGACATCGTCGCCCGGCCCGTGCCGGTCCCCGGCGACGGGCAGGTCCTGATCCGGAACCTGCTGGTCTCGATGGACCCGTACAACCGCATCATCATGGGCAACGCGAACAGCGACCAGCCTCCGATCGACATCGGTGACCCGATGTTCGGGTTCACCGTCGCGGTCGTGGAGCAGAGCAACCATCCGGTGTTCGCGGTCGGCGATCACGTCGCCAGCATGTCCGGCTGGCAGGACTACGCGCTGTCCGACGGCTCGGACCTGCGGTCGATCGACCCGACCGCGGCGCCGCTGTCGGCCAACCTCGGCGTGCTGGGGATGACGGGCCTGACGGCGTGGGTGGGGTTGACGAAGATCATCGACCCGAAGCCCGGCGGCACGCTCGTCGTCACCGCCGCCGCCGGGGCCGTCGGGTCCGCCGCCGCGCAGATCGGCAAGCTGCGGGGGCATCGGGTGGTCGGCATCGCCGGCGGGCCCGCGAAGACGCGGCACCTGCGCGAGGATCTCGGCCTGGACGCCGCCGTGGACTACAAGGCGGCCGACTTCACCGCGCAGCTCGCCCGCGCGGTGCCCGACGGCATCGACACCGTCTACGAGAACGTCGGTGCCACGATGGTCGCGGCGCTGCCGCCGCACCTGAACATGAAGGCGCAGATCGTCGTCGGCGGTGTGATGGAGGCGATCACCGCGACGACGGCTGCGCCGGGACCGGACCGCCTGCCGGATCTGCAGCGGGCGGTCCTCTACCGCGACCTCACCATCCGCGGCTTCTCGGTACCCGACTACTTCGACTGCTACGACGCGCTGCGCGCCGAGCTGGCGCCGGCGGTGGCCGCCGGCACGGTGCGCTACGCCGAGCACGTCGTCGAGGGGCTCGAAGCGATCCCCACCGCGTTCCCGGACATGTTCCACGGCCGGGTGATGGGCAAGATGATCGCCAAGATCGCCTAGCGCACCGCGATTTCGGCGTAGTTGGTCACGCTGAGGATGACCAACTACGCCGAAATCACCGGGGGAGCCAGCTTGGCCGCGATGTCGGCACGCAACGCCTTCTTGTCGATCTTGCCGACCTGGGTGCGCGGCAGCGCGTCGATGATCTCGACGCGCTCGGGCCACTTGTACTTGGCGACGCCCAGCGTCTCGAGATGGGCCTGCAGTGCCGGGATCCCGAGTGCCGCCTCCCCGGTGACGAGATAGGCGCACACCCGCTCACCCAACCGCGGGTCGGGCATCGCCACGACGGCGACGTCGTCGATGGCGGGGTGCTGGTGCAGCAGCAGCTCCAGCTCGCCGGCGTTCACCTTCTCCCCGCCGCGGTTGATCAGGTCCTTGATCCGGCCCTCGATCGAGAGGAAGGGCTTGCCGTCGTGGCGCTGCACGCGCGCCAGGTCACCGGTGCGGTAGAACCCGTCGGCGGTGAAGGCGGTGGCGTTGTGCTCGGGCGAGTCGAAGTATCCGCGGATGGTGTACCAGCCGCGGCAGGCCAATTCGCCGGTGTGGCCATCGGGCAGCTCCCGCTCACCGCCGGGGTCGAGGATCCGGATCTCGTCGCCAGTGGTGAGCGGTGTCCCCACGGTGGTCTTGCGCAACTCCCGGGGTGCGTCGAACGGAGTGAGCGCGAACATGCCCTCACCCATCCCGAACGTCTGACCGACCCTGGCGCCGAACCGTTCCACCCGGGCGAACACCTCGTCGGGGACCTTCGCCCCCGAGAGGATCACCGTCTGCAAGTGGCGGGCCGCCGCCTCGTACTCCTCGGACATGATCCAACTGAACATGCCGTGCACGAAAAGCGTGTCATCGACCCGGTGTTCGGCCATCATGCGCAGTGCGATCGAGCGGTCCGGCGGCGCGAGCACCAGGGCGCCACCGACGGAATGCGTCGAATGCAGCGCGCAGCTGATCCCGGCATTGTGGATGATCGGCGCGGCGTGGCAGGTGACGCTGAACTCGGTGCGGCCCAGGGCCAGTGCCCAGGCACGGGCGTTGTTCCAGTATTCACCGTGCAGCCTCGGGATCACCTTGGGGACGCCGGTGGTCCCGCCGGAGAGCTGGTGGACCGCGACGTCCTGCGGGCCGAGGGTGCGCTGGACCGCTTCGACCCTCTGGCGGGCCTCCCGCGGATCCAGTGACGCCCCAAGGCCTTCGATCGGGGCGACGGCGGGGTCCCGGTGCGTGCGCCGGGAACCGACGGTGAACAGATGGCGCAGGGTCCGGTTGGCCCGAGCCTGCTGCGCTCCGAATTCGACCATGTCGAAGCGGTCCGGTCGGGAGTCGTCGACGATATGGCCGACGGCCCCGACAATGCCTGCGATGCTGCCGATCTCGTGGGCCCGGTGCCCGGCCAGCGTGGCCACCGGGATCGCCCCGGCCTTCAACACGCCGTACCAGGCCGCTACCGCGGGGATGCTGTTGCCCACCTGGAAGAGGATGGGGGCGCCGGGTGTGATGCCGCGTTCGATGAATGCGGCGGCGATCTGGTCACTGCGCAGGTCGAGATCGGTGTAGCTGATCGAGCCCTGTTGGTCGATGAGCGCGGTGCGGGAACCGAACTCCCGGGCCACTTCGTGAAACCGCTGTGCAACCGGGGCCGCATCCCATGCGCCGCTCGCCAGGTAGCGCTCCACATCATCCGGCGGGTAGGGAACGAGGCGGGAATCGACCGGCATTGCATCCTTCTTTCTGGGGAACGTCTTCTCTGAGTTCGCCACCGCGAGTGCACTTCTCTGTAGATTATTCAACGCCAAAGTCAGGTGTCAATCGTCGACCGTCGTGTACTTTGAATATTCGACACATACGTCGAACTACCGGCGGCGCGTTCGCCCGCCCCGAGTACAGGGAGGTTTCCGTGACCGCCAGACTTGCCGGCAAGGTCGCCATCGTCACCGGTGCCGCGCGCGGCCAGGGGGCCGCCGAAGCCGCGCTGTTCGTCCACGAGGGTGCGCGGGTGGTGCTCACCGACATCCTCGACGACGAGGGCAACGCCCTGGCCGACGAACTCGGCGAGGCCGCGGAGTACCGGCACCACGACGTCGCCGAGGAATCGCAGTGGGCCGAACTGGTCGAGCACGTCGAGGCGACGCACGGCAACGTCGACGTGCTGGTGAACAACGCCGCGATCTCGCTGGCGGGTGCCATGGAAGACCTGCCCCTCGCCGACTACGACGCCATGGTGCGTGTCAACCAGAGGGGTGTGCTGCTCGGCATGCGCGCGGTGGCGGCGCCGATGCGCAACGCCGGCGGCGGCAGCATCGTCAACGTCGCCTCCGTTCTGGCGATCCGTGGTATGCCGGACCGGATCGGTTACACGGCAACGAAGTTCGCGGTGCGGGGGATGACGCAGGTGGCGGCCGCCGAGCTCGCGGCCGACAACATCCGGGTGAACCTGATCCACCCCGGCTGCATCGACACCCCGATGCACCAGCAGCACCCGGCCGAGGAACAGGCCCGGCTGCTCGAACGCATCCCGCTGCGGCGCTTCGGCCGGCCCGAGGAAGTCGCGGAGCTGGCCACGTACCTGGCCTCGGACACCGCGGCCTACATCACCGGGAGCGATTTCGTCATCGACGGCGGCATCTTTCTCTGAGCCGCCGTCCCCCAGCGCGGCAGGGCCGTCGAAAATTCAACGGCTCAGGCAGCCCGCGGTACGCTGTGCCGTGGCCCGACCGGGCCGGACGCGGGAGAGGAGGGCCGGATGGCCAGGGCGGGTGGCAAGCCGCAGCAGGACGAGCAGACCTCCAGCTCGACGCGACGGCAGCTGATGGAGAACGAGGTGCTCCAGCACGCCACCCGGTTGTTCGCCGAACGCGGGTTCTCCGGTACCAGCCTGCAGGACGTCGCCGAATCCATGGGACTCAAGCGGCCGGCGTTGTACTACTACTTCAAGAGCAAGGACGCCCTGCTCGAACGCCTGGTCACCGACGCCACGCTGGGCCCGGCCCGCCGGCTGCGGGAGATCGGTGCCCAGACCGAACTCGATCCGCCGGCGCGCCTGCACGCGATGGCGACCTGGATCGTCCGCTGGATCGACGAGAACCGGGGCCTGTTCCTGCTGCTCGTGCGGTCGGAGTCAGATCTGTCGGCGGCGAGCGCCAAGAAGTTCAGGCAGGGCCGCCGGTCCACGCTGGAAGCGGTGCGGACGGTCATCGAAGAAGGCGTGCAGGGCGGTCAGTTCCGCTCCGTCGACGCGCGGATCGCCTCGCTCGGGGTGTGGGGTATCTGCAACTGGGTCGCCTTCTGGTACCACCCGGAGCGCTCCGAGCACAGCATCGACACCATCGCCAACCAGCTGGCCGACATGGCGGTGTCCGGACTGCTGCGCGCCGACCGCCGGGAAAGCGACATCCTCAGCCCCCGTACGGCCATCGACGCGATCCGAGCCAACCTCGACCGGCTCGAACAGTCACTCGACCTCTGAGCCGTCCGGCGACTACAGGGCCGACAGGTCGGTGTCGTACTCCTTGACCACGTAGGTGAACATCTGGGTGCGGTCGAACAGCTTCTCCTCGTCCTCGGCGACCAACTCGCGGAACTCCGCTGACGGCTGGTTGACGAAGTAGTCGGTGTACCACTGCTCGTCACACCACACCTCCATGATCACGTCGAAGCCCGAGTGGCGCACCGCGCCGGTGATCGAATCCGGGATCGGCTCCAGGTAGCGGCGTGTATAACGGTGCACGCCGGGGACTTTGAGGTGATCGGCGAACAACCGGCTGTGGTTGTTCTCGTAATAGTCACGGAACTCCGCGGTCGACAGACCATCTCTCTTCTTGAACAGGCTCACCACTTTGATCATCTGTCTGACCTTCCCGCCGCGCCGCCGGTGACGCGACCACCATAACCACATCTGACGCAATCGTTCAATATTGATCAATAAAGTCGAACGGCCGTAGACTCCCGGTGACGCGGTGAGGCCGCCGCGCCGGGAAGGTCTGTCCATGGATCGCATGCCCGCAGTGTTGCTCACCGCCGATCGCGATATCGCGCTGGTCGACCACCCCATGCCGGCCCGGCGGGCCGACCAGGTCATCGTCGACGTGGACCTGTGCGGCATCTGCGGAAGCGATCTGCACGCTCCGGAACTGCCGCAGGTCTACACCGGCGGCGTCGTGATGGGTCACGAGGCGACGGGCACGATCACCTGGGTCGGCGATCGGGTGCCCGGGTGGACGATCGGTCAGCGGGTTGCCTTGAACCCCAACGGAAACATCGACCGGACCTGCCCGCAGTGCCGGGCCGGGCGGTTCAACTTCTGCCACCGGGCCACGATGCAGACCGCGCTCGGCCTGCAGGCCGACGGCGGCCTCGCGCCGCACGTCGCGGTCTTCCCGGGTGTGCTGCGGGCCCTGCCGGATTCCCTGGACCGCACCGCCGCGGCCCTGGTCGAGCCGATGGCCACCGCGCTGCACGCGGCCAACCTGGCCGGAGACCTGACGGACAAGACCGTCCTGGTGACCGGCGGCGGAACGATAGGCCAACTGGCGCTGCGTATCTCACGTGCGCGGGGTGCCGCACAGGTGTTGCTGGTCGAACCGTCGCAGGTGCGGCGCGCCCACGGCAGAGGCTCCGGTGCCGACGCGGCCTGGGACGCCGACGAGGCCGCAGGGCTGGTCGGCGACATCGGGGCCGACGTCGTCATCGAGGCCTCGGGCAGTGGGACGGCATCCACGCTCGGACTGGACGCGCTGGACCCCGGGGGTGTCTTCGTCGTCGTCGGCGCCGGGCCAGGCACCGCGCTGGACGCGGCGACGATCCTGCTCAAGGAGATCTCCGTGCACGGATCATTCACCTACGTCGACGAATTCGACGAGGCCATCACCGCACTGGCCGACGGTTCACTGTCCGTCGACGGATTGGCCCCCGCGCAAGTGCCGATCCGAGATGCCTTGTCCGCGTTCGAGATGCTGCGCGACGCCGCGGTGCTGAAGGTCCTCGTCGACCCGCGGGCGTAGCCGGGGCACCACCGACCCTTGACTTTTTGACACATGCGTGTGAGATTCAACGTATAAGATGAATTGTTGACGCCGGCGCGCGTCCCCGACGGAAATGGGCATGCATGTCTCTGGTCATCGGTGTGGACGTGGGCGGCACGTTCACCGACGCGGTCCTGATCGACGATCTCGGCGGCGTCGCCGCGGCGAAGGTGCCGTCGACGCCGCCGGACTACTCCCGCGGTGTGCTCGACGTGCTGACGGCGTTGGCCGAGCACCGCGAACAGCCCCTGGAGGCCATGCTCGCCGATGTCCACCACCTGGCGCACGGCACCACGTCGTCGCTGAACGCCCTTGTCATGGGCAAGGTTCCGCAGGTCGGCTTCCTGACCACGGCGGGTCACCGGGACTCGATCTACATTATGAACGTCGAGGGCCGGTATCTGGGCCGCTCCCCCGAGGAACTGCAGGACGTCATGCGGCAGAGCAAGGCGCACGCGCTGCTGCCGAAACGACTGGCCCTCGAGGTCACCGAGCGGGTGGACCGGGACGGTCGCGTGATCGTGCCCCTCGACGAGGACGGGGCCCGGCGCGCGATCCGAACGCTGGTGGATGCCGGTGTGGAGGCGATCGCGGTGTCACTGCTGTGGTCGTTCCGCAACCCCTGCCATGAAGAGCGGCTGCGCGAACTCGTCGCCGAGATCGCCCCGGACCTTTTTGTCGCGCTGTCGAGTGAGGTCAGCCCCCGCATCCGGGAGTTCGCCCGCAGCGCAACAACGATCATGAGCGCGCAGATCGGGCCCGGTCTGCGTGATTATCTCGGTAACCTCGAAACCACCTTGCGGGAGCGGGGATTGGCCGGACCACTGCTGGTGATGCAGAGCAACGGCGGCGCCGTCGCCGCCTCCGAGGCGCCGCGGACCGCGATCAGCACGGTCGGCTCCGTGTTGACCGGCGGCGTGGTCGGCGCCACCGCGCTGGCCCACCAACTGGGGCACTCGAACGTGATCGCCACCGACGTCGGCGGCACGACCTTCCTGGTCGGGCTGATCGTCGACGGCGAGCCGGTGCGCGCGAGCAACACCGTCATCAACCACCATCCGATCAACGTGCCCACGCTGGAGGTGCACGCCATCGGGTCCGGCGGCGGCGCCATCGCCTGGCTGGACGCCGGCGGCAACCTGCAGATCGGACCGCACAGTGCGCAGGCCGTGCCCGGCCCGGCCTGTTACGACCAGGGCGGCACCGAACCCACCAACACCGACGCCAACCTGGTGTTGGGCATCCTCAGCGACCGGGGGCTGATCGGGGGCCGCAAGGCGCTGTCCATGGAGGCGGCGCGCGAGGCGATCCGCACCCGCATCGCCGAGCCGCTCGGCCTGACGATCGAAGAGGCCGCGGCGGCCATCTACGCCGTGCAGAACTCCCAGACCGGGGACCTGTTGCGCAAGACGGTCGTCGAGGCCGGACATGACCCACGGGCGTTCGTGCTCTACGCGTTCGGCGGTGCCGGCCCGGCGCACGCCGCGATGTACGCCGCCGAGGTGGGCGTCGGCAAGGTCGTCGTGCCGCTGGGCCAGGTGGCGTCGGCGTTCTCGGCGTACGGGCTGGCCTCCTCGGACGTGGTGCTGGCCGCCGAGCTCTCCGATCCCGCCAACGTCCCGCTGGATCCGCGCACCACCGCAGAGAACTTCGCACGCCTCGAGGAACAGGTGGTGGCGGGGCTGCGGCGGCAGGGCCTGGACTACGCCTCGATCCAGGTCGAGCGGGAGTTGGACATGCGCTACACCGCGCAGCTGGCCGAGGTCACCACCCCGGTCGAGGTCGGGAACCTCGACGAGGCGGCGCTGGACCGCATCGCGGCCGACTTCGAGCGCCGCTACGCCCAGCTGTACGGCGCCGGTTCGGGTTTCAGCGCAGCGGGAATCCAGGCGATCACCTACCGGGTGCGGGCCACCGGTGTGCTGCCCTTCTCCTCGGCGCTGCCGGAGGTCAAGTCCGCCGACTCCGCCGACGCGAGCGCGGCCCTCGTCGGCACCCGGGCGATCTGCCTGGACGGCCGGGTCGGCTACGTCGACACCGCCGTCTACGACTACCGCGGGCTGCGCCGCGGCCACGCGCTCGCCGGGCCCGCGGTCGTCGAGCTGCCCACCACCACCGTCGTGGTCCCGGCCGGGACGACCGGCAGCGTCGACCACCTCGGCAACCTGACCATCACCGCGCAGTAGGAGAACTCGACATGACCGCCCCCGTACCCGGTTCCGAGGTGTTCCAGAGCCGGCCCATCGACCCCGCGACGTTCAAGGATCAGCTGCCGGCCTCCCTGCCGGTGCACGACGTCACCGCCGAGCAGATCGAGGCACTCGACCCGCTGACCTACGAAGTAGTGCGACACCGGCTCTGGTCGGTCACCGACGAGATGGGCGAGGCGCTCAAGCGCATGTCCGGCTCACCCATCGTCATCGACGCCAACGATTTCGACTTCGCGATCAGCGACGAGCTCGGCCAGGAAGTCCAGGTCGGGCTCTACAACACCATGCTGGTCGGCGCGGTCGACCTCGCGATCTACTGGACACTGCAGAACCGGGAGGTGCGCGAGGGCGACATGTTCCTGTGCAACGACCCGTGGGTCGGCGGCGGCCTGCACCAGAGCGACGTCATCGTGTTCCAGCCGATCTTCCACGAGGGCAGGCTGTTCGGCTGGACCAGCGCCATCTGTCACGAACCCGACCTCGGCGGCGTCGGCCTCGGCTCGTTCGCCGTCGACGCGCAGGACGTGTTCTCCGAATCGGTTCCCACACCGCCGGTGCGCGTGGTCCGCAACTTCGAGCTGCAGGACGACATCGCCGACCTGTGGGTGCGCCGGTCGCGGGTGCCGCTGCTGGTCGGCCTCGACCTGCGGGCCAAGATCGGGGCCAGTAACGTCGGCCGCGAACGCCTGCTCGCCGTCATCGCCCAGTACGGTGCCGACACCGTCAAGGCCGTGATGAAACGCATGATGGCAGACGCCGAATCACGCCTGCGGGCCAAACTGACGGCCGCCCCGGAGGGCACGTGGTACGCCACTGGATACCAGGACCAGTCCGGAGCGGGGGACCGGGGCCTGCACAAGATCACCGTTGCGATGACCAACCGCGACGGCCACCTCACGTTCGACTTCCGCGGCACCGACCCGCAGGCCGGCGTCATCAACTGCACCTACGCCGGCATGCGCGGCGGGGTGATGCTCGCACTGCTGCCGATCCTGGCGGCGGACATCCCGTGGTCCGCGGGCGGCCTGATGCGGTGCTTCGACCTCGTCTCCGACGAGGGCACGCTCAACAACGCGACCTTCCCCGCCGCCGTCGGCCGCGGCCCGATCGGTCCCGCGTGGCTGACGGGTTCCCTTGTCGCCGAATGCCTCTCACAGATGCTGGACCAGTCGCTGACGCTCGGGGAGAACGTCCAGGCGAGCTGCTGTGGCACGCACGACGTCGCTCTGGTCGCCGGCCTGGACACCCGCGGTGAACAGCCGTCCCCGTTCATCAACATCATGATGGAGGTGATGGCCGGTGGCTACGGCGGCCGCCCGGACGCCGACGGCATCGACTCGGGCGGACTGGCGTGCATCCCGATGGGCCGCATCCCCGACGTGGAGATGACCGAGTTCCTGTATCCAGTGTTGTCGCTGTGGCGCCGGGAGGAACCCGACACCGGCGGGCCCGGCAGGCACCGCGGCGGGGTGAGTGGCTCGACGGCCATCATCGCCCACGGCGCCGAGCTGCCGTTCGGCATCGTGCAGGCCACCTCCGGCAAGGCGGTGTCGCAGAACAACGGGTTGGCGGGCGGCTATCCGGGTAACACGGCGATCAGCGCGATCGCCACCAATGCCGGTGTGGCATCGGCATTCGCGCAGGGTAGGGTCCCCACCGACCTCAGCGAGCTCGGTGCGGCGGTGCGGCTGCAGCAGTGCTACGAGAACACCCGGATGGGGCCGCAGGACGTGTTCTTCCTGCAGTGGCAGGGCGGGGGCGGCTACGGCGACCCGCTGCACCGTGACCCCGAGGCCGTCGCCGACGACCACCGCGAGGGACGTGTCGGTGACCGCGGCGCCGCCGAACACTACGGGGTCGTGCTCGACGCCGAATCCAACGTCGACGAGGAGGCGACCCAGCTTCTGCGGCAACGGATCCGGCGCCAGCGGCGGGACCGCTCCGCCCACCGTGGGGACGCGCCGGTGCTGGATCTGACCGGGGGCCGGCGCCTGAACGACAACCTGGTGGAGGTGCTCGTCGACGGGGCACGGCGCATCGCCTGCTCGGCCTGCGGACGCCAACTCGCCGACGAGAACTCGGCCGCGCTCGACGTGGCCAGATACGAGGGGCCGTCCACCGAAGCAGGACATCAGATCGCATCGGCCGCCGACACCTACGTCGACGAACCGGTGATCTTCCGGCAGTTGTGCTGTCCCGGTTGCTGGACGGCGATCTACTCCGGCGTCGTGCCCGCCGGTCATCCGGAGCACGCCGCCGCCATCGCACCCCTGCTCGCGGGACGGTGAGCATATGCGCGCCGCACCCGCAGACGGTCACCCCGCGCTGAGGATCGCCGACCTCACCAAGAGCTTCGGGCACACCCAGGTGTTGCGCGGCGTCACCTTCGACGTCGCACCGGGGGAGATCCACGCCCTGCTCGGGGTCAACGGCGCGGGAAAGTCCACGCTCATCAAGATCCTGGCCGGGGTGTACGACCACGACGGCGGCCACATCGAGGTGCACGGATACCGCCTCGACCCGCGGCACGGCCCCGGCGCGGCGCGGGCGGCGGGCATCGCGTTCGTCCACCAGGACCTCGGGCTGGTCGAGGACATCAGCGTCGCCGACAACATCGCATTGCAGCTGGGCTTCCGGCGCCGGTTCGGTCTGATCGACTCCACCGCCACCTCGGCGCAGGTGGCCGCGGTGCTCGAGGCCGTCGGCGCCGACTTCACCCCCGAGCGGCTGGTGAACTCGTTGTCCCGGGACGAACAGGTGCTGTGCGCCCTGGCCCGCGCCCTGGCGCTGGAGCCGCGCATCGTCGTCCTCGACGAAGTCAGCGCCAGCCTGCCCAAACCGGAGATGGAACGGCTCGCGACGTCCCTGCGTGCCATGCGCCGCGGCGGCGCGGCGTTCATCTACGTCACCCACCGCCTCGACGAGCTCGCCGGCCTGGTCGACAGTGTCACCGTGCTGCGCAACGGCAGGCAGGTGGTGACCGCACCGGTGGCCGACCTCGACCATGCCACGCTGGTCCGCCACATCATCGGCGGCGATCCCCCGGACAGCCACCCCGAGCCCCTTCCACAGGCCGGCGGCGGTCAAGGCACCGGGGCGCCCCGGCTGGTCGTCCGGGACCTCACGACCGAGGCACTGACGCACCCGGTGGCGTTCGGGGTCCGCCCGGGTGAAGTGCTGGGCATCTGCGGGCTGGTCGGCAGTGGGACTCGCGAGCTGGCCCGTGCCCTCGGCGGCGGGCAGCCACCCACCGGCGGCTCGGTCACCCTCGACGGTGAGCCGCTGCCGCTCGGCAGGCCCGAGCGCCTGGCCCGGCACGGATGCACGTTCGTGCCGGGCGATCGGCAACGAGAAGGCATCGTCACCGGACTCGGCCTGCGTGAGAACTTCCTGCCCACCCGCCGCGCCTTCGGCGGCTGGACCCGGCTGGGGTTCCGCCGACCGCGCCGCGAGACCCGGGCCGTCCTGCAGGTCGGCGCCCGGTTCGGCGTCGTGCCCCGCGACCGCGCCGACCGCGACGTCGCCGAGCTGAGCGGGGGCAACCAGCAGAAGATCGTCTTCGCCCGCGCGCTGGCCGACCGGCCCGATGTCGCGGTGCTCGAAGATCCCACCGCAGGGGTGGACATCGGCTCCCGGGCGGTGCTGTACGACCTGATGCACGCCGCAGCCCGGGCCGGTACCGCCGTCATCCTGATCAGCACCGATTTCGAAGAGGTCGCCGCCCAGTCACACCGGGTGTTGGTGATGTCGCACGGCCGGGTGGCCGCCGAATTCCCCGACATGACCGCGGTGACCGCCGACATACTGGCCGAGGCGAGTTACGCCACCACCCGGAGTTCCGCATGATCGATCACCACCTCGCCCCCCGATCCGGAGTGTCCTGATGAGCACCACACCCGATCCCCGGCTGGTCCGCCACGACGAGGCCCGCGCGGACCGCTACCTGCAATCCGGGTCCTGGAGTTACCAGCCGACCATCGCCCGCTTCCGTGCCGTGGCCCAGATGCACCGCACCCGACCGGCCGTGTCCGGGCTTGACGGAGAGATGACCTACGAGGTCCTCGACGCGCGGTCCGATCAGATCGCGGCCTGGCTGATCGACAACGGGCTGCCGGCGTCCGAGGCGGTGATCGTGCAGGCGGGCAACTCCGCCGAGACCGTCCTGGCGTTCTACGCACTGCTCAAGGCCGGGGCGGTCCCGGTGGCGGCGCTGCCCGCCCACCGCTCCCATGAGATCGGGCACATCGGCCGGATCGTCCGCCCGAGCGGTCATCTCGTCGACACCGGGGTCTCCGATGGTGTGCTGATCGATCTGGCCCGCGACCACGCCTCGGCCTGCCCGTCGGTGCAGCACCTGTTGACCGTCGGTCCCGCGCCCGAGGGTTTCGTCCGGCTGGCCGACGTCGGCCGCGAAATCGCACCCGCGGCCGCGCGGGCGCGGGTGGACACGGTGCAACTGGGCATCGATCACCGTGACGTAGCGGTGTTCCAGCTCTCCGGCGGCACCACGGGCACCCCAAAGGTGATCCCCCGGCTGCACGCCGAGTACTGGAACAACGCACTGGTGAATTCCCTTGTACTGAACCGGGACTGGCGGTCCCGGACCGCGCACGCGATGCCGATCCTGCACAACGCCGGTGTCGTCAACGCGTTGTTCGGCGCGCACTCCGTCGGTGGGTGCGTGGTGCCGCTGCCGTTCGCCGACCCGGACACCGCGGTGACCGCGCTGGCCGCGGCAGCCGTCACAGACATGATGATCATCAGCCCGATGGAGCCGTGGTTCGACCATCCCCGCTGGCGCGATGTCGCCGCCACGCTGCAGTTCCTGATCTACTCCGGTTCCAAGCCGCCCAAGAAAGTGGTCGAACGCATTGCCGCCCAGAATATCTGGATGGGCCAGACCTGGGGTATGGCCGAAGGACCGTACACCACCACGCGTTTCGCCGCGCCCCCGGAGCTGCGGGCGGTCGCGGTCGGTACCCCGACGTTCGACGCCGACGACGAGACGCTCGTCGTCGATCCCGTCACCCTGACCCCGGTGCCCACCGGGGAGGTCGGGATGTTGGCCTACCGCGGGCCCAGCACGATCGCCGGCTATTTCGACGCCGCCGAGCACAACGCGACCGCATTTCACGACGGGTTCCTGCTCACCGGCGACATGGCGCGGGTCATCAGCCATGCGGGGCTGCCCTACGTGGTGCTCGAGGGCCGGATCAAGGACGTCATCAGCCGCGGCGGGGAGAAGATCAGTACCGAGGAGGTGGAGAAGCTCTTGCGTCAGCACCCCGCGGTCAAGGACGCGGCCGTGGTCGCCATGCCTGACCGCCGGCTGGGCGAACGGGCCTGCGCCTACGTGAGTCTCGCCGACCCGGCCGCCCCGATCCAGCTGGCTGACGTCAAGCGACACTTCACCGCGCTCGGGGTGGCCAAATACAAGTGGCCGGAGCGGCTGGAGATCCTCGACGCGCTGCCCCGCACGGCGACGCTGAAGATCGACAAGGTGACATTGCGGCGGCGCATCGCCGAGGCGATCGCCGCCGAGACGGCGCACGTCACGGTCTGACGCAGGTTTCGGGCACGGCGGTTGGAGCGGTGCCCGGAAAATATTGGAGTACAGCGCTTTAGCGCTGTGCGTTGCCTGCTGTTCGGCCAGGCGTTGTGACCATTGACACAGGGCCACGGCTCTCGTATCTTCTGACTACAAAGTCGAATTTCCAACGATATAGACGACAGGGCGACGCGGCCCTGACGAACCCGGAGGCGCTGACGTGAAATCTGATCGGTCAAGACTTGTGAGGGCGTTGCGGCACTGTGGAGTCGGAGCATCGACGCTGAGTGTGGCGGTGCTGACGGCGTGCACGGGTGGCGCCGCCGCCGGTGGCGCGTTATCGACTGTAACGGTCGAGGCCATGGCACCGGTGACGGAATTCGACCGCCCCACAGTGTCCTTCACGCCTCCGCGGGACAAGCGAATCATGATCCTGGTCTGCGGCAGCGGCGGTCAGGGTTGCGGGCTGGAGGCCGACGAGCAGAAGCGGGCCGCCGAAGCGCTGGGGTGGAAGGTCGACATGGTCGACGGGAAGCTGGATCCCAACGTGTGGAACCAGGCCGTCCAGCAGGCCGTCGACTCCCATGTCGACGGAATCATCGCGGTGTCGTCGGACCCCAACCTCTACGGTGCCGCGATGGATGCCGTTGCGGCCCGGGACGTCCCGTTCGTGTTGACCAACCAGATGCCCCAGCAGGGTGATCCGGCGGGCATCGACACCTATCTAGCCCCCGACCCGGTCACCGGTGGCAACGACGTCGCCGACTGGATCATCGCCGACTCCGAGGGCAGTGCCAGGGTGTTGCTGCTCGACCTGCCCGGATACCGCGACGCCGTCACCCGGACGAAGACCATCGAGGACGACTTGGCCCGGGATTGCCCGGAATGTGTGGTCCACCGGGCCGATATCTCCGCCCAGACCATGGGCACCAGCCTCGCTCCACTGGTCACCTCGCAGCTCCAGCAGCACCAGGACGTCACCTATGTCTGGTCCGCCGACGATGCCGCCGCCAGCTTCGTCGCGCAAGGTATCCAACAGGCCGGCAAGGGATCCAGCGTGAAGCTGGTGTCGATGGGCGGGTTCCCCGATCAGCTGGCCCGCGTGCGCAGCGGGCAGGTGGCCGCAGATCTGGCCACCGCCACCCCGTACACCGCATGGCTGGCCGTCGACAGCCTGGCCCGCCTGATGGCGGGTCAACCCGCTGAGAAGTACTGGGCGGTCCCGCAACGACTGTGGACGAGCGCCAACATCGGCGAAGCCGACGACGAGATGATCACCGCCGGCTGGGACACCGACATCGATTTCCGCAGTTCGTTCCAGAACCTCTGGGGGCTCCAGTGACCGGGGCGCAGGGGGGCCAGGGGGTGGCCGTCCGCGACGGCGAGGTCGCCGCGGCCGGGTCTGCTGGCGGCGGCGATGCGCACCCGCCTGCGGCGACGCGGGGACGCGGCGTCGTCGCGGACCTCACGTCCCGGTTCGCGCTCATCGGTGTGCTGGTGTTGCTCTGGCTGACGTTCAGCGTGTGGAACCCCGGCGTGTTCGCGACGTCGGCGAACCTGCAGACCATCCTGCTGGTCCAGGCCACCACGGCCCTGCTGGCGCTGGCGGTGATGGTGCCGTTGGTCGCGGGCCACTTCGACCTGTCGGCCGGGTTCCAGTTCGGGCTGGCCCAGAGCCTGTGCGCGGTGCTGGTGATCCGTGAGCAGTGGCCGCCGCTGCCGGCGATCACCGTGGTGCTGGTCATCGGGCTGGCGATCGGGGTGGTCAACGGCCAGCTGATCACCCGGCTAGGCCTACCGTCGTTCACGACCACTCTCGGGACCGGCATGCTCGTGCTCGGGGTCACCGGATGGCTCACCAGGAACCAGGTCATCACCGGTCCCGCGGCCCGCTGGCTGCTCGACCTCGGCCGCGGTCACCTGCTCGGCGTCCCGTTGCCGTTCGTGTACCTCGCGGTCGTGGCTGCGGTGCTCTTCGTGCTGTTGGAGTTCACAGTGTGGGGCCGGCGATGTTACGCCGTCGGCGCCAACGCCACCGCGGCCCGATTGTCCGGCATCGCGGTGGATCGCCAAGTGCGGCAATCGTTCCTCATCACCGGCTTCCTGTGCAGCCTGGCCGGGTGCATCTCGATGACGAGCCTTGGTGGTTCCTCGCCGGTCATCGGGCTCGGATCGCTACTGCCCGCCTTCGCGGCCGCATTCCTCGGAGCGACCTGCATCCGCCCCGGGCGTTACAACGTCGCCGGCACGGTGGTGGCGGTCTACGTCATCGGGGTGGGCATCATCGGGCTGCAGCAGAAGGGCGCCGACGTCTTCGTCCAGGACCTGTTCAACGGTGCGGCGCTGCTCATCGCGATCATCGTCTCCACCATCGCGCGCCGGCGCCGCAGCGCCGGCTGACTTCTGCTGACATATACGTCGAAAAGTTGACACTAAAGATCGGCGACCGTTACCGTCGAGGACGGTGCCCGATGACTCGTCGGGTCGGGCCGCCGGTAGGGAGGTGACGGATGGCTTCGCGCTCGGATGCCCGCCTGGGCGGCAAGATCGGGATCGTCACCGGCGCGGCCCGTGGCATCGGTGCCGCGCTGGCGCGACATCTCGTCGCCGAAGGCGCCCGCGTCGTGCTGGCCGACGTGCGCGACTCCGACGGTGAGCTGCTGGCCAAGGAACTCGGCGAGTCGGCGCGCTACCACCGGCTCGACGTCGCCGACGAACAGGCCTGGGCGGAACTGACCGCCGCCGTCGGTGCCGATCACGGCCGTATCGACTTCCTGATCAGCAATGCAGCTGTGTCGAAACTCGGTTCGCTGCAGGATATCCCGCTCGCAGACATCGATCTGATGTGGCAGGTCAACCAACGCGGGGTGCTGCTGGGGATGCGCGCGGTGACCGGCTGGATGCTGCCGGCGGGCTCGGGGAGCATCGTCAACGTCGCCTCCGCGGCGACGCTGCGGGTCCAACCGGGAATGGTCGGCTACGCCGCGACCAAGGCCGCGGTGTGCGCGATGACGAAGGTGGCGGCGCTCGAACTCGCTGGAGTCAACATCCGGGTGAACGCGATCCTGCCCGGGCTCATCGACACCCCGGGCCGCGACGCGATCCCGGCGAGCGAGAAGGCCAAACGCCCCGCGGTGCCGTTGCGCCGGTTGGGCAGCGCCACCGAGGTCGCCCATGTGGCCGCCTTCCTTGCCTCTGACGAGGCGTCCTACGTCACCGGATCGGAGTTCGTGGTGGACGGTGGATTCGTACTGTGAGCGAGCGAGCCGGGGGAGAACCGGGTGAGGAGAACGCCACCATGATCAAGGTCGTGACGCTGTTCAAGCGCAGGGAGGGGATCTCCCATCAGGAGTTCCGCGACTACTACGAGGACCACCACTGCAAGCTGTTCGAGGAACACCTGAAGAAACCCGGCGTCAAGCGGTACGTCCGCCGGTACCTGAAGCCCTCGTTCGACGCCATCTCCGGCGAGGTGCACTCCTCGGGCTTCGACGCGCTGATGGAGCTGTGGGTCGAGAAGGAGTGGTTCGACGCGTATTACGGCGGCGACCTCGATCCCGAGTTCCGCGCGCTGATCGCCGCCGACGAGGAGAAGCTCTTCGACCGCGCGCACATCTACAAGCACATCGTCGAGGAGGAGTGCGACACCGTGCTACCCCTACCGGATACCCCCGCGAGCTGACCCCCTGTCCACCGCCCCAGACCGCCGACCCGATTGGAGCTCCCATGACCGTCACCAACGCAACGACCAACGCGGACAACCTGTCCCGCAGCACGAACGACACGTTCCGGGTGGAGGTCGCCGGCCTGCCGCCCAACGCCGTCATCGAACGTGCCGTGACCATCCCCGAGGTCGCCGAGCCGATCGTCATGGGCGTGCGGCCGTCCTACGAGGAGTACTACCGGGTCGAACCCGGTCAGTTCCCGCCACGGGCCACCACCACCGACGTCTTCGTCGCCGCGGTGGCCTCGTGCATGTTCGGGACGTTCACCCGTGCGGTAGAAGCACGCGGGCTGACGATCGAGCGGGGCCAGCTGTGGGCCGACGTGGAGTCCGGGTTCGTGCACCTGGGCGGTGGATCGCGCTACGTCGAACGCATCCACCTCGAGATCGGTACGTCGTTGGGCGCCGAACACCACGATCTGCTTCGCAAGGTGCTCCGCGTGTTCGAGAAGGGCTGCTGGCTCTCGCAGACCCTCGCCGGGTCCCGGTGCACGGTGTCGGCGGAACTGCTGCTCGACGCCGCGGCCTGACCGCGCCGGGCCGGCGCAGGCTGCTCTGATAGCGGTTCAGGTGTAGGCGACGTGGACGCGGTGTATGCGGCCCTCAAATGGGAACGGTGCTCGCTCGCGGTAATCCAGCGACACTGGTGAACCCAGGCAAGTGCCTATGTCGAGGCAGTCATTGGCGGTGAACAACAGCGGTGCGCTGATCGGGACCTGGCCTGACGCAATCGTCTCGCCGTTTCGGGCCACCGTGATGTCGAGCGGTCCAGCCGGCCGCGGATCCGCGTACCTGGTGGAAACGGTGAGTGTCACACTGCCCGGTGCCACCTTGCTGTGCGAGCGAATCTTGGTGCGTGACAAGATGAACAGGTTGTACTCGTAGCAGAGGTAGCCTCGATCGAAGTACAGGGTCAATCCGCCCGCGCCGGCGCCGAGGGCGTACAGCACGCCGTTGGCATCGGCGGGAATCTCGACATCGATCGTAACGACGTTGTTCCTGTTTCCCAGCGCCGGCGCGCAGAACTCGGGCATCCGCACGGTATCGCCGGAGAACTCCCATTCCGAATAGGGTGGGGCGATGCGCAACTCGGGGTGATAGACCGGCACCCACAGTCCCCCGCCAATGGGCAGCACCGCGTTGCGGGCAGCTTCGATGGCGAACATCTCCCGCATCTGGGCGAGTTTGTCGGGCATCTCGTCAGCGAGATCATTGGCCTGTGACCAGTCTTCGTCGAGGTGATAGAGCTCCCAGGTGTCGTTGTCGGGGCTCCACGTGGCGATGCCCGGTGGTTGGCCGGGTACCCACGGCAGCCGTGGGCCGCGGGCCGAGGCCATCCAGCCGTCGTGGTAGATGGCGCGGCTTCCCATGATCTCGAAGTACTGGGTCTTCTTGCCGCCCGGAGCATTTCGATCGACCAGGGTGCGGGCGAAGCTGGCTCCCGCCAGTGGCATCTGCGGTTCACCGTTGACCACCTGCGGGGGCGCGATGCCGACGACGTCGTAGATGGTCGGCACGACGTCGGTGCAGTGCAGGAAGACGTCGCGCGGCGCGACGTCTGCGTCGATGTGGGTCGGCCACCGCACCGCCATCGGGTTGCGCGTGCCACCCAGGTGCGAGGCCAGCAGCTTCATGCCCTTGTACGGAGTGGACCCGGCCCAGGCCCACGCGGCGTGGTACTGGTTGTCGACCAGGGGTGAGCCGAGCACGTCCAGACCGCCGAGTTCGTCGAGGGCGTCGATGTGCTGGCGCACCGTGGTCGGAATCCCGTTCTGCGCCAAGAGTTCGGCGATGGTCCCGTTCTGCCCTTCCCCGGACGAACCATTGTCGCCCCAGATGTAGAAGAACAGCGTGTTGTCGCCGTAGCCGAGGCTGTCCAGCTCGTCGACGATGCGCCCGACCTGCACGTCGACGTGTTCGGCGTAGCCGGCGGCCACCTCCATCAGGCGGCGTTGGAACGGTCTCTCGTCCTCGGGGATATCCTCCCACGCGGCGAGTTGAGGATCACGCTCGGTGAGTTCGCACTCCTGCGGTATCCACCCTTTGTCCTTGGCGCGGTCGAACACCCGCTGCCGGTAGGCATCCCAGCCGTCGTCGAACTTCCCGGCGTATCTGTCGGCCCACTCCTTCATGATGTGGTGGGGGCCGTGCAGGCATCCGCTGGCCCAGTACATGAAGAACGGCTTGTCGGCGTTGAACGCCCTGTGCCGGCGTAGCCAGCCGATCGCGTCGTCGGCCAGGTCCTCGGACAGGTGATAACCCTGCTCAGGTGTCTTCGGCGGCATGACGATCGTGGTATTGCGCACAAGATGCGGCTCGTACTGCGAGGCCTCGCCGGCCAGGAAGCCATAGAAGTACTCGAAGCCCAGGCCGGTGGGCCAGTTCTCGAAGGGGCCGGCGGCAGTGGTCTCCTGCGCCGGCGTGTTGTGCCACTTGCCGAACGCCGAAGTCGCATACCCATATTGCTTGAGCACCTCGGCCACAGTCGCGCTCGATCGCGGAATCTTGCCGGCATAGCCGTCCCAGTCGTTGGCCAGCTCGGCGATCTGGCCGTTGCCGATCTCATGATGATTTCGGCCCGTCAACAACGACGCCCGTGTCGGCGAACACATCGCCGTGGTGTGAAACCTGTTGTATGCCACCCCCTCACGACAAACGCGGTCCAGGGTGGCAGTTGTCACTTCACCGCCGAATGTCGAGGGTAACCCGGGCCCGGCATCGTCGATCAGCACGATGACGATGTTGGGCGAACCCTCGTGTAGACGCTTGGGGACTTTCCGCGGTTCGTATGTCGATTCGGCCAGTGTGCGGCCCGCGATGCTGCCCGATGGCACCGGCGGGAAAGGCAGCACGCCACCGCCTGGCAGTACCGGGGCGACCACTCGATCACCTGACTTCTCATCAGACACCACTGCCACCTCTCCGAGCGCTTTCGCAGGTGCGACCGGCATCACTGTGCACCACGTTGCGCTCTGGCGTCTTGACACTTCGGGACGAATATTCGACAGTTTGGGACATGGCGGTGATCCGCGGGTCGGCATTGACCGGTTTTCGCGAGCTGGTCACCGAACTGGGTGGCGACAGCCAGACCCTCATCGCTGGTGCTCACATCCCCGACGACGACATCGGCCGCCACGATCGGTTCATCTCGCTGCCCAACGGTGCCCGCATGCTCGAAAATGCCGCCGCAGCTCTCGACACCCCCGATTTCGGGCGACGTCTGGCGTTGCGTCAGAGCATCGAGATCCTTGGTCCGGTCGGCCTGGCGGGCCGCAATGCCGCCACGGTCGCCGAAGCCTTCCGGATCTTCGATAGGTTCATGGCCGCATACAGCCCGTCGATCAGAGCGCAGGTGAGCGCTCACCTCGACCCAGACCTGCGGCGGTTCGAATTCGAGTACCTGCTCGACCCGCCGCCGCCGCAAGCCCAAGCGGTGGAACTGTCACTCGGGGTGACCCTGCGGGTCCTGCGTAGGTTCCTCGGCGCCCCCTATCGGCCCGTGGCCGTGCATCTACCGCATGCCGCGCTGACCCCGGCCGACGACTACCAGAGCTACTTCGGCTGCCCACCGGCCTTCGGGGAGATGGTCGCCGGGTTCACGCTGCGGACCGCTGATCTGCAGCAACCGCTGCCCACCGTCGATCACCTCGCTCACCAGACAGCGGTCGACTACCTCTCCGGCACCATCGGCGACCGGACCCTCGCGACAAGCCAGCTCGTCCGCACCCTGATACGCCAACTACTGCCCACCGGAGCCGTCGGCCTCACCGACATCGCCCGCCACATCGGCATCCACCCCAAGACCCTGCAACGACGCCTTGCCGCGGAAGCAACGACGTTCACCGGCCTAGCAGATGCCACCCGCCGCGACGCGGCCCAACGCCTACTGCTCGACACCGATATAGGTTTCGATCAGCTCTGCCGCCAACTCGGCTACGCCGAACAAAGCGTGCTCACCCGATCCTGTAAACGTTGGTTCGACATGACGCCCACCGCTTACCGCAACAACGGGAACGGATCGCCACCGACGAAGGCTAGTCGGGGCTGATCGAAGGCTGATCCCAGGCGCCCCAGGCGTTGCCCCACCGGGTCGACGAGCTCATTGCCCCATCGATCACGAGATCGGCGCCGGTGACGAAGTCCGCGTCGGCCGAGACCAGGAAGGCCACGGCCGCGGCGACATCCTCGGGCTTGCCCAGCCGGCCGCGAGGAATGAGGTCGAGGACCTGCCGGCGTAGCTCCTCGGAGTCCAGGATCGCGGCATTGATCGGTGTGCGGATGACCCCGGGGCTGACCGAGTTGACCGTGATGCCGTGTCGACCCAACTCGACCGCGTTCTCCCGCGACCAGGCCAAGATAGCGCCCTTGGCCGCGGTGTAGGCCGGCAGCCCGGATCCGACGTGCGCCAGCATCGAGCAGATGTTGACGATCCGGCCGCCGCCGCGGGCCAGCAGGTGCGGGATGACCGCCTTGGTCGCGAGGAAATAGCTGTGCAGGCAGTCGTCGATCATCTGGCGCCAATCGGCAAACGTGGTGTCTGCCATGGTCAACCGTTTGACCCGGGCCACCGAGTTGACCAGGATGTCGACACCGCCGAACGCGCCGGCCACTTCGGCCACGGCGGCCGTCATGGCCGCCTCCGAGGTCGCGTCGGCCGGCACTGCCAGCGCCTGTCCGCCGTCGGCACCGATGCGGTCGGCCGCGGCGCGCGCGTCGGTGCCGTCGATGTCCACGACACCCACCCGTGTGCCCTCGGCAGCCAGGCGCAATCCGGTGGCCAAACCGATACCCGACCCGCCGCCCACCACGACCGCCACCTTCTGCTGGAGTCCCCGCACGATCAGCCCCTTCGTCCGTCGGTCGGCTCGACGCTACGGAGCCGCCGCCGCATCGTCAACGTATAAGTCGATTCCTAGACGCAAGTGTAGAACTACGCTAGTGTGGTCGCCGTCACGTAAAGATGGACCGAGCGATCCTCGTCTCGCTGGGCACGGCCCGGACACCTGAGGGTCGAGGAGGTGCGGAGGAATGGCCGAGTTGGTCGAGTCAGCGACGTCGAGACCGAGCACGCCACCGAAGAAGAACCGGTCGATGGAACGGCGCGCGGGAATCGCCGCATCGATGGGCACACTGCTGGAGTACTTCGACTTCGCGATCTTCGGGCTGCTGTCCGCCATCGTGTTCCCGGTCCTGTTCTTCCAGGATCTGGATGGCCCGGCAGCGCTGCTGGCCTCCTTCGCCACCTTCGGCGTCGGATTCCTGGCTCGCCCCTTGGGCGCCTTGATCTTCGCGGTCATCGGTGACCGCTTCGGGCGGCGCCGGGCGCTCAACGGCACGCTGTGGCTGATGGGCATCTCGTCGGTGCTCGTCGGGCTGTTGCCCAGCCAGGCCTCCATCGGCGTGGCCGCGCCGCTGATCCTCGTCGTCCTGCGGTTCGGCCAGGGCATCGCCGCGGGCGGTGAGATCTGCGGTGCGCAGCTGCTGGCTCTCGAACACGCCCCGAAGGAACGGCGCGGCCGGGCCGGGTCTTTCGTCGCGGTGGCCTCACCCACCGCGCAGCTGGTGGCCAACCTGGGGTTGGCCGGACTGACCGCGGTGATGAGCGACGAGGACTTCCTCTCCTGGGGTTGGCGGCTGCCGCTGGTGGCCGCCTTCATCCTGCTCGCCGTTGCCGGCTGGGTCCGCTCCCGCGTCGCCGAGACACCGGAGTTCGAAGCCGCACAACTGAAGTCCGAGGACCGGCCCAGCACCTTCCACGTGTTCCGCGCACATCCGAAAACCGCTGTGCTGCTGCTGTTCTCGTGGGCCGGGCCGCACGCCGTCTTCCCAATGGTCACGGTGTTCGGGATCTCCTACATGGGCAGCGAAGCCGGCTTCGCACGCAGCACCACGCTGTCGATCATGGTGTTCGCGCAACTGGTCGCGATCGGCGGTGCGCTGGCCGGGGGCCGGGTCACCGACCGGCTCGGCGCCAGGAACACCATGCTGGTGGCCATGGTCAGCCTCGGCCTGTTCTTCGTGCCGCTGTTCCCGCTGGTCAGTACCGGCAGCGTGGTGGTGATCGCCGTCTTCATGGCGGGCTCGGTGGCCTCGGTGATCTTCGGGCAGGCCGCCCAGGCGTCATTCTTCGCCGATGCGTTCCCGGTTCGCCTGCGCTACATGGGATCGGCGATGTCCTACGCGGTGTCCGGGGTCATCTTCGGCGGCACCGCACCCTTCGCCGCGGCCGGCCTGCTGCAGCTCTCGGGCGGCAACATCTTCGCGGTCACCGGGTACGGCTTCGCCGTCGTGGTGGCGTCCTTCGTCGCCGTCCTGGCCCGGCCCGCGCATCCCGAGCTGGCACCCGAGGTCAGCGAAACGACCTGAGCGGGGTTCCGTTTCGGCGCTGATGTCGATGCCTTTGGTGTCGATACCTCAGTGTCGATGTGCCACGGTGAACGGGGCGAGCGCGCCGGCGTCGACCGGGATGCTCGCCCCGGTGACGAACCGGGCCTCGTCCGAGGCCAGCCACAGCACCGCATGGCTGATGTCCACCGGCTCCATCCACGGGGTATCGAGGATGTGCATCGCCGACATCACCGGGATGATTTCCTCGTCGTCGGCGTCGGGATTGCCGCTCCACAGCCCACGGATCGTCGGGTTCTGAATCATCGGCGTGTTGACGTTGGACGGGTGCACCGCGTTGACCCTGATGTCGAACGGCCCGAGCTCGACGGCGCAGGCCTTCATCAGGCCGGTGACGCCGTGCTTGGCCGCCACGTAGTGCGCCATGTTCGGCAGCGCGACCAGGCCGGCGATCGAGCTGATGACGATGATCGAGCCGCCGCGGCCGGCGTCGATCATGTGCGGTGCCACCGCCCGGATGGTGCGCCAGGTCCCGGTCAGGAAACTGTCGACGACGGCGCAGAACGTGGCCTCGGTCATCTCGTAGGACAGCGCCGAGGTCGCCGCCCCGGCATTGGCGACGACGATGTCGATGCGCCCGAACTCGGCCACCGCGAGGGCGGCCACCTCGCAGAGGCGGTCCAGATCACGAACATCGGCCTTCTCGAAGAGGATTCGTCGACCCAGCGACTCGACCGCGCGCACCGTGGCGTCGCGGTCGGCCGCGCCGGCCATCGGGTACGGCACGCCGTCGATGTCCTCGAGGATGTCGAGGGCGACGATGTCCGCGCCCTCCTCGGCCAGCCGGATCGCGTGTGCGCGACCCTGTCCGCGGCCGGCACCGGTGATGAAGGCGACCTTGCCGTGCACGCGGCCCATGCGCTGCTCCTCGGTTCGCTCGGTCTCGATCTCCGTATCGAATATCATCAACGTCAGATCGTCAACGGATACGTCAAACGCCGCTATGCTGGTGGGGTGACGGACACGAGGTTGCGTGCGGAGGACCTGCCGGTCGGCCGGGTGTTGGTGGTCGGCGACTACACCGTGTCCCGCGCGGAGATCGTCGCGTTCGCCCGACAGTGGGACCCACAGCCGGTGCACCTGGACGAGGAGTTCGCGCGGGGCACGCGGTTCGGCGACCTGATCGGCAGCGGCCTGCACACGCTGGCGATCTTCCAGCGGCTCTGCGCGCTCAACGTGTACCGGGACTGGGCCGTCATCGCCGGCCGGACGATCAGGGACGTGCAACTGCTGCGGCCGTTGCGTCCCGACAGCACCGTCCGGGTGAGCCTGCGCATCGACGCCGTGACCCCGGATTCGCCGGCCCGGGCGCTGGTGCGCAAGACGGGCACGGTGTGCCATGGCGACACCGTGCTGATGACGATCGACGTCGAGTCCTACGTCGAGCGCCGCCCTGACGAGCGGCTCGACAGCGAGGGCTGGACATGACGGATGAAGACCGTGTCGCGGTCGTGACCGGCGGTGCGGGCGCCATCGGCGCGGCGATCGTGGCCGCACTGGCGGCGACCGGCCATCGCACCGTCGTGCTCGACCGGACCGGGGAGGTGGCCTGCGACCTGGCCTCGGAGTCGTCCACCCGGCGCGCGGCGGCCGAGGTGGTGGACCGTTACGGGCGCTGCGACGTGCTGGTGCACTGTGCGGGCGTCATCGATCCCATGTCGCTTCGGGAGTTCGACGCCGCACGCTGGCGCGCGGTCCAGGCCGTCAACGTCGAGGCGGCGCTGTGGCTGGCGCAGGCGTTCAGTCCGGGCATGGCCGAACGGGGGTTCGGCCGCATCGTGTTCGTGGCCTCCGACACCGCGTGGTCACCGCCGGGGGCGGAGTTCCTGCCTTACGTCGCCAGCAAGGCCGCCATGCTGGGCGTCGTACGGACATTGGCGGTGTCGTTGGGCGGCAACGGGATAGCGGTCACCGCGGTGGCGCCCGGCCTGACCGACACCCCGATCGCGCGCAGCGTCAACGATGCCGGGCAGATCGAGGCGGTGGTGGCACGGCAGGCGATGAAGCGACCGCTGGTCCCCGAGGACACTGCGCACACGGTGGCGTTCCTGGCCACCGACGGCGCCGAGGCCCTCACCGGCCAGGTGCTCGTGGTCGACGGTGGACTGGTCATGCGCTGACCTCCGTGGGCCGCCATCCCTCACCGTTCTGACAATTACGTTGAGAGTTTGACAGTTACGATGAATCAGTGTAGATCTGGGGTATCCGCCGAACGAGGAGACATATGGCGCACAAACGGGTGGGGCTCATCGTCCCGAGTTCCAACGTCACGGTGGAGACCGAACTCCCCGATCTCCTGGGCCGCCAGGACGGCCTCGAGGTCAGCTTCCATTCCTCCCGCATGCGGATGACGGCCGTGACACCCTCCGGCCTGGCGGCCATGAACGTCCAGCGTGAACGATGCGTCCTCGAAATCGCCGACGCCGCACCCGATGTCATCTTGTACGCGTGCCTGGTCGCCCTGATGGCTGGTGAGCACGGTGAACACCGCCGGGTGGAAGCGGCGGCCGCCGAACAACTCGCGGCCGGCGGCTCACCGGCGGTGGTGCGCTCCAGTGCGGGCGCCCTGGTCGAGGCCCTGGCCGCGCTGTCGGCCCGCCGGGTCGCACTGGTGACGCCGTACATGCGTCCGTTGGCCCGCAAGGTGGTCGATTACGTTGAGCACGAGGGCTTCTCCGTCGTCGACTACCGCGCGCTGGAAGTCGAGGACAACCACGCGGTCGGCTGCATCGACGGGGCGGACGTGATGGCCGCGGCGCGGCAACTGGACCTGCGCGGGGCTGATGCCCTGGTGCTCTCGGCGTGCGTGCAGATGCCGTCCCTGGCGCTGATCGCCGCGGCCGAGGACGAGTTCGGGCTGCCGGTGCTCAGCGCCGCCACCGCCGGGGCCTTCAGCATCCTGCGGGCCCTCGGCCTGCCCGCGGCGGTGCCGGGTGCCGGTTCGCTGTTGCGTTCGGGCACCGATCTCTTCGACAGCGCCGCCGCTGCGCACGACCAAGGAAAGCTGGGGGTCGCACCATGACCGATCTGCACGGCCAACACCTCGTCCGCGGCGTCGACCACGCCGCGTTCCCCACGTTCGACCCGATCGGCACGGTCACGTTCTACCGGGACGTCCTCGGCTTCCCGGTCGTACACTCGATCTGCGCGGCCGGCTGGGGACCGCAGGACCATCCCGACTTCATCCACTTCTTCTTCGACATCGGCAACGGCGACCGACTGGCGTTCTTCTACTACTTCGGATTCCAGCCGCTCGGCGGTGGCCGCGGCGACGCCTGGGCCCGCTTCGACGAATCGGTGCCCGACTTCTTCCTCGGTTCCCGGCACCTGGCGCTGCACGTGGAATCCGAGGCGGCGCTCACCGAGTACCAGCGCCGGCTCGACGCCAGCCGGTGGAGCACCGAGATGCGCATCCAGCACGAGACCATCGAGTCGATCTACACCCACGACCCGAACGGGTACATCGTCGAGATCACCCGGTCGCTGCGCCCGGTCACCCCGCAGGAGGACCTCGACGCCAACGTGACCGTCGATGCGCTGCTTGATGTGGTGGCGGCCGGGGAGCCCAGCATGGACGCGCTGCTGCAGCGCAAGGCCGAGCTGATCATCGAGCGCGCGGCCGACTGGGACCGCCTGGTGGCGCCCCGGAAGGCGAAGCTCTGATGGCGTCGGTGTTCTTCCTCGACGTCCCCGAGAACCGGCCCGTCGTCGAGGTCGCCGACCGCGACGCGCGGGTGCGCGTCGACAAGACTGGTCCCTACTTCGAGGTCAGCGCCGACCACGACTTCGAGATCGATCGCCGCGCCACCGGCTGTCGGCACGCGGTGTGGTACAGCTGTGTGGCGGGCCTGATCGGATTTCGAATCACGCGCTGGGACAAGGACTCTCTGGCGCTGGAGCTGCGGTCATGACCGTGCGCACGACCGCGCCGGTATCCGCGGTCCGACTGAAGACCGCCGACGGCGCGTTCGTCGCAGGTGTTCTGCGCATCCCGAGCGGCGGGGCGGCGACGGTGGTCAGCATCATGCACCCGCGAGAAGACGTCACCCACCATCCGTTGGTGGACGCGATGCTGGAATCCGGTGTCGCCGTGTGGACCCAGGGCACCCGGTCGGTGAACAACGATGTGCGGCTGCTGCACGAGCAGGCCTTGCTCGACGTCGCGGCCGGGCAGGCCTTCCTCGAGGAGCAGCACTTCGACGCCCGCGTCACGCTCGGGCATTCCGGCGGAGCGACGTTGTTCGCGTTCTACCAGCAACAGGCGGCACTGTCGCCCGAGCACCGGCTCACCTCGGCTCCCGACGGCACCGCCACCGATCTGGCATCGGCCCGGATGCCGGTGCCGCACGGTGCGGTCTTCATGGCGCCGCACCCCGGCCAGGGGGTGTTGCTGCAGCGGGTCATCGACCCGTCGGTCATCGACGAATCGGACCCGTTCTCGACCGACCCCGACCTCGATCCGTACAACAGCGCCAACGGCTTTCGGCCGGCACCGGAACCGTCTCGCTATTCACCGGAGTTCGTCGAGCGTTACCGGGCCGCGCAGGTGGCGCGGGTGCGCCGCCTCGACGCGGTGGCCGCCGACGTGGTCGCCGCGGCGCAGCGGGCCCGCCAGGAGGCTTCGGCCACCAAGGACGTGGGGCAGCGCCGCCGGTCCCTGGTGCCCTCGGTGATGGTGGTGCACCGCACCGACGCCGACCTGCGATCGGTGGACCTGTCGCTGGACCCCAACCGTCGCCCCTACGGATCCCTGTTCGGCCGGCGGCCGGACCTCGGCAACTTCGGGTTTCCGGGCTTCTGCCGTATCACCACCCCGTCGGCATGGCTGTCGACCTGGTCGGCCACCACGTCGCGGGCCAACTTCGTCGCGAACGCGCCGGGAGTGTCATCCCCGACCCTGCTCGTCGAGCTGACCGGTGACCAGGCGTGTTTCCCCTCCGACGCCGCGCGGATGTACGGCGCGCTGGGCGCGTCGGACAAGGTTCACGTCCAGGTGGCCGGCACCCACTTCGGGGGCCCGATCGCCCCCGGTGAACCGACCGGGACCGAGTTGGCCGCGGCGCAGATCACCCGCTGGCTGCGTGACCGGTTCGACATGGCCGGCTGAAACCCCGAGGAGGGCACCCCCGTCATGCGCGAAGCAGTCGTCGTCGCCGCGGCCCGCACCCCGATCGGGAAGGCCTTCCGCGGTGCCTTCAACGACACCTCGGCCCAAGAACTGGCGGCGCACGCGCTGTCCGCCGCCGTCGACCGCGCCGGCATCGACGGTGCCCAGATCGAGGACGTGGTCCTCGGCTGCGCCATGCCCGAAGGCACCGCCGGCTACAACGTCGCGCGGCAGGCGGCGTTGCGCGCCGGATTGCCGACCGGCGTCGCCGGCATGACGATCGACCGCCAGTGCGCCTCCGGGCTGATGGCCGTCGCCACCGCGGCCAAGCAGATCGTCGTCGACGGGATGACCGTCACGATCGGCGGGGGCGTCGAATCGATCTCGCTGGTGCAGAACGACCACCGCAACACCTTCCGCGCGCAGGACCCCTGGCTGCAAGCCCACGGCCACGAGGTGTACGTGTCGATGCTCACCACGGCCGAGAACGTCGCGCAGCGCTACGGCGTGACCCGCGAGGAGCAGGACGCGTACGCGCTGCGGTCACAGCAGCGCACGGCCGCCGCGCAGGCCGCGGGCCTGTACGAGGAGGAGATCGTCGCGTTCAGCGGGACCCGCACCGTGCCGGGCGACGAACCCAGCGTGGTCCGGTCGGAGAGCTTCACCCTCCACCTCGACGAGGGCAACCGCCCCGGCACCACCGCCGACGGACTTGCCGCGCTGCGCGCGGTGCTGCCCGATCGCCCCGGCCACGCCGCGACGGTGACGGCGGGCAACGCCTCCCAGCTGTCCGACGGTGCGGCGGCCGTGGTGCTGATGGAACGCGCCGAGGCCGAGCGGGTCGGCATGGAACCCCTCGGGGTCTACCGGGGCATGGCCGTGGCGGGCTGTGAACCCGACGAGATGGGCATCGGGCCGGTGTTCGCGATCCCGGCGCTGCTCGCACGGCACGGTCTGACGGTCGACGACATCGACCTGTGGGAACTCAACGAGGCCTTCGCTTCCCAGGCGGTGTACTGCCGAGACCGGTTGGGCATCGATCCCGAGAAGTACAACGTCAACGGCGGTGGTATCGCGATCGGTCATCCCTACGGCATGAGCGGGGCTCGGATGGTCGGGCATGCCCTGTTCGAAGGCCGCCGCCGCGGCGCCCGCTATGTCGTCGTCACGATGTGTGTGGGCGGGGGGATGGGTGCGGCCGGGCTGTTCGAGCTCTGAGCCTGCCGACCACCGCCAGCCCGGACAACAACAGCGCCGCGGCCACCGTTGCCAGGATCACGTCGATGCCCGCACCGGGGCTGTCGGTGCCGAGCACCTCGAGCGCGGTGCCCGACACCGCGACACCGACACCGGCCAGCGTCACCAACAGCGTCAGCGTCACGCCCGCCGCCTCGCCGGCCCGGGCCGGGTCGACGACGGCCTGGGTGGCGACCGTGGTGTAGGCGTACACGAAGCCCATCGTGGAACCGCACGCCGTCAGCGCCGCGACATACAGCGGCCACCCATCGGAAAAGGCGAGCGCGGCAAGGGAAACAGCTGCGGCGATGCAGCCGGTCCCCATCACCGCGGTGGGGGAGAACCGCGCCGGGATCCGCCCCGACACCGCGCCGGCCAGCGCCGCCCCGGCCGACGGCCCGACGAACACCAGGCCGGCCGCCAGCGGGTTCAGGCCGCGCACCTGTTGCAGGTTCAACGTGGACAGGAACACCGTCACCACGTAGGCGATGTTGGCCACCGTGCCCGCCACCACCAGCACCGCGAAGCCCGGTTCACCGAACAGCCGCAGATCCACCAGCGGATGCGGGGTGCGGCGCTCGACCGCGACGAACGCCACGAGCAATCCCGCCGCAGCGACGGCGGCGACGAGCGTCACCGCCGAAAGCCAGCCCCACGCCGGCGCCCGGTCGAACACCAGCGTGAACAGACCGACGCCCGTGGTGATCAGCGCCAGGCCCGCCACGTCGATGCGCCGCGGCGCGCCGGGGTCGGAGGTCTCCGGGATCACCCGCGCCCCGATCAGCAGCGAGACGACCGCGAACGGCACCAGCGCCCAGAACACCGCACGCCAGCCGACGGTCTCGGTGAGGATGCCGCCGACCAACGGTCCGGCCGCGTTGCCCAGCCCGGCGATGCCGTACGCCATGCCGATGGCACGGCCCGCGGTCTCGGCCGGGAAGGCGTTGGTCAGCACGCTCACCGACACCGGGAAGATCATCGCCGCGCCGATGCCCTGCAGCGCGCGGAACCCGACCAGCGCGGGCACGCTCGGTGCCACCGCGCACAGCACCGACGCACCCGCGAACAGCGCCACCCCGGACAGCAGTAGCCGGCGGCGGCCGAAGATGTCGGCGATGCGGCCCGCGGGCACCATGAACGCGCCCAGCGTCAGCATGTAGATGCTCACCACCCACTGCATGTCGGTGGTCGTGCTGTGCAGCTCCGCGGCCACCCGGGGCAGTGCCAGATTCACCGCGAAGTAGTCGATCTGGACGCAGAACAGCGCCACCGAGATCGCCGCAAGGATCCAGCGAGAACCGCGACGACCGGCCGAGGCGTGCACGGGCAGTCACGCTACCGGCACCACCCCGTCACATCGGGGCGCCGCGACGATCAGCTCTGCGGTCGCGCCGGCCCGCCGCCGTAATCGGTCAACTGGTCGAGCGCGTGCTCCCAGCGGGCCCACCGGACCCGCTGCGCCAGCCAGCGCACCAGCAGGTACAGCAGCGCCGCGGCCGTGATGGCGCTCACCCACACCAGCAGCGCGGAGGTCACGCCCTCGGCCGCCGCGCTGGCGGCCGACGGCGGGGCCGCGATCTGCGCGCCGGACTCGTCCACCCACACCAGCGCGACGTCGCCGACCTGACCCGTGGTGGCCCGGACCGTCCCGGAGTGCTCGACGCCGTCGATCGACCAGTGCGCGGTCACCGGCGTCTTGACCCCGGGCAGCGGCCGGCCGGCCGTCGTGGTCTCGCCGATGGTGGCCTCGACGGCCTGGCGGTCCTCGCTCGACGCGGCGTGGCGCTGCCTGGCCGAGTCGTAAACCGCCGTGCCGACGGCCCCCGCGATGGGCAGCGTGCACAGGGCCACCACCATGACGAGCAGCAACGCGACGGCCTCGAACCGGTCGGTGACACGAACCAGCGGGTGCCGACCGCACAGTGCCATCACGGTGGGCCACCGGGGCAGCCCGAGGGTGAGCGTCGTCCATTCGTCGCCGTCGTTGCCGTGGCTGTCGGACGCGCGCTGGTCCCTGGCGTCGTGCGGGCGCACCGTGCCTTCCTCCCGTGACATGCTCTCTGCCGGAAGCCGTTCGTTGCCGGCACTTCCATTGTGCCGTGCCTTCCGGACCGGGCAGTCGAGCCCGGGGTACCACGTCAGCGGGGGAGGAAACACGCGCGGTACGCCGAGCGTGCAGTGACGGTAGCCGGAACCGGCCGTGCGTGACCATGAGTGCACGTTCGGGGGCGGTAGGTGAACGAGGGATCAGTCGCTGTCGATGTGGCGGACCGCCGCCAGCGCCCGGGCCACCTTCCGGTGTTCGGAGGCGGAGAGCTTCTCGCGCAGTGCGATGCACGCGATCTCACGCACCCGCTCGGGCAGCTGGGCACTCGGGATCCCGAACCGGGGCAGGACCTCGTCGGCCGGCGGGCCGCCGTAGGGCGCCCAGGTGAGGACGAAGTCGATGATCGCGCCGTCGAAGCTGTCCAGGCCGCGGCGCTCGGTCGGGTCGGTCACCTTGGTCGTTTCAGGTCCGGGGTCGTTTCAGGTCCGGGGTCGTTTCAGGTCCGGGGTCGTTTCAGGTCCGGGGTCGTCTCAGGTCCGGTCCGTCACCGGCCGGCCAGCAGACCCCCGTCGACGACGATCTCCGCACCGGAGACGTACGACGAGCGGTCCGAGGCCAGGAATACCACGACCTCGGAGACCTCCTCGGCGCGGGCGAAGCGCCGCAGCGGGATCTGCTCGTGGATCGTCTCGACCGATCCGTCGGGCAGCCCGTCGAGTTCCTCGTCGAGCATCGGGGTCTGGATGTAGCCGGGGTGGATGCTGTTGCAGCGGATGCCTTCGGGTCCGTAGGTGAAGGCCATCGACTTCGTCATCGTCGACACCGCACCCTTGGAGGCGGTGTAGGCGATGTACCCGGCGGCGCCGACCAGCCCGAAGATCGAGGAGACGTTGACGACGGACGGGGCCGGGCTGCGCCGCAGCAGCGCCAGTGCCGCCTTGGTGCCGAGGAACACCCCGGTCTGGTTGACGTCGATGGTGCGGCGCCAGCTCTGCTCGCTCGCGTCGTCGAGGCCGGCCATGTCCAGGATGCCCGCGTTGTTGACCAGCACGTCGATCCGGCCGTCGGCGGCCTCGACGGCCGCCACCATGTGCTGCCAGCTGGTCAGGGCGGTGACGTCGAGGTGATGGAAGACGACGTCGAGGCCTTCACCGGACAGCTGCGCGCACAGCTTCTCGCCGAGTTCGTCCTCGATGTCGCCGAAGTGGACGCGGGCGCCTTCTTCGGCCAGCCGGCGGACGTGCGCCGCGCCCATGCCCCTGGCGCCGCCGGAGACGACGACCACTTTCCCGCCGAGCAGCTGGCCGGCGGTGCGGTTCGGGTTCACTCAACTCTCCCATCGTGAAGGTGCGGGCAATCGCGGGACGTTCACACCGACAGGTGCGAGACCAATTGCGCCACTTTGGATCCGATCAGTTCGAAGCTGTGGCGGTAGACTTCCGGGTCGGCGGCGTAGTCGTGGCCGAACGACACCAGCGTGCCGAACCCGCCCACCTGGTCGTAGAGTTCCTCGATCTTGGCGGCCACGGTGTCCGGCGCGCCGACGAGGTGGAAGTTGTCGACCATCCACTCGGCGGTGAGGTCCTCCTTGGCGACGGTGCCGCCGGAGATCAGATCGCCGATGCCGAGCTTGATGAACGTCGGGATGTTGTAGTTGCCCCACAGATCGCCCATCGCGCCGTCCAGGTAGGCCTCCCGGGCTTCGGCGTCGGTGTCGGCGACCAGGACGTCGCGGCAGATCCGCCACTGCGCGCGGTCGGGTTGGTGCCCGGCCGCACTGGCCGCACTGGCGTAGGTATCCCAATGTTGTTGCAGCACAGTGACATGAACCTGCTGGCTCATCGGGAAATAGCCGCGCTGGCCGGCGGTCATCAACGTCGGTGATGTCGCCTGCATCCCGGTCATGAGGACCGGGATGCGGTCCTGGCGGGGCGCCAGGTGCGGACCGTGGATGTCGTCGCTGTAGGCCGGCATGTCGACGGTCCAGAACTCGCCGTCGATCCGGAACGGGCCCTTGCGGGTCCAGATGGCATCGAGGATGTCCATCGCTTCGGCCATCATCTGCGGGTTCTTCGTGCCGGTGTTGAACAGCTGGGCATCGCTGGGGAAGGCCCCGGGGGCGAAGCCGGCGATGTAACGGCCGCCGGTCATGTGGTCCAGCCACATGATGCGGTGCGCCAGCGAGACCGGGTTGTGATAGGCCAGCAGATGCGCCGCCGCACCGAGTTTGATGGTGCTGGTGATCTGCGACGCGGCGGCGATCATCGCATCCGGGGCCGGGCTGGGCTCCCCGCCGAGGGTGTAGTGTTCGGCGAAGTACGCTTCATCCCAGCCATATTCGTCAGCCCACCTGGTCAGGGTGAGGTCCCAGTCGATGACCTCTTTGGCGGTCCGGCGGCCGTGGGCATAGTCGCGGGAGTAGGGGATGTTGAACAGACCGAACTTCATTGCGGGCGCCTCTCGGAGTTGTCGGGCTACGCGGGAACGTTCCTACTTTGAACGTTTGTTGAAAGTTAGGGGATGACAGGAAGCTAGCCCTCTGTCCCACTGGTGTCAACCCCGGGTGATCAAGTTGGCGTGGGGTTTTCGTGATCTATTGACACCCGGTGGGTGCGGGGTTACGGTGACGCCACTTCCATCCTTCAACAAATGTTCAAACACGTTTTCGTCGACGAGGACGGGCCCGCCACCTCGATGGGAGTGTCTGCCGCCTGACCCATGGTCGTGCGGTGGTCGAGTACGTCCACACTCCCGCGGAAGGAAGCGCGATGTCGGAGTTCCTTGCCAAGCCCCCATCGGAAACACGTGGTGAGACCGCGCAACCCGAGACGTTCAAGAGGTCGATCGGGCTGATCTCGAACTTCTCGCTCGGTTTCACCTATCTGTCCCCCGGCGCGGGGGTGTTGTCGATCTTCGCGCTCGGGCTGGCCACCGCCGGCCCGCCGTCGATCTGGTGGTTCCCGATCGTCGCGGCCGGTCAGCTGTTGGTGGCGCTGGTGTTCGGCGAGGTGGTCTCGCAGTACCCCATCACCGGTGGCATCTACCCGTGGGCCCGGCGGCTGTGGGGTAAGCGCTACGCGTGGATGGCGGCCTGGATCTACATCGCCGCGCTGGTGGTGACCACCACCGCGCTGGTGCAGTTCTCGATCCCGTTCCTGGCCAACCTCTTCCACATCGGGCTGACACCGGGTACCGGGCTGGCCATCGGGCTGGCGCTGTTGGCGGTGTCCTTCGTGCTCAACAGCACCGGGACCAAGACGCTGGCGCTGGTGGCCCGGATCGGGTTCTACTGCGAGCTGGTCGGCGTCGTCGCGCTCGGTGCCTACCTGTTGTTGTTCGAGCGCCGCAACTCCTTCGGCGTGCTGTTCGACACGATGGGGATCGCCGCGGACAGCTCCTACACGTGGGCGTTCCTGCTCGCCGCGCTGGTCGGGCTGTGGCAGTTCTACGGCTTCGAGGCGTGCGGCGATGTCGCCGAGGAGGTGCGCGACCCCGAGAAGCGGGTGCCGCTGGCGATGATCCTGACCATCGTCGTCGGCCTGGTCGCGGCGTTCATCGCCTACGCCGGATTCATCCTGGCCGCACCCAACCTGCAGGACATCGTCGACGGCAACGTCGCGGACCCGATCCCCGAGATCGTGCGCGGCAGCACCGGCGATTTCGGTATGACGCTGCTGCTGGTCGTGGCGGCGACGATCTTCCTGTCGGCGGCACTGTCCCAGCAGGCTGCACTGAGCCGGCTGCTGTACAGCTTCGCCCGCGACCGCATGCTGCCCGCCAGCCGCTGGCTGTCCAAGCTGCACGAGGAGGTCGGCGGCAGCGGCGCGGTGCCCCGCAACGCGATGATCGTGGCCTGCATCGCCCCGATGCTCATCACGGTGTGGCTGTACTTCAAGCCGAACACCGTGGTGGCGGTGACGGCGTTCGCGGTGCTGGGGATCTACCTGTGCTTCCAGATGGTGGTGGTCGCGGCGCTGCGGCAGCGGCTGAAGGGCTGGCGCCCGGGCGGTCCGTGGACGCTGGGCCGCGCGGGCCTGGTGATCAACGTGCTGGCCCTGGGCTACGGTGTGGCGGCCATGGTGCTGCTGGCGGTGCCGGGCGATCCCAGCCTGCCGTTCGTGGACCGGTGGATCGTGCTGATCGGGTTGGCCGTGGTGCTGGTGCTCGGCGGCGGTTACATGCTGCTGGCCCGACCCTACGGCAGCTCGGACGCCCCCGAAGATGACGCCATCGAGGTGGCGAATCGGCTCAGGCAGAACCGATCCCGGTCACACTGAGCAATCGGCACGCTGCCGCCGCGGCTCACCGGGTCGCGGCGGCAGCCGTGCGCCTGGCCGCCGGGGTACGTATCTCGCGGCGCGCCGGTGCACTCACCTGCGCCGGGTAGGAGCGATCGGCATCGAGGCGGATGATCGCCAACACGATCTCGCGCAGGTCGGCATCGGGGAGCCGGCTGTCCCCGAGGACCCGCTGCATCACGGTGCCGTCCCAGAACGCCTCCAGTGCAGTGGCGGTGGCCGGCGCGCAGAACTCCTCGACCCCGGACTTGGCCCGCTTGGACCACTTGCGGACCAACCGGCGATACGTCTTGTCCCGGCCGGCCTCGGCGTACAGTTCCCACATCAAGATCGCGCTCTTGGCGTCCTCGGACAGCGCGTGGATCAACTGCAGCACCGCATCGGCGAGGTCGTCGTCGTCGTGCACCGCGGGGAAGCTGTCCTCGTACTTGGCCGAGACCACGTCGACATGCCACGAGAACGCGTCCAGCAGAAGCTCATTGAGATCGGAGTAGTGGTAGTTGACGGTACCCAGCGACAGATTGGCCGCGGCGCAGACCTTCCGGTGCGTGACGCTCTTGACCCCGGTCTCCGTGATCACCTGCAGGGCGGCGGCCATCAGGGCAACTCGTGTCGGCTCCGAACGGCTGGACGAGTTCTTGGCCTTCATGGCGCAGGCAACCTCTATCGTCGAAATGCTCGCGGTGGCAGGGAACTGCGATGCGATGTGCCACCCGAGTATACGGACGTGGTTGCCGTCGGTGAGCGGGGCTAGCCGGCGTGCGCGGCGCTCGCCGGGCCGCGGACCGGCAGCGTGATCCACGACGGATGCGTGCTGTCGACGCAGACCTGCGCCCGCTCGGTCCGATAGCCCGCCGCCTCGGGCGCCGGGGGCGCCCAGCGCGGCACCGAACTGTTCGTCACGTCGACGCGGATGCGGTGTCCGGCCAGGAACACCATGCTCGTCGACCACAGGTCGACGTGGTGCGGTCCGGTGTCCGGCCCGGCGCGCAGGATGCCGTCGCAGATGCCGATCGAGCGCCCATCCGGGTGCACGTCGCAGAGCCGCACCACCCAGTCGGTACAGGGCGCCGAGCTCCCGGCGTGCAGCCGGGCCGTGATCCGGCCGGTCACCTCGAGGTCGGCGTCGAGCACCTCGGAGGTGAAAGACAGGACATCCGGGCGGGATTCGACGGCCTGCTGGTCCATCGGACCGGCAGGGACCGCCGAGCTGATGTAGGTGTTGCCGCCCACGGTGGGCACCGGATCACCCAGGTGGTAGGCGTACTGCACCGGCGCCGCGCCGGCCGCGGGGGACCGGGGCGTCAGCGCGCCGCCTTCGTGCAGGAACCAGGTGGTCTCCCGGGTGTCGGCCGGCGGCCACTGCGGCTCGCTGCGCCACTCGTTGCGGCCCATCACGAAGATCCGCACCGGCGGGTCGTCGGCCGGCGCGATCGCACCGGGGCTGAGATGCCCACGCAGCCAAGCCAGTTGGGCCTCGACCCAGGGCCCGGCCGGGTGCACGGCGTGGCTGTCCCGGCTGGCCCGCAGCCCGAAGGCGACATCGCCGACGGCGTCGCCGAAGTTCATGTGCGACCAGGGCCCGACGACTAGCCGCGCCTCCAGCCCGGCGGCGACCATCGCCTGATAGTTGTCCAGCGTGCCCTGCAGGAACAGATCGAACCACCCGCCGGTGTGGAACGTCGGCAGGCCACAACCGGACTGCCGCCCGGTCAGGTCGGCGGGCTCGACAGCCGCGGGGCCCTCGGTGGCCACCCGCAGCGTGCCGAGTTCCCGGACACCGTGCCGGCGCACCAACTCCAGCTGTTCGGCGGTCGGCAGCCGGAAACCGTTGGTGCCCAACCGGTCCACCTCGTCGATGATGGCTTCGACCAGGCTCATGGCGTCGTCGGGGTGGCGGCGGGCGACGTCGTCGGCCCCGGTCAGCAGCGTCCACGGCAACGCCAGCCCGGATTCCGGCGCGCCGCCGCGGGCGTAGAGGCCGTCGAGCGGGTCCGCCCACGTCATCAGCGGGGCGATGGCCGCCAGCGCGGGGGCGCCGGCCAGCGCGGCCTGCCACTGGGTGTGCCCGGAGTAGCTGCCACCGAACATGCCCACGCTCCCGTTGGCGCCGGGGAGTCGGGCCGCCCAGTCGACCGAGTCGAATCCGTCGAGGGCGTCGTCGGTCAACGGGACCCAGTCCCCGCCGGACCCGAACCTGCCGCGGGTGTCCTGGATGACCACGATGAAACCCGACCGCGCCGCGGTCACCGGATCCACCCCGGACCAGGCGTTCTCGAAGTAGGTGTTCTTGCCGTACGGGGTGCGCATCATCAGCACCGGCCACGGCCCCGTGCCCGTCGGGGTGTAGACATCTGCGGCCAGCGCGACACCGTCGCGCATCGGCACCGGCACATCGAAACGCACCAGGACCTGCGTGCCCGCCTCACTCAACGTCGGCTCCCCGGCTAGGCGTTGTCTGCGGTCAGGACCCGGTCGAGCTCGGCGTAGCGCTGGGGCTGCGAGGACCGCAGATACCAACCGTAACCGGCGCCGAAGACCAGCGGCACCAACAGCGTCGACACCCACAGCAGGCCCGTCCCGCCGCCGACGCCGAGCAGCACGTCGAGGTTGTACAGCGCGGCGACCACGATGGACAGCAGCGCGACCGCGGCGAGCAGCGGGGCCACCACGGCGTTCCACGGCCGCCGGTCGGCTCCGGTGCGCCGGAAGAACGCGAAGATCGCCACCGAGGCGATCGCCTGCGACAGGATCACCCCGATCGTGCCGATGCCCCCGATCCCCGCGAAGATCGTGACGATCGGGTCGAGGTGCAGCACGGCGGCCACCACGATCAGCACGGTGATCCCCCCGGACTGCACCAGCGACGCGACATAGGGAGTCTGGCGCGTCGTCATGGTCCGGCCCAGCCTCGACCACAGCAGGTTCTGACGGCCCAGGGAGTACAGATACCGGGCCACGTTGTTGTGGAAGGTCAGGATCGCCGCGAACATCGCCGTGCAGATGAGGACCTGGAACATGGTGGCCACGCCGCCACCGATGAACCGGCCGCTGAGATAGAAGAGGAAGTCTCCGCCCTCGGCGATCGCGGTGTCCTTGGCGGTGCCGACACCGACCGCGTTGACCAGCACCCAGGCGGTCAGCGCGTACACCACACCCATGAACCCGACCGATAGGAACGTCGCCCGCGGGATGGTGCGATGGGGGTCTTTGGCCTCCTCGCTGTAGATCGCGGAGCCCTCGAAACCGATGAACGAGCAGATGGCGAACATGATCGCGATCCCGAATGCGCCGGAGAACACCGCGTGCGGGGCGAACGGCTCCAGCGAGTACGCCGACACCGGGGTGTCACCGCGGAACAGGCTGAACACGACGAGCACGAGGATCATCACCATCTCGAGGGTCATGAAGAACCCGAGCCAGCGCGCCCCGGAGTGCACGCCCTGCACAGCGAGCACGGTGCACAGCGCCAGCCCGATCAGGGCCAGCAGCCACCAGGGCGGATCGATGCCGAGCGACGAGCTCAGCAGCGAGTTGAGGTAGAACCCGAAGCCGCCGAACAGCGCCGCCTGGATCGCCACGTACGAGAACATGGTCAAGAAGGCCGACCCGAGACCGAGTTCCTTGCCGAGGCCCGCGGTGACGTAGGCATAGAACGCCCCGGCGTTGGTGATGTGCCGGCTCATCGACACGTAACCGACGGCGAAGACCAGCAGCGTGACCGCCGCCAGCACGAACGCGCCCGCCGCGCCGATGCCGTTGCCGAGTCCGATGATGATCGGGAACAGGCCGACGACCACGGTGAACGGCGACGCCGCCGCGATGACGTAGAAGAAGATACTGGGCACCCCGAGCACGTTCTTCTTCAGCTTGTTCGACGAATCCGGCTCCGCCGCAGGGTTGTTCATGCCAAGTCCTCCCGATCGGGCTGTTGTGACGCGCCTACGTCGGCGCGTACCACAGCCCCGTCGTGTGCTCTATTGTTGAACAGTTGATTTGTGGAGCCTAAGTGTGCGGCGGTCCCGCAGCAAGGGGAAAGTCGGCAATCGGTGCGGTCGCCCTCGTCGGGGCGAGGATCGACCGCGGATAATTTCTTTCAATCACTGAAATCAGACTTCGGTAACTGAAAGATTAGGGCGCCTGGACTCTGCGGTCAATCGATCGCGACGAACTCGTCGGTGCCGACACCGACGGCGGTGCGGCGGCGGCGGTGCGGCGGTGGCGGCGGGTGCGCAGGTGGCTGTGCGCGTCCGCGGCCCGTTCCCCCGGGATCGGGAGGCCGGAACCCGTTGGGGCTAGCGGAGTTTGGCGCCGATCTGGGCCGCCGCCTCTTTCACCCGCTGGCCGGCGTGGGCGAGGATGTCCGGGGCCAGCCGATGGGTGACGAAGCTGACGCTCAGTGCGTACTCGGGCGTCTGGCCCGGTCCGGCCGGGACGGCCGCGGCCACGCAGCACAGCTCCTCGTCGGCTTCCTCGTCGTCGATCGCGTAGCCGCGGTCGCGGGTCCGCGCGATCTCGTCGGCCAACTCGTCCACCGCCGTGATGGTCCGCGAGGTGAAGGCCGGCAGCGGCGCGGTGCCGACGATGTTGCGCCACTCGGCGTCCGACATCGACGCGAGCAGGCACTTGCCCAGGGCGGACGCGTGCCACGGGTCGTGCTGGCCCACCACGTTGGCCTTCTTGACCCCGCGCCGGCTCTCCAGCACGTCGATGATCACCACGGAATCGCCCTTGATCATGGCGAAGTTCACGGTCTCGTTGAACTCCAGCAACAAGCCCTCCATGGTCGGGCGGACGGCCTCGCGCGGCACCCGCCCGGAGATCGCGCTCTGGCCGAGGCGGAACACCTCCCAGCCCAGCCGGTACTGCGTCGAATCGAAGCGCTCGACGAAGCCGAGATTGGTCAGGCTGTTCAGGTAGCGCAGCGCGGTGGCCTCGTTCAGGCCGGACCGCCGCGCGATGTCGGCAAGGTTGGTGGCACCCGCGGCCTCCACGGCCTTGAGGACCCGGATGGTGCGGTCCACACCGGACAGCGTGTTGGCGGCGTCGCCGGTATCGCCGGATCTCGCCTCGCTGGATTTCACTCAGTGAAGGCTACCAGCACTGAATGAAACAAAATCGCGGACATCCATTGACATCGCGGTTGCGTCGTCAGTAGCGTTTCAGTGAACGCAAGAGCCTTTCAGTGAGCGAAATACGCTCGCCGGGCTGATCGAAGGAGCACTCAATGTCGCCCACCCCGTCTGGCAACGGATCGTCGAGGATCGACGGCGCGGGGATCCTCGCCGCCCAACACCTGCCGACGGCCGATGACTACGCCCTGACGCCCTCGACCAAACGGTTCCCCGACGGCGGCCACTACCGACTCGAAATCTCCGGTGTGGAGCGGGTTTCCACGCTGGAGGCGATGCTCGACGAGTCCACCAAGCAGGGCGTGTTCATCAACCGCATCGTCGCCTTCGGCGGCGGGACGACGCTGCTGACCAAGGCCGAGCTGAGCGACTTCGCCGTGCTGGCCGACGAGCACGGCATCGAGGTGATCGCGGTGCCCGGTCCCCGCACCGGCTGGGACCTGGGCCGGCAGGCGCTGAGCAGCGAAGGTCAGGCCGGCGGCCGGCGGGTCCGCGGCATCGACAACATCCGCTACCTGCTCGACGACTACCTGCGCATCTTCTCCACCGGCCTGCGCGGGGTGCTGGTCTGGGACGAGGGCGTGCTCGAGATCCTCAACAAGGCCCGCGACGCCGGCCACATCCCCACCGACGCCAAGTTCAAGGTCTCGGTCTACGCCGGCCACGCCAATCCGGCGGCCATCAAGATCGTGCAGGACCTCGGCGCCGACAGCGTCAACCCGGTCGGTGACCTGAGCCGGCCGATGCTGGCCGCGATCCGCGGCAACGTCGACATCCCGCTGGACGTGTGGGCCGAGACGTTCGAATCGTTCGGCGGCATGAACCGGTTGTGGGAGGCCGGCCAGATCGCCGCGGTGACCAGCCCGGTGTACTTCAAGATCGAGCCCGGCGAGTCCGAGGGCGTGATGTACAACAGCTGGATCGAGCCCGAGTACCACGAGAAATTGGTCCGCCACAAGGTGCGGCACGCGGCGATCCTCAACGAGCTGGCCGCCACCAGCACCCCGGACATCACGGTGTCACCGAAACCGCACGCCACCGTCCTCGCGCGCTGACCCCACCGAATCGACCGGAAGAAGAATTCGTGATCGCCAAGGCCGCCATCATCGGATCGGGCAACATCGGCACCGACCTGATGATGAAGCTGCAACGCCGGTCGACGGTGCTCGAACCGATCGCCATGGTGGGTATCGACCCCGCCAGCGACGGGCTGTCCCGGGCGCGCTTCCTGGGCCTGTGGACCACCGCGGGCGGTGTGCAGGATCTGGTCCGCTCCGACCTGTTCGGCGATGTGGACGTCGTTTTCGACGCCACCAGCGCCGGCGCGCACCTGGACAACTGGGCGCTGCTGCAGGACACCGGCCGCCGCGTCGTCGACCTCACCCCCGCGGCGGTCGGCCCGTTCGTGGTGCCGGCGGTCAACCTCGACCGGCACCGCGACGCGATGAACGTCAACATGGTGACCTGCGGCGGCCAGGCCACCATCCCGGTGGTGGCGGCGCTGTCGAGCGTGGCCGTCGTGCACTACGCCGAGATCGTCGCGTCCATCTCGTCGCGGTCGGCGGGCCCGGGCACCCGGGCCAACATCGACGAATTCACCGTCACCACCGCCCGCGCCATCCGGTCGGTGGGCGGGGCGGCCAACGCCAAGGCGATCATCGTGCTCAACCCCGCCGAGCCGCCGGTGATCATGCGCGACACCGTCACCGCGCTGATCTCCGGTGCCGACGACGACGCGGTGTCGGCGGCCGTGGCCGCCATGGTCGCCACGGTGGCCCGCTACGTTGCCGGCTACCGGCTCAAGCAGGACGTGCAGATCGTCGACGTGCCGGCCGGCGATGTCCGACGCCGGCTGGCCGGGGCGGCTACCGAGGAGATCCCGATGCGGCAGGTGACGGTGTTCCTCGAGGTCGAGGGCGCCGCCGACTACCTGCCGCCGTACGCGGGCAACCTCGACATCATGACCGCCGCCGCGGTCCGGGTCGGCGAGCTGATCGCCACCGAACCCGTTGAACACCAGAAGGTTTCGCAGTGATGACCGACATCTACGACATCTACGTGCAGGACGTCACCCTGCGTGACGGGATGCACGCGCTGGGACACCAGATCGCGCTGCCCGACGCGCGCCGCATCGCCGCGGCACTGGACGCGTGCGGCGTCGCCGCGATCGAGGTCGCCCACGGCGACGGGCTGGCCGGCGGCAGCCTCACCTACGGTGCGGGCAGCCACGCCGACGCCGACTGGATCAGCGCGGTCGCCGACGTCGTCACCGGCGCCCGGCTGACCACCCTGCTCATCCCGGGCATCGGCACCCTCGCCGACCTGGCGGCGGCCGCCGACCTCGGCGTGACCTCGGTGCGGGTGGCCACCCACTGCACCGAGGCCGACATCGCCTGCCAGCACATCGCCGCGGCGCACGACCGCGGCATGGACGTCGCCGGGTTCCTGATGATGTCGCACATGACCGACCCGGCCACCCTGGCGCGACAGGCCAAGATCATGGCGGACGCCGGCGCCGGATGCGTCTACGTCACCGACTCCGGCGGCCGGCTGACGATGACCGACGTCCGCGACCGGGTCCGGGCCTACCGCGACGTGCTCGACCCGGCCACCACCGTCGGCATCCACGCCCACCACAACCTCGGGCTCGGCGTGGCCAACTCCGTCGCCGCCGTCGAGGAGGGGGCGCACCGCGTCGACGCGTCGCTGACCGGCCTCGGCGCCGGCGCGGGCAACTGCCCGCTGGAGGTGTTCGTCGCGCTGGCCGACCTCACCGGATGGGACCACCACTGCGACGTGTTCGCGCTGATGGACGCCGCCGACGACATCGTGCGCCCGTTGCAGCGCCGCCCCGTCCGCATCGACAGGGAGACCCTGACCCTCGGCTACGCCGGGGTGTATTCCAGCTTTTTGTTGCACGCCGAGCGCATCGGCACCGAGTACGGCGTACCGCCGCGCACCCTGCTCCTCGAAGCGGGTGCCCGCGGCATGGTCGGTGGGCAGGAGGATCTGCTCACCGACGTGGCCCTCGACCTGTTGGCCACCCCGACCGCCCGCAACGCAGCGGCTTCCCACCAATGATCCTGCCCCACGGAAGAATTCGATGACCAACCCCACGCTCCCACCCCCCACCGGAGTCGCCGGAGGCGCTGCGTCCCCATCGCCCGGCCGCGGCGGCCGCCGAACTTCGGGCCGCAAGAACAATGGACTCAAGGAGAACACCCTCGGCGTGCCGAGCATCGTGTTCTACATCATCGCCGCGGCCTCCCCGCTGACCGTCGTCGTGGGGCTGTTCCCGATCATGATCTCGGCGGGCAACGGCATCGGGATGCCCGGCGCCTTCGTGGTGGCCGCCGTCGTGCTGATGATCTTCGCCGTCGGCTACGTGGCGATGAGCCGCCACGTCACCAACGCCGGCGCGTTCTACGCCTACTCCACGCTCGGCCTGGGCCGCATACCCGGGCTGGGTGCGGCCACGCTGGCGATCTTCGCCTATAACGCGATCCAGGCCGGCCTCTACGGCGGATTCGGTTACTACGCGGGCGAACTCGTGAATGACACCTTCGGCACCCACCTGCCCTGGTGGCTGGTGTCCATCGTGGCGATGGTGGCCTGCCTCGGGCTGGGTGTGCAGGGCGTGCACTCCGGCGCCCGCGTCCTCGGGGTGTTCCTGTCGCTGGAGGTCACCGTGATCACGGTGCTGTGCATCTTCAGTCTGACCGGGAAAAACGTTCCGGTGAGCGACTTCTCGCTGGAACCGTTCAGCCCCGCGGTGGTGTTCGGCGGAGCGTTCGGGGTGGCCCTGATGTTCGCCCACGCCTCGTTCATCGGGTTCGAGGGCTCGGCGATCTACGGTGAGGAAGCCAAGGACCCACAGCGCACCGTGCCGCGCGCCACCTACATCTCGGTCGCGTTCATGGGCATCTTCTACGCGATCGCCGGCTGGCTGGTGGTCAACGCCCTCGGGCTGGACCGGGTCATCGCGATGGCCACCGACACCGGCGGCGACTTCATCTTCGCCGCCAGCGACGAGATCATCGGGCACAACATCTCGCTGCTGTTCCAGATCCTGATCTGCACCGCGATCTTCGCCGCCATCGTGACCTTCCACAACAACGTCTCGCGCTACCTGTTCTCGCTGGGCCGCCAGGGCCTGGTGTGGAAGCCGCTGGGCTGGACCCACGCCAAGCGGAAGACCCCGTGGGTGGCCGCCCTGGTGCAGACCGCGATGGTCCTCGTCGTCGTGCTCGCGTTCGCGGTGTTCTTCACCGACCCGTTCGCCACCCTGTGGACCTGGGCCACCGGCATCGGCGCCATCGGCGTCATCATGAGCCAGCTGGTCGCGGCCATCGCCATCTTCGTGTTCTTCCGCCGCTCCAGCGTCGACAAGCGGCCCTGGAACACCTTCATCGCCCCGCTGCTGGCCATCGCCGGACTCGGTGCCTTCTTCATCGTGACGCTGGGCAGCCTCGACATCCTGCTCGGCGTGCAGGGCGGCACCGCGATGCTGATGGTGTCGCTGGTGTTCATCGCGCTGGCCGTCGGCATGCTCTACGGCGTCTACCTGAAATACACCTCACCGCAGCGTTACGAGGCCGTCGGCCGGGCTCTCAACGAACGCGAACTCGACGAGCCGGCACCGGAAGCCAGCTGAACCCCCACCCGCAGATCAATCCCGCGAATCGAGGAACGACATGACTTTCCATTCGAAGATGTTCATCAACGGCCAGTGGGCCGACGCGGCCTCCGGCGCCGTCGACCCGGTCCTCGCCCCGGCCACCGGTGAGCCGTTCGCCGAGGCCGCCAGCGCCGGCGCCGCCGACGTCGACCGGGCCGTCGCCGCCGCCGAGGACGCCTTCGCCGGATGGGCGAAAACCCCGGTGGGCGAACGCAGCCGGGCCGTGCTGAAGCTGGCCGACCGGGTCGAGGACGACCTGGAGAACCTCGCGCAGATCGAGTCCCGCAACGTCGGCAAGCCGATCGGGCTGGCCCGCGAGGAGATGGGCATGATCGCCGATCACCTGCGCTTCTTCGCCGGGGTGGCGCGCTCGCTGGAGGGCAGGGCCGCCGGTGAGTACGTCCCGGGCAAGATGAGCATCATCCGCCGCGACCCGCTCGGCGTGGTCGGCTCGGTGGCGCCGTGGAACTACCCGCTGCTGATGGCCACCTGGAAGATCGCGCCCGCCGTGCTGACCGGCAACACGCTGGTGCTCAAACCCTCCGAACACACCCCGTTCTCGGTGTTGCGGCTGGCCGAGCTGGCCGCCGACCTGTTCCCGGCCGGCGTGCTCAACGTGGTGACCGGCGATGGCGAGAACGTCGGCGCCCGGCTGGTGGCCCACCCGCGGGTGCGGATGTCGTCGCTGACCGGGTCGCTGCGGACCGGGCGGGCACTGCTGCACGCCTCGGCGGACTCCAACCTCAAGCGGCTGCACCTCGAACTCGGCGGCAAGGCACCGGTGCTGATCTATCCCGATGCCAACATCTCGCTGGCGGTGGACAAGATCCTCGAGGGTGCGTTCTGCAACTCCGGTCAGGACTGCATGGCCGCGTCGCGGCTGTACGTGCACACCGACGTGCACGACGAGCTCGTCGACAACCTCGACAAGGCGGTCAAGGGTCTCTCGCTGGGGGACCTGCAGAGCGAGGACACCACGATGGGTCCGGTGATCACCGACGCGCACCGCCGCCGGGTGGAAGGTTTCGTCGAACGGGCCCAGGCCACCGGGCACGTCGAGCTCCTGCAGGGCGACAACCCCGGGGTCGGTTTCTACACCGCACCCACCCTGGTCGTCGGCGCCCGTCAGGGCGACGAGATCGTCAGCACCGAGGTTTTCGGCCCGGTCACCTCGATCACCCGGTTTACTGATGCCGATGACGTCGTCGGCTGGGCCAACGACACCGAGTACGGGCTCGCGGCCTCGGTGTTCACCCGTGACGTGGCGCGGGCGCTGTCGGTGTCGGCCGACCTGCAGTTCGGCACCGTCTGGGTCAACGACCATTTGCCGGTCACCCCGGAGATGCCGCACGGCGGGTTCAAGCAGTCCGGCAACGGCAAGGACATGTCGATCTACGCGCTCGAGGAGTACACCGAGATCAAGCACGTCATGGTCAACACCGAGGCGTCCTAGCGTGGCAGTCACCGCGATCAACAGGTTCACCCTGGCGCCGGGGGTCACCGCGGCGGAGTTCGAACGGTTCTCCCGGGAGATGGACCGCCCGGTCTGCCTGTCCTTCCCCCAGGTGCAGCAGTTCGAGGTGTACGTCGCCGACAAGTTCGACGATCCTTCGCGCGTCGAGATCGTCGAGCTGATGACGGTGTCGTCGTGGCCGGAATGGGAACAGGTCCGCGACGGTGCACCGGAACTGGTGCCCGTCGTGGCCCGCTTCGCCGAACTCGTCGACACGTCAACGGTGACCACCGTCTTCACCCGCCCCGCCCGAGAAGAGAACTAGGACATGGCTGAAACACAGGACTACGACGCGATCGTGATCGGGGCCGGCCACAACGGCCTGGTGGCCGCCAACTACCTGGCCAAGGCGGGTAAGAAGGTGCTGGTGCTCGAGGCGCGCGACGTGGTGGGCGGCGCCTGCGTCACCGAGGAGCTGATCCCGGGCACCAAGTGGTCGTCGTGCGCGTTCATCGCCGGGTTGCTGCGGCCCGAGATCATCGCCGAGCTGGAGCTGGAGCGCTTCGGGCTGGAGCTGTACCAAGGGGATGCGTTGTCGTTCAGCCTGTTCCGCGACGGTTCGCACTTCACGATGTGGAAGGAGACCGACCGGACGCTGCGCGAACTGGAGAAGCTGAACAAGCGCGACGCGCAGGCGTTCCTGGATTTCGGGGTGCGGCTGCAGAAGTTCGCCGGGCTGGTGACGCCGTGGCTGCTCCAGCCGCCGCCGGAGCGCTCCGAGGTGTTCGCGACGTTCGAGGCCGCCGGCGAGCAGACCCTGTTCGACGAGTTCACGCTGCTGTCGGTGCGTGACCTGCTGGACCGCTACTTCGAGGACGAGCGGCTCAAGTCGATGCTCACGTTCTTCGGGATGGTCTCCATCTACGGCGGGCCGTCCAGCCCGGGCACCGCCTACACCTACGGGCATCACTCGTGGGGCGAATTCAACGGCAACTTCGGCCAATTCGGGATGGCCCGGGGCGGGATGGGGGCGATCACCGCGGCGCTGGCCGCCGGTGCCCGCCACCACGGCGCCACCATTCGCACCGGCACGCCGGTGGACAAGGTGGTGGTGCGTGGGGGCAGGGCCGCGGGCGTCCGGCTGGCCGACGGGACCGTCATCACCGCCGCGCAGGTGCTGTCCAACGCCGACCCGAAACGCTCGCTGCTGGGCCTGCTCGAACCCGGGGTGCTCAGCGACGGCCTGGTGCGCGATGTCACCAACATCGACACCCGCGGTTCGATGGCCCGCATCCACCTGCTGATCGACGAACTGCCGCAGTACCTTCCGTTCCCCGACGCCTCGGAGGGCCCGCAGCACCACGGCCACCAACTGCTCGGCCCCAGCCGGGAGGCGTTCGAACAGGCCTGGGAAGCCCAGCGGCGCGGCACTTTTCCCGACACGTTCGTCATCGAAGCGGTGATCCAGTCGGTCACCGACCCCACGCTGGCCCCGCCGGGACTGCACACCATGACCCTCGGCGTGCAGCAGTTGCCCTCGGAGCTGACCGGCACCACCTGGGCGGCGGAGAAGCAGCGCTGGGCCGACCTGGTGCTCGAGGACCTGTTCCGCTACGCACCCAACCTGCGCGAGCACATCCTCGACCGGGTCGTCATCACCCCCGACGACCTGGACAACGAGTACCTGATCACCGACGGCAACATCTTCCACGGCAGCATGCTGCTCGACCAGCTCTTCGGCGCCCGGCCGATCCCCGAGATCGCGCACTACCGCACCCCGGTCGAGGGCTACTACCTGTGCGGTTCGGGCACCCACCCGGGCGGCGGCGTGATGGGCGCCAACGGGCACAACGCCGCCCGCGTCGCGCTCGACGACGCCGCCGGCGTCACCGTGGCGGCACCCCGGCGCGCACCGGGCGCGGGCCGCGGCCCGTGGCAACAGCGCGTGGTCGGTCAGCTGATGGGCACGAAGGCCGGCCGCTGGGTCGGCTACCACGCGGCCCGACAGCCCGCGCTGCGCAAGATCACGTCCTACGCTGCACGCAGCCGGTACTGAGCGTCACCCCGGCAGTCAGGAGAACAGCACCGATGACGAGTCGGCCCACCCTCAAGAGCAGGCGCTGGTTCGCCAACCGCGACGTGCCCGGGTTCGCGCACCGGGCCGCGATGCGGGCGTCGGGGTTCTCGCGGATGGCCGTCGAGGGCCGTCCGATCGTCGGGATCTGCAACTCCTGGTCCGAAGTCGTCAACTGCAACATGCACTTTCGCGGCCTGGCCGACGCGGTGCGGCGCGGGGTCCTGGCCGCCGGCGGTTTCCCGCTGGAGTTCCCGACGATCTCGCTGGGCGAGCAGCTGATGAAGCCGACCACGATGCTGTTCCGCAATCTGATGGCGATGGATGTCGAGGAATCGATCCGGGCCTACCCGTTCGACGCGGTGGTGCTGCTCGGCGGCTGCGACAAAACAGTTCCCGCGCAACTGATGGGCGCCGCCAGCGCCGACGTGCCCGCCATCATGGTGACCGGCGGGCCGGCCACCCCCGCGGTGTTCGACGGCCGCCAGATCGGGGTCGGCACCGACCTGTGGCACTACGTCGACCAGTTCCGTGACGGCACCATGAGCATGGACGACTACGACCGGTTGGAGGCCGCCGCCGGACCATCGCAGGGGCACTGCCCCGAGATGGGCACCGCGTCGACCATGGCCACCATCGTCGAGGGCCTCGGCATGACGCTGCCGGGCGGCGCCGCGGTGCCCGCGATGGACTCGCGGCGGATGCAGGTGGCCGAGGCGTGCGGGGCACGTGCGGTGGACATGGCACTGGAAGGTCTGCGGCCGTCGCAGATCCTGACCGCCGAAGCCTTCGACAACGCCATCACGCTGATGCTGGCGGTCGGCGGGTCGACGAACGCGATCCTGCACCTGCTGGCCATCGCGGGCCGCGCCGGGGTGGACCTGACGCTGGACCGGTTCGCCGAATTGGCTTCGCGCACACCGCTGGTGGTCAACGTCCGGCCGGCAGGCAGCCACCTCGTCGAGCAGGTCTTCCACGCCGGCGGCATCCCCGCGGTGATGAAGATCCTGCAACCGCTGTTGCACACCGACGCGCTGACCGTCACCGGTAAGACCGTGCACGACGGCCTGCCCGCGGCGGCTGCCACCGACGGTGTGGTGCTGGCGTCGCTGGACGCACCGTTCCAGCCCGCCAACGGCCTCGCGGTGGTGCGCGGCAACCTCGCTCCCGACGGTGCGGTGATCAAGACCAGCGCGGCCACCCCGGAGCTGCTCGTGCACGAGGGTCCGGCGGTGGTGTTCGAGGACATGGCCGACATGATGGCCCGCTTCGACGATCCCGATCTGGAGGTCACCGCCGACTCGGTGCTGGTGCTGCGCTCGGCCGGGCCCCGCGGCGCGCCGGGCATGCCGGAGTGGGGGCAGCTGCCCATCCCCAGCAAGCTGCTGCGCCAGGGTGTCACCGACATGGTGCGCATCTCGGACGCGCGGATGAGCGGGACCGCGTACGGCACCTGCGTCCTGCACGTCAGCCCGGAATCGGCGGCGGGTGGCCCGCTCGGCCTGATCGCCGACGGCGACATCGTCATCCTGGACGCGCCGGCCGGCAGGCTCGACGTGCGGCTGTCCGAGCAGGAATGGCAGGAGCGCCGCCGAAACCGTTCCGCCGCACCGGAACCCCCGCGCCGCGGATACGCCGCGCTGTACGTCGGCCATGTCATGCAGGCCGATAAGGGCTGCGATTTCGACTTCCTGGTCGGCCGGTCCGACGATCCCGCCGCCGAACCGCAGGGCGTGTTCGACGGATGGGTGGGCGGCTGGTAGCGGCGCCGGGTTCCGGTCAGCCGTCGGCGCCGATCATCCGCAGCGCCAGCGCCGCGTACTCCGCGGCGATGTCGACCGCCGACGTCGGGCCCGCCGTGTCGAACCACTGCGGCAGCGACGTGCACATCGTTGCGATCGCCCGCCCGGTCTCCAGCGGCTTGGGGCAGCGGGCCGCACCCGTGTCGACCGCCGCCAGGATCTCGCGGTCGACCATGTGCTGGATCCCGCTGCGGCGGGCCGCGATCCGGGACCGGTCGGGTTCCTCCAGGCTGCGCATCTCCGAGGACCCGATGAAGGCCAGGTCGGCCCGCAACGTATGGAACAGAGACAGCGCCTCGACCAGCGACCGCAGCCGTGCCAACGGGGTGTGGCCGGCGGCGACCGCCGCCTGGCAGCGCCACTCCAGGTCGTCCATCGTCAGGTCGAGCACCGTGACCAGCATGAGTTGCTTGCTCGGGTAGTAGTGGTAGACGCCGGCCAGGCTGATGCCTGCGCGGTGGGCGATCGCGCGCATGGTGGACCCGTGGTAGCCGGTATCGACGAACGCCGCGATCGCCGCCGCGGTGACGGCGTCGATGTCCAGCGGGGTGAACGCGCGCCAATGCGTGCCGGGGGTGCTGTTCATCGGTGCGGCGGGGTGCGTGACCCGGTTGGGCTGCAGCAGATCCGCCGGGGTCATCCCGAAGACCTCGGCGAGCTCGGCGAGCCGGGCCACCGAGACCCCCGTCGTCCCGTTCTCGATGGCGCAGACGGTCCCCGGGCTCACCCCGAGCCGGCCGGCGAGCGTCCGCATCGACCAGCCCCGCTCGCCGCGCAGCGCCCGGATCCGCTGCCCGACGTCCGTGTCCACCATCCGTTCAGGTTAGCTGAACGGATCGGAGGTCGTTGAACAGCGAGAATAGGTGTTCGGCCGATCGGTCGACCTACCATCGCGGGGGAGTATCCATGAGAGGAGTCCCCGATGACCGACGATCTGGTAACCCGCACTCGGACGTTCATCCGCACCCACGTGCTCCCGGTGGAAGACGCGCACGACGGCGACGTCGAGGCCGCCGGCGGGGACCGGCTGCGGGCGGAGCTGCGGGACAGGGCCCGCGCGGCCGGGGTGTTCGCCCCGCAGGCACCGGTCGACTGTGGTGGCCTCGGCCTCGGCATGACCGACCGCGCCGCGATGTTCGAAGAGGCCGGCTATGCGCTGTTCGGGCCGATGGCCACCGGCATCGCCGCACCCGACGAGGGCAACATCCACCTGCTCGACGCGGTGGCCACCGACAAGCAGCGCGCCACCTACCTGCAGCCGCTGGCGCGCGGTGAGGTCCGGTCGGCGTTCGCGATGACCGAGCCGTCGCCCGGGGCGGGCAGCGATCCGACCGCGTTGACCACCCGCGCCACCAAGGTCGACGGCGGCTGGATCGTCAACGGCCGCAAGTGGTTCATCACCGGCGCCGACGGCGCCGCCTTCTTCATCACCATGGCCCGCACCAGCGGGGAGCCCGGCCAGCCCGGGGGCGCCACGATGTTGCTGATGCCCGCCGAGACCGAGGGCCTCGAGGTGGTCCGCCACGTCGGCACCGTCGACAAGGCGATGATCGGTGGGCACTGCGAACTGAGGTACACCGACGCGTTCGTGCCCGACTCCGAGGTCCTCGGCGCGGTCGACGAGGGTTTCGCCCACGCCCAGGTGCGGCTGGGCCCGGCCCGGATGACCCACGTCATGCGCTGGACCGGCGCGGCCCGGCGGGCCCATGAGGTGGCCGTCGGCCACGTCGCCGAGCGCAGCGCGTTCGGCGCGCGGCTGGCCGACCTCGGGATGATCCAGCAGATGATCGCCGACAACGAGATCGACCTGGCCGCCACCCGGGCGCTGCTGCTGGTCGCTTGCCGGGAGCTCGACGAGGGCGGCCGGGCTTCGGCCAGCACCTCGATTGCGAAGACCTTCGCCGCCGAGGCGCTGCACCGGGTGGTCGACCGGGCCACCCAGATGTGCGGCGGCATGGGGGTTTCCACCGAACTGCCGGTGGCCCGGATCGCACGGGAGATCCGGCCTTTCCGCATCTACGACGGCCCCTCCGAGGTGCACCGCTGGTCGTTGGCCAAGCGGGCGATCCGCCGCATCACCGAGAGCCGGCAGTGAGCGCGCTGAGCACCGCCGACCTCGACGCGGTCGCCTCCCGCATGGCCGAGGCCGGGGACGTGCCGGTCGGACCGCTGACGGCGACGCTGCTGACCGGGGGCCGGTCCAACCTGACCTACCAGCTGGACGACGGCACGTCCAGCTGGGTGTTGCGGACCCCGCCCCGGCATGGCCGCACCCCGTCGGCGCACGACGTCGCCCGCGAATTCACCGTCACCCGAGCACTTGTCGGCACCGACGTGCCGGTGGCCCATCCGGTGCTGCTGTGCACCGACGAGGCGGTGCTCGGCGTGCCGTTCACCGTCACCCGGTTCGTGTCCGGTGCGGCGGTGCGGTCGAGTGCGGACCTCGACGCGCTCGACGACGCCGACATCGCGGCGGTCATCGGGGCGCTCGTCGACGCGCTGGCCGTGCTGCACTCGGTGGACCACATTGCGGTGGGTCTGGAAAAGTTCGGCAGGCCAACCGGTTACGCACAGCGGCAGATCAAGCGCTGGACGCAGCAGTGGAGCCTGGTCGGGGATCCCACGCTCACCCCGCTGGCCCGGGAGCTCTCGGATCGGTTGGCGGCCATCGACTTCGTCGAGCAGGGCGCCGGGATCGTGCACGGCGACTACCGGATCGACAACACCCTGCTCACCCTCGGTGCCGGTGGCGCCCGCGTCGAGGCCATCGTCGACTGGGAGCTGTCCACGATCGGCGATCCCACCGCCGACGTCGCGATGATGTGCGTGTACCGCCATCCGGCCCTGGACCTGGTGCTCGGCACGCCGAGCGCCTGGGCCAGCCCCCGGCTGCCCGATGCCGACACCGTCGCCGGCGCCTACGAACGCGCAACCGGAAAACCGTTGCGGGACTGGGACGCCCACATGGCGCTAGGCTACTTCAAGCTGGGCGTGATAGCCGCGGGCATCGACCACCGCTACCGGGCCGGGGCCACCCACGGGCCGGGTTTCCAGAGCGCCGCCGTGGCGGTGCCCGAGCTGCTGAAGTCCGGGCTGGACCGGCTCTGACTAGGCCACCGTGAGGACGATCTTGCCGCCGATGTGGCCCCGCTCGGCGCGTTCGTGCGCCGCGGCGGCGTCGGTGAGCGGGAACGCGCTGTCGATGACGACGCGCACGGTGCCGTCGTCGAGCAGCCGGCCCAGTTCGGCCAGCTGCCCGCCGTTGGAGCGGACCTGGGTCATCGACACCGTGACCCCGCGTTCGGCCGCCTCGGCGGCATCGGTGAAACCGGGGTACACCGGGAACAGCGCGCCCCCGGGCGTGAGGGTGCGCAGGAACCGGCCGGTGGTCGGGCCGCCGATCGTGTCGAGGACGAGGTCGAGCTCACGCACGACGTCTTCGGGGCGCGTGCGGGTGTAGTCGAGGTAGTCGTCGGCGCCGAGATCGCGCAGCAGCGCCTCGTGCCGGCCGGAGGCGACGGCGGTGACGTGCGCACCCCGGCTCTTGGCCAGCTGCACGGCGATGTGCCCGACTCCGCCGGCGGCACCGTTGACCAGCACCTTCTTACCCGCCAGCGACACCGGCCGATGCCGCTGCGGTTGCAGCGGGTTCGCGACCTCGTGCCCGAGTTCGATCAGGAACTGCCAGGCCGTCAGCCCCGACATCGCCGCCGCGGCGGCATGCGCGTGGTCGACGCCCGCCGGCTTGCGCGCCAGGTCCGATGCGGGGGCGGCGACATATTCGGCGTAGGCCGCGCTGTCGCCGAAGCTCGGGAAGCGCAGCATGCCGAAAACTTCGTCACCGACCGAGAAGCCCGTGACGTCCGGGCTCACGGCCGCCACGACGCCGGACACATCGGAGCCCGGGATCGCGGGCAGCGGTGGCGCCGGGCGCAGCTCGACCGGCAGGTCCGAGTGCCGATAGCCGTCGCGCAGATACCAGTCGGGTGGGTTCAGGCCGACCGCGTGGACCCGGACGAGGACCTCACCGGAGCTCGGCTCGGGCACCGCGATGGTGTCGCAGCGCAGCACCTCGGGTCCGCCGAACTCGTGGAACCGGATCGCTTTCATCGTCGCCGGCATCGGCCTCTCCCTTATCACCTCGACAAGTTGCTTTAAGCGAGTCTGCCGAACGAACCGATGCAATGCAACTATCTGTGGCGATAAGTGGTCCTCGATGGCGCCTGGCCAGACACACTGCGCGAAAGAAGTTGGGGGGTACGCGAAAGACGTCCAGGCGGCGCAGGAGCGGCGGTATCAGCCGCCGTCGGCACCCTGCATGGCCTCGTCCATCTGGCTGTGGCCGAGGGCCGCGACCGGCAGGGGGTCCTGGTGTTCGCAGTGGCGCATGCCCTCGAGCATCAAACCCACGTAACGCCGCCACAGTTCGGGCTCGACGTGGCCGGCCCATTCGCTCACGGTGCCCGCCAGCATGCTGATGATCGGCATGTCCGTGGACTCGATGTCGGCGCGCAGATAACCGTCATCGCGGGCGCGCTGCACCAACTTGGCTATCGGCGGCGTGATCCGCGTCCGCGCACACTGCACCCGGTAGCCACCGTAGGCCTTGCTGTAGGCGATCTCCCGCAGCCCGCGGTCCGTGGCGGTGAGCTCACAGAGCTGCTCGACGAACCACACCAAGCCCTGCCACGAATTCTCATGTTGCAGAGCACATTCCGCTATCTCGGCGATCTGGTCGATGCCGTCCTCGAAGAGTGCCTCGACAAGCTCCTCCTTCGTCGCGAACCGGCGGTAGACGGTTCCCACACCGACGTTTGCGTGCCGTGCAACGTCGTTGAGGGTGGCCTCCATTCCCTTCACGGCGAACAATTCCCGGGCGGCGGCGAGCACGCGCTGCCGATTTCGCTCCGCATCCCTGCGCAGCCCGCGGCATGGCTTGTCCATCACTGTTCCCAGTTTCGTGATCTACGTAACGATTCCATACTAACCGGATTGACTCTATCCACTTGCAGACTTAGATTCCCTAATGATCACCCCGGTGCGAGCTGGTGCGCCACAAAAAGAACCTTTTTGTCTATTTTTTTCGAGAGGCTCGACCTTGACCGACGTCTTCGAGCGCCGTGCCCGCTGCGGTGAGCCGGTCCCCGGCCGACGTGAGAGCCGCCGCGCCGACCCGCGAGGGCGGCGATGATCGCCCTGGTGAAGCGGGTGTGGTTGCCCGTGCTCATCGTGGTGGCGGTCGCGATCGGTGCCGTCACCGTCGCGCAGCTGCGGTCGGTGTTCGGCTCCAACGGCGCCGTGGTGACAGCGGTGGGTTCGGACACCGCCGACAAGTTCAACCCGAAAGTGGTTGTCTACGAGGTCTTCGGCTCGGCCGACACCGCGATCATCAACTACACCGACCTCGACGGGCTCCCGCAGCGCACCGGTTCGGTGGCCCTGCCGTGGACACTGCGGCTGGAGACGACGGACCCGTCGGTGCAGCCGAACCTCATCGCCCAGGGCGACGGCCAGTCGATCGGCTGCCGCGTCACCGTCGATGACGAGGTGAAGGACGAAAGGACGGCCGAGGGCGTGAATGCCGCGACGTACTGCTTGGTGAAGGCCGCATGAGTACGGCCGTCGACGACGCCCCGACCGACGCGATCCCGCCTGCGCGCCACGCCGCCCGGCCCCGGCTGCCGCGGTTCCTCCGGACCTTCGCCGTCCCGATCGTGCTGGCGTGGATCGCCCTGATCGTGGTCCTCAACACCGCCGTGCCGCAGCTCGAAGAGGTCGGCAAGCTGCGTGCGGTGTCGATGAGCCCCAACGACGCACCGGCGCTGATCGCCACCAAGCGGGTCGGCGAGGTCTTCCAGGAATACGACACCAGCAGCTCGGTCATGATCGTCCTGGAAGGCGAGGAGCCGCTGGGCGCCGACGCGCACACCTTCTACGACGAGATGGTGCGCAAGCTGCGCGCCGACGGCACGCACGTGCAGCACGTCCAGGACTTCTGGGGCGACACGTTGACCGCGGCCGGCGCCCAGAGCATCGACGGCAAGGCCGCCTACGTCCAGGTCTACATCTCCGGTGACCAGGGTGAGACCCTGGCCAACGACTCGGTGGCCGCCGTCCGCGACGTCGTGGCCACCACCCCGGCGCCCGCCGGGGTCAAGGCCTACGTGACCGGGCCCGCCGCCACGACGAACGATCAGAACGTCGTGGGCGACGCGAGCATGAGGCTGATCGAGGGCATCACGTTCGTCGTCATCACCATCATGCTGCTGCTGGTCTACCGCTCGATCGTCACGGTGGTGATCACCCTGGGCATGGTGGTGATCGGACTGTCGGCGGCCCGCGGCGGCGTCGCGTTCCTCGGTTATCACGAGTTCTTCGGTCTCACCACGTTCGCCACCAACATGGTGGTGACGCTGGCGATCGCCGCGGCGACCGACTACGCGATCTTCCTCATCGGCCGCTACCAGGAAGCGCGGCGAAACGGCGAGGACAAGGAGTCGGCGTACTACACGATGTTCCACGGCACCGCCCACGTGGTGGCGGCGTCGGGGCTGACCATCGCGGGCGCCACGGCGTGCCTGTACTTCACCCGGTTGCCCTACTTCCAGACCATGGGCATTCCGTTGGCGGTCGGCATGACCGTCGTCGTCGCCGCGGCGCTGACCCTGGGGCCCGCGCTGATCTCGATCGTCACCCGGTTCGGCAAGGTGCTCGACCCCAAGCGGATGGACCGCGCCCGCGGCTGGCGCCGCATCGGTACCGCCACCGTCCGCTGGCCCGGCGCGGTGCTCGTGATGGCGACCGTGCTCGCCCTGGTCGGGCTGTTGACGCTGCCCGGCTACCACACCACCTACAACGACCGGATCTTCCAGCCCGACGACGTGCCGGCCAACGTCGGCTACGCCGCAGCCAACCGGCACTTCTCCGAAGCGAAGATGAACCCCGAGCTGGTGATGGTCGAGGCCGACCACGATCTGCGCAACCCGGCGGACTTCCTGGTGATCGACAAAATCGCCAAGGCGATGGTGCGTGTGCACGGCATCGCGCAGGTGCAGACGATCACCCGTCCCGACGGCAAGCCGATCGAGCACACGACGCTGGCGTACTCGATCAGCCAGGCCGGCACCGGCGCCCTGATGAACAACGACTATCAGGAGCAGGTGCTGGAGAACACGCTCGAGCAGGCCAACGAGCTGCAGATCACCATCGACTCGCTGACGCAGATGCAGGCGATCACGCTGCAGATGGCCGATGTCACCCGCAGCATGGCCGAGAAGTTCGCCAACACCTCGGCCGACACCAACGAGATCCGCGACCACCTGGCCAACTTCGACGACTTCTTCCGGCCGATCCGCAACTACTTCTATTGGGAGCCGCACTGCTACGACATCCCGGTGTGTTATGCGATGCGGTCCATCTTCGACACCCTCGACGGCATCAACACGCTGTCGGACGACTTCCAGGATCTGCTGCCCGACATCGAGCGGCTCGCCGACCTCACCCCGCAGTTGGCGGCGCTGATGCCGGCCCAGATCCAGACCATGAAGAACCAGAAACAGTTCCTGCTCAACCAGTACCAGGCGCAGAAGGCGCAGCAGGAACAGAACATGGCCACGCAGGACAACTCCACCGCGATGGGTCAGGCCTTCGACGCCGCCCGCAACGACGACACGTTCTACCTGCCGCCGGAGGCCTTCCAGACCGCCGACTTCCAGCGCGGTATCAAGCTGTTCATCTCACCCGACGGCCACGCCGTGCGTTTCACCGTGATCCACCAAGGTGATCCGTTGAGCGAGGAAGGCACCTCGCACATCGAACCGCTGCGGATCGCGGCCGCCGACGCCATCAAGGGCACGCCGCTGGAGGGCTCGACGATCTACGTCGGCGGCAGCGCGGCCACCTACAAGGACATGCAGCAGGGCGCCGACTACGACCTGCTGATCGCCGCGACCGCGGCGCTGATCCTGATCTTCCTGATCATGGTGGTGCTGACCCGCGCGGTGGTGGCCTCGACGGTGATCGTCGGCACCGTCGTGCTGAGTCTCGGTGCGTCCTTTGGGCTTTCGGTGCTGCTGTGGCAGCACCTGGTCGGCATCCCGCTGCACTGGATGGTGTTGCCGATGGCCGTCATCGTGCTGCTCGCCGTCGGCGCGGACTACAACCTACTGCTGGTGTCGCGGATGAAGGAGGAGATCCATGCGGGCCTGAAGACCGGCACCATCCGGTCGATGGCGGGGACGGGATCGGTGGTCACCGCGGCCGGGCTGGTGTTCGCGCTGACGATGATGGCGATGTCGGTGAGCAGCCTGATCGTCATCGGGCAGGTGGGCACCACGATCGGTCTGGGCCTGCTGTTCGACACGCTGGTGGTCCGGTCGCTGATGACCCCGTCGCTGGCGACGCTGTTCGGGCGGTGGTTCTGGTGGCCTCAGCACGTCCGCCAACGCCCCGTCCCGCGGCCCTGGCCCAGCCCGCCCAAGCCGCCCAGCCCGCCGGCACACGACGGGGTGGCGGTGCCCGCCACCTGACGGTCGGTCAGCGGAAACGGACGTTCAGCGTGGCCAGGCCGAAGATCTTCTTGCCGGCCGACTTCGCGGCGACCAGCACGATGCCGGAGCGGTTCTCGGGATCCAGCGACTTGATCTTGCCGCTGTACTCGATGTCGGCGCCTTCCTTGGCCGACACCACCGCGGGCTGCGAGAGCCGCACCGCGTAGCGGGTGACCGCCCCGGGGTCGCCCGACCAGGCCGAGACGAACCCGGCACCCAGGCCCATGGTGAGCATCCCGTGGGCGATCACGTCGGGCAGCCCGGCGAGCTTGGCGATCTCCTCGTCCCAGTGGATCGGGTTGGCGTCCCCGGCCACCCCGGCGTAGTTCACCAGGTCGCCGCGGGACAGCCGGGCGTGGTGCACCGGCAGCTCGTCACCGACGTTGACGTCCTCGAAGCGCGGGGTGCCCGGAGTGCGGCTCAGCCCGCCCTGCGAGATCCGGATCTCGCCCTCCGGCCGGACCGTCTTGACGTACTCGGCGTCGGAGCCGCCGACGTCGAGGATGTTGACGTCGTGCATCATCGCGTTCTGCACGGCGGTTTTGACGCCGGCGTCGATGTCGTCGGCGGTGACCCCGACGACCGTGGTGTGCAGCGTGTGCACCACCTCGCCGGCGGTGTCGGTGAACGTGTTGGTGACCGTGATGAAGTCCCGGCCCGCGGTGCGTCGCACCGAGGTCAGCTCGACGTCGATGACCAGCTCGTCGCCGGCGACGATCGGGCGGTGCTGTTCGAAGACCTCCTCGGTCTGCAGGTAGGTGTCGTACCCGACGACGATCGATTCGAACATCCGGCGGTTGCAGCTCATGCCCGGCGTCGAGGTGAACGTCAGCGGCGCCACCAGGCCCGAATATCCCAGTTCAGCGGCAGCGGCGACGTCCCAGTGCGCGGGGTGGTAGTCCTGCACCGCGCGGGCGTACTCGCGGACCTTCTCGCGGCCCACCAGGTACGTGCCGTCCATCTGGTAGTGATGGCCGACCCGCGCTTCCAGCGGCGAGGCTTCTGCCGGTGCTGTCATGGATGTGTCCAACTCTTCTCTCGACGTGTCGGTCAGGCCGACCACTGCACACTAACCGCCATGCCGCCGCGAGCGTGCACTGGTAGTAGCTCCCAGGGCCGCGCCACTATCACCAGTGCACGCTCGCGAAGGGGGCATGCCGCGAGCGTGCAGTCACCGTAGTCGCGGGGCGCACGCTGCTACCACCAGTGCACGCTCGCGAAAGCGGCGCGGCCGCAACGCATACCGGGGGCCCTGCGCTGTCCTGGACGCACCGGGGGCCGGGTATACGCTCGGACACACCAAACTGAATACGCCGTCGAGGGCAACCCTCGTCGGGAGCCGACGACACGCCGCGGGAGAACCTCCGCGTCGGAGGCGCCGTAGGAGCAATCTCCTCCCCGAGAATCTCTCAGGCCCAATACCGCAGCGTCGAGGAAACTCTGGAGAACAGTGCCGGTGATCCACACCGGGCGCTTACCGAAGGTGAAAGCGCGGTTACGGCGTCAAACTCTCAGGTGTCAGGACAGAGTGGGGGAGGTGTCACCCGTCGCTGCCCACCCCGCGTGGGCCCAACGAAACCGGAGGCGCCTCGTGCCCTCGACCGAACCGCCCGCACCGTATCGGCGGGATCCGTCATGACGATCAGCGTGTTCGAACTGTTCCGGGTGGGGCTGGGCCCGTCCAGCTCGCACACCGTCGGGCCGATGCGTGCCGCCGCCCTGTTCGCCACCGACCTCACCGACCGCGGCACCCTCGCCGACGTCACCGAGGTGCGGGTCGAGCTGTTCGGCTCGCTGGCCGCCACCGGTGCTGGACACGGGACGTTCCCGGCGATCCTGCTCGGGCTGGAAGGCCTGCGCCCCGACGAGATCGAGCCCGACGTCTACGCCCAGCGGCTGGCCCGGATCCACCACAGCGGTTCGGTGCGCCTCGCCGGTGTCACCTCGATATCGTTGTGCGAGAAGGATTTCCACCTGCACCCGGAGACGGTGAAACCCCGGCACCCCAATGCCGTTACGTTCACGGCGTTCGGGTCGGGGCGGCGGGTGCTGCACGGCGAGACCTACTACTCGGTGGGCGGCGGCTTCGTCGTCGCCGAGAGCGCCGACGGGGACCGGCCCGAACTCGCGCCCACGCCGTGGTCGTTCCACAGCGCGGCCGAGCTGCTCGCGCTGACCGAGCGGCACGGCTGCAGCATCGGGGAGGTGATGCGGCGCTTCGAGATGACCACCCGCACACCGGAGCAGATCCGGGGCGATCTGCTGCATCTGCGCGACGTGATGGTGGCCTGTGCACAGCGCGGTATCGCCCAAGAGGGTTATCTGCCAGGAAATCTCGGGGTGCCGCGGCGCGCGCACGACTGGCACCGGCGGCTGGTGGTCGACGACCCCGACCGCGACCCGGTGTTCGCCGAGGACTGGGTGAACCTGATCGCGTTGGCGGTCAACGAGGAGAACGCCTCCGGTGGGCGGATCGTCACCGCTCCCACCAACGGCGCCGCGGGCATCATCCCGGCGGTGCTGCACTACGCGACGCACTACACACCGGCCGGCACCGGCGATCCCGACGGCACCGCCGTGCGCTTCCTGCTGACCGCCGGGGCGGTCGGGTCGCTGTACAAGGAACGCGCGTCGATCTCCGGGGCCGAGGTGGGCTGCCAGGGTGAGGTGGGTTCGGCGGCGTCGATGGCCGCGGCCGCGCTGGCCGAAATCCTGGGCGGCACACCGCAACAGGTGGAGAATGCCGCGGAGATCGCGATGGAGCACAGCCTCGGGCTGACCTGCGATCCGATCGGCGGCCTGGTCCAGATCCCGTGTATCGAGCGCAACGCCATCTCGGCGGGCAAGGCGATCAACGCCGCCCGGATGGCCATGCGCGGTGACGGCACCCACCGGGTGTCGCTGGATCAGGTGATCGAGACGATGCGGGCCACCGGGCTGGACATGAGCAGCAAGTACAAGGAGACCGCGACCGGCGGGCTGGCGGTCAACGTCGCGGTGAACGTCGTCGAATGCTGAGCGGCGGCCGCTAGGACTGCTTGGTCTTGGCGTAGTGTCGCGCCGCGCGGGCCCGATTGCCGCAGCGGTTGCTGCACCATTCGCGGCGGCCATTGCCGACGAAGTACAGGATGCAGCTGGGGCTGCCGCAGATGCGCAGCTGGGCGCGGTCCGGCCCGCCGAACAGGTCGACGGCGTCGGCGGCGATCGCACCGAGCGCGGCGTCGACGGGTCGGCCCGCGCTGCGCACCACCACGTGCGGTTGCGGCGTCAGCGCGAGTTCGTGCCAGCGGGCCGGCGTGCCGGCGTGCTCGTTGAGCACCGCGACCGGGTCCGCGTCGGCGCCACCCCCGGCGCCGTCTTCGCAGACCAGCGCACCGGCGATCGTGCGGATCGCGTCCCGCAATCGGTGCGCCCGGGCCACGTCGTCGTCGGTCACCTCGTCGTCGTCGAGGACGAACCCCATCAGCCGCAACCAGTCGGCGAGCTGCTGCGGCCGGGTCAGACCCTCGGTGGGCCGGCCCCTGACCATGAAGAGGGTATTGGCCAGCTCCAGCGAGACCCGCTCGCCGAGCAGCGGCATACCGCGCAGAGACCCAGCCATCGTCTAATGGTACATGGGTGTTGATTCCATTAGAACACCTGCTACTCTCTAACGGATAGTCCATTCATAACCATTAGAAGAGGAGTTCAGATGGCATCCTTCGGCTTGGGTCACGTCGGCCTCAACGTCACCGATATCGCTCGGTCGACCGCGTTCTACCGCGATGTCGTCGGCTTCGACGTCCTCACCGAGAGCATCGAAGGGGACCGCAGGTTCGTGTTCCTCGGTGTCGACGGCGCCCTGGCGCTGACCCTGTGGCAGCAGAGCGCGGGCGAGTTCGGCACCGACCGGCCCGGCCTGCACCACCTGGCGCTGCTGGTCGACGACATCGACGCGGTGCGGGCGGCCGAAGCCCGGGTGCGCGCCGCCGGGATCACACCCCTGCACGACGGTGTGGTGCCACACCGCGAGGGCGGGTCGTCGGGCGGAATCTTCTTCACCGACCCCGACGGCATCCGCGTCGAGATCTACTCGCCCGCCGGGGCCGACGTCGCGGCCGCACCCTACGGTGACGCACCCACCTGTGGCTTCTTCTGATGGAGCACCCCGGTGAGACCGCGGTCCAGGAGCGCCTCGGGGTAGCGCTGAAACCCTGGGGGTCCGCACAGGTCGGAGCCGCGATCCCCGCCGTGGCGGCCAGGTTCCTCGGTGACCAGTCGATGGCGATCATCGGCGCCCGCGACGACGCCGGCTCGATGTGGGCGACCGTGCTGGCCGGCCCGCCCGGGTTCCTGCACGTGGAGCACGGCGCCACCGTCGTCGCCGATGCGCTGCCCGGCGAACTCGACCCCCTCGCAGGCGCATTCGAGCAGCAGCGGGTACTGGGAATGCTCGTCATCGACCTGGGCACCCGCAGGAGGATGCGCGTCAACGGCCGGGCCCGCCGGGTGGGCGAGGCCCTGGCGATCGACCCCGACCAGGTTTATGCCAACTGCCCCAAATACATTCAGCTGCGCGAGGAGACCGATGGGGCGGCACCGACGCGGCCCACGGTCAGCGTGACCGAGCGGCTGAGCCCCGCCCAGCAGCGGCTCGTCGCCCGGGCGGACACCCTGTTCATCGCCACCCAGGCGGACCCGCAGGGCGCCGACGTCTCCCATCGCGGCGGGCTCCCCGGCTTCGTCACCGCCACCGCCGACACCCTGAGCTGGCCCGAGTACACCGGCAACAAGATGTACATGACGCTGGGCAACCTCGAACTGGACGGCCGGGCTGCCCTGCTGTTCATCGACTGGGACACCGGCGGTGTCCTACACCTGACCGGACGGGCCCGGCCGGACTGGGACACCCAGCGGGCCGGCGGAGCGCTCGCCACCGTCGACTTCGGCATCGAGCGGGTGGTCGCGGTCGAGCACCGGCTGCCGCTGCGGTGGTCCTTCGGCGGCTACTCGAAGTTCAACCCGGCGGTGGGCTGAGCCGGTCGCCCTGGTCCGGGACACACCAGTGCCCGAGTGGGGCCGGGCACAACCGGTCGGCGATACCCGCGGCGTGGAACGCCGCGCGCGTGTCCGCGGCCCCGGTGGCGAAATGCCGCCAGCCGTCCTGGTGGGCGACCACGACGTGCGGCGCGCCGAGCACCTCCGCGGCCGCGGCCGCCCGCTCCGGCGTCAGGCTCAGTGGACGTCCCTCGAACTTCGTTGGGACGGAGGCCGATCCGGCGAACAGCACGGCCACGTCGATCGGCCCGACACACTCTCGGATCTCACGAACCAGCTGCAGCGAGGCGTTGTCCCCGCTGACGTAGACGGTGGGGCCGTCATCGGCCTCGATGACGAACCCGGTGACCTCGCAGTTGACGAAACCCTCGTCGTTGCGTTCGCCGTCGGCGGGTCCGTGCCGGGCCGGGACCGCGGTGATCCGCAGCTCGCCGGCCGGCGCCGACCACGTCGTCCACGGGTCCAGGGCGACCGCGGGTCCGCCGAGCCGAGCGGCCGCCGTCGCGGTGGTGAGCACCACCGGCGCGGACAGCGCGAACGCGCGGCCGGCGTTGTCGAGGTTGTCGGGGTGTACATCATGGCTGACCAGCGCGATGTCGACGGCGCCGACCGCAGCCTCGTCGGCGGCCGGCCCGGTCAGCTTCTGCAGGTACCCGTAATCGGAGGGCGGATCGAAGGTGGGATCACAGACGAGCCGGCTGCCGCCGATATCGATCACCGTGGTGGGGCCGCCGAGGACGCTGATCCCGAACGGCACCCGCCGCGGGGTGACGACGCCGCGCTCACAGGTGGACATGCCGGAGATCTTTGCTGATGAACGAGCCGACGAACAGCAGCGCACCACCCCCGATCAGGATGACCAGCGGCGTGTAGTCGTAGTTCATCGTCGCGCCCAGCCACAGCATGTAATACGGGTAGAACGCCGGCAGGACGCTGGGCAGGCTGTAGGCGATGCCGTAACCGGAGGATCGCACCGCGGTGGGGAACATCTCCATGATGTAGGCGGTGATCATCGCGAAGACCACCAGGCCGCCGATGATCGCGATCGCCGCCCCGACGATGACGGCGGCGGGGCTGGCGTGGTTGCCGATCGCCACCGCGAACGCGAGCGGTCCCGGCACCAGGTTGAACGCCGCGATCACCATGAACACCCGGCGCCGTCCGTACCGCTGCCCGGCCGCACCCACCAGCGGGAACAGCGCGATCGCGACGGCCGCCGACACCAGCACCGTCGCGTTGATCGTGCCCGTCGCGGTGCCGAGGCGTTTGAAGTGCCCGGAGAACACGCCGATGGTGCCGTCGAGGATGAGCCAGGCCCCGGTGGAGGTGACCGACGCGACCGCGAAGTTTCGCAAGTTGGCACCGGACAGTAATGCGCGCAACGGATTTCCCACGCTCGACGTCTTGGACCACAGTTCGGATTCCGGTACCGAGCGCAGGTAGTGCACGAACACCATGGCCGAGATGACGAATCCGATGGCGAACGGGATACGCCAGCCCCAGACGCTGTAGGCGGAGTCGGCGTCGCCCGCGGGCAGCAACCACAGGATCGCCACGGTCAGCAGCGTCATGAACCCCAGCGCGGCGGGGTAGCCGATGTTCAGCAGGGCCCCGTAGAGACCGCGGCGGTGTCGCGGGGCGTACTCCATCGCCAACGGGTTGGCCGCGGTGTACTCACCGCCGAGGAAGATCCCGTCGATCAGGCGCAGGAAGATCAGCGCGCCCGCCGCCCACCAACCCAGGGTGGCGTAGCCGGGCAGCAGCGCGATGAGCCCGGTGCAGATGGTGAAACCACCGGCCACCCATACGGTCGTCCTGCGGCGGCCCACCCGGTCGCCGAGGATGCCGAAGACGATGGAGCCCAGCGGCCGCCCGATCAGCGACACCGCGAAGATCATCGCGGTCAGCGTGGCCGCCTGGGTCCTGGAGGCGTCGGCCGGGGTGAAGTACGCGATCGCCGGTGCCAGCGCGATGACCGGCAGGTACACGTCATACATGTCGACGAAGAAGCCGGCGATGGCCGCCCGCAATGCTTTTCGGCCTTTGGCCCGGTACACCGGATCGTCGGTGCGCTGGGTGTCGAGGTCGGCGCCGGCGCTCAGGCTGGTGTCAGAAGACATCGGTGGTCACCTCTTCCCGGCTGGTGATGACGCTAGCGGTGTCGGACCAAAACCGGTCGGATTCTGGTGATCTGGCCTCGGTGGCGGTGATGGCTGGCCGCCGGGTCTTGTCGACGCGCAGGTCGAAGATGTCGAAGCGGTTGTAGGTGCCGACGATGTCGTGTGCGCGTTTGAGCACGATCTCCTCGTTGAGGTCGACCGTCGCGGTGACGATGCCCTCCTGACCGTCGGGCGGACCGGCGACGATGTCGCCGCGGGGACCGACCACCATCGACACCGTCGGGGAGGCCTTCAGCAGTCGCTCGATGCGTTCGTCGCCGCGTGCGACGGCGTCGACCGCGGTCTGGTCCAGCGCGGTCGCCGCCACCACGGTGAACACCTTGCCCTCGAAACTGTGTGCGGCACTGCGTAACCGGATGCTCTCCGCGAGGTCGTACTCGGGGGCGTCGGTGCGCTGGTCGAACGGCCAGGACGGCGGATAGGTGGCGATGTGCAGCCGCTCGCCCTGGGCGAGCAGCGTGTACCTGGCCAACGTGTTGGTGTTCTCGCCGCAGATCAGCGCGCCCAGGAACCAGCCGTCGAGGTCGACGGGCTCGAGGTTGTAGGCGTCACCGTGGGACCAGGTGAGGCGCTCGTGCCAGGTGCCGACCAGCTTGCGCCGGTGGTTCACCAGCGTGCCGCGACGATCGAAGATCAGGTTGGAGTTGAAGATCTGACCGAGGCTGTGGCTGGCCCGCTCGTTGACCCCGACCGACAGCACGACACCGTGGCGGGCGGCGATGCTCCCCAGCCGCTGGGCGTGCGGGCCGGGCACCGTGATGGCCGATTCGAAGAGCCGCACGTGCAGCTCGTGCTGGTCCACCGGGGCCAGCACCGAACCCCAGATCGGGAAGCCCGAGACGAAGGTCTCGCCGAACACCACCAACTCGGCGCCCTGGGCGGCGGCGTCGGCCACCAACGATTCGAGCTTGTCCAGCGTGGCGTCCCGGTCGAGGAACACCGGTGCGGCCTGGACGGCGGCGACCCGCACGACGGGCAGACGGTCATTCGTCATATATTTCGTCCTTGTTAAGTATGTCGAACTGATGCGACGCTCTTTGGCAGGGTGGGAAACGGTATTTACCGACCATAAAGATCCAAATCACCACCGACCATGACAACTATGTCGACAGTTTTCGACAACAGAACCGGGAGGCTGGGGACGGATGTGGAAGGAACTCGTCGAGGCCGGACTCGATCCGAAGGACGCGCACTTCTATCTCGCGGTGCTGCGCCGGGGCCGCGCGACGGTGGCCGAGGCCGCGCGCGACGCCAACGTCAGCCGCACCGGCGGCTACGACATCGCCCGCCGCCTGCAGGATCGCGGGCTGCTGGCGCGGGTGGAGTCCGAGCCCGGACAGAGCGGGGACCTACGCAGCCAGAGCCATCTGGTGGCCACCGACCCGGTCCAGCTGCTGGAGGAGTGGACCAACCGGCGGCGGGTGCTCGACGACATCGTGCCCCAGTTGCGCGCGCTGTTCTCCGAGAGCCGGGCGCGCCCGAAGGTGCGGTACCTCGAGGGCGCGGCCGGTATCCGGTCCGCGCTGTTCGAGACGCTGGACTGGGCCTCACCGATCTGTGGCATCTTCTCGATGCGGGACCTGATGACCGTGCCCGGCAAGGTCGCGATGGATGAGTACATCGCCGGACGGCGCGAGCGGGACCTGGTGCTGCGCGTGGTCCGTACCCCCGACCACGACTGGCCGGGCGGATGGCTGACCAGCGCACGGGATCTTCGCATCGTCAAGCACGCGCCCGCGGCGTACGAGTTCACCATGACCGAGATCATCGGCACGCACGAGGTGGTGTCGTTGTCGTCGGCGCGGGAAACCTTCGCCATGATCATCGAGAGCCAGGAGTACGCCGAGATGCAGCGCAACTTCTTCGAGGTGCTGTGGTCGGTCAGCGCCGACGCGGCCGTGGCGGAGGACGCCGCCGAGGACCGCGGTCTGGGCGGAATCGCCTAGGCGGACAACGCCGTCGGTGGCTCACCCGCCAGGTGGATCGTCGGCGGAGGGCAGAACCCGCCGGTGGTGCCATCGGCGTTCGAGGCGTGGCGGGCGGGGGCAGCATCGCCTTCAACGACCTGTGGACCTGCCTCACGCCGTGACGGACTCTGCGGCGTGGTCTGCCGGGGCGGGCACTCGGGTCCGTCGCGGTGGCAGCGGGGGACGGCCGAGCACCAGGTCGGCCGCCTTCTCGCCGATCATGTAGGCCGGCGCCTGGGTGTTGCCGCGGGTGATCCTCGGCATCACCGACACGTCGGCGATCCGCAGGTTGGACACGCCGTGCACGCGCAGGTCGGGGCCCACCGCGCCGTCCTGTGCGGTGCCGATCCGCGCCGTGCACGCGGGGTGGTATGTGTGTTGGCAGTGCTGGCGCAGGGCTTTCGACAGCTGCTGGCGATCGGTGTGGGCGGACAGCGCGCCTGCGGGCCTGCCGGTGAACTCCTTCATGGGTCCGGATGCGGCGATGTCCCGGGCCAGCAGGATGGCCTCCACCATCTCGTCCACTTCCCGGGCCTCGCTCAGCAGGTTGTACTTCACCAGGGGTTTGGTCAGCGGATTGTTGTCCGGGACCAGGACGCTGCCGGTGCTCGAGGGCCTGAGATAGGAGATTGCGATGGTGAATGTCGGTGCGGGCCACTGCTCTTGACCGTGATCTGTGAAATGGGCAGCGGCGAACATGAGTTGGATGTTCGGAGCCGGCGCCGACGAATCGGTGCGCCAGTGTCCGCCCGTCTCGACGATGTTGGAGCTGAGCTTGCCGGTGCGCCGCACCAGCCATTCGGCGAGATGACGCGGGCTCTGTACGTCGAACATGCCCACCCCGCCGCCGGTGAGCTCGAACGGCAGGGAGGCGAACGGGTGCTCCATGAGATGCGCCCCGACGGCGGGCAGGTCCACCACCGGAGTGATCCCCACCGAGCGCAGGTGATCTGCGGGTCCGATCCCCGAATGCTGCAGGAGTGCCGGTGTGCCGAACGATCCCGCCGAGACGACGATGTCGCCGGTGGATTCGGCCCGCACCAACCGGCCGTTCTGCAGGTACTCCACCGCCACCGCCCGGGTGCCGTCCAGGACGAGCCGGGTCACCTGCGCCCGAAGCGCCACCGTGAGGTTCTTGCGCTTCATGGCCGGACGCAGGAATGCGCGGGATGCGTTGAGTCGCACCCCGTTACGACGTGTGATCTGGACAGCCCCGACACCGTCCTGGCTGGCGCCGTTGAAATCGTCGTTGCGGGGCAGGCCGACGGACACGGCGCCCTCGACGAGGGCGGAGGGGATCGGATCGGTGTGCTCGAGTCGTTCGACGGTCAGTGGCCCACCTCGGCCGTGGAACTCGTCGCAGAAGTCCTGGTTGTCTTCTGATCGCCGGAAGTACGGCAGCACTTCGTCATACGACCATCCCTGCGCACCGGCCGCGGCCCACTCGTCGTAGTCCACCCGGTTGCCACGGACGTAGGCCAGCACGTTCATGGAGCTGCAGCCCCCGAGGACCTTGCCCCGAGGCGACCGCAGTCGCCGGCCCTCCAGCGCAGGCTCGGGCTCGGTCAGGTAGTCCCAGTCGATCGCTGTGCCGAACTGGGTGATGGCCGCCGCGGGCATCAGCACCGCGAGGCGGCGATCGGACCCGCCGGCCTCCAGGAGCAGCACGCTGCGGCCGGGGTCCTCGCTGAGTCGAGCGGCCACCACACAGCCGGTGTTGCCTCCGCCGATCACGATGTGGTCGTATCTGGTCACTCGCGCACCTCCGGGAGAGCGGAACCTGTCGTGGCCATGCTCGACAAAGTTACCTAGTCAGTCAGTAATGATTGACTGTAGTGCGTATCACACGTCGTGACAAGGGGTTTGGTGACGGGGGCGGCGGTGCGGGAGCCTAGCCGGTGCTCGCCGGGGCCGCGACGATGCCGGCGAGCAGGATGAGAATGTGGTCGACCAGTTCGGACGGTGTCACCGAGCCTTTAGGGTCATACCAGCGATAGAGCGTCGTCAGCATCGACAGGATGAGGTTGGTCAGGATGTGGATGTCCAAATCGTGAGGATCCGACCCGCGTTCGGCCATGCATTCCGACAGCAGGGCCTGGAAATTCGCCGCGACGTCGTGGGAGAACTTCTTGAACCTGCGGCGGCCCCGCTCGGAGAGTTCGGTCTGCTCGCTGAACACGATCGCGTAGAAATTCCGCATCGCCACGGCGTTCTCCACGTGCAGGGTGACGATCTGCCGCAGCCGCTCTGCCGGCGGCGCGTCGCTGTGCTCCACGGTGCCGAGCCGGGCGTTGAGATCGTCGGCGACCTGATCCACCAGAGCGTCGAGCAGGGACCGTTTGTTCGAGGTGTACTTGTACACGGTCGGACGTGAGATGCCCGCCGACGCGGCGATGTCGTCGATCGTGGCGTTGCGATACCCCTTCGACTCGAAGACCTCGGCGGCCGCCTTGAGCAGGGCGGCGTTGTCGGTCGCTCTGCTGCGCGCCATGGCTGGTCACCTCACACGGTCGGGGGCGTGATCGTGAATGAATACTAGTTGATCAGGTAAGGCGCGATGCTCCCGCCCGGTCGTTACACCGACGCGTCCGTGCCGAACGCCGCGGCCAAGGTCTTCAGCAAGGCCGGCCGGTCACCGAACGGCACCACCGCCAGTTCGTGCACGCCTGCGTGTTCGAAGGCCTGCAACCGGCCGTCCAACGCGCGCGGCGTGGTCGCGATCGTCAGGCAGTCGATGATGTCGTCGGTCAGGCACGCCTGCGCCGCGCGGATATCGCCACCCAGGAACAGGTCCCGGCACGCCCGCGCCGTCACCCCGTGGCCGTACCGCTCGGCCAGATCGACGTAGAAGTTCTTCTCCCGGGAACCCATCCCGCCGAGGTACATCGCCAGCATCGGCCGCACCTGATCGCGCGCGACGGCGACGTCGTCGTGCACTGCGCACGGGATGACGGGGGTGATCTTCACGTCGTCGCGGCTGCGTCCGGCTTTCTCGATGCCTTTGTAGAGGGAGGCGGCCGGCCCGTCGGTGTCCTCCGGATTGAAGAAGGTCGGCAACCAGCCGTCGGCGATCTGACCGGCCTGCTCGACGGTCCTGGGTCCGGTCACGCCCAGATAGATCGGGATGCGGTCCTGAACCGCGCCCCCCATCATCTTGATCGGTTTGCCCTGGCCGATCCCTCCGTGCAGCAACGGAATCGACCAGTGCTTGCCGTTGTGTTCGACAGGCTTGCGGCTCAGGCTCTTTCGCACGATCTCGATGTACTCCGCAGTGCGCTCCAACGGCGCGGTGAACGGCACGCCGTACCAACCCTCGGAGACCTGTGGGCCGGACAGCCCGAGCCCGAGGATGAAACGGCCCTGCGAGATCTGGTCCAGGGTGGCGGCCGCGGTGCCCGTCGCCGTCGGCTGCCGTGCGGGGATCGACATGATCGCCGCGCCCAACGTGATTCGCTCGGTCCGGCCCGCGAGCAGTCCGAGGATCGCGGTGGCGTCCTGCCCGTAGCCCTCCGCGATCCACACCGTCTCCATGCCGAGCCGGTCACCGAGCTCGCTGAGTTCAAGCTGTTCCGCCGGCGTGAACCAGGGGTAGTACGCCAGCATCATGCCGATCTTCACGTGCGCTCCTCTCCGATACCGGTCTTGCGCCCCGGCGGCTGGAACCGCCTGCGGCCACGGCCCACGATGAACCTCAGGACCTTGGCTGCGGTCTGACTCCTCGCCAAGGAATAGGGATACCAATAGATTTCGGTGGCCGGAGTCAGCCGGGCCGCGCTGATCGACTGCACCCGGCAGAAGCGGAGCAGACCGCCCGCGCCGCCGAAGCGGTAACCCAGCCCGGACTGGCGCCATCCGGCCATCGGGATCGCGGGGTTGAGGATGTTCGCGCCGACGTCGTTGACGTTGACGGCGCCCACCTCGAGCCGCCGTGCGAGCCTCTCGCCGTAGCCTCGGCGTTTCGTCCAGATCGACGCCGACAGTCCGTACGGACTGTCGTTGGCCAGTTCGATGGCCTCGTCGGCGTCGCGAACGCGCATGATCGGCAGTGTGGGGCCGAAGGTTTCGTCGCGCATGCACGCCATGGAATGGTCGACGTCGACGAGGACGGTCGGCGGGCTCCAGTTGCCGCTGGTCGGAGTGCTGGTGCCGCCGGTCAGAATGCGCGCTCCCTTGTCGACCGCGTCCTGGATGTGCGCATCGACGATCTCGACCTGTGCGCGGGTGATCATCGCGCCGACCTCCCGGTCCCCGGCAACACTGTCGCTGCCCTGCCGCAGCTGCTCGGTCCGCTCCACCACCGCGGTGACGAACCGGTCGTAGATCCCGTCCTGGACGTAGACGCGCTCCACCGACGCGCATCCCTGGCCAGTGTTGAAGAAACCGCCCCACAACGCCCCGCCGACCGCGCGGTCGAGATCGGCGTCGTCGAGGACGATCATGGCGTCCTTACCGCCGAGCTCGAGCGAGCACGGGATGAGCCGCGCGCCGGCGCGCTGACCGATCCGGCGTCCCGTCGCGGCAGACCCGGTGAACTGGACGTAGTCGACGTTCTCGACGACCGCCGCGCCCGTGTCCCCCGACCCGGTGATTACCCGGAACACGTCCGGGGCGCCGATCTCCTGCCAGCCCCGGCCCAACTCCACCGCGGTGAGCGGGGTGAACTCCGATGGCTTCAACACCACTGCGGCTCCGGCCATCAACGCCGGAGCGGAGTCGCCCATCGGGATCAGCAACGGAAAGTTCCACGGTGCGATCACCCCGACGACGGGATACGGCCGATAGGTCACGGTCAACGCCTTGCTCAGGGTCAGAAGACCGGGCGGGCGCGGGTGGTGAGCACGCAGGAAGCCGGCGCCGCGGCGCAGATAATAGGACATGACATCGGCGATGCCGTTGGTCTCGAGGGCGGCGTCCTGACGGACCTTACCCGCCTCGGCCTGGATGAGGTCGAGCAGGTGAGGCTCGTTGTCGAGGATCCAGTCCCGCATCCGCGCCAGATAACGGGCCCGGCCGCGAGGACCGAGCCGCTCCCATTCCGGTTGCGCACGGCGCAGTGCGGCGACGGTGGACTCGACTACGGCCTGGTCTGCTTCGTTCACGGTGTCGAGCAACCGGCCATCGCCGGGCGAGTGGACGTCCAGGGTGCCGCGTCGGTCCAGCGTCGTTCCCGCCGCGCTGCTCACGTCGAGCGCCATCGTTGCCTCCTGAGCTGTATTTGCTGGTTTGTCGAGCTGTTGGAAGGGACGTCGCAGAGGTTCTGCGATCAATGGACGGCGCGGTCGGTGTTGCTCCAGAACTGTGAACGGAGTTGCTTCTTGTCGACCTTGCCGACGGAGGTGAGGGGCAGGGCGTCGGTGACGATGATCTGTTTGGGGACCTGATGGCGCCCCTTGCGCCGCCGGACCAAGGCCTGCAACGCCTCCACGTCGACGGTCCGGCCGGGCCTGGCCACCACGAACGCCGTCACGGCCTCCCCCCACTTGTCGTCCGGAACGCCGATGACCGCGGCCGCCGACACGCTGGGCTCGACCGCGAGCACCTCTTCGATCTCCCGGGGAAAGATGTTGAACGCTCCGGAGATGATCATGTCGCGCTTACGGTCGACGATCCGGATGAAGCCGTCGGCGTCGCGAGTAGCGAGGTCACCGGTGTGCAGCCAGCCGCCGCGCAACGCCTCGGCGGTCTCGGTGGGCCGCTTCCAATATCCGTCCATCACGAATCCGCCGCGGATGCACAGCTCACCCACCTCGCCGTCCGGCAGGGGGCGACCGTCGTCGTCGAGCACCTCCACCCGGGCACCCGCGGCGGCCCGGCCACACGTGCCCAGTCTCTGCGGCCACCGCCGCGGATCGTGATCCTGCTTGTCCAATATCGTTGCCAGGCCGAGAGACTCCGTCTGCCCGAAACCCTGCACCAGGATCGACCCGAAGGTGTCGAGCGCTTCCTCGATGCGGGCGGGGGACATGGGTGAGGACCCGTAGGTGACGGTCTGCAGCGAGCCGATCCGATCCCGGATGTCTGACCTCGTGTCGAGCAGCCCGTACAACATGGTGGGGACCATGAACGCGAAGTTCACCTGCTCCCGCTCGACGGTGTCGAGCCAGCGCTCGGCGTCGAAACCCCGGTTGAGGATCACCGTCCCGCCCCGGGTCAGGGTGGGCAGGATCGGCAGCTGCGAGGCGTGGGTGATCGGTGCACACGCCAGGTAGCGCGGGCGTTCGGGCAGTCCCCACGACGCGGTGATGCTCAGCGTGCCCTGCACCAGCGAACGATGGGTGTGCTGCACGCCTTTGGGGCGGCCCGTGGTGCCGCCGGTGTAGGGCAGCCACACCGTGTTCGACGCCGGGGCGGGCGTGGCGCGCAAGGGCCGGGCGTCGACGTCGTTGATCGCGGCGAGCAGATCGCGTCCGATATCGGCGGGGCCCAGGGTCAACACCGTGGTGATCGAGGCGGAGCGCTCCGCGATGGCGGCGGCGGCTTCCGCATAGGAGGGGTGGGCGACGAGCACGCTCGCACCGGTGTCGTCGCAGAGGCTCGCGTGGTCTTCGACCGAACCCATCGGGTGCAGGCCACTGAAGCTGGCGTTGTTGAACGCCGCGGCGGCGTGGGCGAAGAAGATCTCAGGAACGTTGGGGCTCAACGTCATGACGATCGCGCCGTCGCGGACGCCGAGCGGGTGCAGCACCTGCTGCATCCGGCTGATCAGGTCGGCGGACTCGGCGTAGGAGATCCGTCGGTCCCCTTCGACGAACGCTTCCCGATCGGGAAATCGGGTGAGTGCCTCCAACAGCACTTCGGGGTACGTGGGCCCCGTCCAGACCGGATTCGTCACAGCAGCTCCTTCGGTGCTCTTCACGCCAGGCTATCTTGACTTATTAGTTAGTATTGTGCAAGGTGCTGGCAAGAGAAATAGTGACCGACCCACGACGAGGCCCACATTGACGAAATCCTGGCGTTCGCACCGCCTCCCCGCTGGTATTGCCGATCGACTGCGCGTGCCGGTGATGGTGGCACCGATGTTCCGGGTCACCGGCCCGGAGTTGGTCATCGCCGCCTGCCGAGCTGGCGTCGCGGCCGCATTCCCGGTCGCAAATGCCCGCACCCCAACGGAATTGGACAGCTGGCTGGATCGGATGGCCGCCGCGGCCAACGATGGCGCGCCACGGCCGGCGCCGCACTGCGCCAACCTCGTGATGGACGACCCGAACCGTCTGGATCACCTGGCATGCCTGGTGAACAATCCGGTCGAGATCGCCATCACCGTCGGCTCTCCGGCACCCGTCGTGGAAACGCTGCACTCGGTGGGCACGCTCGTGTTCGCCGATGTCGCGACCATTCACCACGCCCGACGGGCGCTCCAGGCAGGAGCGGACGGCCTGATCCTGCTCAGCGCAGGAGCCGGCGGAAAAACGGGGTGGCTCAGTCCCTTTGCCTTCGTACGGGCCGTCCGCGAATTCTATGACGGGCCTGTGGTGCTCTCCGGTGGGCTGTCCGACGGCACGGCGCTGCGGGCGGCGCTCGAACTCGGCGCCGATCTGGGCTACATGGGCACCAAGTTCATCGCCGCCGAGGAAAGCCTGGCGAGCGTCGGATACCGAAAGCACCTGGTGGACAGCAATGCCGACGGTGTGCTGTTGACCAGAGCGTTCACCGGGCTGCCCGCCAACTTCCTGCGATCCTCGGTCGAGGCGGCCGGATTGGACCCCGACAACCTCGACGAGGAAGTGACCCCCGAGATCGCCGATGCCGTGTATGGCGCCGGTCGTGCCGGATCGGGACCGAAACGCTGGTCCGATGTGGTCAGCGCCGGACACTCGGTCACGGGGGTGAAGGCCGTGGAACCCACGGCCGCCATCGTCGCGCAGATCGAGAGCGAATTCCACAGCGTCCTGGCTGCCCACTAGTCGACACACGTCACGAGGAGTCCACACGATGGAAGCGTCCAACGATGCTGCCGCCGATACGCCGGTCGTCGTCGAACGCCGCGGTGCCGCACTGTGGTTGACCCTGAATCGACCGCAGCGTCGCAACGGTCTTGCACCCGAGACGATCGCCGCCCTCAGCGCGGGCCTGGACATCGCCGAGCGGGATGCGAGCATCAGGGCGGTGGTGTTGACCGCGTACGGTCCGACATTCTGCGCGGGTGCTGACCTGAAGTACCTGCGCAGACTGGCACGTCTGCCCGCGGCGGAGGCCGCCGAGACGCAGCAACGCCTGCTGGCCGCAATGGGGGACACGCTGGACCGCATGGAGCGATTGGCCCAGCCGGTCATCGGTGCGGTCAACGGGCTCACGCTGGCCGGGGGCCTCGAGCTCGTGCTGGCCTGCGACTTCGTCGTTTCGGTGCGCTCGGCCCGCTTCGGGGACGCCCACGCCAACTACGGGCTGATACCCGGGGGCGGGGGCAGCGTGCGGTTGCCCCGGCGGGTCGGCCCGGCGACGGCGCGTTACCTGATGTACACCGGTGACTCGATGCCCGCCGAGGAGCTGGCGCACACCGATCTGATCACCCGAGTGGTCGACGACGACCAACTCGAATCCGTTGTCCAGACCTTGGTCTCGCAGCTGAGCACGAAGAGCCCGCTCGGGGTGAGCACCATGAAGCGATTGGTGTTCGACAGCCTGGACGCTCCGCTGGCCGACGGTCTGCGGATGGAGCTCGATGCGGCTCGTGACCATTCGCTCAGCGCTGACATGGCCGAAGGCTTGGCGGCCTTCGCCGACAAAAGAACCCCACAGTTCTCAGGACGATGAAGGAGACCACTATGACAGCCGATTCGGGTTTCGCCGATCTCACCGGACGGAACGTGCTGGTGACCGGCGCCGGGCAAGGCGTGGGCCGAGCCATCGCCATGCGTTCGGCGGAGCGGGGTGCCACCACCGTCGTCAACGATTTCCATCGGGACCGCGCCGAGGGCGTCGCCGAGGAGATCCGCGCCAAAGGGGGCCAGGCGATCGCCCTGCAATGCGATGTCACCGACTTCGGTGAGGTGGCCGCCATGGTCGAGGAGATCGGGCGACAGCTCGGCGGGGTGGATGTGCTGGTCAACAACGCCGGCAATGCCGGGCCGCTGGTGGTGGACCCGCTCGACCAGAAACCGTTCTGGGAGACCGATCCCACCGAATGGGCACCGTGGTTGGGCACGAATTTCTTCGGAGTCCTCAACACTTGCCGCGCGGTGCTGCCACGGATGGTCGAGCAGAACTGGGGCCGCATCGTCACCGTCGTCTCCGATGCGGGCCGAGTGGGCGAGGCCAGCCTGGCCGTGTACGGCGGAGCGAAGGCAGGTGCGGCAGGGCTGTCGCGGGGGCTGGCCCGAGCGGTCGGGCGTTACGGCGTCACGGTGAACTGCGTGGCGCTGGGCACGATGAACACCAGTGCCGTGGCCGCACTCACCGGTGATCCGGTCACGCTCAAGCGGATGCTCGGCGGCTACCCCATCCGCCGGCTCGGCGAACCCGACGACGCCGCGGACATGATCGTGTTCCTGTCATCGGAGTCCGCGTCGTGGATCACCGGACAGACTTACCCGGTCAACGGCGGGTACTCCTTCGCACTGTGAAACCCCAACGAGGAAGTCAATCATGAGGAAAGTCGTGGTCGCCGGCGTCGGGATGACCAAGTTCGGGAAGATGGTCGACCGGTCCTACGCGTCCCTGGTGACCGAGGCGACCGGGCAGGCGCTGGCAGATGCCGGAGCCGACGCTACCGACGTGCAGATCGTGTACTACTCCAACAGCGGAGCAGGACTCATGCACGGGCAGGAGTCGGTTCGTGGCCAGCACGCGGTGCGGGGGTCAGGCTTGGAAGGGATCGCCCTCGTCAACGTCGAGAACGCTTGTGCATCAGGATCCACGGCGCTCAACCAGGCCTGGCTCGCCGTCGCGTCGGGGCAGGTCGATGTGGCACTCGCCGTCGGAGCGGAGAAGTTGAACCATCCGGACAAGTCGCGGGCCTTCACGGTGATGACCTCGGCTCTGGACCAGACGCGTCTGGACGAGATCCGCGACGACCTCGCCGGCGGCAGCGGTTCGGTGTTCATGGACATCTATGCGCGCCTTGCTAATTCCTACCTCGACAGCACCGAGGCCACCGCAGCGGATTTCGCCCGGGTGGCTGTCAAGAACCATGCCAACGGGGCGCTGAACCCGAAGGCGCAGTACGGCGGTCAGCTCACGGTCGAAGAAGTGCTCACCGCGCGGGTCATCAGCGGTCCCTTGACATTGCCGATGTGCGCACCGATGTCGGACGGGGCAGCCGTCGCCGTCGTCACCACCGCCGAACGCGCGGCCGCCTGGGGCGCAGATCCGGTTGCCCTGGCCGCCACCGTGATCGGATCGGGCAAACCCGGACTGTCCGGTGAACTGGTGCCGCGTGTCGCGTCGCTGGCCTACGAGATGGCGGGCCTCGGGCCCGACGACGTCGACGTCGTGGAGTGTCACGATGCCGCCTCGGCTGCCGAGCTCGTCATCACCGAAGAACTGGGCTTGTGCCCGCCTGGCGATGCACCGAAACTGTTGCGTGAAGGCGTGACCGCTCTCGGTGGGCGACGTCCGATCAACCCGAGCGGTGGTCTGGGCAGTAAGGGTCACCCGATCGGCGCGACCGGCCTGGCCCAGGTGGTGGAACTGGCCGATCAACTGCGCGGACGGTGCGGTGCGCGGCAAGCACCCGGCGTGCGGGTCGGGCTGGCCGAGAACGCCGGTGGATACCTCGGACCGGACGCTGCGGTCGCCTCCTTGACGATCCTGCAGAAGCTCTGAGGCACGCGGCCTGCCCGATCCCGGGCCCTCACCCCGAGAGCAGCCCGTCGCGGGCGGCCAGCAGGGTCACCCGCACCGACCGTGCCACGAGCGCGTCGTCGATGGGGTCACCCGTGGTGACCATCCGGGCGAACAGGGGGGCGCGGAAGGTGCCGAGCAGAGCGTCGGGATCGGTGTCGGCGGGCAGCTCGCTCCGCTCGACGGCCCGCGCGACGATGGGTGTCGCGCGGATCGCCTGCTGCTCGAAATATCGACGGGTCGCCTCGGCGAGTTGAGGGGATCGCAGCCCCGCGGTGAGCACCGCCCCGGCGATCGCGCGCCCGATCCCGTCGTTGAGCTGCGCGGCCAGTGAGCGCCCGAGTGCATGCAGGTCCGTCTCGATGCTGCCGGAGTCGGGGGCGGGCAGCGCCTCGAACGACCATGCGGTGAGCGCGTCCACCAGCAGGTCGTCGAGCGTGGCCCACCGGCGGTAGACGGTGGTCTTGTTGACCCCGGCGCGGCCGGCCACCCCTTCCACGGTCAGCGCGGCGTATCCGCGGTCGACCAGCTCGGCGAGCACGGCGGCGTGTACCGCCTCCCGGACGCGCGCACTGCGCCCGCCGGTGCGGATACCGCGGACCACCTGCCGGCTCGCCATGGTGCCTCCTTCACTGACCACCCGATCGTATCGCCACATCGGGTTGCGATAGACCGGTGGTGGCGCGATCAGATAGCGAGATGGCGCTATCGGGCACTGACGGTGGGGTCGGCCATTCCTAGCGTCATGGGGGAAAGGAGCGCCACCATGACGCAGACCATCCTCATCACCGGCACCTCCACCGGCCTGGGCCGGGCCACCGCCAAGCTCTTCCATGCGCGCGGCTGGAACGTCGTCGCGACGATGCGCACCCCGGACTCCGAAGCGGAGCTCACCGCACTCGACAACGTGCTCGTCACCAGGCTCGACGTGCAGGACGGCGCATCCATCGCAGCGGCCGTCGACGCCGGGCTCGCACGGTTCGGGCGCATCGACGCGCTGGTCAACAACGCCGGCTACGGTGCTTACGGCCCGCTCGAGGCCACCCCGGTCGAGAAGATCCGGCGCCAGTTCGACGTCAACGTGCTGGGCCTGCTGGCGACGACCAAGCAACTGCTGCCGCAGTTCCGGGCCAACCGCGCCGGCGTCATCGTCAACATCGCGTCGGTCGGCGGGCGGATCACCTTCCCGCTCGGCACGCTCTACCACGGCAGCAAGTTCGCGGTGGAAGGCCTCTCGGAGGCGCTGCACTACGAGCTGGCGCCGCTGGGGGTCCGGGTGAAGATCATCGAACCAGGCGGCATCCGAACCGATTTCGGCGGGCGCTCGTTCGACTTCAACAACGATCCGGCGCTGACGGAGTACCAGCCGCTGGTCGAGGCGGTCGCCTCTGGGCTCGGCGCGTTGATGTCCGAAGGCGGCTCGGAACCCGAGGAGATCGCCGAGACCGTCTGGACCGCGATCACCGACGGTACCGACACCCTGCGGTACGTGGCCGGCGCCGATGCGCAGCAGGTGCTCAAGGTGCGCGACACGGTCGACGACGCGACGTTCTTCGCCGGAATGCGAGACCATTTCGGACTCGATTCATGATCTGATGGCTATCGCATGGCCAGACACACCTACGCACTCGACACGACGTGGCGCACGTTGTTGAAGGACCTCGGCGTCACGCCCGCCGACGTGTTGCGCCGGGCCGGACTACCCGAGGACCTGTTCGCGCAGCCGTCGGCCCGGCTGGCGCCCGACGACTACCACCGGTTGTGGACCAGCGTCATCGCCGAGGCCGGCGACCCGGCCTTCCCGGTGCGGCTGTGCCAGACGGTGCGCGCCGAGTCGTTCTCGCCGCCGCTGTTCGCCGCGCTGTGCAGCCCGACCTTCGTCGTCGCCGCGCGCCGGATCGCGCAGTACAAGGCCCTCATCGGGCCGATGCGGTGCGCGGTGACGGAGTCCGGCGAGACCGTGGTGGTGGACATGTCCTGGCCGGACGTGCCCCAACCACCGGCGTCGCTGGTGCTGATGGAGCTGCTGTTCGCTGTGACGCTGGTGCGGCTGGGGACCCGGGAGCCGGTGCGCCCGATCGAGGTCAGCACCACCGCGCTGCCCGAGGACCCAGCCCCCTACGAGGATTTCCTCGGGGTCCGGCTGCGGCGAGGTCCGGCGCACCGGTTGGTGCTGCGCACCGCCGATGCGACCCGGCCGTTCCTGACGTCGAACGAGCCGCTGTGGGAGGTGTTCGAACCCGAATTGCGGCGCCGCCTCGCGGATCTGGAGGCGCCGACGACCACCGCGGAGCGGGTGCGTGCGGCGCTGCTGGAAGCGCTGCCGAGCGGGCAGGCCTCGATGGACACCGTCGCCCGCAAGCTGATGCTGAGCAAGCGGACACTGCAGCGCCGGATCGAGGCCGAGTCCACCACCTATCAGCAGATCCTCGACACCACACGGGCCGAACTCGCCAGGCACTACCTGGAGAACACCGCGCTGACGGTCGCCGAGATCTCGTTCCTGCTGGGGTTCAGCGAACCGAATTCGTTCTACCGGGCGTTCCGGGCGTGGACCGGGACCACCCCGGACGTCGTGCGGCGGGGCTCGCAGGGCGTGCCCGCCTGAGACCGCCTGAGACCCGCCCCGCCAGACCCGCCGAAATTGCATTCCAGCAGCGGAAGTTCGAGTGGAGGCCTGCTGGAATGCAATTTCGGCGGTAGTGTCGGCCCCGATGCGGCAGATCCGCCACGACCCGTCCGACTCCCCGTCGCCCGCACCGGCGGAGGTGCTTCATGGCTTCGGCAC
>JBFWOX010000005.1:0-284957 GCA_050250295.1 Mycolicibacterium sp.
GATGACGAACTCACGAATCTCGGCGACACTGAACCCGGCACTGATCGACACACCTAACCCCTTCACACTCCGTTGAACTGACTCACAACGAGCGTGGCAAAGAGGGTGGAATGCAATTTCGGCGGGGGTGGGTGCGGGGTCAGGTGCCGGCGGCGGGGGCGCGCACCACCAACGGCACCGCCGGGAAGTACGCGGCCATCTCCGACCGGGACGCGCGCAGCGCGGCGGTGCCGTAGCCGCGCTTGCGATGCTCGGGGTGGATCCAGATCCGCACGTCGACCTCGCCGTCGCACAACTCCCCGAACACCATGCCGACCTTCGTCGAGCCGACCTCGGCCACCAGCCAGGCGGCTTCCTCGGCAGCCACCCGCGCCACGGCGCCGCGGATCTCGTCGCCGAGATCGCCTGCCGGGGCCGCGGTTCCGTCACCGGCAGCCTGCACGTCGGCGGTCCGGGCGGCGAAGATGTCGCGGTCGTGCTCGGCGGCGAACGGGCGCAACAGCAACCGGCGCGCGGGCCCGAGGGCCGGCTCGGCCTCGGCGAACGACAGGTCCTGGCTGGCCAGGTTCGCCAGCTCGGCGGCGATCCGGCGCCGGGACACCTCGGTGAGCCGGTCGAAGGACAGCCGCAGCACCGCCTCGGCCGCCACGGCCGAGGTGTCCAGCAGGTCGGCGATCGCCTCGATCGCGGCGTCGTAATCGGCGGAGGCCACCACAGCGTCGAGGACCTCGTGCCTGCGGTCGAGGGCGGAGACGAGCGCGTCCGCGATGGCCCTGCGCTCCCTCGTCGCGTCCGGGTCGGTCATGGGGTGCAGCGTACGGTCAGTCGAGCAGGACCGTGGCAAAGGACCCCACTTCGGTGAAGCCGACCCGCGCGTACGCCGCCCGCGCGACGGTGTTGAAGCTGTTGACGTAGAGGCTGGCGATGCGGCCGCCGGCCACCACGGCCGCGGCCAGCGTGGCGGTTCCGGCGCTGCCCAGCCCGCGGCCCCGCCAATCCGGGTGCACCCACACGCCCTGGATCTGGCCGACCGCCGGAGATTGCGAGCCGACCTCGGCCTTGAACACCACCTCGCCGTGCTCGAAGCGGGCCCAGGCCCGGCCGGCCGCGATCAGCCCGGCGACCCGGCGCCGGTAGCCGCGCCCGCCGTCGCCGATCCGGGGGTCGATGCCGACCTCACCGATGAACATGTCGACGGCGGCCACCAGGTAGGCGTCGAGTTCGTCCATCCGCACCGGGCGCACCGCCGGATCGACCGGGCAGGCCGGCGCGGTGTTCAGCGCCATCAGCGGCTGATGGGCCCGCACGTCGCGGGCGGGGCCCCACACGGTCTCCAGGCGCTGCCACATCGGCAGCACCAACTCGGCGCGGCCCACCAGCGACGAGCAGCGCCGGGCCTGGCTCATCGCCTTGTCCGCGAAAGCGTTCAGATCACTCGGGGCGCCGCGCAGCGGGATCAGGTTCGCCCCGGCGTAGCACAGCGATTCGGTGGCTCGCCGCCGCGTCCAGAGCTCCCCGCCGATCGCTGAGGGTTCGATGCCGTGCTCGGCCACCCGGGAGGCCACCATGCAGGCGGCGACCGGGTCGTCGTCGAGGACCTGGCGCACCGCGACGATGTCGCGCACCACCGAGACCCTGCGCTCGTCTACGAGGCGAAACAGCGGAGGAGCCGACATGTCGATTCTTTCTGCGACGTACTGATCAGCCACGGCCCCAACACATGGAGCCTGCAGTCAGCTTACGGTCACAATGGGCGAACCGCTGGCATCCTCTGAACCCCGTTCCTCCGCGATTCGCAGCGCCTCCTCGATCAGCGTCTCGACGATCTGCGCCTCGGGCACGGTCTTGATGACCTCGCCCTTGACGAAGATCTGCCCCTTGCCGTTGCCGGAGGCCACACCGAGGTCGGCTTCGCGGGCTTCGCCGGGTCCGTTGACCACACAGCCCATCACCGCGACCCGCAGCGGCACCTCCATGCCCTCCAGCCCGGCGGTGACCTCGTTGGCCAGCGTGTAGACGTCGACCTGAGCCCGCCCGCACGACGGGCACGACACGATCTCGAGTCCCCGCGGGCGCAGGTTCAGCGACTCCAGGATCTGGTTGCCGACCTTGACCTCTTCGGCAGGCGGCGCCGACAGCGACACCCGGATGGTGTCGCCGATGCCCCGCGACAGCAGCGCGCCGAACGCGACCGCGGACTTGATGGTGCCCTGGAACGCCGGCCCGGCCTCGGTGACGCCGAGGTGAAGCGGGTAGTCGCACTGGGCGGCCAGCTGCTCGTAGGCGGCGACCATCACCACGGGATCGTTGTGCTTGACGCTGATCTTGATATCGCCGAAGCCGTGCTCCTCGAACAGCGATGCCTCCCACAGCGCGGATTCGACGAGCGCCTCCGGGGTGGCCTTGCCGTATTTCTCCAGGAACCGCTTGTCCAGCGATCCGGCGTTGACGCCGATGCGGATCGGGATGCCGGCCTCCCCCGCGGCCTTGGCGACCTCGGCGACCCGGCCGTCGAATTCCTTGATGTTGCCGGGGTTGACGCGCACGGCGGCGCAACCCGCGTCGATGGCCGCGAAGATGTACTTGGGCTGGAAGTGGATGTCGGCGATCACCGGGATCTTCGACTTCTTCGCGATGATCGGCAACGCGTCGGCGTCCTCCTGGCGCGGGCACGCGACCCGGACGATGTCGCAGCCGGACGCGGTGAGCTCGGCGATCTGCTGCAGCGTGGCGTTGATGTCGTGGGTCTTGGTGGTGCACATCGACTGCACCGGGATCGGGTGGTCGCTGCCGACGCCGACGCCGCCCACCATCAGCTGCCGGGTCTTGCGGCGCGGGGCGAGCACGGGCGGCGGCGGCATCGGGATGCCAAGGCCGGTCGAGGTCATGTCGGGGTCTCTCCTACTGGAACAACGTGATCGGATTGATCACGTCGGCGGTCACGGTCAGCAGCGTGAAACCCACCATCAAGATGATGACGACGTAGGTCGCGGGCATCAGCTTGAGGTAGTTCACCGGCGCGGCGGCCACCATGCCGCGCGCCGAGCGGACCATGTTGCGGATCTTCTCGAACACCGCGATCGCGATGTGCCCGCCGTCGAGCGGCAACAGCGGGACCAGGTTGATGGCGCCGAGCACGAAGTTGAGCTGGGCCAGGAAGAACCAGAACGCGACCCACACGTCGTTCTCGACGGTCTCACCGCCGATGCGCGACGCCCCGACGATGCTCAGCGGCGTCTCCGGGTCGCGTTCCCCGCCGGTGATGGACTCCACCAGCGCGCCCATCTTGCTCGGGATCTTCACCAACGACTTGCCCAGGGCCACCCCGAGATCACCGGTGAACGCGAACGTCGCGGGCACCGCCGACAGCGGGTTGTAGTGCGTCGGGCCGAAGGTGGCCGCGGTGACCCCGATGGTGCCGACGGTGGTCGGCACCGCCGCGGCGCCGTCGGCACCGGCGACGAAGCGCTGGCTCTGCGTGACGTCGACGACGGTGGTGAACTCGCGGGTCTGCCCGTCGCGCTCGCGCGCCACGGTGAAGGTGGTCGGCCCGTCGAGCTTGCGCACGGCGGTGACCATGTCCTCGAAGGTCGGCACCTCGGTGTCGCCGACCTTGACGACGACGTCGCCGGCTTCGATACCGGCCGCCGCGGCCGGGCTGGGGCGGATGCAGTCGCCGAGGTTTCCCTGTGTCACTTCGGATTTCACGCACGATGTCTCGCCGACGACCGCGGTGGTCGGAGCGTTGATGTTGGGCAGGCCCCAGATGATCGCGATGGCGTAGATCAGCACAAGTCCGACCACGAAGTTCATCGCGGGCCCGGCGGCCAGCACCGCGACCCGCTTCCACGTCTTCTGCCGGTACATCGCGTAGGGCCGGTCGGCGGGGTCGAGCTCGTCGATCGCGGTCATCCCGGCGATGTCACAGAACCCGCCGAGCGGGATGGCCTTGACGCCGTACTCGGTCTGGCCCAGCTTGTTGCGCCGGTGGGTGGACCACAGCGTGGGTCCGAAGCCGACGAAGTAGCGGCGCACCTTCATCCCGGTCGCCCTGGCCACCCACATGTGGCCGCACTCGTGCAGCGCCACCGACACCAGAATGAAGAGCGCGAACAGCGTCACGCCGAGCACGTACATCATCTGCTGGCCGGTCCCTATCTCCTGCTACCTGCGGGTTCTGCATCGACGGCGCGCCGGGCCCGGTCACGGGCCCAATCCTGCGCGTCCAGTACATCCTCCACGGTAGCCGGTTCGGCGGCCCACTCGTCGGCAGCGCGCAGCACCGCGGCGACGGTCCGCACGATGGTCGGGAACGAGATCCGGCCGGCCAGGAACGCCGCGGCGGCCTCTTCGTTGGCCGCGTTGTAGACCGCGGTCAGGCACCCGCCACCGCGGCCGGCCTCGCGGGCCAGGGCCACCGCGGGGAAGACGTCGTCGTCGAGCGGTTCGAACTCCCACGTCGACGCCGTGCGGAAGTCGCAGGCCGGTGCCGCGCCGGGGATCCGCGACGGCCAGCCCAACGCCAGCGCGATCGGCAGCCGCATGTCCGGTGGGCTGGCCTGGGCCAGCGTGGAGCCGTCGGTGAAGGTCACCATGGAGTGCACGATCGACTGTGGGTGCACGACCACCTCGATGCGGTCGTAGTCGATCCCGAACAGCAGGTGGGTCTCGATGAGCTCGAGGCCCTTGTTCACCAGCGATGCCGAGTTCAGCGTGTTCATCGGCCCCATCGACCAGGTGGGGTGCGCACCAGCCTGTTCGGGGGTGACGTCCTCGAGCTGCTCGGCGGTCCAGCCACGGAACGGGCCGCCCGAGGCGGTGAGCACCAGGTTGGCCACCTCGTCGGCGGTGCCGCCGCGCAGGCACTGCGCCAGCGCCGAGTGCTCGGAATCGACGGGCACGATCTGCCCGGGGGCGGCGGCCTTGACCACCAGCGGCCCGCCGGCGACCAGGGATTCCTTGTTGGCCAGCGCCAGCCGCGCGCCGCTGGCCAGCGCTGCGAGCGTCGGCTTCAAGCCCAGCGCACCCACCAGCGCGTTGAGCACCACATCGGCCTCGGTGTTCTCGACCAGCCGGGTGGCCGCCTCGGATCCGGAGTAGGTGACCTCGCCGAGCGCGCCCGCGGCAGCCTCGTCGGCGACGGCGATGTTGGTGACGCCGGTCTCGATGCGCTGCCGGGCCAGCAGGTCGGTGTTGCCGCCGCCGGCGGCCAGCCCGACGACCTGGAACCGGTCCGGGTTGGCGGCGATCACGTCGAGGGCCTGGGTGCCGATGGATCCGGTGCTGCCGAGGATCAGGACCCGCAACGGCGAGTCGGTCCCGCGCGACGACTCGGTCTGCTTCACCGACTGTTGGTTCACCGACTCATTGTGCCGCTCCGCCGAGGCCGGACGCGAATGCGACGTGGCCCTCCGGGCGCCGACCCGACGGGGACCGGCATTTGCTGGGCGACGCGGCATCCGGGTCCGCAACCGAAGCGCCGGGGCAGGTGCCGGACCGGCGGCGGCCCGCCGGGCGGCTCCGACCAGCCGCTCGACACGGCCATCGCGTACTGGCAGAGAGCCCCGGCACGCTGTGACGCTAGCCACATATACGCCGGAGTATGCAACTCTGGCAAGTTTTACTAACGTCCTGCCATCGTCACTATCGTGGCTGGTCGGACTGGCGTTCGAGTGCGCCAGATACCTGTAGATCAGGCTTTTCAGCAGGTTATTGCCACTATCACATCGCACGAAGCCATAGCTCAGTGCGGGCTACTTTTGGTACCGTCAATTTCTACTCAACATGATGGTGCAGATCTAGCAAACTTCTGAACCGTTATGACAGGTTTGCCAACGGGGAGATGACGCCGATGTCTGTGCACAGCGAAACACCGTCGCGATTCGCCGTCGCCCCCAGCGGGGCGCGGCACGGGGAGCCACTCATCGCCGTGGTGGGTCTGGGCTATGTCGGGCTGCCGACCGCCCTGTCCTTCACCACCAGCGGCGCCGAGGTCGTCGGCTTCGACGTCAGCGAATCCCGGCTGACCGCCATCAAGGCCAAACGGGTCGACCTCCTCCCCCGCGACCACACCCGGCTGGCGGCCGCGCTGGACAGCCACCGGCTCACGCTCACCACCGAGCCGTCGACGCTGGGCGCCGCCGACGCGGTGCTGATCTGCGTGCCCACCCCGGTCGACGCCCACCAGACGCCCGACCTGACGGCACTGGCGGCGGCGTGCGCGACGGTGGTCGAGCACGCGCGGCCCGGGCAGACCCTCGTGCTGACCTCCACCACCTACCCGGGCTGCACTGCCGACCTGCTGGTGCGGCCGCTGCAGTCCCGGGGTCTGCGGGTCGGCCGGGACGTGTTCGTCGCGTTCAGCCCGGAGCGCATCGATCCCGGCGTCGTCGACCACGCGCCCGACCGGACCCCGCGGGTGATCGGCGGAGTGACCGACGAATGTGCCCGCCGCGCAGTCGAATTCGTCGCGCGCACGGCCGGGTCGGTGCACGTGGTGTCCTCCCCGGAGACCGCCGAGATGGCCAAGCTGGTCGAGAACACCTTCCGCGCGGTCAACATCGCGCTGGCCAACGAGTTCGCCGATGCCGCCCGCGAGGTCAATGTCGACGTCATGGAGGTCATCTCCGCAGCGGCGACCAAACCGTACGGGTTCATGCCGTTCTACCCCGGTGCCGGTGTCGGTGGGCACTGCATTCCCTGCGACCCGCACTACCTGTTGTGGCAGCTGCGGTCCCGGCGCACCAGCTCGCCGGTGGTGGAGGCCGCGATGACGGCCATCGCCGAGCGGCCGCGCGATGTGGTGGCCAGGGCCCGCGACGTCCTCGCCGATGCCGGCCGCCGGCTGCGCGGCGCCAAAGTGCTCGTGCTGGGCGTGACCTACAAGCCAGGCGTCGCCGACGTCCGCGAATCCCCGGCCCTGGCGATCATCGACATGCTGGCCGCCGAGGGGGCCGACGTCGCCTTCGCCGACCCCCACGTCGAGATGGTGCAGACCCCGACCACCGGCCCCTTGTTCCACCGCTCCCGGCCGGCCGAGCAGACCTGGGATCTGGTGGTGGTGCACACCATCCATCCCGGCGAGGACCACGGCTGGCTGGCCGAGCAACCCGCGGTGCTGGACACCACCTACCGGGTCGGTGACCTCGCCCACGGCGTCACGCTCTGACCCGGGCAACCACCATGGTCGACTACGCGCCCAGCACCACTCTGCTGGCGTCCCCCGCGCGCGCCGCGGGCCACCCATCCGTGAAGAACCCGGCGGTGAAAAGTGAAGGCCGGCACCGCCGATTCATCGCGGCCCGGCGGATCCGACTCGCCAACCGGATCGACTCGATGCCCGCCTACGTCCGGATCGGGGTGCGCAGGCTTGTGGTGATCGGCGCGCTGCTGCCGCTGATCCTGCTGCTGGCCGTGCAGGTTCCGCTGCTGCCGAACGCGCCGCTGCTGGTCGGCTACGGGCTCATCGTGCTGGCGGCCACCATCACGATGATGTATCTCGGCTTCGCCCGCTACGAGGACCCCAGCGTGCATGCTACGGCGGCCCGCCCGCACGACTTCCCCGCGCTGCCCGAGGTTCCCAGGGTCAGCCTGCTGGTGGCGGTGCGCGACGAGATCGACGGCATCGAGGCGTGCGTGCGCACCATGGTGGGCTCGGACTACCCTGACCTCGAGGTGATCGTCATCGACGACGCCTCCACCGACGGCACCCAGGCGGTGCTGCGGCGACTGGCGGCCGAGCTGGACATCACCGTCATCTACAACGAGGTCAACCGCGGCAAGAAGCACGCGCTGACCGACGGTGTGCGGGTCTCCACCGGAGATGTGCTGGCGTTCACCGACTCCGACTGTGTGCTGGCCCCAGACGCGCTGGCCCGTTGCGTGCGCGCGCTGGTGGCCCATCCCGATCTGGGCGCGGTCAGCGGACACGCCCGCGCCCTCAACGCCGACGACACCGTGCTGACCCGCGCGCAGGACGCCTGGTACGACGGCCAGTTCCGCATCGCCAAGGCCGCCGAGGCCACGTTCGGCAGCGTGACCTGCGTGTCCGGGCCGCTGGCGGTCTTCCGGCGCGACGCCGTGCTCAACTACTTCCCGGCCTGGGCCAACGACACGTTCCTCGGCCGCGAGTTCCGCTTCGCCACCGACCGGCAGCTGACCGGCTACGTGCTGGGCCAGGTGTGGGCGGGCGAGCGGCTCAAGCGCCGCTACGCCGACTCCCCGCTGGTCTACGAGCGCGACTATCCCGAACGGCGTTGGCGCGTCGGGTATGTGCGCTCGGCGCACGTCTGGACCACGGTGCCGGCCCGCTTCCGCCCGTTCATGAAACAACAGGTGCGCTGGAAGAAGAGCTTCATCCGCAACCTGTGTTTCACCGGCACGTTCATGTGGCGGCGCGGCCCCGGCGCCGCCGCGCTGTTCTACGGACACGTGCTGTTCGTCGCGGTGGCCCCGCTGATGGCGGTGCGGCACCTGGTTTGGGCGCCTGCCCACGGCCTGTACCTGCTCACCGCGCTGTACCTGTGTGGGGTGCTCACCAAGGGCTTCGCGTGGGCGGTGGCGTTCAAGCTCACCAACCCCGGCACCACCCGGTGGCGCTACCGCCCGGTGATGAGCCTGCTCAGCTCGGTGGTGCTGTCCTGGCTGCTGCCGTACTCGCTGCTGACCATCCGCAAGGGCACCTGGGCTAGGGGTGCGCAATGAGATCCCCCATCATCAGCGTGCTGTTCTCGCTGCTGTTCACCATGGCCGGTGTGCTGCTCTACCTGGCCGTGCTGACCGACGGAAGGTTCGGGTGAGCTGGTGTCCGACGCCCTATCCGGGTCCCGGTGGACCGCCCGGCTGCTGCACGGCAGCATCCGCGCGGTGCTGGCGCTGCTGGCGCTGAGCCTGTTCGCCGCCCCGTTCGCCTATGCCGCCCACCGGCATGTGATGAAACTCCAAGTCACCGAACAGTTCTCGACACTTCCGACGACGCTGACCGCGCGCCAGCAGGAGCTCGCGGATGCCATCGACGCCCGGCTGCCCGAGCGCACCCCGCCGGTGGTGCTGGCCTACCACGACATCCGGCCGATCGGGTCCACCGACGAGCACCCGGACCCCACCACCAACCCGCACTACCACTACGTGGTCACCCCCGAGGCCTTCGACGCCCAGCTGACCGCGCTGAAGGCCGCCGGTTACACGTCGATCAGCACCGACCAGTACGTCGAGTTCCTCAACGGCGGAGAGATACCGGAACGCTCGGTGATGATCACGTTCGACGACGGCACCCACGGGCTGTGGACGCACGCCGACAAGATCCTCGAACGCCTCGGCATGCACGGGGTGGCCTTCCTGATCACCGCCAACGTCGGCGAGAAGCGGCCGTACTACCTGTCCTGGCAGGAGATCTCCCGGATGGCGGCGTCGGGCCGGTGGGATTTCCAGTCCCACACCCGCAAGATGCACGCCAAGCTGCCGGTCGACGCGGCCGGGACGCTGGCCTCGGAGATGGTGCACCGGCGTTGGTTGTTCGAGCACAACCGCCCCGAGACCCTCGCGGAGTTCGAGCGCAAGATCCGCGCCGACCTGCAGGGCTCGATCCAAGACATGGTCGACCACGGGTTGCCCCGCCCGGCGACGTTCGCGTTCCCGTTCTCCCAGGGCTTCCGGCTGGTCGACGGCGGCGACCCGGAGGCCGCCGCCATCGCCGAGACGGTGATCGGCGATCTTTTCGCCGGCTCGTTCAACAACGCACCGCCGCAACCACTTCCACCCGGAGCCCGGGCGTCGGAAGCCGGCATGGTCGGCCGCATCGAGGTAACGGTCGAGACCACCGTCGAGGAACTGCTCACCGAGGTGGCCGCCCGTACCCCCGTCACCCCGGCCCAGGCGTCGCCGGCCCAGCGGCCCGATCTGTGGACCACCATGACCGGCGCGCCGGCGGCCCCGCACGCCGCGGGTGCCGACTTGACACTGTCCGGGCCGGGCCTGTACCAGGAACTGGCCTACGGTCTGGACGCCACGGCCGACTGGGCGTCCTACCGGGGCTCGGTGACGGTCACCGGCCTGGACACCGGCGGGGACCAGACCTCGGCGGTGGTGACGCGGGTGGGGTCCCCGCAGGAGACCACCGTCAAGGTCGGCGCCGACGGTGTGCGCCTGTCGATCGCCGGCCAGCCGGACGACGTGGTGCTCGCCGAACATCCCCTGACCCCGTCCGATTCGCACACCCTGGACTTCGCCGTCTCCCCGAAGGGCACCGAGTTCGTCGTCGACGGTGCGCTGCGGCTGTGGGCCGACGCGGTGGGCGGACCGACCAGTTACGGCGGGTTCGGGCTGATCGCGCACCGCGACACCGAGGCGGCGCCGTGGCCGGTGTTCACGAATATGACCGTGGCACAGGGTCCGGACTGGCCGGCGGTGCGGTCCGGGGTCGGGTCGCTGCCGGTGGGTTAACGCAGCGGCTCGACGATGAGGTCGGTGAACCGCAGCTCGGAGTTGTCCCCGCGCAGACCCACGCCCCCGCCGCCGGTCAGCGGCGGGCAGCCCACGCCGGTGTCGACCGCCGACACGGCGATCCCGTCGCGGGTGGCGTTGACGGCCACCGAGCCGTCCGGCAGGTCCCGCACGGCCACCATCACCTGCTGGCGGCGGCCGAACGGGATCGGCGCGCCCGGCACGTACGGCGACAGGTCGTGGTAGGTGCCCCCGTTGGACGGGCCACCCGGGCATTTCTTCTTGATGATCATCCTGCCGTCGCGGCGGTCCACGCTCACCGCGTACAGCTCTTCGGGCGAGCGGTACCGCACCCAGAGGTGCGCGCCGTCGTAATCCCGGGCCGGCGTGCGGGGTGTGCTGACCAGTCGCACGACCTCGAGGGTCAGCGTCATGTCGACGTCGCCGAAAGAACGGTCCGTCGAGACCATCCGGAACACCGCCGACCCGGTGCTGCCCGGGGCGCCGCCGGCGTCGGGCACCCCGGTCCAGCCCGCACCACCGGAGCGGAACAACGAGCCGCTGGTGACCGTCCACGGGGAGCCGTCGGTGGCGGGTTGGTGCTCGGCGGCGATCAGCCCGTCGGGCCCGGCGAAACTGTCGGACAGCGCAGCGGGTGTGGTGGCCGCGGTGCCGCACCCGGCCACAGCGGCGAGCACCACGCCGATCCCGATGGTTGTCCGCACCGCCCCGCAGCCTTCTGTGTCCGTCGATGTGTTGCGACGGCCACTCTGCCACAGCGGATTCAGGCCGGTGGGAACCGCTCGATCCAATGCCGGGCGATGTCGACGCGGCGGGCGATCCACACGGCGTCGTGGGACTGCACGTGGTCGAGGAAGCGTTCCAGCGCCGCGGTGCGCGCCGGGCGGCCCGCCAGCCGGCAGTGCAGCCCGACCGAGAGCATCTTCGGCGCGCCGGCCGCCCCTTCGGCGTAGAGCACGTCGAACGCGTCGCGCAGGTGGGCGAACCACTGCTCACCGCTGGGGAATCCGCCCGCCGTGGCGAACCGCATGTCGTTGGTGTCCAGCGTGTAGGGCACCACCAGATGATCGGTCCCGGCGACCCTGGTCCAGTACGGCAGATCGTCGGCGTAGGAGTCCGAGTCGTAGAGGAAGCCGCCGTGTTCGACCACCAACTCCCTGGTGTGCGGCGAATCCCGCCCGGTGTACCAGCCCTGCGGGGCCGCACCGGTCAGCTGCGTCATCAGAGCCACCGCCTCGGCCAGGTGCGCCCGCTCCACCTCCGGTTCGACGAGCTGGTAGCTGATCCAGCGCAGGCCGTGGCAGGCGATCTCGTCGCCGCGTTCCCGGAACGCCGCGACCGCCTCGGGGTTGCGGGCCAGCGCCATCGCCACCCCGAAGATCGTCAGCGGCAGCCCGCGCCGGCCGAACACCCGCAGCAGGCGCCACAACCCGGCCCGCGACCCGTACTCGTAGAGCGACTCCATGCTCATGTGGCGGTTCGGGAAAGCTTGTGCACCAATGATCTCCGATAGGAAGGTCTCCGAGACCGGATCTCCGTGCAGGACGTTGTTCTCCGCGCCCTCTTCGTAGTTCAGCACGAACTGGACCGCGATCCTGGCGTCGCCCGGCCAGTGCGGGTGCGGGGGCTGGGGGCCGTAGCCGACCATGTCGCGGGGATAGTGCTCGGCAGGCCCGGAGGTCATGCAGGCATTCTGGCAGTACTGCCACCGCGGCGCCGGACGGGTTTCCCGGCAGCCGATTCCGGGCAGCACACCACCATGCCCGCAGTGTTGTGGTTCCGCCGCGATCTGCGGCTGTCGGATCTGCCCGCCCTGTCGGCCGCCGCCGCCGACGACCGCCAGGTGCTGGCCTGTTACGTCCTCGACCCGCGGCTGGCGGCGACGGCCGGCACCCGGCGGCTGCAGTACCTCTACGACGCGCTGCGCGATCTGCGGGAGCAGCTCGACGGCCGGCTCCTGGTCACCCGTGGTGATCCCAGGACCCGGGTACCCGCGCTGGCCAAGGCGGTCAGGGCGTCGGCGGTGCACGTCTCGGCGGATTTCACGCCGTTCGGCCGGGACCGCGACGCGCAGGTCCGTGAGGCCCTCGGCGACGTCGAGCTGGTCGCCACCGGCTCGCCGTACCTGGTGTCGCCGGGCCGGATCACCAAGGGTGACGGCGCCCCGTACAAGGTGTTCACGCCGTTCTTCGGCGCCTGGCGCACGCACGGCTGGCGGTCACCGGCGGACTCGGGGGCGGATTCGGCGCGCTGGATCGACCCGGCCGATCTCCCGGGCCGATCCGGTGCCGTCGAGATCCCCGACGCCGGCATCGACCTCGAGCCGGCCGCCGGAGAGCGGGCGGCGCACCGGCAGTGGCAGCGGTTCCGCAGCGACGGGCTGGCCCGCTACGCCGAGGACCGCGACCGTCCCGATTTGGCGGCCACCAGCCGGATGTCGGCGCACCTGAAATTCGGTGCGATCCACCCGCGCACACTGGCCGCCGGGCTGGGGCGCGGCGCCGGGCCGCAGGCCTACCTGCGCGAGTTGGCCTTCCGCGACTTCTACGCCTCGGTGCTGGCCGAATGGCCCGACAGCGCCTGGTGGAACTGGAACTCCGCATTCGACCGGATCGAGGTGGACGACGGCCCCGACGCGGAGCGGGTGTTCGAGGCGTGGAAGGCGGGCCGCACCGGGTTCCCGATCGTCGACGCCGGCATGCGGCAACTGGCGGCGACGGGCTTCCTGCACAACCGGGTCCGGATGATCGTAGCGTCGTTCCTGGTCAAGGACCTGCACCTGCGGTGGCAGTGGGGCGCGCGGTGGTTCCTCGACCAGCTGGTTGACGGTGACATGGCCAACAACCAGCACGGCTGGCAGTGGGCGGCCGGGTGCGGCACCGACGCGGCGCCGTACTTCCGGGTGTTCAACCCGACCACCCAGGGCGCCAAGTTCGATCCGACCGGGGCCTACATCCGGCGCTGGGTGCCGGAGCTGCGCGACGTGCCCGACGTGCACGAGCTGGGCGCGGACCGCCCCGACGGCTACCCGGCGCCGATCGTCGACCACGCCCAGGAACGGGCGGAGGCGCTGCGCCGGTACGGCCGGTTGCGCTGATCCCCGGCTCTACGTCATTCGGTAGTAGAGCTGTGACAGAATGGCCCCGTTCATGCCGCCCGACCGACAGGAGCACCCGTGGCCAGCACCGAGGTGGAACGACGTACCGGTGTCGACGTCGAGGACGTGCCGTCGGCGGAGTGGGGCTGGTCCACCCAGAACCTGCGGCTGTACCGAGTCGGTGGCGTGGTGGCGGCGCTGTTCCTGTTGCTGATGACGCACGGCAACCACGTGGGCCACGTCGAGGACTGGTTCATGGTCGGCTTCGCGGCGGTGCTGCTCGGATTCGTCGCGCGCAGCTGGTGGATCGACCGGTACAAGGACAAGGCGTAGCCGCGGCTCAGACTGCGTACAGGCGGCGTGCCGCCGCCCCGCTCCACCGGTAGAACGTCTCGGTCGGGCCGGCGTCCCCGCGGTTCCGGTCGACGGCCAGCAGCGCGTATCTCTTGAACGCCCTGGCGGCCAGGCTCGGTGAGTGCACCACGGCCTGTGCCGCACCCAGGCCGGCGGGCGCAGTGCCGAAGACCGCGACGTCGGTGCGCGCGTCGTCGGCCAGCCGGGCCACCGCGGCCCGGACCCGGGCGTCGCGGACCAGCAGATCGGCGGACACCGCGACCGTGCCCCCGCACGGGATGCCGGCCAGCACCGCGGCGACGTCGGCGCAGCCATGCTGCGCGGTGATCCCGAGGATGGTGAGCGCGCGCACGTCGCACGCCCCGTCGGACACCACGCTGACGTCCCAGCCGGCACTGGCCCGGTCGCACAGGAATCCGCCGATGGTCTCCACCAGTTCGCCGGCTGCCGTCGCGGCGACGACGAGGCGATGCCGGTGCCGGCCTTCGCTGTCCGGCGCCGCCGGGAACGTCTGTGCAGTCACCACGTGCCTCCTGGAGAAGTGAGCGTGCCCGCCCGTCCTGTCACGTCCCCAGACAGCGTGACACTTTTGCCATATTCTGTAAAGTAGAGCGGGAAGTCGAGACGTGTCGCCCGGGGAGGTCTCACGCATGCGTTTGACGAAATCCGTTGCGGCTAGGCAGGTTCGATGAGCCTGGTGGCCGGCAGCGGTCCACTCAGCGCCGCCCGCGCCGGCATCCTGCACCCGCCGGTCGACGGGGACATGGTCTACGTCGAGCCGCACCCGAGGCGGGTGCGGGCGATGCGGGACGGGCGCACGGTCATCGACACCGACCGGGTCGTGCTGGTGCACCGGCGGGGTCGGCCGCTGAGCTATGCGTTTCGCCCCGCCGACGTCGCCGGGTTGCCCAGCCAGCCGGTGCCCGAGGCGCCCGGGTTCGTCACCGTGCCCTGGAGCGCGGTCGACACGTGGTTCGAGGAAGGCCGGGCCCTGGTGCACTACCCGCCCAACCCGTACCACCGGGTGGACTGCCGCCGGACGACACGCCGACTGCGGGTCACGGTGGCGGGCGTGCCGCTCGTCGACACCGCCGACACGGTGATCCTGTTCGAGACGGCGCTGCCCCCGCGGCTCTACGTCGATCCCGGGCACGTCCGCACCGACCTGCTGACCCCGTCGACCACCACCAGCTACTGCAATTACAAGGGCTGTGCGACGTACTGGCACGTGCGCCTCGGCGGCACCCTCGTCGAGGACGCGGCGTGGAGCTATCCGGACCCACCGCCGGAGAGCGGCGCGATCCGGAACCTGATCGGTTTCGACGAGACGAAGGTCGACCTGACCGCAGAATTGCCCACACCCGTTCGTGTGATGGAACTCACATGATCTGATGACCTGCCTCCCTACGCTTGCGTCACCGTAGGTTCGGCGTGGTTACGCTTGCGTACGTTTTCGCAGCAGCGCCACACTTTGCGCACTGATCCACGCGTGAAAGGGACGGTGGCATCCGCATGGCCAAGCCGCAGCATCACTACATCGCCAACGTCCGGGACTTGGAGTTCAACCTCTTCGAGGTGCTGGGACTCGGTGCGGTGCTCGCCGAGGGCGGGTACGGCGACCTCGACGAGGACACCGCGCGCACGATGCTCGACGAGGTGGCCCGGCTTGCCGAGGGGCCGGTGGCGGCGTCGTTCACCGACGCCGACCGCAACCCGCCGGTCTTCGACCCCGAGCGGCACGCCATCACGGTGTCCGAGGAGATCACGCACACCGTGCGGGCGGTCAAGCAGGCCGAGTGGTGGCGGGTCGGCATCGCCGAGGAGATCGGAGGCGTGCCCGCCCCGGCGGCGCTGACCTGGGCCATCACCGAGATGATCATGTGTGCCAACCCGGCGGTGACGTTCCTGCACGCGCTGGGGCCCGCGATGGCGCATTCGCTGGCCGTCGTGGGCACCCCTCAGCAGCGTGAGTGGGCCGCCAAGGGCCTGGAACGGGGCTGGTCGGCGACGATGGTGCTGACCGAGCCCGACGCCGGGTCCGACGTCGGGGCCGGCCGCGCCAAGGCGATCGCGCAGCCCGACGGCACCTGGCACATCGAGGGCGTCAAGCGTTTCATCTCCGGTGGCGACGTCGGCGACACCGCGGAGAACATCTTCCACCTGGTGCTGGCGCGGCCCGAAGGTGCCGGACCGGGCACCAAGGGGCTGAGCCTGTTCTACGTGCCGAACTACCTGTTCGACCCCGAGACGATGGAGCTCGGCGAACGCAACGGCGTTTACGTGACCGGGCTCGAGCACAAGATGGGGCTGAAGTCCTCCCCCACCTGCGAACTGACCTTCGGTGCGCACGGCAGGCCCGCGGTCGGCTACCTCGTGGGCGACGTGCACAACGGCATCGCGCAGATGTTCACCGTGATCGAGAACGCCCGGATGACCATCGGGGTGAAATCGGCGGGGACGCTGTCGGCCGGCTACCTCACCGCGCTGGGCTACGCCAAGGAGCGGGTGCAGGGCGCGGACATGACCCAGATGTCGGACAAGACCGCCCCGCGGGTGACGATCATCCACCACCCCGATGTGCGGCGCAGCCTGATGACCCAGAAGGTGTACGCCGAGGGTTTGCGCGCGCTCTACATGTACGCCGCGGCGCACCAGAACGACGATGTGGCCCAACGTATTTCGGGTGCCGACCCGGGAATGGCACACCGGGTCGACGATCTGCTGCTGCCCGTGGTCAAGGGGGTGGGATCGGAGCGGGCCTACGAGATGCTGACCGAATCGCTGCAGACACTGGGTGGCTCGGGATTCCTGCAGGACTACCCGATCGAACAGTACATCCGCGACGCGAAGATCGACTCGCTCTACGAGGGCACCACCGCGATCCAGGCGATGGACTTCTTCTTCCGCAAGGTCGTGCGCGACCGCGGCGAAGCGCTGGGCCACGTCGCCGCCCAGATCAGCCATACGATCGAATCCTGCGACGGCCGGCTCAAACCGCAGGCGCTGCTACTGCGCACCGCACTGGACGACGTGCAGGCCATGCTGGCCACCACGACCGGCTACCTGATGAGTGCCTCGGCGCAGCCGACCGAGATCTACAAGGTCGGGCTGGTCTCGGTCCGGATGTTGCTCGCATTCGGGGACCTGCTGATCGGCTGGCGCCTGCTCGAACAGGCCCGGGTGGCCCAAGCCGCCCTCGAGGCCGACCCCGCCGGTCCCGACGTCAGCTTCTACGAGGGCAAACTCGCCGCGGCGGCGTTCTTCGCCGCCAACATGCTGCCGCCGTTATCCGCGGTGCGCCGCATCGTCGAGGACGTCGACACCGACCTGATGTCGTTGCCGGAGGCCGCGTTCTAGCGGGTGGTGCTTGCCAGCGGGCGCGACACCGACGATGCTGCATGTCATGACGCGCTGGTTCTCCGTGGAATCTACCGATGCCGGGTTCTTCCACACCGCTCCACACGTGTTCCGCTACGAAAAGCATTACGACGCAACCCCGGAACAGGTATGGGAGTCGCTGCAGTCCGACGAGTCGCTGTCCGCGTGGGGCCGCTCGCTGTCGTCACTGACGTGGACGTCGCCGCGGCCGTTCGGCGTGGGCAGCACCCGGGAAGTGGGCATCGGCCCCACCCGGGTGGCGGAACGATTCTTCTCGTGGGACGAGGGCTCAGGCTATTCGTTCTACGTCTACCAGGCCAACGCGCCGCTGTTCCGCCGGTTCGCCGAGGACTACCGGATCGCTCCCGAGGGCACCGGCACCCGGTTCACCTGGCTGGTGGCGATCGAACCCGTTCCCGCACTGCGGTTGCCGTTCAAGGCCCTGGCCCCGGCGCTGCGCGCCGCGTTCGGCCGGCTGGCCTCCGACGGTCAGAAGTACTTCGCGTCGCGGTAGGGCCCTGCCGGTGTCGGATGGGTTGCCGGTGTCGATGAGGCCGAACCGCCAGATCCTGTTGCGCCGCCGCCCCGCCGGGTTGGTCGCCGCCGAGGACACCGAGCTCGTGACGGTCCCGGCCCCCACCCCCGGCGACGGCGAGGCGCTGGTCCGCACCACCTACGTCGGCATCGACGCCGCCGTGCGCACATGGCTCGACGACCCGCCCGGTTACCTGCCACCAGTGCAGCTCGGTGATGTCATCCGCGCCGCAGGCATCGGCAAGGTCGTCGAATCCCGGTGCGCCGCTTACTCCGTCGGTGACATCGTGACCACGCTGACCGGGTTCCAGGAGTACACGATCGTGCGCGACGACCTGTTCACCACCCCGGTGCCCGGCCCCGGCGACCAGGTGGACCAGCTGGCCGTGATGTCGGTCTACGGCCCGACGGGCGCCACCGCGTATTTCGGCATGACCGGGATCGGCCGTCCGGCGCCGGGCGAGACCGTTGTGGTGTCGGCAGCCGCGGGCGCCACCGGGTCGATCGCCGGGCAGATCGCCAGGATCGCCGGTGCCCGGGTGGTGGGGATCGCCGGCGGACCGCACAAATGCCGTGCGGTGGTCGAGGATTTCGGGTTCGACGCCTGCATCGACTACCGCAACGACGATCTGCCCGCCGCGCTCAAACGGCACTGCCCGCACGGGGTGAACGTCTACTTCGACAACGTCGGCGGGCCGATCCTCGACGCGGTGCTGGGCCGGCTCGCGCCCAAGGCGCGCGTCGTGCTGTGCGGGGTGATCTCGAGCTATCTGACCGGTGAGCATCCGGGGCCGGCGAACTACGTCAACCTGCTCGCCAAGACGGCGACGATGCAGGGGTTCAACGCCCTCGACGAGTGGGGCCGGTTCGGCGAGGCGTTCGCCGCGTTGCGGGGGTGGGAGGAGCAGGGTCTGCTGACCCACCGCGAGCACATCTTCGACGGCATCGAATCGTGCGTGGATGCCCTCAACGGGCTGTTCACCGGGGCCAACATCGGCAAGACGTTGGTCCGGATCAGGCCCTGATCGACTGGCGTGCAATGCTTTTCGCGGTGAGTACGTCACGGGCGAAGGTGCTGTGCCGCTTGGTCGGGCCCCGGGCTCACATCGCGGCGATGACGTCCGCGCCGAAGTTCTCGATCGTCTCCAGCGTGTGTGCCAGGTGGTCACCCGGCACGGTGACCTGGATCCAGCTCACCCCGATATCGACGAGTTCGGCTACGCCGGTGAGGAATTCGTCGGCGTTGAAGTCGTCGCCACCGGGGCTGCCGCCGGTGCCGTTGGTGAACGTGATGTCGATCCCCGCGGGGTCGCGCCCGGCGGCCTCGAGCCGCCGGTGCAGATCGACGATGCCGGCTCTGAGCTGACCGGTCGACTCCAGGGCCGCGGTGCGGGCCGTCTGCGCGAGGCCGGCCGGGGCGCGGAACGGGCACCAGCCCTGGCCGTAACTGGCCACCCGTTCGCGCGCCGCGGAGGTGTTGCCGCCCACCCAGATCGGTGGATGCGGGGTGCTCACCGGGCGAGGATGGGCGGTGATGCCCGCGGCACTGAAATGCCTGCCCTCGAAGCTCATGCCGTCGGTGGTCCAGATGCCGCGGATCACCTGCAGCGCCTCCTCGAACAGCTCGGCCCGCTCGTCGAAATCCACTCCGACGGCGGCGAATTCCCGTTTCAGGTAACCGACCCCGACGGCGAGGGTGAACCGGCCGCCGGAGAGCAGGTCCAGTGTCGCGCCAGCCTTGGCGACGATGAACGGATTGCGGTACGGCAGCACGACGATGTTGGGGATCAGGCGCAGCGTGGTGGTATGGGCGGCCGCGAAACCCATGGCCACGAAGGGGTCGAGGGCGTCGTGCCCACCGGCGTCCAGCCACCGCTGGGTCGGGGCGGGATGGTCGGTGAACCCGAACCCGCCGAAGCCGGCCCGCTCGGCGGCGGCGGCCACCTCGGCGATCGCGGCACCGCTGACCAACTCGGGGTGGTAGGGGTGGCTGTGCATCGGATGGGTGATCGCGAACCGCATGACGGCCTCCCGGCTCCAAGAATTCTCTTCTCTATGGTCGAGAATGTCGTTACCATGCGGATGGCCCAATGTACAGCGAGGAGACCATGAGCAGGCCGGAGATCGGTGTCTATCTACCGCAGCTGGGCTTCTCGTCCGAGGAGCTGCTGCACCGGGCGCGGCGCTGCGAGGAGCTCGGGATCGACTCGCTGTGGCTGTACGACCACCTGTACGGCCCGGGGATGCCCGACTATCCCTCTATGGAGGCCTGGACACTGGCCACGGCGCTACTGGCCCGCACCGAGCGGCTGCGCGTCGGACACATGGTGCTGTGCAACCAGTTCCGCCATCCGGTCACGCTGGCCAAGATGGCCACCACGTTGGACCAGATCTCGGGCGGCCGGCTGAGCGTCGGCCTGGGCAGCGGATCGATCGAGGACGAGCACCGCCGGGCCGGCCTGCCGTGGGGCCCGTTCACGCAACGCTCCGAGCAACTCGGAGAGGCACTGCAGATCCTGCACCAGGCGTTCGCCGAGGAGCGGATCGACTTCGCGGGCAGGTACTTCACGGTGACTGCGATGCCGATCAAGCCGGGGCCGGTACAACAACCACGGCCGCCCCTCGTCGTCGGCGGTGTCGGCGAGAAGTACACGCTGCCGTTGGTGGCGCGCTACGCCGACGTCTGGAACGTGCCCACCTACGCGCTCGGCGAGCTCGAGGCCAAGATCGCCGCGCTGCGATCGGCCTGCGCGGACGTCGGGCGCGATCCGGCGACCATCGTGCTGTCGATCGAGGCCGTGATGGCACTCGCCCCCGATGCGGCCTCGGTGCCCGCGGTGCGCACGCTCGCCGAGAAGCGGTTCGGGAGCCCGGCCTTCGGCCTGCACGACACCGGGCTGATCGGCACCCCGGCCGAGGTGGCGGAGCGGCTGCGCGGTCTGGTGGCGATGGGGTTCGGGCAGATCGTGTTGCTCACCCACGATCGGTGCTCCGACCAGACGCTGGGGCTGCTGGCGACCGAGGTGATCCCGGCGCTCTGAGCCGACCTGTCGGTGCCGGGGCACCACCTGGCGCCTCAAACACACCACCACCCACCGACCACCCGTGCAGCCCGATGCAGACGACGGCGACGGGCCGGAACCCGGTACACCCGAACACAACGGGCCACCCGACGACACCGATACCGGTGAGACTACTTGCCCTCCAGAGGAATCCGACGGGACGGAGTCCGGGGATCCCGGCTCCGGCGCCGCCTGAGTCCCGGCAGCTACCCCAGGGCCAGTGGACGAGCGGCGGCGCCGGCCCCTCCCCGACCGGCTTCCGCGCTCGACCCGGTGTCAGCGCGCGAAGGCTCGGCGCAGTGCGCCGCCATGGATATCGAAGAGTTGGCCGCTGACCTCCCAGTCCGGGAGCAACGAGTCGAACCCGTGGCAAGTGCCGCCGATCACGTGCAGTTCGGTGGTGACGCCCGCCCACATCAGCCGCAGCGCGTAGTCGATCGCCTCGTCGCGCAGCGGGTCCAGCTCTGAGCAGGTGATCAACGTGTTCGGCAGTGACTCCAGACCGTCGGCTTGGGCGGGCACGGCATCCGGCGGTAGCGCCGCGTCGCCGCCGTAGTGCCGCCACATCCAACCGACCGCCTCCGCGTCGAATCCCGGTGTGGCGGTGAACTCTTCCTTGGACGGGGTGGGCCGGTCGTCGAGCACCGGCTGGTGCAGCAGCTGGAACACCACCGCGGGTGCCTCACCCCGTCCGGAGCGCTGCGCGAGCTGAGCGGCAAGTGCCGCCCCGGCGCTACTGCCCGCCACCGCCAGCGCGTCCGCGTCGATGCCGAGTTCCGCCGACCGGTCCGCCGCCCACTCCAGGATCGCCGCGGCATCGTCCAGCGCTGCGGGAAACGGGTACTCCGGTGCCAGCCGGTAATCCATCGACAGCACGGCGCAGTAAGCGCGGCGCGCCAGCTCGATGCACTGCCGGTGGTCGGTGTCGAGGTTGCCCAGCACGAAAGCTCCCGAGTGGCAGTACACGACCGCCGGTGAGCCCAGCGGTCCACCCCGGTAGATCCGCACGGTGACGTGATGTCCCGCCGGCGTGGCCACGTCACGCTGCTCGATCTCCACGCCGATTGCCTCGGCGGTCCTCGCAGCCTCGGCCCGGCGCTGGTTCAGCGAGTCCCGGACGGCGTCGAGCACCGCCGGGGCGAGGTCGGTGCGCGCCGAGACCAGGTGCCGTAACGCGGGATCGAGGCGATCGCCGAGGCTCCGCACGGTCATGCCGGCCACCGCCTGCGCAGGGCGCCGTACACCCGCGCGGCGCCCATGCTTCCCACCGACCCGAACCGCCGTGCGGCCGGCCGGATCCCGGCGGCTTCGCGGCTGGACAGGTCGATGTCGAAGACGTAGTCGCCGGGCCGGAACCAGCGGGTGAGGGCCCAGAAGAAGCGCGCGCTGCGCGGCCACTGGGTGACCACCCGCCCGTTGGGGGCGCGGAAGTAGTTGCTGCACCGCGTCAGCCACACGGTGCCCTGCATCCACCGGTCGATCCACGCCAGGAACCGTGCCGTCACGTCGGCGCGCACCTCGACCGACACCTTGCCGCGGCGCCGCATGTACCTGCACACCTGCACGATGTAGCGGGCCTGGGCCTCGAGCATGAAGATCACGCTGTTGGAGCCGACGTTGGTGTTCGGCCCGTACAGCATGAAGAAGTTGGGGTAGCCCGGCACCGCCATCCCCAGGTACGCGAAGGCGCCGTCGCGCCAGGTGTCGGCCAGCGCCGTATCGCCGGCGCCGCGGACCTCGATCTGGCCCAGGTAGTCCGCGGCCGCATAGCCGGTCGCGCACACCACCACGTCGACGTCGAGTTCGGTGCCGTCCTCGGTGACCAGCGACCGCGACCGCAGCGCCCGTGCCGCGCTGGACACCACCTCGACGTGCGGCTGGGTCAGCGTCTGCAGGTATTCGGTGGCGAACACCAGCCGCTTGCAACCGAACGGATGATCGGGGGTGAGCCTGGCACGCAGCTCCTCGTCGGCGACCGTGGCCTCCAGGGTGCGCAGCGCGATGCCGCGGAACTCCTGGGTCTTGTCGCTACCGTCCTCGATGACCGAGATGTTGGACTCACTGCGCAGCCACAGCCGAGTGCGGTAGATCTTCTTGGCCAGCGGGAGGTGCGCGAAGAGCCACTTCTCCCGTCCGGTGTAGGCCCGGTCGGGTTTGGGCAAGACCCAGGTGGGCGAGCGCTGCACCGAGTAGACCTTGGCGGCCAGCTTCGCGACCTCCGGAACCAGCTGCGCGGCAGTCGAACCCGTGCCGAGCACCGCGACGTGCTTGCCGCGCAGGTCCACCGCGTGGTCCCACGCCGCGGTGTGCATGACCGTTCCGGTGAACGGCTCTTCCTCGACCAGATCGGGCAGCACCGGCCGGGTGAACAGGCCGACCGCCGACACCACGATGTCGAAGACGTGCTCGGCGCCGGTGGAGGTGGTCAGCCGCCACTGCCGCGGCCCCGGCTCCCACCGGGCCGAGACGATCTCGGTATTCAGCTGCAGATGCGGCTGGAGTTGGTGCCGGCGTGCGCACCGCTCGAAGTACGCCAGGATCTCCCGCTGGCCCGACCACAGCCGCGACCAGTGCGCGTTGAGGTCGAACGAGTAGGAGTACAGGTGGGATTTCACGTCGCAGGCCAGACCGGGGTAGGTGTTGGTCCGCCAGGTGCCGCCCACTCCGTCCTCACGGTCGAAGATGGTGAAGTCGTGGAATCCGGCTTTGCGCAGCAGGATTCCCAGCGCCAGCCCGCCCGGGCCGGCGCCGATGATGCCCACGGACAAGGATCTGGCCATGACGGTCGTCATCCAATCTGGAGGGACTGCCCACCGTCGACGGTGAGCTCGGAACCGGTGATGAACGTGGCCTGGCCGGAGAGCAGGAACGCGACCGCGTCGGCGATCTCCTGCGGTGTTCCGATGCGGCCCGTCAATGCCCGTGCGGCGAGCCGGCTCTGGGTCGTGTCGTCGAGCATCGGGGTCTGGACGGGGCCGGGGAACACGGCGTTGACCCTGATCCCCGCCGGCGCGAGTTCCACGGCGGCCACCTGGGTCAGCCCGCGCAACGCCCATTTCGACGACCCGTAGGCGGCATGGCCGGGGAACGGCCGGATCGCCCCGGTGCTGCAGGTGTTCACGATCGCGGCGCCGGCCCTGCCGCGCAGATGCGGGACCACGGCCCTGATCCCGAGGAACGGGCCCAGACAGTTCACCCGCCAGCTGTCGGTGAAACCGCCCGGTGTCTCCTCGGTCAGCGACGCGCGGTGCAGCACACCGGCGTTGTTCACCAGGGCCGTCACACCACTGAACCGGTCCACCACCTCGGCCACCGCGGTGGCCCACTGCTCCTCGGAGGTCACCTCCAGTGTGATGGCCACCACCTTGTCCGTGCCGAGCGCATCGACGGTTTTCGCGAGCTCGTCGATGCGGCGGTCACAGGCGGCCACCCGGAACCCGTCGCGCAGCAGCCGGGTGACGATCGCGGCGCCCTGCCCGCGCGCGGCCCCGGTCACCAGGGCCACGCGGTCCTCATCCATCGACGCCCCTCCCCCGCGCCTCCTGCAGGTGCGCGGCCGCACCACGCCGCAGGCACTGCCCCTCCGAGGCCAGCGTGATCATCCGGAATCCGCTCTGTGCCATAATCTTTCCCACCGCACCGGTGCCGGCGTGGATCCCGGGGACCAGCCCCGCCGCGGCCGCGGTGCGCTGCACCCGCAGCATCGCGTCGAGCACCTCGCGCTGCGACCAGGCCTGCGCCGGGGCGCACCCCAGCGATATCGCGAGGTCGGCCGGTCCGACGTAGACACCGGTCAGCCCCGGCACCGCGCAGATTTCGGCGGCCGCGGCGAGTCCGCGTGCGGTCTCGATCATCGCGAACACCGATGCCCGGGCCGCCAGTGCGGCCGGGTCCAGCCCGAGACTCGCCCGCAGCGGCCCGAAGCTGCGCACCCCGTCGGGGGCGTAGCGGGTGGCGGCGACCGCGGCGGCGGCCACCGCGGCCGACTCCACCATCGCGACGATCACCGCGTCGGCGCCGGCGTCGAGCACCCGGCCGATCGGGGCGGCATCGGGGCCGGGGAGCCGCACCGCAGTGGCGATGGGCACGTGCTCGAGCCGGCGCAGCATCCGCGCGGCGTCGGCGTCGTCGAGATACCCGTGCTGGACGTCGAATCCGACGTAGTCGTATCCGGCGCGGGCGAATTCGTCCGGTCCGAGGGCGGTCGGTCCGGTCACCCAGCCGCCCCACACCTGGGGGTTAGCTGCCAGCGCGTCCTGCAGTCTGCTCGTCATGTCAGGCCACGATCGCGATCTTGATCCGTTCGGGTACCGGGCGCGATGCCAGCTCGAACGCGGCCTGGACCTCCTCGACGCCGAACGTGTGGGTGAGGTACCGGTCCAGCAGGCCGGGGTGCGCCCGCGCGAACGCGTCGGCGGCCTCGAGCACCCGGCGGCGCGCCATCGTGACACCGGATTTCAGGGTCAGGTCGTTCCGCAGCATGGTTCGCATGCTGACGGGGTACGAATCATCGTCGGGCACACCGAAATAGAACACCGTGCCGCCGAAACCTGCGGCGTCGATCGCATGGGTCAGCGTCGCCACCTGGTGGCCGACCGCCTCGATCACGACGTCGAACCGGTCCTGGGGTGGCAGGTGGCTGACCCAGCGGTCGCTGGTGGCCCGCACCACGGTGTCCACCCCGAAAGCCGGACCGATGGTGTCGCGGTCGAGCGGGTCGACCCCGGTGACGTGCGCGGCTCCGGCGGCCTTGGCTGCGTAGGAGAACAACAGGCCGATCGAACCCTGGCCCAACACGGCGACCCGGAGCCCGGACAGCTGCGGCAACTGCTCGACGGCGTAGAGCACACAGGCCAGCGGCTGCAGCGCGACCGCATGCGCCGGGCGCAGCGACTCGTCGTGAGCCGCCAGTCCGTCACCGTCGGCGACGACGCACTCGGTCAGCCCGTCGAACCCCGAGGCCCACCCGACGACGCGATCCCCGGGCCGGTGGGCGGGGTGGCGGCTGACGATGACCTCACCGACGATCTCGTGCACGGGGAAGCCAGGCAGCTCGGCAGCGCGCGCCCCGGTGTCGCCCGGGACCCTGCCCCGGACACCGCGGAACGCGGGCAGGTCGCTGCCGCAGATCCCGGCCGCCAGGAACCGCAGCAGCACCTGCCCGTCGTCGAGCGATCCCGGGTCACATTGCGGTACATCGATTTTCTCGAAGGTGAACGGCGCCACCAGCCGGTAGGACCACACCTCAGGCGCCCCGGACCTGCACCGGGAGGCGGCTCCAGCCCCACTGGAAGCTCGACGGTGGCCGCGCGGCCGCCGCGGTGTCGACGGTGAACTCGGGGACACGTCGCAGCCACTCGGTGACCAGGATCGTGATCTCCAGCCGGGCCAGGTGCGCGCCCAGACAGAAGTGTTGTCCGCGGCCGAACGCCAGCAGCCGCGGGATCGGCCGGTCCCACCGGAACTCGTCGGGGTCGGGGTACTCGCGTTCGTCACGGTTGGCCGAGGCCAGCAGCGTGATGATCCGCTGGCCCGGCGACATGGTGGTGCCGTGCAGGGTGAACGGTTTGCGCAGCGTCCGCGCGAACCACTGCGCCGGGGCGCAGTAGCGGATCATTTCCTCCCGGGCGACCGCGACGTTGCCGGTGAGATCGGCACGGACGTCGGCGAGCTGCTCGGGCCGCGACGTCAGTTCCCACAAGCCGTGGGCGACGATCTTCGGCACGGTCTCGGTGCCGCCGATGAACAGCCCGAGCAGCTGCACGGCTGCCTCGGTGTCCGACAGCGCCGACCCGTCAGGCAGCCGGTAGGCCAGGAGGTTGTCCACGATGGGGACGGGCTCGGAATCCCCCGCCCGCCTTCTGGTCACGACCGGGGTGAGGTATTCGAGGTAGCCGGGCCGGGCGTTCGCCACCTCCACCCCGCTGCCGGGCTGGGCGAGGCTGCCGGCGTTGACTATGGCCAGCACGTCGGCGGCCAGGTCGGCGGGCAGGCCGACCAGCTCGCAGACCACCGACGCGGCGACGATGCCGCCGTAATCCTGGGTCAGGTCGAACCGCCCGCGCGGCAGCAGTTCGTCGAGGCGCTCGTTGGCCAGGGTGCGGATCCGCTCGGCCAGCTGAGCGACCGATCTGGGCCGGAACGGCACCGCGGTGCAGCGGCGAAGCTCGCTGTAGATCGGGGCGTCGAAGTTGGCGTGGAACGGCAGCGGGTGCAGCGGCGGGTCGGGCACCGGCCCGTCGTTGTGGGTGGCCAGCACCGCCGCCGACGGCAGCGTCCCCTCCGAGGCCACGAATGTTCCGTCGTTGCGTTCCAGCACATTCCAGATATCGTCGAACCGCGACAGCGCCCAGGTGTCCCAGCGGTCCACGTAGTAGACCGGATGTTCGTCGCGCAGCACCCGGTAGAACGGCAGCGGGTCGGCCATCACGGCCGGATCGAAGGGGTCGTAGCGGAAGCCGGTGGCGGTCATGGGCGCGCTCACTGCAGCGGCGACGGCGGCAGCGCCGCCAGGATGGAGTCCTCCCAGCCGTCCCGCAGAGCGGGGGCGACGCTCATCCAGGTCACGATCTCGGCGGGCGGACTCTCCTTCCACGACGGGTAGTGGTTCTCGAAGCAGTCCCAATCACCTTCGAGGGCCCAGTAGTGGATGACCTCGTTGAACCGGAACGTGGTGATGAACGATCCGAGCCAGAGCTTGCCCGTGGACTCCGACCATGGCACGTAGAGCCGTTCCAGCTCCCGGATGTAGTCGTCCTGGCGACCCGGCTTGGTCTGCATGACCTCCTGGATCACCAAGCCCGCCTTGACGTCCGCCTCCCGCAGCTGTGCCAGCGTCCGGTTTGCGCGTCCGGCGTACATGATCCGGCCCTCACCCCTGGCGCCGGTGTCGTGCAGATAGGTCGACCATGCGGTGGCCGCGGCGGCATGGCTGCCGCCGAGGGCCTGGGCGCGGCCGATGCGGGCGTAGTCGTCGAACGCGTCGATCTCCCAGATGATCGTGACCTGGGGCCAGTGCCCGTTGTACGGCGTGGCATCCCACATCGCGAACAGCCGCGCGCCCAGTTCGGTCATCATCGGCTGGTACACGTCGGTGAACGCGGTGACGAACTGGTCGCTGCGCGCCGAGCCGAGGTCGATGGTCTCGTGCAGATAGAGCAGCGTGTGGCTGTGGTATTTCTTCATGTTCACGACATGCTCCCCGTTGACAGCGGCACCCAGCGAGCGTGACATTTGAAGCATGTTTTGTAAAGTATGTCCATGACGCTCACCCCGTTGGCCAACGGCTTCTGTTTCGGCGAGTCACCTCGCTGGTTCGAAGGGCTGGTGTGGTTCTCCGACATGCTCGGCGCGGCGGTGCACACCGTGACGCTGACCGGTGCGACGACCACGCTTCCGCTGCCCGGCCATGCCCCGTCCGGTCTGGGTTTCACCCCGGACGGCTCGCTGCTGATCGTGTCGGCGGAGGCCAGGGAGCTGCTGCGCTACGACGGTGAGTCCGTGGTCACCGTCGCCGACCTGTCCGGGTTTGTCCCGGCCAATCTCGGCGATATGGTGCTCGACAGCCAGGGCCGCGCCTACATCGGTTCGCAGGCCCGCACGAGCGGGCTCATCGTTCGGGTCGATCCGGACAGCGGCGCCGCCACGGTGGTGGCGACGGACCTGGACTTCCCCAACGGGATGGCGATCACCCCGGACGGGTCCACGCTGATCGTGGCCGAGTCCACCGGTCGCAGGCTGACCGCCTTCACCATCGACGCCGACGGATCACTGTCGCAGCCCAGGGTTTTCGCCGATCGTCTGGACGGCCCACCGGACGGTATCTGCCTGGACGCCGACGGTGCGGTGTGGGTGGGGATGACGCTGGCCGGCCAGTTCGAGCGGATCCTCGACGGCGGGCAGGTCAGCGACCGCATCCCCGTCGGCGATCGCACGGCCATCGCCTGCGCACTGGGCGGCCCCGAGGGCCGGACCCTGTTCCTGGTCACCACGTCCGACGCCTACCCCGAGCGGCTGCGCGGCACCCGGTTCTCCCGCCTGGACGCCGTCACCGTCGACGTGCCCGCGCCCGGGTTCGTCGCCGAGCTGCACTGAGCGCCCGATGGCCGACTTCTACTACGAGCTGCTCGACGCCACGGACGAGGCCGGTGAGCGGTTCAGGGCCACCGACTTCGTGCGCGGCACCTGGTCGAGTTCCACCCAGCACGCCGCCCCGGTGTCGGCACTGCTGGTGCGAGCGCTGCAGCGCTGTGACCCACGGTCCGACACCCGGTGCAGCCGGGTGGTGATCGACCTGCTGGGACCGGTCCCCGCCGAGGGCGACCTGTGGGTGCGGGCCCGAAAGGACCGCTCCGGCAAGCAGATCGAATTGGTCAGCGCCGAGATGCTGGCAGCCGGGCCGGACGGGACGCCCCGGCCGGTGGCCCGGGCCAGTGGCTGGCGTCTGCAGACGGTCGACACCGGCGCCGTCGCGCACGCCCCCACCGCGCCGCTGCGCCCGGTGTCGGAGGCCCCGAGCCACGACATGAAGAAGAACTGGGACCGCAACTACGTGCACAGCCTGGACTGGCGGTGGCTGACCATACCGCTGGCCGAGGGGCCGGGCGAGGCGTGGATCAAGCCCGAGGTCGACGTCGTCCGCGGTGAGGCGATGACGCCGTTGGAGCGGCTGTTCGCCGTCGCCGACGACGCCAACGGCGTCGGCACCAAGCTGGACATCCGCCGGTGGACGTTCCTCAACACCGACCTGGCGGTGCACATCCACCGGCTGCCGCACGGTGAGTGGATCGGTGTGCGCGCCGAAACCCATTACGGGCCGGACGGAATAGGCACCACGATCGGAACCCTGTTCGACCAGGACGGTGCCGTCGGCGCCATCCAGCAGTCGGTGCTGCTGCGACCCAGGTAGCTCGCCTGGCCCAGCACCTCACCGCACGTACGCGGGCAGCCGCTTCACGCCGTGCACGAAGTGGCTGAACAACAGGTCCGGCTCCCCCAGCTCGATCGTCTGCAGCCGGGTCAGCAACTGTCCGAACAGGTTCCGCAGCTCCGCCTTGGCCAGCTGGTTGCCCAGGCAGAAATGCGGTCCACCGCCCCCGAAGCCGACGTGCGGGTTGGGTGAGCGCCGCAGATCGAACTCGCCGGGACGGTCGAACACGGCCTCGTCGCGGTTGGCCGAGCAGTAGAACAGGCCCACCTTGTCCCCTTCGGCCACCGGGTGCCCGTTGATCTCGGTGTCCCGGGTGGCGAACCGGGCGAACTGCAACACCGGTGCGGCCCACCGGACGAACTCCTCGACGGCCACCCCGATCCGGGCGTCGAAATCCTCGGCCAGCCAGGCCCGTTGTCCAGGATCGGCCTCCAGCGCCATCATCACGTGGGTGGTGGTCTGCTTGGTGGTGTCGTTGCCCGCCGAGGCCAGCAGGATCAGGAACGCCCCGATCTCCTCGTCGGTGAGCCGGTGCCCGTCCACCTCGGCGTCGACGATGCTGGTCATCAGGTCGTCGCCGGGGTGTGCGCGGCGGAACTTCGCCAGCTCGGCGCCGGTGGCCGACAACAGCATGATCTCGTTGACGGTGTCGGCGGCCCGCTCCTCGATGGAGCTGTACTCGTCGTCGCTGAGCGAGAACAACTTCTCGGCGGCCCTGGCCACCGCGGGCTGGTCCGCGGCCGGGACACCGAGCATCTCCATGATGGTCAGCATCGGCAGCCGCGCCGCGCAGTCGGCGACGAAGTCGATGTCGCCCGCCCCGACGAGGTCGTCGACGATCGCCACCGCGTTGCGGTGGATCTGGTCCTCGATCCGGCGCACATTGCGCGGAGTGAACGCCGAACTGATCAGACGACGGTAGGTGGAGTGCCGCGGCGGATCCATGGTCAGAAGAACGACGCGAACCGTTGCACCTCGGCGGGCATCGGGTCCAGCGCGACCCCGAGCTCGGAGGTGAACAGCTCGGGATGCTGGCTGACGTAGGTGATGTCGACTCGCCGCGTCACCGCCCAGAATCCCGGCTCCGCCATCGGGAACAGCGACGGGAACGGGGCGTGCCAGCTCAATCCGTGGGCGGCGCGCAGGCGCGCGAACGTCCGGTCCCGTACGCCGAACGGCCGGCTCCAGAAATCGTGCGAGGTGATGTCGATCGCGCTGTGCTCACGTTCCTGCACGGACGGGCCTGCCACGCCATTAGCGTGACACTGGGACGCTATTTTGTAAAGCTAGTCGGATGTGTTCGGACGCCGACAACGCGACCCGCCAGCGAATCCTGGCCGCGACGGCGGAGGTGCTCGGCCGCACCGGCACGGCGAAGCTGTCGCTGTCGGACGTCGCGGCGCAGGCCGGGGTGTCGCGGCCGCCGCTGTACCGCGATTTCGGGCGCAAACGCGAGCTTCTCGACGTGTTCGCGGCGTGGGAGCGGCGGTACTACGAGCGCGCCATCGCCGAGGCCACCGCGAACCTGCCCGCGCACCAACGTCTCGACGCGGCTCTGCAGGCGATCGTGGCCAACCAGCTGACCTATCCGGGTCTGCGGATGGTCGACATCGAGCCGGCCCAGGTGATCACCCGGATGGCGCGGGTGCTGCCGCTGATCCGGGAGCGGCTGGAGCGGCTGTGCGCCGGGCCCGACGCGGCGGTGGCGGCGGCCACCGCAGTGCGGGTCGCGATCGCGCAGTACCTCGTCCGCAGCGACGACAGCGACCAGTTCCTGGCCCAGCTGCGCCACGCCGCCCGGGTGAAAACCCGTGTCGCACTAAGCGATACCCGGCGATCAGCGGGCACCCGCGGCCAGATCGCCGATCGCTGATTCGATCGCGGACAGCCGGGCGGCGTCGATGCCCCACGGCTCGGCGACCCCGACCCGGCGGTCGAGATCCCACAGCACGCACCGCTCCCCCGGCTTGGCCACCATCGACCAGGCGATCACCGTGCGGCGCAGCTGATCGTGGGGGTCGACGGCCGGGCCCACGCCGTCGGGGTGGTGGTGCAGGAACCGGCCGTAGGCTCGGTCGCAGAACCGGGCATAGCGAGCGGTGCAGAGGATGAAGCCGTGCCAGGCCTCGTCGACGGCACGCGAGGGCATCCCGATCACCTGCTCGTCGCGCATCGCCACGCCGCAGCAGCGCAGCCACTGCCGCAGCCCCTCCACCACCAGTTCACGCGGCTGCCACGGGCAGGTCTTGAACACCGCGTCGGGCAGCTCGAGCGCGGCCACCTCCGCGTGCATCCGCTCCAGCCCACCCCCGCGCCTGCGCCACATCGGCCCAGTGTACGAGCCGCCGCACCACCTCGATATACTTTACAATTCGTTGTCAATTTGTAAGCCTGTTGTGATGACTGCCGTCGGGGGTCGCGTCGCCCGAATCGCCGGGTTGGCCGCCCATCTGGGCCGCGGGTCCGCGCGCCTGGCCGCGGGCGCCGCACTGGGGCCGCGCCGGATGCCGCGCCACCCCGGCGAACTCGACGCCGGGGCGATGTCGCGGATCATGGCGCGCACCGTGACGTCGGTATCGGTGCTCGACGCTGACGCCGGCACGTCTTCGCGCGCCCGGCTCGCGCTGACCGGCACCGATGTCCCCGACTCGGTCTTCGTCAAGATGGCGGCCCGTACCGCGGCGACCCGGCTGATGGGTGAACTCGGCAACCTCGCCGCCACCGAGACCCGGTTCTACCGGCAGCTTGCCCCGGAGTTAGACGGTGTGCCAACGGCTTTCGGGTCACAGTTCGACCCGCGCACCGGGCGGTACGTGGTGGTGCTCGAGGACCTGGCCGCCGCCGGATGCGAGTTCCCCGACACGCTGCACCCGATCGATGCGGACCGGGCCGTGCTCGTCGTCGAGCTCCTCGCCCGGCTGCACGCAAGGTTCTGGGGCCGGTTGCCCGCCCGCAGCGGCACCGGCCCGTTCGGCTGGCTGTACACCGCATCCGAGGACAGCGCCGCACTGCTCACCGGCCGGTTACTGAAGGTATCGGCGCGCCGGCTGGCCGAACGCACCGAGCTGCCGCTGGCCCGCGGCACCTTCATCGACGAGAACTACCGGGCGATCGCAGGACTCATCGACCGCCCGCCGCACACCGTCATGCACGGCGATGCCCACCCGGGCAACGTGTACTTCCGCGACGGCCGGGCCGGCCTGCTGGACTGGCAGGCCGTGCGACGCGGCCATCCCGGCCGGGAGCTCGCCTACACGCTGGTGACCGGCATGGCCACCGAGCAGCGCCGCGACACCCAGCGCGAGCTGCTCGACGTCTACCGCCGCGCGCTGGCGGCCGGCGGCGGCCCACAGCTGGACCGCGACGAGCTCTGGCTGCGCTACCGACAGGGGGCGCTGTACCCCTACGTGGCGGCGCTGATCACCGCGGGCATGGGCGGCATGCAGGCCGAGGACATCGCGATCAAGGGCCTCGGACGCAGCCTGGCCGCGCTGGCGGACCTGGACAGCGTGGCCCTGCTGAAGGCGGCGTTGTGAGCGACACCGCCGGGGTTGGTGCCCGACGTCGGGGCCTCCACGCTCTACGATCGACAACGGACCCGCACCGTAAGGACACCACCGTGAACCAGCCGGCATCGACAGAATCCGACGTCGAGGACTCCTCGACACGCCGCCGGATCCTGGTCGCGACGGCGGAGGTGCTGGGCCGCAGCGGCCAGACCAAGCTGAGCCTGTCGGAGGTGGCGCTGCAGGCCGGGGTGTCGCGGCCCACGCTGTACCGCTGGTTCGCCGACAAACAGGCCCTGCTGGAGGCATTCGGCGCCTACGAGCGAGAGATGTTCGAGACCGGGATCGGCAGGGCCACCGCGGGCCTGCGCGGCACCGACCGGGTCGACGCCGCCATGCGGTTCATCGTCGAGTACCAGCAGTCGTACTCGGGGGTCCGGGTGGTCGACATCGAACCCGAGGTCGTCATCGCCAGGCTGCGCGAGATCATCCCGCAGATGCGCAGCCAGCTGGAGAAACTGCTTCCCGGCGCCAACGGCGCGGTCAAGGCGGCGACCGCGGTGCGGGTGGCGGTGTCGCACTACATCGTTCGCAGCGACGACGACGACCAGTTCCTGGCGCAGCTTCGGCACGCGGTGGGCATCAAGACCGGCTGAAACGCCGAAGTCACCCGAACGCGTGACACTTGGGTGAAAAGTTGTAAACCTGTCTGGTATGACGACTGCGCAGACAGAGACCGGGGTGCTCGCCGGTGACGAGCGGATGCTCATCGACGGCGAACTGCAATTCACCCGCAGCAGGGCCACATTCGACGTCATCCATCCAGCCAGCGAGCAGGTCGCCGGACACGCGACCGATGGCACGGTCGAGGACATGGCCCGCGCAGTGGGGGCGGCGCGGCGGGCGTTCGACGAGACCGACTGGTCGCGCGATCTCGACTTCCGGCACCACTGTTTGACCCAACTGCACGAGGCGCTGGAACGCCACAAGGAACGGCTGCGCCGCATCCTGATCACCGAGGTCGGCTGCCCTGTCACGGTGACCGGCTCCCAGATCGAGAGCCCGATCGCCGAAGTCGCGCACTGGGCCGAACACGGCAAGGACTTCGCCTACCTGGTCGACAACGGGGTGCACGAGACGCCCCTGGGCCCGGCGCGGCGCAAGATCCACTACGAGCCCGTCGGCGTCGTCGGCGCGATCACGCCGTGGAACGTGCCGTTCTACCTCAACATCGCCGAGACGGTGCCCGCGCTCATGGCGGGCAACACGGTGGTGCTCAAACCCGCCCAGCTGACGCCGTGGTCGGGCACCGAGTACGGGCGCATCGTCGCCGAGGAGACCGACATCCCCGCCGGGGTGTTCAACGTCGTGGTGTCCAACGCCAACGAGGTGGGGGCCGCGCTGTCGGCCGACCCGCGGGTGGACATGATCACCTTCACCGGGTCGACCGCGACCGGACGGGCGATCCTGGCCGCCGGCGCGCCCACGGTGAAGAAGACCCTGCTCGAACTCGGCGGCAAGTCCGCCCACATCGTGCTCGACGACGCCGATCTCAACTCGGCGCTGTCGCTGGCGGCGATGATGGCGTGCGTGATGAGCGGCCAGTCCTGCATCCTGCCCAGCCGGATCCTGTTGCCGCGCAGCCGCTATGACGAAGGTATCGAGATCCTGAAGCACATGATGGAGAACTTCCCGGTCGGCGACCCGTGGACCCCGGGCATCATGCAGGGCCCGCAGATCAGCGAAACCCAGCGCCAGAAGGTGCTGGGCCTCATCAAGTCCGGCATCGATTCAGGGGCGCGGCTGGTCACCGGCGGCGGCATCCCGGAGAAGCTGCCGGTGGGCTACTACACCCAGGCCACGCTGCTTGCCGACGTCGACCCGGATTCGCAGGTGGCCCAGGAGGAGATCTTCGGCCCGGTGCTGACGGTGACGCCGTACGACACCGACGACGAGGCGATCGCGATCGCCAACAACTCGATCTACGGCCTGTCCGGAGAAGTCAGCGGCGCCGATCTGGACCGCGCGTTGCGCGTCGCCGCCCGGATGCGCACCGGCAACGTCACGATCAACGGCAAGAGCCACTTCGGCATCGGTAGCCCGTTCGGCGGCACCAAGCAATCCGGCCTGGGGTACCGCAACGGCGAGGAAGGTTACAAGGACTACCTGGAGGCCAAGACCATCGGCATGCCCGACCAATGAGCCTGACGCGGTTGGCCGACGAGCTGGAGATCCAGGCGCTGCTGAACCGCTACGCCCGGGGTGTCGACACCAAGGACTGGGACCTGTACCGTTCGGTGTTCACCGAGGACGCGGTCATCGACTACACGTCGGCCGGCATCCCGCTGGGGTCCCGCGACGAGATCGCCGCCCTGTTCGGCAAGGCGTTCGAGGCAATTCCGTGGACGATGCACTACATCACCAACATCGAGGCCGACATCGACGGCGACACCGCGACGGTGCGCGCGATGTTCTACAACCCGATGCAGCTGCCCGGGATGGCGGAGCAAAGCTGTTGCGGCGGCTACTACTTCCACGAGCTGGTGCGCACGCCCGACGGCTGGCGCAGCCGGCACCTGCGCGAGGACAACGTCTGGTTCGTCAACAAACCGGGCGCGGCGCCCTAGCCACCTCAGCCCTCGGCGGCCAGTTGCCCGCAGGCGGCGGCGATCTCGCGACCCCGCGTGTCACGCACCGTGCAGGACACTCCGCGCTCGCGCACCCGGCGGACGAACTCGCGCTCGACCGGCTTGGGGCTGGCGTCCCACTGGCTGCCCGGGGTGGGGTTGAGCGGGATCAGGTTCACGTGCACCAGCGGGCCGAGCTTGCCGTGCAGCTTCTTGCCGAGCAGATCCGCCCGCCACGGCTGGTCGTTGACGTCACGGATCAGTGCGTACTCGATCGACACCCGACGCCCGGTCACGTCCGCGTAGTGGCGGGCCGCGTCGAGCACTTCGTCGACCTTCCAGCGGTTGTTCACCGGTACCAGGGTGTCGCGCAGCTCGTCGTCGGGGGTGTGCAGCGACACCGCCAGCGTGACGTTGAGCTTCTCGTCGGCCAGCTTGCGGATCGCCGGGGCGAGCCCGACCGTCGACACGGTGACCGAGCGGGCCGAGATCCCGAAGCCGTCCGGGGGTGCCGCGGTGATCCTCCGCACCGCCGCGACCACCCGGTTGTAGTTGGCCAGCGGCTCACCCATGCCCATGAACACGATGTTGGACAGCCGCGCTCCCTCGTCGCGCAGTTCGGCGCTGGCCGAGCGGACCTGCTCGAGGATCTCGGCGGTGGTCAGGTTGCGCTTCAGCCCGCCCTGACCGGTGGCGCAGAACGGGCAGGCCATGCCGCAGCCCGCCTGCGACGAGATGCACACCGTGTTGCGGTCGGGGTAGCGCATCAGCACCGACTCGAACGTCGTTCCGTCGACGGCGCGCCACAACACCTTGCGGGTCTCACCGGCGTCGCATTCGATCTCGCGGGCCGCCCCGAACAGCGTCGGGAACAGCGCCTGGCCCACCTGTTCGCGCACCGCCGCCGGCAGGTCGGTCATCAGCGTCGGGTCGGCGATCAGCCTGCCGTAGTACTGGTTGGCCAGCTGTTTGCCGCGGAACGCGGGCAGGCCGAGGTCGGCAACCGCGGCGGCCCGCCCGGCGGCGTCGAGGTCGGCGAAGTGCCGCGGTGGCAGGGCGCGGCGCGGCGGTTCGAAGACCAGCGGCAGGGCGGGCGGAGGTGCGGACATGGGTACCGCCAGTATCGCACCTGTGGGACCGGTCCCGGACCACGGCGCTGGAGCGCGCAGCGTCAGGCCAGCAGCGTGAGCACGATCCAGCCCGCCACTGCCGAGGGCAGCATCGCGTCGATCCGGTCCATCAGCCCGCCGTGGCCGGGCAGCAGCGTCCCCATGTCCTTGATCCCCAGATCCCGTTTGACCTGGGACTCGACCAGGTCACCGAGCACACCGGTGATCACCAGCATCAGGCCTAGCGGCACCCCGACCCAGGCCGGCTTGTCCAGCAGGAACGTCGCCGCCAGAACCGCCACGGTGACGCCGAACACCAGCGAGCCGGCCAGGCCCTCCCACGATTTCTTCGGGCTGATCGCGGGGACCATCAGGTGCTTGCCGAACAGCACGCCGGCGACGTAGCCGCCGATGTCGGCGAACACCACGGTGGCGATCACGGTGAACACCCGCATCCCGCCGTGATCCTGGAACACCAGCAGCGCGGTGAAGCTGGCGAACAGCGGCACCCAGGTCGCGATCAGGATGGTGGCCGAGATGTCGCGCAGGTAGTTCTGCGGACGTTCGGACAGCCCCTGGCCCACCAGGCGCCACACCATGGCGACCACGATCGTCCCGGCGTAGGCTCCCGCGAGCCCGGCCGCACCGTAGGGCCAGGTCAGCCAGATCATCGCCTGGCCGCCGAGCAGCAGCGGAACGACGGGCAGGACGTAGCCCGCCTCGCGCAGCCGGCGGACCAGTTCGTGGATGGCGATCGGCATCGCCACCGCCAGCACCGGCAGCCAGCCCTTGGGCGCGAAGAACAGGACCACGATCGCGACGGCGCCCAGTACGACGCCGACGGCGATGGCGGCCGGCAGGTTCCGTCCGGCCCGGGACTTCTTGGTCGGCTGTTCGACCGGGGAATCTGTCACGGGAATCGCATGCTGATCGGCCACTAGACCTCCAGCAGCTCGCCTTCTTTGTGCTTGACCAGTTCGTCGATCTGGGCGGTGTACTGCTGGGTGGTCTTGTCGAGGTCCTTCTCGGCGCGGGTCACGTCGTCCTCACCCGCATCGCCGTCCTTCTTGATGCGCGCGAGTTCCTCCATGGCCTTGCGGCGGATGTTGCGCACCGAGACCTTGGCGTCCTCCCCCTTGGCCTTGGCCTGCTTGACCAGGTCACGCCGCCGTTCCTCGGTGAGCTGCGGGATCGACACCCGGATCACGTTGCCGTCGTTGGTGGGGTTGACACCGAGGTCGGAGTTGCGGATCGCGTCCTCGATGTTGCGCAGCTGGTTGGCCTCGTACGGCTTGATCACCACGAGGCGGGCCTCGGGCACGTTGATGCTGGACAGCTGCGTGATCGGGGTGCTCGCGCCGTAGTAGTCGACGTTGACCCGGTTGAACATCGCCGGGTTGGCGCGGCCGGTGCGGATCGACGCGAGGTCGTCCCGTGCCACGGACACGGCCTTCTCCATCTTCTCCTCGGCATCGAAGAGCGTTTCGTCGATCACTCGAATTCTCCCGTCGCTGTCACTGCCGGTCAGGTGGTGACCAGTGTTCCGATCTTCTCACCCGCGACCGCGCGCGCGATATTGCCGTCGGTGAGCAGGTTGAACACCAGGATCGGCATGCGGTTGTCCATGCACAGGCTGAACGCCGTCGCGTCGGCCACCTTGAGGCCGCGGTCGATGACCTCGCGGTGGCTGATCGCGGTGAGCAACTCGGCGTCCTGGTGCACCCGCGGGTCGGCGGTGAACACCCCGTCGACCGCCTTGGCCATCAGGACCACCTCCGCGCCGATCTCGAGCGCGCGCTGCGCGGCGGTGGTGTCGGTGGAGAAGTACGGCAGCCCCATACCGGCACCGAAGATGACGACCCGGCCCTTCTCCAGGTGCCGCCGGGCCCGCAGCGGGATGTAGGGTTCGGCGACCTGACCCATCGTGATCGCGGTCTGCACCCGGGTCTGGATGCCTTCTTTCTCCAGGAAGTCTTGCAGCGCAAGGCTGTTCATCACGGTGCCGAGCATGCCCATGTAATCGGAGCGGGTCCGCTCCATCCCGCGCTGCTGCAGCTGCGCGCCGCGGAAGAAGTTGCCACCCCCGATGACGACGGCCACCTGCACCCCGCCGCGGACCACCTCGGCGATCTGGCGCGCCACCTGCGCCACCACATCCGGATCGAGCCCGACCTCGCCGCCGCCGAACATCTCGCCGCCCAGTTTGAGCAACACGCGGGTGTAGGCGGGCCGGAAGCTCGAGGACTGCTCTGCTGAATCAGGCGTCGAAGCCATCAGGCTCCTTCCGGGGTGGGAACGGCTCCTGCAATCCTGCCAAACTCCGTCCCCGAGGCGCTCAACGGGTCGCGGCGGGTCTACCCCAGATGCGCCTCGAGCAACCAGCCGCCGACCGACTTGCGGCCCTTGGGCTCGTCGCGGATGTCCCAATTGGCCGACACCTTCTCGAGTTCCGCCACGGCATCGGGGTGCACGTAGGCGTGGATGCGGGCCGGCCTGATCTCGTCGATGACCCAGTACTTGCCCACCACGTCGCGCAGTTCGTCGGCGGTCACCGGGTTGGCTGGCCCGGCGGGCATCCCGTCGCGGTCGAACACCAGCACGAAATAGGAGGCGCCCGGCGCCGCGGCCCGCACGATCGAGCGCTGGTAGCCGTCGCGCAGTTCCACCGGCATCGAGTGGAACAGCGTGCTGTCGACGATGGTGCCGAAGCGGCCGTCGTAGCCGTCGAACGAGCTGATGTCGGCCACCTCGAAGGTGGCGTTGTCCAACCCGCGGCGGGCGGCATCGGCGCGGGCCAGCTCGATGGCGGTTGCGGACAGATCCAGTCCGACGGTGGTGAAGCCGCGCTCGGCCAGGTACAGCGACACCGCGGCTTCGCCGCATCCGGCGTCGAGCACGTCGCCGTGGAACTTGCCGGCCTCGATCAGGGCTTGGATCTCGGGCTGCGGCTCCCCGATGCTCCACGGGGGACGGGCGGCGCCGAAGGTCGGGCCGTCGCCGCGGTAGGCGGTGTCGAACATTTCGTCGGAAGGGTCGGAAGGACTCGTCATGCCACGTTGATATCAATGTACTTGATATATGTCAATATTATTGACATGACTGACCGCGATGAGCCGCTCGGCTATCTGTTGCAACGGCTGGGATCGGCACTGCGCGCCGAGGTGACGTCGACAGTGCTCGAACCACACGGCCTGACGTTCCCGCAGTACATCTGCATGCGGATCCTGGCGCGTCATCCCGGACGCTCCAACGCCGAGCTGGCCCGCGACGCCATGGTCTCGCCGCAGGCGATGAACATGGTGGTGCGCGGCCTGCAGGACCTCGGGTGGGTCACCCGCCCGGCGACCGTGGCCTCCGGGCGCTCACGGCCGGCCGAGCTGACCGCGGCGGGCACCGCACTGCTGGAGCGCACCACACCCGGGATCCGCGCGGCGGAGGAGCGGGTGCTCGGACCGATCCCGGACCAGGACCGCCGGGAACTGCGCCGGATCCTCGCAGCCCTCGGTCAACCGTGATGGCAACCCTTCGGCGGTGACGGCGGTAGGTCCAGTGCGGGGTTGCCGTCGAAGAAGCCGACCGGCTTGAGCTTGAACCCGGTGTAGTGACACGGCATCACCGGCCAGTCCTCGGGGCACACCACGTGGTGGGCGCCCACGGTGTACCACAGCACGAGGTCGGTGTTCTCCAGCGGCGCGTCGTCGGCCACGTACTGCGGCAGCCCCTGCGCCTCGGCGCACTGGTACATGTAGTCGCCTGCGGCGTAGCGTTCGGCCGGGTCGTATTTGGTCACCCACAGGTTGTGCTGCACGAACCGGGCCCGGTCGTAGATCACCGAACCCTCCTGCACCATCACCGGCACGATGTCCTTGGGCATGATCTTGTAGCCCACCGGACTGCCGAGCTCGTTGATCTTGTTGGGGTTGACCACTTTCCAGTACCGCCCCGTGGAGTGCTCCCAGTCCCGCGCACCTTCGGCCTCCGAGGCCACCAGGGTGTCGCGGGTGATCCAGGCGTTACGGTGCGGGTTGCGCGCCGGATCGGGTTCCGGGATCGAATCCACTTCGTACACACTGTTTCCCGGCCCGTCGATGTTCATGTCGAGGCGGAAGTTGAAGAAGTGCTGATGGTTGGGCCCGTACATGCCCGGGGCGACCATCTTGCCCCACCGGGGTGTCTCACCGTCGGGCACGGCACCGGTGGTCAGCACCCCGGTGAGTTTGACCTCGACCTCGATCCCGGCGTCGTTGTAGAAGTACCAGAAAAACCCGTACTCGTAGTTGCCGACGGTGCAGATCATCGAGATGACCAGCCGCCGCGACCGCCGCACCTCGACCTCCCCGGTGCGGAAGTCGGTGTGCTTCCAGGAGATCCCGTAGTCCTCCTCGTGCATGCAGATGGCGTTCGGGATCGTGACGGCGTTGCCGTCGGAGTCGTTGACCGTGGCGTCGAAGTAGAAGATCTCCCCCAGACAGTCACAACCCAGCCGCAGCGGGTTGGCCGAGAAGCCCATCCCCACCTCGCCCATGTCGAAGACGTTCTTGTTCCAGTGCGTCGGCGACGAATCGCCGTAGGGCACCACCATCTCCGACAGTGCGCCGCGGTACAGGATGGGCCGCACCGTGCCCCGGTCGTTGTAGGTGACCTCGTGCAGCGTCAGACCCTCGCGGGGGTTGAAGCCCACCCGCAACGACCACTTCTGCCAGGTCACGTTCCAGCCGTCGACGGTGAAGCTGGGGCCGTCGGGCTGGGTGATCTCGATGGTCTTGACGTCGTCGCGGAACCCGGTGTACGCCGGGCGGTTGTCGGCGTCGAACATGAGCTTCTCGGTGTAGTTGCCCGCCTTCGGCGGCAGCGGCACCACGCCGTGGTCCTCGATGTCGATGACCGTCATCTCGTCCAGGTCGAAGGTCACGATCAGTCCCTCAACGGGACGGGCGTAGCCGTTCTCGCCCGGTGCGGCGCGCACGAACGTCAGCGGCCGGCAGATCAGCGGCGAGTTGTCGTAGTCGTCCTGCGGGCCGTAGTAGCCGGCGGGCCAGGGGTCGATCATCGCCAGGCCGAAGTCGGTGACGCCGCGCTTGCGCATCGCCTCCTGCCAGCGCGGATCCTCGCGCACCTTCTCTTCGACCCCGGTCATGTGCTCGACCAGATAGGACGGGAACCGACCCGGCACCGCCTTCCACGAGTCCACCGTGCCGGCACCGACGTCGACGACCGCCTCGTAGACCGTCTTGGCGTCGTACATCGTCACGAACGCGCGTCTGGGCACCGGCACCTCGGGATCGAAGCTCAGCGTGGCCGTCTTGTCCGGTTCGGCCAGCTGGATCATCACGAATTTCAATGTCGGCGTGCCGTATCGGGACTCCGAGATGATCCGGGCGGCGGCTTCGATCTCCGCTCCGGTCAGCGGGTCCAGCGGATAGCGGACCGTGTCGCCGGTGCCCGGCGGGGTGAGCACGGTGCCCTCCATCGTCATTTGGCGCTCCCTTCCGAATCGTTGGTGAGGTCGAACACCGCCAGGTGCGCCAACGCGTCCTCCTGGCTCACCTTGTGTGCCGATCGCCTGCCGAAGATGTAGACCACCAGGCCGAGGGCGAACATGCCGAGGCTGATCAGGCCTACCCACGTCATCCAGGTGGCCGACGGCACGTCGATCCACGGCGTGACGAACGAGTAGTAGATGCCGCCGACGGTGCCCAGCGACCCCACGATGACGACGGCCCACACACCGGCCATGCCGCCTGGGATGCGCCAGAACGTCTCGCTCGCATAGCGATCCGCGTACTTCTTCCTGGCGACGATCACCGGGATCAGGAAGAAGAACCCGGACAGCAGCCATACCGTGGACAGCCCGCCCTGCAGGTAGATCGTCACGTTGGCCATGCTGCTCTGCGAGTACAGCCCGACCAGGATCAGCGACGAGATGACACCCTGGATCAGGATGGCGGTCACCGGGTTGCGGGTGCGCGGGTTGAGATGGGTGAACAGCCGCGGCAGGTGACGCTCAAGCCCGGAGACGAAGATCAGCCGCGAGTACGCGACCTGATAGGTCATCAGCGCCACGACGATGATGAAGGCCAGCACGATCGCACAGATCTCCATCAGCCCGGGGAACCCGGCCACGTCGAGCATCCCGATCACCCCGGTCACCGGGTCGATCTGGTCACCGGGCAGCGCCATCATCGTGCCCAGCGTGGTCAGCAGGTAGATGGCCACCAGCGCGGCCGATCCCCACAGGATCATCCGTGGGCCGCTGCGGCGCACCGACAGGAACTCCGCGCCCATGTTGTACGGGGTCTCCACCCCCAGCAGGTACAGCAGCACGGTGCCGTACAGGAAGCCGGCCACCGCGAAGTTCGGGATGGTCGCCTCGGCCCAGCTGAACGGGGTGGCCGAGCCGTGGTTGACGGCGAACAGCAGGCCGCTGGTGAAGATGGTCAGGGTCAGGATGCCGTAGACGACGAAGACGATGTTCATGATCCGTTGGTTGGCAGCCAATTTCGCCAACGCGAGGCCGATCACCGTCCACAGGATGACCAGTTGCAGGATGATGCTGGTCGTCAGGCCCAGCTCGGCGTGGAACGCCAGCAGCAGGAACTGCAGCACCACCGCGGGTGAGGACGCCGCGTTGAGGATCACCGGCACCCAGGACAGGTAGCCGCCGATGAACCCCCAGGTCTCCCCCATCGTCCGGGTGGCCCAGATGTAAACCCCGCCCTGGCCCGGCCACAGGTTGCCCAGCTCGACGACGGCCATGCCGGCGGGCACCAGGAAGGTGAGGATGCCCAGCACCCACATCGGGATGGCGGTCCACCCGCCGCCGGCCATCACCGAGGAGCCGGTGATCCAGCAGATGATGAAGACGTAGGCGGCGGTCAGCCCGAACGTGCTGAGCACCTTGGGCAGGATCTGTTCGGGGACCAGCTCGGTGGTCATCAGGGTGTCCCGCCCGGCGGGTGGTGCGGCTTCGGCTCGAGTCATTCCATGTCTCCCCAACGGTTCGTGAGGTCAGTTGACGATTTGTCCGTCTTTCATCCGGACGACACGGCTCGCTTCGTCGGCCACCGTGGGATCGTGGGTGCTGGCAACCACGGTGACGCCGAGCGTCGAACACAGGCCGCGCAGCATGCGCACCACCGTCTCCCCCGTGCGGTGGTCGAGGTTGGCGGTGGGTTCGTCGGCCAGCACCAGCGTCGGGCTGCTGATCAGAGCCCGCGCGATCGCCGTGCGCTGCTGCTCACCGCCGGACATCTTGGTCGGCTGGTGGTGCACCCGGTGGCTCAGCCCGACCAGCTCGAGCAGCTCGGTGGCGCGCTGGCGCAGCGCTTTTCGGTCATAGGGTTCGAACATCAACGGCAGCTCGACGTTCTCCACCGCCGACAGGAACGGGATGAGGTTGTAGCTCTGGAAGATGAACCCGATGGAGTCGTGGCGCAGCGCGGCGAACTGGCTCTCCGAGAGCGCCGCGGTGTCGCGGCCGGCGATCTTGACCATGCCCTTGGTCGGTCGGTCCAGTCCGCCGATGATGTTCAGCAGCGTGGACTTGCCGCTGCCGCTGGGCCCCATCAGGCAGACGAACTCCCCCGGCATCACCTGTAGTTCGGCGGCCATCAGGGCCTTGACCACCTCGTCGCCGAGCTTGTGCAGCTTCCACACATCGGCGATCTCGATCACCGGCTTCTGCGGCGCCTCGGTGTCCTCCACTGCGGTCACGTGCTCAACCTCCGGCGCTCAACGATCGGATGGGGGGACGCGACGCCGCGTTCCACGTGGGCAGGATGCTGGTGGCGACGGCGGCGCCGATGCTGACCGCGACAGCGGTCAGCGCACCCAGCGCCAGGCCGCCGTAGGACAGCCCGGCGGCGACGAAACCCAGTGCAGCCAGGACGATCCCGGTCACCGCCGCCAGCGCCGCCCCGGCCACCGCGCCGAGCACCGCCGCGACCACCGGCTCCACCAGCAGCGCGGCCACCACCGGAGCGCGCGGCACCCCGGTGGCGCTGAGCACCCCGAGTTCGCGGGTGCGGTGGGCGATGGTGCGGGTGGTCGCGACCGCCACCTCGACGACGCCGACGAGCAGGACGGTGACCGCGATCAGGATCACCGCCCGGTGGATCTCCTCGGCGTGACCCAGCGACGCCGACTGGGCGCTGATCCCGGCCGACATCGCGAACACCAACACCACCAGGAATGCGCCCGTCGCCGTGGTCACGACGGGAAGCGCCATCTCGCGCAGCCTGCGCCGCGCCGACAGGTAGCCGTAGGCCAGCCCCTTGCTGATCATCGCCATCCTCTGCTCTTCGCGCGAGCGCTCATCGCCATCCTCTGCTCTTCGCGCGAGCGCTCATCGCCGCCACACCCCTCATCGCGCCTCCAATAGGGACACCGGGCGCTGCTGCAGCAGCCGGTGCACCGGCACCAGCGCGCCGACGATCGCCATCGCCGGCAGGAACATCGCCGTCACCGCGGCGCCCTGCAGCCATGCGGTCACGGTGGCGATGCCCGGGATCACCAGGGCCACAGCCACACCCGCGGCGAGCACACCGACGACGAACGCGGTCAGGAACACGACGGCCGACTCGACGAGGAAGAAGTACAGCACTTCGTCGGCCAGTCCGATGCTGGACATGATGCCGAACTCGCGGCGCCGCTCGGTGACCGCGGCCAGGAACGACGACACCGCGATGACGAAGCCCAGCCCCAGCCCGATCGTCGAGATCAGCCCGAGCGTCGAGCTGGTCACCTTGCCGGAGAACAGCGCCGAGAACTTCTGCTCGAACGTCAGTGGCCCCGACCCGCCGACGGTGTCGTAGACCAGTCCGCCACCGGCGGGGTCCGGCCGCACCGACGGGTCCGGCGTCGACGGCAGCCCGACGGCCGCGCCGAACGCCTGCGCCAGATCCCGGCTGTGCTCCTGACCGGCCGGCGCGGACACCACCCACCAGCCGTCGTCGCCGACGACCGCGTGCGCCACCGCGGTCGGCACCATCATCGACTCCCCGGCACCGACGGTGCCGACCCGAAGGCGCTGCCCGCCGACCGTCACGTGCGCTCCGTCGCCGACGCCGAGCCGCTCGGCCAGCGCTGGCCCCAAAAGTGCTTCGCCGCTGGGGATCTGGTCGCTACCGCGCAGCGACACCGGGATCCCGCCGACCTCGGCGACACCGGAGAGCACCCGCTGGGCGCGCCACCCGTCGGGTACGGTCAGCCGCGGTGCGGGGCCGTCAGCGACGAGTGCCCGGGCGGCCGGGTCGTAGTGCACCCCGGCGGCCGGCACCACCCACAGCTGCGCGCCGCCGAGCACGTCGGCGACGGAGTCGGCACCGGTGATCGCGACGCTGGCCGAGATGGTCCGCACGACGGTCACGCAGGCGATCGCCAGCGCGATACCGACCACCGACAGGACGAACCGCTCCGGCCGGCGGCGAATATTGGCCAGGGCGAACCGGACCAGGCACATGAACGTGTTCCCGGTACCGGTCGGGATCGACGTCGATCGAGTGGATGTGGGCGATTGGCTGACCTGACTGGTCTCCACGAGAAGCGATGGTGAGAGCGAAAAGTTTCACCCGCCGCCCCGCGCAGTATCGCCGCTGTTAACAGCCTCACCGCCGCGTTACGGCGCCGTGTCGGCGCCGCAACGGATTTCGTTGCCGACAGGGCTCAGCGCAGAGCTCAGTCCTGGATCCGGGCCCAGGGCCGGGCCTGTTCGAGCTCGTAGGCCAGCTCCAGCAGCCGGGCGTCCCGACCGACGGGAGCGCTGAGCATCATGCCGACGGGCAGCCCGGACGCCGACACCGCCGTGGGCAGCGAAATCGCCGGCTCACCAGTGGCGTTCTGCAGTGGGGTGAACGCCACCCACTCCACGAGGCGCGCGATGACCTGCTCGTAGTCGGCCACCGGGTCGAGGTGGCCGACGCGCGGTGTGACGTCGGCCAGGGTGGGCATGAGCAGCACATCGCAGGTGTCCTGCAGCCGCGACGTGATCCGTCGTACCCGCGCCAGCCGGGCGACCGCCGCCGGCACCCGCACCAGGTTGCGGGCCGCGTACCGTTCCAGGCCGAGCGTGAGGTTGTCCAGCTTGGCGCGGTCGAATGTCTCCCCGAACGTACGCCGGCCGCCGCGGACCAGCGCGAACGCCAGGAACGACCAGTACAACAGGAAATCGTCGACGAACCGGGCGGGCACCGGGTTGTCCACCGGCACCACCCGGTGCCCGAGTTCCTCCAGCAGCGCCGCGGTCTTGTGGGTGAGCTCGCTGACCTCCGGACTGGCTTCGCGCGCAACGGATCTCGTGCACACGCCGATGCGCAGCCGCGCCTTGCCCGGCTCCGTGACGTCGCCGATCGGGGGCAGCTTCGGGTTGGCGTACACCCGTTCGGCCTCGCGGTAGAACGCCGCGGTGTCGCGCACCGACCGGGTCAGCACCCCGTTGTGCACGATGCGCAGCGGCATCTGGCGCATGTCCTTGTCCAGCGGCAGCCGCCCGCGCGACGGTTTCAGGCCGACCAGGCCGTTGCAGGACGCCGGGATCCGGATCGAGCCCCCGCCGTCGTTGGCGTGCGCGATCGGCACCACCCCGGCCGCCACGAACGCGCCCGACCCTGACGACGACGCACCCGCGGTGTGCTCGAGGTGCCAGGGGTTGCGTACCGGGCCCAGCCGCGGATGCTCGGCCGAGGCGCTGAAGCCGAACTCCGACATCTGGGTCTTACCCAGCGGCACCAGCCCGGTGGCCAGGTAGGCGCGGGCGAAGTCACCGTCGTCGGCGGCCGGCCGCGGCTCCCAGGCGTCGGTGCCGTTCATCGTCGGCATGCCCGCGACGTCGACGTTGTCCTTGACGAAGGTGGGCACACCGTCGAAGAAACCACCGTAGGGCCGCGGTTGCCGGGCCCGCGTCCTGGCCCGGTCGAACGCCTCGTACGCCAGCCCGTTGCAGGCCGGGTCGACGGCCTCGACGCGGGCGATCGCGGCGTCGATCAGCTCGACCGGCGAGACCGTCCCGGCGCGCAGCGCCTGCACCATCCCGACGGCATCCAGCTCACCCAGGGCGTCGTCACCGAAGGCATGTACGCGATCCATGCCGCCGACGGTACCAAAGCGTACCGCCGGGTCGGGCCGAGACGACCGCAGATAGCACCAGGCCCCCGGGACCGTGATCCCGGGGGCCTGGTGGACGTGTGGAACGCCGGGTGGACCTAGGCCTGGCCGACCTCGAAGCGGACGAACCGCGTCACGGTCACGCCGGCCTCGTCGAGCAGCGCCTTGACCGTCTTCTTGTTGTCGGACACCGACGGCTGATCCAACAGCACGACGTCCTTGTAGAAGCCGGTCACCCGGCCCTCGACGATCTTCGGCAGCGCCTGCTCCGGCTTGCCCTCGTTGCGGGCGGTCTCCTCGGCGATGCGGCGCTCGTTGGCGACGATGTCCTCGGGCACGTCCTCGCGGGTGAGGTACTTGGCCTTCAGCGCGGCGATCTGCAGCGCGACCGCGTGCGCGGCCTCGGCGCCCTTGGCGGCGTCGCCGGCCTCGTACTCGACCAGCACACCGACGGCGGGCGGCAGATCGGCCGCGCGTTTGTGCAGGTAGGTCTCGACGTTGCCGTCGAAGTAGGCGACGCGGCGCAGTTCGAGCTTCTCGCCGATCTTCGCCGACAGGTCGGCGATGAGCTGCTCGACGGTGGTGTCGCCGGCTTTGGCCGCCTTGAGCGCCTCCACATCGGTCGCCTTCGCGGCGGCGGCAGCAGCCACCACCTGGTCGGCGACGGCCTGGAACTCGGCGTTCTTGGCCACGAAGTCGGTCTCGGAGTTGAGCTCGATGAGCGCGCCGTCCTTGGCGGCCACCAGGCCCTCGGCGGTGGCGCGCTCGGCGCGCTTGCCGACGTCCTTGGCACCCTTGATGCGCAGCAGCTCGACGGCCTTGTCGAAGTCGCCTTCGGCCTCGACGAGCGCGTTCTTCGAGTCCAGCATTCCGGCGCCGGTCAGCTCCCGGAGCCGCTTGACGTCAGCGGCGGTGTAGTTAGCCATAGAGATCTTCCTTAAAGGCGTCGCGAATCAGGACTGTTCGGGTGCTGCGGCCTCGCCACCGGCCGCCTCGGGTGCGGCGGTGGTGGCACCGGCCAGCAGCTCCTGCTCCCACTCGGCGAGCGGCTCGGCCGCTTCGGCCTCGGGCTTGTCGGCACCGGCACCGGCGCGCGCCTGCAGGCCCTCGGCGACCGCGGAGGCGATCACCTTGGTCAGTAGGGCCGCCGAACGGATGGCGTCGTCGTTGCCCGGGATCGGGTAGTCGACCAGGTCGGGGTCGCAGTTGGTGTCGAGGATGGCGATCACCGGGATGCCCAGCTTGCGGGCCTCACCGACGGCGATGTGCTCCTTGTTGGTGTCGACGACCCACACGGCCGAGGGCACCTTCTGCATGTCCCGGATACCGCCGAGGCTGCGCTCGAGCTTGTTCTTCTCGCGGGTCAGCATCAAGATTTCCTTCTTGGTGCGACCCTCGAACCCACCGGTCTGCTCCATGGCCTCGAGCTCCTTGAGCCGCTGCAGACGCTTGTGCACGGTGGAGAAGTTGGTGAGCATGCCGCCCAGCCAGCGCTGGTTCACATAGGGCATGCCGACGCGGGTGGCCTCTTCGGCGATGGACTCCTGGGCCTGCTTCTTGGTACCGACGAACATGATCGAACCGCCGTGCGCGACCGTCTCCTTGACGAACTCGTACGCCTTGTCGATGTAGGTCAGCGTCTGCTGCAGGTCGATGATGTAGATGCCGTTGCGGTCGGTGAAGATGAACCGCTTCATCTTGGGATTCCAGCGCCGGGTCTGATGCCCGAAATGGGTGCCGCTGTCGAGCAGCTGCTTCATGGTTACAACGGCCATGCCGATGCCTCACCTATCTGTGTCGGTTGTCGCGCAGCGTCGGGTGACGCCGAGCCCTGGTGCCCGCTGGTTGCCGGACCCGCCCGTTTCGGGGCGAGACCGCCGGCATCCGGATATGACCACCGATGGGTGGCCATGCGCAGACACGCGAAGTCAGCCCGCAGTTGCGAGCTGCGGTTAGGAGTTTACACGCTGAACAGGGGTGTTCTGACCACCCCGGCGGCCATCCACAGGTCGGCGATCTGGGGCTGGTGCCGACCGGCAGCGATCCGCTGAACTGCGGTGATGCGCATGCTAGCGGTGCTGACGGCGGTCCTGGTGCTGGGCCTGCAGCTGGTGCAGTTCCCGGCGGGCGCCGACGACGGCCGGTTGCGCTGGCCGCTGCAGCCGCGCCCCGCGGTGGTCCGGGAATTCGACGCCCCGGCGCCGAACTGGCAGCGCGGGCACCGCGGTGTGGACCTGGCGGGGACACCGGGGCAACCGGTGTACGCCGCGGCGGCGGGCACCGTGGTCTTCGCCGGTGAACTCGCCGGTCGGCCGCTGGTGTCGATCGCCCATCCCGGCGGGCTGCGCACCAGCTACGAACCGGTGCGCCCGGCGGTGCGGCCGGGACAGTCCGTGGCCGCGGGCACGCCCATCGGCGAGCTGGCGGCCGGGCACGCCGGCTGCGCCGCCGCGGCGTGCCTGCATTGGGGCGCGATGTGGGGTCCGGCCGCGCGCGCCGACTACGTCGACCCGCTGGGGTTGGTGGCCAGCACCCCGATCCGGCTGGAGCCGGTGGGCCCGGCGGTCAGCGGCCGACCAGTTCCAGCACCGGGTCGTCGGGGCCGATGTCGTAGGTGCATTCCTCCGGCCTGGGATCGGGCACGTAGGCCCAGAACTGCACCCCGGCCGCCCCGGCGTCACGCAGCCGCGCCACGGTGTCGGCGACGAGGTCGCGGCGCTGCCCGAGGGACAGGCACGATCCGGCCGCCACCCCGAGCTCGGTCACCACCAGCGGCTTGTCCAGTTCGCGAGCCTGCCGCAGGCGCCGGCCCAGGCCGTCGTGCGGATCGCCGGGCAGCTCGTGGCCCACCTCGTAGTCGTGGTACTCCAGCACGTCGATGCCCGGTGAGGCGCCCACGTAGGCGTACTCGTCGCCGGCCGAGCCGCACTGCCCGCCGCCGGCCCGGCCGCCGAAGCGCAACGCGTCGGTGTCCAGGGCACGGATCCGCGCACCCACCTCGTCGGCGAACCGCCTGGTGACCTCCGCAGCGTCGGCGGGACAGTGCCGGGAGCGCCAATGACAGTCGGCAGAACCACAATTCGACGCCTCGGGCTCACCGACCGGGGTCCAGGCGACGGCGGCCGGGGACCCGGCCCAGCGGCGCACGGCGGTGTCCACCCAGTCGGCGAACGACATCGGCTCCCCCGGCAGCACCGCGGTGCGCCAGTCCCCGGCATACCAGGTGTTCTCCTTGAATCCGCCGTTCTCGCAAGCACCTTCGCTGCTGGCCAGCACGGCGTTGAGGAACTGGTGGTGCCGCACGGCAGCGTCGAACACCGCGTCGAGCGGGCCGAAGTCGAGCTCCCCGGTTTCCTTGTCGACCACGAAGCTGGAGTACGCGTTGAACCGGGTCAGCGTGTTCGGGGGCAGCCGCCCGAAGTAGTCGTCGAGATCGACCTCGCTGCCGCACCCGACGTTGAGCCGCCAGTCCGTGCCCAGCTGGTAGGCGTTGAGCCCGACCGGCCACCACGGCTGGCCGTGCAGGGTCAGCGACACGCCCGACACACCGACCGGATTCGTGCGCGCGGGGCCGTCGTCACCGCCGCAGCCCGCACCCGTCAGCGCGACGACGGCGGCGAATGTCACCGACGCCCACCGCGCACCGCGTCCCATGGCGGCATCATTGCACCGACTCGCACCCGATCCGCCGCGGCAGCTGTTTAGATGACCTTCATGGGAATCGTGGGGGGATCCGTTCGGGCGTTGTCGGCGCTGGCCGTGGTCGGTGCGTCGGTGTTGTCGGCCGGGGTGACGCCGGCCGTACCGGCGGGTGCCCAGCCGGGGTCCGGCGCCCGCGTCGAAGGCCAGCGGCTCGCCGATTTCGTCGTCGGCCCGTGGGAGATCGACCCGACGCTGATCGGCGTGTTCGACACCAGCGCGGCCGTCATCGACGGGCCCGCGACGCTGGAGGTCGAATTCCCGCCGGAGCTGGCGGAGGTGGCCGAACAGCACAGCGCCATCGACGGTTTCAGCAGCGCCCGGTGGAGCGATCAGCTCGAGCTGCAGAACACCGTGCTGCGCTTCGCCGATCCCGGTGTGGCCGCCGCGGCCGCGACCGACCTCGCCGACGCGCTCGCCGGCCGGCAGGTGCCCGGCGGTGCGGTGGTGCCCGCGCCGATCCCCGGCCATCCGCAGACCCGGGCGTACAGCAACCCGGTCGTCGAGGAGGACACCGGCCGCACGGTCACGTTCGTGCGGGCGATCACCGCGCACGGCCCCTACGTGCTGTCCCAGCGGGCCATGGCCGCCGACGGCGTCGCCACCGCCGCGACGCTGGTCGCGGGCACCCTGGACCGGCAGGCCGGGCTGATCGACCAGTTCGTCCCGACGCCGCCCCCGCTGCTCGACGGCATCCCCGCCGACCCCACCGGCCTGCTCGCCCGCACCGTCGCGCGGCCCACCGTCGACCCGGAACTGCCGGGCAGCTACGGCCCGCACGGCGCGCTGCACTTCCAGGTCGACCCGGTGCGGGCCGCGCCGGTGTTCGCCGACGCCGGCGTGAGCACCTGGGCGCGCTCGCTGACCGGGGTCTACGAGACTCGCGATCCGCAGGCCGCGCAGCGGGTGGCCGACGTACTGGTCGACGGCCACGTCGCCGTCGGTGAGCCCTCGGCGCCGGTCGCGGCGCTGCCCGGCAGCCGGTGCGCGAGCCTGGAGTTCCCCACCACCGGCGAATGGGGCAGCTACTGCGCCGCGGCCACCGGCCGCTACGCCGTGGAGGCCGACGGTGCGACGCTCGCCGAGGCGCAGCAGCGCCTCACCGAGCAGGCCGGCCTGCTCGCCGGCCGCTGATCCTCAGGCCCGTGGATGGGCCTGGTCGTGCACGGCGCGCAGTCGGGCCACGGTGACGTGGGTGTAGAGCTGCGTGGTGGCCAGCGTCGAATGGCCGAGCAGCTCCTGCACCACCCGCAGATCGGCGCCGCCCTCGAGGAGATGGGTGGCCGCGCTGTGGCGCAGACCGTGCGGGCCGATGTCGGGCGCACCGTCGACGGCGGCCAGGGTCTGGTGCACGACGGTGCGGGCCTGCCGGGGGTCCAGCCGTCGGCCGCGGGCGCCGAGCAGCAGCGCCGGACCCGAGGCGGCCGTGGCCAGGGCGGGCCGGCCGTCGGCCAGCCACGCCGACAGCGCTTCCTCTGCCGGTACGCCGTAGGGCACGGTCCGCTGTTTGTCGCCCTTGCCCAGCACCCGCAGCAGCCGGCGCCCGGTGTCGACGTCGTCGACGTCGAGGCCGCACAGCTCGCTGACCCGGATCCCGGTGGCGTACAGCATCTCCACGATCAGACGGTCTCGCAGCGCGAGCGGATCACCTTGTTGGGCACCGGATTTCGCGGCGTCCATGGCGTCGAGCGCCTGGTCTCTGCGCAGCACCGCCGGCAGTGTGCGGCGGGCCTTGGGCACCTGCAGCCGGATGGCCGGGTCCTCGGTCAGCAGCCCTTTGCGCAGCGCCCACGCGGTGAACGTCTTGACCGCCGAGGTGCGCCGGGCCAGCGTGGTGCGGGCGGCACCGGCACCGGCCTGGGCAGCCAACCAGGACCGCAGCACCGGCAGCGTCAACCCGGCGGGCCCGGCCACCGCGCCGCGCTCGGCCAGGAAGTCGAACAGCGAGCGCAGGTCGCCGAGGTAGGCGCGGCGGGTGTGCGCGGACCGCCCGCGCTCGAGCGCGAGGTACTCGTCGAATTCCTCGAGGATGGCCTCCACGCCCCTACCGTCGCAGACGGCGGCGGTGGGGCTCAGGTGACGCGCCGCAGCGTTTCCGGGGTGAGATCGGCCAGGGTGGGATAGCCGTCGACGGCCATGATCAGATCGGCCTCGGCCAGCAGCGAGCGCAGCACGTGCACGATGCCGTCCTCACCGCCGATGGCCAGGCCGTAGGCGTAGGGCCGGCCGACGCCGACGGCGGTGGCACCCAGCGCCACCGCCTTGATGATGTCGGCGCCGCTGCGGATGCCGGAGTCGAACAGCACCGGCAACCCGTCGGCGGCGTGCACCACCGCGGGCAGGCAATCCAGCGCGGGCAGCCCGCCGTTGGCCTGCCGGCCGCCGTGGGTGGAGCAGTAGATGCCGTCGACGCCGCCGTCCTTGGCGCGGCGCACGTCCTCGGGGTGACAGATGCCCTTGAGGATCAGCGGCAGATCGGTCAGCGACCGCAGCCAGGGCAGATCGGCCCAGGTCAGCGGGTTGCCGAAGTTCTGCACCCAGTGCAGCACGGCGGCCTGCATGTTCCCTTCGGGCGGCTGGGCCAGCGCGGCCCGGAACACCGGGTCGCTGGTGTAGTTGGCCAGGCAGCGCCCGCGCAGCTGCGGGAAGTTCGAGGTGGCCAGATCGCGGGGCCGCCAACCGGGGATCCAGGTGTCGAGGGTGACGATGATCGCCTTGTAGCCGGCCGCCTCGGCGCGGTCGACCAGGCTGGCGGCAAGGTCGCGGTCGGCGGGCGTGTAGAGCTGGAAAAAGCCCGGGGTGTCACCGAATTCGGCGGCGATCTCCTCGAGCGGGTCCTCGGTCAGCGTGGACACCGCCATCGGCACCCCGGTGCGGGCGGCGGCCCGGGCCGCGGCCAGGTCGCCGTGCCCCTGCTGTCCGCAGATCCCGATGACCCCGACGGGCGCCATGAACAGTGGCGAGGGCAGCGTCATGCCGAACAGCTCCACCGACAGGTCGCGCTCGGTGGCGCCGACGAGCATCCTCGGCATCAGCCCCCAGCCGTCGAAGGCGGTGCGGTTGGCCCGCTGGGTCTGCTCGTCACCGGCCCCACCCGCGACGTAGGACCAGATCCCCGGCGGCATGGCCACCTCGGCCTTGGCCTCCCAGCCGGCGTAATCCATGGGCAGTGTCGGCAGCACACCCGAGAGGCCCTGCAGGTAGATCTCGAGCTGGTAGTCGGCGAACGTCATCGCGCCAGCCTGCCATCGACGCCCGCGGTCGCGCGCTATTTCGCTTCGGCTTCGGCCAATTCGCGTTTCCACTGCCGGAACGTCTCCTCGGTGCGGCCGCGCCGCCAGTACCCGGAGATCGACGACGCCCATTTGGGCGCGACCTCGCGCTCCTTGCGGATGTAGGGCCGCAGGTTGTGCATCACGGCCTGGGCTTCCCCGTGGATGAACACCTGGACCTGGCCGGGCAGCCAGGCCGCCTCCTTGACCGCCGCGATCAGCGGCGCGTGGTCGCCGGCGACGTCGTCGGGCACCAGGTCGGCGCGGCCGCCCCGATAGATCCAGCGCACCTCCACACCGGCGGGCGCGGTCAGCTCGATCTCGTCCTCCGGCCCGGCGACCTCGATGAACGCCTGGCCGACCGCGGACTCGGGCAGGGCTTCCAGCACCGCACCGATGGCGGGCAGCGCGGCCTCGTCGCCGGCGAGCAGGTGCCAGTCGGCGGCCGGGTCGGGGGCGTATGCGCCGCTGGGGCCCATCACGAACAGCCGGCGCCCGGGTGCGGCCGACGCCGCCCACGGACCGGCGACGCCGTGCTCACCGTGCACGACGAAGTCGATGGTGAGCTCCCGCCGGGCCGGATCGGCGCCGCGCACGGTGTAGGTGCGCACCGTGTGCTCGATGTCGCCGAAGCTGTCCAGGGTCAGCGGCGTGGCGAGCCCACCGACGTCGACGTCGTCGTCGACGAACACCAACTTCACGTAGGCGTCGGCGAACTCGTTCGGTTTGAATGTGTCGAAACCGTTGCCGCCCAATATAACCCGCACCATGTGCGGGGCGAGCTGCTCGGTGCGCACCACCTCGAAGGTGTGCACGGGGCGTCCTGCCACTTCCCACCATCCCTGTCTGCCTCGGCGTCTTCACCGACTATACGAGCGTCGCCGATGGCGCAGGGTTCCACCGTGGGCGGCTCAGACGACAGCGGCGACCAGGGCGGCCAGCTTGCCGTCGAGCTCACGGGCGGCCGCGAGCAGGTCGGGGTTCGGCTCGACCACCATCAGCGACGACGGTTGCACGTACGTCACGGCGCTGCGGTCACCCGGCCGGTCCACGACGAGCAGTTCCACCGGGGCGAACAGACCCGCGGTCACGTCGTGCCGCAGCATCGTCAACGCGATGACCGGGTTTCCGATGATGACGCGCAGCACTTTGCGGTCGATCCCGGCCTTGGGCAGCCAGGTGCTGTGGTCGATGAGCGAGAACAACATGAATTCGCTGGGCCCAATTCGTGATTGGACGCGCTGCTGGTACTCCGCCCAGTCGCTGGGGGCCTTCGCGGTGACGTCCGAGAGCCCGGGTTCGTCGCCGACGTCGGCCAGCAGGGCGGCCACCACCTCGTCGAAGGGCTTGTCGCTGTCGTAGCGGACACGCACACCGTCGAACGGAATGTAGTGCGGTTCAGTCGTTTTCACGGCTTCTCCTTGGTCTCCCGGTCGATGAGGATCGTCGCGGCTGCGCGGGCGTCGCCCATCGGCGAGGTGTCGCCCACCGAGGTCGACAGCGCGGTGGCCCCTTCGAAGAGCACCATCAGCCGGCGGGCCAGCACCTGCGGTTCGGGCGCGCCGGCCTCGGCCGCGACGGCGGCGAGCCGCTCACCGAAGCGGAGTTTGTGCGCCCGCACGATGTCGTCGACCGCGCCGAGGACGCCGGCGGATTCCACGGCGGCGTTGTGGAACGGACAGCCCCGGAACGGGCCGGCGGCCGGGGGGTCGAAGATGGCCAGCAGCCGCTCGCGCGGGGGCGCGTCGACGTCGGACAGCCGTTGCTCGAGCGGCGTCCCACCCTGGTCCTCGTAGCCGCGCAGGTAGTCCTCGATCAGCTGCTGCTTACTCGGGAAGTGTTGGTAGAAGGTCCTTTTGGAGACATTCGCGGTTTCGATCAGCCGGTCCACACCGGTGGCGTGGATGCCGTGGCTGTAGAACATCTCGGCAGCCGCGGCGGTGATCCGTTCGCGCGCGCCGCGGCCCCGGCGCCGGCCGGCCGGGCCGGTGGCGATCATGACCAGCCCAGCTCGGAGAAGTTCAGGGCGACCATCAACGCGCCCCGGGGCACCTGCTCGTGATCCTCGGCCAGGTAGGCGCGGCGCGTGGTGGGCATGGCGAGCCCGCCGACGGTCACGTAATCCGAGACGTACTGGTTGATCGGAAAGCTGCCCGCGATGTCGACGCGGTAGTCGTGGCGGCGCAGCAACCGGTCCGGCCCGAAGTAGAACCGCTGGCTACGACTGTGGGTGGGCAGCGTATCGGGCAGTTCGGCGCCGATCCCGACCAGGGTTTGGCCGTCGACCTCGACCGGTTCGATGTCGGTCAGCCGCACGCCGGGCAACGTCAGCAGGAACGGCAGGTTGAAGTAGTTCCACAACGCATAGCCGCTGAAGTAGGCCCCCTGCAACGGATTCCACGGGGTGGACAGCTCGTGGCCGGCGAAGCCGTCGCGAATCTGGGTCTGCTCGGCCAACACGCTGCCGTCGTCGGAGACCAACGTGGTGCGCTCGGCGGTGAAGTTGACGCGTAGCGGTTCGCCGATGACGCGCACCTGCGCCGCCACCTCGCGCATCGCGACCGTGAACTCCCGGATCGGCTGGTTCGGGGCCCTACCCTTGGTCTCGAACAGCACCCCGGAGCTGTCGATCCGGCCGTGCAGGTCCCGGACGCGCCGCCAGACGGCGAGCCCACCGTGGGCGTCGAGGACCTCGTCGAGCAGAGCCGTCGTCGTGTGCGTCATCCCACCATTAAAGCACACAGATCTGTGTACTTAAGGGGTGGACGCGTTCAGGCGTGGATATCGGACGGGTGCACCGCCAGCGGGGTGACGGTGATGTCCATGTACGGGAACAGCGGCAGACCCGAAAGAATCTGGTGCAGTTCGTCATTGGAGTCGACATCGAAGACCGAGTAGTTGGCGTACTCCCCCACGATGCGCCAGATGTGCGGCCAGCGGCCGGCTCGTTGCAGCTCCTGGGAGTACGCCTTCTCCGCGGCCAGGATCTCGTCGCGGCGTTGCGGATCGAGGTCGGGCGGCAGGTGGACGTCCATCCGCACGTGGTAGAGCACTAGCGCTCCGTCCGCTGCGGGTCGAGCACGAAGTTGTAGACCACCGCCTGCGATCCGTCGGCCCGGGTCTGCGGGTCGAGCATCAGCTCGGGCTTCACCGCCGTGGCGATGTCGTCGTCGTTGTGGGCGTCGCCGGGAAAGTACAGCTGCGCCGTGAGCAGCTCGTGGCCCGGGGCGGAGACCTTGACGTGCAGGTGTGCGGGCCGCCAGGCGTGCCAGCCGGCCGCGGCGATGAGCTTGCCGCACGAGCCGTCGGTCGGGATCTGGTACGGGGCGGGCCGGGTCGTGGTGATCTCGAACGCGCCGTCCTCCCCGGTGCTGAAGGTTCCGCGCAGGTTCCACTCGGGCAGGTTCGGCGCGAACTGCGAGTAGAGGCCGTCGGCGTCGGCGTGCCAGAGTTCGACCTTGCCCCGCAGCGGGGTGCCGTCGGTGGAGGTGATGGTGCCTCGCCACACCAGCGGCGTGCCCTTCTCGTCGTCGCGCATCGGGATCGTGCCGCGAGCCCCGCATTCGGGTGATCCGGGCACGTAGTACGGGCCCTCGATGGTGCCCTTGCTGCCTTCGCGGTGGTCGGTGGCCACCTCTTCGACCACGTGTTCCACCCAGACGTCGAGGAACAGCGGCCATTCGCCGTCGGCGCCGACCCCGATCAGCCACGCCTTGAGCGCGTTGTACTCGTCGTAGCTGACCCGGTGCCGGCGGATGGTGTCGTGCAGAGCCGAAAGGACCTCGCGGGCAAGAAGATCGACCCGTTCCTTTGGGGAGTCCCGGACGGCATCGAAGGGTGATTTGTCGGCGCGGAAGCGCTCGGTGGCCGACGCCCCGGACGCGGCGGCGGTGGCGACGTCGATCGGCGTCTCGATGGTGGTCATGGCGGTCTCTCTTTCTGTCGGGGATCGTGACGGCCCGGGGGCTGCCCGGAAGATCGCTAGTGGTCGGTGCGGTAGTGGCGGAGTTTGTCGGGGTCGACGTCGATGCCGAGACCGGGTCCGGCCGGCACCTGCAGCTGGCCGTCGCTGATGTGCAGCGGGGTGGCCAGCAGGTCGTCGGACATGTCCAGGAAGTTCGACAGCTCACCGGCGCGGCGCGACGTCAGCTCGAAGGCGGACCCGAACGCGACCGCGCAGGCGGTACCGATCTGACCGTCGATCTGATTGCCCATGACGACCTCGAGACCCAGCCCTTCGGCGAGATGGTGCGCGCGCTGGGATCCGGTGAACCCGGTGCGCGCGGTCTTGATGCTGATCGCGGTGGCCGAGCCGCCGAGCACCTCGCGGGTGATGTCGGCGGGGGTGGGCACCGATTCGTCGGCGATGAACGGAACATCGAGCCGGCTCACCAGCCAGCGCCGGCCCAGCACGTCGTCGGCCGGGCACAGTTCCTCGGCGAAGATCAGGCCGAGGTCGGCCATCTCCTGCATGGCGCGCAACGATTCAGCGGCGGTCCAGCCGCGGTTGCCGTCGATGTAGAGATCGACGGTGTCGCCGAAGCGTTCCCGCAGCGCTCGCACCACGGCGGTGTCCCGCGTGACCGGCCGCCGGCCCACCTTGACCTTGAAGGTGGTGATGCCGAACCGGGCGTTGATGTGTTCGGCCTCGGCGACCATCGCCTCGGGGGTGTCGAAGCCGAGCATGTGGCTCACCCGCATGCGGTCGGTGTAGCCGCCCAGCATCGCGCTGACCGACAGCCCCAGGGTGCGGCCCAGCGCGTCCCAGATCGCCATGTCCACAGCGGCTTTCGCGGTCGGGTTGCCGACCGTGCGGGCCAGCCTCGTGGTGACGACCTCACGTTCGGTGAGCGGCAGGCCGACGATCTGCGGCGCGAAGATCTGGCGGATCACCGCGAGGATGCCGTCCTGGGTCTCGCCGTAGGTGAACGGGCGCGGCGGCGCCTCGGCCACCCCGACGACGCCTTCGTCGGTGTGCACCCGGACCAGCACGTGTTCGGCGGCACGCACCTCCCCGGAGGCGAACGTGAGCGGCTTGCGGTAGGGGATGGCGAACGGGATCGCCTCCAGCGCGGTGATCTTCACAAGGTTTCCTCGACACGATCGGATGGGGTCGGTGACAGCGCCGCCGACAGGACGGCGACGACGGCGTCGACCAGGGGGTTGTCCACGCCGCGGTGCCAGGCCAGCGCCAGTTCGATGGCGACGCCGTCGAGCAGGTCGCGGAACACCACGCCGTGCAACGGCAGCGCGCGCACCGACGCGGGCACCACCGCCACGCCCAGCCCCGCGGCGACCAGCGCCAACAGCACCGCGGTGCCCGGGGCCGCGTGCTCGCGGTGCGGCACGAAGCCGGCCTGCCGGCAGGCCCGGGTGACGGCCTCGTTGACCGCCGAGTCCGGGCTGGCGTAACCGACGAACGGCTCGCTGCGCAGATCGGCGACGGAGACCACAGGCTCGGCGGCCAGGCGGTGGTCGGCGGAGACGGCCAGGATCAGCGGTTCCACTTCGACGGTCCGCAGCTCGATGTCCTCGCCTACCGCGGGCGGACGCAGCACGCCGACGTCGAGCGCGCCGGTGCGCAGGCCTTCGCACTGGGCGGGGGTGAGCATGTCGGCCTGGATATCGAGCACCACGGCGGGCATTTCCTGGCGCACGATGCGCGCGATGGTCGGCAGGTGCGAGAACGCCGCGGTTCCGGTGAGACCCAGGTGCAACAGCCCACTGCGCCCGGCGGCGATGCGGCGCACCCCCCGCTGGGCGGCGTCGACCCCGTCGAGGATCCGGATCGCCTCGGCCCGCAGGAACTCCCCCGCCGGGGTCAGCGACACGTGCCGGGTGGTCCTGGTGAACAGCGGGGCGTCCAGCTCGTTCTCCAGTTGCCGGATCGCATACGACAGCGCCGGCTGCGCGACGTGCAGCTGGTCCGCGGCCTGCCCGAAGTGGCAGGTCTCGGCCACCGCGAGGAAGTAGCGCAGGTGACGCAGCTCCATCGTTGCTCCTGTCTGTGACCGGTGACACCACGACGGTATCCGCGGGATCCATACATGACAAAGACCTGATGTGCCGCTATTGATCGATGACTCTTATCAATCAGGGCCCAGGTCAGGACTGGGGATATGCCTAGTGTGACGGCGGCCACGCACTGTCAATGTGCAGGTGGACATCACGTTCCCGACCTGTGGAGGCCCCGATGACGACATCGATCGAACCTTCGACCCGGGTGGCCACCCGGATCGCCACGGTGCTCGCCGACGCGGTCATCGACGATCCGCGGGCCGGCGTCTACCGGGCCAACCGCCGCATCTTCACCGACGAGGAGATCTTCGAGTTGGAGATGAAGCACATCTTCGAGGGCAACTGGATCTATCTCGCCCACGAGAGTCAGCTCCCGCAGCCCGGCGACTACCTCACCACCTACATCGGCCGCCAACCGGTGGTGATCACCCGGGCCAAGGACGGCACCCTGCACTGTCTGGTTAACGCGTGCGCACACCGCGGCGCGATGATCTGCCGGCGCAAGACCGACAACCGGATGACGCTGACGTGCCCGTTCCACGGCTGGACGTTCCGCAACGACGGCGCCCTGCTCAAGGTGAAGGATCCCGACGGCGCCGGCTACCCGGACACGTTCAACGTCAACGGATCCCACGACATGACCAAGGTCGCCCGGTTCGACAGCTACCGCGGATTCCTGTTCGGCAGCCTCAACCCCGACGTGCTGCCGCTGACCGAGCATCTCGGCGACGCCACCAAGGTCATCGACATGCTCGTCGACCAGTCCCCGGACGGCCTGGAGGTGCTGCGCGGCTCGTCGACCTACACCTTCGACGGCAACTGGAAGGTGCAGGCCGAGAACGGCGCCGACGGCTACCACGTCACCGCCACACACTGGAACTACGCGGCCACCACCAGCAGGCGCACCACCGGCGAGTCCACCAACGCCACCAAGGCGCTCGACGCGGGCAGTTGGGGCAAGTCCGGCGGCGGGTACTGGTCCTTCCCGCACGGGCACCTGTGCCTGTGGACGTGGGCCGCCAACCCGCAGGACCGGCCGCTGTGGGACCGGCTCGACGACCTCAAGGCCACCTTCGGCGACGCCAAGGGCGAGTTCATGGTCAAGGGTTCGCGCAACCTCTGCCTCTACCCGAACGTCTATGTGATGGACCAGTTCTCGACGCAGATCCGGCACTTCCGGCCGATCGCGCCGGACAAGACCGAGGTCACCATCTACTGCATCGCCCCCAAGGGCGAGAGCGCCGCCGCCCGAGCACAGCGGATCCGCCAGTACGAGGACTTCTTCAACGCCTCCGGCATGGCCACTCCCGACGACCTCGAAGAGTTCCGATCGTGCCAGCTGACGTTCCGGGCCGAGGCCGCCCCCTGGAACGACATGAGCCGCGGCGCCCAGCACTGGCGCACCGGACCCGACGATGTCGCCACCGCGCTGGGCATGGACGGTGTCATCTCGGCCGGGGTGAAGAACGAAGACGAGGGCCTCTACCCCGTCCAGCACGGCTACTGGTTGCAGACGATGCGCGAGGCGCTGCGCAAGGAAGCGGAGAAGTGACGATGACGACCCTCGAGTCCGGCGCGGCCACCGCCGAGAAGATCATCACCCAGAACACCATCGAGCAGTTCCTCTACCGCGAGGCGCGCTACCTCGACGACCGCGAGTTCGAGAAATGGCTGGACTGCTACGCCGACGACGTCGTGTACTGGCTGCCGGCGTGGACCGACGACGACCAGTTGGTCGAGGATCCCCAGCGCGACATCTCGCTGATCTACTACGCCAACAAGGGCGGCCTGGAGGACCGGGTGTTCCGCATCCGCACCGAGCGGTCGTCGGCCACCTCGATCCCCGAGCCCCGCACCAGCCACAACATCTCCAACGTCGAGGTCATCGAGCGCCGCGGCAACGTCGTCGACATCCGGTTCAACTGGCACACCATGTACTTCCGGTACAAGACCGTCGATCCGTACTACGGCACGTCCTTCTACACCATCGATTTCGGCGGTGAGCAGCCGCTGATCCGGCGCAAGACCGTGGTGCTCAAGAACGACTACATCCACCACGTCGTCGACGTCTACCACTTCTGAGGAAATCATGACCGAAACACACACGGTGGCACTGTCTTTCGAAGACGGCGTGACGCGGTTCATCACCTGCCGCCCCGACCAGACGGTGGCCGACGCGTCCTACCGGCAGCGCATCAACATCCCGCTGGACTGCCGCGACGGCGCCTGCGGGACCTGCCGGGCGCTGTGCGAGTCCGGCAGCTACGACGGCGGCAGCTACCTCGAGGACGCGTTGCCGGCGGCCGACGCCGCGGCCGGCTACGTGCTGCCGTGCAGCATGAAGCCGCGCTCGGATCTGGTGCTGCAGATCGCGGGCACCTCCGATGCAGCGAAGACCGAGGCGGCCACCTACACCGGTACCCTGGCTGTGCTGCACCGCCTTTCGGATACCACGGTCAAGATCGGCATCGAGATCCCCAACCGGTCCGAGCTGGCCTTCCTGCCGGGCCAGTACGTCAACATCGCGGTGCCGGGCACCGACGCGATCCGCTCGTACTCCTTCTCCAACGCCGCCGGCGACGAACTGTTGACGTTCCTGATCAAGCTGACCCCGGGCGGCGCGATGTCGGAGTACCTGGCGCGGCGCGCCGCCGTCGGCGACACGCTGTCCTTCACCGGCCCCAACGGCTCGTTCTTCCTGCGCGAGGCCGACCGGCCCCTATTGCTGCTGGCCGGGGGCACCGGGCTGGCCCCCATCCTGTCGATGCTGCGCACCATGCGGGCGGCCGGCAGCACCAGGGCCGCGCACCTCATCTACGGCGTCAGCACCGACGCCGATCTCGTCGGGGTCGACGAGATCACCGAAATCAGTTCCAGCCTTGACGGTTTCACCTGGGACCACTGCGTCGCCGACCCGGCCAGCAGCGCGCCGAACCGGGGGCCCGAGCGAGCCTACGTCACCAGCCTGATCGCACCCGAGCACCTCAACGGCGGTGACCTGGCGATCTACCTGTGCGGGCCGCCCCCGATGGTCGAGGCGGTGCGCACGCACCTGGACAGCGCGGGCATCACGCCCACCGGCTTCTACTACGAGAAGTTCGGGTTGGCCACGGCGCGCCCCACATCTTCGCCGCCGCCGGCCGCCGGGGACGGCGCCGACGCGGCCGGGGAGGAGGAGCTCCTGCCCGCATCCGACGCCCGCGCCGTCGCGGGCCAGGTCATGCTGCCCGCCCCGGCACCCATCGCACCGGCACCCGTTGCACGAGTCTTCGTCACGCCCGGGCGCTTCGCCGGCAAGGTCGTCGTCGTCACCGGAGCCGCGCAGGGCATCGGCGAGCACACCGCCCGCCGGATCCACGCCGAGGGCGGCGCCGTCGTGCTGGCCGACCGTTCCGAGCTGGTCAAGGAACTTGCCGACGAGATCGCCGGGCCGGGCCGCCCTGCGGTGGCCGTCACCGTCGACCTCGAGCACAGCGAGGGCGCCGAGACGATGATCGAGCAGACCCTGTCGGCGTTCGACCGCATCGACGTGCTGGTCAACAACGTCGGCGGGGCGATCAACTTCAAACCGTTCACCGAGTTCACCGCCGCGCAGATCCGCGCCGAGATCGACCGGTCGCTGATGACCGCGCTCTACAGCTGCCACGCCGCGCTGCCCCCGATGATCCGGCAGGGCCGCGGTGTCATCGTCAACGTCTCATCGGCGGCCACCCGCGGGGTGCACCGGATCCCCTATTCGGCGGCCAAGGGCGGCATCAACGCGCTCACCGCGTCGCTGGCAATGGAGCACGCCGGCAACGGGGTTCGGGTGGTCGCCACCGCCCCCGGCGGCACCGCGGCGCCACCGAGGCGGATCTCACGCGGCACCCCGGTCCCCGGCAACGCCGTCGAGCAGGCCTGGTTCGACGCGCACATCGAGCAGACCATCGCCTCGTCGTTGCTCGCGCGCTACGGGACACTCGACGAACAGGCCGCGGCCATCTGCTTCCTGGCCTCCGACGAAGCCTCCTACATCACCGGCACCGTGCTGCCCGTCGCCGGCGGCGATCAGGGCTAGAGCTCCCTACGAGCGCTCTACCATGGTGCACGTGCCCATGGCGCCAGTGGTTTTCGTCGGCCGTGACGGCGAGCTGGACGAGCTGGCTCGCCGCGTCGCCGTCACCGCGACCGGCGGGCTTGATGTCGTGGCCGTCACCGGCGAGCCCGGTATCGGCAAGACCGCGCTGCTGAACCGGCTGACCGAACGGGTCGCCCGCAGTCGGTGGGCGACCGCGCTGCCGTGGGAGTCGACCCGCGCCGGGGCGGTGATCTCGCAACTGCTGCAGGGGCCCGCGCCCGCCGAGCCGGTGGCCGCCGCGGCGGAGCTGGCCGCCACGGTGGACGGGCCGACGCTGGTGGTGATCGACGACGCCGACCACACCGACCCGGTGTCCTGGCAGACGCTGGTGACGCTGGCGCGGCACCACCGCGGGCTGCCCGTGCTGATGGCCGTGCTGGTGACCTCGGCGTGCCCCCAATTCCCGCCGGAACTGGGTGATGTCGTCAGCGGTGAACTGACGGTGCCTGGGCTGACCCGATCGGACGTATCCGCGCTGGCGTCGGCACGGGGCCGGATCCTGCACCACTGGATGGTCGAACGACTCACCGCGCACACCGGGGGCAATCCCCGCCATGTCCGCGCGCTCCTCGACGAACTCGCCCCGCAGACCTGGACCCGTTTCGATGCGCGCCTGCCCGCGCCCGCGGCCGTCGCACGTGCGGTGGCGGCCAGGCTGCGCGACGCCGGTCCGGACGGCGAGGCGCTGACCGTGGCGCTGGCCATCCTCGGAGAGCACGCCGGGTTGCCCGACGCCGCCCGGCTGGCCGGGCTCGATCAGCCGCTGGCCGCGGTGGAAGCGGCCACCCGCGCGGGGCTGCTGGGTCCCGGCGAGGTGTTCGAACCGCGGCTGCGCGACGCGCTGACCGCGGCCGCGGTGATCGACACCTGTGGCCCGCAGGCCGCTGCGGCCGCGCACCGGCGGGCCGCCGAGATCGTCGCCGACCCGGTGGCGCGGCTGCGGCACCGGGTGGCCGCCACCCCCGTGCCCGACCCGGGGCTGGCCGACGACGTCGACCGGCTGGCACGCGCCTCCGGCGCCGATGGCGCATGGACCCGGGCCGCGGTGCTCTTCCGCGACGCCAGCCGGCTCACCGTCGACCCGCTGCTGCGCGACGAGCGGCTGACCCGTTCGGTGGACGCCCTGGTGGCCGCCGGTGATTGCGTCGGCGCGGCGGCACTGGTGCCGGCGGTGGAGAGCCTGCGCGAAACCCCGTTGCGCAACGCCACTCTGGCGTACCTGGCGATCCTGCGCGGCCGGGCCACCGAGGCCGAGCTGCGGCTGAACCGGGCCTGGGACATCGCCAACCCCGCGCGCGACCCCGAGACCGCCGCGTTCATCGCGCAGCGGCACGTGCTGCACGAGCTGGTGCGGTGCCACGGCGACCAACTCGTGCAATGGGCCGACCGCGCGTTGGAGCTCGCCGATCCGGACTCGTCGGCCGCGATCGAGGCCGCCGCCATCCGCGGGTTGGGGCTGCTTGCCGCCGGCCACGCCAAGCGCGCGTCGGCGGCCTACGACGACCTGCACACCCGGGTCCGCCACGGCCCGCAGGCGCAGCGGGTGGTGATGGGCCGCGGCTGGCTGCAGCTGGTCCGCGACGATATCGACGGGGCCCGCGCGAGCCTGGAAAGCGCCTGTGCGGCAGCGGCATTGGGGGGATCTGTCCGGATCACGCTGTGGTCGTACGCGTGGCTGGCCCGCACCCAATTCGTCACGGGTGACTGGGACAGCGCGCTGCGCAGCGTCGGCCACGGCCGGGAGTTGGCCGCCGCCAGCGGGATCGTGCTGGTGACCCCGTTGCTGGAGTGGACGGCCGGGCAGATCCACGCGCTGCGCGGGGACTGGAACGCCGCCGACGCGGCACTCTCGGCGGCGTCGGGCGGTACCGGTGACTACGCCATGATGCGTATCCCCGCGCTGCTGCTGCGCGCGCAGATATCGGAGGCGCGCGCCGACTACGCCACGGTGCGCCGGGTGCTGGAACCGTTGCAGCGCATCGCCGCAGGCACGTCACTGCGGGAACCCGGGCATTGGCCGTGGGTGGAGACCCTGGCCAACGCGATGGTGCTCGGGGGCGACCTCAGCGCGGCCGAGACCTTTCTGCGGCCGCACGAACAGCGCGCCAGGACACGCGGGCACCGCAGCGCGCAGGCCCGGCTGGGGGCGGTGCGCGGCCGCCTGCTCAGCGCCACCGGCGACATCGCCACGGCGCGCCGGACGTTCGACGAGTCACTGGAGCTGCTGGACGGTCTGCCGCTGCGGTACGACACCGCGCGCGTCAACTTCGCCTATGGGCAGATCCTGCGCCGGGCCGGCAAGCGCCGCGCCGCCGACGCCGCGGTGGCGACCGCACGCGAGCTGTTCGCCGCACTGGGCGCCGAAACCTATGTGGCGCGCTGTGACCGCGAGCTCAAGGCCGGTGGCTTCAACCAGAGCCGGGACCACCGCGACGCGGTGGACCTCACCCCGCAGGAGGAGGCCGTCACGACCCTTGTGGCCAAGGGCCTTTCCAATCGCGAGGTGGCCGCCGAGCTGTACGTGTCACCGAAGACGGTGCAGTACCACCTGACCCGGATCTACGCCAAGCTGGGCGTGCGTTCGCGCGCGGAGCTGGCGGCGCTGCGGGGCTGACGCCGGTCGCCGACCGGGGCGGCGGTCGTGGTCACCACATCGTCGAGACCGACGCCGGGGGCGAGCTCGATGACCTCGAAACCCGTTCCGGTGACGTCGAATACGCCGAGGTCGGTGATGACGCGGCTGACCACCGCCTTGCCGGTCAGCGGCAGGTCGCAGGCCGTCACCAGCTTCGGCGCACCGGATTTGGCCACATGGTCCATCAGCACGATCACCCGGCCGGCGCCGTTGACGAGGTCCATCGCGCCGCCCATGCCCTTGACCATCGCGCCGGGCACCATCCAATTGGCGAGATCGCCGTTGGCGGCGACCTGCATCCCGCCCAGCACCGCGACGTCGACGTGGCCGCCGCGGATCATCGCGAAGCTGGTGGCGGAGTCGAAAAACGAGGCGCCGGCGAGCACGGACACGGTCTGTTTGCCTGCGTTGACCAGATCGGGGTCCACCTCGTCCTCGTAGGGGAACGGGCCGACACCGAGGATGCCGTTCTCGGCGTGCAGGGTGACCGCCGACCCTTCGGGCAGGTGGTCCGGGATCAGGGTCGGCAGCCCGATGCCGAGGTTGACGTAGTCGCCGTCGCGCAGCTCGTGCGCTGCGCGGGCGGCCATTTCGGTACGGGTCCAGCTCACGACAGTGCCTCCTGCGGCGTGCGGGGTCGGGTGGTGCGCTTCTCGATGCCCTTGCGGGCGGCCTGCTCCGGGGTGAGCGCGACGACGCGCTGCACGAAGATGCCGGGCAGATGGATGTCGTCGGGGCCCAACTCGCCGACCTCGACGACGCGCTCGGCCTCCACCACGGTGATGCGCCCGGCCATGGCCGCCGGCGGGTTGAAATTGCGCGCGGCGGCGTGGAAGACGCAGTTGCCGGCCCGGTCGGCCACCGCGGCGCGCACGAGCGCGTAGTCGGTGACGATGGCCTCCTCGAGCAGCATTTCGCGACCGTTGAAGGTGCGGACCTCCTTGGGCGGCGACGCCAGCGCGACGCTGCCGTCGGGGTGGTAGCGCCACGGCAACCCGCCCTCGGCGACCAACGTGCCGGTCCCGGTCGGGGTGAAGAATGCACCGATGCCGCTGCCGCCGGCCCGCAGCCGCTCGGCCAGCGTGCCCTGCGGGGTCAGCTCGACGGTCAGCTCACCGGAGAGGTACTGCCGGGCGAACTCCTTGTTGTCGCCGACGTAGGAGGCGATGACCCGGCTGATGCGGTGCTGCTCCAGCAGCAGGCCGAGCCCGCCACCGTCGACACCGCAGTTGTTGCTGACGATCGTGAGGTCACCGGCGCCCTGCTCGAGCAACGCCTCGATGAGGAACCACGGGATGCCGGCCAGGCCGAAACCGCCGACGGCGAGGCTGGCTCCCGATCCGATGTCGGCGACGGCCGAAACCGGTGAGTCGACCACTTTGTCCAGTGTCATGGCTGCTCCAGATGTTCGAGAAGTGCGGCGGTGACGGCGCCGGATTGTTCGACGTTGGCCAGGTGGGCGGCGTCGTCGACCACGATCAGTGTGGAATCGCCGATGGCGGTGGCGATCTGGTCCAGCTTGGCCGGCGGGGTGGCCGGGTCGTCGGCGCCGGCGATCACCAGCGTGGGGGCGGCGATCGCCGAAAGTGTCTGGCGCAGATCGAGTTCGGCGATGGCCTCGCAGCAGCCGGCGTAGCCTTCGGCCGGGGTGGCGGCGATCATGGCCTGGTAGGCCGCGCGCCGGTCGGGATGCGCAGCGAGGTAGCGGGGGGTGAACCACCGCTCGACGACGCCGGCGGCCACCGCCGCCGAGCCCTCGGCGCGGACGGCGGCGGCGCGCTGGGTCCAAGCGTCGGCGGGCAGCAGCTGCGCCGCGGTGCACAGCAGCGCGAGCCTGTCGACGCGGTCGGGGTGCCGACCGGCCAGTCGCATGGCCGTCATGCCGCCCAGCGACAGGCCGACGACGTGGGCGCGGGCCACCCCGAGGCGGTCCAGCAGCGCGACCAGGTCGTCGGTGAGATCGTCGATGGTGTAGGGCCCGGCGGGCACCGGGGAGGCGCCGTGGCCGCGGGTGTCGTAGCGCACCACCCGGAACCGCTGTTCCAGGGCGTCCAGCTGGGCGTCCCACATCCGGTGGGTGGAGCCCAGTGAGTTCGACAACACCAGCACCGGGCCGTCGGGGCGCCCGCCGACGACGGCGTGGACGTCGACTGCGGTCATCGGATCGCCTCGAACACCACGGCCAGCCCCTGTCCCCCGCCGATGCACAGGGTTTCCAGCACATAGCGGGCGGCCCGGCGGTGAGCCTCGTAGGCGGCGGTAGCCAGGATGCGGGCGCCGGTGGCACCGATCGGGTGACCCAGCGAAATACCCGAGCCGTTCGGGTTCAGCCGGTCGTCGAGCGGATCGACCTTCCATTCGGCCAGCACGGCGAGCACCTGTGCGGCGAACGCCTCGTTGAGTTCGATCAGGTCGATCTCGTCGAGGGTCAGGCCGGCGCGGTCCAGGGCGGCCGCGGTGGCGGCGACGGGTCCGATGCCCATGGTCTCCGGGGCGCACCCGGTGACCGCCCACGAGCGCAGCGCGAGAAGCGGTGTGAGGTTCAGCCTTTCGGCGTCGGCACGGGTGGTGACGACGCACATCGCGGCGCCGTCGTTCTGCCCGGAGGCGTTGCCCGCGGTGACGGTGGCCGCGGCGTCGATGCTCGAGCGGATCGGCGTCAGCGCGGCCAGCTTCTCCTCGGTGAGGTCGGCGCGCGGGTGCTCGTCGCGGTCCACCATGGTGTCGGGGCGGCCCCGCTTCCCGGCGATGGAGACGGGGACGAGTTCGTCGGCGAAGCGGCCGGCGTCGTGCGCGGCTGCCGCGCGCTGATGCGACCGCAGCGCCAGCGCGTCCTGCTCGGCGCGGCTGATGCCGTAGTCTCGGCGCAGGTTCTCGGCGGTTTCGATCATCCCGCCGGCGATGGGATGGCTTGTCCCACCCGCGGTTTCACGGGCCCGGTCCAGCCGGTCGTGCAACTCGATGCCGCCCTGGCGCACACCGCTGCGCAGGCCGAGGGCGTAGTGCTCGACGTTGGACATCGACTCCGCGCCGCCGGCCACCACGACCCGCGCCGCGCCGGTGGCGACCTGGCCCGCCGCGCACAGCACAGCCTGCAAGCCCGATCCGCAGCGGCGGTCGATCTGCAGGCCGGGCACCCCGGTACCCAGCCCCGCGTCCAGGGCGGCGACGCGGCCGATGGCCGGCGCCTCGCCGTTGGCGTAGCCGTTGCCGAGGACGACGTCGTCGACGTCGCCCTCGCCAAGGCCGGTGCGCTCGACGAGGGCCCGCAGCGTGCGGGTGGCCAGTTCGGCAGCGGACAGCGACGCGAGCGCCCCACCCATGCGGCCCACCGGGGTGCGGACCGGGTTGCAGATCACGACGTCCATGGCATCGACACTAGGAGCGGCCAGTCATATTCTGAAATATTCATTTGTACGCTATTGAGAGGTATAACCTCCTAATCATGGAGTTGCGGCATCTGCGGTACTTCCGGGCCGTCGCCGAGGAGCTGCATTTCGGGCGCGCCGCGCACCGGCTGCACATCGCCCAGCCACCGCTGTCGCAGCAGATCCGGCAGCTCGAACGCGAGATCGGCGCCGACCTGTTCGTCCGCACCACCCGCAGCGTCGAGCTGACCCCCGCGGGCCGGGCCTTTCTGCCCCGGGTGGTCGGCATCCTCGACGAGGTCGACCGGGCCGCCGCCCAGACCCGCCGGATCGGCGACGGTGTCGAGGGGCAGCTGGTGATCGGCTGCGTGGGCTCGGCGACCTATTCGCTGCTGCCGCGGCTGGTCCGGGTGCTCGGCGAGGTGCTGCCCGGGGTGGACGTCAGCGTCCGCGGGGAGATGCTGGCACCGGCTCAGTTGTCGGCGTTGAAAGCCGGCGAGATCGACCTCGCGCTGCTGCGCCCGCCCGTGGCCGATCCCGACATCACCACCGAGACCCTCCGGCGCGATCGGCTGTTGATCGCGCTGCCCGCCGATCATGTGCTGGCCGGCCGCGACGTCGTCCCGGTCGGGGAGCTGCGCGACGTGGACTTCATCAGCCACGCCGGTCGCGGCCGGTCCCGCATGAGCGCCCTGATCACCGAGATGTGCCTGGCCGAGGGTTTCAGTCCGCGGATCCGCCACGAGGTCGAGGAGACCTCGACGTTGGTGACGATGGTGGCCGCCGGGCTCGGCGTCGCGGTGGTGCCCGAGCCGACCGCCGCGCTCGGTGTGCGCGGTGTGGTCTACCGGCCGGTGTCGACCCGGCGCGCCGCCATCGACCTGCTGGTCGCGGTCCGCAACGGGGACACCTCACCGCTGATCGCCAACGCGCTGGCCATCGTGCGCGCCAACGCCGGCGGTACCGACCTGGCCACCGCGAACTCGACCGGGTAGCCGCCACCTGCCGTCCTCGCGTTCGACCAGACCGTTGATCTCCATCACCGCCAGCGGCCCGAACACCTGATCGGCCGGCACCCCCGCGGCGACGGCGATCTCGTCGGTGGTGCGGGCGCCCCGCCCGGGCAGGGCCTCGTACACGCGCCGTTGCACGTCGGTCAGACCGTCCAGCGGCGTGGCAGGATGTTCGAGCTCGTCGGCCAGCTCGCCGATGCGGCCCATCACTTCGACGATCTCCTGCGCCCGGGTGACCAGCACGGTGTCCTCCCGGCGCAGCAGCTCGTGACAGCCCGCCGAGGCCGCCGAGGTGATCGGGCCGGGCACCGCACACACGGTCCGGCCGAGCGCCCGGGCCCAGCCCGCGGTGTTGGCCGCACCGCTGCGCAGCCCCGCCTCCACCACGACCGTCGCACCGGACAGCGCCGCCACCAACCGGTTCCGCGTCAGGAACCGGTACCTCGCGGGCCGCTGCCCGGGCGGATACTCGGTGAGCAACAGGCCGTTGGTGGCCACCCGGTGCAGCAGCGCCGAATGCGCGGACGGGTATGGCACATCGATTCCCCCGGCCAGCACCGCCGCCGTCGCGCCTTCGCAGGCCAGCGCCACCCGGTGCGCCGCCCCGTCGATGCCGAACGCGCCGCCGGAGACCACCGTGACATCCCGCTCGACCAACCCCGCCACCAGCTCGGCGGTCACCTGCTCGCCGTAGGCCGTGCAGGCCCGGGTGCCGACGATGGCCACCGCCCGCTCGGTGACATCGGTCAACCGGTCCGGCCCGACCGCCCACAACACCAGCGGTGGACGGTCCTCGGCCACCGGCGGGGTCTTGCGGCCGAAGCTCAGGAACGCCCACGCCGGCCACTCCTCGTCGTCGGGGGTGATCAGCCGCCCGCCGCGGCGCTGCAGGGTGTCCAGATCCTCTGCCGCACAGTTGATCTCCCGCCTGGCTCGGATCCGCCCGTGCAGTTCGGCCGACACCGCGCCGCGCTGGACCCGCTCGGCGGCCTCCACCGGCCCGACCTCGGCCACCAGCTCGGCCAGGGGTGGACACGGCGGTTCGGCCACCCGCGACAGGTACGCCCAGGCCAACTGGCGAGTGCGCTCGGCGGTCACAGCGCCGTCTCCCGCTGCCGGAAGCTCAGCGCGGTGGCGACATCGTGCACATCCGGTGACGTCCGCCCCGCCAGGTCCGCCAACGTCCACGCCACCCGCAGGCTGCGGTCGACGCCGCGAATGCTGAGCACACCGCGGTCCACCGCCGTGTTCAGCGGCGCCATCACCTGCTGCCCGAGCCGGAACCGTCGACGCAGCACCCGTCCGCTGATCTCGGAGTTGGTGACCACCCCATAGGGCCGCCAGCGCTCCGCGGCCGCCTGCCGGGCCGACCAGACCCGTTCCCGCACAACGGAGGTCGGTTCACCCTCCTCGTCGACGAAGGTGCCCGACCGGGACGCGTGCATCTCGACCCGCAGATCCACCCGGTCGGCCAGCGGGCCCGACAGCTTGCTGCGGTAGCGGCGTTTCTCCGCGGAGTTGCACAGGCAGTCGCGCGGGTCCGGTGGTGCGCACGGGCACAGGTTGGCCGCCAGCACCAGTTGGAAGCGGCACGGGTAGCGGGCCACCCCGTCGCGGCGGGCCAGCCGGATCTCGCCGTCCTCCACCGGTGTCCGCAACGCCTCCAGTGCGGAGCTGTTGATCTCGGCGAACTCGTCGAGGAACAGCACGCCGCGGTGGGCCCGGCTGACCGCGCCCGGGCGGGCGATGCCCGCGCCGCCGCCGACCAGTGCGGCGATGCTCGAGGTGTGGTGCGGGGCGACGAACGGGGGCCGCGTGATCAGCGGCGCGTCGTCGGTCAGCAGGCCGGCCACCGAGTGGATGGCCGTGACCTCCAGCGACTCCTCGTGTGTCAGCGGCGGGAGCAGGCCGGGGAGGCGTTGCGCCAGCATCGTTTTCCCGATGCCGGGCGGCCCGGTCATCATCAGGTTGTGCCCGCCGGCGGCGGCCACCTCGACCGCGTACCGCGCCTGTGTCTGCCCCACCACGTCGGCGAGGTCGACGGTGATCTCGGGCGCCGCCGGCGGATTGTCGATACGCCTGGCCAGGTCGCCCTTGCCCACCAGCCAGTCGTGCAGTTGCCGCAGCGTGCCCACGCCCCACACATCGATGCCCTCGATCAGACTGGCCTCGGCCAGGTTGTCGATCGGCACCACCACCGCAGGCCAGCCCTGCCGCTGGGCGGCCACCACCGCGGGCAACACGCCCTTGACCGGCCGCACCCTGCCGTCGAGGGCGAGTTCGCCGAGCAGCACCGTCTTCTCCAGCCGCGGCGCGGGTCTGCTGTCGCGCGCCGAGAGCACCGCGGCGGCAAGCGCGATGTCGTACACCGAGCCCATCTTCGGCAACGTCGCCGGTGACAGCGCCAGGGTCAGCCGCGTCTGCGGCCACTCGAAGTCACAGTTCGAGATCGCCGCCCGGACCCGGTCCCGGGACTCCTTCAGCGCCGCATCCCCGAGGCCCACCAGGTGTACACCGGGAAGCCCGCCGCTGATGTCGGCCTCGATCTCCACCATCTCGCCCTCGAGGCCGCGCACCGCCACCGAGTACGCCCGCCCGAGCGCCATCACGCCGCTCCCCGGTGGTGGGCATCGATGCCGATTCGGGTTCGTGTCGGGGTCTGCCTTTCCATGCGTCCACCGTGGCCGCCACCACCGACAGGTCGCGCCGGGAACCCGCCATTTTCCGCCGGTTATCCCCAAACCCGGATCTATCCCCAGGCACCCGGGGCGGGTGGTTCACTGCTTGCGGACCGCCACCCGCAGCGCCGTGAAGTGCCGGAAGAACCCGAACGCATACCGCGGTACCTCGACGACCTCGAGCGCCGACAGCCGCTCGCACAGCACTTCGAGCGCGATGGGCAGTTCCACCTGCGCCAGCGGCGCGCCCACGCAGCGGTGGATGCCCACCCCGAAGGTGAGGTGCCTGTTGGCGTTGGGCCGCGCCGGGTCGAACGCGTCGGGGTCGGTGAACACCCGCGGATCATGGTTGGCCGAGGCGATGTTGAGGTTGATCATCGATCCGGCGGCCAGCGGGACGCCTTGCAGGACCGTGTCCTCGGCCAGGATCCGGGGCATGACGTCCACCGGCGCGTCCCAGCGCAGGATCTCCTCGGCGGCGTTGGCGATCAGGGCCGGGTCGGCGCGGATCCGCTGCCACCGCTCGGGTCGCTCGAGCAGCGCGTGCAACCCGGTCTCCAGCGCTCCGGAGGTGGTCTCGTGGCCGGCCAGCACGAGCGTCTGGATGGTGCCCCACAGTTCGTCGTGGCTGAGTTCGCCGCGGTCCTGCAGCGCGATCAGGTCGGTGACGACGTCCTCGTCGACGGGGTGGCGCCGCCGGTCGTCGACCAACGCCTCGACGTACGAACGGAATTCCCGGTTGGCCCAGTTCGCCTCCGGCACGGAATACGGGCCAACGGGCAGCGTCTTGGGCGACCACTGCGCGATCCGGTCCTCGTCCTCGGCGGGCAGGTGCAGCAGCGCCATGATCACCGCCACGGGCAGCTTGAAGGCGAACTCCGTGGAGAAGTCCACCTCGCCGTTGTCGGGGAACGCGTCGATCAGGCGATGGCACTGGGCCCGGATCGTGGGTTCCAGTCGTCGCGCCAGCCGGGCGTTGAGCGGGCGCACGGCGTTGCGCAGCCGGGTGTGGCGCGGCGGGTTCATGTTGATCAGCGTGTTGCGCTGCCAGTCGACGAGCGGCCCCTCCCCTCCCGCCATCGCCTCGGCCACGGCGGCTTCGACGGACCGGTAGCGGTCGTTGTCGACGAAGGCCCCGCGAACGTCGTCGTGCCGCAGCAGGTTGATCCGGCCGAACTGGTCCACCGCCAGCGGCACCTCGGCCTCACGCAGCTCGCCGAGGAACCGGTACCGGCCCGCACCCTGGTGGTCGGCATCGAAGTAGTCGAAGACCGGGATCGCGTCGGGGACCCGGTCACTGACGGCCGATGGGTTCACCCCGCGCCCCTATCCGTGGCGGTCACGGGGCCGACGTCCCAGCGCGGCAGGAGGCCGGCCCAGTCGGCGGCCTGCCGGTGTGCCAGGATCCGGGCCACCAGGCCATCGGCCGCAGGGGCGGGACCGTGAGCGGCCCACAGTGTTTGATACAGCGCGTCGTAGTACATGACCGAGTCGCGCAGGTTCTCGTGATCGTCGGGCCGCAGCACCGTCATGGCCTCGGAGAAGGCCGCCAACGCAACTGCGAGGTGCAACAGATCCGCCTCGACGACCGGATCCCGGCCCAGCGCGACCACGATGCCGGCATCCACGACGTCGGCCATGCGCTGCAGCTCGACGGCGTCGATCGCGTAGGCCTGCAAGATCTTCCGGAAGGTACTGCCCCGTTCGTCGTGGGGCCCGAAGTCGGCGCCGGGCAGCGCGAAGGGCGTGGCGTCGCCGGGAACCGGATCGTGTGGCTCGACGAATTCGAACACCGCGTCCCGGTCGACGAATCTGCGGATCAGCCACGGCGAGGCCACCCGGTCCAGGTGGATGTGGCTCCTGGTCACCCACCGCACGTCATTCGCCCCCATCTCGTGCATCCCGCGCGGAGAACGTGTGCCGCATCTCACCGATGCCCTCGACATAGGTCGTCAGCTCGTCCCCCGGTTTCAGCAGCACCTGCGGGTCCCGGGTGAAGCCCACCCCGTCCGGGGTTCCGGTGAAGATCAGGTCGCCGGGGAGCAACGGCACGACCCCGGAGAGGAATTCGATGATCGCGGGCACCGAGAAGATCATGTCGCCGGTGCGGCCCCTCTGCATGGGCACACCGTTGACCGCGCAGCCGAGTTCGATGTCGTCGGGGTCGCCGAACTCGTCGGGGGTGACCACCGCGGGACCGATCGGGCTGAAGCCGGAAAAGGACTTCCCCAAACTCATCTGCTGGGGCGCCGAGCCCTTCCACTGGGTGTAGCGCTCCGAAAGATCCTGCCCCACCGTGAGACCGGCGACGTGCTGCCAGGCCACCCCGGCGGGCACCCGGTCGGCGTGGGCTCCGATCACCACGACGAGTTCGGCCTCGAAGTCCACGGCCCCCTCCGGTAGCGCGATGCGGTCATACGGTCCGGCTACCGACGAGACGAACTTCGCGAACACCATCGGCACGGTCGGGGTGTCGAGTCCGGATTCGGCCACATGGGACGCGTAGTTGACGCCGACGGCGAAGATCTGCCGGGGCTGCGGCACCGGGCTCGACATCAGCGCGCCCGGCGGCAGCGGTGTCGCGACGGCACCGGGAAGATGCCCGGAGGCCCAGTGCCGTAATTCCTCCCACCGGGGATAGAGGGCCTGGGGATCGGGTCCGAAGAGGCCACCGCTGGCGTGCTCGACGTCGACGTAGCCGCCGTCGGCCTCGAGCGCCGCCCGCCCAGCGATGTTGTACAAACGCATCAATCGTCCTTCCGGTTCGGGTCCTGTCCGGCACCGATGCCGTGGACTTCGTCGAGGAAGCGGCCGATCTCTTCCACGCACTGCGCCGGTGCGTCCGAAACCATGTGGTGTCCGGCGTGCGCAACGGTGACCAGCCGCGCGGCCGGCATGGCGGTGACCATCCGCGGACCCCAGAATGCGCGCGGATCCTCCTCGCCCCACATGATCAGCGCCGGGCACCGGATGTGGCCCAACTCGTTCTCGATGCTGGTGTACGTGCCGGGCACGCGCGTGGCCAACGCCACCGCGCGCCGGTCCTGGGCCAGGATGACCGCCAGCTCGTCCTGCGCCTGTCGGGGGTGGCGCCGGAGCCATCCGGCCGCGTGGAACGCGCTCTGCAGTTCGGTTGCCGCCGCGCGGCGTTCATCCTCGGCACCGGATGCCAGGATGCAGCCGACGGCGGTCAGCACCGCCACCGCCTCCGGCGCCGGCCCATCCGGTCCCGCGCCCTGGGTGACGACGGCGGTGACGATGCCCGGATGCGCCAGCGCGACGCGCAGCGCGACCGCCCCGCCCTGCGACAGCCCGACCAGCGTGGCCGGTCCGCATCCGATCGCGGATACCAGCGCGGTGACACCGGCGACGACGTCGTCGGCGGTCCACCCGTCGGGGTCGAACCCGCTGCGGCCGTGCCCGGGAAGATCGACGGCGATGCAACGGTATCGGTCGCACAGCGCGTCGATCACGCCGGCGTACATCGCCGAGCTGGTGAGCGTGCCGTGCAGGAAGATCACCGGCGGGCCGCCGCCGCGCTCGGTGTAGGCCCACCGGATGCCGCCGAGATCCACCGCACCCTCGGTGGCGGCAACCGTGCTCACGGCTGCCCGGTGGGTGACACGGCGCCGCGCACGGTGTCGAGCACCGAATCCACGTCGGTGGGCACCGAATCGGCCCGCCACGCCACGTACTGGTCGGGGCGGATGAGGACGAGTTCGGCCCCGTAGAGGCCGCGCAGGTCCGCGCGTGGAAGGGTCAGCACGTCCAGCGGCATACCCCGGTCCTTGGCCGCCGTCTCGAATGCCGATGTGTCGATGGGTTGTTCACCGATGACCAGCAGCGTGAAGCCGGCGCCGAAGCGGTCATACAGTGAAGTCTGGTCGTCGAGCCAGACATGCGGGGCACGACAACCGGGTGTGGCGCTGGGCTCGTACACCCCTTGGGACAGTGCCGGCGGTACCGTCCCGTCGGGCACCACGATCGGTGAGCCGTGGTAGTGGGTGCCCAGTTGCGCTCCGAAGCTTTCGAACTCGGCGCTCTTGACGGTGCTGATCTCCTCGCCGACCACCGTCCTGAGCGCTGCGCCGTCGGCGGTGTCGGCCGAGATACCGTCCCGGGTGAACGATTCGGCACTGCGCTCGGTATTGTGCAGGCATTCGTTCTGGATCCACGCGATCACGGGCCTGCGCTCGCGGGCATAGGAATCCAGGAGTGTCGGGCCGCCCCAGCCCTGCAGCACCGCGGCCAGCTTCCACCCCAGGTCGGCGGCGTCCCCGATGCCGAGGTTCATGCCGAACCCACCCATCGGCGAGATCAGGTGCGCGGCGTCACCGGCGAGCAGGATCCGCCCGTGCCGAAATTCCGGCGCCAGCAGTGAGTGGATCATCACCGCCCCACCGGAAATAGGGGTGGCGTCGAATTCGAAGCCCACGTTGCGGATCAACACCTGGCGGGCCCGATCCCAGTCGTCGGCGTCCTCACCCGGCTTCGGGAAGAAGCCGAACTCGTAGCGGTCGTCGCCCTGTGCGAGCAGCATCGCGTTGTCCCGGAACTCGTTGATGAACATGAAGAACGAGGACTTCCCGACCGCCATCCTCGTGTCCAGATCCGGCGCCCTGAGATGCCACAGGCTGCAATAGGCAAGGTCGGGCACGCCCTCCATCCGGATACCGAGCGCCTTGCGGACGAAGCTGCGGCTGCCATCGGCGGCGACGAGATAGGGCGCTGCCACCGTCGCGACCGCACCACCGGGGTCGGTGTAGGTGACATGCACGGCCTCGTCCCGCTCCTGGAAACCGGTGACCCGGCAACCGAACCGGATGTCGATCAACGGATGCTCGACGGCGGCATCGTGCACCGTCTTCTCGATCGCGTCGTTGGGGGCCCACTCCGGACGATCGGACGCGAACGGAACCGTGGTGCCGAACGCGAAAACCTGTGCCAGATCGACGACGACGTGACCGTTGAGCGCCGTGACGTAGCTGATGCCGCGCCCGAACTCCTCGCTGACCGGATCGTTGTCGCGGAGCCTGTCGGCGATCCCCCAGCGACGGAAATGCTCCATCGAGCGCAGATTGGTCAGGTTGGTGCGGGCGTAGTTGTACTCGCCGGGGCCACGGGCCTCGAGGATGACCGTGCGCACGCCGTGGCGGGCCAGTTCGAGGGCGGTGCCGATGCCGACGGGGCCGCCGCCAACGATCACCACCGGGGCGCTGTTCTCGGATGTCTGTGTCACAGGGAGCCTTTCGGATTGGACAGCACGGTCAGTTGGTGACGTCGATCCCGGCGAGCACGACGGACGGATGCGGCAGCTTCGGCCCCGCCAACACCCATGCCCGGCTGGTCAGTTCGTCGACCCCGACCCCGTTGGCACGCGCCTCGATCATCAGGTCCACATCGAACTGCGGGCCCCAGGAGTCGACCTCGAACTCGGGTCCCTGCAAGAAGGCGGTGGCGTCGTCGGGGGTGGCGAAATTGTCGATCTGCAGTTCGACGAAGTTGCCGTCCGGATCGCGGTAGTACAGCGAGGTGGTGACCCCGTGCTGGACCGGAACGGCGGGCCGGATGCCTTGGGCGGCGAGGCGCTGGTACTGCGCGAGCAGCTCGTCGAGCGTGTCGAAGGTGAAGGCCATGTGGTTCATCCCGACGGCCCTCGGGTTCTTGGCCTCCGCCCCGCCGGGCAGCGCGGCGATGGCGACGCGGTGATGCTCGTCGTCGCAGGTGAGGAAGATCAGACCGGCACCGGCGAACACCACGTGGGCGTTGAGGACCTTGGTGTAGAACTCTGCCAACGCTTCTGGTTGGCTGGTCTGCAGCACGACGTGGGCGAGCCGTGGTCCTGGTGCGTTCATATCGGGACTCCTTTACTGGGGTGTGGTCACTCGGAGGTGGTCTTCCCTGCCGATGGCACGTGAATGGTCTTCCACTGCACCGCGAACCGGTTCAGCGCGGCCTCGACGGCGCGGTCGTCGGCGCCGGGCTGCAGCGCCACCGTGGTAACGATGGTGCCGTCCTCGACGGTGGTGTCGACGGCGTGCACACCGGCGACCCCGCTGAGGGCGTCCTCGACCGCGCGCCGGGTGGCGTCGGCGCGCAACGCGGGCTTGTACGGCTTGCCCACTGCGGTCAGCGGGAGTTCGTCGAGCACGGTCACCGTCTTGGGTGCGGCGACCGGTTCCGGCACCCGCTGCGCCGCCCACGTCAGGATCTCGCCGGCGGTGCGACGGGTGCCGGGGGCAAGGGTGACGTACGCGACGGGCACTTCGCCGGCGTGGGCGTCGGGACGACCGACCGCTGCTGCCGAGGCCACCTCGGGGCACGACAGCAGCGCCTCCTCGATGACGGCCGGGTCGATGTTGTGCCCGCCGCGGATGATCAGGTCCTTGGCTCTGCCGTGCAGGTGGATGAACCCGTCGGCGTCGAGATGGGCCAGGTCGCCGGTGTCGAGCCACCCGTCGGCGAGGGAACCCAAGCCGTCGAGCCGGTAGCTGGTGTCGGTGCGGCCCACCACGTATCCGGGGAAGACGGTGGGTCCACTCAGGGCCAGGACACCCACCGCTCCCGTCGGCAACTCGGTCCACCGACCGTCGTCGTGCACCCGCACGACCTTGGCCTGCTGGTAAGGCATGCGTTGGCCGACCGTGCCGGGCCGCGGGTCGGCGGGCAGGTTCAGGGCGCTGGCACAGGTGGCCTCGGTCAGCCCGTATCCCTCGACCAGGACGATCCCGATGTCGCGTTCCACGCGCTCGCGGACGGCCTGCGACAGCGGGGATGCACCCACGATCCCGTACCGCAGATGGCTGATGTCGGCGTCGACGGGGTGATCGGCCAGCGCGGCGTACACGGTCGGGACCGCGCTCATCATCGTGATCCGGTGGTGGGCGAGAATTCGCCAGAAGTGGGGGTACAGCGCGGGATCCCGATAACCCAGCGGCCCGGCCCACAGCACCGGCCGGCCCTTGAACAGCGGCGCCAGCACGCTGACGATGAGGGCGTTGGCGTGGAACAGCGGCAGGGCGGAGAACAGCGTCGCGTCGCCGTCGAACAGCGGACTGGCCGCGATCATCCAGGCGTTGGCCACCTGGCCGCAGTGGCGGTGTGCGGCCAGCTTCGGGACCCCGGTGGTGCCGCCGGTGTGCAGCAGCGCGGCCAGGTCCGAGTCGGCCGGTGGCGTTCCGACGAAATACCCCGCCTCGCACGCTGCCGCCAGCTCGTGGAGATAGCCGATCCGCGTACCCGCGGCCGCCGGTGGACTCAGGGGGACATCGTCTTCGGTGTGACGCAGCGCCAGCACCGTGTCGACCACACCGTCGCGAACCAGATCGATTGCGGTGCGCCAGTTGTCGTCTGACAGCGCAGGCCCGCCGGCGATCAGCACCCGGGCACCGGAACGCCGCAGCAGCTCCTCGATGTGGTGCCGGGAGAGGCTTCCGTTGATGGGGGCGGCGATCCCGGCCAGCTGGGCGGCCAGGGTCGCGACGATGAGCTCGGCGCTGTTGGGTGCGATGAGTGCCACCGCGTCGGTGCGCCGGACCCCCAACGAGTACAGGAGGTTGGCGCTTCGGTGCACCGCGGCCAGGAGCTGCGCGTAGGTGCACCGCCAGGGGTCCTGCCAGTGGTCGGCATCCGCCATGACTTTCAGCGCCGGGTGGTGTGGCCATCGCCGTGCGGCCCGGGCCAGCAGCGCATACGTGGAGTCCGGCAGCCCCCGTTGCCCCAGCGGGACGGCTTCGATGCCGGTCAGGTCCGCCGGATCCTCGTACCTCGGCCACAGCATCAGATCACCCGCTGGATCTGCCCTGCCCGCATCGAGCACCGCTGGACCCCTTTCCGACCGGATGGAAACAACATCTGTTGTTGGCAGTGAAGCACAACAGGTGTTGTGAGCGCAAGCGAATGTGCGCGGCCGGTGTCTTCACCCGACCGAGAACGCGCCGCGGCGGTGATCAGCCAGGCACGCAGCTACTTTCAGCGATGCGTCAGCACTGCGCCAGCAGGCGCCTGATCTGCGCGGTGAACTCTCGGGGGTCGAGCGGCTTGTCGGAGTACAGCAGTTGATCGATCAGCAGACCGTCGAGCATCGCGACGACTCCGGGCGCGTGCGCTTCCGGGTGGGCACAGCCCATCGCGGTCAGGATTCGCGCGGAGACGTCGACGAAACGTTGACGGGCCTCGGCGATCTCGCGACGCAGCTGATGATCGCGCGCCGACTGCAACAACACCTCGTGATGGGCGATGTAGTGGTTGCGCATGTCGGGTGCCAGCGATCCCAACAGGCGTTCGGTGAAAAACTCTGCAGCGCGGTCCTTGCTCAGCTTCCGGCCGGGAAGCGCCTCCAGCCGCACGATGTCGAGTTCGAGCAGCCGCTGGGTGACCGCACGCAGCAGGGACGTACGCGTGCTGAAATAGTTCGCCGTCGACCCAAGGGGCAGCCCGAGTCGTCGGTCGATGGCGCGATGGGTCAGACCGCGCCCGCCCTCGGTCGCCAGCACGTCGATCGCGGCGTCGACGATCGCGGTGCGCCGGTCGACCGGGGCGGGGGTCTCCACGTCCATGGCGCCCAGATTACGCAACTACCGCTTGCCAGAACAACAGGCGTTGTGATCCAATCTACGACAACAGGTGTTGTGTTCCAGATCACGCCAGGGCGGCTGAGTCCCGCCAAGGAAGGACGCTCACAGTGCGACCTCGGTTCCTGCGTCGGGCGACGCCGTGACGACCGCGCCGCAGGCGCTCGTCCGACCGCTGCGGGCGGTGGGTGGCTTCTTCGCGATGACCGTCGACACGGTGGCTCTGATACCCCGGCGACCGTTCGCCTGGAAGGAGTTCCTCCTGCAGTCGTGGTTCGTCGCACGGGTGTCGCTGTTGCCGACCGTCCTTCTGGCCCTGCCCTTTTCGGTGCTCACCGTCTTCACCTTGAACATCCTGCTGGTCGAGTTCGGTGCCGCCGATTTCTCCGGCGCCGGCGCCGCGTACGGCAGCGTCACCCAGATCGGACCCATGGTCACGGTCCTGGTGGTGGCCGGCGCAGGCGCCACGGCGATGTGCGCCGACCTCGGTGCCCGCACCATCCGCGACGAGATCGACGCGCTGCGCGTCATGGGCGTCAACCCCCTCCAGGCCCTGGTCGTGCCCCGCGTGGTGGCGGCGACGTTCGTGGCCGTCATGTTGTCCTCGGTGGTGATCCTGGTCGGGCTGGTCGGCAGCTTCGTGTTCTCGGTGTACGTCCAGCACGCCACCCCCGGTGCCTTCGCCGCGGGCATCACCTTGATCACCGGCATCGGGGCGGTCGTGATCGCACTCGTCAAAGCCGCCCTGTTCGGGCTCAGCGCCGGGTTGATCGCGTGTTACAAGGGCATGTCGGTCGGCGGTGGCCCCGCCGGCGTCGGACAGGCCGTCAACGAGACCGTGGTCTACACGTTCATGACCCTGTTCGCCATCAACATCATCGCGTCGGCGATCGGCGTCGAGGCGATCTCATGAGCGCCGGCCGGATCGGCCAGCCGTCGCGGCTGCGGCCACGACTGCACCGCTGGGGCGCCGCGCTGGACCGGGTTGGCCTACAGGCCGTGTTCTACGGCAACACCCTGCGATCGGTCAAAGATGCGGTGATCCACTATCGCATCGAGATCCTGCGACTGATCGCCGAGATGGGCCTCGGCGTCGGGGCCCTGGCCGTCATCGGCGGCACGGTCGTGATCGTCGCGTTCCTGACCCTCTCGGTCGGCGCGCTGGTCGCGGTCATCGGCTACAACCAGTTCTCCCAGGTCGGCGTCGAGGCGCTGACGGGTTTCGCATCGGCCTACTTCAACGTCCGGCTGCTGGCCCCGCTGATCGCCGGGGTGGCGCTGGCTGCGACGATCGGTGCGGGCGCCACCGCGCAGTTGGGTGCGATGCGGATCAACGAGGAGATCGACGCGCTCGAGGTGATGGGGATCCGGGCCGTCGCCTTCCTGGCCTCCAGCCGCCTGCTCGCTGGCATCATCGTCGTCGTCCCGCTGTACTGCGTGGCCATCCTCAGTTCCTTCCTCGCCGCCCGAGTGGGAACCACCACCGGCTACGGCCAATCCACCGGCGTGTACGACCACTACTTCACCACGTTCCTGAACCCGGGTGATGTGCTGAGGTCGTTCGTGCTCGCCGTGACGATGGCGGTCGTCATCATGCTGATCCACACCTATTACGGCTTCAACGCCGGCGGTGGACCGGCAGGCGTCGGGGAGGCCGTCGGCCGTGCCGTCCGGACCTCATTGGTGGCGGCCACGCTGATGACGATGTTCGTCTCGCTGGCCCTCTACGGGCAGTCCGGCGATTTCAATTTTGCCGGGTGACGCATGAACAACACCACAGCACAACGTATTCGACCGGCCTGGTGGGCCTTGCTGCTCGGCGTCGTCCTCACCGCCATCGTCGCGGTCTGCACGGCGATGTTCCAGGGCAGTTTCACCCGCCATGTACCGGTCACGCTGACCTCCGACCGGGCGGGCCTGGTCCTGGAGGCCGGCGCCAAGGTGAAGATGCGCGGAGTGCAGGTCGGTCGGGTCGCCGGCGTGGAGGGCGGCACCCATCCCGTACGCCTGCAACTGCAGATCTTCGCCGACCAGATCGCGCACATCCCAGCCAACGTGAGCGCGCGGATCAGATCGACCACGATCTTCGGGGCGAAATACGTCGACCTGGAGTACCCGCGCGATCCGAACCCGGCCCGTCTGCACCCCGGCGCGGTGCTGGCGTCCACCAACGTCAGCACCGAGGTCAACACCGTGTTCGGCAACATGGTCGACCTGCTCGACCGGGTCGATCCGGCCAAACTCAACGCGGTGCTGACCGCGATGGCACACGGGGTGCGCAGCCAAGGGGATCGCATCGGCACGGCCATCACCGCCGCCGACACCGTGTTGCGCGAGGTGAACCCCAGAATGCCTGCACTGCAGCAGGATTGGCAGGCATTCAACGCCGCCAACACCGCCTACGCCGATTCCGCCGCCGACCTGCTGGTCATGCTCGACGCCGCGAGCACCACCAGCGCCACCCTCAGCGCGCACACCCGCGACCTGGACGCGCTGCTGCTGAGCACGCTGGGTTTCGCCCGCAGCGGCACCGATCTGCTGGCCTCGTCGCGGCCCGCGCTGGTGGACGCCGTCAACGTCGCGCGACCGACCACCGGGCTGCTCGCCAAGTACGATCCGCAATACACCTGCCTGCTCGTCGGTACCAAATCGCTGCTCGACAACTCCCTGTACCAGAGCGTCGGCGGCAACGGCATGTCGGTGATCCTGGACTCGGCGGCCCTGCTCGGCAACGACATGTACCGCTACCCGGACAACCTGCCGATCGTGGCCGCCAAGGGCGGTCCGGGCGGCAAGCCCAGTTGTGGTTCGCTGCCGGATGTTTCGCGCAACTTCCCCGCGCGGCAGCTGGTCACCAACACCGGCTGGGGCACCGGGCTCGACCTGAGACCCAATCCGGGCATCGGGCACCCCTGGTACATGAACCTGCTCCCGGTCACCCGCGCGGTACCCGAGCCGCCCAGCATCCGGGGAATGGGGCCACCGGCGATCGGGCCGGTCCCCTACCCGGGCGCGCCGCCCTACGGCGCGCCCGCCAACCCCTGAGCGACCACCTCTACGTCAGAGAGCATCATGAATCCTGTTCTGCGCGGCGCTGTCTGGCGCCTGGGTGGGTTCGCGGCGGTCTGCGCGACGGGCACCTTCGCCCTGGTGATGGTGTTCGCGCAGCTCCGCTTCGAACCACAACGGTCCTTCCGGGCGGACTTCACCAGTGTGTCCGGGCTCGAGAGCGGCCAGTTCGTACGCATCGCCGGCGTCGAGGTCGGCAAGGTCACCGACATCGCCGTCAACGCCGACAACACCGCCACGGTGACGTTCACCACCGACGACTCGGTGGTCCTCACCGACGGCTCCCGCGCCCTCATCCGCTACGCGAACATCATCGGCGACCGGTATCTCGAACTGCAAGACGGCCCCGGTTCCGGCCACAGGTTGGCGCCCGGTGACACCATCCCCGTTCAGCGCACGCAGCCGGCGCTGGACATCGACGCGCTCATCGGCGGGTTTCGGCCCCTGTTCCGGGCGCTGGATCCCGACCAGGTGAACCTGCTCAGCGGCCAGCTGGTCGAGGTATTCCAGGGCCAGGGCACCACGATCAACGCGTTCCTGGCGCAAACGGCCACCCTCACCTCTGCGCTGGCCGACCGCGACCAGCTCATCGGTGCGGTGATCACCAACCTCAACACCGTGCTCGGATCGTTGAGCGGGCAAGCCGACAAGTTCGGCGACGCCGTGACCTCCCTGTCCCGCCTCGTCGCCGGGCTGTCGGAACGTAGGACCGACATCGCCACCGCCGTCGCGCACACCGACGCGTCAGCGCAGACGGTCACCGCGTTGCTGCAACAGATCCGGCCCGACCTGGCCGAGACCGTCACCCAGACCGACCGAGCGGCCGCCATCGCGGTGGCCGACCACGATTACCTCGACAACCTGCTCGCCACGCTTCCCGAGTCGTACCGCATCTTGGGCCGCCAAGGCCTCTACGGCGACTTCTTCTCCTTCTACCTCTGCGAATTGGTGCTCAAACTCAACGGCAAAGGAGGCGAACCGGTCTACGTGAAGCTGGCCGGCCAGCCTTCGGGAAGGTGCACCCCGAAGTGAAACCCATGAGCGAACGCAACCACGCGGTGATCGGCGCGGTGGGCCTCGGTGCGATCGCAGGCCTGGTCGCCGCGGGCTTCTATTACGACAGAATGCCGTTCATCGACGGCCAGGACACCTACTCGGCGTATCTGGCCGACGCCAGCGGGCTGCAACCCGGCGCCGACGTCCAGGTGGCAGGCGCGGTCGTCGGCAGCGTCACGGGGGTCAGCCTCGACGGGTCCCGGGTGCTCGTGCACTTCGGCGTCGACGAGGACGTGCCCCTCGGTGACCGCTCCGAAGCGACGATCAAGACGACCAGCCTGCTGGGTGTGAAGGTCCTGCAGGTGGTGTCCCGCGGCCAGGGGCGGCTGTCGCAGCCCGTCCCGCTGGAGCGCACCAGACCGGCCTACGAGCTCAGTGACGCGCTGTCGGACCTGTCGAGCACCGTCGGCGACCTGGACACCGCGGTACTGAACGCGTCGCTGACCACGATCGCGCAGGAATTCGCCACCACCCCACCGGATCTGCGGGCCGCGCTAGCCGGCGTCACCGAGTTCTCCCGCACCCTGGGCGCCAGGGACCAGCAATTGCGGGACCTGTTGGCCAACGCACAGAAGACCACCGGCATCCTCGCCGAGCGAACGGATCAGGTCGTCGGCCTCATCGCCGACAGCACCGCCCTGCTGCAGCAACTGCACACCCAGAGCGCCGCGCTCGACCAGATCTCCACCGATATCTCCGCCCTGGCCCGCCAGCTGTCGGGCTTCATCGGCGAGAACCGAGACCGGCTGCGGCCTGCGCTGGACAAACTCAACGGTCTGCTGACGATCGTCGACAACCGCAAGCACAGCGTCCAGGAGTCGATCCAACTGCTCAACCCGTATCTGATGTCGCTGGGCGAATCGGCTTCCTCGGGCCCCTTCTTCAAGCCGTACCTCGCGAACCTGCTTCCGGGACAGTTCGTTCAACCCTTCGTCGACGCCGCCTTCTCCGATCTCGGACTGGATCCGAACGTGCTGCTGCCCTCTCAGCTCAGCGACCCGCAGACCGGCCAGCCCGGTACGCCCGCCCTGCCGGTGCCGTACCCGCGCACCGGGCAGGGCGGCCCACCGCCGACCACACTGCCCGACGCCATCACCGGCAACCCGGCGGACCCCCGCTACCCCTATCGGGAGCCGCTGCCCGCGCCGCCGCCGGGCGGCCCGCCGCCGGGGCCACCCGCCCCGCCGACCGGTCCCGCGCAGCCGGGTGCGCAGCGATGAGCCGCCGCGCCGCGCTGGCGGTCATCCTCGTCGTGACGCTGCTGGCCGGTATCGGTCTGGTGGCCCGGCCGCTGTGGAAGGCCGTGGGCCGCACGCAGATCACCGCCTACTTCGACAACAGCAACGGGCTCTATCCCGGCGACGACGTCCTGATCCTCGGGGTCCGCGTCGGTTCCGTCGAGCACATCGAGCCACAGCCCTACGGTGCCCGCGTCACGTTCTGGGTCGACAGCGGCCACCCGGTGCCCGCCGAGGTGCGCGCCGCCATCATCGCCCCGCGACTGGTCACCGCCCGCTCGATCCAACTCGACCCCGTCTACACCGCCGGTCCCGTGCTGCCCGACCACGCCGTGATCCCGTTGGAGCGCACCGCGGTTCCGGTGGAGTGGGATGACCTGCGCGCGCAGTTGCAGAAACTCAGCGACAGCCTGCAACCCAGCCGACCCGGTACACCCAGCCCACTGGGCGCGTTCATCAACATCGCGGCGGCCAACCTGCACGGCCAGGGCGCGGCCATCCGCAGCGCCATCATCGAACTGGCCCAGGCGGTTTCGTCCATAGGCGACCACAGCGGCGACATCTTCGCCACCACCAGGCACCTGGCCACCCTGGTGTCGGCCCTGCAATCCAGCACCGACCTGATGCGCGCGCTCAACCAGAACCTCGCCGCGGTGACCGGGTTGCTGGTGAACGACACCGACGAGGTCGCCCGGGCGGTCACCGACATGGACGACGTCGCCGACGAGGTCCGCGCCTTCGTCGCCGACAACGCCGAGACGATCGGCACCACCTCGGACCGGCTCACCTCGATCAGCACCGCCCTCGTCGAGAGCCTCGACGACGTGGAGCAGACCCTGCACGTCGCCCCCAACGTGCTGGCCAACTTCACCAACATCTACTCCCCCGCGCACTCGTCACAGACCGGCGTCCTGGCGATCAACCAGTTCGCCAACCCCATCCATTTCCTGTGCGGCGCAGTGGAGGCCGCGTCCCGACTGGGTGCGGAGAAGGCCGCCAAGCTGTGCGCCCAGTACCTCGCCCCGATCATCAAGAACCGGCAGTACAACTTCCCGCCGCTCGGGCTCAATCCGTTCGTCGGAACGATCGCCCGGCCGAACGAACTCACCTACAGCGAGGACTGGATGCGCCCGGACCACCGGCCGTCGTCAACCGATCCGGCCGACGGGCTCGAGGGCCTCATGGTGGCAGCAGAGCCGCAATCATGAAGCGCGCCGGCAGATGTGCGACACTGGCCGCGGTGCTGGTGGTGGTCCTCGCCGGCTGCGGATGGCGCGGCGTGAACTCGCTCGCGCTGCCGGGCACCGCGGGCCGCGACAGCGGCGCGTACACGATCACCGCCGAACTGCCCGACGTGACCAACATCGAACCCAACTCCCGGGTCCGGGTCGGGGACGTGACGGTCGGCAACGTCGTCAAGATCGAGCGGCGCGGCTGGCACGCCGCGGTCACCATCACCCTCGACGGTGACGTCGAGCTGCCCGAGAACGCCACCGCGACCGTCGGGCAGACCAGCCTGCTGGGCACGCTGCACATCGAACTCGCCGCACCCACCGACCACCCGGCACAGGGCCGGCTGCACAACGGATCCGTCATCCCGCTCGACCATGCGGGAACGTACCCGAGTACCGAGCAGACGTTGGCCGCGATCTCGTTGTTGCTCAACGGCGGTGGGATCGGCCAGCTCCAGGACATCACGCAGGCGTTCGGCACCGCGCTGCGCGGTCGCGAACAACAGCTGCGCGACTTCCTCGGCCGGATCCACGAGTTCACATCGGCGCTGAACGCCCAACGCGACGACATCATCACCGCAACGGAGGGCCTGGACCGTCTCGCCGGGCAGTTCGCCGCTCAGGACCCCGTCATCGACGAGGCCGTGCGCACCATCCCCGACGCCCTCACCGTGCTGGCCGACCGGCGCGAACAACTCGCAGGCGCGCTCACCGAGCTGGGCACGTTCAGCGCGCTGACCAACGATACGGTGACCAAGACCAGGGACAGCCTCGTCGCCGAGATGCGGGACCTGGCACCGGTTCTCGAGTCGTTGGCCGATGCCGGACCGGCGCTGACCCGATCGCTGAGCCTGTACACCACCTACCCGTGGCCCAAGGAGACGATCCCGAACTGGTTCCGCGGCGACTACGCCAACCTCACGTTGGTGCTGGACCTCACCCTGAGCCGACTCGACGCCACGCTGCTGACCGGGACCCGGTTCGAGGGTGACCTGACCGAACTGGAACTGCAGTGGGGCCGCACGATCGGACAGATCCCCAGCCCGTACACCGCGGCCAACCCGCTGACCGCGCCCTACCACCTCGACCAGGGCCGCTGACATGCGACTGACCGCGCGCCTGCGAATCCAGCTCGCCGTCTTCTGCTCGATCGCCCTCACCAGCGCGGGCATCCTGCTGTTCGGCTACCTGAAGGTGCCCGCGACCTACTTCGGGATGGGCCGTTACACGGTCACCGTGGACCTCCCCGAAGCCGGCGGCCTCTACCACAACGCCAACGTCGTCTACCGCGGCACGGCGGTGGGACGGGTCCAGCGCATCGAGTTGGCCGACGGCGGTGTGCAGGCGGTGCTGTCGCTGGACTCGGCGGTGCGCATTCCCGCCGATGTGGATGCCGCCGTGCACAGCGTCTCCGCCGCCGGTGAACAGTACGTGTCGCTGACGCCGCGCAACGACCAGGGCCCCGCCCTCGCCGACGGTGACGTGGTCGCCACCGCACCGGATTCCGTGCAGCCGGACATCAACGCTCTGCTGGACGCCACCAACCGCGGTCTGGCCGCGATCCCGCGGGGCGAGCTGACGACGGTCGTCGACGAGAGCTACCTCGCCGTCGCCGGCCTGGGACCGGAACTGGCGCGCATCGTCGACGGCTCCACCCGGCTGGCGATCGACGCCCGCGACAACCTGGCACCGATCCTGACCCTGATCGACCAATCGAAGCCGGTGCTGGACACCCAGGCCGATACCCGCGATGACATCACCGCGTGGGCAGCGCATCTGGCGGAGCTCAGCGGCCAGCTCGCCCACCGCGACCAGCAGGTGGCCGGCATCCTGCAGAAGACCGGGCCTGCGCTGGACGAAGCCGCCGCGCTGTTCAGCAGGCTGCGGCCGACGCTGCCGATCCTGATGGCCAATCTGGTCGCCGCCGGGAACGTCGCGGTGACCTATCAACCGGCGCTGGAACAGCTGCTGGTGTTGTTGCCGGCCAACATCGCCGGCGCCCAGGCCACGGCGGTGCCGAATTTGACACACCGAGGCCCTTACAAGGGGCTCTACCTCGACGTCGCGCTCAACATGAACCTGCCGCCGGTCTGCAACACCGGTTTCCTGCCGCCGCAGCAACGGCGGGCCACCGCCCTGCAGGACGCGCCCGCCCGCCCGGCCGGTGATCTGTACTGCCGGGTGCCGCAGGACTCGCCGTTCAACACCCGCGGCGCGCGCAACTACCCGTGTCTGACCGTGCCGGGCAAGCGGGCTCCCACGGTGAAGATGTGCGAGAGCGACCAGACCTACAGCCCGCTCAACGACGGCGACAACTGGAAGGGCGATCCCAACGCCACACTCTCTGGACAGGCTGTGCCGCAGCGGGTCCCGGCGCCGCTGGCGGTGTCCGGCTACGATGCCGCCACCGGTGAGTACGTCGCCCCGGACGGCAGCGTGCACCGGCAGGGCGACCTCGCAGCACCCGAACTTGACAGGACGTGGCAGACCATGCTGCTGCCGCCGTCGTGACGCGGGCGCTCACCCCACCCCTTCGAGATGGGTCAGCTCGGGGGTGCGGGTGCGCCCGATCCGCACTGCGATCACGTCGATGCGCACCGCCGCCCAGCCGCCGCGGTCCTGGGCCAGCCACAACCCGGCCAACCGCCGCAGCCGCCGCAGCTTGATCGGCGTGACCGCCTGCACCGCCCCGCCGAACTGGTCGCTGGTGCGGGTCTTCACCTCGACGAACACCACTGTGCGCGTGGCATCGTCGGCGGCGATCACGTCCAGCTCGCCGTAGCGGCACCGCCAGTTCCGGGTCAGCACGCGCAGCCCGATCCGGCCCAGGTGCTCCACCGCGAGCTGTTCGCCCAGCGCCCCGATCTCGGCGCGACTCCATGCTCTCGTCATGCCACCACCCTGCCGACACCTGCCGACAGGACCCGGCCGAGACGGCCCGAGCATCCCCAACCGCGAGTTCATCCCCAGCCCCGAACGCGCCGGTTTCGCGCCCGTCAACACCGGGGTATACCAGCGCCACCGCCGACCAGGGAGGGTGCCATGGCCGCCACCACCGGAGTGCACAGCGCTGCCCATCACGCGACCCGCAGCGACGCATTCGAATACACCGCCCGCGCGGGTTTCGCCGCCAGCGGGGTGCTGCACCTGTTGGTCGCCTACATCATCGGCCGCCTCGCCTTCACCGGCCAGGGCGGCGGTGGTCAGGGAAGTGCCGACCAGTCCGGTGCGCTGGCCACGCTGGCCGGCCAGACCGGCGGCGCCGTGCTGCTGTGGGTGGTCGCGGTCGGGTTGGTCGCCCTGGGCCTGTGGCGCATCGCCGAGGCGGTGCTCGGCGCCAAACCCCGCGACGAATCCGCCCAGCGCTCGAACGGATCCAGCTCCGACAAACCCGCCCACAAGCGGGCCAAGTCGCTCGCGCTGGCGGCGGTGAACTTCGCCATCGCGGTCTCCGCCGCTCGATACGCCATGGGCAGCGGCCAGTCCAGCAGCCAGCAGAACGCCGGGCTGTCCGCGCAGCTGATGCAGTCGGGCTGGGGTAAGGCCCTGCTGATCGCGGTGGGCATCGGAGTGGCCGTCGTCGGCGGCTACCACATCTACAAGGGCGCGTCCGAGAAGTTCCTCGACGACCTGAGGGTCTCCGGCGGGCGGCTGATCACCGCGACCGGGGTCACCGGCTACATCGCCAAGGGACTCGTGCTCGGCGGGGCCGGGCTGCTCGTCGTCGTCGCGACCGTGCAGGCCGACCCGGCCAAGGCCAGCGGCCTGGATGCCGCGGTCAAGACCCTCGGCCAGGCACCGTTCGGGAAGTTCCTGTTGGTCGCTGCCGCGCTCGGCATCGCCGCGTTCGGCGCCTACAGCTTCGTCCGCAGCCGGCACAGCCGCATGTGACGGGTCCCTGAGTGAGGGGCGGCTAAGTGAGGCCAGGGTATCCTCACGTGGATGAGCACGCTGGTCGATCACCTGCGCGGCCACGGCGACGGCCCAGCCGTGCTCACCGACGACCGGCCGCTCAGCTACCGCCTGCTCGCCGATCGGGTCGAGGATTTCGCCACCAGGCTGGGCCCGCACCGCAGGCTGGTGCTGCTGGAGACCCGCAACGACGTCGACACGCTGGTCCGCTACCTGGGGGCGCTGGCCGGCCGCCACGTCGTCCTGCCCGTCCCGCCCGGGCGCGACCACAGCGCGATGATCACCGCCTACCGGCCCGACGCCGTCATCGACGCAACCGGTGTGCACCTCGACACCGCCGGCCCGCACCGGCTGCACGACGATCTGGCGCTGCTGATGTCCACGTCGGGCAGCACCGGCTCGCCGAAACTGGTCCGGCAGTCGCGGACCAACCTGGTGTCCAATGCCGCGGCCATCGCCGAATACCTCGACATCCGCGACACCGACCGCGCTGCCACCACCCTGCCGATGTCCTACTGCTACGGCCTCTCGGTGGTGCACAGCCACCTGCTGGTCGGTGCGGCACTGATCCTGACCGAGCACTCGGTGGCCGACGCGGCGTTCTGGGACCTGTTCGCCGGGCACCGCGGCACCAGTTTCGCCGGTGTGCCCTACACCTTCGAACTGCTCGAGCGTATCGGGTTCGAGCAGATGACCCTGCCGCAGCTGCGCTACCTCACCCAGGCCGGCGGCCGGATGCCCGCGGACCGGGTCCGCCGCTTCGCCGAACTCGCCGACCGCCAGGGCTGGCGGCTGGTGGTGATGTACGGCGCCACCGAGGCCACCGCCCGGATGGCTTATCTCCCCGCCGAACTCGCCCGCACCCGGCCCGAAGCGATCGGCCGCCCGATCCCCGGCGGCGGGTTCACCATCGAGCCGCTGCCCGGCTGGCCCGACGACGGCACCGGTGAGCTGGTCTACCACGGCCCCAACGTGATGATGGGGTATGCCGAAGAGCCCACCGACCTGACGCTCGGCGCCACCCTCGAGGCGTTGCACACCGGCGACATCGCCAGGCAGGCGCCCGACGGTCTCTACGAGATCATCGGCCGGACAAGTCGTTTCGTGAAGATGTACGGGCTGCGCATCGATCTGCAGCGGCTGGAGGCCACGCTGACCGACGCCGGCGTGCGGGCGCTGTGCACCGACCACGGCGACCGGCTCGCCGTGCTGGCCACCGGCCACCACGACGTCGCCGACGTCCGGGCCCGCACCGCCGCCGCCGCGGGCATCCCGGCGTCCGCCGTCGCCGCCGTCTGCGTCGACGAGCTGCCGCTGCTGCCGTCCGGCAAACCCGACTACCAGGCCGCCCGGTCCCTGGTCGCCGACGCCGCCCCCGACCGCGACGACACCGACCTGCGCACCCTGTTCGGCCAGGTGCTGCAACTGGATCCGGCCCGCATCGACCGCGACGCCAGCTTCGTCGACCTCGGCGGGAACTCGCTGACCTACGTGACGATGTCGGTGCGCCTGGAGCGGACGCTGGGCTGGCTGCCCGCCGACTGGCAGCGACGCTCGCTGCGCGAGCTCGAAGAGCTGCCCCCGCCCAGGCACCGATGGTGGCAATCGTGGGGTGCCACGCTGGAAACCAGCGTGGCACTGCGGGCCATCGCGATCGTGCTGATCGTCGGGTCCCACGCCGAGCTCTTCGAACTGTGGGGCGGTGCGCACATCCTGCTGGGCGTGGCCGGGTACAACTTCGGCCGGTTCTGCCTGACGCCGCTGCCGCGGCCCGTCCGGATCTCGCACCTGCGCACCACGATCGCCTGGGTCGCGATCCCGGCCATCGCGTGGGTGGCGATCGCGCTGGTGCTCACCAACGACTATCACGCCTCGAACCTGTTGCTGGCCAACAAGCTCCTCGGCCCACACGACAGCATGACCGCGGGCCGGCTGTGGTTCGTCGAGGTGCTGGTGTGGACACTGATCGCGCTGGCGGTGCTGTTCTGGATCCCCGCGGTGGACCGGGTGGAGCGCCGCCATCCGTTCGCGCTGGCCGCGATGTTCCTCGCCGCGGGCCTCGCGCTGCGCTACGACGTGCTCGGCCTGGACCGTGACGACGCATGGTTCACGGTGCTGACGTTCTGGTTCTTCGCGGCGGGCTGGGCAGCGGCCAAGGCCTCCACCACCCTGCAGCGCATCGCGGTGACCGTGGTGCTGGCCGTCGGGCTGCACGGCTACTTCGCCGACTCGTTCCGGGAGTTGCTGGTGCTCACCGGGTTCGCGCTGTTGATCTGGCTGCCCGCGCTGCGCTGCCCGGCGGTGGTGGCCGTCGCCGCCGGCATCGTGGCCGAGGCCTCGCTGTACACGTACCTGACGCACTACCAGGTGTACCCGTGGTTCGGCGAGCACCGCGCCGTAGGGGTGGCCGCCTCGATCGTGGTCGGGATCGCGGTGGCGGCCGCGGTGACCCGGCTGCGGCAGTGGCTGCTGCTGCGCAGGCTCAGCCGGCCGGATCCGGCTCAGGCTCCCGCTCTGCGATGAGGCCCTCCTGGACCAGGGTCGCGGCCACCGAGCCGTCGTCGCGGATCAGGCTGGCCGTCACCACCCCGCGCCCCCGCGCCGCCGCGGGTGACCGGCACTCCAGCAGGTTCCAGCGGTCGGCGCGCACGCGGCGGTGGAACCACACCGACGAGTCGGTGGTGCCGCTGCGGTGCGTCCGCGACCGCATCGAGTGCCCGTGCACCTGCAACGCCGGGTCGATCAGGTACACGTCAGTGACGTAGGTCGCGATCAGGGTGTGCAGCAGCGCGTCGTCGGACAGCTGCACGGTGGCCCGCCACCACAGCCGCCGGACGAACTCACCGCCGGCGCGGTCGTCGGTCACCCGGATGTCGAGCTCGTCGAGCGGCATCGACGGGGCCGGACCCGCAGGACCGGTGTGCGGCAACGACTCCGGGTCCTCGGGCAGCATCCCGCGGTGCCCGTGCTCGGGTCCGGTCAGCGCGGCGGCGAAGGCCACGGTGGCCGTGGTCAGCAACCGGCCGCCCTGGACGGCGTCCACCCGTCGCGATGCGGCGGTGCGGCCGTCGAACACCTCCGCCACCCGGTAGTCGACCGGAGCGCCGGCGTCCCCGCCCCGCAGGAACTGCAGATGCAGCACCGTGGGTGCCTTCGCGGCGTCCACCGTGCGCGCGGCCGCGGCCAGCGACTGCGCCACCAGATGCCCGCCGTACGCCCGTTTCCCGGCCGGGCCGTTGGCCGGCCCTCGCCACGTGTCGGTGTCGAGCTGGGTGAGGTCGAACAGGCCCAGCAGCCGGCTCACCCGACGGTTCCCGACGCGATCAGGTCGTCGATGTCGGTGCCGCCCAACCCCAGCCAGTCCCCCAGCACCGATGCGGTGTCGTCACCGAGCGCCGGGGCGGGTGCCGCCGCCGGGTACGTGCCGTCGATCGCCACCGGCAGCCCGGCGGCCAGGTAGCGGCCGACGCGCGGCTGGTCGATCTCGGTGAACAGCGGGTTGGCCGTCACCCGCGGATCCGCGGCGGTCTCACCGAAGCTCTGGTAGCGCTCCCACAACACCGAGGTCGCCGCCAGGGCGGCCGCGATCTCCGCCCCGGTGTGCGCGCTGAACCACTCGCCGAACAACGCGCCGAGGGCATCCCGGTGCCGGTAGCGCTCCCCTTCGTCGGCGAAATCCACGCCCAGCGAATCAGCAAGCGCAGCAATGGATTCAACCGTGCCGGTGAGGGTGGTCAGGTCCCGGAAGTGGCGCGGGGTGAGCGCGACGACCATGTAGGAGACACCGTCGCTGCTGGTGAAGTTCTGCCCGTAGGTGCCGTAGACGGCGTTGCCGATGCGTTGGCGGGAGGTGCCGTTGACCATCGCCTCGGTGAGCAGGCTGAGGTTGCCCGCGGTGGCCAGCGCGACGTTCTCCAGCGGGATCGCGATGCGCTGGCCTGCGCCGGTGGCGTCGCGGTGCCGCAGCGCCGTGACGACCGCCAGCGCGGCGTAGACGCCGCACGTGACGTCCCAGGCGGGCAGTACGTGGTTGACCGGGGCGGTCAGCTCCGGCGGCCCGGTCACCAACGGGAAGCCGACGGCGGCGTTGACGGTGTAGTCGACGCCGGTGCCGCCGTCGACGCGTCCGGAGACCTCTAGGTGGATCAGATCGGGCCGAGCCGCCCGCAGCGTGTCGTAGGAATGCCAGTGCCGGCCAGCGACATTGGTGATGAACACGCCGCTGTCGGCGATCAGCCGGGCGATCAGCTGCTGTCCCCGTTGCGAGCGCATGTCCACCGCCAGCGAGCGCTTGCCCTTGTTCAGCCCGGCCCAGTAGATGCTGTCACCGGCCTCGGTCAGCGGCCAGCGGTGGTAATCGGCGGCCCCGCCGATCGGGTCGACGCGCACCACCTCCGCCCCCAGCTGGGCCAGTGTCATCCCGGCCAGCGGCACCGCCACGAAACTGGAGATCTCGACCACCCGCACCCCCGCCAGCGGGTGGGTCGGGTCAGCAGTTGACGTCACGGGCCGAGTGTAGAAAGGCGCCGGTCAGCACTCGACGATCACCCCGCGCCCGTCGCGGCCGCGGCGGGGCACCTCCAGCGCCGGCTCGACCGGGATCACACCAGCTCGATCGCCTCGGCGATGCTCGGCAGCACCCGGCTGGGCCGGAACGGGTACCGCTCGACATCCTCGATGCTCGTCGACCCGGTCAGCACCAGGATGGTCTCCAGGCCCGCCTCGATGCCGGCGACGACATCGGTGTCCATCCGGTCGCCCACCATGACGGTGCTCTCCGAGTGCGCCTCGATCCGGTTCAGCGCGCTGCGGAACATCATCGGGTTCGGCTTGCCGACGAAGTACGGCTCGCGGCCGGTGGCCCTGGTGATCATCGCCGCGACGGACCCGGTCGCCGGCAGCGGCCCCTCCGCCGACGGTCCGGTCACGTCAGGGTTGGTCGCGATGAACCGGGCGCCGCCCAGGATCAGCCGCACCGCCTTGGTGATGGCCTCGAACGAGTACGTGCGGGTCTCGCCGAGCACGACGAAGTCGGGGGCGGCATCGGTCAGCGTGTAGCCGGCCTCGTGCAGCGCGGTGGTGAGCCCGGCCTCCCCGATCACGTACGCCGACCCGCCGGGCAGCTGATCGGCCAGGAACGTCGCCGTCGCCAGCGCGGAGGTCCAGATCGCCTCCTCGGGCACGGTCAGGCCCGACCGCGCCAGCCGGGCGGCCAGATCCCGCGGGGTGAAGATCGAGTTGTTGGTCAGCACGAGGAAGGGCCGGTCCCGCTCCAGCAGCCGGGCCAGGAACTCCGCGGCTCCGGGCAGCGCGTGTTCCTCGCGGACGAGCACGCCGTCCATGTCGGTCAGCCAGCACTGCGGTGTATCACGCACCCGTCCAGTGTGTCAGGCCGGTCGGGCGGCCAGCGCCGGCTACTCGGGCAGCCGCAGCTCGGGCTTGTCGACCTCTTCGATGTTGACGTCCTTGAAGGTGATCACCCGGACCTGCTTGACGAACCGCGCGGGCCGGTACATGTCCCACACCCACGCATCACCGAGCCGCAGCTCGAAATACACCTCGCCGTCGGCGTTGCGCGGGATCAGGTCCACGCTGTTGGCCAGGTAGAACCGGCGCTCGGTCTCCACGACGTAGCTGAACTGTCCGACGATGTCCTTGTATTCGCGGTAGAGCGAGAGCTCCATCTCGGTTTCGTACTTCTCGAGATCTTCGGCACTCATCGGCTCAGCTGTCCTTCATTGTGTTCGGGCTGCGATAGGTCTTCGGGTGATAGCCCAATCTTCCCGTACGTGAGTTCTGCATGCTCCCCTGGCTCCCCCTCAATGTCCACCCTGGTGATCACTCCGCCGTCGGCGGTGACCAGCCGGCGCACGTTGATGAACGAATACCGATGCTGCCGGGACGGGCCGAGCCGGGCCAGCGCCGCGGTGTGCGCCCGGGTGCTGTACCCCTTGTGCGCGGCGAACCCGTACCCGGGATGCTCGTCCTCCATCGCGACCATCAACCGGTCCCGGCTCACCTTGGCCAGCACGCTGGCCGCGGCGATGCAAGCCGCCGCCGCGTCGCCGCCGACCACCGGCAACGACGGCGTCGGCAGGCCGGGTACCCGGAATCCGTCGGAGAGCACATAGCCCGGCCGCACCGACAACCCCGCGACCGCGCGGCGCATGCCCTCGATGTTGGCCACGTGCACGCCGCGCCGGTCCACCTCCTCCGACGGGATGAACACCACGTGGTACGCCAGCGCGTAGCGCCGGATCAGCGGGAACAGCCGCTCGCGTTCGCTCTCGTCGAGCTTCTTGGAGTCGTCGAGCGCCGACAGGCTCTCCAACCGGTTCGGTCCCAGCACGCAGGCCGCCACCACCAGCGGGCCGGCGCAGGCCCCACGGCCGACCTCGTCGACCCCGGCCACCGGCCCCAGACCGGCCCGGTACAGCGCGGATTCCAGGGTGCGCAGGCCCGACGATTTGCGGATCACCACGCGTGGCGGCCACGCAGCAGGCACAGGTCCACGGCCTCCTGTTAACTCTGGGGGTTCACCGAGCTCACACCACCCCACCGCGACGGCGGCCAGGCGATGAACCGGGCCTTTCCGATGACATTCTCCACCGGGATGGTGCCGGCCACCGGGTCGCCGGTGCACAGCAGGCCGCGCTGCGCGTCGGCGGGGTTGTTGCTGCAGTGCGTGCGGGAATCCGCCGAATGCGTGCGGTTGTCGCCCATCACCCACAGCCGTCCCGCGGGGACGGTCACCGGGCCGAACTCGTTGCCCAGGCACGGGTACACGGCCGGGTCGACGTTCATGGTCTTCGGGTCGAGGTACGGCTCGTCGAGCGGTTTCCCGTCGACGGTGAGCCCGGTGTCGACACGGCACTGCACCGTCTGACCGCCGACCGCGATGATCCGCTTCACCAGGTCGTTCTCGTCGGGCGGGACGAAACCGATGAACGACAGCGCGTTCTGCACCCAGCGGATCGCGGTGTTGTCCGAGCGGATCGACTTGTAGCCGATGCTCCAGTTCGGCGGGCCCTTGAAGACGACGACGTCGCCGGGTTCAGGTGAGCTGAAGCGGTAGGTCAGCTTGTCGACCATGATGCGGTCACCGACGCACCCGTTGCACCCGTGCAGGGTCGGTTCCATCGATTCCGACGGGATCAGGTAGGGCCGCGCGATGAACGTCAGCATCACGTAGTACAGGACCACGGCGATGGTGACGAGGATCGCCGTCTCGCGGAGCGCGCCACGCTTCTTCTTGCCCGACGGCTGCTCGTCGTCGGGCTCGTCGCTATCGGCGGGTTCGGGAGCGTCGAACTCGGGTTCGGCCGAGGAGTCGTCGGCGAGGTGGCCTGCGGGGCCGTCGGAAGGTCCGGTCACCAGATCAGACTAGCCAGCGCGACGGCGACCGCCGCGAAGCCTCACAGCTCAGCGCTTTTCCTTGATCTTGGCCTTCTTGCCACGCAGCTCGCGCAGGTAGTACAGCTTGGCGCGGCGGACGTCACCGCGGGTGACGACCTCGATGTGGTCGATGTTGGGCGAATGCACCGGGAAGGTGCGCTCCACGCCGACGCCGTAGCTCTCCTTGCGGACGGTGAAGGTCTCGCGGACCCCACCACCCTGACGACGCAGCACGACGCCCTTGAAGACCTGGATGCGCTCCTTGGAGCCCTCGATGACCTTCACGTGGACGTTGACGGTGTCGCCGGGGCCGAAGTCGGGGACATCGTCGCGCAACGACGTCTGGTCGACGAAATCCAGCGTGTTCATCGGTGACACTTCCTTGCTGTTCGCGGCGCTGGACGGCGTCACGGGGACGCGTGCAGAGCCGATCTGATTCGGGCGTCTGGGGCGAGTCGTGCAGCGAGGCGACGGTTGCGGCGGTGGCGCCGCGGCTGTCGACCCGGCCGTGCACGGACAACTGCCCAATTGTGCCAGACGGAGTCCGATTCCCCGAAATCCGCCCGGGGCGGGATTCCGGCGGGACGCGTGACCCGGGCGCAGCGGCTACGCTGGTCATCGGGGTATTCACCGACCGCAACCCCGTTCCGGTTGGATAGCGCAGGCCGACGAAGAGTGGGAGGTTGACGATGCCACGCCGGCCATCGAGCCTGGTCAGGGCCGTTGCCGTGGCCGCGGTCGGGGCCGTCGCGCTGGCCGGGTGCACCGCGGCAGAACCCGGCACCGCGCCGTCGTCGGAGGGTCCGCACCTGACCGTCGTCGCCCCGCTGGGCGATCTGGCTCCGCTGCCCGAACCGCCCCCGGACGAGCCCGCCCCGTCGTTCAGCGGTCTGGCCGACCGGGAGCGGCAGGCCACCGCCGAAGCCGCCAAGGCCGGCGCCGAGCTGACCGCCGCGGTGCTGGACCGCAACACCGGTCAGCTCGTCACCAACGGCAACGGCATGACGATGGCGATCGCGTCGGTGGTGAAGCTGTTCATCGCCGACGACCTGCTCCTGCAGGTGGCCAAGGGCCAGACCACCCTCTCACCGGGGGACCGCAAACTCCTCGACGTGATGCTGCGGGCCTCCGACGACAGCGCCGCCGAGGTGTTCTGGAACCGCAGCGGCGGCAGCGCGATCATCGACCGGGTGGTGGCCCGCTACGGGTTGCGCGCCACCCGTAGGCCGGGCAACGGCCGCTGGTTCAACACCATCAGCACCGCGACCGATCTGGTGCGCTACTACGACATGCTGTTGGCCGGCACGGGCGGACTGCCCAAGGAACAGACCGACATCATCCTGGCCAATCTGGCCGCGTCGACGCCGACGGCTCCCGACGGCATGGTTCCCGGCGGCGTCTATCCGCAGCGGTTCGGCATCCCCGAGGGTCTGTACGCCGAACCGGTGGCCGTCAAGCAGGGCTGGATGTGCTGCATCGGCGCGGACTGGATGCACCTGTCCACCGGGGTCGTGGGCTCCGACCGCCGTTTCGTCATGGTGGTGGGCTCGATGCAGGCCGCCACCGACGACAGAGCCCGGCACACCATCACCGAGGCGGTCAGGACGATGTTCCCCGACGGGCACATCTGATCACTTCTGGTCACGACAGCAGGTCGGGCCTGCGCTCCCGGGTGCGCGCCAGCGCCTGCTCGTGGCGCCAGGCCGCGACCTTGGCGTGGTCACCGGAGAGCAGGACCTCGGGCACCGGCAGGTCCCGCCACACCGGCGGGCGGGTGTAACTGGGCCCCTCCAGCAGGCCGTCGTTCTCCGGTGAGTGCGAATCATCTTGGTGTGATCGCGGATTGCCCATCACATCGGGCAGCAGGCGCACCACCGCCTCGATCATCACCAGTGCCGCCGCTTCACCGCCGGCCAGCACGTAGTCGCCGATGGAGACCTCTTCGACGCGCATCCGCCGCGCCGAGTCCTCGGCCACCCGCTGGTCGATGCCCTCGTAGCGCCCGCAGGCGAACACCAGGTGCCGCTCACCGCTCCAGCGCGCCGCGTCGGCCTGGGTGAACAACCGCCCCGCCGGCGTCGGGATCACCAATAGTGTTTCCGGCGAACAGATCTCGTCGAGCGCCTGACCCCACACCGGCGCCTTCATCACCATCCCGGGGCCACCGCCGTACGGCGCGTCGTCCACCGAGCGGTGCACGTCGTGGGTCCAGTTCCGCAGATCGTGTACGGCGAAGGTGACGATCCCCGCGTCGATCGCCCGGCCCGGCAACGACTGCCGCACCGGGTCCAGGTACGCCGGGAAGATACTGACCACGTCGATGCGCACGGTGTCCGCCAATCAGTCGAGCTCGAGCAGGCCTTCGGGCGGGTCGATCACGACCGCCTGCTCGGCCAGCGACACCGAGACCACGATGGCGGAGACGAACGGCACCAGCACCTCGGCACCGTCGGCATCCCGGACGGCCAGCAATTCGCCCGCGGCGGTGTGCAATACCTCGGCGACGGTGCCGACGCGCCGACCGTGGACGGTGCTCACCGCCAGCCCTTCGAGTTGGTGGTCGTAGAACTCGTCGGGGTCGTCGATCGGCGGCAGCTCGGCGGAGTCGACGACGAACACCGTGCCCCGCAACGCATCTGCCGCGTCGCGGTCGGCGACACCGGCCAGCCGCATCAACAGCCTGCCACCGTGCGCGCGCACCGACTCGATGACGTATTCCTTGTCGGTGCCCGGCTTGCCACGGGCGGGGCGGCCGCGCAGCACCCCGCCGGGGGTGAAGCGCCGCTCCGGGTCGTCGGTGCGGATCTCGACGGCCACCTCCCCGGTGACGCCGTGCGCCTTGACGACCCGACCGACTACCAGGTCCATCAGTGCGTTACTGGTCGGTGTCCACCACGTCGACGCGGATCCCCCGGCCACCGATGCCGGCGACCAGGGTGCGCAGCGCGGTGGCGGTGCGCCCGCCCCGCCCGATGACCTTGCCCAGGTCGTCGGGATGGACGTGCACCTCGACCGTGCGTCCGCGGCGATTGGTCACCAGGTCGACCCGGACATCGTCGGGATTGTCGACGATCCCGCGGACCAGATGCTCGACGGCGTCGACGACGACAGAGCTCATCGCCGGCTCAGCTCTCGGACGACTCGGCGGCGGCTTCCGGCGCGGCGACTTCCGGCGCCGCGGCCTCGGCGGACTCCTCGGCCTTGGCCGGCGCCTTCTTCTTCTTGGGCGTGGTGGCCGCGGTGGCGGGCGCGCCGTCGGCCTCGGCCAGCGCGGCGTTGAACAGGTCCAGCTTGGAGGGCTTGGGCTCCTTGACCTTCAGGGTGCCCTCGGCGCCGGGCAGGCCCTTGAACTTCTGCCAGTCGCCGGTGATCTTCAGCAGCGCCAGGACGGGCTCGGTGGGCTGCGCACCGACACCCAGCCAGTACTGCGCGCGCTCGGAGTCGATCTCGATGAGGCTCGGCTCTTCCTTCGGGTGGTACCGGCCGATGATCTCGATGGCGCGCCCGTCACGACGGGTGCGTGCGTCGGCGACGGCGATGCGGTACTGGGGATTGCGGATCTTGCCAAGCCGGGTGAGCTTGATCTTGACAGCCATGAACGACTACTCCTGTGGGTTGCCACGCTGCAATTCGGCGACCGCGGCCCGTTGCCGCGATCCGGTTTTGCCTTACGTGTGTGACCGCCGCACGACCGTGGTCGTACGCGGACAGCCGCCTATTGTGCCAGAACGGTGGGCACCCGAAGAAATCCATGCCACGCTGCCCGCATGGACGACCTGCGGGAGATCGAAGCCATCAAAACACTCAAGGCCCGCTACTGCCGCTACCTCGACACCAAGGACTGGTCGGCCTGGCGCACCCTGTTCGCCGACGACCTGCGCAGCGACACCAGCGCCGCAGGCGGCACGGTGATCGTCGGCGCCGACGACTTCGTCGCGTTCACCCGGCGCAGCCTGCGCGGCAACCCGACCGTGCACCAGGTGCACGCGCCGGAGATCGAACTGACCTCGCCCACACCGCCGCCGCGGTGTGGGCGATGGAAGACGTGGTGCGGCTGGCCCCCGGGGTGAACCTGCGCGGCTACGGCCACTACCACGAGACCTACCGCAAGGTGGACGGCCGCTGGCTGATCGCCGAGTCGACCCTGACCCGGCTGCGCGAAGACGTGTTCAACCTCGCGTTCTCGCTGTATCTGTCCGACCGCCTCAAACGGGCGGCCGGCCGGCTGGCCCGGCTGGCACCGCGCTGACGTCACACCAGCTTGTCGAAGCACTTCTCCTCGACCCGGCGGCTCATCCGCCAGCCCTGCGCCGTGCGGACCAGCTCGTCGACGTACCAGATGCCGACGAAGTAGATCTGCGCGGCGTCGCCGCCGAGCACCATCGGGTTGAAGCAGATCGCCCGGGAGGTCGCGGTGTCCCCGGTGATGCGGACGTCGACGTTGCCGAGCATGTGGTAGTACGCCGGGAAGTTCGGCAGCACCTCCTTCAGCCACGCCTTGACCTGCGGGAAGCGGCCGTCGATGCCGCCGCTGACCCGGTAGTCGATGTACGCGTCCGGGGTGAACACCGCGTCCAGGTCATCGAACCTGCGCTGGTCGATCGCGGTCGAGTAATCGACGAGAAGCTGCTGGATCTCCAGCCGGTCGGAGATCTCCTGGAGGCTCAACATCTCTCGATTGAACACGATCGACGGCCCGCACTAGGCTCTCCCGACATGACGCGGCTCCTCGCATGCGTGGGCATCACGTTGGCCCTGGTCGCGGGAACCGTCGCCGCGACCCCGGCCCCGACGGCATCGGCGGTGCCCGCCGTCGGCGTCGTGCAACCCGCCGGTTCGGTCCCGGTCCCGGACGGGCCGGCGCAGGCCTGGATCCTCGCCGACATGGACACCGGTGCGGTGCTGGCCGCCCGCGACGAATACGGCCAGTACGCCCCCGCCAGCACCATCAAGGTGCTGCTGGCGCTGGTGGTGCTCGACGAGCTGCCGCTGGATGCGACGATCGTGGCCAACGAGGCGGACACCAAGGTGGAGTGCAACTGCGCCGGCGTGACCCCTGGCATGATCTACACCACCCGCCAGCTGCTGGAAGCGCTGCTGCTGGTGTCGGGCAACGACGCCGCCAACACGCTGGCAACGATGCTCGGCGGGCGCGACGCGGCGGTGACGAAGATGAACGCCAAGGCCGCGCTGCTGGGCGCGTACGGCACCAACGCCGGGTCGCCGTCGGGGATCGACGGGCCGGGCATCGACATCTGGTCCTCACCGCACGACCTGGTGGTGATCTTCCGGGCCGCGATGGCCAACCCGGTGTTCGCCCAGATCACCGCGCAACCCACCGCCGTGTTCCCCACGAAGAAGGGTGACGTGGTGCTGGTCAACCAGGACGAGCTGCTGCACCGGTATCCGGGCACCTTCGGCGGCAAGACCGGGTTCACCGACCTGGCCCGCAAGACCTTCGTCGGCGGCGCCGAGCGGGGCGGCAGACGGCTGGCGGTGGCCCTGATGTACGGGCTGGTCCGGGAGGGCGGCCCGACGTACTGGGATCAGGCGTCCGCCCTGCTGGACTGGGGGTTCGCGCTGGGACCGAACCCGGGCATCAGCCGGCTCTGAGAGCGCGCCCGACTCGATACCGCACGGAGATCGGGCCGAGTCCTGCGGCGGTTAGCCTCGCCATTCGTGCGACGACGTTTCGCGGGGCTGGCGCTCGCCCTGGTGCTGCTGCCCACCGCCCCGATCGCCGTCGCCGCACCGGCGGCCGGCCAGCCGGCCGCCGAACCCGCTGCCGCACAACCCCTCCCGGAGGGCCCCGCCCAGGCGTGGCTGGTCGCCGACATGGATACCGGGCGGGTGCTGGCCGGCAAGAACCCCTACGGCAGGTACGCCCCGGCCAGCACGATCAAGGTGCTGCTGGCGATGACGGTGCTCGACCACCTGCGGCCGGACAACTTCGCCCGCGCCAACACCTCCCACACCAAGGTCGAATGTTCCTGTGTGGGCCTGCGGCCCGGGCAGGCCTACACCACCGCCCAGCTGCTGGCGGCGGTCCTGATGGTGTCGGGCAACGACGCGGCGAACATGCTCGCCGACATGCTCGGCGGGCAGCGGGTGGCCGTGGCCGCGATGAACCGCAAGGCCGTGCTGGTCGGCGCGCGCAGCACCAAGGCCTCGTCGCCGTCCGGGCTGGACGGGCCGGGCTGGGAATCGATCACCACCCCCCACGACCTCGCGGTCATCATGCGGGCCGCGCTGAGGTATCCGTTGATCGCCCAGATCATGCGCTCGCCGACGGCCCCGTTCCCGGGCAAGACGCTGCACAACCAGAACGAGCTGCTCACCCGCTACCCGGGTGACCTCGGCGGCAAGACCGGCTACACGAACCTGGCCCGCAAGACCTACGTGGGGGCGGCCGAGCGTGGCGGCCGGCGGCTGGTCGTGGTGCAGATGTACGGCACCGGCGACCTGTACGGGCAGGCGATCAGACTGCTGGACTACGGGTTCAGCCAGCCGTAACCCCGGCGCGGGAACTTACGTAACGCGGTGGCGGAATCGGGGCCCCAGAACCGCCATGGCGTTACGCAGCTGGCGTCGGAGGTCAGTAAAGGGTGCCCCGCAGGATGACCCGGGTGGGGTTGGCCAGCACCGCGGCGCCGCCGCGCGGATCGTCGGTGTAGCAGAGCAGGTCAGCCGACGCGCCGTGCTCGAGACCGGGTCGGTGCAGCCACGCCCTGGCGTCCCAGCAGGCCGCGCCGAGTGCCTCCGTCGGCGTCATGCCGATGCCCACGAGCGCGTCGACCTCGTCGGCGATCCGGCCGTGCGCGACGTTGGTGCCGGCGTCCGTGCCGGCATAGATGGGCACGCCGGCCTCCCGCGCGGCGCCGATGCGCTGCGCGCAGGACTCGTACAGCGCCCGCATGTGCTTCTGGTATCGCGGGAACTTCACCGCCGCCGCGGCGATGCCGGGGAAGTTCTCGATGTTGATCAGCGTCGGCACCAGCGCGGTGCCGTGCTCCACCATCAGATCGATGGTGTCGTCGGTCAGGCCGGTGCCGTGCTCGATGCAGTCGATGCCGGCCCCGATCAGACCGGGCAGCGCGTCCTCGCTGAACACGTGCGCGGTGACGCGCGCGCCGTTGGCGTGCGCGGCGTCGATCGCGGCCTCGAGCACGTCGTCGGCCCACAGCGGGGCCAGGTCGCCGGTGTCCCGGTCGATCCAGTCCCCCACCAGCTTCACCCAGCCGTCGCCCCAGCGGGCCTGTTGGGCGACCGCGTCCGGCAGCTGCCAGGGGTCCTCCAGCTCGGCGGCGAGCCCGCGCGAATACCGCTTGGGCCGCGCCAGGTGGCGTCCGGCGCGGATGATCCGGGGCAAGTCGGCCCGGTCGTCGAAGCTGCGGGTGTCGGTCGGCGAACCCGCGTCGCGCAGCAGCAGGGCACCGGCGTCACGTTCGGTCTCGGCCTGCGCGGCGGCCTCGGCCAGGGGCATCTCGCCGCGGTGGCCGAGGCCGACGTGGCAGTGCGCGTCGACAAGCCCGGGCAGCACCCAGCCGCCGTCCCCATCGGCCCCGAAGACCGTCTCCGCGCCGGGCACCGGCTCGGCGGACAGCCTGCCGTCGTCGGTGATCCACCATTCGACGGGTTCACCGTCGGGCAACCCACGCCCCCGAACGTGCAGCCCCGCCATCGCTAGTTCTTGGGGAACTTCAGCTTCGACAGGTCGATGTTGGCCAGCCCCGGCGGGAGCTCGTCGAGTCCCTTGGGCATGTTCGACAGGTCGGGGAAGCCGGGTGGCATGCCGCCCATGCCCGCGCCGAGCGGATTGCGCGCCTTCGGCGGCGTCGGCCCCTTCCCCTTCTTGCCCTTCTGCTTGTTCTTGCCCTTGGCGGTCTTGCGAGTGTTCTTGCGGCCGAACGGCATTCCCATCTGGCCGGCCATCTGCGACATCATCTTGCGGGCCTCGAAGAACCGGTCGACCAGCTGGTTGACCTCCGACACGGTCACCCCGGAGCCGTTGGCGATCCGCAGCCGGCGGGAGGCGTTGATGATCTTCGGGTCGGCCCGCTCGGCCGGCGTCATCCCGCGGATGATGGCCTGCACCCGGTCGAGCTGCTTGTCGTCGACGGCGGCCAGCGCGTCCTTCATCTGGCCGGCACCGGGCAGCATGCCCAGCAGGTTGCCGATCGGGCCCATCTTGCGGATGGCGAGCATCTGTTCGAGGAAGTCCTCCAGCGTGAGCTCACCGCTGCCGATCTTGGCCGCGGTCGCCTCGGCCTGTGCGGCGTCGAAGTGTTGTTCGGCCTGCTCGATGAGGGTGAGCACGTCACCCATGCCGAGGATACGGCTGGCCATCCGGTCGGGATGGAAGACGTCGAAGTCCTCGAGCTTCTCCCCGGCCGACGCGAACAGGATCGGCACCCCGGTGACCTCGCGCACCGACAGCGCGGCGCCGCCGCGGGCGTCGCCGTCGAGCTTGGTCAGCACCACACCGGTGAAGCCGACACCCTCGCGGAACGCGTCGGCGGTGGTGACGGCGTCCTGACCGATCATGGCGTCGAGGACGAACAGCACCTCGTCGGGGCTGACGGCGTCCCGGATGGCCGCGGCCTGGGCCATCAGCTCCTCGTCGATACCGAGGCGGCCCGCGGTGTCGACGACGACGACGTCGTAGAGCTTGGCCCTGGCCTCGGCCAGGCCGGCGGACGCGACGGCGACCGGGTCGCCGGCGGTCATCTGCTCGATGCCGGCCCCGTCGGGCGACACCCCCGGATGCGGGGCGAAGACGTGCACACCCGCGCGTTCGCCGACGATCTGCAGCTGGTTGACCGCGCCGGGTCGCTGCAGGTCACACGCCACCAGCAGCGGGGTATGCCCTTGTCCCTTAAGCCATTTGGCGAGCTTGCCGGCCAGGGTGGTCTTACCGGAGCCCTGCAGGCCGGCCAGCATGATCACGGTGGGCGGGGTCTTGGCGAAGGCCAGCTGACGGGTCTCGCCGCCGAGGATCGCGATGAGTTCCTCGTTGACGATCTTGACGACCTGCTGCGCGGGGTTCAGCGCCGCGGAGACCTCGGCGCCCTTGGCGCGGTCCTTGATGCGGGCGACGAACGCGCGGACCACCGGCAGCGACACGTCGGCTTCCAGCAGGGCCAGCCGGATCTCGCGGGTGGTGGCGTCGATGTCGGCGTCGGTGAGCCGACCCTTGCCGCGCAGACCGGAAAGCGCCCCGGTGAGCCGGTCGGACAGGGATTCAAACACGAGGCCAAGACTACTTGTTCGGCGGCCGCCGCCGGACTACGGCACCCGTCAGGGCACCCCTCAGCTCGCCGCTTCGGTCCGTTTGGGCGGCGGAGCGGGTAGCACGGCGTACAGGTCGCGCTCCAGGGCCTGGCGGGCGGCGGTCTCGGTGCTGCCCTGCGCCAGCACGATGCCGAACACGTCGACCACCGACGACCCCAGCGTCGTCACCTTCGCCCAGGCGATGTCCGCGCCCGCGTGCTCGAACACCGCGGTCAGCGTCGCCAGCAGACCCGTGCGGTCGGTGGCCCGGATCTCGGCGACGAGCTGGCCCTCGTCGGCCCCGGTGTGCCAGAGCACCCGGGGCGGTGCGGCAGGCGCGTTGATCGGGACCGCGGCGCGGACCTCGCCGGCGCGGGCGGTCGTCGCCGCGTCCGCGGCCCGCTTGTCGAGTGCGGCGAGCACGTCCAGCTCGCCGTCGAGGGCCAGGATCAGCTGCTGGCGCAGCAGCTCCACCGCGGGCGGGGTTCCGAAATGGGGGGACACCAGGAACGTGTTGATGGCCGACCCCTGGTGCCCGTTCACCGAGGCGGAGTGCACCCGCAGCGAGTTCAACGCCAGCACACCGGCGGCCTTGGACAGCAGGCCCCTGCGGTCAGGGGCGATCATCGTGACGGTGTAGCTGTGCCCGTTGATCTGCCCGTTGCCCGCCGGGGTCATCTCGACGTGCACCCCGACCTCGGCGGCCAGCGAAAGGAACCGCGGGTCAACGGGATCCGGCTGCGGAAGGGGTTCACCGGCCATCACCAGCCGGCAGCGGCGCACCAGGTCGCCGATCAGCGAGGCCTTCCAGTCCCCCCACACGCCGGGGCCCGTGGCCAGCGAATCGGCTTCGGCGAGCGCGTGCAGCAACTCCAGCACCACCGGGTCACCGTCGAGGGTGTCCACCACCGCGGCGATGACCTTGGGGTCCTGCAGGTCGCGCCGGGTGGCGGTGTGCGGCAGCAGCAGGTGGTGGCGCACCAGCTTGGCCAGCATCTCGGTGTCCGAGGGCCACAACCCCAGCCGGCTGCCGATCTGGGTGGCCAGCTCGGCCCCGATCACGCTGTGGTCACCGCCGCGGCCCTTGCCGATGTCGTGCACCAGCGCGCCGAGCACCAACAGGTCCGGCCGCGCCACCCTGGTGGTCAAAGCAGCTGCCCGCGACACGGTTTCGACGAGATGGCGGTCCACGGTCCAGATGTGCACCACGTCACGGGGCGGCAGGTCACGCACCGCGCCCCACTCGGGGAACAGCCGCCCCCACAGCCCGGTGCGGTCCAGCGCCTCGATGGTGGCGACCGCGGACGGTCCCGCGGCGAGCATGACGAGTAGATCCTTGAGCGCCTGACGCGGCCATGGCGTGCGCAACTCCGGTGCGGTCTCGACCAGCCGGCTCAGCGTGGACGCCGCCATCGGCAGCCCCGTGGTGGCCGAGGCCGCGGCCACCCGCAGGATCAGGCCCGGGTCGCGCTCCGGGCGCGCGTCGCGGGCCAGAATCACCTCGCCGTTGAACTCGATGACGCCCTCGTCGATCGGCCGCCGCACCGGCCGCCGCAGGGCGGCCAGCCCGCGCCGGGGCAGCGAGTTGGCCGCGGTGCGGATCCCGGCGTCGACGTAGTAGCTGACCGTTCGTGCGGCGTCGGAGAGCATGCGCGCCAGATCGAAGCGATCCCCGATGCGCAGGGCCGCGCCGATCTCGTCGGCGTGCTGGGCCAGCACGAGCTCCCGGCCGCGCCCGGCCACCCGGTGCAGCTCGGTGCGCACGTTCAGCAACGAAAGATGGGCTTCGCCAAGGGTTTCGGTGGGCGAGGCCAGCGAGCGGCTGGGATAGACGTCGGCCAGCTGCGCGATGGCCAGTGCATTGAGCAGCTGCACGTCACGCAACCCGCCCCTGCCACACTTGAGATCCGGTTCGGCCCGGTGCGCGATCTCTCCGCTGCGCTGCCAGCGTGCCGTGGTGTGCTCGACGAGTTCGTCGAAGCGCGCGGCGATTCCGGTTCGCCACTGGCTGCGCGCACCGCCGATCAGCAACGACGACAGATCGGCGTCACCGGCGATGTGGCGGGCTTCCAGCATGGCCAGCCCCGCCGAGATGTCCTCACCGGCGACCCGCAACGCCTGCGGCACCGTGCGGACGCTGTGGTCGATGCGAATGTTGGCGTCCCACAACGGATACCACAGCAGCTCGGCAACCTCGCCGACGATGTCGTCAGGCATGTTGTCGTGCAACAACATCAGGTCGAGGTCGGAGTACGGCAACAGCTCACCACGGCCCAGACCACCGGTGGCGACGATGGCGAAGCCGCTGGTCGCGGTGATGCCGATCTCGCTGGCCTTGGTAGTGAGCCAGAAGTCGTACAGGTCCAGCAGCGCGTCGCGCAGCGCCGCGGAGTCCAGCCGGGATCCGCCGGCCAGCAGTTGTTCGGCGGCCGCGGCCAGATCGGTCGCGGGGCGCAAAGAACCCGCCGCCGGGCGCTCCCATCGGGGAGCTCCGGCGGCGGGGCCTTTGTTCTGTCCTGTCACGAGTGTCCTCTCCGGCACTTACCGATCTAGCGCTTCACCGGTCTCAACGGCCGAGAGACGACCTCTAGTTCACTGGGGCTGGATCAAAGGGCGTCGGCCCCTCGTTCACCGGTGCGCACCCGAACCACGGTGTCGACCGGGCTGACCCACACCTTGCCGTCACCGATCTTCCCGGTGCGGGCCGCCTGGACGATGACATCGACCACCTTATCCACGGCGGCGTCGTCGACGACGACCTCGACGCGGACCTTGGGGACGAAGTCCACCGAGTACTCCGCGCCGCGGTAGACCTCGGTGTGGCCCTTCTGCCGACCGTATCCCTGGACCTCGCTGACGGTCATCCCGAGAATGCCCGTCTGCTCCAGCCCGGTCTTGACATCTTCGAGCGTGAACGGCTTGACGATCGCAGTAATCAGCTTCATGTAGTTGATCCCTTCCGATGAAATTGTCGCCGATCAGGCGAGCTCGTAAGCCGTTTCGGCATGTTCGGTTTCATCGATACCAGTGTCCTCGTCCTCCTTGGACACCCGCCAGCCGAGCGGCTTGACGACGAACGCGATGATGGTGGTGAGGATCGCGGTGAAGATGACGGCCACCAGAGCGATCACGATCTGCACGACGAGCTGCTGGATGCCGCCGCCGAAGAACAGGCCCACCCCGTCGGCGAGCAGGCCGATGCCGATGGTGCCCCACAGGCCGGCCACCAGGTGCACACCGACCACGTCGAGCGAATCGTCATAGCCGAACTTGTACTTCAGCCCGATCGCCAGCGCCGAGAGCACACCGGCGACCGCACCGAGGATCAGCGAGGTCCACGGGTTGAGCGCACCGCAGGCCGGGGTGATAGCAACCAGGCCCGCGACGATGCCCGAGGCGGCGCCGACGCTGGTGGCGTGACCGTCGCGGATCCGCTCCACCAGCAACCAGGCCAGCATCGCGGCCGCGGTGGCGGCGGTGGTGTTGACCCAGACCAGGCCGGCGATCGCATCGGCCGCGCCCTCGGAGCCCACGTTGAAGCCGAACCAGCCGAACCACAGGATCGCCGCGCCCAGGAGGACGAACGGGACGTTGTGCGGACGGAAAGCGGTCTTGCCGAAGCCGGTGCGCTTGCCCAGCAGCAGCGCCAGTACCAGCGCGGCCATACCGGCGTTGATGTGGACGACGGTGCCACCGGCGAAGTCGATGGGGGCGACGTTGGCCGCACCTTCGTCATCGACACCGAACAGCTTTGCCGCGATGCCGTTCTCCGACGCCGAGAGCAGACCGCCACCCCAAACCATGTGCGCCAGAGGGAAGTACACCAGGGTCACCCAGATACCGCCGAACAGCAGCCAGGTGCCGAACTTCATCCGCTCGGCCACCGCGCCGCTGATCAGCGCGACGGTGATGACGGCGAAGGTGAGCTGGAAACCCACCCAGACGATGGCGGGCACGGTGCCGAATCCGCCGGAGACGAAGGTGTCGACACCGTCGATCTCACGCACCTCGGTCAGCTGGGTGAGACCGAACAACGCGACCGGGCTGTCGAAGATGCCGGCGATGTCGCTGCCGCCGGTGTGGCCCGACGCGAAGGACATCGAGTAACCCCACAACACGTAGATGACGCTGACGACGCCGATCGAGCCGAACGACATCATCATCATGTTGAGGACGGACTTCTGTCGGGACAGGCCGCCGTAGAAGAACGCGAGCCCGGGCGTCATGAACAACACGAGTGCGGCAGAGGTGAGTACCCACGCCGTGTCACCGGCGCTCAGGCCGTCGGGCCCGAACGGCAGGAAAACATCGTCTGGTAAGGCTAAAACCACTTTGTGTGAACCTCCTTGGGATGACAGCCGACAGGATCGGCCTCCCGAAGAGACTCTTTTGCAAGCGTTTCACCTGTGATTCTGTTGTGTTTCGCGGGCGTGAACGGACACGCCGATGTGGTTACGCTCGTGTTTCACCGGGGCCGGACAGCAATTTTTGCGCCGGCGTGAAAGAATTTCCGTCCCGCCGTTGCTCTGCGCGCCACCCGCCGAGCTCGCTAACCGAGCAGCGCGTCGACGAAGGCCGCCGGCTCGAACGGCGCGAGGTCGTCGGGACCCTCACCCAAGCCGACGAGTTTGACCGGCACACCGAGTTCCTGTTGCACGCGGAACACGATGCCGCCCTTGGCCGTGCCGTCGAGTTTGGTCAGCACGACGCCGGTGATGTCGACCACCTCGGCGAAGACCCGGGCCTGCGGCAGGCTGTTCTGCCCGATGGTCGCGTCGAGGACGAGCAGCACCTCGTCGACGGCCGCCCGCTTGCTCACCACACGCTTGACCTTGCCCAGCTCGTCCATCAACCCGGTCTTGGTGTGCAAACGACCCGCGGTGTCGATGACGACGACATCGGCGCCCGAGGTGATGCCGGTGTCCACCGCGTCGAAGGCCACCGACGCCGGATCGGCGCCCTCCGGTCCCCGCACCACCTGGGCGCCCACCCGCGACGCCCAGGACTGCAACTGGTCGGCCGCCGCGGCGCGGAAGGTGTCGGCCGCGCCGAGGACCACCCGCCTGCCGTCGGCAACCAGGACACGGGCCAGCTTGCCGACGGTGGTGGTCTTGCCGGTCCCGTTGACGCCCACGACGAGCAACACCGAGGGCTTGTCCTCGTGCGGGAGGGCTTTGATCGAGCGGTCCAGGTCGGGGTGCAGCTCGGAGATCAGCACCTCGCGTAGCACCGCGCGGGCATCGGCCTCGGTGCGCACCCCGGCCGCGGCCATGCGCTGCCGCAGCGCCGTGACCACCGACTCGGTCACCACCGGGCCGAGGTCGGCGATCAGCAGCGTGTCCTCGACCTCTTCCCACGAGCTCTCGTCGAGATCACCGCCGCCCAGCAGGCCCAGCATGCTGCGGCCCAGCGTGTTCTGGGACTTCGCCAGCCGGCCGCGCAGCCGGTCCAGCCGGCCCTCCGCCGGCGCGATGTCCTCGATCTCGGGAACGGCCGGCGGAGCCGGTTCGGCGACGGGCTCGGGGGCTGGCTCGGGTGCAGGCTCAGGTGCCGGCTCGGGTGCGGTCTCGGCCGGTGCCGGTTCGGGCAGCTGTACGTCGGCGATCGGACGTTTGGGCGCGTCCCGCGGAATGGTGGCATCATCGCCGACGGCGGGTAACCCACTGGTGTCCAGCGGTGCGGAGTGCTGCGGCGGCTGCTTCGGTGCCGGCGGCGCCTCCGGCGGCGCGGACGCCGAGAAGGTGATGCCTGACGAGGCGGTATAGCCGCCGGAGCGATCGATGGGAGTGGCAGTGTCTGGAGCCGACAGGCTGATGCGGCGCCGGCGGTACCGCACCAATCCGACGACGAGCGCAGTGACCAGCAGTACGGCGATGACCGCTATCGCGATCCAAAGACCATCAGACACCTCGCCATTGTCGCAGGGGGCGTAACCGGTGACGCCTGACCCCGGGTCCACGCCCGCGCATCGCAAGCGCCGCCACATCGACGTGTGCCTCACCGAGGCGGTGGAGTACCAGACGGTGACCACCGGCCTGGAGCGCTACCAGCTGCCCTACAACGCGCTCACCCAGACCGATCTGGACACCGTGGACCTGGCCACGGAATTCCTCGGCGTGCGGCTGCGGGCCCCGGTGCTGATCGGCTCCATGACCGGCGGCGCGGAGCTGGCCGGCATCATCAACCGCAACCTGGCCGCCGCCGCCCAGCAGCTCGGCGTCGGCATGATGCTGGGCTCCCAGCGCGTCATGATCGACGACACCCGCACCGCGGCGAGCTTCGAGGTCCGCGACGTCGCGCCGGACATCTTGTTGATCGGCAATATCGGGATGGCCCAGCTGGACCCCGCGGCCACCCCCGAGCTGGAGGCGGCGCTGGCCAAGGTGGGCGCCAATGCCCTTGCCGTGCACACCAACCCGCTGCAAGAGGCGATGCAGCACCACGGTGACACCGACTTCTCCGGCTCGATCACCCGGCTGCGGGAGGTGACCGGGTCGATCGGTTACCCGGTCCTGCTCAAGGAGGTGGGCCACGGCATCGGCGCCGCGGCTGCCGCCGAACTCCTCGAGTGCCCCATCGCGGCGCTGGACGTCGCGGGCGCCGGCGGCACGTCGTGGGCACGCGTGGAGCAGTTCGTCCGCTACGGCGAGGTGCGCTACCCCGCGCTGGCGGAGTGGGGCATCCCGACGGCCCAGGCCCTGACCGAGGTGCGGCGGCTGCTGCCCGACGTCGCGCTGGTCGCCTCCGGGGGCATCCGCACCGGGATGGACGCGGCCAAGGCGCTGGCGATGGGCGCCACCGCAGTGGCGGTGGCCCGCCCGCTACTCGCCCCGGCGATCGAATCCGTTGACGCCGTGGTCGATTGGCTGGACCGCTTCATCGACGAGCTGCTGGTGTGCCTGCACGGCTGCGGTGCGCAGAACCTCGCGGCGCTGCGCAGTCGCGGCGTCACCCGGCTGGACTAGCGGCCGTCAGGACGGGCTGGCGACCAGCTCCTGGCCGCGCAGCCGCTGCGAGATCACCGTCGTGATGCCGTCGTTGCGCATCGTCACGCCGTAGAGCGCGTCGGCGACCTCCATCGTCGGCTTCTGGTGGGTGATCACGATGAGCTGCGAGCGTTCCCGCAGTTGCTCGAACAGGCTGATCAGGCGACGCAGGTTGACGTCGTCGAGCGCGGCCTCGACCTCGTCCATCACGTAGAACGGCGACGGGCGGGCCCGGAAGATCGCCACCAGCATCGCCACCGCGGTCAGCGACTTCTCGCCACCGGACAGCAGCGAGAGCCGCTTGATCTTCTTGCCCGGCGGCCGCGCCTCGACCTCGATCCCAGTGGTGAGCATGTCGTCGGGGTTGGTCAGCAGCAGCCTGCCCTCACCGCCCGGGAAAAGCGTCGAGAACACCTGGGAGAACTCACGTTCTACGTCGGCGTAGGCCTCGGTGAAGACCTGCAGGATGCGGCTGTCGACGTCGGCGATGACGTCGAGCAGGTCCTTGCGGGCCGCCTTGACGTCCTCGAGCTGGGTGGACAGGAAGTTGTAGCGCTCCTCGAGCGCCGCGAACTCCTCCAGTGCCAGCGGGTTGACCCGGCCCAGCTCCCGCAGTTCCTTGTCGGCGCGCTTGGCCCGCCGTTCCTGGGTGGCCCGGTCGTACGGCATCGGTGCGGGCGCGACCACCTGCTCGCCGCGCTCGCGGGCCTGCTCGTACTCGGCCATCTCCAGTTCCGACGGCGGCAGCGGCACGTCGGGCCCGTACTCGGCGATCAGGTCGTCGACGGCCATCCCGAACTGCTCGAGCACCTGCTGCTCGAGCTGCTCGATGCGAAGGGCCGCTTGGGCTTTGGCCACCTCGTCGCGGTGCAGCGCGTCGGTGAGCGCATTGATGCGGGTGCTCAGTTCGTTGACCTCTTCGCGGGCCTTGGCCAATGCCGCGGCGCGGACCTGGCGCTCGGCGGCGACCTCGTCGCGGATCCGGGAAGCCACCGCCACCGCGGCGCTGAGCCGGCCGGCCACCAGCCGGCCGGCGTCGGCGACCGCCGCGGCCACCGCGGCGGCGTGCACGCGGGCCTCCCGGGCCCGCTGGGCCCGAACCCGCGCCTCCCGCTCGGCAACGGCTGCGCGGCGCAGCGAATCAGCGCGCCCGCGAACCGCATTCGCGCGTTCCTCGGCGGTGCGCACCGCAAGGCGGGCCTCGACCTCGGCCGACCGGGCCGCCTCGGCCGCGGCGGTGGACTCCTGCCGGTCGACGGGTTCGGCATCGAACATCGGCTCCTGCTGAGCCTGGTGCAGCCGCTGTTCGAGCTCTCCGAGTTCGGCCACCGTGCGGTTGCGGCTGGCTTCGAGCTCGTCACGCTGTTGGATCAGCCGCTGCCACTCGTCGTCGGCGGCACGGGCGTCCTGGCCGAGCCGGCCCAACTGCTCGTAGATCGCCGAGATCGCGGCGTCTGACTCGTTGAGGGCGGCCAGTGCCTGCTCGGCGGCGTCCTGGCGTGCGGTCTGCTCGGCCAGCGCCCCGGACAGCGCGGCGGACAGTTCGGCGACCTGCCGCTCGGCGTCGGCCAGTTCGGCGCGCGCCTTGTCGACCGCCGACGCGATCTCCAGGGTGCTGGGCTTGCGGTCGGACCCACCGCTGACCCAGCCGGCCCCCACCAGGTCGCCGTCCGGGGTGACCGCCCGCAGATGCGGTTGTGCGGCAACGAGTTCCAGCGCAGTACCGAGATCGTCGACCACCGCGACGCCGGCGAGCATCGCGCTCACCGCGGCCCGCACCGGCTCCGCGGCGTCGACCTGGTCGGCGGCCCACCCCGCGCCGGCCGGCAACACCGCCGACACCGGCGCCGCGGGCGCGGACCAGTTGCCCAGCACGATCGCGGCCCGGCCGCCGTCGGATTCCTTGAGCGCGGCCACCGCATCGCGGGCCACTCCCGAGTTCTCGGCGGCCACCGCGTCGGCGGCGGCACCGAGCACTGCCGCCACCGCGACCTCGTAACCGGAGCGGACCTTGACCAGATCCGCGATCGACCCGAACAGACCTGCACCGGAACGATTTTCCTGCAGCCAGGCGGCACCGTCCTTGCGGTCCAGCCCGACCGACAGCGCGTCGATACGGGCCTGCAGCGAGGCGACCTGGCGTTCGGCGGCGCGCTCGGCGGCCTGCAGTTCCGCGACCCGTTCGTCGGCCAGGCGCAGCGCGGTCACCGTCCGGTCGTGGTGTTCGTCCAGACCCACCTCGCCGGCGTCCAGCTCGGCGACGCGGCCCTGCACCGTCTCGAACTCCGCCTGCGTCTGCTGGGCGCGGGCGGCGGCGTCCTCGATACCCGCCGAGAGCCGGGCGACGGTCTCGTCGATCGACTCGACCCGGGTGCGCATGGTGTCCACCTGTCCGGCGAGGCGGGCCAGCCCCTCCCTGCGGTCGGCCTCGGCGCGAGCGGCGGCCAGGTGAGCGCGCTCGGCCTCCGCGGCGGCCTGCTCACGCTCGGCGAGCTCGGCGCGGGCGGCCTCGAGCCGGGCCTGGGACTCCTCGAGCTCCTCGAGCAACGCCCGTTCCCGCTCGGCGACCTCGTCGGCCTGGGCCTCCAGCTCGTCGGGATCGGGACCGCCGGAGGTCTCGGGCTCGGCGTCGAGGTGCTGGGCGCGTTCGCTGGCGATGCGCACCGTCGCTCCCACCCGTTCGGCCAGCGCGGACAGCCGGAACCACCGCTGCTGGGCGGCCTCGGCCCGCTCGCTGAGCTCCTCGACCGCGGATTCGTGGGTGTCCAGCTCGGCCGAGCGGATCTCCAGCTGCGCGGTCAGCTCGTCGTGCTCGCGGCGCAGCGTCGTCTCGGCCTGGTTGGTGTCGTCGAACTCGGCCTTGCGGGTGACCAGGTCGTCGGCCGCCAGGCGCAGCCGGGCGTCACGCAGATCGGCCTGGATGGTCTGGGCCCGGCGGGCCATCTCGGCCTGCCGGCCCAGCGGTTTGAGCTGGCGGCGCAGCTCGGTGGTCAGGTCGGTCAACCGGGCCAGGTTGGCCGACATCGAGTCCAGCTTGCGGACCGCCTTTTCCTTGCGCTTGCGGTGCTTGAGGACGCCGGCGGCCTCCTCGATGAACGCGCGCCGGTCCTCGGGCCGGGATTCCAGGATCTCGGAGAGCTTGCCCTGCCCGACGATGACGTGCATCTCACGGCCGATGCCGGAGTCGGAGAGCAGTTCCTGGACATCCATCAACCGGCAACTGCTGCCGTTGATTTCGTACTCACCGGCACCGTCGCGGAACATCCGGCGGGTGATCGAGACCTCGGAATAGTCGATGGGCAGCGCGTTGTCGGAGTTGTCGATGGTCAGCGTGACCTCGGCGCGGCCCAGCGGGGCCCGCGACGACGTCCCGGCGAAGATGACGTCCTCCATCTTGCCGCCGCGCAGCGTCTTGGCACCCTGCTCACCCATCACCCAGGTCAGCGCGTCGACGACGTTGGATTTCCCGGACCCGTTGGGACCCACCACGCAGGTGATCCCGGGTTCGAATCGCAGAGTCGTCGGCGAGGCGAAGGACTTGAAGCCCTTCAGCGTCAGACTCTTCAAGTGCATGACGCGTTACCCTACCGCCGAGTCGGCTACCGCTCGGTGAAGCCGACGAGCGCGTCGGCCGGTGCCGACCAATCGAAGACGACGTTGTCGACCCGGCCCGGGGTGTCACCGCTTTTCAGCAGGTCGAGCAGGTGTTCACAGGCCGCGCGCGGGCCCTGCGCGACGACCTGGACGCGGCCGTCGGGCTTGTTCGCGGCGTAGCCGGTGAGCCCCAGCTCCAGTGCCCGCGACCGCGTCCACCAGCGGAAACCCACCCCCTGCACGTGTCCGTGCACCCACGCAGTGAGCCGGACGTCAGTCTCCCCCAACATCTTTCACCTCAAAAGTCACTTTGGTCCCAGTCTTTAACGTACGCCCCACAGTGCACACCTGATCGATCGCGCGTTCGACCACGGTCAGCAACCGCGCCTTGTCGTCGGCCGACAGGCCGGACAGGTCGGCCTCCAGCACCTCCTCGAGCAGCGGGTAGACCTCCTGCTCGCGGTCGGCGGCCCCGGACACCCGGATCGTGGTGCGGTAGTCGTCGCCGAGACGGCGGCGCAGCGGCTGGTCGCTGGCCATCCCGCTGCAGGCCGCCAGGGCGATCTTCATCAGTTCGCCCGGGGTGAAGACGCCGTCGTCGCCCTCGGAGCCGATCAGGACCTCGGCGCCGCGTGTGCTGCGTCCGGTATAGCGGCGCACGCCGGTGCGCTCCACCCACAGTTCAGTCATGGACTATTTCTACAACCTCCGCCGAAATTGCATTCCGGCAGGAAAAGATCGAGTAGCGACCTGCTGGAATGCAATTTCGGCGGGGTCGGGTCCGGGGCGAGGTCGGGTCCGGGGCGGGCGGGGTCGGGTCCGGGCGGGCGGGGTCAGGTGCGGGGGCGGGGCTGGCAGCGCGGGCAGTAGAACGACGAGCGGTTCATGAACTTCTCCCGACGGATGATCGCGCCGCAGCGCCGGCACGGCTCACCTTCGCGACCGTAGGCGTCCAGCGAACGGTCGAAGTAGCCCGACTCACCGTTGACGTTGACGTACAGCGCGTCGAACGACGTGCCGCCCTGGCCCAGCGCGTCGGTCATCACCGCGGCGGCCGCGTCGAGCAGTTCGGCAAGCTTGGGTCTGGTCAGCTTCGAGGCCGGCCGGGCGCCGTTGACCTTGGCCCGCCACAGCGCCTCGTCGGCATAGATGTTGCCGATGCCCGAGACCACGGTCTGGTCCAACAGCTGCCGCTTGATCTCGGAATGCTTGCCGCGCAACACTTTCACCACGGCGTCGCGGTCGAACAGCGGGTCCAGCGGATCCCGGGCGATGTGCGCGACGGGCACCGGTACCTCGGTGCCGTCGACGCTCACCAGATCCGCGAGCAACCAGCCGCCGAACGTGCGCTGGTCGACGAAACTCAGCGTGGTGCCGTCGTCGAGCAGCGCGGCGATCCGCAGATGGTTCTCGTTCGGCACCCCCCCGAGCAGCATCTGCCCGCTCATCCCGAGGTGCACCACCAGCGCTGAATGATCAGCGAGGGTGAGCCACAGGTACTTCCCGCGCCGCCCGGTCCCGGTGATGGTGGTGTCGAGCAGCCGGGCGGTCAGGTCGGCGGGACCGGCCTCGTGCCGGCGCACGGCGCGCGGATGATGCACCCGCACCGCGGTGATGGTCCGACCCGTGACGTGCTCGTGCAGCCCGCGCCGGACCACCTCGACCTCGGGCAGTTCAGGCATCCGGCTCACTCACCGTCGAGGGCGGTCCAGGCCGCCGCGGCGGCCTTGAGCTCGGCCTCCTTCTTGGTCCGGCCCACACCGGTGCCGTATTCGTGTTCGGCGATCACCACGACGGCGGTGAACTCCTTGTCGTGGTCGGGCCCGGTGGAGGACACCAGGTAGGCCGGTGCGCCCAGCCCGCGCGAGGCGGTCAGCTCCTGCAGGCTGCTCTTCCAGTCCAACCCCGCGCCCAGCGTCGGCGCCGTGTCGAGCAGATCGCCGAACAGCCGCAACACCACGTCGCGCGCGATCACCGCGCCGTGTTCGAGATAGATTGCGCCCAACAGGGATTCGACACCGTCGGCCAGGATACTGGACTTGTCGGCCCCGCCCGAGTTCTCCTCACCCTTACCCAGCAACAGGTAGGCGCCCAGACCCGACTCGGAGAGGTGACGGCCGACGTCGGCCAGCGCCTGGGTGTTGACGATGCTGGCCCGCAACTTCGCCAGGTCGCCCTCGGAGCGGTCCGGGTGGCGGTGGTAGAGCTCCTCGGTGATGGTCAACCCGAGCACCGAATCCCCCAGGAACTCCAGCCGCTCGTTGGTGGGCACGCCACCGTTCTCGTAGGAGTAACTGCGATGCGTCAGCGCGATGGTCAACAGCTCATCGGGCAGATCGACACCGAGGGCCTTGAGCAACGGCGCACGATCCACCGTCACTGCTCGTCGGCCTGTTCACGCAGGGCGGCCAGCTTGGCCCAGCGGGGATCGATCTGCTCGTGCCCGTGGCCGGGTTCGGCGGTCGCCAGCGGCACGCCGCACTCCGGGCACAGCCCTGCGCAGTCCTCGCGGCACACCGGCGAGAAGGGCAGTGCCAGGCCGACGGCATCGATGATCGGCTGCTCCAGGTCGACGACGTCGGCCCCGCCATCGCGGGTCACGCGACCCACCTCGTCGGCCTCGGTGGTCTCGTCGGTGGTGCTGTCGGGATAGGCGAACAGCTCGGTCAGGTCGATCTCGACCTCACCGGCGATCGAGGTCAGGCACCGCGCGCACTCCCCCGACGTCGGCGCGGATACCGTCCCGCTCACCAACACCCCCTCCGACACCGACTCCAGGCGCAGATCCAGCGCCATCGGCGCACCCTCGTCGATGGCGATCAGTTCCACCCCGATCCGCAGCGGGCTGGGCACCGTGGTGTGCACCGTCGTCATGGATCCGGGCCGTCGGCCCAGCCGGGAAACGTCGATCACCAACGGCGACCGTGGACCTCGGTGCGCCGCCGCCTTCGCATGCGTCGCCATGCCCGTATCGTACGTTCGCCCGGCACCACACCGTGGTGCGGCCTGCCTCCGATCAGCGGGCCACGTAGTCGTGGGTGCCCGCGGCGGTGCGCAGCTGGTGACGGCCACGCCCGACCGAGCGCAGCGTCCCGTTGAGGAAGTCCTCGAACTCGGCCAGTTTGCTGTCGACGTAGATGTCGCACTCGCCGCGCAGCCGGTCGGCTTCGGCGTGCGCGGAGTCGATCAGCCGGGTGGCCTCGGCGGTGGCGGTGGCCACGATCTCGGTCTGCGACACCAGTCGCTGCTGCTCCTTGATGCCCTCCTGAACAGCCTTTTCGTAGGCCAGGTTGCCGCTCTCGATCAGCCGGTCGGCCTCGGACTTGGCCCGCCCGGTGCTGGCCTCGTACTCCCGCTTGGCGGTGGCCGAGATGCGGCTGGCCTCCTCACGCGCCTCGGCGACCATGCGCTCGCTGTGCTGACGGGCCTCGGCGACCATCCGGTCGGCCTGCGACTTGGCGTCGGCCAGCAGTCGGTCGGCTTCGGCCCTGGCGTGGTTGACCATCGAGTCGGCCTCGGCGTTGGCCGTGGAGACGGTCGACTCTGCGTGCTCCTTGGCCTCGCGCAACAGCGCATCGCGGGCGTCGAGCACGTCCTGGGCGTCGTCGAGCTCCCCGGGGATCGCGTCCTTGATGTCGTCGATCAGCTCCAGGACGTCACCGCGCGGCACCACGCAGCCCGCCGTCATCGGCACGCCGCGGGCTTCTTCGACGATTGCACCCAATTCATCGAGCGCTTCAAAAACTCGGTACACGGCGACACCCCTCCAGGCGTAGTTGACAGTGACCAGTGTGCCTGGTGTTACGCCTGTGACTCGGCTACCGGGCCGGTGTGTCGTGGTCAATTGCGGTTTCGACACACATTATGTCAACCGTCCTCACCGCGCCGACCTCACCTCAGCGCGGCCCCGATGATGTCGCGGGCCCGGTCCAGCATCGAGGCGAACGGTCCGACCGCAAAGTTCATCTTGGCCGACTCCACACCGGGGTGTGGCCGCGTCGGCGCGATCGCCTCGGCGGCTCGCACGGCCGCCGCGAGGCTCTTGAGCTCGTCGGCGTCGAGTTCGCGCTCGAGCTTGACGAACTCCTCGCTCTCCTCGTGCTCGGCGTGCTCGAGCACCGCGTCGCGGAATTTCGTCAGCTCGGTGAGGAACTCCTCGGACGCGATGTCCATGTCCTCGAGCTTGCACAGCATCGCCTTGGCGGCGTGTTCCTCCTCCAGCCGGGCGTCGACGATCTCGTCACCGGCGTCCACCTCGCGGCGCGCCCGCGGGTGCACGACCATCTCCTCGGCCGTCTCGTGCACGGCGAGCAGCTGACGCAGGTCGGTGAACGCCTTCTCCCTGGCCTTGGGCTCCGACGCGTGCAGCACGTCGTCGAACATGTCCTTGATCAAGTTGTGCTGGTCGGTGAGGAAGGCGACGACGTCGTCGGTGGATTGAACGAATGTCTGGGCCACGGCAGTACCTCCGGCGGACGATATGTGGGCTGCGGCGCTCCTGGGGTGTGCGCCGGCAACTGCCTACCCGCCGGGACGGCCCGTCAACCGCGCAATTTGGCCTGCAGCCGGGCGTTCACCGGCGCCGGCAGCAGCTCGGAGACGTCGCCGCCGAGGGTGGCCACCTCTTTGGCCAGCGACGACGACACGAACGAGTAGCGCGGGGTGGTGGCCACGAAGAACGTGTCGACGCCGGCGATGTGCTTGTTCATCTGCGCCATCTGCAGCTCGTACTCGAAGTCGGTGCCGGTGCGCAGGCCCTTGACGATCGCCGTCAGTCCCTGGGCCTTGACGAAGTCGACGACCAGACCCTGGCCGGACTCCACGCGCAGGTTCGGCAGGTGCGTCGTCGACTCCTCGATCAGCTCGATGCGTTCCTGCGGGCTGAACATGCCCTTCTTGTTCGGGTTCACCAACACCGCGACGACGATCTCGTCGAACTGTGCCGCCGCCCTTTCGAAGACGTCGATGTGACCGAGGGTCACCGGGTCGAAGGATCCGGGGCACACCGCTCCGCTCATGAGGGACGACGCTAGCAGGGGCCTCCCGGCGCGGCGTCAGTCGCGTTGTGCGAGCTCGATCCGGGTGTCGCCGTAGCGCCGCGACGGCCACACCGACCAGCCGTCCGGCCAGTCGATCTCGGGTCCGGACGCCGGCCGTTCCACCACCGCGACGGTGTCCGCCCGGGTCCAGCCGGCCCGCACCAGCGTGTCGAGCACGGCAGCGACCTCGGCGTTGTCGACCTCGTAGGGCGGGTCGGCCAGCACCAGGTCGACGGGCCGATCCGCCCCGGCGGCCAACACCGTGGCGACCGTGCCGCGGCGCACCCGCGCACCCCGCAGCCCCAAGGTGTCGATGTTGCCGGTGATCACCCCGGCCGCTCTGGCGTCGGATTCCACGAACACCGCCGAGCCGGCCCCGCGGGACAGCGCCTCCAGCCCGAGCGCACCCGACCCGGCGTACAGGTCGAGCACGGCGATGCCGGTGAAATCGATGCGCACCGTCAACAGGTTGAACAGCGACTCACGCACCCGATCGGTGGTCGGCCGGGTACCACCCCCGGATCTGTGCTGCGGCACCGCGATTCGGCGACCTCCCACGGCGCCGGCGACGATGCGGGTCAGTCGACCACCACCAGCAGGTCGCCCCCTTCGACCTGTGCGGTGCCGCCCACCGCGATCCGGCTGACGGTGCCCGCGGTGGGCGCGGTGATCGCGGCCTCCATCTTCATCGCCTCGATCGTGGCGATCGTCTGCCCGGCGGACACCGTGTCGCCCTCGGCCACGCTGACGGTGACGACGCCGGCGAACGGCGCGGCGATGTGACCCGGGTTGTTCCGGTCGGCCTTCTCGGCGGCGACCACCTCGCTGGCCACGCTGCGGTCGCGCACCACGACCGGGCGCAGCTGACCGTTGATGATGCACATCACCGTGCGCATACCGCGCTCGTCGGGATCGGAGATGGCCTCCAGGCCGATGAGCAGCTCGACGCCACGCTCCAGCTTGACCCGGTGCTCGTCGCCGTGGCGCAGACCGTAGAAGAACTGGTTGGCCGACAAGCTGGAGGTGTCGCCGTAGAGCTCCCGGTGCGCCTCGAATTCCTTTGTCGGACCAGGGAACAACAGCCGGTTCAGCGCGGCTTGGCGCTTGGGGCCACTGACGGTGAGCAGCTGCTCGTCCTCCGGGGTGAGCTCCACCTGCCCCTTGGCGGGCGCACGCCCGGCCAGCGCCTTGGTGCGCAGCGGCTCCGGCCAGCCGCCCGGCGGGTCGCCGAGCTCCCCGCGCAGGAACCCGATGACGGAGTCGGGGATGTCGAATCGTGCTGGGTCGGCGGCGAATTCGTCGGCCGAGACACCGGCACCGACCAACGCGAGCGCGAGGTCACCGACCACCTTCGACGACGGCGTCACCTTGACCAGCCGGCCCAGGATCCGGTCGGCCGCCGCGTAGCTGGCCTCGATCTCCTCGAACCTGTCACCCAGGCCCAGCGCGATGGCCTGCTGGCGCAGGTTGGACAGCTGACCGCCGGGGATCTCATGGTGGTACACCCGACCCGTCGGCGCGGGAAGACCGGACTCGAACGGCGCGTACACCTTTCGTAGCGCCTCCCAGTACGGCTCCAGATCGCAGACCGCCGACAGCGACAACCCGGTGTCGTACTCGGTGTGCGCGGTGGCCGCGACGATCGAGCTCAGCGCGGGCTGGCTGGTGGTCCCGGCCAGCGGCGCCGACGCACCGTCGACGGCGTTGGCGCCGGCCTGCCAGGCCGCCAGATAGGTGGCCAGCTGACCGCCCGGGGTGTCGTGGGTGTGCACGTGCACCGGCAGGTCGAACCGGCTGCGCAGCGAGCTGACCAGCAGCGCGGCCGCCTGCGGCCGCAGCAGCCCGGCCATGTCCTTGACCGCCAGCACGTGTGCACCGGCGTCGACGATCTGCTCGGCGAGCTTGAGGTAGTAGTCCAGCGTGTAGAGGTTCTCGCCAGGGTCCGACAGGTCCCCGGTGTAGGACATCGCGACTTCTGCGACCGCAGAACCGGTTTCCCGCACGGCGTCGATCGCCGGCCGCATCGAGTCCACGTTGTTGAGCGCGTCGAAGATCCGGAAGATGTCGATGCCGGTGGCGGTGGCCTCCTGCACGAAAGCGTGCGTGACCGACTCCGGGTAGGGCGTGTAGCCCACGGTGTTGCGCCCGCGCAGCAGCATCTGCAGGCAGATGTTGGGCACCGCCTCACGGAGCGCGGCCAGCCGCTCCCACGGATCTTCCTTCAGGAAGCGCAGCGCCACATCGTAGGTCGCGCCACCCCAGCACTCGATGGACATCAGTTGCGGGGTGAGCCGGGCGATGTAGGGCGCGACCATCAACAGCCCGGAGGTCCGGATCCGGGTGGCCAGCAGGCTCTGGTGCGCGTCGCGGAACGTCGTGTCGGTGACTCCGACGGACTTGGATTCACGCATCCACCGGGCGAACCCCTCCGGGCCCACCTCGGAGAGCAGGTGCTTGCTACCGCGCGGCGGCATCGCGGTGAGGTCCACCTGGGGCAGCTTGTCCTGCGGATACACCGTCGACGGACGGGGACCGTGCGGCTGGTTGACCGTGACGTCGGCCAGGTAGTTGAGGATCTTGGTGCCGCGGTCTGCTGGCGAGCGCGCCGTCAGCAGGTACGGCCGTTCGTCGATGAACGACGTGGTGATCCGGCCGGCCCGGAAGTCGGGATCGTCGATGACCGCCTGCAGGAACGGGATGTTCGTCGACACGCCGCGCACCCGGAACTCGGCCAGCGCACGATAGGCGCGAGCCACCGCCGCATCGAAATCGCGGCCGCGGCAGGTCAACTTGACCAGCATGGAGTCGAAGTGCGCGCCGATCTCGGCACCGAGCACCGCGCCGCCGTCGAGCCGGATGCCCGCGCCCCCCGGCGACCGGTAGGCGGTGATCCGCCCGGTGTCCGGGCGGAACCCGTTGGCCGGGTCCTCGGTGGTGATCCGGCATTGCATCGCCGCGCCGCGGATCACCAGCGAATCCTGGCTCAGCCCAAGGTCGGTCAGCGTCTCCCCGGCGGCGATGCGCAACTGACTGGCCACCAGGTCGACGTCGGTGATCTCCTCGGTGACGGTGTGCTCCACCTGGATCCGCGGATTGCACTCGATGAATACGTGGTGACCGCGCTCGTCGAGCAGGAACTCGACGGTGCCCGCGCAGGTGTAGTTGATCTCACGGGCGAACGCGACGGCGTCGGCGCAGATCTTCTGGCGCAGTTCCTCGGGCAAGTTCGGGGCCGGCGCCAGCTCGATCACCTTCTGGTGCCGCCGCTGCACGCTGCAGTCGCGTTCGAACAGGTGCATCACGTTGCCCGCGGTGTCGGCGAGGATCTGCACCTCGATGTGGCGCGGGTTGAGCACGGCCTGCTCGAGATACACGGTCGGATCGCCGAACGCGGATTCGGCCTCCCGGCTGGCGGCCTCGACCGCCTCGGCCAGTGCGGCCCGATCGGCCACCCGGCGCATCCCGCGGCCGCCGCCGCCGGAGACCGCCTTGACGAACAGCGGGAACTCCATGTCCCGAGAGGCCTCGACGAGCTCGTCGACATCGGCCGACGGGGCCGACGACGCCAGCACCGGAAGGCCCGCGGCCCGGGCCGCGGCGATCGCGCGCGCTTTGTTACCGGTCAGCTCGAGCACATCGGAGCGGGGCCCCACGAACGTGATGCCGTTGGCCGCGCAGGCGGCGGCCAGCTCGGGGTTTTCCGAGAGGAACCCGTAGCCCGGGTAGACCGCGTCGGCGCCGGCGGCGGTGGCCACCCGGATGATCTCGTCGACCGAAAGGTACGCGCGGACCGGATGCCCGACGTCACCGATCTGGTACGACTCGTCGGCCTTGAGCCGATGCAGCGAATTTCGGTCCTCGTACGGATACACCGCGACGGTGGCGATGCCCATCTCGAAGGCGGCGCGGAATGCGCGAATGGCGATCTCGCCGCGATTGGCGACAAGTACTTTGGAAATCCGACCGGTCACGGTTCACCTTAACCTCATGACCGGGCGGGCGGTCACACTAGCTCAGATCAGGGTGGACCAGTAGTTCCAGAACCGCTCGAGAATCAGCAGGAGCACGGCGGTGAACCACAGCGCGACGACCGACCACCGCCACGTGTACAACACCCGCACCACCGGCGAGTCGCTGTTCTGCGGCTGCAGCGCGATGCCCGCGGTGACCACCAGCAGCGGGATCGTCACCGCCCACACCACCATGCAGTAGGGGCACAGCGCCCCGATCCGGTACAGGCTCTGGAAGATCAGCCAGTGCACGAACGCCGCTCCCAGCAGCGTCCCCACGGCCAGACCGGCCCAGTACCAGCGCGGCAGCGACACCTTGCCCACCGCCAGCACCCCGGTGACCAGGACCAGGGTGAACGACACGATGCCGATCAGCGGGTTGGGGAACCCGAACACCGACGCCTGCGGGGTGATCATCACCGAGCCGCAGGACAGCACCGGATTGATGCTGCAGGACGGCACGTAGTCCGGGTTGATCAGCAGCTCGATCTTCTCGACCGTCAGCGTCAGCGCCGCGGCCAGTCCGAGGACCCCGGCGATCAGCACCCACAGCGCGCTGCTGCGCGCGACGGTGAACCCGGCCGGCTCATCGGCGGTCGGGTCCGCCGGCTGAGCCGAGTTGGGCTCCACGACCGACCCGGCGGCGGTCATGACGCCGGTGCGGGCGCGGGCGCCAACGCGTCGAGGGCGGGCACGTCGCCGACGATCTCCCGGATCTTGGCGACCAGGGCGTCGGGCGTCGAGTACTGGTAGTCCTCACCGTTGATGCGCACCGACGGGGTGGACTTGATCTCGGTGGCCCCGGCCAGACCGGCGACCATGTCGACGTAGGTGCCCTTGTTGATGCACTCGGGGACGGGTCCGGCGGCGCCGGCCTGGCGCGCCGTCTCGATCAGGCGGGCGTTGTCGGGGTACGACGTGCCGGCCTCGCTGGGCTGCTGGGCGTAGAGCGCGGCGTGGAACCTGCGGAACGCGTCGACGGATTCGTCGGCCACGCAGTACGCCGCACCGCCGGCCCGGGAGGAGTAGTGGTCGTTCTGCGGCCGGTCCAGGATGGCCACCATGTAGTAGTCGGCGGCGATCACCCCGGCGTCGACGAGCTTGCTGATGGTCGGGCCGAACTCCTGCTCGAACGCGGCGCAGTGCGGGCACAGGAAGTCTTCGTAGAGCGACACGACGGCCTTGGGCTCGTCGGTGCCGTCCTTCTTGATCACGCTGTTGGACGCCACCCGGATGGACTTGATGTCCCCCTCGGTGAGCTTGTCGTCGGCCGACATCACGATGTAGAGGACCAGGACGACCGCGAAGATCGCCACGACGGCGGTGAGACCGATCTGCACGAACAGATTGCGTTTGCGGTCGGCTGCCTTCAGGTCGTAGCGAGCGTTCTTCTTGGAATTAGTGGCCACGGGTCACAGAGTACCGGCGCACCCTGGGGAGACGGTGACGCCGGGGCCGTCACCCGACCCGGGTCAGGTGCGCGCGGATCGCCGAGATGAGGTCGCCGGTGGCGGTGGCGCTGCCGCCGCCGATGGCGAAGAAGTTCGCGAAGCCGTGCACCAGGGCGCCGTACTCGCGGTGATCGACCGGCACCCCGGCCTCACGCAGGGCCTGCGCGTACTGCCGGCCTTCGTCCCGCAGAGGATCGAATCCGGCGGTGACGACCAGGGCTGGGGCCAGACCGGACAGGTCGTCGGCCCGCCGTGGGGATACCCGCGGGTCGGTGGGTGCCAGCTCCGCACCGTCGAGGAACCGCTCGGTGAACCAGTCCATGTCGCGGCGGGTGAGGAAGAAGCCGCGGGCGAACAGTGTCTTGGACCGGGTTTCGATGTCGTAGTCGGTCACCGGATAGAGCAGCAGCTGCAGCGTCGGCGCCGGGGCCTTCTCGTCGCGGGCCCGCAGCGCGACCAATGCGGCCAGGTTGCCGCCGGCGCTGTCGCCGCCGACGGCGATGCGGTTCGGGTCGGCCCCCAGCTCGGCCGCGTGGTCGCGGGCCCACAGGTAGGAGGCGTAGGCGTCCTGCGCGCCGGCGGGCGCCTTGTGTTCGGGAGCGAGCCGGTAGTCGACCGACAGCACGTGGATGCGACCGCTCCGGCAGATCTCGCGGCAGAGGTCGTCGTGGGTGTCGAGGCTCCCGATGACGTGGCCGCCGCCGTGGTAGAAGACCAGCAACGGTGCGCCGTCTTCGTCGGCCCGGTAGTGCCTGGCCTGGATCGGGCCGACCGCGCCGGCCACCTCCAGGTTGGTCACAGGCACCTCGATGTCGGCCTTGAAGCTGCCCGCGAGCAGGTCCAGGTGCGCCCGCGAGGCGAGGTAATCGTCGTCGGCCACCAGGCCGTCGAGGCCCATGGCCCGCTGGCCGGCCAGCATCAGCTGCAACGTGGTGTCGAGCGTGTTGCCGTCCAACGTGATGGTGCGCCCACCCAACAGCAGGCGTTTGACGGGATCCGGGATGTGCGGCAGGGCCCGAAGTGTCACTCCGGCGAGCTTGTTGGCCACTACATCTCGGCGCCGGACCACGCGGCGCACCGGCGGGGCCACGACGGCCGTCGGCTCGGGATCGTGCGTCGTTACACTGTTCGTCATATGTGCTCCATCGTCCGGAGCCGACCCTACCGCCGGTCAGACCCGCGAAACTCCGGTTGGGCAGCGATTAGGCGCCTTACCGACGCGGCAATATAGTCATCGGCGAAGTCGGCGTCCCGCGAACTCGATGGGTGCCGATGAACGAGCATTCCACTTCAGCAAAGTAGGTGACATGACCTCGGCGGCAGCGATCCCCACCGTCACGCTCAACGACGACAACATCATGCCGGTCATCGGCCTCGGTGTGGGCGAGTTGTCGGACGCCGAGACCGAGGTCGCGGTCCTCACAGCGCTCGAGGCCGGCTACCGGCTGATCGACACCGCGGCCGCGTACGGCAACGAAGCGGCGGTCGGCGCCGCGATCGCCAAGTCGGGGGTGCCCCGCGAAGAGTTGTTCGTCACCACCAAGTTGGCCACCTCCGACCAGGGCTTCCAGTCCTCCCAGGACGCGATCAAGGCGAGCCTGCAGCGGCTCGGCCTGGACTACGTGGACCTGTACCTGATCCACTGGCCGGCCGGCGAGCAGGGCAAGTTCGTCGACAGCTGGGGCGGCCTGATGAAGGTCAAGGAGCTCGGCGAGGCACGGTCGATCGGGGTCTGCAACTTCCACGCGGCGCACCTCGACGACATCATCTCGCTGTCGTTCTTCACCCCCGCGGTCAACCAGATCGAGTTGCACCCGCTGCTCAACCAGGCCGAGCTGCGCGCCACCAACGCCGGGTACGGCATCGTCACCGAGGCCTACGGCCCGCTGGGGGTCGGCAACCTGTTGAGCAACCCGACGGTCACCGGCATCGCCGACGCCGTCGGCAAGACCCCGGCGCAGGTGCTGATCCGCTGGAGCCTGCAGCTCGGCAACGTCGTCATCCCCCGGTCCTCGTCACCGGAGCGGATCCGATCCAACCTCGACGTCTTCGGTTTCGAGCTGACCGAGGAGCAGGTGGACACGCTCAACGGCCTCGATGACGGCACCCGATTCCGTCCCGACCCGGAGACCTACACCGGTACCTAGGTCCATCGAGAGCCGAAAAAGCGGCACCCCGTTGTGGGGTGCCGCCTTTGGTGGTGGGGTTCAGCGGACGTCGACGTAGTAGACCTGGCCGGTGACGGTCTGCTGGTAGGTGCGGTCGTTGCGGTGGGGCCTCCCCGCGGCCAGGGCGGGGGCGGCCAGTCCGCCAGCTCGGCCACGTGGCCCAGCCCTACTAGGCCTCGTAGTAGCCCTGGCGGTAGGGTGCACCTGTGCAGACGCCGAGGACACGTGCGCGCTGGATGCGTGGCGTCCTGGTCGGCACATCATCGGCGGTCGTGACGGCCTGCGCCCACGCCGCAGCGGGTGGCAGTCTTCCGCGGGGCGGGGCGCTGGTGATCACGGCGCTGTTATGCGCCACGATAGGAACGCTTTTCGGCAGCGTGCAGCTCGCGGGTCGGACCACGCCGTGGCTGTCGACCACGGCGGCGCTCTGCGCCGCGCAGCTCATCGGACATGTCGCCCTCGCGCTCGCCGGCGGCCACCACCACAGCGGTTCCGGACTCCTTCCCGGCCCCACCATGGCGGCCTTCCACATCGGGGCGGCGATCGTCCTGGGTACGGCCATCGCCGCCGTGGAATACCTGTACGTCGTCTGCGCGTCGGTCCTGTGCTGGCTGCGCCTCTTTTCGCTCCGCGGCGCCCGTCCGGCCGCCCGCGCCGTTCGCTGTTCGACGAAGATCGTTGTCGTTCAACCCGTCTTGGTCACGGGCCTCGGCATGCGAGCCCCACCTCGGCGGCCCGCCACCGCATAGCGGTCTCTCCACTTCACCTCATCGGCCCGTAGCGCCACGCTGCGGTGCCGTGTGCATGCCGTCGCGCACCGACGGCGCCTCGCATCGCCATCCCTGCTGAATGCGTGATGTCGCAAACCGCGCAACGCCTTGTGCGCGATGACCTCCCGGAGAGCGCCTTCGCGCGACCGCTGGCGATGCCCCTTATGACAAGCCGTCCCGTAAAGGCCCTGATCTCATGACCCTTGCCGACCACACCTCCGATCCCCCACCAGCCCGCACCGCCCGGCCCGTCGTCGCGCGTCTGCACTTCTACGCCGGAATACTCATCGCGCCGTTCCTCATCGTCGCCGCCGTCTCCGGCGCGCTCTACGCGCTGGCACCGACGCTGGAACGCCTCGTCTACGACGACATCCTGTTCGTCCCCGAGCGCGGCCAGCCCTTGCCTCTCGCCGCGCAGGTGAGCGCGGCGCAGACCGTTTTCCCACACCTGGCCGTATCCGGCCTGCGGCCGCCGAACTCCCCTACCGAATCGACCCGGATCTACGTCGCCGACCCCACCCTCGATGAGGAGCTGTCACGGGCGGTGTTCGTCGACCCCTACACCGGCCGTGTACTCGGGGACGAGCCGACATGGTTCGGCGCCCTGCCGGTGAGCACCTGGCTCGACGGCCTGCATCGTCACCTGCACCTCGGCGAGCCGGGACGGCTCTACAGCGAGATCGCCGCCTCCTGGCTCTGGGTAGTCGCCCTCGGTGGCCTGTACCTGTGGCTGGGTAAGGCCGTCCGGGATCGCCGCCGCGGCCGCACCGGCCGCGTCCTCACCGTCGACCGCAGCGCGAAAGGGCGCCTGCGCACCCTCAATTGGCATGGCGCGACCGGGGTGTGGCTGCTGATCGGCCTGCTTTTCCTGTCCGCCACCGGCATCACCTGGTCGACCTACGCCGGCGCACGCATCGGTGACATCCGGACCGCACTCGGATGGCAACGGCCCCAACTGAACGACCACCATTCCGCGGCCCACCTCGAGGGCACCGATCACACCGCGATCGACCCGGCCTCGATCGACTACGCCGCCGTGCTCGCCACCGCGGCGCACGCCGGGGTTCATCTGCCCGCCGAGATCTCCCTGCCCGCCGAAGCCGGTCACGCCCTGACCGTCACCGAGATCGACAAGGCCTACCGGTGGACCACCAACGCCGTCGCCATCGACCCCGCCACCACCGCGGTGGTCGGCGAGATCGACTACTGGCGGGACTACTCGACCATGGCCAAGCTCGCCGACTGGGGCATCCGCGCGCACATGGGCTTCCTGTTCGGGCTGCTCAACCAGCTGCTGCTGCTCACCGTCGCGCTCGGACTGCTGGCGGTCATCGTGGCCGGCTACCGGATGTGGTGGCAGCGAAGGCCGACCCGAGGCGCCCGGTGGACCCTCGGGCGGCCACCCTCCCGCGGCGCGCTCCGGCGACTCTCGCCACCCGTGATCGGCGCGCTCACCCTCACCGCCGTCGCCGTCGGCTGGTTCCTGCCGCTGTTCGGGCTCACCCTGGCCGCCTTCGTCGCCGTCGACCTGACCATCGGCGCCGTCAAGCACCGTCGATCCAAATCCTCTGCCACCAAAGGAGTTTCCCATGTCTAGACGGCTCGTCCCCGTTCTCGTCCTCGCGGTCGCCCTCACCTCCGCATGCACCGCACCCGAGCCCGAACACGACCACCAACCCGCAGTGACGTTCGAGGAACCGTGGGCCAGCACCGGCCACATGGGCATGGCCGCGGTGTTCGGCACCTTCGTCAACGACGGCCATCACGACGCCCATATCGTCTCCGGGACTTCACCGGTCGCCGGTCGCGTCGAGCTCCACGAGGTGGTACCCGACGCCAGCGGCACCAAGACGATGCAACCCAAAGCCGGGGGCATCACCGTTCCGGCCGACGGCAGCCACCAACTGGTCCCCGGGGGTGATCACCTGATGCTGATGGACCTGAAGGAAACGCTGCAGCCCGGGACCGATGTGTCGGTGACGGTGACGTTCGACGACGGGTCGACGCTGCCGATCACCGCCCAGGTCCGCGACTTCGCCGGCGGCAACGAAGAATACCGGCCCGGCGGCCACGACCATGGCTGACCGACCCCACCTACGGGTCAACCGGCGGCGTCTCCTCACCGGAGGCGCCGCCGCCCTGGCGGCCAGTGCCGCGCTGACCCAGTGCGCAGCGCCCGAATCATCGAGTGCAGCCGACGGTTTCGGCAGCCATTCGGAACCCTTCCACGGCAGGCACCAAAGCGGGGTCGCCACCACGCCGCAGGCCCATGCCCTGTTCATCGCCCTGGACCTGTCGCCCACCGCGCACCGCAGCCCCCGCGACACATTGACCGCGACGCTGAAACTGGTGAGTTCCGATGCGCAGCGCCTCACCCAGGGCATCCCCGCACTGGCCGACACCGAGCCCGAGCTGGCCCACCGGCCGGCCCGGCTGACGATCACCGTCGGCCTCGGCCCCGGCGTCTTCGACCGGATCGGCTTGCCGCACCGGCGGCCGGCGACCGTCGCCGCCCTGCCGGAATTCACGACTGACCGACTCGAACCACGCTGGTGCGGCGGGGATCTGCTGCTGCAGATCTGCGCCGACGACCCGATGGTCGTCGCGCACGCCTCGCGGGTGCTGCTCAAGAACGTCCGCACCCTGGCTACGCAGCGCTGGCGACAACCCGGGTTCCGCAGCGCCCACGGCGCCGACGCGTCCGGTGGCACGATGCGCAACCTGATGGGACAGGTCGACGGCACCGTCAACCTGGGCGAACCCGCCGAGCTCGACCGCTACGTCTGGGACGATGGTACCGATCAGCCATGGTTCGCCGGCGGCACCGTCGCCGTCCTGCGCCGCATCCACGCCGAGCTGGACAGCTGGGACGAGCTCGACCGCACCAGCAAGGAGTTGACCGTCGGGCGCAGGCTCGACACCGGTGCACCGCTGACCGGGACCCGCGAGCACGACGATCCCGATTTCGCCGCCGCCGAAGGCGGGATACCGGTCATCCCGCCCAATGCGCACATCGCGTTGGCCCGGCACCGCAACGCCGACGAACGGTTCCTGCGCCGCGGATACAACTACGACGATCCACCCGCCGCCGGCCAGACCACCGACAGCGGGCTCATCTTCGTTGCTTACCAACGGGATCCGGGTCGTCAGTTCGTCCCCGTGCAGCACCGCCTGGCCGAGGCCGACGCGCTCAACGCGTGGATCACGACCATCGGATCGGCCACGTTCGCGGTGCTGCCCGGGGCCGCCGGCGGCAGCTACCTGGGGGCCCCGCTGTTGGAGGGGTGAGCTAAGCCGTGGCCACGCTGAAGCGGTCCTGCACGCCGGCCCAGTTGACGACGTTCCAGAACGCCTTGACGTAGTCGGCTTTGACGTTCTTGTACTGCAGGTAGTACGCGTGTTCCCACATGTCGACCTGCAGCAGCGGCACGATGCCCAGCGGCACGTTGGCCTGCTGGTCGTAGAGCTGGAACGTCAACAGGCGTTGCCCCAGCGGGTCGTAGCCCAGCACGGCCCACCCCGAGCCCTGCAGTCCGTTGGCGGCCGCGGCGAACTGCCCGCGGAACTTGTCGAAGGAGCCGAAGTGCTCGTCGATCGCCGAGGCGAGTTCACCGGTCGGCTTGTCGCCGCCGTCGGGTGAGAGGTTCTTCCACCAGATGGTGTGGTTGACATGGCCGCCGAGGTGGAAGGCCAGGTTCTTCTCGTTGAGGAAGATCGCGCCGTGGTCGTCGTCGGCCCGCGCCTCGGCCAGCTTGGCGAGCGCGTCATTGGCGCCCTTGACGTACGTCGCATGGTGTTTGGCGTGGTGCACCTCGTTGATCTGGCCCGAGATGTGGGGCTCGAGCGCGCCGTAGTCGTAGTCCAGCTCCGGCAGCGTGTACTCAGCCATCGGTATCCTTTCCGGTTCGGGTGAGTGCATTGACTACCCGAACCGGACCGGGGTCATGCCACCGCGGTGAACTCCGGTTGATCGAGAACCCGCAGCCAGCTGCCGTCGGCCTGCCTGCGCACCACCTGGGCGCGCGCGCCGGCGGCGTCCTTGGGTGCGGTCGAGGTCAGCGCGAGATCCCCGCAGACCAGCGTCGGCAGCGGCTCCTCGGGCTCGAAGTGCGGCCGGCCGGCCAGCACCGCCTCCCACAGTGCTTGGATCGCCTCCCGGCCCGCGGTCTGGCTGCCCGCCGGATAGGCCATCACTGCATCCTGCTCGTACAGTGCGGCCACACCTTGCGCGTCGCCGGCGTTGCAGCGCTCGACGAACAGCCGGGTGAGATCCTCGGGACGATAAGCTTTTTCACGCTCGGTCACAGCATTTCCTTTCTCCTGATATCACTTCCTGACCCCACTGTCCCGCGCCCACAACAAGAAGTCCAACAGATGGTTCTTCTGACAACTAGAATTAACAGTTATGGAACTGCGTCAGCTGGAGTACTTCGTGGCGGTGGCCGAGGAGGCGAACTTCACTCGGGCGGCACAACGCGTGCACATCAGCCAGTCGGGCATCAGCGCCCAGATCCGGCAACTCGAACGCGAGCTGGGGCACCCGCTGTTCGACCGCTCGGCGCGAACGGCCACGTTGACGGCCGCGGGTGCGGCGGCGCTGGGCCCGGCGCGGACGGCCCTGGACGCGGCCGCCCGGGTGCAGGAGGCGGTCGACGAGGTGGTCGGCCTGGTACGGGGACGGCTGCGCGCGGGCATGGTGATCGGCTGCACCATCACCCCGTTGTTCGTCGCGATGGAGACGTTCCACCGCGACCATCCCAGCGTCGACATCTCGGTACAGGAAGGCAACTCCGACCACATGATCGAGGCGGTCCGCCGCGGCGATCTCGACGTCGCGCTCGTCGGCACCGCGGGCGCACCCCCGGCGGAGCTGGCCGCGATGACGATCGTGCGGGAGAACCTGGCCGTCCTGCTACCGCCGGGTCACCGGCTGGCCAGCCGCAAGAGGATCGCGGTGCAGCAGCTCCGGGGCGAGCCGATCGTCTCGATGCCCCTCGGCACCGGGATCCGCGCCGCCTTCGACATCGCCTGCACCGCAGCGGAGTTCACTCCCGACATCACGGTGCAGGCCAGCGCCGCCGATACGGTCGCCGACCTCGTCGAGCGCGGCCTCGGCCTCGGCGTGCTCAGCGCGTCGATGACCGACGACTACCGCGACCGGCTGTCCGCCGCCGTCATCACCGGAATTCCGGCGCCGGCGTCGCTGGCGGTCGTGTGGCCACCGACGCCCAGCCCCGCGGTGCGGGCCTTCCTGCCGCACCTTCACGAGGCGTTCGGTCAGTAGATGTTCGACGGGCGCACCATGCCCTCGGCGAGGTCACCGAACCCCGGCGCGATGATCGCCCCGGGGTTGACCATCACCTGTTCGACGATCGCGGTCTCGGTCGTGATCAACAGCGCCGCAATGGAAGCCGCGCTCTCGAGCGCCGCCCGCGTCACCTTCAGCGGATCGATGACGCCCTCGTCGAACATGTCCCCGTACCGCCCGGTCAGCGCGTTGAAGCCGTGCCCGAGCGGCAGATCCTCGACGATGCCGACCACCTCGTCACCCTCGAACCCGGCGTTGGTGGCGATCCAGCGCAGCGGTTCGGCCAACGCGTTGCGCACCACCTGGGTGCCGACGGCCTCGTCGCCGGCGAACCCGAGGTCGGCCAGCGCGCGGTGCGCCTGCGCCAGCGCGGTGCCTCCGCCCGCGACGATGCCGGCCTCCATCGCGGCCCGGGTCGCGGCCAGCGCGTCCTCGACCCGCAGCATCCGTTCCTTGAGTTCGACGCTGGTGGCCCCGCCGACGCGGATCACCGCCACCCGTCCGGTGAGCCGGGCGATGCGCAGGTCGAGGCTGTCGCGGTCGGCGTCGATGCGCGCCCGCTCCCGCTGTGCCTCGAGCTGACCGACCCGCTGCACCACCCGCGCCGGATCGCCGTGCCCGCCGACGATGGTGGTGCCGTTCTCGGTGATCGTGATGCGATCGCAGGACCCGAGGTGCTCGAGGGTGACCTCCGACAGCCCGATCCCCGTGTCGTTGGCGATGACCGTGCCGCCCAGCGCGACCGCGAGGTCCTCGAGTTCGGCGAGGCGGCGGTGCCCGAAGCCGGGCGCACGCACCACCACGCTCTGCATCGTCTTGTGCATGTTGCCGCCGACCAGCAATTGCAGTGCCGGCCCGTCGACGTCCTCGGCCAGCACGATCAGCGGACGGTCGGCCCGCTTGGCCACCTCGACGGTCGGCATGATGTCCTGCACGGAGGTGATCTTCTTGTTGGTCAACAGGATCACCGGCTGCTCGGCGACCGCCGACATCCGCTCGAAGTCGGTCACCATATAGGCCGAGATGTAGCCGTGGTCGAACTCGATGCCGTCGACCACGTCGACGGACAACCCGAGCGTGTCGCTCTCCTCGGTGGTCACCACACCGGTCTCGCCCACGTGCGCCACGGCGCGGCTGATCGCCTCCCCGATCGTCTCGTCGTCGCTGGCGGCCAGCGTGGCGATGCGCAGCAGGTCGTCGGCGCCGACAGGGGCGGCCTGGCGGGTCAGCGCGTCCAGCACGACGGGCACGGTCCGCTCGATGCCGCGGCGCACCCGCATCGGGTTGGCGCCGGCGTCGACCGCACGCAACCCTTCGCGGACCATCGCCTGCGCCAGCACCGTGGCCGTCGTGGTGCCGTCGCCGACCACCCCGTTGGTCTTCATCGCGACCTCTTTGACCAGCTGGGCACCCATGTTGGCGAACGGGTCGGCCAGCTGGATCTCCCTGGCGATGGTGACGCCGTCGTTGGTGATGGTCGGCGGCCCGGTGAGCTTCTCCAGGATCGCGTTGCGTCCCTTGGGGCCCAGCGTCACCTTGACCGCGTCGGCGAGCGCGTTGACGCCGTACTCCAGTCGGGCGCGGGCGTCGGTGTTGAACCGCAGTTCTTTGGCCATGTCGTGTCCTTTACGCGAAAGCGGGAACAGGGGTCGGGACCACGCCGTCGACGAGGACCCTGCTGTTGGGGCAGTTGCTCAGGCCGAGCGCGAACCGGCGGCGCAGCAGCGCCGTTTTCGCCTTGCCCTCGGGCAGATCCCGCAGCAGCAGGCGTCCGATCTGCTCGGCGGTCATCGGGGTCTCCCGCAGCAGTGCCGCGACGGCGCGCTCGGTCGCCGCGGTGTGCGCCCTGCGGCGGAACACCTCACCGGACGGGGCCCCGTCCAGCAGCACCCGGACCTGCCCCAGGCCGTCGGTGTCCTCGAGCGCGTCGAGGGCGTCCGAGGCCGCCAGGTAGGCGCCGGTCGATGTGCGCAGTGCCGCGGGGAGGCGGAGGTGGACGGTGACGCCGACGTCGTCGACGACGACCGACCGCACGTATCCGGGATCGGTGACGGTCGCCAGGACGCCGAGGATGTCGGCCTCGGTGGCGCGCACGGCGGCGGTCATCCGGCTACCGGGCGGTCAGGTCGAAGCCGATGTACTCGGCGGCGTCCTCCGGGCTGGCGAACAGCACGGTCCTGTCGTCGAGATGCACCATGCGGCCGTAGTGCGTCGAGCTGATCTCCTCGAAGATGGCACCGTCGAACTCCTCACCGAGGGCGTCGGAGAGCTCGGCGTAGTCGAAGCTCAGCGACTGGACCCCGTCCACCCGGATCATCGACGGGTACTCGGTGAGTTCGACACCGTCCTTGGCGCCCATGACCTCGGCCACGACGCGGCCGATGGGCGTGTTCATCAAGGTGACGCCGCACATGTTGGAGAACTCGGTGGCCGAGCCGAACTGCATGGTCATTTGGTCAACTCCTCGGGGATGTCGAGATCGATTTCCTGTAGCAGGGCGGTGAATTTCCCGGTCGCGGCGTCCAGGCTGGAGGCGAACGTGACGGCCTTGTCGGCCGGTGTCGACCAGATCGGTTGCAGTGCGCGCGCCGCGTCCAGGCACCGCGGCACCCACAGCGCGAGCCACGACCCGAACAGCGCCTTGTTGGATTCGCCGTGTTCGGGGTCGCGGGTCAGCAACCGGAACAGGTTGCGGGTGTAGTTCAGGTCGCGGTCGTAGTCGTGTTCACCGGTCCCGACGATGGTCGGGGTGATGTAATCACCGTTGCGCGCGGCGATCTGCATGACGAGTTCACTGCGGAACAGCGATCCGACGAGCTGCTCGAACACGACGTTGGCGGCGAACAGCAGGTGGCACCAATCCCCCACCGCGGTCAGCTGTTCCACGACCTGGCGGGTGGGCTGCCACTCCGGGGCGTGTTGCCAGACGTCGCGGTGCGCGCTGCCATCAAAGGCCCCGGTTGCGCCCGTGGCCTCTGCCAGGTCGAGGTTGAACAGCGCGAGGTCCTGGGCGAAGCGCATCTTGTGCGCGGCGTTGACCGCCACTGCGGTGTTGATCATGTTGGTGGGCCCGGAGCGCTGGATGGAGGTGAACACGTGTAGCGCCAGACCGTTCTCGGCGTGCATCCAAGCGCCGAGGTGGCGCTCGATGAAGGTCAGCCACGCCGAGTTCCAACCGTCGTAGGCGCGGGCCCGCTTGGCGTTCTGCAGGCACAGCTCCACCTGACGCACCACCGCGGCGTTGTTGCGGTAGATGGTCTGGTTCCATTCCTCGTTCGGGTCCAGGAAGGCGTGCCAGTTGCTGGACTTCGCCGCGGTCCAGTCCTGCGGGTAGCCGCCGGGGCCGTTGCCGAAGCCGTAGATCCAGCCCTGGGTGAGGTGCCGATCGGGGTCGGGCTGGACGTCGACGGTGACGTCCTCGTACATCGTGGCGCGCAGCTTGGCCGGCTTGAAGTACGAGTAGCTGCGGCTGCGCGAGCTCGGGAACTCGCGGGCGCCGGCCTCGGAATCGGTGAACTCGATCTTCGGGAAGCTGCGTTCCCTTGGCTTTTCGGTGGTGGACATCGGGTAGTTCCTCTCAGGTTGGGCTGCGACGCGTTTGGTGGTCGGCTAGTCGAACAGCGGGCTGGTGAAGCTGTCGTAGAACACCTGGTCCTTGGGCACGGCGCCCTCGTCGAGGAACGCCAGTGCCGCGTCGACCATGGGCGGCGGGCCGCACAGGTACACCTCGGTCTTGGCGATGGCCGCCTCGTGCCGGGCGACGACGTCGGTGACCATGCCCTCTTCGACGGTGACGCCGAGGCTGTCGGGGAGCTCGCCGCCGGATTCCGACAGGCACACGACGAACTCGAAGTCGGTCAATCCCCGCCCCAGTTCTGCGATCTCGTCGAGGTAGAGCAGGTCCGCCGCGGTGCGGGCGCCGTAGTAGAACCGGACGGGCCGGGAGTTGGCGGTCTCGTTCATGTGCCGCAGCAGCGACAGGATGGGTGCCATCCCGGCGCCGCCGCCGATGCACACCACCGGCAGCACGTGACCGTCCTTGAGCGTGAACGACCCGTAGGGCCCGGTCAGCGCGAGGGTGTCGCCGACCCCGATGCCGCCGTCGAGCAGCGCGGAGAACTTGCCGTTGGGGTACTTCTTGATCAAGAACTCGATCTGTTCGCCCGACGTCGGCGTGGTGGCCATCGAGAACGACCGGTGCTCGTCGGTGCCCGGGATGTGCAGATCGGCGTACTGGCCGGGTTTGAAGTCGAACTTGCCCGGCTCCACCGGTTTCAGGCGCAGCGACACGATGTCGCGGGTCTTGGGCTCGACGGCCAGCACCTCGGTGCGCACGTCCTGGATCGGGATCCCGCCGAGCAGTTCGTCCTCGTCGAAGTTCAGCAGCTCGATGGTGCAGTCGCTGAACGCGTGCGAGCGGCACAACAGCACGTAGCCCTCGTCGACCTCGGAGTCGTTGCAGGCGAAGGTGGAGTAGCTCGCCATCTGGATGTCGCCGTCGAGGACATAGGACTTGCAGGCCGAGCACCGGCCCTCGCGGCAGCCGTGCATGAGGTGGATCCCCTGCCGGAAAGCGGCGTCGAGGATGTTCTCGTCCTCGCCGACGTCCATCTCGAGGTCGACGGGCTCGAACGTGATCTTGTGTGAATCCGCCATCGCGGAGGCCTCCTGGGGTGGTGGATGGTGGGTGGCACCGCGCCGCGGGATCGCTCCCGCCGCGTCGCCGGTGCCACCCACCGCTGGCTCTCAGACGGGCACGCCCCCGGCACGGTAGGCCGCGACGTGGGCCTCGCGTTCCTCGTCGCTCATCTGGTTCAGCAGCACGTTGGGGCTGTTGAAGGTGTTGCCGCGGACGTCGTCGAGGGTCCACATCTTCGCCGGGTCCAGGTCCAGGTGCGGCTGGCCGACCAGCGTCTTGCCGTCGTCGCGGACGTAGCCGAGGTCGCTGACGATGTCGGCGAGGTCCTTGCCGTGGTGCAGGGTCTCCCACTCACGGAAACCGGTGAGCCGGCCCATGTTCGGCGTCGGCCTGCCCTCGTACTCGGCGCGGAAGGCCACCGCGTCGGTCCAGTGGCAGGTCTCCGAGCAGTAGGTGCGCCACTGTCCGTCGACCTTGTCGACCACCATGTCCTCCCGGATCAGCGCGGGCACCATGCACGTCCAGCAGCGGTGCGGGTACTGGTAGCCGACCTCCTCGAACGCGATCGGCTTGTTGCGGCCCGGGTACGCCAGCCGGTTGTAGTCCTCCCACCACCGGCCGTACTTGGAGTACCAGCCGGGGTACTTGTTCTCGAACCATTCGAAGTCGGCGTCGGTCATGGCGTCGATGCGCCAGTAGTTCACCGGCCAGCCGGTGGCGAAGAACCGGGCGACCTCGTGCACGTACCCCTTCTCGGTGATCCGCTTCCACGCCTCCTCGACCAGGTCGTGCGGAATGGTCAACCCGTACTTCTCCAGCGGCAGAAGGTAACTGCGGTAGTAGTCGTCGTAGATCCAGCGCCGCCACATCTCGGCGTAGCTCTCCCGGTCGGTGCGGCGGTCCTTGGTGCCGTACTCGATGAAGGTGCCGATCGCGGCGTCGACGACGCAATGGTTGTTCCACCACGCGTAGCGCAGGTCGCGTTCGAGCAGCGGCCGGTTGCGCTCGTCGGCCAGCGCCATCAGCAGGATGGAGTAGCCGTTGGAGATGTGCCGGGACTCGTCGGACTGCACCGAGTGGAACACCGTCGGCAGCAGGTAGTCGCCGTTGGCGGCGGCCTCGTCGGGCATCGCCACGAAAAGGGTGTTGGTGAACGCGGTCTCGGCGACGACGGTGAGATAGATGTTGGCCGCGGTGATCGCGTCGCCGGTGATGAAGCCCTCACCGAACTGCCGGCCGATGGTGCCCGCGTAGTTGTTGGCGAACGCCTTCTCGGTCATGTCGAACCCGGCCGGGTCGATGTAGTTGTTCATGTAGAGCTTCTTGAGGTTCATCTGGATGGTGGAATGGCGAACCTCGTCGATCATCTGGACCGCCAGCCCGTTGTGGATCTCGGGGTTGGGTACCGCGTCGATGGCCATCGGCATCGCGCGGGCCGCGGAGATCTCGGGGAACGGGATGATCGACAGGAACAACTTCTGCCATTCCAGCCAGCGCTGCTGCACCTGGCGGAACATGTTGCCGCGGATGGCACCGTCCATGGCGCCGTACACCCGGTTGTCCTTCTCCTCCTCCATCGGGAAGTAAGACCGCATGATCTGCTTGAGCGGATCCTTCTTGGGTGCCTTCTCGAACGTGTAGTCGGTGCCGAACCGGGTCGCGGGGGTGGCGAACGTGGGTTCCCAGGTCAGTTCACTGATCTTTGCGTGTGCCTTGGTCAGGCTTTGCCTGCTCAACTCGAGCCTCCTGATAGATGGGCCACTCATCCGCCGGACTCGTCGGATGCGAACCCGATGTAACCGTGTGTGGTGACTCGCACCCGTCTCAGTCTGAGACGAAGATCACATCGGCGTCCCGGTCCGAGGGGCCCCGCCCGGACCGGGGCGGATTCTCAAATTGAGACACCGCGCCCGGCGCCGGTGTTTAGGCTCTTTGCAGCCGTTGCGGACCGAGGGGCAGCCCCACCTATGGCCAAAGATGCCGACGCAGCAGTCGAGACCAGGCGGGCGAGGGAGCAGTTCCTCGCCGATGGTGCGCTGAGTCCGGACGCCGTCGCTCCCGCCGTGCTCAACTCGTGGCAGCGCTCCCGCGACCTGCACATCCACCCGGACCGGGTCGACCTGCCGTACCTGCGCGAGCCCGACACCGACACTCCCCTCACCCACGCCGCCGCACCGGTGCTGCGCCGGCTGGCCGAGGACCTGTCCTCGCAGGCGGTCAGCGTGGTACTCACCTCGGCCGACGGCCTGGTCCTGGACCGGATCGCGCCCGACTCCAGCATCGAACGCAAGCTCGACGACGTCCGGCTGGCCCGGGGCTACAGCTATGCCGAGGAGTTCGCCGGCACCAACGGGATCGGCACCGCGCTGGAGACCGGGCAGCCCGCGTTCATCCGGGGCAGCGAACACTACGTCGGCACGCTGGGGCGGCTGGCCTGCGCGGGCTCGCCGATCCGCGAGCCGGTCACCCGCCGCGTGCTGGGGGTGATCGACCTGACGTGCTGGGCGCACAACGCCGATCCGCTGCTGTTCGTGCTGGCGAAAAGCGCTGGGGCGCAGATCGAGGACCGTATCCGCGCGATGAACAACGCGACCGAGACCGCGCTGCTGGACGCCTACCTCAAGCAGAGCCGGCGCTACCCGGCCGGCGTGCTGGCCATCGGTGGCGAGGTCGTCCTGATGAACTCCTTCCTGCGCCAGGCGCTCGATGCCGCCGATCAGCTCGCCCTGGTCGACCACGTCACCGAGATGGCGCGGTCGTCGTTCTCGACGACGACGGTCGCCGCGCTGCCCTCCAGCACGTCGGTGAAGATCACCGCGGCCGACCGCATCGCCGTCGGGGTCCGCAGCGACAGCGTGGTGTTCCACGTCTCGCTGCACGTCAGCGACCGCGCCCCCAGCCGGGCCGCACACACCATCCCGCGGCTGGCCGGGCGCAGCAGTTCGTTCCGGCGCAGCTGCCAGCAGGTCGAACGCTGCTATCGCGACCGGGAGTGGGTCGTCATCGAGGGCGAACACGGCTCGGGCCGCACCCGGCTGGGCCAGGCGGTGGCCCAGTTCGTCACGCCGGAACGCACGGTGCGCGTCCTGCGGTACGAAACATACGGCTCGGCAGACGAATTCGTCGCCGACTTCGAGGCCGAGACCGACGGCACCGACTTCGCGGTCATCGTCGCCAACATCGACGAGCTGCCCGACGACACGCTAGAGCCGCTGGCCGCGGTGATGCAGAGCCGGGCCGGCCGCGGCTGGGTCGCCGCGACCACCAACCCGGAACGCAACTCGCCGCTGGTGAACATGCTGGCCCTGCCGTTCTTCACCCACACCGTGACCGTGCCTGCGCTGCGGCACCGCATCGAGGACCTGGAGGATCTGGTGCCGATGCTGCTCAACGAGCTCACGCGCGGGGAGGCGAAGATGAGCAGCGAGGCCATGCGCCAGCTCAACAAGCTGCCGTGGCCAGGCAACATCGCGCAGCTGCGAAATGTGTTGGCCGAGACCGTCAATCGGCAGCGCTCTGGTGTCATCGGCATCGATAAGCTGCCCGCCGAGTGCCGCTCGCTGACCCGGCGCAAACTGACCCAGCTCGAGGCGATGGAGCGCGACGCGATCGTGCGCAGCCTGGCCGAGAACAACGGGAACAAGTTGGACGCCGCGGAATCGCTGGGACTCTCCCGCGCCACGATCTACCGCAAGATCAAGGATTTCGGCATCGCCTGAGGCGGCCCGGTTAAGATCGCCGGCGTGGGACGGCCGAAGGAATTCGATCCAGCCGTGGCGGTCGATCGGGCCATGGAGGTCTTCTGGGGCCAGGGCTACGGCGCCACCACACCCCAGCAGCTGGCCGCCCGCCTGCAGATCGGCAAGGGCAGCATGTACCACGCCTTCGGCGGCAAGCGCCAGCTGTACGACCTCGCGCTGGCGCGCTACCTCGATACCAGGGTGCAGGCGGTGGGCGCGATGCTCGACGATCCCGGGCCCGCCAAGGAGGTCCTGCGCCGGGCGTTGCAGTACCTGGTGGAGACCGATCTGGAGCGGCCGGATCGCCGCGGCTGCTTCGCCACCAACAGTGCCGTTGAGTTCGGCCGGGTCGACGACGACGTCACCGCCCGGGTGCTGGACTTCTTCACCCGCACCGAATCCGCGTTCCGCGGGTTGATCGAGCGGGGGCAACGCGACGGTGAGATCCGGCCCGGCCTCGACCCGGCGGCGACGGCCAGCATGCTGTTGACCGCGGCGACCGGTCTGCACGTGCTGGCGCGCGTGGAACCCGGCCCGGAGCGCCTCGTGCGGGCGGTGGACGCCACCCTCGCGCTGCTCTGACCTCCCCGACGGCGGGAACCGTTGCGCTACGGCGGTTCCTAGTTTTAGACTCCGAGGTCAAGAACGCTTGAAGCGTCGCCGAGAGGAACACCCCGCGTGCATCTGCAGACCTTCTCGGCGCCGCCGCGCCGGCTCGACCCGCACCTCGACGTCCCCGCCCCGGCCGACGGGTGGACGTGGCCGCCGACGTCGGTGACGCTGATCACCGGTGAGCGCGAGGCCATCCTGGTGGACACGCTGCCGGCGCAGGCGGATTCCAGAGAGCTGGCGGACTGGATCGAGGCCACCGGCACCGTGCTCACCACGATCTTCATCACCCACGCCCACCTCGACCACTACCTCGGTGCGGCAACGCTTCTCGACCGGTTCCCGGACGCGCGGGTGGTGGCGACGGCTCCGACGGTGCGGCACATCGACGACGAGATCCGCTCGGGGGCCGAGCGGACCCGGTACTCGGCGATGTTCGTCGACGAGATCGCCTCCACCGTCGCACTGCCGGAGGTCCTGCACACCGACCGGCTGGACCTCGAGGGCCACGACGTGATCGTCGTGACGGCCGGCCAGTCCGACCACGCCGATTCGTCGTACCTGCACCTGCCCGGCCTCGGGGCGGTCATCGTCGGTGACATCGCCTACAACGACGTGCACTGCGCACTGATGGAAACCGATCACGACAAGCGGCGCGCGTGGATCGACACCCTGCGCGGCGTGCGGGCGCTGCAGCCGACGACCGTCGTGACCGCGCACCGGCGCGCGGACGCACCCGATGACGCCCGCGTCCTGTCCGACACGATCGCCTACCTCGAGCAGGCCGACCGGCTGCTCGCCGGGGGCCCCAGCGCCGCCGACTTCGTCGGGCAGATGCTGACAGCGCACCCGACCCGGCTCAACACCGCCACCCTGTACTACGGCGCGGCGGTCCTCGGCCTGCCCTGAGTCTTCAGCCGTGCGGGCAGCTCTCGGCAGCCTGCCGCAACACCGGCACCGAGGGCGCGTCCACCGGCAGCCCGTAGCCGCGCAGCACCGCGATGAACTGCATCGCGTACTGACAGTGGAACGCCGCGTTCGGGGGCATCCACAGCGCCGGCTCCTTGTCCCCCTTGTCCTGGTTCGCCTGGCCTTGCACGGCAAGGAGATTCGCCGGATCGTTGGCGAACCGCAGCCGCATCTCGTCGGTCCAGGACCGGGCGCCCTGATCCCATGCGTAGGCCAGCGGCACGAGGTGGTCGATCTGGACGTCGGCACCGGTCTGGTTGCCGCGGGTGAACGGGACGGTGGCGTTGGTGTACGGATCGCGCAGCATCCCGGTCGCGACGGCGGTGGGGCACCGGGTGATCGCGACGTAGGTCTTGTCCACCAGATCGCGGTCGAGGATGTCGTTGCGGGTGTCGCACCCGTTGTGCCCGCCCGGCGCGTCGGTGTCGTCGGACCAGGAGTCGCCGAACGCGGCCCGGCGGTAGTCGTTGCCGCGGATGCGCCCGGGCAGCACGGCCACCCCGGCGAGGACGTCGGCGCCGGGCGCGACGGTCGGGACGTCGGCGTCGGCGACGAACGCCTCGCGCCGGTCACCGCGGGATTCGACGGCCTGGAAAGCCACCAGCACCGCCAACACCGCCGCCAGCGCCAGCCAGAGCGCGCGTGCCCTGTTCACCCGGTCACGACTTCTCGAGGTAGACGACCTGGTCGGTGGCGGTGAACGGCTCGGCCAACACCGCCATCCCCGGGTCCTGCGGGTCGGTGGCGTACACCGCCTCGCAGAGCTCCCGCGCTGCGCGGATGATGTCGTAGTGCTTGGACAGTGACAGGAAGCGCAGCGCGATGGCCCGGCCGGATTGGTTGTGCCCCAGCACGTCACCTTCGCGGCGCTCGCGCAGGTCGAGATCGGCCAGCTCGAACCCGTCCAGCGTGCTCGCCACCGCCTTCAGCCGCTTTCCCGCCTTGGACTTCTCCGGCCGCCAGGTCGCCAGCAGGCACAGGCTGGGGTGAGTGCCGCGGCCGATCCGGCCGCGTAGCTGGTGCAGCTGGCTGATGCCGAACCGGTCGGCGTCCATCACCAGCATCACGGTGGCGTTGGGCACGTCGACACCGACCTCGATCACCGTGGTGCACACCAGGACGTCGATCTTGCCGCCCCGGAACGCCGCCATCACGGCGTCCTTCTCGTCGCTGGGCAGCCGGCCGTGCATCAGGCCGAGACGCATATCGGACAGCGGCCCCTCCCCCTGCAGCTGCTCCATCAGGGCCAGGACGGTGATCGGCGGCGGACCCTCGCCCTCCTCCTTGTCGGGGTCCTCCGCCTTGTCGGAGTCTTCCTGCTTCTTCGAGCCCTTCTTGGCCGGCGGGTGGTCCTCGTCGATGCGCGAGGCCACCACGTAGGCTTGCCGGCCCGCCCGCACCTCCTCGGCGATGCGCTCGAACGCCCGGTGCAGCCACCGGGGCCGCTCGCCGACGAAGATCGTGTTGGTGGTGATCGGCTGCCGCCCGCGGGGCAGCTCCCGCAGCGTGGAGATCTCGAGGTCGCCGTAGACCGCCAGCGCGACCGTCCTGGGGATCGGCGTGGCCGTCATCACCAGCAGGTGCGGGGTGATCCCCTCGGGAGCCTTGGCGCGCAAGCGGTCTCGCTGTTCGACCCCGAACCGGTGCTGCTCGTCGACCACGACCATGCCGAGCCGGTGGAACTGCACGGTGTCCTGCAGCAGTGCGTGGGTGCCGACGACGATGCCGGCCTCGCCGGAAGCCACCTCGGCGCGCGCGGCCCGCTTCTGCGGTGCCGTCATCGACCCGGTCAGCAGCGTCACCTTGGTGGCGTTGTCGTCGGCACCGAACTCACCGGCGTTGCCCAGTGGTCCCAGCATCGCCCGCATCGAGTGCACATGTTGAGCGGCAAGGACTTCGGTGGGGGCCAGCAGCGCGCACTGGTAGCCGGCGTCGTGCATCTGCAGCATCGCCAGCAGCGCCACCACCGTCTTGCCCGACCCGACTTCGCCCTGCAGCATGCGGTTCATCGGCCGCGGCGCGGCGAGCTCCCCGGTGATCACCTCGAGGACGTCGCGCTGCCCCGCGGTCAGCTCGAACGGCAACTGCGCCGCCATCGCGGTAGCCAACCCGTCCGCACGCGGCGGCGCCGGCGGTCCGGCCTCGCTCAGCACGCTGTGCCTGCGCTCCACCAGCCCCCACTGCAGCCCGATGGCTTCGTCGAAGGTCAGCCGTTCGGTGGCGCGGGTGCGCTCCCGGTCGCTGTCGGCGAGGTGCACCGCCCGCACCGCCTCGTCCTCGGTCATCAGATGATGTTCGCGGACAAACGATTTCGGCAACGGATCAGCGATGGGGTCGAGCACGTCGAGCACCTGGTGGATGCACCGGTAGATGTCCCAGGTCTGCAGCCTCGAGGTGGCCGGGTAGATCGGGAAGAACGGCTTCTCGAACTCGGACAGCAGCTCCTGGCCGTCGGCTCCGGATGCCTTCGCGATCATCCGCATCGACCTGGTGCCGATGTCGAATTGCTGCGAATCCAGCACCAGGAAGGCCGGATGCACCAGCTCCATGTTGCCCCGGAAGTGCTTGACCTCCCCCGACAGCATGATCCGGGTACCGACGTCGATCTTGCCGATCATCCACGCCGCGTGGAAGAAGGCCGCCGTCACCGGGGGCCGGTGATCGCCCAGCGTCATCCGCACCCACTTCGGGTACCGCATCCGATTGTTCTTGCCGCGGACCGGTTTCATCGCACCGGACTGGATCTTGGTGATGACGCCGACCAGGGTGACGTGCCTGCCGTCTTCGAGGTCCTGTTCCTCGCCGTCGTTGTGCACGGTCATGCCGTCGCTGTAGCGGCGGGGGTAGTGCCGGATCAGCTCGCCGACGGTGTGGTAACCGAGCTCGTCGGCCAGCTTGGTCGCCGTCGGCTTGCCGAGCACCATGTCCAGGCGGTCTTCGAGTGCGACCATGCTCACTCCACCCCGATCAGCAGCGCATCGCCGCTGTGGCCGCAGTGGTAGGTGACGATCTCGGCGCCGAGGTGGCGCCGGTGCACATGGGCGATGAGCGCCTCCCCCACCGGGGCGTCGACCCCGGCGCCGGTCAGCACGGTGACCAGTTCCCCGCCGGCGGCCAGCAGCACGTCGATGAGGCCGGCACCCGCGGCCAGCAGATCCGGCCCGACGATCACCACCTCGTCACCGGCGATGCCGAGCCCGTCGCCGGGTTTGCAGGTACCCGCCCAGGTGAGTGCCTCCTCGGCGGCCACCCGCACCGACCCGTGCCGCGCCCCGGCGGCGGCCCTGGCCATCGCGTAGCCGTCGTCGACGGCGGGGCGCTGTGGATCGTGCACGGCGACGGCGGCCAGTCCCTGCACCATCGAGGCCGCCGGCACCGGCACCACGTCGATGCCCCAGTCGGCGGCGGCCGTGCAGCCGGCCACCAGCTCCTCGGCCGCGACGTAGCCGTTGGGCAGCACCATGACCTGGCCGGCGCCGGTCTTCAGTAGCGCTGCCAGCAGCTGCTGGGCGCTGATCGCCTCGTCGGCGTCCCGGCGCAGCACCGCGGTGCCCTCCCCGGTGAACAGCGCTTCGGCACCGTCGCCGTCGACCACGGCGAGCACCGCGCGGGCGCGGCTCCACCCGGCGGCCGGGTGCCGGTGCGTGTCGCCGACCAGCGAGGTGATCTGGATGCGGCTGGGCCGCCCGACGGCCAGGCCGGCCTCGACGGCGGCGCCGGCGTCGTCGGCGTGGACGTGCACCGAGAACCGGCCTGGCTCGTCCTGCGGCCCGGATGCGGCGATCGCGACCGAATCGCCCAGTTGCTCCAGCCGGGCACGCAGCGTCTCGACGTCACCGGCGGCGCAGTCGGCGAGCAGGTACATCACCTCGAACCGGGGCGTCGACGTCGCGGGCGGCAGCGGCGGTGCGCCGTCCTGGGCGGGCAGGTAGGCGCTGCGCGGCACGCTCTGCCCGGTCAGTGTGGCGCTCAACGCGTCCAGCAGCACCAGCAGGCCCCGCCCGCCCGCGTCGACGACGCCCGCCCGGGCCAGCACCTCGAGCTGGGACGGGGTGCGGTCCAGCGCGGCGGCGGCAGCGTGCGCGCCGGCGGTGACGGCGTCGGCCGCGTCGGCACCGTCGGAGGCGGCCTGCTCGGCCGCGGTGGCGGCGGCCTGCAGCACCGTCAGGATGGTGCCGGGGATGGCCTCGCCGACCGATGTCACCACCAGGGCGCCGGCGTGCCGCAGTCCGGCGCCGAACACGGCGGCGTCGATGTCGGACAGCCCGCCGCCGCGGTCGGCGGCCACCGAGGCCGTCACCTCGGCGATGCCGCGGAAGATCTGGGACAGGATCACCCCCGAGTTGCCGCGCGCCCCGCGCAGCGCCCCGTCGGCCATCGCGGCGGTGACCGCCGCGACGTCGGTGGTCGTGCCCGCATCGGCGGCCGCCCAGGCGGCCCGCATCGTGAACAGCATGTTCGTGCCGGTGTCGGCGTCGGCGACCGGGAAGACGTTGAGGCGGTTGATCTCGTCGGTGTGGCTGATGAGGTCGGCGACGGCGCTGTGCGCCCAACGTCGCAAGGCGGCCGCGTCGAGGCGCCGTGCCGACATTCCCACCTCCCAACGCGTGCCGCCGTCGGCGCCAGCCTAGCCACTGGTGCCGACATCGCCCGGGTCAACGGGCGCGGCTGTGCAGAGGCGTGGCCGATGAGCTCGGCGACCGTTTTGGCGTTCCCCGGTGTGGCCGGTATTCTGATGCGGTTGTCGGGTCACACCGCCCCCACGGGTGCGGCCGGAGAGCCCAGACCCCCAAGCTGATCGAGGAGTTCTACATATGGCTGCCGTGTGCGATATCTGCGGGAAGGGCCCCGGCTTCGGCAAGTCGGTGTCACACTCCCATCGCCGGACCAGCCGTCGGTGGAATCCCAACATCCAGTCCGTGCGCGCGGTGACGCGCCCGGGCGGCAACAAGCAGCGCCTGAACGTCTGCACGTCGTGCCTGAAGGCCGGCAAGGTCTCACGCGGCTAGCTCGTAGGTTCCGGCTCCCGGATCCGCTGCTCGCGGCCGGGTCGGGCCGGACCCCGCTGCCTGAACCAGCGCTTCCAGCCGCGGACCGGTAACGGTCCGCGGCTGTGTCGTGCTCCCGGGTGACCTTCGCGTGGTCCTGGGTGGCGCGTGGTCCTGGGTGGCGCGTGGTCGTGGGTGGCGCGTGGTCGTGGGGGCGCGTTCGCCCGGACTGGGCAATCTGATCGGCCGCGCGGGCATTCGACCCCATCCCGATGCGCATAATGCGTACCGCTCACACCGGTGCTTGCGGGTAATGCGAAGCCGTGGTGCGCTCTACGGAACATTCTGCTCAGGCCGGGTTCCAGCCGGCCACGAGGAACGGAGCACCGTTGAGCGAGCCTCGGGTGACCGCCACCCTTCCCGGCGTTGCGTCGCAGCCGTTGCCGCGGATCCGCCGGATCATCGCCTCGCGGATGGTCGAATCGCTGCGCACGTCGGCGCAGCTGACCTCGGTCGTCGAGGTCGACGTCACCGGCATCGACCGGCTGCGCCGCGCGACCAAGGGTGAATTCCTCGCCCAGACGGGGGTGAAGCTGTCGTTCCTGCCGTTCTTCGCCAAGGCCACCGTCGAGGCCCTCGTCGAGCACCCGCTGCTGGGTGCCACCGTGAACGCCGAGTGCACCGAGATCACCTACGCCGACGGGGTGCACCTCGGTATCGCCGTCGACGGCCCGAAGGGGTTGATGGTCCCGGTCGTCCGCGACGCCCACCGGCGGGGCATCGCCGACCTCGCTGTGCAGACCGCCGCGCTGGCCGAGCAGGTGCGCGCCGGCACGGTCAGACCCGACACCCTCACCGGCGGAACGTTCACGATCACCAACACCGGCAGCCGCGGGGCGCTGTTCGACACCCCGATCCTCAACGCCCCCCAGTCGGGCATCCTCGGGACCGGGGCCGTCGTCGAGCGCGTCGTCCCCGCCCGGGACGCCAGCGGCGAGCTGTCCATCGGCGTGCGTTCGATGGTCTACCTCGCCCTCACCTATGACCACCGCATCGTCGACGGCGCCGATGCGGCCCGCTTCCTGACCACGGTCAAGCGCCGGCTCGAATCCGGATTCGGCGCCGGCGAGGTGTTCGACACACCCGACGGTTGACCCGCCGTTGGTTGAGCAATTCCCCACTGCGCAAGGAGGATCGACGATGCACCCCCTCGGCGAAATGGCCCCGCCCGGCGACCGCTCGCACGATCTGGCGTGGCGGCTGGCCGACGCCCTGTCCCCCACGCTGTCGGCGCACGACAAGCACGCGGTCTTCGTCGCGCTGGGCTGCCGGCAGTATCCGCAGGCCATCGCCGAGGCGTTGCGCGCTGCGACCGAGGCCCGGCTGCCCATCCCCGGTACCGTGGTCGACGACCTGACGGTGTGGCTGCGTGTGCGGCACCGCGACGGCGAAGGGGCGCGAATCAGCGCGCTGTTGGCTCAGTTCACCCGCCGCACCGCGACCGTGACCCCTCACCGGTCGGGTTCGACGGGCAGACCAGGGCAGGCCTCGACGTAGTCGATGTCCGGTGAGATCCACTGCCGCCACTGCTCACGGTTCATGTTCACGGTGAGCTTGTCGCACAACACCGTGGCCCATTCGTCCGGCGCCGGCGTGGGAAAGACCAACAGGTTGTCGTCCCAGCCGCCGGAGATGATCCGCTGCCCGTCCGGGCTGACCGCGACGCTGGCCACCGCCTCGGTGTGACCGGTCAGCGGCGCCCCGATCGGTGCGCCGGACCGCGCGTCCCACACCCGCACCATGTGGTCGATGCTGCCCGAGACCAGCCGCCGGGCATCTGGACTGAACACCACTGTGGTGACCGGTAATTGGTGCCCGGCCAGCGGTTCGCCGATCTGCTCGCCGGTGGCCGCGTCCCAGAGCCGGATCAGCTTGTCCTCGCCGCCGGAGGCGATGACGGCGCCGTCGGGGCTGTACGCCACGCTCATGGCGGCCCCGTCGTGACCCGGGATCGGCTCGCCCACCGGCTCACCGGTGTCGGCGTCCCACTGCTGCAGCGTGCCGTCGACCCCGGCGGCGACGATGCGTGTTCCGTCCGGGCTGAAGGCCACGCTGACCCCGTATCCCTCCGGGCCGGACAGCGGCCGGCCGAGCTGACGGCCCGCGGTGGCACGCCACAGCCGCAGCACCCCGTCCTCGCCCCCGGAGACGATGCGCTCGCCGTCCGGGCTGAACGCCACACTCATCACCCCGCCGTTGTGCGCGGTGATCTCCGCGATCGGCCCCTTGCTCCGCGGATCCCAGATGCGGAGCTGACCGTCCTCGCTGCCGGAGACGATGAGCTCGCTGTCCGCGCTGATCGCCACGGCGTTGACCGCGTCGTGGTGGCCCCACAGCTCGGTGAGCAACGCACCGGTGGACGAGTCCCACACCCGGACCAGATGATCACCGCTGCCCGAGACGATGACATCGCCGTCAGGGCCGAACGCGACCGCGTTGACCCAGCCGCCGTGGCCGCTGATCGGCTCCCCACCCCGCGTGGCCGCCCAGAACCGCATGGTGGAGTCGTTACCCGCCGAGGCCACCCGTTGGCCGTCGGGGCTGACGGCCACGGTGAACACCGGGCCCTGATGCCCGCTGAGCGGGATGCCGATCTGCCTGCCCAGCACCGGATCCCAGAACCGCACCGTCTTGTCGGCGCCGCCGGAGACGATCCGGGTGCCGTCCGGGCTGAACTTCGCGGTGTAGACCGCGCCCTGATGGCCGGTCAGGGTCAGCGTGGCGAACCCGCTCGCGATGTCCCAGAGCCGGATCGTGCCGTCGTCACCGGTGGACATCGCCACCCGGCCGTCCGGACTGAATGTGACGCTGTCGACCGGGCTCTCGTGTCCGGTCATCGGTGGGTGGCGCTGCTCGCCGGTGACCGCGTCCCACAGGATCACGGTCTCGTCGGCGCCCGCCGAGGCGAGCGTCAGCCCGTCCGGGCTGAACGCGACGCTGTTGACCCTGGCGCGGTGGCCGTCGAATTCGACGAGCAGCTGGCCGGACTCGGTGTCCCAGGTCCGCACCGTGCCGTCCGAACCCGCCGCGGCGACGTGGTTCCCGTCGGGGCTGAACACCACGGAGTTGACCGGATCACCGCGGGTGCTGAACTTGTCGAGTTCCGCACCGGTGCGGGCATCCCATAGCCGCACCGTCGAGTCCGCGCTCGCCGAGGCGACCCGGCCGCCGTCCGGGCTGAAGGCCACGCTGTACACGTGGCCGCGGTGGCCCTCCCACGGTTGCCCGATCTGGGTGCCGGACTCGGCGTCCCACATCCGCAGCACGTGATCCATCCCCCCGGAGACCACCCGCGTCCCGTCCGGGCTGAACGCGACGCTGTTGGTCACGTCGGGGGTGGCGAAGACCTTGAGGGTGTCACGGCGGGCCACCACCGCCGTCAGTCCGGCACCGGGGTCGGCCTCGGGCGCGATCGCGGCGGCGGCGACGATCTGTTGCAGGGCACGGACATCGCCACCGGGCAGCACCCCCGCCAGCATCGATTCGCCCTGGGAGGTCAGCTTCAGCGCGACCGCCTGGTTGCGCTGGTGCACCGCGGTGCGCCACTGGACCGCGGCGAACGCGCCGGCACCCAGAGCGAGTACCGTCAGGATCGCCAGCGCCGCAACGGCTCCGCGCCGTAGCCGGCGGAAGCGGCGTTGCTCGCGCCGGTCGTCGTTCTCGAGTTCCTCGGTCGGTTTGCCGTGAATCGGCGCCGCCAGCTGAACGATCTTCTGCCGGAACAGCTTTCCGTCGGGGTCGGCGACCTCGCGGGTGATGTCGACGTACAGCGGTTCGGTGACGAGCACACCCGGCTGGGTGAGCACCGGCAGTGCGACATCGGAGTGTGCGGGGTCGAAGCGCTGGGACCGCGGGTCCCAGTACAGCCGGCCCTGGGTGACGACGAACATCAGCTGGGCCGGGCCACGGGTGTACAGCCAGTGGGCGACCTCCTTGTCCACCCACGGGGAGACGGCCGCGCGGGGCGAGAGCACCACGATCATGTACCGCGACGAGTCGATCGCCCGGGCCACCGTGCCCCACAGATCGGGGCTGACCGCCAGGTCGGTGACATCGCGGAAGACCCGCAGCGCGCGCAGTTGGCCGGGCCGCCTGCCGATCCGGTGCAGATCCCGCTGGATCCTGGTGGCGATGTACTGGTCGTGGTGCGCATAGGACAAGAACGCGTCGTAGGCGTACCCACCGCGTGCATCACCGACCATCGACCCTCCCGAGGACCCTCACATCGTGCCCGGTGAACGGCGCCGCCGCGCCGTTTCGGGCGCGCCGGTCAGGGCAGGCGCCAGTCGACCGGCTCGGCGCCGGCCTTCTCCAGCAGTTCGTTGGCGCGGCTGAACGGGCGGGATCCGAAGAACCCGCGCGACGCCGACAGCGGCGACGGGTGCGGCGACTCGATGCTCAGGGTGTCGCCCAGCATCGGTTTCAACGTCGCGGCGTCACGGCCCCACAACACCGCCACCAACGGCCGCTCGCGCGCCACCAGCGCCCGGATGGCGCATTCGGTGACCGCCTCCCAGCCCTTCCCGCGGTGCGACGCCGGCGTCCCGGGACGCACCGTGAGCACCCTGTTCAGCAGCATCACACCCTGGTCGGCCCACGGCGTGAGGTCGCCGCACGACGGCTTCGGGTGCCCGAGGTCGGCCTGGTACTCGGTGAAGATGTTGTCCAGGCTGCGCGGCAGCGGCCGCACGTCGGGCGCCACCGAGAAGCTCAGCCCCACCGCATGCCCCGGGGTCGGGTACGGATCCTGCCCCACGATGAGCACCCGCACGGTGTCCAACGGAAAGGTGAACGCGCGCAGGATGTTCGGTCCGGCAGGCAGATAGGTGTGCCCGGCGGCCAGCTCGGCGCGCAGGAACTCACCCATGCGCGTGACCTGTTCTTCGACCGGGGCCAGCGCCTGCGCCCAGCCGGGGTCGACCAACTCGCTGAGAGGACGTGCTGTCACGACAGGCCAACATAGCGGGCGGCGGCGCTCAGAACGACTCCCAGCCCGCGCTGCCGGTCCAGACCGCGCCGTCCACGGTCACCACACCCGGCCCGTCGCCGGGTCCGGCGACGGTGCCGATGCGTCGCCAGCCGGGCGGCGGTGCGCCGGGGAACGTCGCGACCAGCGCGTGATCTTCACCACCGCCGAGCACCCAGTACCGCGGCTCCTCGCCCACCGCCGCGGCGGCCGCGGCCACCGCGTCGACGTCGGCGGCCAGCCCGGCCGTGGACAGCTCGATACGCACCCCCGACGCCGCCGCGATGTGCCCGGCGTCGGCGAGCAAGCCGTCGGACACGTCGGTCATCGCGGTGGCGCCCGCGCGTGCCGCCACCGCCCCCTGCCCATAGGGCGGATGCGGCACCAGATGACGCCGGCGCAGTTCGTCGAAACCCCTGATATCGTTGCGCCACAACGCATATCCGGCCGCCGATCGACCGAGGTCACCGATCACGGCGACGGTGTCGCCGGCCCGGGCGCCGTCGCGGCGCACCGCGGTCAGCCCGCCGAGATCACCGAACGCAGCCACCGAGATCACCCACTGCGGGGCGTACACCAGGTCACCGCCGACGATGCCCGCCCCCAGATGCCCTGCCTCGTACCACATTCCGTCGAACAGCTCCACCGCGGCCGCGGTGGCGGTGTCGCCGGGCGCGCCGAACGCGACGACGAAGGCGGTGGCCCGGGCACCCATGGCCTCGATGTCGGCGGCGTTCTGCGCGATCGCTTTTCGCCCGATGTCGTGCGGGCGCGACCAGTCCAGCCGGAAGTGCCGGTCCTGGACCAGCATGTCGGTGCTCACCACCACGGCGCCGTCGGGTGCGGCAACCACCGCGGCGTCGTCGCCCGGCCCCAACAACACCGTTGCCGGCTGGGTGCGCCGGGCCACCAACTCGCCGATGACGGCGAACTCTCCGGACCCGGCCAGCGTCGTGTCGGGGTGATCGCCCGCCATCTGTGTCCTTTCGCGGTCCTGGCCGTCCCTTCGCGCCCTGAACGCCGAGCACACCTGAGGTACGTTTGGTCCCTGCGGCGTGGAGTCTATGCAGCCAGATGGAGGGGTTGACGGCGTGGTCGAGGCTTTCGTTCTCATCCAGACCGAGGTCGGCCGCGCCGAGGTGCTCGCCAAGCAGCTGGCCGGCGTCGACGGCGTGCTGTCCTCGGAGTACGTGACCGGTCCGTACGACGTGGTGGTGCGCGTCGGCGCGGACACCCTGGATGCGCTGCAGAGCGCCGTGGTGCCCCGCGTGCAACAGGTCGCCGGCATCACCCGCACCTTGACCTGCCCGATCGCCAGGCGAGCGGAGCCCTAGAGTTTGGCGTGATGAACAGCCGAACCACCGACGGGCCGCCCCGCGCGGCGCTGATCGCCGCAGTCCTCGTGGCCGTCGGGGCCGCCGTCGCCGTGCTGGTGGTGGTGGCGCTGCAACAGCACAGCCCCGCGCCGACACCCGTGGCGGTGTCGGGGGTGCCCGCCCCGCAGGCCGACGGGCCGGACTGCGCGGCACTGGTCGACGCGCTCCCCGATCAGCTCGGTGACTACCACCGCGCGGAGCTGGTGCAGCCCGCCCCGGCGGGGGCGGCGGCCTGGCAGCGCGACGGCACGAGCGCCCCGCTGATCCTGCGCTGCGGGCTGGACCGGCCCGCCGAGTTCGTCGCCGGCACCCCGCTGCAGGTCGTCGATGCGGTGTCGTGGTTCCGCACCACCGCCGATCCCGACGACGGACGCCGCACCTGGTTCGCGGTCGACCGGCCGGTGTACGTGGCGCTGACCCTGCCGCAGGATGCCGGCGCCACCCCGATCCAGGCGATCTCGGCGACCATCGCGGCCACGTTGCCGGCCACCCCGGTCACCCCGGGCCCGGTGCCCTGACCTGACGGGTAACGGTCAGCGCAGGCCGGTGCCGCGCGCCAGCGCGGTCTCAACCATGGTGGCCAGCAGCATCGGATAGTCCATGCCGCTGGCCGCCCACATCCGGGGGTACATCGAGATCGTGGTGAAGCCGGGCATCGTGTTGATCTCGTTGATCACCGGCCCGTCGTCGGTCAGGAAGAAGTCGACCCGGGCCAGGCCCTGGCAGTCGATGGCCCGGAACGCGCGGATGGACAGCCCGCGGATCTCCTCGGCGATGTCGTCGTCCACCTTGGCGGGCACGTCGAGTTCGGCGGCGTCGTCGAGGTACTTGGTCTCGAAGTCGTAGAAGCCGTCCTCGCGGCCGCGGACCCCGGCCACCCGGATCTCGCCGACCGTGCTGGCCTCGACCCGGCCGTCGGGGAACTCCAGCACGCCGCACTCGAGCTCCCGGCCGGGCACGGCCGCTTCGACGATCACCTTGGGGTCGTGCCCGCGGGCCACCTCGATGGCGGCGTCCAGCAGGTCCCAGGTGGGCACCCGGCTGACGCCGATGGACGAGCCGCCGCGGGCCGGTTTGACGAACACCGGCAGGCCGAGGCGTTCCCGGTCCTGCAGCGACAGCGTGGCCCGCTGCGGGCGCAGCACCACCTGCTCACCGATCGGCAACCCGTCGGCGGCCAGCAGCTTCTTGGTGAACTCCTTGTCCATCCCGGCCGCGCTGGCCAGCACCCCAGCCCCGACGTAGGGCACCCCGGCCAGCTCCAGCAGACCCTGGATGGTGCCGTCCTCGCCGTAGGGGCCGTGCAGCACCGGGAACACCACGTCGACAGCGGCCAGCATGTCGCCGGCGCCCTCACCGAGGGACAGCAGCTGCCCGCGCCGGGCCGGATCGGCGGGCAGCGCCAGTTGGGTGCCGGAGGCCTCCCCGACCCCGGGCAGCCTGCCGTCGGTGATGGCCAGCGTCTCCGGCCGACCGTCGGTGAGCAGCCACGACCCCTGCGGCGAGATCCCCACCGCGACCAGGTCGAACCGCTCGGGATCGAGATTGCGCAGGATGCTGCCTGCGGAAACACACGAGATCGCGTGTTCGGAGCTGCGTCCGCCGTAGACGACGGCGACGCGGATGCGGGCAGTCACAACCTAGAGAGGCTACCCGCCCGCGCTCTCAGGCCGGTGCCAGCGCATCGGCGAGGTCGTTGAGCAGGTCGTCGGTGTCTTCGATGCCGAGCGAGATCCGGGCGAAGCCGTCCGGCACCGGGTCGCCCCAGCGGGCCCGCCGGTCCACCGAGGAGTGGATGCCGCCGAAGCTGGTGGCCGCCACCAGCAGCGCGCTGCGCCGCACCAGGTCGTGCACCGCCGCCGCGCTGCCCAGCTCCACCGCGACGATGCCGCCGAACCGGCGCATCTGCATCGACGCCACCGGATGCGACGGGTCGGTGGGCAGGCCCGGGTAGCGCACCGATCTGACCGCGGGATGGGTGCTCAGCATCACCGCGACGGCCGCGGCGTTCTGGCACTGCCGCTCGAACCGCAGGCCGACGCTGCCGAGGCTGCGCAGCACCAACCACGCCTCGAAGGCACCGAGGATCGGCCCGGCCAGCAGCCGCTCGCGTCGTACCCGATCGATCAGCTCGGGCTGGCTGCCCGCGACGTAGCCGGCGAGCACATCGTGGTGACCGGCCAGCGTCTTGGTGGCGCTGGCCACGACCAGGTCGGCGCCCAGCGACAACGGCTGCTGCCCCAGCGGGGTGGCGGTGGTGTTGTCGACGACCAGCAGCGCATTGCGCGCCCGGCAGGTCATGGCCAGGTGGTGCAGGTCGACGACGTCGAGCCCCGGGTTCGACGGTGTCTCGGCCAGCACCACGTCGGCGTCGCGGGCTGCCTCGCACATCTGGTCGCAGCGCGCCTCGACGACGTCGACGCCCCGCGGTGCCAGGTAGTCCCTGGCGTAGGCGCGCACCTGGTAGTAGCCGTCGGCGGGCACCACCACCCGGCGGCCCGGCTCGGCGAAGATGCGCAGCACCGCGGTCAGCGCGGCCATCCCCGACCCGAAGGTCACCGCGTGGGCCGCGCCCTCGAGCTGCGCGAGTGCCGACTCCAGTTGCCGCCAGGTCGGATTGGAGGCACGCCCGTAGCTGTCCAGCGCGGCGTCCTCGTCGGGCGGCAGGTGGTAGGCCGCCGCCGGGATGGGCACCGGTCCGATGGGAGAACCTGGAAGTGGTTCGGCGCCAACAGACTTGACGCTACGAGTGGAGTCACCGTACTGGTCGGCCATGCGTCATTCCGGTTTCGGGCTGCGGCCGAGCAGCAGGGCGACGGCCTCGTCCACCGACAGACCGCGGTGGCAGACCCGGTGCACCGCCTCGGTGAGCGGCATCTCGACGTCGTAGCTGGCCGCCAGTGCCAGCACCGACACACAGGAGGTGACCCCTTCGGCGACGTGGCCGCCGGTGCCGGCCAGTGCCGCGGCCATGGTGCCGCCGCGGCCCAGCCGTTCGCCGAAGGACCGGTTGCGCGACTGCGGCGACGTGCACGTCGCCACCAGATCGCCGATGCCGGCGAGCCCGGCGAGGGTGGCCGGCTTGGCGCCCAACGCGATTCCCAGCCGCATGATCTCGGCGAGGCCGCGGGTGATCAGCGCCGCGGCGGTGTTCTCCCCCAGCCCGTATCCGGCGGCCATCCCGCACGCCAGCGCCACCACGTTCTTGCAGGCGCCGCCGATCTCGGCGCCGATCACATCGGAGTTGGTGTAGGGCCGGAAGTAGCCGGTGATCAGCGCCCGTTGCAGGGCGACCGCGCGCCCGGAGTCGCTGCACGCGACGACGGTGGCCGCGGGTTCCTCTGCGCCGATCTCACTGGCCAGGTTCGGTCCGGTCAGCACCGCCACCCGCGACGAGTCAGCGCCGGTGACCGCCACGATCACCTGGCTCATCCGCATCAGCGTGTCCAGCTCGATGCCCTTGGCCAGGCTCACCAGCGTGGTGTCCGGACCCAGGTGCGGTGCCCATTGGCTGAGGTTGGCCCGCAGCGTCTGCGCCGGGACGGCCATGAACACGGTGCAGGCGCCGGCGAGCGCCTCGACGTAGTCGGCGGTGGCGCGGATGCTTTCGGGCAGCGGCGCCTCGAGGTAGCCGGCGTTGCGATGGGTCCGGTTGATCTCGTCGGCCAGCTCGGGCCGCCGGGCCCACAGGGTGACGCCGTTACCGGCGTCGGCCAGCACCTTGGCCAGTGCCGTACCCCACGCTCCCGCGCCCATCACCGCCGCCTCTACCACGGCTTCAGCGTAGCCGGGAATATCCGGCTGGCAGGATGGCGCTCGTGAGCGGCATGGAGACCTTTGCAGCCGCCCCACCGCCTGCTCCGGGCGCCGACGTCGGCCTGGTCATCGCGGTCAAGCGGCTCACGGCGGCCAAGACACGGCTGGCGCCGGTGTTTTCGGCGGCCACGCGGGAGAACGTGGCGCTGGCCATGCTGGTCGACACGATCACCGCCGCGGCGGCGGTGCCCGCGGTGCGGTCGGTGGTCGTGGTGACGCCCGACGAGGCGGCCGCGGCGGCGGCCAAACAGCTCGACGCCGTGGTGCTTGCCGACCCCACCCCGGACGGGCACCGCGACCCGCTCAACAACGCGCTGCTGGCCGCCGAGGCGCTGGCCCGTGAGGAGACGCCGAACATCGTTGCGCTGCAAGGTGATCTTCCGGCTCTGCGAACCGCCGAGCTGGCCCAGGCGATCGCCGCGGCGCGGATGCAGCCGCGCAGCTATGTCGCCGACCGGCACGGCACCGGCACCTCGGCCCTGCTGTCCTTCGCGCATCCCCTGGATCCGCTGTTCGGCCCTGATTCGGCGCGGCGGCACCGTCGTTCGGGCGCGGTCGAGCTGACCGGGGCCTGGCCGGGGCTGCGCTGCGATATCGACACCCCCGAGGACCTCGCCGCGGCCCGAGCGCTGGGCCTGGGGCCGGCGACCGCGCAGGCGATCGGCGAGATGTCCTGACGACCGCGACCGATTGACCCGGCACGGTGGCAAGAGCACCGGTGGATAGGGAATCATCAAGAAGATGACCGAAGCCCAGACCCGGCCGGATGTGCCGCACAGTTCATCAACGTCGGGCACGGACGAGGCGGCGGGACCGGAGGCGGTCCTGCCCGCCACCGACCCGGCGCCGGAAGCGCCGCCCGCGGCCACCGCACCCACGGTCGAGAACCCGCTGCCCGAAGACCGTTACCTCAACCGGGAGCTGAGCTGGCTGGACTTCAACGCCCGCGTGCTCGCGCTGGCCGCCGACCCGTCGCTGCCGTTGCTGGAACGCGCGAAGTTCCTGGCCATCTTCGCGTCCAACCTCGACGAGTTCTACATGGTGCGCGTCGCAGGGCTCAAGCGGCGCGACGAGATGGGTCTGTCGGTGCGCTCGGCCGACGGGCTGTCGCCGCGTGAGCAGTTGCGCCGGATCAGTGAACGAACCCAGCAGATCGCCAGCAGGCATGCGCACGTGTTCCTCGATGCGGTGCGCCCCGCCCTGGCCGAGCAGGGCATCATCATCGTCACCTGGGCGCAGCTCGACGACGCCGAACGGGCCCGGCTGTCCACCTATTTCCACGAGCAGGTGTTCCCCGTGCTGACCCCGCTGGCGGTCGATCCCGCGCACCCGTTCCCGTTCGTCAGTGGCTTGAGCCTGAATTTGGCGATCACCGTGCGGCACCCCGACGACGGCGGCCAGCACTTTGCTCGAATCAAGGTGCCCGACAACGTCGATCGCTTCGTCGAGCTGGCCAGCCGGGACGCCAGCCCCGAGGTGGTGCGCTTCCTGCCGATGGAGGAGTTGATCGCGGCGTTCCTGCCGGTGCTGTTCCCCGGCCTGGAAATCGTGGAGCACCACGCCTTTCGGATCACCCGCAACGCGGACTTCGAGGTCGAGGAGGACCGCGACGAGGACCTGCTGCAGGCGCTGGAGCGGGAATTGGCCCGCCGCCGGTTCGGTTCGCCAGTGCGCCTGGAAGTCTCCGACGACATGACCGAGGGCATGCTGGAGTTGCTGCTCCGGGAACTCGACGTCGCGCCCGGTGATGTGGTGGAGGTGCCGGGACTGCTGGACCTTTCGTCACTGTGGCAGATCTACGGCCTGGACCGGCCCGCTCTGAAGGATCCGCCGTTCGTGCCCGCCACTCCCCCGGCGTTCGGTGAGCGCGAAACCCCCAAGAGCATCTTCGCGGCGCTGCGCGACGGCGACGTGCTGGTCCACCACCCCTACGATTCGTTCTCCACCACGGTGCAGCGGTTCATCGAACAGGCCGCCGCGGATCCGAACGTGCTGGCGATCAAGCAGACCCTGTACCGCACCTCGGGTGACTCGCCGATCGTCAACGCGCTCATCGACGCCGCCGAGGCGGGCAAGCAGGTGGTGGCGCTGGTCGAGATCAAGGCCCGCTTCGACGAGCAGGCCAACATCAAATGGGCGCGCGCACTGGAGCAGGCCGGCGTCCATGTGGTCTACGGGCTCATCGGGCTCAAGACACACTGCAAGACCTGCCTGGTGGTGCGCCGCGAGGGCTCCACGATTCGGCGCTACTGCCACGTGGGCACCGGCAACTACAACCCGAAGACCGCGCGCCTCTACGAGGACATCGGTCTGCTGACCGCCGCCCCGGACATCGGCGCGGACCTCACCGACCTGTTCAACTCGCTGACGGGATACTCACGCAAGGATTCCTACCGCAACCTGTTGGTGGCCCCGTACGGGGTCCGCCGGGGCATCATCGAGCGGATCGAACGCGAGATCGCCGCCACCCGCGACGGCGCGGAGGGCCGGATCCGGTTGAAGGCCAACGCGTTGGTCGACGAGCAGGTGATCGACGCGCTGTACCGGGCATCGCAGGCCGGCGTGCGGGTCGAGGTGGTGGTGCGCGGGATCTGCGCGCTGCGTCCCGGCGCCGCCGGCTATTCGGACAACATCTCGGTGCGGTCGATACTCGGCCGATTCCTCGAGCATTCACGGATCATTCATTTCCGCGCCATCGACGAATACTGGATCGGCAGCGCCGACATGATGCATCGTAATCTCGACCGGCGGGTGGAAGTGATGGCGCAGGTTAAGGATCCGCGATTGACCGCACAACTCAACGACATCTTCGAATCCGCCACCGATCCCAGGACGCGGTGTTGGGAGCTGGGTGGCGACGGACACTGGACGGCCTCACCGCAGGAGGGGCTCTCGGTCCGCGACCATCAGAGGTCGTTGATGGAACGTCACCGCCACCCGTAGCGCGGACGACGGCCGAGACCCGGACGGACCGCCCCCGGACCCCGATGACCGCAGGAGTTGAGGTGCCCAAGGACAGTCGCCCGGACGTGGGTGCGGCGAAACGACCGATCATGGCCGCCGGTGCGGTGCTGTGGCGTCCACACGACGACGGCGGCGAGCCGGAGGTGGCCATCATCCACCGGCCCCGCTACGACGACTGGTCGCTGCCCAAGGGCAAGGTCGATCCCGGCGAGACCGAACCGGTGACCGCCGTGCGCGAGATCGAGGAGGAGACGGGATTTCACGCGCGGCTGGGTCGCCGGCTGGCGACGGTGAGCTATCCGGTGGACGACGGTGTGAAGAAAGTGCGTTACTGGGCGGCGCGGTGTATGGCCGGATCGTTCGCCGTCAACGACGAAGTCGACGAACTGAAATGGCTACCGGCGGCAGCGGCGGCATCGGCGCTGAGCTATCCCCACGATCGCAAGGTGCTGCGCCGATTCACCAAGCTGCCCGCCGACACCAAGACCGTGCTCATCGTCCGGCACGCCACCGCGGGCAGCAAGGCCCGGTACAAGGGCGATGACCGAAAGCGCCCACTGGACAAGCACGGCCGGGCCCAGGCCGAGTCGCTCGTCGGGCAGCTGCTCGCGTTCGGCGCCACGGAGCTCTTCGCCGCCGACCGGGTGCGCTGCGTGCAGACCCTCGATCCGCTGGCCGAAGAACTGGGCACCGTCATACATAGTGAGCCAGAGCTCACCGAAGAGGCATACGCCGCAGACCACAAGGCAGCCCGGCGCCGCATCCTCGAGATCGCTGAGACCGCCCCGAATCCGGTGATCTGCACCCAGGGCAAGGTGATCCCGGACCTGATCTCGTGGTGGTGCGAACGCGAGGGGGTGCGCCCGGACAAGTCGCGCAACCGCAAGGGGTCGACGTGGGTGCTGTCCCTGGCGGGCGGCACGCTGGTGGCCGCCGATCACATCGGCAGCCCGCTGGCACCGAAGAAGTGACGGCGCAAATGAATCCAAATCCGGTGTGAGCCCGATTACCGGAGGCACACGAACACGCCGCGGGTCCGAGGGACCCGCGGCGTGTCTGACGTGCTGACTACTTGCGACCGCGCTTGGCCGGAGCCTTCTTGGCCGGAGCAGCCTTCTTGGCCGGAGCCTTCTTGGCCGGAGCAGCTTTCTTGACCGCGGCCTTCTTGGCCGGAGCCTTCTTCGCCGGAGCAGCCTTCTTGGCCGGAGCGGCCTTCTTGACTGCGGCCTTCTTGGCCGGAGCCTTCTTCGCCGGAGCAGCCTTCTTGGCCGGTGCTGCCTTCTTGACTGCTGCCTTCTTGGCCGGCGCCGCCTTCTTGGCCGGTGCTGCCTTCTTGACCGCTGCCTTCTTGGCCGGAGCCTTCTTGGCAGCCTTGCGTGCAGTCGTACCCGCCGTCACGCCGCGCTTGACCGCCGGGCCATCGGCCGGAAGCTTCTGTGCGCCAGAGACAACAGCCTTGAACTGCGCGCCGGGACGGAACGCCGGAACAGAGGTGGGCTTCACCTTCACCGTCTCGCCGGTGCGCGGATTGCGCGCAACACGGGCCGCGCGGCGGCGCTGCTCGAAAACGCCGAAGCCGGTAATCGTGACGCTCTCACCGCGGTGAACCGCGCGCACGATGGTGTCGACGACATTCTCGACCGCGGCGGTCGCTTGCCGACGATCTGAGCCCAATTTCTCCGTGAGTACGTCGATGAGCTCTGCTTTGTTCATGCAAAACCTCCGAAACTAGTGGCCCTCCTTGGACCGACTAGAGGACACGGTAAACCCATTGCCTGCAGATTTCCAAGAGCCACGCGCAATTTCAGGCGGAGCTGACGAACTTTTTTCAATCCGCTTGCCGCCCTTGCCCTCATCCGGGAGGCCCGGAAAAGCGGATTGGGGCGGTGCGAATTCGACCCGCGGGGGCGCTTTTCAGGCCGGCAAAGTGCGGGGCTTCCAGGCCGGCCGACCAGCCTCGAATTCCTCGATCTGCTCGAGTTTCCGCAGCGTAAGGCCTATATCGTCGAGTCCCTCCAGCAGCCGCCAAGCGGTGTAGTCGTCAATGTTGAACGGCACCATGACCGTTCCAGCGGCCACCGTTCGATCTTGAAGATTCACAGTGATTTCCAGGCCGGGCTGCTGCTCGATCAGTTTCCACAACAATTCGACATCGTCCTGCGCCACTTGGGCCGCCAGCAGGCCCGCCTTGCCGGCGTTGCCCCGGAAGATGTCGGCGAACCGGGACGAAATCACCACCCGGAATCCGTAGTCCATGAGCGCCCACACGGCGTGCTCCCGGGACGAACCGGTGCCGAAATCTGGACCGGCGACCAAGACCGAGCCCTTGTCGAACGGCGCCTGATTGAGCACGAACGACGGATCGTTGCGCCAGGCCGCGAACAGCCCGTCCTCGAATCCCGTTCGCGTCACCCGCTTCAAATAGACCGCCGGGATGATCTGGTCGGTGTCGACATTCGAGCGTCGCAGCGGAACGCCGATCCCGGTGTGGGTGTGGAAAGCATCCATCGAAATTCTCCTGTCGGGTTTCAGGTTCAGTTCAGCGGGCCGGTGCCACGGTCAGATCCGCCGGGGACGAGAGGGTTCCGCGCACCGCGGTGGCGGCCGCCACGGCCGGCGAGACCAGATGTGTGCGGCCGCCCTTGCCCTGCCTGCCCTCGAAATTGCGGTTGGACGTCGATGCACACCGCTCCCCCGGGGCGAGCTGATCGGGGTTCATCCCCAGGCACATCGAACAGCCCGCCTGGCGCCATTCGGCGCCCGCCGCGGTGAAGATCTCCCCCAGGCCTTCGGTTTCGGCCTGCGCCCGCACCCGCATGGAGCCGGGCACGACCAGCATCCGGACCCCGTCGGCGACCCGGCGTCCGCGCAGCACGTCGGCCACGACGCGCAGATCCTCGATGCGGCCGTTGGTGCAGGATCCGACGAACACGGTGTCCACGGCGATGTCGCGCATCGGAGTACCCGGCTCAAGGCCCATATATGCCAAAGCTTTTTCCGCGCCCAGCCGCTCGGTGTCGTCCATCTGCTGCGGGTCGGGCACCGCACCGGAGAGCGGAATCCCCTGGCCCGGGTTGGTACCCCAGGTCACGAACGGGCTCAGCGTCGAGGCGTCGATGTGGACCTCGGCGTCGAATTGGGCGCCCTCGTCGGTGCGCAGCCGCCGCCAGGCTTGGACCGCTTCGTCCCACTCGGCGCCCTTCGGTGCGTGGGGGCGCCCGCGCAGGTACTCGAAGGTGGTGTCGTCGGGGGCGACCATGCCGGCGCGGGCGCCGGCTTCGATGCTCATGTTGCAGATCGTCATCCGCCCCTCCATCGACAGCGATTCGATGGTGCTGCCGCGGTATTCGATGACGTACCCCTGCCCGCCGCCGGTGCCGATCTCGGCGATCACCGCCAGGATGATGTCCTTGGCACTGACGCCCGGCGGCAGTTCGCCGTCGACGTTGACGGCCATGGTCTTGAACGGACGCAGCGGCAGCGTCTGGGTGGCGAGCACGTGCTCGACCTCGGAAGTGCCGATGCCCATTGCCAATGCGCCGAACGCCCCGTGGGTGGAGGTGTGAGAATCCCCACACACCACCGTCGTCCCGGGTTGGGTCAGGCCGAGTTGCGGGCCGATGATGTGGACGATGCCCTGCTCGGCATCGCCCATCGGGTGCAGCCGGATCCCGAATTCGGAGCAGTTGCGACGCAGCGTCTCCACCTGGGTGCGCGACACCGGATCGGCGATCGGCTTGTCGATGTCGATGGTCGGCACGTTGTGATCCTCGGTGGCGATCGTCAGATCGGGCCGGCGCACCGGCCGTCCGGCCAGCCGAAGTCCGTCGAATGCCTGCGGGCTGGTGACTTCGTGCACGAGATGTAGATCGATGTAGATCAGGTCCGGCTCGCGCGCGGCACCCTCACCGGTGCCGGCGACGACGACGTGATCACTCCAAACCTTCTCGGCGAGCGTGCGGGGCTGTTCCACGTTGGCCATCTTGACGATCTCACATTCTGGGAGGCTAGTATCTCTCTGTGAGACAGGATAGCGGTATCGGGGTCTTGGACAAAGCGGTCAGCGTGCTTCAAGCGGTGGCCCAGTCGCCCTGTGGGCTGGCCGATCTCTGCGAGCGCACCGATCTGCCGCGCGCCACCGCGCACCGCCTGGCCGTCGGGCTGGAAGTACACCGGCTGTTGGCCCGCGACGGTGACGGGCAGTGGCGGCTCGGTCCCGCGCTGAGCGAACTCGCCGTACACGTGCGCGATCCGCTGCTGGCCGCGGGTGCGTCGGTGCTGCCGCGGCTGCGGGAACTCACCGGGGAGAGCGTGCAGCTGTATCGCCGCGAGGGCACCACCCGGATCTGTGTGGCCGCCCTGGAACCACCTGCCGGCCTTCGCGATACGGTGCCGGTCGGGGTGCGGCTGCCGATGACGGCGGGATCGGGTGCCAAAGTGTTGCTGGCCTACGCCGATGCGGCGACCCAGCAGGCCGTGCTGCCGGCCGCGAAGTTCACCGATCGGACGCTGGCCGAGGTGCGCAAGCGCGGTTGGGCCCAGAGCGCCGCCGAGCGTGAGCCCGGGGTGGCCAGCATCTCGGCGCCGGTGCGCGACGGCAAGGGCACGGTGATCGCGGCGATCTCGGTGTCGGGCCCGATCGACCGGATGGGCCGGCGTCCCGGCGCCCGCTGGGCGGCCGATCTCGTCGCCGCCGCCGACGCCATGACCCGCCGGCTGTAGCGCAACCGCACCGGCCCCCGAATGCAAGAACCGCGGACCGTAGCTCGGTCCGCGGCTGGTGGTACCCCCGATGGGATTCGAACCCACGCTACCGCCGTGAGAGGGCGGCGTCCTAGGCCGCTAGACGACGGGGGCTAGAACTGTTTCCGGAGGGTCAGCATAGCTCAGGTGAGATTGCTGACCTAATCACCGTGATCGCTGGGGTACCAGGACTCGAACCTAGAATGGCTGAACCAGAATCAGCTGTGTTGCCAATTACACCATACCCCATTGGCTGCCTATAACCGCTGGTCACAGGCTTGTCCTGCCCTCGCTCACCCCGGTGTCACCGGTGTGGGCCGCAAGGCGGGCCGACAGGCAGACTACCAAAGATTTCCGGGTGGTTTTTCACGCCTCCGGTTCGGCTGCGCCCGCGGCCCGGTCGCGGCCGTCCCGCAACCGCGCCAAGCTGCGCTCACGCCCGAGGAGCTCGAGCGACTCGAACAGCGGGGGGCTCACCGACGAGCCGGTCACCGCGACCCGGATCGGACCGAACGCCTTGCGAGGTTTGAGCTCGAGGCCGTCGATCAGCGCGGCCTTGAGCGCGTCCTCGATGGCCGCGGTGCGCCACTCGTGGACCGCCTCGAGCGCATCCACCGCCGCCGTCAGCACCGGGCCCGCCTCGGCGCGCAGTTCCTTGGCCGCCGCCTTCTCGTCGACGGCGAACTCCGCATCGTCGAGGAACTTCAGCAGCTCCCAGGCGTCGCCGAGCACCACGATGCGGGTCTGCACCAGCCGGGCCGCCTCGGCGAACTGGGCGTCGTCCAGACCGGTGCGATATCCGTGGGTGGCGAAGTACGCGTCGAGGCGGCGGGTGAACTCGTCCTCGTCGAGCAGCCGGATGTGCTCGGCGTTGAGCGCGTCGGCCTTCTTCTGGTCGAAGCGGGCCGGGTTGGAGTTGACGTCTCTGACGTCGAAGGCGGCCACCATCTCCTCGAGGCTGAACACGTCGCGGTCGTCGGCGATCGACCAGCCCAGCAGGGCAAGATAATTCAGCAGGCCTTCGGGGATGAAGCCGCGGTCGCGGTGCAGGAACAGGTTGGACTGCGGATCGCGCTTGGACAGCTTCTTGTTGCCGTCGCCGAGCACCGGCGGCAGGTGCCCGAACTGCGGGGTGGCCTCGGCCACCCCGATCCTGATGAGCGCGGCGTACAGCGCCAGCTGCCGCGGGGTCGACGGGAGCAGGTCTTCGCCGCGCAGCACGTGGGTGATCTTCATCAGCGCGTCGTCGACCGGATTGACCAACGTGTACAACGGTTCTCCGCTGCCGCGGGTGAGCGCGTAGTCCGGCACCGATCCGACCGGGAACGTCGTCTCGCCGCGCACCAGGTCGTGCCAGGTCACATCGGTGTCGGGCATCCGCAGCCGCACGACCGGCTTTCGGCCCTCGGCGCGCAGCGCCGCGCGTTGCTCGTCGGTCAGATCGCGGTCGTAGTTGTCGTAGCCCAGTTTGGGGTTCCGCCCGGCCGCGAGGTGCCGCGCCTCGACCTCCTCGGCGGTGGAGAACGCCTCGTAGGCCTCGCCCGCCGCCAACAGCTTGTCGATGACGTCGCGGTAGATGTCCCGGCGCTGCGACTGGCGATACGGCCCGTACGGTCCCCCCACCTCGGGACCCTCGTCCCAGTCCATGCCCAGCCAGCGCAACGCGTCCAGCAGCGCGAGGTAGCTCTCCTCGCTGTCGCGGGCGGCATCGGTGTCCTCGATGCGGAAGACGAAGGCGCCCCCGGTGTGGCGGGCGTAGGCCCAGTTGAACAGCGCGGTGCGGATCAGGCCGACGTGCGGGGTGCCGGTCGGCGACGGACAGAATCGGACCCGGACGGTCTGCGCGTTGGTCACGGTTTTCCTTTGCGGACAACGGGATTGGTGAGGGTACCGATCCCGGAGATGGTGATGCTGACGGTGTCGCCGTCCTCGATCGGCCCGACCCCTTCCGGGGTCCCGGTGAGGATCAGGTCGCCGGGCAGCAGCGTCATCACCGCCGAGACCCATTCGACGATCGCGCCGACGTCGTGGATCATCAGCGCGGTGTTGGACTGCTGGCGGACCTGACCGTTGACCTCGGTGCGCAGCTCCAGATCGCTGGGGTCGAGGTCGGTGACGATCCACGGCCCGACCGGGCAGAAGGTGTCGTGGCCCTTGGCCCGCATCCACTGCCCGTCCTTGCGCTGCTGATCACGCGCCGAGACGTCGTTGGCGATCGTGTAGCCGAGGATGTTCTCGGCGGCCCGGGCCGCAGGGACGTCCTTGCAGGGCCGGCCGATCACCACCGCGAGCTCACCTTCGTGGTGCACCGGGTTGGCGTCGGCGGGCAGCTGGATCGTGGCGTTGGGACCGATGATCGCGGTGTTCGGTTTGAGGAAGATCACCGGATCCTCCGGGGCGACTCCACCCATCTCCTCCGCGTGCGCCGCGTAGTTCTTGCCCATGCAGATGACCTTGCTGGCCAGGATCGGGGCCAGCAGCCGCACGTCGGCCAGCGGCCAGGTGCGGCCGGTGAAGGTCGGTGTGCCGAACGGATGTTCGGCGATCTCCTTGCAGATGGCCTCACTGGGCTCGCCTTCGATGCTGACGAAGGCCACTCCATCGGGACTCGCGATTCGGCCGAGACGCATTGCCTCAGCGTAGTGCCCGGCCGATGGCGCCGATCCGGCAAGGCGGCCACCGCGATGGTTCTCATGATGTGAGACGCAGATTCAGCATCTCGAGACGCCTGTGGGACCATGGGCACGTGTCCGCATCCTCGATCAGCAGCCTGCGGCGCTGGTCGATGCTGGTGATCGGGCTGGCGGCGACGCTGTGCGCCAACGTCTTCATCAACGGCGTGGCCTTCCTGATCCCGACGCTGCACGACGAACGCGGCCTCGACCTGGCCAGGGCGGGGCTGATGTCGTCGCTGCCCAGCCTCGGCATGGTGGTGACGCTGATCGCCTGGGGATACGTTGTCGACCGGTTCGGTGAGCGGGTCGTGCTGGCGTTGGGTTCGGCGCTGACCGCGGCGGCCGGGTTCGCCGCGGCCGCCGCGGATTCGCTGCCCGCCATCGGGGTGTTCCTGTTCCTCGGCGGGATGGCGGCCGCGAGCAGCAACACCGCGAGCGGACGGCTGGTGGTCGGCTGGTTCGACGCCGAGAAGCGGGGCCTGGTGATGGGTATCCGCCAGACCGCCCAGCCGCTCGGGGTCGGTGTCGGCGCGCTGGTGATCCCGCGGCTGGCCGAGCCCTTCGGCGTCTCGGGGGCGCTGCTGTTCCCCGCCGTGCTGTGCGCGGCCTCCGCGCTGGTCTGTCTGACGGCGGTCAAGGACCCGCCGCGGCCGGCGCGCGCCGAGGCCAGCGCCGAGGAGTTGGCCAACCCCTACCGGGGTTCGTCGCTGCTGGTGCGTATCCAGCTGGCGTCGGTCCTGTTGGTGGTGCCGCAGGCGTTGGTCTGGACGTTCACCCTGGTGTGGCTGATCACCGACCGCGGGTGGTCGCCGACCTCGGCGGGCACCCTGGTCATGCTGGCCCAGCTCCTCGGTGCCGGTGGCCGGATCGGGGCCGGGCGCTGGTCGGACGCGGTGCTTCGGCGCTCTGGCGACATCGTGGGCGCACGAATGCGGCCGGTGCGGATCATCGCGTTCGCGGCGGCGGCGACCATGGCCGCGCTGGCGCTCACCGACTGGCTGGATTCCCCGGTCAGCATCGCGCTGATGATGGTGGCCTCGGTGGTCACGGTGTCCGACAACGGTCTGGCCTTCACCGCGATCGCCGAGATCGCCGGCCCGTTCTGGAGCGGACGGGCGCTGGGCGCGCAGAACACCAGCCAGTTGTTGTCCGCGGGCATCGCGCCCCCGCTGTTCGGCGGATTGATCGGAATGGCCGGATTCCCCGCCACATTCGCGGTCTGTGCGCTGTTCGCGTTGGTGGCTGTCCCGGTCGTGCCCGCGGCGCGGGCCCGCTAGCGGCGCGGCAGCACCAGCAGCGCCGCCACCAGGAAGCACAGCGCGCCGACGAACGTGCCGAAGTTGGCCAGCCACTCGTCGGCAGTGACGCCGGTGGTGCGCACGAAGGCCGCCAGCGCCGAAATCCCGAACGCCACACAGCCGGTCAGGTTGATCGCCCCGGCCAGCCAGTTCCTGGACCGGATCTCGAGCAACCCGACCGTCGCGACCACCGCGGCCATCGCCAGCGCACCGCTGATCAGGAACGCCAGCGATCCCGTCACATCCGGAGCCCACACGTAGCGGCGCTGCGCGGTCACCGCATGCGCCCAGACCGCCGCCCCGGTGCTGAGGTTGAACAACACCGTGCCCGCCAATTGAATCGCGGCGGCCGACCGTTCGAAGCGCACCGGCGGGTCGCTCGATCGAGCCGGGTCGGCCAGCACGAACTGCATCCAGGCCGCGGTGGTGAAGAACCAGGACCCGGTGAAGCACAGCGCGTCGGCGGTGGTCGCACCCGCATGCGCCGGGAATCCCGGCGCGGTGGCCAGGGCGAAGAACGCCGAGCCGATCGCGAACAGCCAGCACTGCCGCGTCAGCGTCGCCAACGCGGCTACAGCAGCCCCAGGATGCGCTGACCCACTTGCGAAGTCGATAGCTTCTCGTCGCCTCGGGTGGCCAGGTGCTCGGCCACCGCGGCGTCCACCCGGGCCGCCGCGTCGAACTCGCCGAGGTGGGCCAGCAGCAGCGCCACCGACATGATGGCCGCGGTCGGATCGGCGACGCCCTGCCCGGCGATGTCGGGCGCGCTGCCGTGCACCGGCTCGAACATCGACGGGTTCGTGTGGGTGGCGTCGATGTTGCCGCTTGCCGCCAACCCGATGCCGCCGCACACCGCGGCGGCCAGGTCGGTGACGATGTCGCCGAACAGGTTGTCGGTGACGATCACGTCGAAGCGGCCCGGATCGGTCACCAGGTGGATCGTCGCCGCGTCGACGTGCTGATAGGCCACCTCGACGTCGGGATATTCGGCGGCGACCGCCTCGACCGTGCGCGACCACAGGGATCCGGCGAAGGCCAGCACGTTGGTCTTGTGCACCAGAGTCAGGTGTTTGCGCCGCTGTTGGGCCCGTGTGAACGCGTCCAGCACCACCCGGCGGACACCATAGGCGGTGTTGACGCTCACCTCGGTGGCGATCTCGTGCGGGGTGCCGACGCGGATCGCGCCGCCGTTGCCGGTGTAGGGCCCCTCGGTGCCCTCGCGCACGACGACGAAGTCGATCTCCGGGTTACCGGCCAGCGGGCTGCTCACCCCTGGGTACAGCCGGCCCGGCCGCAGGTTGATGTGGTGATCCAGCTCGAAGCGGATGCGCAGCAGCAGCCCGCGTTCCAGCAGCCCGGGCGGCACCGACGGGTCCCCGATCGCGCCCAGCAGGATCGCGTCGTGACCCTTGATCTCCTCGAGCACCGAGTCGGGCAGCACCTCTCCGGTGGCGTGGTACTGCCGCGCGCCGAGCGGATACTCGGTCTTCTGCACCCCGGGGTGCACCGCGTCGAGCACCTGCACCGCCTCGGCGATGACCTCGGGACCGATGCCGTCGCCGGCGATCACAGCCAGGTTCAAGGGAGATGTCATGACAGATCAACCACTTCCAGCGTCACGGCGTTGACGTCGCGGCCGATGGCCGCGAGCACGTCGGGGGGGACTTCGCGGTCCAGCCGCAGCATGATCGTCGCACCCTCACCGTCGGCGTCCTGACTCAGTTGCGCGGCCAGGATATTGGTGCCTGCGGCACCGAGCAGGGTGCCGATCTTGCCGAGCGCGCCGGGCCGGTCGTCGTAGTTGATGATCAGGTTGACGCCCTCGGCCCGCAGATCGAGGTTGCGGCCGTTGATCTGGACGATCTTCTCGACCAGCTGCGGGCCGGTAAGCGTGCCCGCGACGTTGACGGTGGACCCGTCCGCGGTCACCCCGCGCACGTCGACGACGCTACGGTGGTTCGGGCTCTCGGTCGCGGTGGCGATGGCCGCCTCCACCCCGCGTTCGGCGGCCAGCGCCGGGGCGTTGACGAACGTGACCTGGTCCTCGATGACCGCCGAGAACAGCCCGCGCAGCGCCGAAAGCTTGAGGACCTCAACCTCTTCGCTGGCCAGCTCGCCGCGGACCTGCACCGACAGCGACACCGGCAGCTCGCTGGACAGCGCGCCGACCAGCAGGCCGAGCTTGCGCACCAGGTCCAGCCACGGCGCCACCTCTTCGCCGACCACCCCGCCGCCCACGTTGACGGCGTCGGGCACGAACTCCCCCGCCAGCGCCAGCTTCACGCTGGCGGCGACGTCGGTGCCGGCCCGGTCCTGCGCCTCGGCGGTCGAGGCCCCCAGGTGCGGGGTCACCACCACCTGCGGCAGCTCGAACAGCGGGCTGTCGGTGCACGGCTCGGTGGAGAACACGTCGAGGCCGGCGGCACGGACGTGGCCGCTGGTGATCGCGTCGGCCAGGGCCTGCTCGTCGATCAGCCCGCCGCGAGCGGCGTTGACGACGATGACGCCGGGTTTGGTCTTGGCCAGCGCCTCCTTGCCGATCAGGCCGGCGGTCTCCTTGGTCTTGGGCAGGTGCACCGAGATGAAGTCAGCGCGCGAGAGCAGCTCGTCGAGGGACAGCAGCTCGATGCCCAGCTGCGCGGCGCGGGCCTGCGACACATACGGGTCGTAGGCGGTGATGTGCGCGCCGAAGGCGGCCAGCCGCTGCGCCACCAGTTGTCCGATGCGGCCCAGCCCCACCACCCCAACGGTCTTGCCGAAGATCTCGGTGCCCGAGAACGACGACCGCTTCCAGGTGTGCGCGCGCAACGTCGCGTCGGCGGCCGGGATCTCGCGGGCCGCGGCCAGCATCAGCGCCAGCGCGTGCTCGGCGGCGCTGTGGATGTTCGACGTCGGCGCATTGACCACGAGCACCCCGCGCGCGGTGGCGGCGTCGACGTCGACGTTGTCCAGGCCGACACCGGCGCGGGCGACGATCTTCAGTTTGGGTGCGGCGGCCAGCACCTCGGCGTCGACGGTGGTCGCCGAGCGCACCAGCAGCGCATCGGCGTCGGCGACCGCCGCTAACAGCTTCGGCCGGTCCGGGCCGTCCACCCAACGCACCTCGACCTGGTCACCGAGGGCGGCGACGGTGGACTCGGCCAGCTTGTCGGCGATCAATACCACGGGGAGAGTCACGCGGTCAGCCTAATGGGCTGTAATGGGGGGTCGGCGGGCAGGACACACCGATGCGAAAGTGGGTGGGACGTGACCCCAGACGTCACCGTCGTCGGCAGCGGACCCAACGGGCTGGCGGCCGCCGTCGTCTGCGCCCGGGCGGGCCTGTCGGTGCGGGTCATCGAGGCACAGCCGACGTCCGGCGGCGGCGCGCGGACGCTGCCCGACCCGGAGTTCGGCGGGGTGTCCCACGACATCTGTTCGGCCGTGCACCCGCTGGCGCTGGCGTCGCCGTTCTTCGCCGCGTTCGACCTGCGTGCCCGCGGTGTGACGCTGACGGTGCCCGAGGTGTCCTACGGCAACCCGCTGCCGGGCCGGCCAGCGGCCATCGGCTACCGCGACATCGAACGCACCTGCGCCGAACTCGACGACGGCGCGTCCTGGCGCCGGCTGCTCGGCCCGCTGGCCGACGACTGCGACGGTGTGGTCGGGTTGCTACTCGGCGACAAACGCTCCCTCCCGCCGAGCATCCCCGCTGCGCTGCGGGTGGCCCCGCGACTGCTGGCCCAGGGCAGCCCGGCGTGGGGCACGCTGGTCGGCGAGGACGCCCGAGCGCTGTTCACCGGCGTTGCCGCGCATACGATTTCGCAGATGCCGTCGCTGGTGGCCAGCGGCGCCGGGTTGATGCTGGCCACGCTGGCCCATGCGGTGGGATGGCCGATACCGGTGGGCGGCTCGCAGGTCATCCCCGATGCGCTGCTGGCCGATCTGCGCGCGCACCGCGGCGAACTCGTGCTCGGCGAACAGGTCACCATCCCCCCGTCGGGTGTCGTGCTCTACGACACCGCGCCCACGGCGCTGCTGGACATCTACGGCGGCCGGCTGCCCGCGGGCTACGCCAAGACATTGCGCCGCTACCGGTACGGGCCCGGGGTGGCCAAGGTCGATTTCGTCCTCTCGGGTGAGATCCCTTGGCTCGACCCACGTTTGGCCCAGGCGCCGACGCTGCACCTCGGCGGGGACCGTGCCACGATGGCGCGGGCGGAGAAGGAGGTCGCCGCGGGCAGGCATGCAGAGTGGCCGATGGTGCTGGCCTCGCTGCCGCACCTGGCCGACCCCGGTCGCATCGACGAGCAGGGCCGGCGGCCGCTGTGGACCTACGCGCACGTGCCCGCCGGCTCGCCGGTCGACATGGCCGAGACGATCACCGCGCTGTTCGAACGGTTCGCACCCGGGTTCCGCGACCTCGTCGTCGGAGTGCGCAGCGTGCCCGCGGCGCGGCTCGCCGACCACAACGCGAACCTGGTCGGCGGGGACATCGGCGTCGGCGGCAACAACATGTTCAGCGCATTGACCGGCCCGGCGCTGCAGTGGAATCCGTGGGCCACCCCGATTCCGGGCGCGTATCTGTGTTCGTCGGCGACCCCGCCCGGTGGCGGTGTGCACGGGATGGCCGGCTACTACGCCGCGCGCACCGCGCTGCGCCGCGAGTTCGGGATCAAGGAGTTGCCGCCGCTTTCGCCGTGATGCGCACGTCCCGGTGGCCTCGCAGTTCCGCACCTTCATCGACAAGGTCTACGCCGGGTTGAGGTCGTCGCAGACCGCCCACGGCGGACAGGAGAGCACGCTCCCCACGCTCTCCGTGACCCTGATGCACTTCGGCGGCATCATCGTCGCTCCCGGCTACACCGACGGCGTCGAGTTCGCGGACGGAAACCCTTACGGCGCCGGCCATGTCACCGGCCCGAACAACCAGAACGTCTCGACGACGCGACGACGCACTCGACCACCTCGCGCGCCGGGTGGTCGGCGTCGCCGACCGGCTCGGCTGACCGGGGCCCGCGCCTTTGGGCAGCGCCCGCACCGCGGCGCGGCGTCGGGCCCACCTCGCCGAAGGCACCGAAACGCCGAACTGGGGTTCCCGGTCGCGATCGCGACCGGGAACCCCAGTTCGGCGGGAAAGAATCAGGCCGTTTCGGTGATCGGCCGGTCGACCCAGCTCATCAGGTCGCGCAGCTTCTTGCCGGTGACCTCGATCGGGTGCTCGGCGTTGCGCTTGCGCAGGCCCTCGAGCTCCTTGTTGCCGCCCTCGACGTTGGCGACCAGGCGCTTGACGAACGAGCCGTCCTGGATCTCGGTGAGGATCTGCTGCATCCGCTTCTTGGTGTCGGCGTCGATGACCCGCGGGCCCGACAAGTAGCCGCCGAACTCGGCGGTATCGGACACCGAGTAGTTCATCCGCGCGATGCCGCCCTCGTAGATCAGGTCGACGATGAGCTTGAGCTCGTGCAGCACCTCGAAGTAGGCCAGCTCGGGGGCGTAACCCGCCTCGACCATCACCTCGAAGCCGGTCTTGATCAGCTCCTCGGTGCCGCCGCACAGCACGGCCTGCTCACCGAACAGGTCGGTCTCGGTCTCGTCCTTGAAGGTGGTCTTGATGACGCCGGCGCGGGTACCGCCGATGCCCTTGGCGTAGGACAGCGCCAGCGCCTGGCCCTCACCCTTGGGATCCTGCTCGATGGCGATCAGGCAGGGCACGCCCTTGCCGTCGACGAACTGGCGGCGCACCAGGTGTCCCGGCCCCTTCGGGGCGACCATGCCGATGGTGACGTTGGCGGGCGGCTTGATCAGGCCGAAGTGGATGTTCAGGCCGTGCCCGAAGAACAGCGCGTCACCGTCGTTGAGGTTCGGCTCGATGTCGTTGCGGAAGATCTCGGCCTGCGCGGTGTCGGGCGCCAGCAGCATGATGACGTCGGCCCACTTGGCGACCTCGGCCGGGGTGTCGACCTCGAGGCCCTGCTCGGTGACCTTCTCGCGGGACTTCGACCCCTCCTTGAGGCCGACCTTCACCTGCACACCGGAGTCGCGCAAGCTCAGCGAGTGCGCGTGCCCCTGGCTGCCGTACCCGATGACGCCGACCTTGCGACCCTGGATGATCGACAGGTCCGCGTCGTCGTCGTAGAACATCTCAACTGCCATATTCGTGAATCTTCTTTCTCTGCTTTGCTTTTCGGTACTTCTCTGGAGACTCTTACTTGGAGGTCCCGATGCCGCGAGGGCCGCGGGAGAGCGACACCACGCCCGACTGCACGATCTCGCGGATCCCGTAGGGCTCCAGCACGCGCAGCAGCGCCTCGAGCTTGGCGGGGGTACCGGTGGCCTCCACGGTCAGCGATTCGTTGGAGACGTCGACGACCTTGGCGCGGAACAGGTTCACCGCCTCGATGACCTGACCGCGGGTGGCGGCGTCGGCGCGCACCTTGATCAGCGCCAACTCGCGCGAGACCGAGTTCTCCTCCTCCTGCTCGACGATCTTGATCACGTTGACGAGCTTGTTGAGCTGCTTGGTGATCTGCTCGAGCGGGGAGTCCTCCACGTCGACGACGATGGTCATCCGCGACAGGTCCTTCTGCTCGGTCGCGCCGACGGCCAGGGACTGGATGTTGTAGCCGCGCCGGGAGAACAGCGACGCGACCCGGGCCAGCACACCCGGCTTGTCCTCGACGAGCACCGAGAGCGTGTGTGTCGTGCTCATCGGAGCCCTCTGTTCTTCGCGCAGGCGCTCATACTGACCTCGATGTTCTTCGCGCAGGCGCTCATACTGACCTCGATGTTCTTCGCGCAGGCGCTCATACTGACCTCGATGTTCTTCGCGCAGGCGCTCATCACGCGTGCCCCTCTTCGTTGTCGAACAGCGGCCGGATACCCCGGGCCGCCTGGATCTCGTCGTTGCTGGTCCCTGCGGCGACCATCGGCCACACCTGGGCGTCGGCGCCGACGATGAAGTCAATCACGACGGGGCGGTCATTGATCGCCCGGGCCTGGGCAATGACATCGGCGACGTCCTCGGCACGTTCACAGCGCAACCCGACGCACCCAAGCGCCTCGGCCAGCTTCACGAAATCCGGGATCCGGCGGGTGTGGGTGGCCAGGTCGGTCTGGCTGTAACGCTCCTCGTAGAACAGCGTCTGCCACTGCCGCACCATGCCCAGGTTGCCGTTGTTGATCAACGCGACCTTGATCGGCACGCCCTCGATCGCGCAGGTGGCCAGCTCCTGGTTGGTCATCTGGAAGCAGCCGTCACCGTCGATGGCCCACACCTCGGCCTCCGGGCGGCCCATCTTGGCGCCCAGCGCGGCCGGCACCGCGAACCCCATGGTGCCCAGGCCGCCGGAGTTGATCCAGGTCTTCGGGTTCTCGTAGGAGATGAACTGCGCCGCCCACATCTGGTGCTGGCCCACCCCCGCCACGTACACCGCGTCGGGTCCGGCGGTCTTGCCCAGCGTCTCGATGACGAACTCGGGAGACAGGCTGCCGTCGCTCTGCGGACCGTAGCTCAGCGGGTACGTCGACTGCACCCCGCGCAGGTACTCCCACCAGTTGTCGAGCTTGATCGTCCCGACCGCGCCGTCGCGCCGCAGCGCCTCGATCAGGTCGGCGATCACGGCCTTGACATCACCGACGATCGGCACGTCGGCGTGCCGGTTCTTGCCGATCTCGGCCGGGTCGATGTCGGCGTGGATCACCTTGGCCTCGGGCGCGAACGAATCCAGTTTGCCGGTCACCCGGTCGTCGAACCGGGTGCCCAGCGCGATCAGCAGGTCACTGCGCTGCAGCGCGGCCACCGCCGCGACGGTGCCGTGCATGCCGGGCATCCCGAGGTTCTGCGGGTGGCTGTCCGGGAACGCGCCGCGGGCCATCAGCGTGGTGACCACGGGGATGCCGGTCAGCTCGGCCAGGTCGAGCAGCTGCTCGCTGGCCTCGCCGCGGATCACGCCGCCGCCGACGTAGAGCACCGGCTTGCGGGCCTCGCCGATCAGCTTGGCGGCCTCGCGGATCTGGCGGTTGTGCGGTTTGGTGTTCGGCTTGTAGCCGGGCAGCTCGAACTGCGGTGGCCACGCGAAGGTGCATTCGCCCTGCAGCACGTCCTTGGGGATGTCGACCAGGACCGGGCCGGGCCGTCCGCTGGAGGCGATGTGGAACGCCTCGGCGATGACGCGGGCGATGTCGTCCCCGTTGCGCACCAGGAAGTTGTGCTTGGTGACGGGCATCGTGATCCCGGAGATGTCGGCTTCCTGGAACGCGTCGGTGCCGATCAGCGACCGGCCGACCTGCCCGGTGATCGCGACCATCGGGATCGAATCCATGTAGGCGTCGGCCAGCGGTGTGACCAGGTTGGTCGCGCCGGGACCGGAGGTCGCCATGCACACGCCGACCCGCCCGGTGGCGTGCGCATAGCCGCTGGCGGCGTGCCCGCCGCCCTGCTCGTGCCGGACCAGGACGTGGCGCAGCTTCTTCGAGTCGAACAGCGGGTCGTAGACCGGCAGCACCGCCCCGCCCGGGATCCCGAAGATGACGTCGACGCCGAGCTCCTCCAACGACCGGATCACCGCCTGGGCACCCGTGAGTTGGTGCGGGGCAACACGTTTCGGTTGCGCAGGAGCTGACTTGGCAGGGGTGCTCCCGTTCGCCGGGGTGGCCGGCTGCTCGGGTGCTCGCGTAGTGGGTGCGCTCACGGTCTTCCTCTTGTCCTCGGGTTCGGTGTTCTCGGCGGGTCTACTTCGGTGCTGGTCTCGGTCGTGGTGTCGGTAATCCTCGTTGTGGCAACAAAAAACCCCCGTCAGCCCGGAGACTGTACGAGGGTTGCGCGTCGATGCGGTGGTGCTATGCCCGGAGCAGGGCTAGCGCGGCGTCGACGCGCAACCCAATTACTACGAGCGGAGCCGGCGCCGAGGCGCCAACGAGCATTCCCGGGGTCTGCATAGCACCTGACGGTAGCGTCCGAACTGGCCAAAGGTCAAATTCGCCCTGGGTGCGATGATGGCCTCATGGGTACCCCCTCCGCCTCGTCGTCGACCCCGGTCGTCATCCGGATCTCCCCGATGGCTCACGTAGCCGTCGGTTTCCTGACGCTGGCACTGCTGTCGCTGGTACTCGCCGGACCGGGCTGGTTCGCGCTGCTGCTGGTCATCCCCGTCGTGCTGTCGACGATCGTCGTGCGCTACCGCACCACCGCCGACGCGGACACCGTCACCGCGCGCACGCTGCTGGGCAGCGAGACGGTCCGGTGGGACGACATCGACGGGCTACGGTTCGGCCGACGGGTGTGGGCGCTGGCCCGGCGCCGCGACGGCAGCGAATTGTCGCTTCCCGCAGTCACCTTCGCGACGCTGCCGCAGCTGACGGCGGCCAGCTGCGGACGGGTTCCGAACCCGTATCAGTGACGACTCGGGCTCAGCCCAGCGGGTTGGCGCCGTTGAGCAGGACCCAGATCGCCACGCCCCCACCGATGCCGAGCACCAGGGCGGCCGCCGAACCGATGAAGGGGCGGCGGGCCCAGCCGCGGCCGGCGTCGAGGCCGTAGCGGCCCGGGCCGATCAGCACCAGCGCGGCCACCACCACCATGAGGACCACTTCGTATTCGTGCCCGTCGACGAGCAGGCTCGACAGCCGGGCGTCGTTGTGGGCGTCCATCGCCTCGGCGAGGATCGCGGTCACCAGATAGGCCAGCGCCCCGGCGGCGGCCACCGGGGTGAACAACCCGAGCACCAGCAGCACACCCGCCGCGATCTGACCGCCGGCAGCCACGTAGGCCAGGATGTCGACCTGCCGGAACCCCACCTCGGTGAGGTAGTCGCGGAACCCGTCGATACCGGACCCGCCCCACCAGCCGAACATCTGCTGCAGCCCGTGTACGACCAGCAGCACCCCGACGGTCACGCGTAACAGCAGCAGGCCCAGGTCCTGGGTGCCACGTCGGTCGCCGGAACGCCGATCCTCGGTGACGCCGACCTCGGTGGGCGCGGCGACCGAACCGTAGGCGCCCGCACTCAGCCCCGAACCCGGCTGCACGTAGGGCAGCGGCTCGGGGTCGCTGAGCAGCCCGAACGGCTGGCTCGCCGCCGGTTTGGCGGTGTCGTACCGTGGGATCGCGGTGGTCTCGAAGTCACCGCCGTACGTGGCCGAGGGTAGGTCGTCCTCGGGGTCCACGAGGCTCGCCGACGCGGGCCGCCCGCCCGAATCGTCGGGCCGCTGCCAGGCGAGGGGGTCATGTGGACTGGTCACGACAGCCAGGGTAAGGGCAAGTCAACGCCGATCCGGGAATTCACCCGGCGCGTTGAGCACGTGTTTCACCCACGCTGTGCAGGTGGCGCCGGGGTCCCGGCGGGGTGGCCCCAGGGAGGCCGTGGCGCGCACCGGCGAGCGATCCGTAATCTGGCTCGCATGAGTCAGCGCAGGTCCATGGGGGCAGCCGTCGTCCTGCTGTGCGCGGCGCTGCTCACCGGCGCAGGCTGCGCCCGGTTCGATTCGGCGCAGTCGCAGCCGTTCACGACCGAGCCGCCGATGGCACCCGGCCCGACGACGACACCGCCCCCACCGCCACCGCTGCCCGCGACACCGTTCCCCAAGGAGTGCCCGGCGCCCGGGGTCATGCAGGGTTGCCTGGAGAGCACCAGCGGCCTGATCATGCTGCCGGACAGCCAGTCCGCTCTGGTGGCCGAGCGCACCACCGGGGCGGTCAAGCAGGTGTCGGTGCGGGCCGAACCGTTCGTCAAGACCGTGCTCCCGGTCGATCCCAGCGGCGACGGCGGCCTGATGGACATCGTGCTGTCCCCGACCTACTCCCAGGACCGGCTGATGTACGCCTACGTCAGCACCCCCACCGACAACCGGGTGATCCGCATCGCCGACGGCGACATCCCCAAACCCATCCTGACCGGAATCCCCAAGGGCGCCACCGGCAACCGCGGCTCACTGATCTTCACCAGCCGGACCACGCTGGTGGTGCAGACCGGTGACGCCGGTGATCCCGCGCTGGCCTCCGATCCCGGCTCCACCGCGGGCAAGCTGCTGCGCATCGAGCAGCCGACGACGGTGGACCAGGCGCCCACCACCACCGCGATGTCCGGGCTGGGACCCGCGGGCGGCATGTGCATCGATCCGTCCGACGGTGCGCTCTACGTCACCGACCGCACCCCGACCGCCGACCGGCTGCAGCGGATCACCAAGGATTCCAAGACCTCGACCGTGTGGACCTGGCCGGATCGCCCCGGGGTCGCCGGCTGCGCAGCACTGGACGGCACGGTGCTGGTCAACCTCGTCAACACCAAGCAGACGATCGCGGTGCGGATGGCGCCCGACACCGGTGCGGTGACCGGCGAGCCGGAGGTGGTCCGCCAGGACAAGCACGGTCACGCGTGGGCGCTGCAGGTCTCCCCCGACGGCAACATCTGGGGCGCCACCGTCAACAAGACCTCCGGCGACGCCGAGAAGCTCGACGACGTGGTGTTCCCGCTGTTCCCGCAGGGTGGCGGGTTCCCGCGGGCCAACGACGAGAAGACCTGATCGGCGCTAGTTCGCCCGGGTGACCGGCAGCCGCAGCATCAACCGGGTACCGCCCAGCGGGCTGACCTCCAGCGTCGCGGTACCGCCGTGGATCTCGGCCTGCTGGGCCACCAGCGCGAGACCGAGACCCGAACCGGACCGCGACGCGGTGGTTCCGCGGTGGAACCGCTCGAACACCGCGGCCCGCTCGTGCTCGGGCACGCCGGTGCCGTTGTCGTCGACGGCGATCTCCACACCCGCCGAGGAACTGACCACGCTGAGCCGGACCTGCGTCGCCCCACCGTGTTTGACCGCGTTGGCGATGGCGTTGTCGACGACCAGACGCAGACCCGCCGGCATGCCGAGCATGAGCACCGTCGTCGAGGACGCCAGCGACACCTCCAGGCCGGGATAGTTGTGCATCGCATCGTGCGCGGCGCGGTCGAGCAGCTCGGCGACATCGACCGGCACGAAGTCGTCGGCGGTGGTCAGCTCGCCCTGGGCCAGCCGCTCCAGCGCGGTCAGCGTCGCCTCGATCCGGGACTGGGTGCGCATCACGTCGCCGATCACCTCGGTGCGCTGTTCGGGACCCAGGTCCAGGGTCGAGAGCACCTCGAGGTTGGTGCGCATCGCCGTCAGCGGGGTGCGCAGCTCGTGGGAGGCGACGGCGGCGAAGTCGCGGGCGGCCTCCAGCGCCGCCCGGGTGCGCTGCTGCTCGTCCCCGATGCGCGCGAGCATGCCCTCGACCGCCTCGGAGATCTCGACGGCCTCCCAGACCCCGCGCACCTGCACCTCGTCCGGATTGGACTGGGCGTTGATCGCGCGGGCCTGCTGGGCGAGCAGCCGGAACGGGTTGACCATGATCAGCGCGATCACCCACCCGACCAGCAGGGTGCCGACGATCACGCTCGCGCAGATCCAGAACACCCGCCAATGCAAGGCGTCGATGCGGGCCTGGGTATCGGCCAGCGGCGCCCCCAGCGCGACCGATGCATCACCGGCGGTGATGGTGCGGACCCGGTATTCGACGCCGTCGATGGTGGCGTCGGCGTAGCCCTTGGGCAGCTCGGGCAGCACGATCGAGGCGGGCGTGGAGACCGTGGTGTCGCCGATGCGGGCGGTGCGCACCAGCCCGCCCTCGGTGGGCTCGGGTCCGACCCCCTCCTGCGCGCTGCGCAGCAGGGTGTTGACGTCACCGAGGCTCGACAGCGAGTCCAGCCGCCGGTCGAGCTGGTCGTACTGGTCGTGGGTGACGCCGACCCACACCCACACGCCCAGCGTGAGGACCAGGATGATGACCCCGAGCTGGGACAGGATGACGATCGAGCGCAGCGACAGCCACCGCAGCGGCCTCGACAGCAGCCGGTAGACCAGGTCCTGGGCTCGGGTCACGCCTGTGCGCAGGCCGCCATGACCAGCTCCCGTACCCGCGCGGCGTCGGCCTGGCCCTTGGTTGCCTTCATCACCGCGCCGACGATCGCGCCCGCGGCCTGCACTTTGCCGCCGCGGATCTTCTCCGCGATGTCCGGGTTGGCGGCCAACGCCTCGTCGACGGCGGCCTGGATCAGCGAATCATCGCGCACCACGGCAAGACCCCGGTCGGTCATCACCTGCTCGGGTTCGCCCTCACCGGCCAGCACACCCTCGACCACCTGGCGGGCCAGCTTGTTGGACAGCTTGCCGTCGTCGACGAGCTTGACCACCGCGGCCACCTGGGCCGGGGTGATCGCCAGCGCGGCGAGTTCGACGCCGGCCTCGTTGGCCTTCTGCACCAGGAAATTGCCCCACCACGCCCGGGCGGCCTCGCTGGCGGCGCCGTGCTCGACGGTGGCCGCGATCAGATCCAGCGCGCCGATGTTCACCAGATCGCGCATCACCTCGTCGGAGATGCCCCAGTCCTGCTGGATCCGCTTGCGCGCCAACCACGGGAGCTCGGGGATGGTCTGCCGGAGTCGCTCGACGAGCTCGGCGCTGGGCGCCACCGGCTCGAGGTCGGGTTCGGGGAAGTAGCGGTAGTCCTGCGCGGTCTCCTTGCTGCGACCCGGTGAGGTGTAGCCGTCCTCGTGGAAGTGCCGGGTCTCCTGCACGACGGTGCCGCCGGCCTCGAGCACCGCGGCCTGGCGGCGCATCTCGTAGCGCACCGCCACCTCGACGCTCTTGAGCGAGTTGACGTTCTTGGTCTCGGTACGGGTGCCGAACTCGGCGCGGCCGATCGGCTTGAGCGAGACGTTGGAATCACAGCGCATCGAGCCCTGGTCCATCCGGACGTCGGAAACACCCAAGGCGCGCAACAGGTCTCGCAGAGCGGTCACGTAGGCGCGGGCGATCTCCGGGGCGCGCTCACCGGCCCCTTCGATGGGCTTGGTGACGATCTCGATCAGCGGCACACCCGAGCGGTTGTAGTCGATCAACGAGGTGGTGGCGCCCTCGATGCGCCCCGTGTCGCTGCCCAGGTGGGTCAGCTTGCCGGTGTCCTCCTCCATGTGTGCCCGCTCGATGTCCACCCGCCAGGTCGATCCGTCGTCGAGCGGCACGTCGAGGTAGCCGTTGACGGCGATCGGCTCGTCGTACTGGCTGATCTGGTAGTTCTTCGGCATGTCCGGATAGAAGTAGTTCTTCCGGGCGAACCGGCACCACGGCACGATCTCACAGTTCAGCGCGAGGCCGATGCGGATGGCCGATTCGACGGCGACCTGGTTGAGCACCGGCAGCGAGCCGGGCAGCCCGAGGCAGACCGGGCACACCTGGGTGTTGGGTTCGCCGCCGAAGGCATTGGCGCAGCCGCAGAACATCTTCGTCGCGGTCGACAGTTCGACGTGGACCTCGAGGCCGAGCACGGGTTCGTACTTGGCGATGACCTCGTCGTAATCGAGCAGCGGTGCGGTGGCCGAGGTTACCGAGGTCATGTCCCGATCCTAATGGGTGGGCTTCCCCGGCCCCGCGGGGCCGATCAGCCGGCCTCAGCCGAAGAACTCCGCAGTGTCGATCAGCCGAAGAACTCGGCGGCGTCGTCGTAGCGGCTCTGCGGGACCAACTTCAGCTGGCGGGTCGCGTCCCCCAGCGGCACCCGGCCGATGTCCTGCCCGCGCAGCGAGACCATCATCCCGAACTCGCCGGCGTGTGCGGCATCAGCGGCGTTGACGCCGAACCGGGTGGCCAGCACCCGGTCGTACGGCGTCGGGGTGCCGCCGCGCTGCACGTGCCCGAGCACGGTGACCCGCACCTCCTTGTTGATCCGCTTCTCCACTTCGACGGCGAGCTGCTGGGCCACACCGGTGAAGCGCTCGTGGCCGAACTCGTCGGTGCCGCCCTCACGCAGCTGCATCGACCCCTCGGCGGGTTTGGCGCCCTCGGCCACCACGCAGATGAAATGCGAATCACCGCGCACGAAGCGCTGTTTGACCAGCCGGCACACCTCTTCGACGTCGAACGGCTGCTCGGGGATCAGCGTCATGTGCGCACCCGAGGCCAGCCCGGCGTTCAGTGCGATCCAGCCGGCGTGGCGGCCCATCACCTCGACCAGCATCACGCGCTGATGCGATTCGGCCGTGCTGTGCAGCCGGTCGATCGCGTCGGTGGCCACGTGCAGTGCGGTGTCGTGGCCGAAAGTCACGTCGGTGCAATCGATGTCGTTGTCGATGGTCTTCGGCACCCCGACCACGGGCACGTTCTCCTCGGAGAGCCAGTGCGCGGCGGTCAGCGTGCCCTCTCCGCCGATGGGGATCAGCACGTCGATCCCGTTGTCCTCCAACGTCTGTTTGATCTGGTCCAGCCCGGCGCGCAGCTTGTCCGGGTTGACCCGCGCGGTGCCGAGCATGGTGCCGCCCTTGGTGAGCAGCCGGTCGTTGCGGTCGTCGTTCTTGAGCTGGATCCGGCGGTTCTCCAGCAGGCCGCGCCAGCCGTCCTGGAACCCGACCACCGTCGAGCCGTACCGCACGTCGCAGGTCCGCACCACCGCTCGGATCACCGCGTTGAGGCCGGGACAGTCGCCGCCGCCGGTGAGCACTCCGATTCGCATGCCTTCCACCCTCCGCTGTTGGCGTCCTCTATATCCTGCCCGCTCGGCGCAAGATCGGCATCGGCGGCCGCAGTGAATTTGCCCTAGCTGCACCTCGCGCGGGAAGCACACGCCACTTTGACAGCTTCGCTAATCAACATATGCGGCGTTGTTAGGGGAAACACCCCCAACAGTTAATTATTTTCTCTTTCGTCAGATAGTTTCGGCGGCTATGCTGCACTTCGCCGAAATTTGCTCGGATCCACCGACCGCGGCGCATGCCCTGGAGAGGGGATCCCTGATGGCATCGTGCACGTTGCCCGCGCGGCCGCCGAGAGCCGGGTATGCCCGCGCCATCGGGCGGGTGGGAGTGTTGGCGGTGACGCTGGGAATCGGCGTCGCGGTGGCAACCAGCCCCGGGACTGCTTGGGCGACAACGGATTCCGAATCATCTGGAACCACCGGGACCACCAGCCAGGAAGGCCCCGACGACACGGGTGACGGATCGCCGGTCACCGAGGATGCTCGGGGCACCGGCGACGAACCACCCGACACCGGCGACGGCGACGGCGACGGCGACGAACCATCGCCTACCAGCGGCGACGAGGACTCCGTCGACGCCGGGGACGATCCCGCCCCTGCGCCCGGTTCCGCTTCGGCCGATCCCGACACGGAGCCGGCCACCACCGCCCCCGAACCGGACCCGGCGCCCGCCCCGTCCAGCGACGTCAGCGGCGGCGAACCGGCCGCCGTCCCGGAGCCCAGGGACGCGGGCACCGGCCACCCCGACGGTCCGACCCCGCCGGCCAAGCGAACCGAGGACGCGGCGCCGGTGGTGTCGGCACCGGCAGTGACCGAGGCGCCGGAATCGGCTGTTCCGACCGCCGCGGCGGTGGCCCAGCGTTCCGCGCTGCTCACCAGCGATGCGGTGTCGGTGGCCGCCACCCCGTCGACCGCGGTGGTCGCTCCCTCACCGATCCCCCCGCGACAGGTGCAACCCAAGATCCATCCGATCGTTGCCCTGGTGCGCCCGATCGTCTCACTGGCCCTCGGCCTGTTCGGGTTGTCCGGCAGCCCGCAGGTCCCGGCCGAGCCCCCACTGGGCTGGGCATTGCTGGCCTGGGTGCGCCGCCACATCGAGCACACGCTGTTCAACGACAGCCCCTTGTTCAATTTGGGCACGGTCACCACCAGTCAGGCCGATGACGGGGTCATCGTCGGCACCGTCGCGGCCACCGACCCCGACGACGACCCGTTGAGCTATCGCGTGGTCGCCGGTCCCGCGCACGGCCAGGTCACCATCGACCCACTCACCGGCCGATTCACCTATACCCCCGACGGTGATCTGGGCTCTGTCGGGGGCACCGACACGTTCACCGTGGCCGCCAGCGAGCGCGACTCCGCCACGCAGTGGCACGGCCCGATCCGCGGGATCCTCAGCGCCCTCTTCTGTCTGGACCGCGGCGACACCACCGTCGCCACCGTCACCGTCGTCGACGCCAGCGCCCCCGTGCGAGTCGCCGTTGTGGCATCCGTGCGGGTCGGAGACGGAGCGCGTGAGGTGGCCGTCAGCCCCGACGGCACCCGCGTCTACGTCACCAACGAAGACGACGGCTCGGTATCGGTCATCGACACCGCAACCAACACCGTCACCGCCACCATCCGCGTCGACGGCCGCCCGGCAGGGGTGGCCGTCGGCCGCGACGGCACCCGCGTCTACGTCGCCAACACCGGGGACGACTCGGTCTCGGTCATCGACACCGCCACCAACACCGTCACCGCCACCATCGACGTCGGCGCCGAGCCGATGGGGGTGGCGGTCAGCCAGGACGGCACCCGCCTCTACGTCACCAACAGCGTCGACAACTCGATCTCGGTGATCGACACCGCCACCAACAGCGTCATCGGCGCCCTTGGCACCGGCTACCAGCCCACCGAGATCGTCCTCTCCGCCGCGACCGCGCGCGCCTATGTCATTAACTCAGGACGCGCGACCATCTCGGTCATCGACCTCATCACCGGTGACACCGTGGGCACCATCGCCATCGGCGACGGACCGACCGGGGTGGCCGTGCACCCCCACGGCTCCCCCGCCGTCGTCATCGACGAAGTCGCCGACACGGTGGCGATGGTCGAGGCCAACACCTTCGGCGTCTATCACAGAGTCTCCGTCGGGCGCGGCCCGTCGGCGATCGCAGTGAGTCCCGACGGCCGCCTTCTGTTCATCACCAATGCGGGCGACAACACCTTGACGGTCGTCGCCACCGCGACCGCCGACGCCGACGACAGGGTGGTCGCGACCGTCAACCTGAGCAGCGTCCCGGGGTTCGGCGCCCCTCGCGCGGTGGCGGTCAGCTCGGACGGCAGCCGTGTCTACGTCGTCAAGGATTTCAACAGCACCGTCACGGTGCTGTCGGTCACGTAGCTTCTGCCGGAGTTGCCCGCGAACCTGCCGCGGGTCCGCGCTCACAGCGCGGTCGGCAGCGGACCTCGCGCGGCTTCGTAGGCCGCGCCGACCCGGTAGAGCCGGTCATCGGCCAGCGCGGGCGCCATGATCTGCAGCCCCACCGGCAGGTTGTCGTCGGCCGACAGCCCCGAGGGCACCGACATGCCGCAGTGTCCGGCCAGGTTCAGCGGAAGGGTGCACAGGTCGAACAGGTACATCGACAGGGGGTCGTCGACCTTCTCGCCCAGCCGGAAGGCCGTGGAGGGAGTGGTCGGCGTGACCAATACATCGACCTTCTGATATGCCTCGTCGAGGTCGCGGGCGATCAGCGTACGCACCTTCTGGGCCTGGTTGTAATAGGCGTCGTAGTAGCCGGCCGACAGCGCGTAGGTGCCGATCATGATGCGCCGCTTGACCTCCGGGCCGAAGCCGGCCGCCCGGGTGAGCGCCATGACCTCCTCGGCGCTGTGCGTGCCGTCGTCGCCGACGCGCAGGCCGTAGCGCATGCCATCGAACTTCGCCAGGTTCGACGACACCTCCGACGGCAGGATCAGGTAGTAGGCGGGCAACGAGTAGTCGAAGTGCGGGCAGTCGACCTCGCAGACCTCGGCCCCCAGCGCGGTCAACTGGTCGACGGCCGCGTTGAACGAGGCCAGCACCCCCGGCTGGTAGCCCTCGCCGCTGCGCAGCTGCTTGACCACCCCGACCCGCACCCCCGTCAGGTCGCCGGCGGCGCCTTCCCTGGCCGCGGCGACCACGTCGGGCACCGGCGCGTCCACCGAGGTCGAGTCGCGGGGATCGTGCCCCGCGATGACCTGGTGCAACAGCGCGGTGTCGAGCACGGTGCGCGCGCACGGCCCGCCCTGGTCGAGCGACGACGCGCACGCGATCAGCCCGTACCGCGACACCGTGCCGTAGGTCGGTTTCACGCCGACCGTCGCGGTCAGCGCGGCGGGCTGGCGGATCGAGCCACCGGTGTCGGTGCCGATGGCCAGCGGGGCCTGGAACGCGGCCAGCGCCGCGGCGCTGCCACCCCCGGAGCCGCCCGGCACCCGTTCGACGTCCCACGGGTTGCGGGTCGGGCCGAAGGCCGAGTTCTCGGTCGAGCTGCCCATGGCGAACTCGTCCATGTTGGTCTTGCCCAGGATCGGGATGCCCGCGGCGCGCAACTTCTCGGTGACGGTGGCGTCGTACGGCGAGCGCCAGCCCTCGAGGATCTTCGATCCGCAGGTGGTGGGCATGTCGGCGGTGGTGAAGACGTCCTTGAGCGCCAGCGGGACCCCGGCCAGCGGCGACGGCAGCGCGTCCCCGGCGGCGACGGAGGCGTCCACCGCCGCGGCCGCGGCCAGCGCCTCGTCGGCGGCGACGTGCAGGAAGGCGTGGTACTCGCCGTCGGTGGCGGCGATCTGGTCCAGGCAGGCCTGCGTCACCTCGGTGGAGGACACCTCCTTGGCGGCGATCTTGGCGCTCAGCGTCGCGGCGTCGAGGGTGATCAGCTCGCTCATTCGGCCTCCCCCAGGATGCGCGGTACGGCGAAGCGGTCCTCGGCGGAGCTCGGCGCCGCGGCCAGCGCCTGCTGCTGGGTCAGCGACGGTCGCACCTCGTCGGGCCGGAACACGTTGACGTCCTTCAGCGGGTTGTCGGTGGCCTCGACCCCGGTGACGTCGACGGCCTGGATCCGGCTGACGTGCCCGAGGATGGCGTCGAGTTGGCCGGCGAAGCTGTCGAGTTCACCATCGGTCAGCGCCAATCGGGCGAGGCGGGCGAGGTGGGCGACCTCGTCGCGAGAGATCTGTGACACGACCACGAAGCCTAGTTGACCGGGCCGGGACCCCCTGCGCCCGAGTCGCCCACCTAGCGAGATCCGTGAAAGGGTGTTGGCCGTGCCTACCTATCTGCTGCGGGTCCAGCTGGAGGACAGGCCGGGAAGCCTCGGCTCCCTGGCTGTGGCGCTGGGCTCCGCCGGCGCCGACATCCTGTCGCTGGATGTGGTGGAGCGCGCGTCCGGCTACGCGGTCGACGATCTGGTGGTCGAGCTGCCGCCCGGCGCCATGCCCGACATGCTCATCACCGCCGCTGAAGCCCTCAACGGCGTCTACGTCGACGCCATCCGCCCGCACACCGGACTGCTGGAGGCCCACCGCGAGCTGGAGCTCATCGACCACGTGGCCGCGGCCGACGGGAAACACAAACGGCTGCAGGTGCTCGTCGACGAAGCCCCGCGGGTGCTGCGGGTGGGCTGGTGCACGGTGACCCGCCTCACCGAGGCCGGTGCGGAGCGGGTGGTGGGCAGCCCGGGCGCGCCGGAGACGCAGGCGGCCAGCACGCCGTGGCTGCCGATCGACGAGGCCACGGCGCTGGACGCCACCGCCGACTGGGTGCCGCAAGTGTGGCGCGACATGGACACCACGCTGGCGGCGGCGCCGCTGGGTGATCCGCGCACGGCGGTGGTGCTGGGCCGTCCGGGCGGGCCGGCCTTCCGGCCCAGCGAGGTCGCCCGGTTGGGTTACCTGGCCGGGATCATCGCCACCATCATCCGCTGACCGCCCCAGCCGCGCCGACATCAGCACCGAGAACTGCGCTGCGCCAACCGATCACGGCGCACGTACGGTGGACGGCGCGGAGCCGGCGGCGATCACGTCGCGGCTTCGCTGCGCCACCACGCCCAGGTCCATCTTCTCCACCCGCCGGTCGTAGGTGAAGAATCCGTTGACCTCGTTCTCCACGTCGGTGGTCTGGGTGTAGATCGCCCCGGACAGACCGTCCTCGCGCACCGCCTTCTCCAGCTCGCGGCTGACCTCGACGTAGCGCTGGGTCAGCCGGGCCGCGCTGTCGGTCATCTCATAGGCCTGCGGGCGGCCGGGCCACCGGTTGGCCTCGGGCACCAGGCCCAGCCCGCCGTACTCGCCGTCGACGCGGACCCGGCGGTCGATGACCACCGGTGGCGGGTTGGCGCCCTTGTCCCGATCGCCGCGGACTACAGGGAACTTCGGGCGGCCGGGGCCGACGTAGGTGTGGTCGTCGAAGATGTCACCGGCCATGCTGTCGCGGCGCGACTTGCAACAGTTCACCCCGCTGTTGGCGTTCACCATCCGGGTCGGATCCTGGGCCTTGACGGCGTTGGTCACCCGGGCGGTGTCGTACTCGCCCCAGCCCTCGTTGAACACCACCCAGCCGATGATCGAGGTGACGCTGCGCAACTGGTCGACCATCGCGGCCAGTTCCCGCTCGAAGTTCTTCTTGGCCGCGGGCACCGGATCCGGCGCAGGACCGACCGGGACGGCCAGCGACACATCCAGCGACGGCATGTCCTGCCACACCAGCAGGCCCAGCCGGTCGGTCCAGTAGTACCACCGCGCGGGTTCCACCTTGGCGTGCTTGCGCACGAAGTTCATCCCCATGGCCTTGGTCTTCTCCAGGTCGAACTTCAGCGCCGAATCGGTGGGGGCGGTGTAGATGCCGTCGGGCCAGAAACCCTGGTCCAGCGGTCCGTGCAGGAAGACGATCTTGCCGTTCACCGCGATCCGCGGCCGACCCTCGCCGTCGTCGATCACGCCGACCGTGCGCAGCCCGGCGTAGCTGCCGACCTCGTCGACGACCTTGCCGACCGGGTCGAGCAGCCGGACCTCGAGGTTGTACAGGTACGGGTCCTCGGGGCTCCACAGCCGCGGGGCGGGCACCGGCACCCGCAGCGCGGTGCCTGCCGCCCCGACCGCCCGGGCCACCTCCTCACCGTCGGGTTTGGTGACCACGACCTCGGCGCGCTGCTTGCGGGCCGCCTCGGAAACCCTTGGCGTGACGGTGAATCCGGTCAGGTCCGAGGTGATGTCGAGTTTGGCGATGTGGGCGGCGCGCACCGGCTCCATCCACACGGTCTGCCAGATGCCCGACGAACCGGTGTAGAACAGGCCCTCGGGACGGTTGCGCTGCTTGCCGACGGCGAAGGGGTTGGCCTCGTTGCGGTCCTCGGCCCGCACCGTGATCTCCTGCAGCACCCCCGGCCGCAGCGCGTGGGTGATGTCGGCGCTGAACCCGGTGTAACCGCCCTCGTGGTGGGCCACCTCGCGGCCGTTCACCCACACCGTGGCAATCTGGTCGACCGCGCCGAAGTGCAGCAGGATGCGCCGCCCGCGCCAGGTGCTGGGCAGCTTGACGATCTTGCGGTACCACATCTGCTCGTCGTGCCTGCCGATGCCCGACAGCGCGGATTCGGTGGGATAGGGCACCAGGATCCGCTCGCGGTAGTCGGCGGCGACGGGTGCTGCCGCGGCCGCGGCAGCACCGGAGCGGCCGGTGTACTCCCACACCCCGTTGAGGTTCATCCACCGCGACCGCGTCATCTGCGGCCGCGGATACTCCGGCAGCGCGTTATCGGGTCCGACGAGTTCGGTCCACGGTGTCGACAGCGGCGGCGGTTTCCCACCGTGCCACTGGACCACCGCCTCGGCCGGTGCCTGCATCAGGGCCAGGCCGGCCAGCACGCCCACTCCCGCTGCGGCGAACCGCCGCAGCCACAACGCTTTCACCACCGCGGGTCGCCAGGCAGCGCCGATGGGGTGAGTGGTTCTCGGCGCGCACGACGGGACCGCACAGGGGCAGCGGACATGGAGATCCCCCACGTTGAAGGTTCGGTTGGGTGATGCGGCGACGCTTCACCCTCGAGAGACCCCCCGCGCCGCTGGCACCGGCAGCAAACATACCGGCAAGTCGGGGGAAAGCAAAGCCGAACGGGGCGAACCGCCGCGGGAATCCTCCAGCGGGTCGCTGACCTGGCCGGACCGGATCGGCGCGCGGTGCGCGGCCGGCGGTGCCGCCCCTGGCTCGTCGGCCGGGGTCGGGCTGCGGGCCGGTGCTCCGCCAGCGTGTCGGCGAATCGGTCGGCGTCACAACGCTATTGAGCGGCCCGGCCCGGGAAGCTGCGACGGACCGGGCCCGCCGGGTCAGCGCGGCGCCCACCGTCGGGGGCGCATCGCCGCAGGTCAGGTCGCGGCGGGGGCCGCGGCTCGCGTCCCGGCGTGACGGGAGCGTCAGTCCCCGTTCTCGGGCGGCCGGCGCACCGCGTCGGGGCCCTGCTCCAGCAATCGCCGGAAGCCGTCCTCGTCGAGGACCGGAACACCCAGCTCGACGGCCTTGTCGTACTTCGATCCGGGGGCGTCGCCGGCCACCACGAAGGCCGTCTTCTTCGACACCGAGCTGGCCGCCTTGCCGCCGCGCACGATGATGGACTCCTTGGCCTGGTCGCGGCTGAACCCGGTCAGCGATCCGGTGACCACGATGGACAGCCCCTCCAGGGTGCGCTCGATGCTGCTGTCGCGTTCGTCGGCCATCCGCACCCCGGCGGCCCGCCACTTGTCGACGATCGCGCGATGCCAGTCCACGGCGAACCATTCGATGACCGCGGCGGCGATCGTCGGACCCACCCCCTCGGTGCCGGCCAGCTGTTCCTCCGAAGCCGCCATGATGGCGTCCAGGCTGCCGAACTCGGTGGCCAGCGCTCGCGCGGCGGTGGGGCCGACATGGCGGATGGACAGCGCCACCAGGACCCGCCACAGTGGCCGGTCCTTGGCCCGGTACAGGTGGTCCAGCAGCCGCCTGCCGTTGGCCGACAGCTCGCCGGCCTTGGTCGTGAACAATTCGGTGCGCAGCAGATCGTCGGCGGTCAGGCCGAACAGGTCACCCTCGTCGGCGATGACCTCGGCGGTGAGCAGCGCCGTCGCGGCCTCGTAGCCCAGCCCCTCGATGTCCAACCCGCCGCGCCCGGCCAGATGGAAGACCCGCTCCCGCAGCTGCGCCGGGCAGGACCGGGCATTGGGGCAGCGGATGTCGACGTCGCCCTCCTTGGCCGGGGCCAGCTTCGTCCCGCACTCCGGGCAGTGGGTGGGCATCTGGAATTCCCGTTCGGTGCCGTCGCGCAGGTCGACCACCGGGCCGAGCACCTCGGGGATGACGTCTCCCGCCTTGCGGATCATCACGGTGTCGCCGATCAGCACGCCTTTGCGCTTGACCTCCGAGCCGTTGTGCAGGGTGGCCATGCCGACGGTCGAGCCGGCGATCTTCACCGGCGTCATGACCGCGAACGGGGTGACCCGGCCGGTGCGGCCGACGTTGACCTTGATGTCGAGCAGCTTGGTCTGCGCCTCCTCCGGGGGGTACTTGTAGGCCACCGCCCACCGCGGGGTGCGCGAGGTGGCGCCGAGACGGCGCTGCAGCGCGAAATCGTCGACTTTGACGACGATGCCGTCGATTTCGTGTTCGATCTCGTGCCGGCGCTCACCCCAGTAGGCGATCTTCTCCTGCACCGCGGCCAGCCCGGCGACCTGCGTGGTGTGGTCGGAGACCGGCAGGCCCCAGGCCTTCAGCGCGAAATAGGTGTCGTGCAGCGTGGCGGCGGTGAAGCCCTCGGTGTGACCCAGGCCGTGGCAGATCATCCGCAGCTTGCGCCGCGCCGTGACGGCCGGGTTCTTCTGCCGCAGCGAGCCGGCGGCGCTGTTGCGCGGGTTGGCGAACGGTGCCTTGCCCTCCTCGACCAGGCTGGCGTTGAGGTTCTCGAAGTCGGTGAGCCGGAAGAACACCTCACCGCGCACCTCCAGCACCGTTGGTATCGGGAATTCTTCTGAGCGAGCGAGGATTTCGGGGATATCGTCGATGGTGCGGGCGTTGTTGGTGACGTCCTCGCCGACCCGTCCGTCACCGCGGGTGGCCGCCCGCTCGAGCCGTCCGTCGCGGTACACCAGCGCGATGGCGACGCCGTCGACCTTCAGCTCGCACAGGTAGTTCGGGTCGCGACCGATCTCGGACTCCACCCGGTTGGACCAGGCCACCAGTTCCTCGGTGTTGAACACGTCGTCCAGGGAGAGCATGCGTTCCAGGTGGACGGCCTCGGCGAAGTCGGTGGCGAAGCCGGCGCCGCCGACCAGCTGGGTCGGCGAGTCGGGCACCCGCAGTTCGGGATACCGCTCCTCGAGGGCCAGCAGTTCGTTGAACAGCGTGTCGAAGTCCGCGTCGGAGATGATCGGCGCGTCCTTGATGTAGTACCGGAACTGGTGCTCGCGCACCTCGTCGGCCAGGTCCTGCCACCGCCGGCGGACATCCGCTGCGATGGGATCGACCTCGGGATCGGACGTCTCTGGAGCCACCCTGGCAGGCTATCGGAGGCCTCCGACGCCCTCGCCGTGGGAAGGTTGGGTCATGCCGCACCCGATCATGTTCAGCGACGACGACATGGGGCTGGCCGAGCTGCGCGGGATCGCGCTGGGCTTCCCGGAGGCCTTCGAGAAGATCTCCTGGGGCAGACCGGTGTTCTGCGCACCCAAGATGTTCGCGATCTATGGCGGCAGCATGAAGGGTGACCGCAAGGGCGAGTACCTGCAGTACCCGCATTCGGTGCTGGTCAAGGTCGACGAGAGCGAGCGGCCCGCGCTCGAGGCGGACCGCCGCTTCTTCTTCCCCGCCTACTTGGGCCCGTTCGGCTGGCTCGGGCTGGACCTCTCCGCCGCCAAGGTCGACTGGGCCGAGGTCGCCGAGCTGCTCGACGCCTCCTTCCGGTTGGTGGCGGCCAAGAAACTCATCAAACAGCTCGACCAACGCGGCTGACTCCCCCGCGTTTTCCTGCCCGGCGCACCCGCGGGCGCATATAGTCACGCCCAGCAACACCGACACCGGTGCAGGAGGGGAGCCTGACAGTGGGGTCACACGAATCGCCCGCGGATAGCAACCGATGTCGCGCATCTTCCTGAGCCACTCCAGCCGCGACTGGCGGCAAGCGGTCGCCCTCAAGCAGTGGCTGGCCGAGCAGGACAACACACTGGCCACCGAGATCTTCCTCGACATCGACCTGGAGACCGGCATCCCGACCGGAGTGCGGTGGCGGGAGGCGCTGCAACAGGCCAGCCACCGATGCCAGGCCGTCATCTGCCTGATGTCGCCGCACTGGGCTGCCTCACCGGAGTGCCGGCTCGAGTACGACACCGCGATGGAACTGCACAAGCAGATGTTCTGCGCGCGGCTGCGGCCGTCGGCGGCAGACGAGCTGACCGCGCAGTGGCAGCGCTGCGATCTTTTCGGCGACGGGCCGACGACCACCGTCGACATCGGCGACGGTGGCGAGCCGGTCGTGTTCGCCTCGCACGGACTGGCCCGGCTGCTGAAGGGGATCCGCGGCTCCGGGCTGGGCGCCGAGTCGTTCCGGTGGCCCCCGGCCGACGACCCCGACCGGGCGCCGTACCGCGGCTGGGAACCGCTCAGCGAGAGCGACGCCGCGGTCTTCTTCGGTCGAGACGCCGAGATCGTGCTCGGGTTGGACGCCATCCGCGGTATCCGCGCGGCGGGGATGAAGAACCTCTTCGTCGTGCTCGGCCCGTCCGGGGCGGGCAAGTCGTCGTTCCTGCGGGCCGGGCTGGTGCCCCGGCTGCGCCGTGACGACCGGGCCTTCCTGGTCCTGGACATCGTGCGCCCCCAGCAGGCGGTGCTGACCGGCGAATCCGGTCTGGCGCAGTCGATCTACGCCACCCGCAGCCGGCTGGGGCTGGCCGGGCGGTCGGCCGGTGAGATCGCCGGGCAGCTCGGCGACGCCCACCGGGTTCGCGAGCTGCTCGCCGAATGCCAACGGCAGGCGCAGCGTGGGCTGCTCGACGACGAGCCCAGCACCACACCCCCGACCGTCGTGTTGCCGCTCGACCAGGCCGAGGAGCTCTTCACCGCCGACGCCGGGCCGGAGGCGCACCGGTTCCTCGATCTCGTCGCCGCACTGGCCACCGGCCCCGCCTCGATGAGCCTCATCGTCGCCGCGACCATCCGCACCGACCGCTACGAAGCCATGCAGACCGCACCGGAACTCGCCGGCGTGCACACCGAGACGTTCAACGACCTCAAGCCGATGGACGTCGCGCACTTCAAGGAGGTGATCCTCGGGCCGGCCGCCCGCGCCGGCACGGCCGGGCAGCAGCTGAGCGTCGAGCCCGCCCTCGTCGAGGAGCTGCTCGAGGAATGCTCCGGCGGTGCCGACACGCTGCCGTTCCTCGCGCTGACGTTGGCGCGGCTGTATGCACGCCGCGACGGATCGGGCCGCCTGACCCTGGCCCGGTACCGCGACATGGGTGGTATGCGCAACGTGGTGCAGTCCGAGGTCGACGAGGTGCTCTCCACCGACCCGGCCCGCCGCGCCGAACAGCTGGGCTGGCTGCGAGCGGCCTTCATCCCCTGGCTGGCCACCATCAACCCCGACAACGAACAGCCCATGCGCCGCTTCGCCCGCTACCGCGACCTGCCGCCGCAGAGCCGGCCACTGATCGACGCCCTGGTGGCAAAGCGCTTGTTGGTCAAGGACTCTCGGGGTCCCGATACCGTCGTCGAGGTGGCGCTGGAAAGCCTGCTGCGGCAGTGGGACGACCTGGCCGGTTGGTTGCGCGAACAGCAGCACAACCTGATGGCCGCCGACGAGCTGGAACGGATGGCGGCCGGCTGGCGCGCCAACGACCACAACCCGGCCTGGCTGCTGGAGGGCAGCCGGCTCGCCGACGCGGGCACGCTCGTCAACACCGACGGGTTCCAGCGGCGGCTGGCCGGCACCCACGACTTCCTCGACGCCTCGCATCTTCGCGAACAGCAGCGCATCGCCGCCGAGCAGGAGCACCAACGGGCTCTGCTGCAGGCCGCCGAGGAACGCGCCCGGCATGCCCAGGAGCAGCAGGCCACCGCCGAAGCCCATGCCGCGGTGCTGCACCGGCGATCCCAGGTGCTTCGGCGCACGCTGGTGGCCACCGCGCTGGCCGCGGTCATCGCGCTGGTGGGCGGGGTGACGGCCGCGGTGGGGTTCCGTCAGGCCAGCGCGGCCCGCGACGAGGCGCAGCAGCAATTACGCACCACCACCGTCGGAAAGCTGGTCTCCGAAGCGAAGTCGATCCTCGACGGCGGCGCAGCCGGGACCGACCAGGAAGCGATCGAGAAGACCCTGGCGGCCTACCGGATCGCCCTGGCGGACAACGATTCCCCCGACCCCGGTGCGATCCTGGACGCGTTGGCGGCCACCGCGTCGACCACCCGCATCATCGACACCCCCGGCGCGCCGGGCGGGGCCGGGTTCAGCGCGGACGGCGCGATGGTGGCCCGTAGTGCCGACGACAACACGGTCCGCCGTTACGACACCGCAACCGGCGCGCAGATCGGCGAGCCGATGCAGGGACACACCGACACGGTGTTCACGATCGCGGTCAGCCCGGACGGAAAAATGATCGCCAGCGGCGGGCTGGACCGCAGCCTGCGTCTGTGGGACGCCGGAACCGGTGCGCCGATCGGCGAGGCCCACACCGGGCACGGCGATGCGATCCTGCACGTCACGTTCAGCCCCGACAGCCGGACGGTGGCCACCGCGAGCAGAGACGGCACCGTCGGATTGTGGAACGTGGCCAGCGGTGCGCTGGTGCGGTCGCTGGCCGGTCACACCGACTATGTGCACGACGTCGCGTTCAGCCCGGACGGGCGACTGCTGGCGACGGCGGGCAACGACGGCACGGTGCGGCTCTGGGACGCGGCCACGGGTGCGCCCGGCGGTGAACTGACCGGGTACAGCCAGGGCGTGTACTCGGTGGTGTTCAGCCCGGACGGCCGCCGCCTGGCCACCGGATCCGGCGACGGCAACTTCGATGTCTGGATGTGGGACCTGACCACCAAGCAACCCATCGCCACCGACGTCGGCGGCCAGAACAATTCGATCAGCGGGCTGGCGTTCACCGCCGACGGCACCCGGCTGCTCAGCGCCAGCCTGGACCAGACCATCGTCGTCCGGGACGGCTACACCGGTGCGCCGCAATGCCATCCGATGCAGGGCCACGACGACCGGGTGCTACGCGGCATCACCGTGACCGCCGACGGCGTCTGGTCGGCCGGCGCCGACGCCACTGTGCGGTTGTGGGACTTCCGCAATATCTGCGCGGCGGCGGCCCCCGGAATGTGGACCGCGGCTTTCGATCTCGACCATCACACGGTGTTCACCAGCGGGAAGGAGGACAGCATCCACGCCTGGAATCTGGACACCGGCGCCCGCCAGGATCCCTTCCCGCTCGGCGCGCACGAGGACATCTCGGCGGTGGCGGTCAGCCCGGACGGCACCCGGCTGGCCACCACGGGCGGTGGCGCCCTTCGGCTGTGGGATGTCCGCACCCGCCGCGAGGTCGTGCCCCCACTGCTGACCGGCGCGGACGTCAACAGCGTCGCCTTCACCCCCGACGGGCGCCGGCTGGTCGCGGGCGGGCACCACGTCCTCACGATCTGGGATGTCCGCACCGGACGGCTGCTGCGCGACGTGCCCGGCAACGAACTCCGGATCCTGGCGGTGGCGATCAGCCCGGACGGCAACCGGATCGCCACCGCGGTCGCCGACGACACGATCCGGCTCTGGAACACCGCCGATCTGGACCAGCCGGGCGAGCCGCTGAAGGGTCACGGGGAATTCATCTTCACGCTGCGGTTCAGCCCGGACGGCAAGACCCTGGCCTCCGGCAGCCTCGACCAGACAGTCCGGCTCTGGGACGTCGACACCCATGAACAGGTCGGCGAGCTGCACGGGCACACCGACGCGGTGATGAGCCTGGCGTTCAGCCCCGACGGCAAGACCCTGGCCTCCGGCGGCAACGATGCCAGCGTCCGGCTGTGGGATCTGGCCGCCGGCCGCCAGATCGGCTCGCCGATGAGCGCGAACTCCAACTTCGTCGCCGCGCTGCAGTTCAGCGACGACGGTAGCGTCGTCTGGGCGGCCGACGCCGACGGTACCGTTCGCACCTGGCCGGCCGTCGCCGACCCCGCGGCGTTGTGCGCGAAACTCACGTCGCCCATGAGCACCGAAGAGTGGGACGCCTGGGTCGGCCCGGGCATCCCGCAGATCGAACTCTGTCCCGGCGGCCCGGCGCGGTGACCAAGGCAACAGTGATTTCTCGCCGTGACATCACCAAAGCTGCGCACAGCCGGCCGGAAACATGATTCGATCAAGACACCATGAGTTTCTCGAGCCCCTTTCCCGAAGTCGACATTCCCACCGCCAGCGTCTATGACTACCTGTTCGCCGGGTTGTCCGACGCCGACGCCGACCGCGTCGCGCTGATCGACGCGAAGTCCGGCCGCGAGACCTCCTATCGCGAGTTGGTCGCGCGCATCGACTCCTTCGCCGGGGCGCTGGCCGCGCGCGGCATCGGCGTCGGCGACGTGGTCGGCCTGCTGTCGCCCAACAACTCCGCGTTCGCGGTTGCCTTCCACGGGATCCTGCGCGCCGGCGCGACGGCCACCACGATCAACGCGCTGTTCACCGCCAAGGACATCGCCAACCAGCTCACCGATGCCCGGGCCCGGATGCTGCTGACGGTCAGCGCGCTGCTGCCGCAGGCCAAGGCTGCGGCCGAGCAGATCGGGCTGGGCGCAGACGATCTGGTGGTGCTCGACGGCAACGGCCGCGCCGCCGACGGCCATCCCAACGCCGCCGACATCCTGGCCGCGGGGGCGCCCGCGCCGCAGGTCAGCTTCGCGCCGTCGTCGCATCTGGCGGCGCTGCCGTACAGCTCGGGCACGACCGCCAACCCCAAGGGCGTCATGCTCACGCACCGCAACCTGGTCTCCAACGTTGCGCAGATCCGCCCGCTGCTGGGCTTGGTGCCCGACGACGCCGTGCTGGCGGTGCTGCCGTTCTTCCATATCTACGGGATGACGGTGCTGCTCAACGCGGCGTTGCACGCCCGCGCCCGGCTGGTCGTCATGCCCGGCTTCGACCTGGAGGCGTTCCTGGGCAACATCGCCGAGCACAAGTGCACCATCGCGTTCATCGCGCCTCCGGTGGCGGTGGCGCTGGCCAAGCACCCGCTGGTGGATTCCTACGACCTGTCGTCGCTGAGCGTCGTGATGTCCGGGGCGGCCCCGCTGGATGCCGAGCTGGGCCACGCCGTCGCCGAACGGCTGGGCTGCAAGGTGGTCCAAGGCTACGGGATGAGCGAGCTCAGCCCGGTCAGCCACATCACCCCGTTCGACGGCGGTCGGGTCGACATGCACCACGAGGCGCCGCTGAGCTCGGTCGGCTGGACGGTGTCCAACGCCGCGTCCAAGATCATCGACCCCGAGACCGGAGACGAGATCAACCCTCCCGCAGAGGGTTTGAGCCCCACCGGCGAGCTCTGGTTCAAGGGGCCCAACGTGATGGCCGGGTACCTGAACAACGAGCAGGCCACCCGGGCCACCATCGACGAGGACGGCTGGCTGCACACCGGTGACCTCGCCCAGGTCGACGCACACGGCTGCGTCTACATCGTCGACCGGCTCAAGGAACTGATCAAGTACAAGGGATACCAGGTGCCGCCCGCGGAGCTCGAGGCCCTGCTGCTGACCCATCCGGGGATCGCCGACGCCGCGGTGATCGGGGTGCACGACGACGAGGGCGAAGAGGTGCCCAAGGCGTTCGTGGTGCGCCAGCCGGGCGACGACGGTGCCGCGCTGACCGAGGAGGCTGTCATCGAGTTCGTCGCCGGCCAGGTCGCCCCGTACAAGAAGGTGCGCCAGGTCGAGTTCATCGACGCGATCCCGAAATCGGCGTCGGGCAAGATCCTGCGCAAGGACCTGCGCGCCCCCGCCTGACCCCCGCCCCCTTCCCCGCCGAAATTGCATTCCAGCAGGCCCCTTCTCGAACTTCCGCTGCTGGAATGCAATTTCGGCGGAACTCAGGGCTCAGATCGCGTCGGGGTCCTCGGCGAGTGCGTCGGCGGTGCGCTGCGCCAACTCGATCGCGGTGCGCGCCCACTCCGGTGTCGCGGCGGCCAGCCCACAGGCCGGGGTGACGCCGATGCGGTCCTGCAACACGGTGCGGGCGAAGCCGAGCCGGTCGGTGACCGCCGCCACCGCTGCGGCGATCTGTTCGACCGAGGTCCGCGCCGCTCCGGTGGTACCGGGCACCGCACCCAGCAGCACCGTCCGGCCCGACTCGACGAACTCGCCGATGCCGTCCAGATCCGCGCTGCCCAGCTGCTGCTGATCGACGGATACGGCCTCGATCGTGCTACTCTGCAACACTTTCCACGGTAGTGCGGCGGCGCAGATGTGCACCGCGACGGCCGCGTCCACCGTCGCGGTGCATTCGTCGAGCAGCCCGATGACCATCGCCTCGTCGACCGGGTGGACCGGGTTCAGGCTCGTCACACCCGTCAGCCGGCCCGCGAGCGCGGCGGGCAGCGACGGCTCGTCGAACTGCACCACCACCGCGGCCTCCAGCCGGCGCGCCAGCTGCGCGCGGTGGGCCTCCACACCTTCGGCCAGTGACGTGGTCAGGTCACGCACCGCGCCGGCGTCGGTGATGGCGCGGTGGCCGCCGGGCAGCTCCAGGTGAGCGGCCAGCGTCACCGGTCCGGGGGCCTGCACCTTGACCACCGACCCGGTGCCACGCAGGCCGGCCTTCTCCCAGGCCTCCTCGAGCGCGTCGATGTCCTCGTCGAGCAGGCTGGCCGCCCGCCGGGTCACCGAGCGGCGGCCCGTGGCGATCCGGTAGCCGCGCGGCACCGTGTCGAGCGCGATGTCGACCAGGATCGCACCGGCCCGTCCGATCATGTCGGCGCCGACGCCGCGGGCGGGCAGCTCGACCAGATGGGGCAGCCGGTGCAGCTCGCCGACGACGACCTCGGCGGCTTCTCGGGCCGATGTACCGGGCCAGGACCCGACGCCGGTGGCGGTGGCGAAGACACTCACTCGCCCGACGATATGCGACGGACTAAGGTCGTGAGCATGACGGCCCGCGGATGCGCGTCGGCGCGGCGCACCCGGCGCTACCGTTGGCTGTCGGCGCTGGCCGCGCTCTGCGTCGGCTGTACCCACACCGTCGGTGGCTCCGCGGTCCGGTCCGCACCCGAACTCGACGAGGGCTCACTGTCCCCGGTCGACGTGGACACCGTGCTGCTGGAAGGCCCTCAGATGCAGGCCATCACCGGCGCCGGGGCCCATCTGACCGTCATCCCCGGCATGGACAGCAAGTCCCCGGTGGACATCGACTTCATGCTGGAATCCGTTCCGCCGCAATGTCAATGGGTGTTCGCCGAGACGCTGGTGTTCGGGCCGGAGATCGAGGAGTTCCACAAGTCGACGTTCCAGAACCCGCCCGGCGGCGGGCTGATCTCCCAGGCCGCAGCGGGCTACCGCGACGCGGCCACCGCCCAGCGGGCGTTCGACGATCTGGTGACGCTGATCCACGGCTGCGACGCGACCGGGTCGGGGGCCGCGATCGTGGGCACCGTGGCCACCACCGCGGATTCGGCGCGGACCCGGCCGGGCGACTGCGGCCGCGACTACCGGGTGAAGTCGGCGGTGCTCGTCGAGGTGACGTTCTGCGCGTTCCCCGATTCGGTGCCCGACATCGTCATGACCAACATCCTGGCCAACGTGCCGGGCTGACTCAGCCGGCGGCGCGGATGGTGGCGCTGCCCAGCACCTCGTCGCCGTCGGCGTCGGGGCGGTACAGCACCACGGTCTGCCCGGGCGCCACCCCGCGCAGCGGATGGCGCAGCTCCACCACCAGGTCGTCACCGCGCAGCTCGGCGACCGCGTCGGCGACCCCGCCGTGGGCGCGGACCTGGACCTGGCATTCGACGGGACCCGCCGGGGCGGTGCCGGAGGTGAACACCGGCGCCTCGCCGACGATCGAGGACACCTCGAGCTCGGTGACGTCGCCGACGCGCACGGTGCCCGTGGCGGCGTCGATGCCGGTGACGTAGCGGGGGCGGCCGTCCGGCCCGGGCCCGGCGATGCCCAGACCCTTGCGCTGGCCGATGGTGAAGCCGTGCACCCCGTCGTGTTCGGCGAGCACGGTGCCGCTGGCGTCGACCACCGCGCCGCGGCGCACCCCGATGCGCGCACCCAGGAAGGCCCTGGTGTCCCCGGACGGGATGAAACAGATGTCGTGGCTGTCGGCCTTGTCGGCCACCGCCAGCCCGCGCTCGGCGGCCTCCTGCCGGATCGCCGGCTTGGGGGTGTCGCCGATCGGGAAGACTGCATGCCGCAGCTGTTCGGCGGACAGCACCGCCAACACGTACGACTGGTCCTTGTCGTGGTCGACGGCGCGGCGCAGCCTGCCCTCGGACAGGCGCGCGTAATGGCCGGTGGCCAGCGCGTCGAACCCCAGCGCCAGTGCACGGGCGGCCAACGCCGAGAACTTGATCCGCTCGTTGCACCGCACGCACGGGTTCGGGGTCTCGCCTCGAGCATAGGACTCGACGAAGTCGTCGATCACGTCCTCCTTGAAGCGGTCGGCGAAATCCCAGACATAGAACGGGATTCCGAGAACGTCGGCGACGCGCCTGGCGTCTCCGGCGTCCTCCTTGGAGCAGCACCCGCGCGACCCGGTGCGCAGCGTGCCCGGTGCCGAGGACAGCGCCAGGTGCACCCCGACGACGTCGTGCCCGGCGTCGACCATCCGGGCGGCGGCCACCGAGGAGTCCACGCCGCCGCTCATCGCGACCAGGACCCGCATCAGCAGGCCCGCCCCGCGGCGCTCACCGGTGCCGCCCCGAACTCGCCAACGCCGCCTGCCTGGCCCGCTCGACGGCGGCGGGCAGCACCGCCAGCGCCGCGTCGACGTCAGCGTCGGTGCTGGTGTGCCCCAGCGACAGCCGCAGCGACCCGCGCGCGCTGGCCGGGTCGGCGCCCATCGCGATCAGCACGTGCGACGGCTGCGCCACCCCGGCGGTGCAGGCCGACCCGGTCGAGCACTCGATTCCCTTGGCGTCCAACAGCATCAGCAGCGAATCACCTTCACAACCCCGGAAGGTGAAGTGGGCGTTGCCGGGCAACCGGTCCGCGCCGAGCGCGCCGTTGACGTCCACGTCGTCGACGGCGCCGAGCACGCCGTCGATCAGCCGGTCGCGCAGCGCACGGATCCGGGGACCGGTGCCGGCCATGGACTCGACGGCGTCGCGGACCGCGGCGGCCATCCCGACCGCCCCGGCGACGTCCTGGGTGCCCGACCGCACGTCGCGCTCCTGACCGCCGCCGTGCAGCAGCGGCACACAGGCGGTGTCGCGACGCAGCAGCAGCGCACCGACCCCGATCGGACCACCGACCTTGTGGGCGGCCACGCTCATCGCCGCCAGTCCGCTGGCCGCGAAGTCGACCGGGACCTGCCCCACCGCCTGCACCGCATCGCTGTGCATCGGGATCTCGAATTCGGTTGCGACCGCTGCCAGTTCAGCGATCGGCAGGATCGTGCCGACCTCGTTGTTGGCCCACATCACCGAGATCAGCGCGATGTCGCCGGCGTCACCGATCGCGGTGCGCAACGCGGCGGGGGTCACCGCACCGACCTCGTCGACCGGCAGCCACGTCACCTCGGCACCCTCGTGGTCGACCAGCCACTGCACGGCGTCGAGGACCGCGTGGTGCTCCACCGGCGTGGTGATGATCCGGCGCCGCGCGGGGTCGGCGTCGCGGCGCGCCCAGAAGATGCCTTTGACCGCCACGTTGTCGCTCTCGGTGCCGCCCGCGGTGAAGATCACCTCCGACGGCCGCGCGCCGAGGTGCTGGGCCAGCGTCTCGCGGGATTCCTCCAGGCGGCGACGCGCCGCCCGGCCGGAGCCGTGCAGCGAGGAGGCGTTGCCCACGGTGGCCAGCGCAGCCGACATGGCCTCGATGGCGGCGGGGCGCATCGGGGTGGTGGCGGCGTGGTCGAGGTAGACCGGCGGGTGCGCAGTCATAACCCTTCCACAATAGCCGCCGCAGGCCGGCCGGCCGCCGTGCGCTCAGGCCACCAGGGCGTGGCCGTCGCCGCCGCGGCAGTCCACCGCCGCGTGGTCACCACGGACGTCGGCCTCGCAGCGGGCGGCCAGCTCGCGCCGGTCGGTGCCGGGCAGCTGCAGCGAACCGACCCGCAGGTGGCAGACCGTGCGGCGGGCGGTGACGACCCGGCTGATCGACGCCAGCAGGGAATCGTCGCCGACGAACGCGGGCACGGTGGAGCGCCGGCCATCCCGGTGCCGATAGGTCAGCCGCAGCGGCTGCACCGGCCGGCCGGCGTCGATCGCCGCCTGGAACATCGCGGGCCGGAACCGCCCGTACCCCAGGCCGCACCAGGTCGTGCTCTCGGGGAACGCGACCACGGTGTGCCCGGTCCGCAGCCGGTCGGCGACGGCGGCGACCACCGACGGCAGCCGCCGCAGGCGGTCGCGGTCGATCGGGATGACCCGCATGATCCGCGCGACCGGCCCCAGCGCCGGCCAGTCGACGAGATCGGCCCGGGCGACGAACGATCCGGGCAGCACCGTGCCGATGGCGAAGACGTCCAGCCACGACACGTGCCCGCTGACCACCAGGACACCGCGCAGGTTGCGGATCGGCCCGCCCGACATCGACATTCGGACCCCGAGACAGGCCAGCATCGCCCGGCAGTAGCCGCGCTGCAGGTGCGCGCGGCCCGGCATCGGCACGGCCAGCAGCCACACGCCGCAGAACAGGACGCTTGCCGCGGCCAGCCGCACCGCGGTGCGCAGCGCCACCACCCAGGATCGTTCCGGCGCGTTCGCCCCGGCGGCCAGGCAGCGGGTGTCGCAGGTCGCGCGCTGCAGCCAAGCGTGCTCGCGCACGGCGCCGTTCATCGGGGAACGCCACCGGCGATCGCGGTGGCCGCCCCGACCGACCGCAGCCGGCGCAGGTAGCGGGTGTCGGCACGGCGCTTGTCCAGCAACGCCGGGAAGTCGCCGACCCCGAAGGCGGGATCGTGGGCGGGTTCGCCGCAGACCTGCGCACCCAGCCGCAGGTAGCCCCGCATCAGCGGCGGTACCGCCACCCGTGCCGGCGGGGCGATGTCGTCGAGGTCCCGGCCGTCGACGACGACACGACGGTAGGGATGGACGGTGAACCGGGCCGGCGCGGCGTGACGGCGCAGCACGAAGTCGCGCACACCGCGCAGCTGGCCGCCGGGGGCGCCGACGCCGGTGGGGTCGAGCACCGGCACCGAGACACAGCCCGTCACGTAGTCGTAGCCGCTGCGGTCCAGGTAGGCCAGGATCCCGGCCCACATCAGCAGCACGACCGCCCCGTTGCGGTGCCCGGCGCGCACCACCGCCCGGCCCATCTCGACCAGCGACGGCCGCAGCGCGTCGAGGGCCGAGATGTCGAACTCGGTGGCGGTGTAGAGCCCACCGGCGGCGATCGCTCCCGGCGGCGGAAGCATCCGGTAGCAGCCGACGAGTTCACCGGTGTCGTCGTCGCGGACCAGCAGGTGGTCACAGTATTCGTCGAAACGGTCGGCATCGCGGCCGTCGCCGGGTCCGGTCAGCGCGTAGCCCGGCTCGGAGGTGAAGACGTCGTGGCGCAGGCGTTGGGCCGCCTCGATGGCGTCGGCGTCGGTGCACAGCAGCATCGAGTACCGCGGCACCCGCCGGCCGGCGGTGTCGGACGTGGGGAACGTGTCGGACGGGATGAGTACAGAAGCAGTGCTCATAGACTGCACGGTCGCCCAGGTGTCCGGCGCGACGGCAAGCAGCGCGTGACGTGTTCATGAGCGCTGGGTGACGGTTCGGGTCGGCAGGCAGCCCGGACTACCGACTGGACCCGACGGCGGGGGCACTGGTGATCACGACCCACCCGAACGCCCCGACGTCCTTCGATACCAGCCCGGCGGTGGATCGCAGCAGTTCACCCATCCCGTAGGACAGTGAGTTCGACACCACCACCCGCCCCTCGGCGTTGAGCAACAGCCGCAGGTCGTGCGAGCCGGCGAGCCACGGCGAGAAGTACCGCTCGAGTTCGGCGGCGAAGATGTCTGCGGCGGCGATACCCAGAAAACGACCACCGTCGCGGATCGGCGTGGCGATGGTGACGATGTAGTCGTCGACCCCGTTGTAGTCGACGTAGGGGCCGGTAGCCCATGCGACATCCAGGTCTCGTGGTTGAACGAAGTAGTCGCGACTTTCGTAGTCGTAGAAGTCGTCCCGGCTGGGGTCCGTGACGTGGTTGGAGGCCGTGAAGCCGCCACCTCGTGCGCGTTCGAACCAGCAGATCCAGTACGGCGATTCCTGGATCAGTCCCACCTCCGCGATGATCCCGAGCCCGTGGATCGGCAGCTTCGTCGCCTCCAAGGTGGCCAACGACGCCCGCGCCACTTGTGACCGCAACCTGCGGCGTGGCCCCAGCAGTGCGTTGCGGCCCGAATCCGCGAGGTCGGACAGCACGTTGCGCACCTCGTCGGCGAACGATTTTGCCGCACTGGCGAAGCCGTCGACGGTCGTCGCCTCGGCGGTCGAGGGTGAGCTTTTCGACAACAGCGCGATCCGCGCGCGGGAGATGCCGTCGACGATGTCGCTCACCTGTTGTGCGGCCAAGGCGCGTGCGCGCTCGACGTTCTGCTGGCGGATCGCCTCGGTCAGACCCAACAGTTGAGCGGCGCATTCGGAGCGCCGCTCGGCATTGGGCAGCGCGAGGTCCAGGAACCACCCGAGCTCTTCGTGCATCGCCAACTCCGCGCGACTCAGCCGCGTGGACTGCGCTGCAGCGGCGACCTCGATCTGGAACCGGCAGTACGCCCGCCTGGCTTCGTCTGCGGTCGGAGCCGCGGCCAGCGCCTTGGCACTAGCCGTGAGCCTGCTGAGGTTCGAGTCGCTGGCCCGCTGGGCCGCCAGGCCTGCGGCGTGTACGGCGACCATCCGGCGCCAGTCCCCCAGGTCGCGCAGCTGGGCCGAGGACATCTCCTGGAGGTCGCTCTCGGCCATCGCCGCCGAACTCAGCGCGTGCTGGACGAAGCTGCCGCCCGCCTTACCGGGCCTTGTCACGACGAGACCGTCCTGCCGGAGCTGGTAGAGCGCGTCACGAAGCGCGAAGTTGCTCACACCCAGTTGGTGCGCCAGTTCATCTTCCTTGGGCAGTCGTTCGCCGTCGGCGAGCAGGCCGAGTCCGATGGCCGCGCGCAGGCGACGGACAACGGCGCTGGCCGCGTCGACGCTCGGCACCGCGGTGAAGACCGCCCGGTGCGTGACGGGTAGTGCACGTCGGTAGGCGAACTCAACGACTTTGTCTTCCATCAGTCCTAACCGGCCCGTCGTCGCGGTGACGCATGCTGGGTATCGTCAAAGTATATGGAGGCCACGCCGTCCATGGAGGTCAGGCCATTTGTGGCGGTCATGTCAGCCGACGATTCCCGATGTCTCGCCCCCGTCGACGGCGTAGACCAGACCGTTGGTGAACGATGCCTCCGGTGACAACAGGTGGACGATCACGGCGGCGATCTCCTCGGCGCAGGCCAAACGTGCCATCGGGATGCTCTTGGTGGTGGCCACCATCCCATCCGGACCGATCTCGGCGAAGATCCGCTCTGCCATCGCGGTTTCCACCATCGACGGTGCCACCACATTGCTACGCAGACCCATCGGGCCGAACTCGACGGCCATCGCACGGATGAAGCCGATCACGGCGTGCTTCGATGCGCAGTAGGCCGTCCACTGGGCGAACCCCTGGGTGCCCGCATCGCTGCTGATCGCGACGAAAGCTCCACGCGAAGCCTGCAGATCAGCAAGGACAGCCTGCGCGGTGTTGACGACACCCATGAGGTTGACCGCCATGACCTTCGACCACTGGTCGGCTGTCGTCTCGGTGAACGGGCCCAGCACTTCGATGCCTGCGCATGCGGCACACGCGCCGATCGTTCCCACCCGCTCGCGTGTCGTATCCACTGCCTCGCGCAGGTCCTCCGGTGAGGTGACATCGCCCACGACACAGACTGATTCGGCGCCATCCCGCAGTAGCGCAGCAGTCTTGTCGAGTGCGTCAGCATCGCGGTCGAACAATCCGAGCCGGTAGCCGAGCTGATGCAGCCGGACCGCCGAAGCCTGCCCGATGCCGGACCCGGCACCGGTGACGAAGGCGGTTCCCGGAGCCGACCCGCCCTCGAACCTCACGCGCTGCACTCCCGTGACTCCTCTTCGGAAATTATTGCCAGGAGCTTCTTCTCATGTTCCTGGAGCAGCTCGAGGTAGGTGACGGGGCCACCGAGGTAGAGCATTCCCCGGGATGACTTGCTTTCGACATTGCCGCCGTTGTACCAGCTCTTGGCCTTCGGCAACAAAGACTCGGCAAACAGCGCATCGCAGAGCGCCAGCCATTCGTCATCCATCTCCGGTGTCCCCTCCACCGAGCGACCGGCGGCCTCCGCGGAGACGATCAGATTTCCGATCACCTGCATCTGGTCCTCGGCCATCAACGGCGGGTTGGCATCCGCAGCGGGCGAACCAGGACCGTTGAGCCAGAAGAGGTTCGGAAAACCTGTCGCCATGATTCCCGCCGTGGTACGTACCGCTTCGGCCCAATGCTCGTTGAGCTTTCGGCCGCCGCGGCCGCAGATGTCGATCCTTGTCACCGCGCCGGTGACCGCGTCGAAGCCGGTGGCGAAGACCACTATATCGAGGTCGAACCGCTCACCGCCGACCACGACTCCGGTTGGGGTGAAACGAAGCTCGCGGCCCGCCACGTCGACCAAGGTCACGGTGTCGAGCGCGAAGCTCTCGTAGTAGTCGGTGTCCGCGCACAGCCGCTTCGCCATGATCGGGTAATCAGGGGTCAACCGCTCGGCGAGTTCGGGATCGCCGACGCGTTCCCGGATCTTGCCCTTGATGTAGTCGGCAAGTGTGTCATTCGACGCCTGGTTCGAACCCAGGTCCGCGAAAGACAGGTAGTACCCGTTGATCCCGCCGCGTTCCCAGCACTCGTCGTACACGGCGAGTCGCTCGGCGTCAGTGACGGCAGTAGCCGATTCGGCGATCGGCTCAGGGGCGGCCGCAGAGCCGACCGCGTTGGCTCCGATCGAGGATCTCCGCTGACGGGCGCGCCAATTGGCGTAGTCGGCCTTCACCGCGGCCTGGAATTCAGGCTCGAGTGGGACGTTGCGCAGCGGGACCGTGAAGCACGGCGTGCGCTGGAACAGGTAGGTACGCCCGGCCTTCCTGGCGATGATCGGGAACATTTGCACACCGGTCGATCCGGTCCCGACGATGCCGACCGAGCGACCGGCGAAGTCGACGTCCTCGGTAGGCCACTCCGTTGACCGCAGGACCGTGCCCCGGTAGTCCTGCAGACCTTCGAACCTCGGCCTCAGAGGCGCGGACAAGAACCCGGTCGCGAGGATGCAGTACTTGGCCGACCACCGCCTGCCGTCGGTCGAGGTGACGTCCCAGCGTTCTCGCGCGTCGTCGTATCTCAGCGCCTCGATGCGGGTGTTCAGGTGGATGTGCGGCCACAGGGCGAATCGAGTGGCGACGTGACGCAGGTACGCGAGAATCTCGGGTTGCGCGGCGTACCGCTCGGTCCAGGTCCACTCCTGTTGCAGTTCCGCGGAGAAGGAGAACGAATAGTCGACGCTCTCGGTGTCGACACGAGCGCCCGGGTAGCGGTTCCAGTACCAGGTGCCCCCGACGTCGCCCCCGGCATCGGCGGCCACAGCGTCGAAGCCCAGTTCCCGCATACGGATCAGTGCGTACAACCCCGAGAAACCCGCGCCCACGACGAGCACCTCGATCGACTGTTGCGCCATCCCGCCCAACCTCCTTGCAGATTTACCCTCGTACTAGAATATTCGATATCGTAAGATAACATACAGGAAACTGGACCTACAACTGACGGGTGGAGTGAGGATGTCTTCGACAGCATTGGCCGGACGGGTGGCGGTGGTGACGGGAGCCGGCGGCGGTATCGGCTCCGCCACCGCCCGTCGGTTCGCACGGGCAGGCGCCAAGGTGGCTCTGGTGGACCTGGTCGACACTCGGGCGTTGGCAAGCGAACTCGACGCCGCAGGCGCGATCACGCTTCCGCTGGCCTGCGATGTCAGCGACCCGGAGAGCCTGCGCGCGGCATTCGACACCATCGAGGCCAGCCTGGGGCTCGCCGACGTCTTGTTCAACAACGCCGGGGTGGTCGGACCGGAGGGCACCGTGGACGAAACTGCGCCCGCCGACTTCGATTCCTGCGTCGCCGTCAACTTCGCCGGAGTCTTCGCCACCGCAGGTGAATTCGTACGGCGCCTGAAGGCGGTGGGCAAGCCCGGCTCGATCGTCAACACCGCGTCGGTCGACGCCGTTTACGCCGAGCCCGGCTACGCCGCCTACCACGGCACCAAGGGCGCCGTGTCCGCGTTGTCGCGGGCAATGGCGTTGCACCACATCGGTGATGGCATCCGCATCAACTGCATCTGCCCGGGCTACATCGACACCGCGATGGCGAGTTCGGCGTCCGAAGTCAACGACGATCGTGAAGCCCGGATCGGCTGGCACCCCATCGGCCGGTTCGGCAGGCCCGAGGAGGTCGCCGAGGTCGTCACCTTCCTCGCCTCCGATGCGGCGTCGTTCGTCGTCGGCGCGACCATGGTGGTCGACGGGGGCATGTCGATCGGTGCGCAACTGTAGGACCACGACGACGACGGGGCAGGGAGTTGGCCTCCCTGCCCCGACGTACGTCATGCTTCCCGCGAAGGGGTGGTTCAGCTCAGCCGGATCTTCCCCGACCGGATGGCCTGGGCCACCTCGACCGCGTCCCCCTCCGGCTCATCGGAGTGCCGATAGGGCTTGGCGATCACCAGGTAGACAGCGCCCATCACGATCACCGTGGCGAGCCCCAGCAGCACCACCCAGCGGTCGGCGAACGCGAGGTCAGCGTCGCCGGGAAGGGCCAGCACGACGATGCCGGCGATTCCGTACAGCAGCGCAACCACATTCAACACCGGGCCCAGTGCGCCGAGGCTGAACTTACCCGCCGGCTTCCAGCCCTTCACCCGCTGGCGCAGTGCCGCCAACACCACCATCTGGAAGCAGACGTAGATGCCGATCACGCCGAATGCTGTGACCCGGGGCAGGCTGCTCGGGTAGATGAAAACCCAGACACCGAGCACCATCGGGGCCAACGACGCGAGCAGCAGGGCGTTGCGTGGGGTCTTGTCCCTGGTCAGTTTCGACAGCGCGGCATGGCCGGGCAGCATCTTGTCCCGCGCGAAGGCGAAGATGAGCCGACTCAGTGCCGCCTGCAGCGACAGCACACACGACATGATCGCCGTCAGCGCGATGGCCAGGAACACCTTGGACCAGAAGTGCCCCATCACCGCATCGAGGATGGCGCTCACCGGATCGGCGATCTCACCGTCGAGGATGGCCTGCAGATTCGGCGCAGCGAGGATGAACCCGATGAAGGCGAGGAATGCCGACATGAACCCGACCACGACGGTCCAGATCATGGCCTTCGGGATCTCGCGACTCGGCGATGTGACCTCTTCGGCAACATCACCGCAGGCCTCGAACCCGTAGAACAGGAACAGCCCAACGAGCGACGCGAGCAGGAAGGCGCCGAGGTAGGACCCATTCGCGCCGACCACGCCCATGGTGTCGAACAGCACGCCGATCGAGTTGTGCCGCTGGAAGAGCAACAGATACAGGCCGAACGACACCACGCCGATCACTTCGGCGCCGAACCCGATCTTGGCTGCCATCGCCAGTGCCCGAGTCCCTGAGACGTTGATGACCAGAGCCACCATCAGCACGACAATCACCAGCAGTAGTGTTGTTGCCGAAGTCAATTCGAAGCCGAACAGGTTGGCGGTGACGACGGTCGAGAACTCGACCACGGATGCGATCGTGACCACCAGCGCACACAGGTAGATCCAGGCCGCCATCCAGGCGTAACGGCGACCCCACAGACGTCGCGCCCACGGGTAGATACCGCCGGTGATCGGATACTGCGATACCACCTCACCGAAGATCAGCGCCACCGTGAGCTGACCCAGGGCCACGATCAACAGCCACCAGATCGAGGGTGGACCCGCCGTCGTCAGCCCGAGTGGGAGCAGAATCGCAACAGCCCCCAGCGGGGACAGATAAGTGAAGCCCAACGCAACCGTGGCCAGGAGCCCCAGCGAGCGATCGAACTCGCCGGTCGGCGGCGCCACCGCCGTGTCGGCATCCGCGCCTGCCGCAGCTTTGGGAGTTGTGGACATGGCCTAACCCTTTCGTTCCGGTCGCCTCAAGTTATGCGTCACAACATTTGAAGTCAACTATTTCGTTGCAAGGCGCCTCCACGCCTTGAGGCTGATCCCGGGATGAAGCCCCACGCACCGAGCGGCTGACTGGACATGCGACTCGCCCGATAGGGCTGCCGACCCAGAACTTCCCTTGAATATCGTTGCTACATAGGTGGTTTCATAGATATTACGATGTCGGGCACCAGCGCTGGAGGTAGACCTGGGCGCCACCCATCGATCGTCAGACGCTCAGCACGCAGCCGCTGACGTACCCGACAGACGCGGGAGCACGCTGCTACCGGGCGAATCAGGAGCTTGCATATTAACAGTTCAGAAGGGTGTGATTGCCATCTTTCCAGCAAAGGTGCGAAGACATAAGTTAGTATGCGACTGTAGTTGGGGCGGCTGCCGCCTTGGCGACACACAACTGACACGACGATCAGCCCGTCCCGTAGTGCCCCGACCGTGACATGCCACGGACGAATCCCTGCGCCAATTACCGACACGCCCAACACCCGAAGGAGTTCATCGTGACCGCAGCAATCTCTCCGTCGGAAACGCTGCCCGAGGCCGTCGCGGCCATCGCTCGAATTCCACGCGCGCACTTCATCAACGGACGATTCGTGATCTCGGGGTCGGGAAGGTCACCGCTGGTGGATCCGGCGACAGGCGAACCTCTCGATGACGTCCCCAACGGAACCTCTGCGACCGTCGATCTCGCCGTGCAGGCGGCACGGGAGGCCCAACGGGACTGGAGCAGAAGGACACCGGCTGACCGCGCTGAGGTCCTCAACGCACTGGCTGATCGCATCGACGCTCACGCCGCGACGTTCACCGCCGTCGAGGCCATCAACGTCGGGAAGCCGCTGAGCGTTGCCGAGGTGGAGGTGCCGCTGGCCAGCGATTGCCTGCGCTTCCAAGCGGGGTCGGCGCGGGCGGCGCAGGCCCCGGCTGCCGGTCAGTACGTCGACGGCCAGTTGTCGTTCATCAAGCGGGAGCCGGTCGGCGTAGTCGGTGCGGTGGCGCCTTGGAACTACCCCCTGATGATGGCGGTGTGGAAGATCGCCCCCGCGATCGCGGCCGGTAACACCCTGGTTCTCAAGCCATCTGAGCTCACGCCGTTGACCACACTGCTACTGATGGAACTGTCGGCTGACATCGTGCCGCCGGGCGTGGTGAACGTCGTGCTCGGTACCGGCACCATCGTCGGAGAAGCGCTCAGCAGACACCACGGCATCGACATGGTGTCGCTGACGGGCAGCGTCCGCAGTGGACGACAGGTCGCGGCGGGCGCCGCGACGACGCTGAAGCGGGTTCACCTCGAACTCGGAGGTAAAGCACCATTCGTCGTCTTCCCCGATGCCGATGTCGATGCCGCCGTCGCAGCGTTGACAGTCGCGGGCTATTGGAACACCGGGCAGGAGTGTGGTGCCGCCGCTCGCGTGCTGTGCCACGAGAGCACCGTCGACGAGGTCGTGGCACGGCTGGTCGCCCGCTCCGAGGCGATAGTGGTGGGCGGTCCGGCTGACGGTGCCGACGTGGAAATGGGACCGCTGGTGAGCGCGGCGCAGCGGGATCGGGTGGCGGCAGCGGTGGACCGGGCACGCGCCGACGGCGCGGCGATCCAGACCGGTGGTGTGTTCCTCGACCGGCCTGGGTTTTTCTACGCGCCCACCGTCGTCACCGACGTCAGGGCCGGCACCGCCATGGCTCGCGAGGAGGTATTCGGGCCGGTCATCTCTGTCGAGACGTTCAGAACCGAATCCGAGGCGATCGCCAAGGCGAATGATGTCATCTATGGACTGGCCGCGTCAGTATGGACCGCCGATGCAGGGCGGGCGATCCGATGCATCGATCAGCTCGACTTCGGCACCGTGTGGGTGAACTCCCATCTCACCCTCGCCAGCGAGATGCCTTGGGGCGGCTTCGGCGCCTCAGGCTACGGCCGGGACAACTCCACTTACGCGCTCGATGACTACACCAGGACCAAGCACGCCATGCTGGCGATGGGCGCCGAGCCCCGATGAGCACCGAGGCCCCCACCTCGGTGCGCGATGGGGGCCTCAGGTGGAACTGGTGCGGACTCAGCCCTTGCGAGCCTTGACCGCCTCGGTCAGCTGCGGGGCGACCTTGAACAGGTCACCGACGATGCCGAGGTCGGCGATCTCGAAGATCGGCGCCTCTTCGTCCTTGTTGACCGCGACGATCGTCTTGGACGTCTGCATGCCGGCCCGGTGCTGGATGGCCCCGGAGATACCCAGCGCGATGTAGAGCTGCGGAGACACCGTCTTGCCGGTCTGGCCCACCTGGAACTGGCCCGGGTAATAGCCGGAGTCGACCGCGGCGCGCGACGCGCCGACCGCGGCGCCCAGCGAGTCCGCCAACTCCTCGACGATCGAGAAGTTGTCGGCGCTGCCGACACCGCGCCCGCCGGCCACCACGACGGTGGCCTCGGTGAGCTCCGGACGGTCACCGGCCACGGCCGGCTCGCGCTTGGTGATCTTCGTCGCATTCTCGGCCTGGGCGGGCACCTCGACGGGCACCACTTCACCGGCGCCGGCGGCGGGCTCGGCCTCGATCGCGCCGGGCCGCACGGTGATCACCGGGGTGTCGCCGACGGCCTGGGCCTCGACGGTGTACGCGCCACCGAAGATGGAGTGCACGCCGATGCCGCCCTCCTTGACCTCGACGACGTCGACCAGCAGACCGGAACCGATCCGGGCGGCGAGCCGGCCCGCGATCTCCTTGCCGTCAGCGCTGGCGGCGACCAGCACGGCCGCCGGGCTGGCGGACTCGGCGAGCGAGGCCAGCACATCGACGTACGGGGTGATCAGGTAGTTCTCCGCCTCCTCGGACTCGGCGACGTAGATCTTGGCGGCACCGGCCGCCTTGAGCGCCTCGTCGAGCGGTCCGGCCGTGCCGGGCTTGCCCACCACGACGGCGGACGGCTCACCCAGCGCGCGGGCGGCGGTGAGGAGTTCGGCGCTGACCTTCTTCAGCGCGCCTTCGGCGTGCTCGACGAGCACGAGTACTTCAGCCATGGGGATGTTTCTCGTTTCTCAGGTCCGGAAGGGAATGTCTTAGATGATTTTCTGGGCGACCAGGTACTCGGCGATCTTGGTGCCGCCGTCGCCTTCGTCGGTGACCTTCTCACCCGCGGTCTTGGGCGGCTTGGGGGTCGACGACAGCACCTTGGAGCCGGCGTTGGCGACACCTACCTCGTCGGGCTCGACACCGATCTCGGCCAGCGTCAGCGTCGTCACTTCCTTCTTCTTGGCGGCCATGATGCCCTTGAAGGACGGGAAGCGGGGCTCGTTGATCTTCTCGTTGACACTGACCACCGCGGGCAGCGGCGCCTCGACGGTGAACACCCCGTCGTCGGTCTCGCGCTCGCCGGTCACCTTGCCGCCTTCGACGGTGAGCTTGCGCAGGTGGGTCAGCTGGGGCAGGCCCAGGTACTCGGCCACGACCGCGGGAACAGCACCGCCGACACCGTCGGTGGCCTCGTTGCCGGCGATGACCAGCTCGGTGCCCTCGATGGTGCCCAGCGCGCGGGCCAGCGCCCAGCCGGTCTGGATGACGTCGGAGCCGTGCAGGCCGTCGTCGAGCAGGTGGACGGCCTTGTCAGCGCCCATCGACAGGGCTTTGCGGATGGCCTCGGTGGCGCGCTCGGGGCCTGCGGTGAGCACCGTGACCGTGCTCTCGCCGCCCTCGCGCTCCTTGATCAGCAGCGCCTCTTCGACCGCGCGCTCGTTGATCTCGTCGAGTACGGCGTCGGCGGCCTCCCGGTCGAGGGTGAAATCCCCATCGGAGAGCTTGCGCTCCGACCACGTGTCTGGGACCTGTTTGATCAGGACCACGATGTTCGTCATGACTCTGGTTCGTCCTCCTTGAAGGGCCGTTCGGCCGGCCTGCAATACCACGATTAACGCAGCCACCACCATGTTACTCACAAGTAACTTACGGCGGTTCGCACAGACACCATAACTGGTCGTAGTTGGCCCGCTATCGCCCCGCGGTCCGGCGAACAGTTCGCCATCCACCCGTTACGGGTTAGCCTGCCTTCCGATGAGCACTTTTGTAACCGGTTCGGCGGGCGAGCCCGCCCCCATGCCGCTGACCGGTGAGCGCACCGTTCCCGGCCTGACCGAGGAGAACTACTGGTTCCGCCGCCACGAGGTGGTGTACCGCAGGCTGGCCGATCGCTGCGCGGGCCGCGACGTGCTCGAGGCGGGCTGTGGTGAGGGTTACGGCGCCGATCTGATCGCCGATGTCGCCCGGCAGGTGATCGGTCTGGACTACGACGAGTCGGCGGTGGCCCACGTGCGGGCCCGCTATCCCCGGGTCGACATGCGCCACGGCAACCTCGCCGAGCTCCCGCTGCCCGACGGATCCGTCGACGTCGTCGTCAACTTCCAGGTCATCGAGCACCTCTGGGATCAGGGGCAGTTCGTCGCCGAGTGCCTGCGGGTGCTGCGTCCCGGCGGGCTGCTGCTGATGTCGACGCCGAACCGGATCACCTTCTCCCCCGGCCGCGACACCCCGGTCAACCCGTTCCACACCAGGGAACTCAACGCCGCCGAGCTGACCGAGCTGCTGGAGTCGGCGGGCTTCACGCTCGAGGCGATGCTCGGCGTCTTCCACGGCCCGCGGCTGGCCGAACTCGACGCGCGCCACGGCGGGTCGATCATCGACGCCCAGATCACCCGGGCGCTGGCCGACGCGCCGTGGCCGGAACAGCTGCTCGCCGACGTCGCCTCGGTGCACATCGACGACTTCGACCTGCGGGCCGCCGACATCGACGACAGCCTGGACCTCGTCGCGATCGCGGTGCGCCCGTGACCGAGCCCGAACCGGTACCGGGCCTGTTCACCCTCGTACTGCACACCCACCTGCCCTGGCTGGCGCACCACGGGCGGTGGCCGGTCGGCGAGGAATGGCTCTACCAGTCGTGGTCGGCGTCCTACCTGCCACTGATGCGGGTGCTGCGCACCCTGGCCGCCGAGGACCGCGGGCACCTGCTCACCCTCGGGGTCACCCCGGTGGTGGCCGCCCAGCTCGACGATCCGTACTGCCTGCAGGGAATGCAGCACTGGCTGGCCAACTGGCAGCTACGCGCGCTCGAGGCCGCACACCTGCGCACGGTCGCCGACCCCTCCCCGGCGTCGGCACCGGAAGCGTTGCGGCAGTTCGGCTCTCGCGAGTATGCCCACGCCGAGCGGGAGCTGGCCGACTACGAGACGCTGTGGCGCCACGGCGCCAGCCCGCTGCTGCGCGAACTGCTCGACGGTGAGGTCATCGAACTCCTCGGCGGTCCGCTGGCACATCCATTCCAGCCGTTGCTCAACCCCCGGCTGCGCGAGTTCGCGCTGCGCGAGGGACTGGCCGACGCGCAGCAGCGCTTCGTGCACACCCCGCGGGGCATCTGGGCGCCGGAATGCGCCTACGCGCCCGGGATGGAGGCCGACTACGCCGCCGCGGGCGTCGGCCACTTCATGGTCGACGGGCCGTCGCTGCATGGCGACACCGCGCTGGGCCGGCCCGTCGCCGGCTCCGATGTGGTCGCGTTCGGCCGCGACCTGCAGGTCAGCTACCGGGTGTGGTCGCCGAAGTCCGGCTACCCCGGTCACGCCGCCTACCGCGACTTCCACACCTACGACCACACCACCGGCCTCAAACCGGCGCGGGTGACCGGCCGCAACGTCCCCTCGGAGGCCAAGGCGCCCTACGATCCGCAGCGCGCCGAGGCCGCGGTGGACGGTCACGTCGCCGACTTCGTCGACACGGTGCGCCAACGCCTGCGCGCCGAGAGCGCCCGCATCGGCAGGCCGGCCCACGTGGTCGCCGCCTTCGACACCGAACTGTTCGGCCACTGGTGGTACGAGGGACCGCTGTGGCTGGAGCGGGTGCTGCGGGCGCTGCCCGCCGCCGGGGTCCGGGTCGGCACGCTCTCTGACGCGATCGCCGCCGGCTTCGTCGGCGCGCCCGTCGAATTGCCGCCCAGCTCTTGGGGTTCCGGCAAGGACTGGCAGGTGTGGTCGGGCGAGAAGGTCGCCGATCTGGTGACGCTCAACGGTGAGGTGGTCGACGCGGCGCTGAGCACCGTCGACAAGGCGCTGGCCTCGGATGCCGCGCCGACACCGCGCAACTTCGTCGCCGACCAGATCCTGCGCGAGGCGCTGCTCACCGTGTCCAGCGACTGGCCGTTCATGGTCAGCAAGGATTCGGCCGCCGACTACGCGCGCTACCGGGCCCACCTGCACGCGCACGCCACCCGCGAGATCGCCGGGGCGCTGGCGTCGGGCCGCCACGAGCAGGCGCAGCGGCTGGCCGACGGCTGGAACCGCGCCGACGGGCTGTTCGGGGCGCTGGACGCCAGGAGACTGCCGGGCGCATGAGCATGAGGCTGAAGATCCTGCTGGTGTCCTGGGAGTACCCCCCGGTGGTGATCGGTGGGCTAGGCCGCCACGTGCACCACCTAGCCACCGAACTGGCCGCCGCCGGCCACGACGTCGTGGTGCTCAGCCGGCGGCCCACCGGCACCGACCCCGCGACGCACCCGACCACCGACGAGACCGTCGAGGGCGTGCGGGTGATCGCCGCAGCGGAGGATCCGCACGAGTTCACGTTCGGCACCGACATGATGGCCTGGACCCTGGCGATGGGGCACGCGATGATCCGCGCCGGCATCGCGCTGGCCGACTGGCGCCCCGACGTGGTGCACGCGCACGACTGGCTCGTCGCGCACCCCGCCGTCACATTGGCCCAATTCTTCGACGTACCACTGGTTTCCACCGTGCACGCCACCGAGGCGGGCCGCCATTCGGGGTGGGTGTCGGGTCCGGTCAGCCGCCAGGTCCACGCGCTGGAGTCCTGGCTGGTGCGCGAATCGGATTCGCTGATCACCTGTTCGGCGTCGATGCGCGAGGAGATCACCACACTGTTCGGTCCCGAGTTGCCCGAGATCACGGTCATCCGCAACGGGATCGACACCCACGGTTGGCCCTTCGCGCCGCGCCGCAACCGCACCGGCCCCGCAGAGCTGCTCTACTTCGGCCGGCTGGAATACGAGAAGGGCGTGCACGACGCGATCGCCGCGCTGCCCCGGATCCGGCGGACTCACCCCGGCACCACCCTGACCATCGCCGGCGACGGCACCCAACTGGACTTCCTCGAGGCCCGAGCCCGCCAGCACAAGGTCATGAAGTCGACGAAATTCGTTGGCCGCGTAGATCACCGGGAACTGCTGCGGCTGCTGCACCGCGCCGACGTCGCGGTCCTGCCGTCGCACTACGAACCGTTCGGCATCGTGGCGCTCGAGGCGGCCGCGGCGGGCACCCCGCTGGTAACCTCCACCGCCGGCGGGCTCGGCGAGGCCGTTATCGACGGCGAGACCGGGCTGTCCTACCCGCCCAGTGACGTCGCGGCGCTGGCTACCGCGGTGCGGGCGGTGCTGGATGCACCGCAGGCGGCCGCGCAGCGCGCCCAGGCCGCCCGCCAGCGCCTCACCAACGAATTCGCCTGGGCGACGGTGGCCGCCGAGACCACACAGGTGTACCTGGCTGCCAAACGCGGCGAACGCACCCCGCAGCCGCGCCGCCCGATCGTGGAGCGGCCGCTCCCCGACCGCTAGCGGGCTCGTACCTCGCCCGGCTTCGTCAGCGGGCTCGCGCCGAATTGCCCGCTTCCTCACCGGGCTCGTACCTCGCCCGGCTTCGTCAGCGGGCTCGCGCCGAATTGCCCGCTTCCTCACCGGGCTCGTACCTCGCCCGGCTTCGTCAGCGGGCGGCCTTCTTCCGTTCGATGTCCGCCAGCGCGGCAGCCAACTCGGCGCGCTGGGCCGCCGAGGTCTCCCACGACAGCTTGCGGTTCTTGACCACCTTCGCCGGTGCACCGACGGCGATCGAGAAGTCCGGGATCTCACCTTTGACCACGGCGTGCGCACCCAGCACGCAGCCCCGGCCGATCGTGGTGTTGCGCAGGATCGTCACCTTCGTCGCGATCCAGGTGTCGGGCCCGATCCGGACCGGGCCCTTGACGATGCCCTGGTCCTTGATCGGCAACTCGATGCTGTCCATCTTGTGGTCGAAGTCGCACACGTAGCACCAGTCGGCCATCAGCGCCGAGTCACCCAGCTCGATGTCGAGGTAGGTGTTGATCACGTTGTCGCGGCCCAGCACCACCTTGTCACCGATGCGCAGCGAACCCTCATGGCAGCGGATGGTGTTCTTGTCGCCGATGTGCACCCAGCGGCCGATCTCCATCTGCGCCAACTCCGGTGTGCACTGGATCTCCACGCCCTTGCCGAGGAACACCATGCCGCGGGTGATGATGTGCGGGTTGGCCAACTTGAACTTCAGCAGCCGCCAGTACCGCACCAGGTACCACGGGGTGTACGCCCGGTTGGCCAGCACCCATTTCAGCGAGGCCAGCGTGAGGAAGTCGGCTTGACGCGGATCCCGCAAACGCGATCCGCGCCAGCGTCTGTGCAGCGGTGCGCCCCACATCGTCGTCATGGCCGGAAAGCCTACGCGAGCCCGGTAGGGGTCAACGGTTACCCTCACGTGGGCTCCACCAACGCCTACCGGCTCCGAACCAGAAGGGACCCCGTGCTCCGGCGATTCATCGGGCTGACCGTGACGGCGCTGATCGCAGGGATGCTGGCCGGCTGCGGCACCACCGATTCGTGGGTCGAGGCCCGCCCGGCCACCAGCTGGGCGGCACAGTACGCCGACGCCGCCAACAGCAGCCACTCCCCCGTGTCCGGGTCGGCGAACCTGCGCCTGGAGTGGGCCCGGTCGGTCAAGGGCGATCTCGGCGCGCAGGTCGCGCTCAGCTCCGGCAGCTACCTGGCGGTCAACGGCCAGACCGGCGCGGGCTGCTCGCTGATGGTGTGGGAGACCGACAACCATGCCCGGCAGCGCTGGTGCACCAGGCTGTGGCAGGGCGGCGGGATGTCCAGCCCGCTGTTCGACGGCTTCGACAACCTCTACATCGGCCAGCCCGGCGCGGTCCTGGCGTTCCCGCCCACCCAATGGATCCGGTGGCGCAAACCGGTGATCGGGATGCCGTTGACCATGCGCCTGCTCGCGCCGGGCAACCTGCTGGTCATCACGCACCTCGGGCAGGTCCTGGTGTTCGACGCGCACCGCGGCACCGTGGTCGGCACGTCGCTGGACCTGGTGTCCGGGGTGGACCCCAGGGACTCCGAACGCGGCCTCGAGGACTGCCGATTGGCGCGGCCGGATTGCCCGGTGGCCGCGGCGCCCGCGTACTCCGAATCCACCGGGCTCATCGTGCTCACGCTGTGGGAGCCCGGTGCGGACAAGCCCGTGCTGACCGCGCTGCGCTACCGGCCCGGCCAGACCCCCATCCTGACCCGCGAGTGGACCAGCGACGCGGTCGGCGACGGCCCGCTGGCCAGCCCGGTGCTCTCGGCCGACGGCGCCACGGTCTACGTCAACGGCCGCGACGAACGGCTATGGGCGATCGACAGCGGCGACGGCAGCGCGAAGTGGTCGGTACCGCTGGCCTACCTCGCCCAGACCCCACCGTCGGTCACGCCGAGCGGGGTGGTCGTCGCCGGTGGCGGCCCGGGCGCACGGCTGATCGCGGTGCGCGAGGTGGGTGGAAAACCCGAGACGCTCTGGGAGCGCGACGACGTGTCACCGCTGTCCACGTCGAGCCTGGCCGGGGTGGGCTACACCGTGGTGCGCGACGGCGACGACGATGCCGGGCTGGCGCTGCTGGTGTTCGACCTGGGCGACGGCCACCCGCTGAACCGCTATCCGCTCCCGGGCGCCACCGGCTGGCCCGTCGGGGTATCGATCAACCACGACCGCCGGGTGGTGACCGCCACCAGCGAGGGACAGGTCTACGGGTTCGTCCCGGCCTGACCGCCGGCGGCGACAGCCAGGGCACAGCTCGCTTACAGCGCATTCACAGAGGCGCAATGCGGCCGGTGCGGCTTGGTGCAAACATCCATACAGCCGCTAGTCGCAGTCGTCCGAAGGCCGGGAAGGAGCGCCGGTTGTCCGAATTCCTCAATGAGGTGAACAGCTGGGTATGGAGTAATGCACTCGTCTACCTGTGTCTGGCCGCGGGCGTGTACTTCTCCATCCGGTCGCGGTTCGTCCAGGTCAGGCAGATCCGCGAAATGGTCCGGCTGATGCTCAAGGGGGAGAAATCCCCTTCGGGTGTGTCGAGTTTCCAGGCGTTGACGATGTCCCTGGCGGGACGGTCGGGACCGGCAACATCGCCGGCGTCGCCACGGCCATCGCGTTCGGCGGTCCCGGTGCGCTGTTCTCGATGTGGACGGTGGCATTTCTCGGCGCGTCGACGTCGTTCGTCGAATGCACCCTCGGCCAGATCTACAAGGACCGCGACAAACTGACCGGCGAATACCGCGGCGGCCCGGCGTACTACCTCAGCCGGGCTCTGTCCCACACTCCGGCGGCGTCGGCGATGAAGGTGTACGGCTACGTCTTCGCCGGGTGGTGCCGTTCATGGCGGTGGTCTACATCGTGCTCGCACTGGTGGTCGTCATCGTCAACATCGGCGAGCTCCTCGGTGTGCTGCAGCTGATCTTCAGCAGCGCCTTTCGGATTGGACTCGGCCTTCGGTGCCATCCTCGGCGCGGCGGTGATGTGGGGTGTCAAGCGCGGAATCTATTCCAACGAGGCCGGCCAGGGCACCGGGCCGCACGCCGCGGCCGCGGCGGAGGTCTCGCACCCCGCCAAGCAGGGCCTGGTGCAGGCGTTCGCGGTGTACGTCGACACGCTGTTCATCTGCTCGGCCACCGGGTTCCTGATCCTCTCGACCGGCGCCTACCGCGTCTTCGACGGCGGGAGCGCCGACGGGGCGGTGATCCGTGAAGGGGGTACCATCCTGGCCGCCGACGCCGAGGTCGGCCCCACGTTCGCCCAGGTCGGTTTCGACACCCTGTGGAGTGGCGCCGGCTCGAGTTTCATCGCGATCTCACTGGCGTTCTTCTGCCTGACCACGATCATCGCCCACTACTACATGGCCGAGACCAACCTGCGCTTTCTCCTGGGCCGGTTCGCGCCGGTGCAGGTGCCCTACCTCAGGGGGTCGATCGGGTCGAACACCACGATGCTGCTCCAGGCGTTGATCCTGGTGTCCGTGACCCTCGGCGCGGTGTCCACCGCCTCGGATGCGTGGACTCTCGGCGATATCGGCGTCGGCCTGATGGCGTGGCTCAACATCATCGGGATCCTCATCCTGCAGGGGCCCGCCTACAAAGCGCTGTGGGACTACGAGCGGCAGAAGAAGCAGGGCCTGGATCCCACGTTCGATCCGGTGGCGCTGGGCATCGTCGGCGCGAAGTTCTGGGAGAACTACGACCCGGTCACCGGACAGCAGAAGACCTCGAGCACAGCCACCTGACGGTCATTCCTGCCGCGCCAGCATCGCCGCGATCGCGCTCTTGGGCACGGTGGCCTGCAGCGCTCCGCCGGCGCCGGCCATGATCTCACCCTGGCCGAAGAAGAAGATGACCGAATCGTCGGTGAGGGCGAACTCCTGGTACTTGGCGGGGTCGAGCCCGTCGGTCGGGGCGATCGGTGCGTCGACGCCGAGCTGGCGCGCCACATCGGCCTGCACGATCGGGAAGATCACGTCCAACGGCCTGGTGTCCGGTTTGAACAGGGTGTCGAAGGTGATCGGGGCCTGGGCGGCCAGGTCCCAGTTGAACGCCTTGTACCAGGTCTGCGGGTGCGCACCGCCGACGTTCTCGTACACCTCGAACACGACGCTGCGAGTGCCGCGCTCCGGCGACCCGGACTGGTAGGCGGTGCCCTTGCCGTCCAGCACGTACGGCAGGTTCCACGATCCGGGCATTTCCGCGACGTTGACGAAACCGTCCCGGGTCTGGGTCAGGTAGGCGGTCAGCGCCTGCTGGTCGGGATAGTCGGCCGGGAACGCGTAGTCCACCGTGTAGGCGGGGTTGTCCACATGCACGCGGCAGATCTGCTCGGCGTCGACCGTGCCACCCAGGTCTGCGCAGGCCGACTGGGCCGCGGCGGTCGGGGCGGCGGCCAGCCAGCCCGCGAGGGCACCGGTGGCCAGCAGGGCAGCGGCGAGTTTGCGCATCGACGGACGTCCTCCGAGATGGGCGCCGACTCGGGATGCGGCGCAGTTGATGACAGGGTACGTGTCCGATCAACGTGACGGACGACATATGAATGCCGTTGCCCGGCTTGCCGCCCCGGAGCCCAGTCGGCACGCCACCACGGTCAACTGCGCCTGCCCGCGCAACCGCAGCCGGGACCGCAGCGCGTCGGGGTCCACATCGAGACCGCGGACCAGGATCTCGACGGCTCCGGCGCCGCGGGCCGAAAGTGCCTGCCGCAGGCGCCGTTCGTGCAGCGGGAGCTGCTCGAGCACCTCGAAACCCCGTACCCCGTCCGGCAATCGGTCCCCCGACAGATAGGCGATGTCTGGGTCGAGCTGCCAGAGCCCGTGCCGGACGGCCCAGTGCCGCACCAGCCCGGCGCGGACCACCGCACCGTCGGGGTCGACGACCCACCGTCCCGCCGGTGCCACCGGGCAGTCGTCCGGGTCGGTGTCGGTGATCTGCTCGGCGGTGTCGAGCACCGTCGCGCGCCTCCGCACCCCGCCGCCGGCGAGACCCGGCGACCACAGGCAGGCTTCCCGCACGCTGCCGCCCAGCGAGGTCACCTCGATCTCACCCGCGAACCCCAACTGTCCTAGCACCGCGAAATCAATTCCGGGAGCGCACTTCACGGCGAAATCCCGGTCGCGCAGCACGTCGAGGAGATCGTCCAGCGGCGGCAGGTAGGACCGCGGATCGAACCGGCGCCGAGCCCCGCTGCGCCGCGCCGGGTCGACGATCAGCACCGCACCGGCCGTGACGGGACGCAGCGCGTCGGCCCGGCAGAGCAGCGGCGGGTCACCGCCCACGCCCAGGTTGTGCCCGGCCATCGCTAGCCGCACCGGGTCGATATCGCTGCCGATCACTGTCGTGGCCGAATGTCGCAGTGCGGCAAGCTCGGTGCCTATCGAGCAGGTGGTGTCGTGGACGGTGGCCCCGGCCAGCCTGCGCGCCCGATGCTGGGCCACCGGTCCCGCGGTGGCCTGCTGCAGCGCCTCGTCGGTGAACAGCCAGTCGGCGGCGTCGGCGAATTTCGCCGCCGCTCTGCGGCGCAGCTTCACGGTCTCCACCAGCACCGCGGTCCGGTCCCCGAATCGTCTTCTCGCCGTAGCGATGTCGGATACGACCGAGGCATCGGTCAGCGGCAGCCGGGCGACCTCGCCCAGCGCGTCGGCACCGGCGTGGCTGTGCAGGTACCGCACATCGTCGAGGCCGAAAGCTACGACGGTTTTACCCCGGTGACCATGACGTTGTAGAACCAGCCCTTCGGGACCACGCGCCGCCACACGTTGGCGTCCACCCACGACAGCGTCGTCCAGCTGCTGAACGCGAATTTCGCCCAGCCCCAACCGAGCCGGCCCGGCGGCACCGCGGCCTCGAACGTGCGGATCGGCCAGCCCAGCATCGCGGCGGTGAACTCCTCGCTGGTGGTGCGCACCTGCACCGCACCGGCGTTGGTGGCCATCCGCTCCAGGTCGGCGGGGTCGAAGGTGTGCAGGTCGACGACGGCCTCCAGCGCGGCCGCGCGCGAGGACTCGTCCAGTTCGGCCTGCGGGCGGCGCCAGTCGGCGAGCGGCGGCAGCTTGGTGACGTTGGTGGCGACCCGCCAGGTCAGCGTGGACAGCTCACGGGCGTAGCGGTTCCCGACGGTCGTCGGCTCCCCGGCGAAAACGAACCGCCCGCCCGGCTTGAGCACCCGCACCACCTCGCGCAGTGACAGCTCCACGTCCGGGATGTGGTGCAGCACCGCGTGACCGACCACCAGGTCGAAGGTGTCGTCCTCGTACGGGATGCCCTCGGCGTCGGCGACCCGGCCGTCGACGTCCAGGCCCAGCGACCGGCCGTTACGGGTGGCCACCTTGACCATGCCCGGCGACAGGTCGGTCACCGACCCGCGCCGGGCCACCCCCGCCTGGATCAGGTTCAGCAGGAAGAATCCGGTCCCGCAGCCGAGCTCGAGGGCCCGGTCGTAGGGCAGCTCGCGCTGCACTTCCTCGGGCACCGCGGCGTCGAAGCGCCCGCGGGCGTAGTCGATGCAGCGCTGGTCGTAGGAGATGGACCACTTCTCGTCGTAGGTCTCGGCTTCCCAGTCGTGGTAGAGCACCTGTGCGAGCTTGGAGTCGTGCATCGCGGCCTCGACCTGCTCCTGCGTCGCGCGGGGCTGCGGGGCCGGGTCGGTGACATCGGAAGTCGTCATGCAGGGCAGCCTAACGGCTGTCCCGGAGTGACCGGTCGGCCCCAAAGGCCGCCTTGGCCGCGGCCAGCACCGCCGGGGGGTGGTCGAGGAACCGCGACGCCCACGTCAGCGCGGCGTCGTACACGGCATCCGGGGCCACCAGCTGGTCGATCAACCCCAGGTCGAGGGCCTCCGATGCGCCGACGAACCGGCCGCTGAACACCAGGTCCTTGGCCTTGCTGGCCCCGACCGCGGCGGTCAGCCGGGTCGCGGCGTCGGGTCCCGGGGCGCGCCCGGCCAGGATCTCGGTGGCGGCGAACTTCACGTTGTCCCCGCTGACCCGCCAGTCGGCGGCCAGCGCGAGCGTCAGGCCGGCGCCCAGCGCGTAGCCGGTGACGGCGGCGACGGTGGGCTTGGGCACCGCGGCCAGGGCGGCCACGGCGCGCTCGGCCAACTGCGCCGCGGCCTGCGCTTCGGGGGCGTCGAGCGTCTGCAGTTCGGGCATGTCCGCCCCGGCGGAGAAGATTTCGTGCCCGCCGAAGACGATCACGGCGGCGATGTCGTCGCGGCCGGCCAGCTGTTCGGCGGCCTCGATGATCTCGCGGTGCGCCTGTCGGGTCAGCGCGTTGGTCGGCGGCCGTGACAGCAGCAGCGTCGCGATCCGCGGCTGCCCGTCCGCCTGATGGTCGTCCTGCGGCCGGCCGACGATGACGGAGACGAACTCGGTCACGTGGGCGGCGTCCCGTCGGCGTAGCCCTGCGGGGCGCGCCGGTTGCGGGCTTCGTTGTAGCGCCGGCTGTCGAAGAACTCGATCTCCCAGTTGCCGCCCGGGTCCGCGGTCAGCGTGGGTTCCACCGCGACGATCCGGCGTTCGACGGCCAGCACCTCGGCCACGGTGTGCCCGTTGAGCGAGTCGAGCTGGGTCCAGGTGGGCGGCAGCAGGAAGCTGCGGCCCTCGGCGAAGTCGTCCAGCGCCGCCTGCGGGGTGACCCAGCCGGCCTTGTCGGTCTCGGTGTTGTCACCGTCGGCCAGCTGGCCCTGCGGCAGGGCGCCGACGAAGAAGTAGGTGTCGTAGCGCCGGGTGCGTTCCTCTTTCGGGGTCACCCAGTTCGCCCACGGCCGCAGTAGGTCCGCCCGCAGCACCAGCTTCTCCGACCGGAGGAACTCCCCGAAGCTCAGCGATTTGTTCTCCAGCGCCGCGCGCTGGTCGCGGTAGACCGAGGCGTCGTCGACCAGCAGGTCGGGGTCGTCGGCGGCCCCGGCGAACAGCACGCCGGACTCTTCGAACGTCTCGCGCGCGGCCGCACACACCAGTGCCTCGGCCAGATCCTCGTCCACCCCGAGCCGGCCGGCCCACCAGGACGGGCCGGGCCCGTGCCAGGAGATGTCGGCGTGCCGGTCGCGGTCATCGACGCCGCCGCCGGGGAACACCATCACCCCGGCGACGAAGTCCATCGCCGAGTGCCTGCGCATCAGGAACACCTCGATGCCGCGATCGGTGGTGTCGCGGATCAGCATCACGGTCGCGGCGGGCCGCGGAATCAACGGATCGGCGGGCCGCGGAATCAACGGATCGGCGGGCCGCGGAATCAACGGATCGGTCATTTCTGTCTCCGATGTGCCGCACGGCTGCGCACCCGACGGGCGAAATAGCGGCCATCGATGACGTCCAGCGCGATGGACTGCCCGAACGCCTTGGACAGGTTCTCGGCGGTCAGCACGTCGCGTAGCAGACCGGCGTCGACCACCTTGCCCTCGGACAGGATCAGGCAGTGCGAGAAACCGGGCGGGATCTCCTCGACGTGGTGGGTCACCAGCACCAGCGCCGGGGCGTCCGGGTCCTCGGCCAGATCGCTCAGGCGCGCCACCAGCTCCTCCCGCCCGCCGAGGTCCAGGCCGGCGGCGGGCTCGTCGAGCAGCAGCAGCTCCGGATCGGTCATCAACGACCGGGCGATCAGGACCCGCTTGCGTTCGCCCTCGCTCAGCGTGCCGAACGTGCGGTCGAGCAGGTGCTCGGCGCCCACGCTTTCCAGCATGTCCACCGCCTGGCGGTAGTCCACGTCGTCGTACTGTTCGCGCCATCGGCCCAGCACCGCGTAGCCCGCGGAGAGCACCAGGTCGCGAACGACCTCGTCGTCGGGAACCCGCTGCGCCAGCGCGGCACTGCTGAGCCCGACCCGGGCCCGCAGCTCGGCCATGTCCACCCGGCCCAGCCGCTCCCCCAGCACGTAGGCGGTGCCCGAGGACGGGTACTCCATCGCCGCGGCGATCCGCAGCAGGGACGTCTTGCCCGCGCCGTTGGGCCCGACGATGACCCACCGCTCGTCGAGTTCCACCGACCAGGTCACCGGACCCACGAGGGTGCGCCCGCCGCGCCGCAACGAGACCTTGGCGAAGTCGATGAGTAGATCGGGGTCGGCTGCTTCTACTTCCTCGACTGGCACTCGCTCATCGTAGTCAGCCGCGTCGCCGCGACACCGGCCCGCTCGGGGTTGCCGCCCTCCACGACGTGGCGGGCCGGGGCCACCTGGCCCCAGCCGCTGACGGCGAGCACTCGATCGGGGGTCAGCCGCAGGAACAGCTGCACCAGCGGTCCGATGCCGAACGCGTAGACGACGGTGCCGACGCCGACGGTGCCGCCGAGCAACCACCCCACGGTGAGCACGGTCACCTCGATCGTGGTGCGTACCAAGCGAACTGACCGACCGGTGCGGACCACCAGGCCGGTCATCAACCCGTCACGCGGACCGGGACCGAGGCCGGCGCCGATGTAGAGCACGGTGGCGATCGCGTTGAGGACGACGGCGGCGAGCAGCAGCGCCGCCCGCCCGGGTAGCGACGTCGGCGCCGGCATCAACCACATCGCCACGTCGACGGTGACGGCGATGACGACGACGTTGGCGACGGTGCCGATACCCGGCCGGTTGCGCAACGGGATCCAGGCCAGCAGCACCGCCACCCCGACCACCGCCGAGGCCACACCGATGGTCATGCCGGTGCGCACCGCGAGCCCCTGATGGAAGACGTCCCAGGGGTCCAGGCCCAGCTCGGCGCGCACCATCATCGCCATCGACACGCCGTATCCGCACAGTCCGGTCAGCAGCGCCGCGGTGCGCAGTGCTGCCCGGCGGGCGGCGGGCACTAGGCGTGGTCCGGAAAGTGCATCCGGATGGCGTCGAGGTCGCTGCGCATCCGCCGGGCGTCGGCGTCGCGCTCGTCGAGGCTGGAGGCGATCGACGGGGAGTAATACAGGTCGGCCAGGCGCTGGCCGAGGCGAGATAACCAGTGCGTCATGCCGTCCATGATCTTCGCCAACTGGCTTGTCTTTCAATATCCAGTTGAACCATACTGGCCTCAATGACTGAGCTGATGGCACACAGATCGCTCGATGTGGACCTTTTGGCCCGCGAGTTGGGCAACTGGAGAACGTCCAGTCGCAGCGGACCCGCCTACCACGGCCTCGCCGACGCCATCCGGCTGCTGGTCGTCGACGGCCGACTGCCGGTGGGCGCCCGGCTGCCCAGTGAGCGTGCGCTGGCCGACGCGCTGCGGGTGTCGCGGACCACTGTCACCGCGGCGTACGCCCAGCTGCGCGACGACGGCTACCTCAAGGCGCGACGCGGCGCCCGCAGTACCACTGCGCTCCCGCTCAAGCCGGCCGCCCCCGTCCCGCTGACCGGTGCGGCGGCGAACCTGGCCGCGGCCACCCTGGCCGCCCCGGCCGCCGTCGCGTCGCGGGCCTTCACCGAAGCCGCCGAACACGTCACGCCCTACCTGCACGGCATCGGCATCGAGCTGACCGGGGTTCCGCCGCTGCGCGCAGCCATCGCCGAAAGATATTGCGCCCGAGGACTTCCCACCGACCCCGACGAGATCATGGTGACCACCGGCGCGCTGCACGCGATCGGCTTGATCCTGGCCACCTACACCCAGCCCGACGACCGGGTGTTGGTCGAGCAACCCACCTACCACGGCGCACTGGCGGCGATGGCCTCGCGCGGGCTGCGGCCGGTGCCGGTCGCGATGGCCCCGGACGGCTGGGAACTGGACGCCGTGGAAGCCGCGATCCGGCAACTGGCCCCCAATCTGGCCTACCTGATCCCGGACAACCAGAACCCGACCGGGATGACGTTGCCCGCCGAGGAACGGAAACGCTTGGCGCACATCATCAGCGACACCAGGACCCGCACCATCGTCGACGAGACCATCACCGACATGTGGCTCGACGAGCAGGTGCCCGCCCCGGTCGCAGCGTCGATGACCAGCCGCCGCGACCTGGTGCTGACCGTCGGGTCGATGTCGAAGTCGTTCTGGGGTGGCCTGCGGATCGGCTGGATCCGCGCCGACCGCCGCACCCTGGCCACCATCGCCGCGCTGCGACCGGCCGTCGACATGGGAACGCCCATCCTCGAACAGCTCGCTGCGGCAACGCTTTTGAGAGCCGAGGACGAGGTGCTGCCGGAGCGCAGGGAGATCCTGCGGGCCCGGCGGGCCCTGCTGTTGACGCTGTTGGCCGAGCACCTGCCGGACTGGCGGCCGGCACCGGGTAAGGGCGGGATGTCGCTGTGGGTGCGGCTGCCCGCGCCGATGAGCTCGGCCCTGTCGGCGGCCGCGTCCCGGATGGGTCTGGAGATCCCGCCGGGCCCGCGGTTCGGCGTCGACGGCACCCTGGAGCGCTTCATCCGGGTGCCCTACACGCTGCCCGACGGCCAGCTCGTCGAGGCGATCGAGTTGCTGGCCCGCGCCTGGCGCACCGTCACCGGCATGTCGGGCCCGGAACCGACGGCGGTGGTGGTCTAGCTAATCGGGGATGTCGACGCGCCGAACGATGCCGTCGATGGCGTCGGCGGCCTCGATCTCGCCGCGGGTGATGCCGAGGATGAACAGCAGGGTGTCCAGGTAGGGATGGTTCAGTGAGGCGTCGGCCACTTCCCGCAGCGCGGGCTTGGCGTTGAAGGCCACCCCGAGTCCGGCCACCGAGAGCATGTCGATGTCGTTGGCGCCGTCGCCGACGGCGACCGTCTGTTCCATCGGCACCCCGGCCTGCTGCGCGAAGTCGCGCAGCGCCTTGGCTTTTCCGGGCCGGTCGACGACGTCGCCGACCACCCGGCCGGTCAGCTTGCCGTCGATGATCTCGAGCTCGTTGGCGGCCACGAAGTCCATCATCAGCTCGTGTGCCAGCGGCTCGATGACCTGCCGGAACCCGCCGGAGACGATGCCGCAGTGATACCCCAGCCTGCGCAAGGTGCGCAGGGTGGTCCGCGCCCCCGGGGTCAGCTCGATCTGTTCGGCCACCTCGTCGAGCACCTCAGCGGGCAGCCCACCCAAGGTGGCCACCCGGCGGTGCAGGGATTCAGCGAAGTCGATCTCGCCGCGCATCGCGGCCGCGGTCACCTCGGCCACCGCGGCTTCGGCGCCGGCGTGCGCGGCCAGCATCTCGATGACCTCACCCTGGATCAGGGTGGAGTCGACGTCGAACACGATGAGCCGCTTGGCGCGGCGGGCCAGGCTGTAGTCCTCGAGCGCGATGTCGACGCTCTCCTCGACCGCCACCCGGGCCAGCACCGCCTGCAGTTGGCTGTAGGCGCCCGGCGGGACCGAGACCCGCAGTTCCAGCCCGGTCACCGGATAGTCGGACACGCCGCGGATGAAGTCGATGTTGACGCCGAGCGCGGCGACTTCCCGGGCCACCACCCCGAACGCCTCGGCGGTGATCGGCCGGCCCAGCACCACGATGGTGTGCGTGGACGGCTCCCGCATGACCGGGAGCCCGTCGCTGCGCTCGATGCTGACCTCGAGACCGACGCCGTGGATGGCGGCTTCCACCGCCGCGCGCAGCTCGTCACCGGCGGCCACCTCGGCCGGGCAGGCGACCAGCACGCCGAGGGTCAGCCGGCCGCGGATGACCACCTGTTCGACGTTGAGCAGGTCGACCCGGCGCCGGGACAGCACCTCGAACAGCGCGGAGGTGACGCCGGGCTGGTCCCGGCCGGTGACCGTGATCAGCAGGGACGAGCGGTTGCGGGACGAGCCCAGCTGTCCAGCCGCCGGCGTGGAGTTAGGTACGGACACTCTCGTCGTCGAGCCGTGTCACGTCGCCGTCCTCGGGTCCGTGGGCACGTCCGACGTGCGCCTCGCGGCGCATCCGTTCCACCATGTGCGGGTAGTGCAGCTCGAACGCCGGCCGCTCGGAGCGGATCCGGGGCAGCTCGGTGAAGTTGTGCCGCGGCGGCGGGCAGGACGTGGCCCACTCCAGGGAGTTGCCGTAGCCCCAGGGATCGTCGACGGTGACGACCTCGCCGTAGCGCCAGCTCTTGAACACGTTCCACAGGAACGGCAACATCGACGCACCGAGGATGAACGCTCCGATGGTGGAGACGATGTTCAGCGTGGTGAAGCCGTCGGTGGGCGGGTAGTCGGCGTAGCGCCGGGGCATGCCCTCGTCGCCGAGCCAGTGCTGCACCAGGAACGTGGTGTGGAAGCCGATGAACGTCAGCCAGAAGTGCAGCTTGCCCAGGCGTTCGTCGAGCAGCCGGCCGGTCATCTTCGGGAACCAGAAGTAGATGCCCGCATAGGTGGCGAACACGATGGTGCCGAACAGCACGTAGTGGAAGTGCGCGATGACGAAGTAGCTGTCGGTGACGTGGAAGTCCAGCGGCGGGCTGGCCAGCAGCACACCCGACAGGCCGCCGAGCAGGAACGTGATGATGAAGCCGACGGAGAACAGCATCGGTGATTCGAAGGTCAACTGCCCCTTCCACATCGTGCCGATCCAGTTGAAGAACTTGATGCCGGTCGGCACCGCGATCAGGAACGTCATGAACGAGAAGAACGGCAGCAGCACCGCGCCTGTGGCGTACATGTGGTGCGCCCACACCGCCACCGACAGTGCGGCGATGCCCAGCGTCGCGTAGATCAGCGTGGTGTAGCCGAAGATCGGCTTGCGGCTGAACACCGGGAAGATCTCGCTGACGATGCCGAAGAACGGCAGCGCGATGATGTACACCTCGGGATGGCCGAAGAACCAGAACAGGTGCTGCCACAGCAGCACACCTCCGTTGGCCGGGTCGTAGACGTGCGCGCCGAGGTGGCGGTCGGCGGCCAGGCCGAACAGCGCGGCGGTCAGGATCGGGAACGCCAGCAGGACCAGGATCGAGGTCACCAGGATGTTCCAGGTGAAGATCGGCATCCGGAACATCGTCATGCCGGGGGCGCGCATGCACACCACCGTCGTGATCATGTTGACCGCACCCAGAATGGTGCCCAAACCGCCGACGCCGAGCCCGAAGATCCACAGATCGGCACCGGCGCCGGGTGAATGCACCGCGTCGGTCAGCGGCGTGTACGCGGTCCAGCCGAAGTCGGCCGCGCCGCCGGGGGTGATGAAGCCGGCCGTGGCGATCAGGGCGCCGAACAGGAACAGCCAGAACGAGAAGGCGTTCAGCCGCGGGAACGCCACGTCGGGCGCGCCGATCTGCAGCGGCAGCACCAGGTTGGCGAACCCGAACACGATCGGGGTGGCGTAGAACAGCAGCATCACTGTGCCGTGCATGGTGAAGAGCTGGTTGAACTGCTCGTTGCTCAGGAACTGCAGCCCCGGCACGGCCAGCTCGGTGCGCATGAACAGCGCCATCAGCCCGCCGATCAGGAAGAACGCGAAGCAGGCGACGCAGTACATGATGCCGATCAGCTTGTGATCGGTCGTGGTGATCAGTTTGTAGATCAGGTTGCCGGTAGGACCGAGCCGAGCCGGGTAGGGCCGCCGGGTCTCGAGTTCTCCGATTGGGGGCGCTTCGGCTACCAACAGGTCCTCCAACGATTCATTCCACCGGGCACAGTTCGTAATGAATCCTAGCCCCCGTATCCGTCCGAGGGCGCGGAGGTCCTACAAACCGTCGTAATCGTTGCCGGACCGAACCGTCGACGTCGCCTGACATGGCGCCAACTGGCCGGATGTTACCGTCGGCGACGTGCTGTTCAGGCGAGTTCGGGCGGGTCGGGAGCGTGACTCCGGAGCCCGCCGATTTCGGGCGCCGGCGGTGCTGGCGCTCGCCGCGTCGATGTCGCTCCTCGGTGGGTGCGGGTCCTCCGCGGACACCGCGGGACCGGCGGCCGGCGGCACCGTGATCACGAGCACGACCCGGGTCGCCGGTGCGGGGGTGCTCGGCAACGACCGCAGGCCCGACGAATCGTGTGCGCCCGAGCCGGCGGCGCTCGACGACGGGCCGCCCGAGCGCGAGGTCCGCAACGCGACGGGCCATGCGGTGACCCCGCCGCTGCCCGAGGTCACGCTGACCCCGGCGGACCCGCAGCGCATCGTCGTGCTGGCCGGTGATCAGCTCGACGCACTGTGCGCGCTGGGTCTGCAGTCGCGCATCGTGGCGGCGGCGCTGCCCGACGGATCGTCGGAGCAGCCGTCGTACCTGGGCACCGTCGTCCACGAGCTGCCCGGCGCGGGTAGCCGCACCGACCCTGACCTGGACGCGATCAGGGCCGCCGCGCCGGACCTGATCCTCGGATCGGTGGCGTTGACCCCCGAGGAATTCCCGGAACTGGCCGAGATCGCGCCGACCGTGTTCACCGGGCCGCCCGGACCGGCGTGGCGGGACACCCTGCGCACCGTCGGCGCGGCCACCGGGCGCACAGGTGCGGCCAACGCGCTGATCGAGGACTTCGACCGGGCCGCCGACAAGACCGGCACCGATAACGACGCGACCCATTTCCAGGCGTCGGTGGTGCAGTTCACCGACACCACCCTGCGGGTGTTCGGCGCCGACAACTTCCCGGCCGGCGTGCTCGCCGACGTCGGCGTGGACCGTCCGGCGGCACAGCGATTCACCGACAAGCCGTATGTCGAGATCGGGATCACCGATGAGGACCTCGACGACGGCCCGGATCTCTCCATGGCCGACGGCGACATCATCTACGTGTCCTTCGCCACCGCCGAGGCCAGGGAACGGGCCCCGCAGGTGATGAACAGCACCGCGTGGAAGCGACTGTCGGCCAACCGCGACGGCCGGGTGTACGCGGTGAACAACGAGGTTTGGCAGACCGGCGAGGGGCTGGTCGCCGCCCGCGGCATCCTCGCGGATCTGCGGTGGGTCAACGCCCCGATAAACTGAGTCCCTCGACCAACCGACGGCCTGTCACGCGCTGCCGCGTGATGAGTGCAACTGCACGCACAAGAATTAAACGGGATTAACCAAAGGGCGCGTCGCGTTGGTCGTCCTGTCCGCATCGTCGCGGCTCGCCCCGGTGCGCGAGAGCCATCCAGCACGAAGAGATCAAGAGGTTTGACGTGAGCACTGTTACCGCCTATGCAGCCACCGCAGCGACCGAGCCGCTGACGAAGACCACCATCACCCGTCGCGACGTCGGCCCGCACGACGTGGCCTTCGACATCCATTTCGCCGGCATCTGCCACTCCGACATCCATACCGTGCGCGGCGAGTGGGGTGCGGCGCGTTATCCCATCGTTCCCGGGCACGAGATCGCCGGCATCGTCACCGAGGTCGGTGCGGAGGTGACCAAGTTCAAGGTCGGCGACCGCGTCGGCGTGGGCTGTTTCGTGGACTCCTGCCGCGAGTGCGCAAGCTGCCGGGCCGGCCTCGAGCAGTACTGCACCAACCCGGGCATGGTCGGCACGTACAGCGCGATCGACCGCGACGGCCAGCAGACCCAGGGCGGGTACAGCGGCGCGATCGTCGTCGACGAGAACTATGTGCTGCGCATCCCGGATGCGATCAGCCTCGACAAGGCCGCTCCCCTGCTGTGCGCGGGCATCACCACGTATTCGCCACTGCGGCACTGGAATGCGGGCCCGGGGCGTCGGGTCGCGGTCATCGGCCTCGGCGGTCTCGGGCATATGGCGGTGAAGCTGGCGGTGGCGCTGGGGGCCGAGGTGGCGGTGCTGTCGCAGTCGCTGAAGAAGATGGAGGACGGCCTGCGGCTGGGTGCCTCCGAGTACTACGCCACCAGTGACCCGGAGACGTTCAGGAAACTGGCGGGATCTTTCGACCTGATTCTCAACACGGTGTCGGCGAACCTCGACATGGGCGACTACCTCGGGTTGCTCGCCGTCAACGGGACATTGGTGGAGTTGGGCCTACCCGAGCGTCCGATGACGGTTCCGGTCTTTCCGCTCGGCGCCGGGCGCCGCAGCCTGGCCGGTTCGATGATCGGCGGCATCGCTGAGACCCAGGAGATGCTCGACTTCTGTGCCGAACACGGCGTGACCCCCGAGATCGAGGTCATCCAGCCGGATTACATCAACGACGCCTACGAGCGCGTGCTGGCCAGCGACGTGCGGTACCGGTTCGTCATCGACACCGCGTCGCTGCGGTAGCCCTCGCCGTTTCCCACGCGACCGTTTTCAGCGACCACCGCCGATCCAGCCGCGGCCCAGGGCTTTCAGGACGGCAATGCTCGGCGGTCCCCGCTAGTTGGGTGTGGGTGGTGGTGGTTGGTAGGGGTCGTACCACCACCATTGGGCGCGTTCGCCCGACGTGCCCGGATAGGGCCCGGCTTTGGGTGGGGGTGTGGTGGGTGGGCGGGCCAACGACCCGCCGTGAAGTTCTCGACCCAGGCTGTCGGTGACGGTAATGCGGTGTCCGGGACCGCTGATGGTGATCACCCCCCGGTGGTGCAACCGGTGGTGGAACGGGCAGACCAAGACCAGGTTGTCCAGTTCGGTTTCGCCGCCGTCCTCCCAGTGCCGGATGTGGTGGCCGTGCAGGCCGCGGGTGGCTCCACACCCCGGGACCGCACACGCCGGATGCCGATACTCCAGCGCCCGGCGCAGGTGGCGGTTGATCACCCGGGTGGTACGCCCGCAGCCGATCGGTTGGCCGTCGCGTTCGAACCACACCTCACAGGTCGCATCACAGGACAGATACCGGCGGTCGGCATCGGTGAGCACCGGGCCGACATGCAGGGCGGCGATGCGGTCTTTGACATCCAGGTGCATCAGCACGGTGGTGTGGTGTCCGTGCGGGCGGCGGGTGGCATCGGCATCCCAGCCGGCATCCACCAATGCCAGGAAGGCGTCCAGGGTGGTCGGGAACGGGGCCCGGCACAGCTGCTCCTCATCGGTGCGATAGCCGGGCGTTCCGTGACTGTCGGCGTCTTCGGGGATGTTCTGGTCGCGTTTCCACTGCGCGATCAACGCATCCCGGTGTGATTTCAATGCCGCCTCGAACTTCGCGGCCTCCGGATGGGCGAGTTTGATCCGCCAATACGCGAACTCGGCATCGCAATACCTGGTGATCGACCCGATCGGCTTCGGCAACGCCGGATCCGGCTCATACGAACAACAATCCGGGTCGGTGTCGCCGCCGCGGTCGCCGCCATCAGAACCGTCGCCGCAGGCCTCACAGTCCCCGGAGGCGTCGGCCTCCGGCTCAGGTTCCGGCTCGGGTTTGGGGCGTGGTTCCAGCTTGACCGCGGTACGCAGCTGGCTCACCGACGCACTCTTCGCCAACAACGCATAGTGCGCATCCGAGCCCGCACCACCACGATCGGCGATCACCCCGACCTGATCCATCGACAACCGCCCCGCCCGCAACGCCGCGGTACAGATCGGGAATTCCTCCCACCGCTTGGCAATCGCCATGATCGTGCGCGCATTACCCGGCGACACCCCGGTCTTCCACGCGATCAACGCCCCCACCGAGCGCGCCCCGGTATGACCCCAGAACCCACCATGCTCGATCTCCGCGGCGATCTCGACAATGCGACCATCGATCGCATTACGCTGCCCCGCCAACTCCGCCAACTCCCCATACAACTTCTGCAACCGCGCATCCGGCCCCAACACAGACCCGGCATCAACACAGGAATCGGACATGACCCCATCCTCACAGGAGGGTCCGACAAGTCCGGACCCCGCGATCCGGCGCTCCCCCGCGGACTACCCAGCTGGCGGCTGCTCGTCGAAACCCATTCCGTCGAGCGGCCATCCGCCCTCGGCCAGACGCGCCGCCACCCGCGCGACGTTCTCCGGTCCGGCGTCGTGATGGGTGACATCGGAGATGAACGCCGCGATCTCGTCGTGATCGAGGGGGTGCTCAGCGTTTTCCGGTGACGTCCCGGCGGTGATCTTGGCGACCACGTCGGCGATCTGCTCTTCGGTCAGCGGGGTGGCTCGCAGCAGCGCCAGCAGCGGAACGCGATCGGGGCCGGGCACACCGTCGGGATAGCCGGCGCGCAGCCAATTCAGGATGGAACCGAGTAACGACGTGGTGCTCACCTCCTCAGTACGGGCCCGAACGTGTTGGTCCAGAAGCTGTGTATGCGATCCACCGCGCATCATGACAGCATCCCGGTTGCCGCCGCGACACCTCCACCCATTGTCCAACCCGCCGAGACCGGGAGGTCGCTTTCTGCAGTGGTGGCATCCAGCAGGTGCGCAGCCGCCGGCGAGGCCCGGGGCAGACTGGACCCCATGGTCCGTACCGGCGCCCGCGCGCACGCGCTGCAGCAACAGTTGACCCGCACCGGTTTGTCACCGGCTCCCGCCGCCCCATCGGCACCCCGGCTGGACACACTGCCCGAGGTCGCGCGAACCGCGGTGTCCGCCGTCTACGAGGCGTTGGGAGGCGCCCGACCGATGCGGGCCGTGCGCCCCGGCGCCTGGGACCTGGCATTCGCCGGTGAGCTCGTCGTCGAACTCGACGAGGAACTGCACTTCAACCGCTACCGCCACCTCACACTCCAGTTCCCTTGGGCCACAGAGCTTCCCTGGCGCGACACCTACCTCGGGTACTGCACGGGCCAGGAGCAGCGCTGCCTGGACGCGGGCCGGTGGGGTAAGCGGTGGACCAGCCCGTCGTGCGAGGCGATGTTCGGACCTGCCACAGCGGCAGGCGATCTGGACGGCGCGGGCGCTCCGCGTTGGAAGCAACGTGCCCTCTACGACGCGGTCAAGGACATCGCCGCGGTGCACTCGTCGACGGTGCGATTGGCCAGGCTCTCGGTGTGGGACACCGTCGGTCACGTCGTGCTCGGCGACGCACTGTCGACCGGCAGCCCGATCGACCCCGACCGGCTTCGGGATCTGGTCGGACGCCGCACCACCGCAACGCCTTGACAGCTCAACTGCGCGACGTCACGGCCCGGCGATGCGAGAATGAGGCGCCCTTGCACCCGCGAGGCTGAGAGGACACCATGTGCGCCCTACGGGTCGTTGTCGCCGACGATGATGTGCTGCTGCGGGAAGGGTTGGCCAGCCTGCTGGACCGGTCCGGGTTCGAGGTCGTCGGCCAGGCCGCCGACGGCGACGCCCTGCTGGAACTCGTGCGTACCCAGCGCCCCGATCTGGCGCTGGTGGATATCCGGATGCCGCCGACGAACACCACAGAGGGACTCGACACCGCGCGGGTGATCCGCGAGGAGTTCCCCGACATCGGCATCGTGGTGCTCTCGGCGCACGTCGAGGTCGACCATGCGATGGAGCTGTTGGCCGGTGGGCAGGCGATCGGCTACCTGCTCAAGACCCGGGTGACCGATGTCGCCGACTTCGTCGACACCGTGCAGCGCATCGCCGGTGGGGCGTCGGTCGTCGACCCCGCTCTGGTGGCCGAGCTGGTGTCGGCGCGCAAGCGAGACGACCCGCTGGCGGTGCTGAGCACGCGCGAACGCGAAGTGCTGACGTTGATGGCCGAGGGGTTGTCCAACGCGGGTATCGGGCGACGGCTGTGGGTCACCGAGGGCACCGTGGAAAAGCACGTGCGCAGCATCCTGACCAAGCTGAACCTGCCAGAGACCGGTGACGACCATCGCCGCGTCCGCGCGGTGATCATGTTCTTGGAGGCTCGTTAGCGCGCGAGCATCGCCAGCACCGCCCCCGGCGACAGCGCGAACTTCGGCAGGAATCCCACCGCGGAACTGGCGGCGATCAGATCGGCGAAGTCCTGTTCGTCATGGGTCGAGGTGAGGATGACCGGCACCCCGGCCAGGGCTTCGGCCACGTCGAAACCGCTGTCGGCGCCCAGGTCCACGTCGACGAGCGCGACATCGGGATGCAGTTCCGCGGCGCAAAGCACCGCCTCCTCGGCGTCGGCGGCAGTGCCGACCACCTCGATACCGCCCCGCTCGAGCATCGCCCGGGCGGCGGCACGAAAGCCGGCGCTGTCGTCGACGATCAGGCAGCGCGCACCACTCATCCCACGAGGATGTCAGCTCGGCGGGATTTCGACATTCCGGCTAACGGGAAACTTGCGGATTACCATCGGCCGGTGACCTGGCAATCCCTGCCGAACCGGCTGCTGGCGCTGCTGGTGCGGCCCACCGCCCGGCCGCTGGGTGTCGGCATCGCGGTGGCGGTGTTCTTCCTGGCTGCCGAGGCGGTCACCGTGCTGGCGCTCAAGCAGATCGCTCCGGAGAACGCGTTCGGCGCGCTGTTGCTGCTCGGTGTCCTGGTGGTGTCGGCGGGCTGGGGTTTCGGCCTGTCCATCGCGATGTCGCTGGCCAGCGCGGCGGTCTACACCTACTTCCACCTCGAGGGCAGCGGCAGCCTGGCGCCCGCGCTGACGGTGTTCCTGACGCTGGCGCTGTTGACGAACGTGCTTGTCGGCCAGGCGCGTCTGCGCGCCGCCGAAGCCGAACAGCGGGCCGGCGAAGCCGATCTGGCGGCCGGCCTGGCCCGGGCCATGCTGCGCGCGCCGGCGCTGGGGCCCGCGCTCGACGATGCCGGCCGGCGCTTCGCCCAGGTGCTCGGGCTGCCGTACGCGGTGCTCACCGCCGACGTCGCCGAAGCCGGCCCGGACCAACAGGCCATCGCCCTGTTCGACGGTGCCGACCAGAACGGCACGCTGCTCGTCCCCCGCCAGTTGCCGGGCGCCACGGTACGGCGGGTGCACCGGATGGTGCCTGGTCTGCAGGCGCTGCTCGCCGCCGCATGTGACCGCGAGGCCATCACCGCCGAGTTGGAGGTCAGCCGCCGGGAGCTGGAACGGTTCTTCGCGGTGGCCTCCGACCTGTTGTTCATCGCCGATGCGTCGCGGCTGAACCGCATCAATCCGGCTTTCGAGCGCGCACTCGGTTATTCGGCCGAGGAGTTGATGGCGCGCCCGTTCGTCGATTTCATCCACCCCGACGACCGCGACGCCACCATCGCCGCGCTCTCGCCGCTGCCGCATTCCGACAGCGCCACCCAGTTCGAGAATCGGTGCCTGCGCCGCGACGGCGCGGTGCGGTGGCTGGAATGGAACATCGTGTCCGACCGCGGCGTCCTGCTGGGCGGCGGCCGCGATGTCACCGAACGCAGGCTCGAGCAGGACCGGTTGCAGGCGGCGCGCACGCAGCAGGCCGCACTGCGGCGGGTGGCGACGCTGGTGGCGCGCGGAGCCCCGCTGGCCGAGGTGTTCGACATGGCGGTGGAGGAGTTGGCCCAGAGCCTCGACGTCACCGATGTCACGCTGCTGGAGTTCGACGCCGAGGACGCGGCGGTGGTCCGGGTCGCACTGCACGACGGTGACGGCCCGGGACTCGTTGTGGATGAACGGTTGTCACTGGACGGGACCAGCGTCAGCGAGCGTGTTCGCGACACCGGACGGCCGGCCCGGATCTCCTACGGAGACGACGCCACGGGCTCCATCGCCGACCGGTTGCGCGGGTTGGGGTTGCGGGCCGGCGCCGGCGCACCCCTGGTGGTCGACGGGCTGGTGCGCGGCGCGTTGGTGGTGGGGTCGCGGCACTACGACGACATCATCGAGAGCGCCGAGGATCACATCGGGGATTTCGCCGACCTCGTCTCCACCGCGATCGGCAACGCCGAGACACGCGCCGAGCTCACCGCCTCGCGGGCCCGGCTGGTGGCCGCCGCCGACGAGGCGCGCCGCGGCTTCGAGCGTGATCTACACGACGGCGCGCAGCAGCGGATCGTGTCGCTGAGCCTGGAACTGCGGGCCGCCGAGGCCGCCGCCGAGCAGGACCAGGAGCTGCGTGCGCAGTTGGCGCACGTGGTCGAGGGACTGGCGGGGCTGCACGCGGATCTGCAGGAGCTGTCCCGGGGGCTGCATCCGGCGGTGCTGTCCCGCGGTGGGCTGGGTCCGGCGATGAAGACGTTGGCGCGCCGCTCGACGGTCCCGGTCGAACTGACCGTCGACGTCGACCGCCGCCTCCCGGAGTCGGTCGAGGTGGCGGCGTATTACGTTGTGGCGGAATCGTTGACGAACGTCGCCAAGCATTCCGGCGCCGAGTCGGTGGCCGTCGAGGTGTGTCTCGACGACGCGGCGGGCGTGCTGCGCCTGACGGTGAGCGACGACGGCCGCGGCGGGGCGTCGCCGGGCGGCGGCTCAGGGTTGGTCGGGTTGCGCGACCGCGTCGAGGCGCTGTTCGGCGAGCTGACCGTCACCAGCGAGCCGGGCCGCGGCACGCGTGTGCGCGCCACCATCCCGGTCCAGGGCGGCTAGCCGATCGTCCGCTGCACCCGCAACGCAACCGATTGCGGGTCGGGGCCCGAAGCTGACACAGTGACAGCCATGGGCGCAGAACAGCCACGCGTGACGATCCGGGAGATCGCCCGGCACGCGGGGGTGCACAAGTCGACTGTCTCGCGCGCGCTGCGAGCGGCCAAGGACCCCCACGTCAGTGACGCACCGAGCGCGGAAGTCACCGAACGGATCGTGGCGATCGCTCGCGAGCTGGGCTATCAGCCCGACCACGTCGCCGCGAGCCTGACCACCCGCAGGACCCGCACCATCGGCGTGCTGGTCCCGCGGCTCACCGACGTCGTGCTCGCCACGATCTACGAGGGCATCGAAAGCGTCGTGCGGCCGTCCGGTTATCAGGCTGTGGTGGCCAACACCTATGACGATCCCGAGCAGCAGCGCGAACTCATCGAGCTGATGCAGAGCCGCCGCATCGACGGATTGATCGTCGCGGACGCCCGCTTGGACGGCGACCATCTGGGGTCGGCGCGGGTGCCGGTGGTACTGGTGAACCGTCGCGTCCCCGGTCGGCCGTCGGTCAGCTGCGACGACGCCGCCGGCGGCCGGCTGGTCGCCGGGCATTTCGCCGAGCTGGGCCACACCGACGTGGCGATCATCGCCGGGCCGCCGTGGGCCAGCACCAGCGTCGACCGGACCAGTGGGTGCGTCACCGCGCTGCGTGAACACGGCATCAAGGTGGCGCGGAACTCGATCGTCAACAGCGGGTTCGACTCTCACAGCGGTTACACCACCGCCCACGAGCTGCTCCGCCGCCGCAAGCCCCCGACCGCGATCTTCGCCGAGAACGACTACGCGGCCATCGGCGTGGTCGCCGCGCTGCGCGATCTCGGTGTCCGACCCGGCAACGACGTCGCCGTGTGCGGGTTCAACGACATCGATCTGGCCCGCCAGCTACCGCTCCCCCTCACCAGCGTCGACTCGGATGCGACGAGCATGGGCACCATGGCCGGACGCGCGATCATCGACGCCCTCGACGGCCATGAGGTGACGTCGGTGTTCACCACACCGACCCTGCAGGTGCGGTCCACGACCGTGCCGGGTGCCGGGGCCGCTGAGCACAGACCGATGCGGCGCGCGGTCACGGGCTGACAGGGCGTGCGGCGCACACCGTTACCCGGGTTCGTGGGTCAACAACGCGATCTCGGCGAACGTGGTGCCGATCCGCGCGAGCGGGGAGAGCCGTTCTGGGACAAAGCGTCCGCGTTCATCGATCACCTCGTCGTCGATGTGGACGCCGACGACCCGGCCGAACACGAGTGTCTCCCTGCCGGGGCGCAGCATTCGGTCGAGCACACATTCGAACGCGGCGATCGTGCCGGGCAGGACCGGGACCGCGACCCGGCGGCCCGGGATGGCGTTCAGCCCGGCCTCGGTGATCTCGTCGACGTCGCAGGCGTACGGCTCGGCGGTAACGGCCACCGCGCCGGCAAGCCGGGCGGGCGCGATGTGGACGACGAACTCGCCTGTGGCCCGGATGTTCACCAGGGTGTCCTTGGCCGACCCGTCGGGATTGGGCTCGACCGCGATCATCAGGATGGCCGGGTCGGTGGAGACCACCGTGAAGAAGCTGAACGGGGCAAGGTTGTTGCCTGCCAACGGGCTCCGCGATGTCACCCACGCTATCGGCCGTGGTGTGACCGTCCATGTCAGCGTACCGAACACCGCCGCGCCGTCCATGTCTCGTACGTCGGAAAAGGTCAAGACCACCCACCCGCCATCGACGGCCGCGACAGCACGTTCTCGACTGTGGCTGCGGCGCAGAGCAGTTGGTCGTCGTCGCCGTGCGCGCCCGATAGCAACAACCCGCTCTCGCCGGCGAACGCCGGCGCGGGGCAGCTCAGGCCGCAGGCCCCGAGGTAGCTCAACACCATTGTGCTGCGCAGGGCCTGCAGGTTCGCTTCATCGTGACGCTCCGGATCGTCGAGGACGGCCGAGACCGGCGGCGGTGGAATGCGCACCGTAGGGCAGACCAGGATCGCGTCGCCGAGTTCGGCCCGGAACCGCCGCCGCAACTCCGGCAGCTGCCCGTACAGGCGGGCCGGACCGACGTTCGCCCTGGCGCTGCGCTCGAGCCGGCGCAGCGTCGCCGCCTGCATGCGGCGGGTGTCCAGTCCCCGGCCGAGGATGTTCGGTCCCGCCTCGTGGCCGACGACGGTGCCGCAGGAATCCATCAGCGTCTGGGCGTCGTCGAGCGAGGAGAACCTGCGGGCGGTGATCGAGATGCCCGCCTCGGACAGGGCGGTGAGGACGGCCGCGAACGCCGCGGCGATCCCAGGGCTGCAGCTGTCGACGAGCTCCCCGCTGGCGACGACCAGGCGCAGGCCGGAGGGAACGTCGGCCGGCGAGCACGGTACTGGCGGCTGACCGCGGACCGTCTCGTCGAACAGTCGCACGTCGCCGACGGTGCTCCCGATAACCCCGACGCAGTCGAGGGTCTGTGACAGCGGCAGGAAATCGTTGGGTCCGTAGCGATTCCGGCTGGCCCGGTAACCGACGAGGCCGCACCACGCCGCGGGGATCCGGATCGACCCCGAGGTGTCGGTTCCGACCGCGATCGGTGCGACCCCGGTGCCGACGGACACCGCGGCCCCCGACGACGACCCACCGGCAACTCGGGGTGTGCCGCCGTGGACGGGGCCGACGGGAGTCCCGAAAAATGTGTTGACCCCCAGACCCGAGAACGCGAACTCGCTGAGGTTGGTCTTGCCGACCGTGACCATCCCCAGCGCGGCGCACCGGGCGACCAGTGCGCTGTCGCGGCGGGCCGCACCGGTGCCGAGCCGGCTCTGGGAACCACCGGTGGTGACGGTGCCTTCGACGTCGAAGAGGTCCTTGTAGGTGATCGGCACCCCGTCGAGCGGACTCAGCGGCGCCCCACGTGCGCGACGCTGATCACTGGACACCGCTTCCCGTTCCGCCCGCTCGGACGTCGTCGTGATCAGCGCGTTGCGCGCCGGTGCGGTACGGACAGCGCGCAGTGCCGCGTCGAGCAGATCGGCCGCTGTGGTGGCGCCCGCGTCGAGGTCGGCCGTCATCGTGGTGGCCCCAGATAGCGCGCCGGTGTGGTGTTCGGTCGTCATCGCAGCGGCGGCGCGGTGCGGCGCGGATCGTCGGTGAACACGTCGACGTCGGTGATGCGGGCGGCGGACGTCTCGCTCAAGGAACGACCCCGCGTTTCCTCACCGAGTAGGACCGTGACGAGCAGGCCTACCACGTTGGCACCCGCGAGCAACCAGCTGACCCCGGCCAGTCCCGAGTGCACCAGGATCAAGGGCAAGGCGAATGTGCTGATGGCCGAGCCGATTCGGCTGATCGCCACGACGACGCCGGTGGCGCTGGCCCGGATCGGGGTGGGGAACAGTTCGTTCGGGTAGATGATCTCGATGAAGTTGCAGGCACCCGAGGTGACAGCGTAGACGCAGAGCGCGAGCAGCAGCGTGCCGGGCGGGGCCGTCGGGAAGACCGCCATGTACAGGAAGCAGGCGGCCATGATGACGAAGGTGACGACCAACAGCGTCTTGCGCCCGATCTTGTCCACCAACAACAGACCTGGGACCCCGCCGACGAGGAACAGCGCGCTGATGATGACTTCGGCGGCGTAGGTGTTCCCACCCGCGATGCCCATCTCTTCCAGGATTCCCGGTCCGAAGGTGTAGACGGCGAACAGTGGGATCACGTGTGCGGTGTAGAAGATCCCGCAGAACAGCAGCCGTCGGAGGTACACGCCGGTGAAGATCTCGCCGAAGCGGGCGCTGGACGGTTCGGCGGCGATCTGCTCGACCGACGCACCGGGTCCCCAGACCTGTTTGCAGACCACGTCGGCTTCGGCGGTCTTTCCCTTGGTGATGAGCCAACGCGGGGACTCGGGGGTCCCGGCACGCATGACCAGCGTCAGGACACCGAAGATCGCCGGGCTGGCCAGCATGTAGCGCCAGGCGTCGTCGCCCAGGTGCGACAGCCCCCACCCGACCACAGCGGCTGCCGCGGCACCGGCAGCCCAGACCACGAACAGCGCACCGAGTAGGCGGCCACGGTACTTGCGCGGGATGAATTCGGCGAGCAGTGAGCTGGCGATCGGATAGTCCGCACCGATCGCTACCCCGAGCAACACGCGCAGAAGGATGAGCTGCCAAGCGTTCTCGACGAACGCCGACGCCAGCGACAGCACCACGAGAAGGACCAGATCGGCGATGTACATCGTCTTGCGGCCGATCTTGTCGGTCACGAACCCGAAGACCGACCCGCCGATGAAGATGCCGATGAGGGCCGCCGCGCCGACGAGACCCGTTTGCGTGGAATTCAATTCGAGCGCAGGTTTGAGAGTGACGAACGCGATGCCGATGATCGTCAGGGCATATCCGTCGAGGAACGGGCCGCCGCAGGAGAACAGCGTGAGCTTCTTGTGGAAGCCGTTCAGCGGCGCGTCGTCGATGAGGTGTTGGGTGTTCACGAATATCCCCCGGTGGCTATCGCGAGGTCGCGGTGGTCAGCTGGTCGAGAAGCTCGATCTCGATGTCGGTAGGGCTCTGCAGCTTTCCGTTGACCGGGACCAGGTCCTGGGGGCACGCCGAGATGATCACGGTCAGCGTGATCTCGGCGACGATCGTGACGTAGCTGCCGGGCCGGCTCACCGGTGGCTCGAAGGTCAACTCGGCCGACGGCCCCACCGGCACGTTCATGAAGAGGTTGAGCGGGTCGGGCACCGGCATCGGTGCGATCCCAGCCCGTTCACGCGCGAGCTGGAAGTTATCCGCGCAGTTGTCATGTGGTCCGACATGTCCGAGCAGCGCGTAGCGCTCTTGGTCACAGGCCGGGATGAGCGTGTCGTGGATACCGCCGGAGGTGTCGGCCACGATCGTGGCCAGCGGCCGACGGCGGTTGCTGAAGATGTGGTCCCCCCGCTGCGGCCACAGCTTGGCGAGGGTGGCCCTGGTGTGCGCCATCGACGCGTACTCGCTGCCGTCGGCTGCGGCGATCAGCCAGGTATCGGCCACCTGGGAGCCGTGGGTGTTGATGACCCGGAGGGCTCGCCCGGACTCGAGCGTGAAGGCGGCGGACGACCGCGCAGGAACGATGGTCATGAGATCTCCTCATTGGGGAAGGATGGGGAACCACGAACGCAACCGGTTGCGGGCGTGTGAGGCAGGACACTACGCAACCGGTTGCGTCCCGTCAAGGCAGGCATTCGCCTACCGTCCGCCACCGCATGCCCCTGCTGCGATGGAGGATCATCCACCGCTGCGCGGCGAACGCTGTGCGGAACGCCATGATGGCCTGGGCCGGCTGCTCCGTTGAATGCCACCATGGAGACAGCACGCAGCAGCAGCACCCACGTCGAGGTACCCGCGGGCGACGGACGCGCCGTCCGGGTCCAGGCGGGCGACCGGGTGGACGTCGTCGACGTCGACGGCGCACAGGTGGGCGACGTCTTCGCGTTCGCCGCGGCCGACGTCACCGAATACCTGTCGGCCGCGCACACCCGGACCGCGACGGGCCGGTTGATGCCGCGCATCGGCGAGCAGTTCGTGACCAACCGTCGCCGACCGATCCTGACCCTGGTCGCCGACACCTCCCCCGGGATCCACGACATGCTCATCGCGGCGTGCGACCTGGAGCGCTACCGCGCCTTCGGCATCGCCGAGCACCGCTCGTGTGCGGCCAACGTGCACGCCGCGCTGGCCCGCCTCGGCGTCACCACGTCGGTGATCCCCCAACCGGTGAACGTCTTCATGAACATCCCCGTCGGCGTCGACGGTGAGCTGAGTTGGCTGCCCGCGGTATCGCGGCCGGGCGACTCCATCACCTTCGAGGCCGCGATGGACTGCCTGGTGGTGGTGTCGGCCTGCCCGATGGATCTCAACGCCATCAACGGCGACCGGCCCACCCCGCTGGCCATCGACATCCACGCAGCGACACAGGAGGTTAGACCATGAGCACCATCCATCCCATCCATCCCACCCATCCCGCGCTGGTCGCGCAGAAGCTCGGCACGCTCGAGTTGGCGAACCGGTTCGCCGTGGCGCCGATGACACGGGTGTCGGCGCACCCCGACGGCACGGCGACCGCCGAGATGGCCGACTACTACGCCACGTTCGCCCGCGGCGGGTTCGGCCTGATCCTCACCGAGGGCATCTACACCGACACCACGCACAGCCAGGGCTATCTGAACCAGCCGGGTCTGGCCACCGATGCGCACACCGAGGCGTGGCGGCCGGTGGTCGACGCCGTGCACGCTGCCGGCGTCCCTGTCGTCGCTCAACTGATGCACGCGGGCGCACTGTCGCAGGGCAACTCCTACGGCGCGCCCACCGTGGCACCCTCGGCGGTCACACCCCGTGGCCGGATGCTCGAAGAGTACGGTGGCCAGGGTGCCTGGCCGAAGCCGAACGCGTTGAGCCAGAGCGGGATCGACGCCGTCGTCGACGGATTCGCGGCCGCCGCGGCGCGAGCCAAGGCCGCGGGGTTCGACGGTGTGGAGGTGCACGCGGCGAACGGCTATCTGCTCGACCAATTCCTCACCAACTACACCAACCTGCGCGACGACGACTACGGCGGCAGCGTGGCCAACCGGACCCGGCTGACCGCGCGGATCCTGTCGGCGATCCGCGCCGAGGTCGGCCCGCAGTTCCTGGTGGGGGTGCGGCTGTCGCAGACGAAGGTCAACGATTTCACCTACCGCTGGCCCGGCGGTGCCGCCGATGCCGAACTCATCTTCGGCACCGTCGCCGACACCGGTATCGACTACCTGCACATCGCCAGCGAGGGCCGCGACTTCCTCGAGACCGCCCGGCTGTCCGACGGCCACACCATCACCGCGCTGGCGCGCGAGGTCAGTGGGCTGCCGGTGCTGGCCAACGGCGGCATGCACGACCTACGGCAGGCGGCCGACGTCCTCGACGGCGGGCACGCCGACGTGCTGACGCTGGGGCGCGGAGCGCTGGCCAACCCGGACCTGCCGAACCGGGTCGCCGCCGGCGCCGAGCTGCACGCCTTCGACCACGCTATGTTGTCCCCCATGGCCACCATCGGTAATGCCACCGCCTGGCGGGCCGGCCGGTGACCGCGCCGCGGCACGGCGGCGCCGCCGCCCGGTGGCACGGCGGCGCCGCCGCCGTCGCGACCCTGACGTTCGACGTCGACGCCGAGACCCCGATCCTGGCGCAGGGCCGCCGTTACGCCGACCACCTGATGGTGATGTCGCACCAGTCCTACGGGCCCGACGTCGGTGTCCCGCGCATCCTGGACATGCTCGACGAACTCGGTGTTCCCGCAACGTTCTTCATACCGGGCTGGGTCGCCGAGCACCGGCCCGGGCTGGCCGCGCGGATCGTCGACCGCGGGCACGAAGTGGCGCACCACTCCTACAGCCACCGCTCACCGGTGACGATGTCGGCCGCCGAGGAGCGCACCGACTTCGCCCGCGCGTTGGATGTGTTCGCCGCACAGGGCATCGAGATCGTGGGTCACCGGGCGGCGATGTGGGGCGCCAGCTGGCAGACACCCGAGCTCATCGCCGAGCACGGCCTGCTCTACGACTCCTCGCTGATGGGCGACGATCGGCCGTATCGCATCGATTCCGGCTCCGGGCCCATCGTGGAGTTGCCGGTGCACTGGTCTCTCGACGACTGGGAGCAGTACGCCTACCTGCCGGAGCCGCACGTCGGCGCGGTGATCGAATCCCCGGTCAAGGTGGCCGAGATGTGGCGTGTTGAACTCGATGCCATGCGACGCTACCGGTGTCTGTTCAACCTGTGCATGCATCCGTTCCTGACCGGGCGCCCCAGCCGGCTGGTGGCGCTGCGCGGGCTCGTCGAGGACGCTTTGCAACTCGGTGATGTGCGCTTCGTGCGGTGCCGCGACCTCGCGCGGGACGTCAACGGCGACACTACAATCCAGCCTCGGACCATCACCCGGCCGCCAGCGACGGAGGACGTCTACCCCGACTGACTAGCCCCGGGCCAGGGCGTCGGCCTCCAGCGCGAGGAACAGGTCCACCCGATCGTCGAGGCGGGTGACGTCCCGTCCGGTCAGCTCGCCGATGCGAGAGACCCTGTTGCGCAACGTGTTCACGTGGATGTAGAGGTCCTGTGCAGCGGTGGACCAGTGCCCGTCGTGGGCCAGGAACACCCGCAGCGTGCGTTCCAGCTCGGTACCGCTGTGCTGGTCGTGGCGGCGCAACGGGGCCAGCACGTCGTCGGCGAAGCGGCGCAACATGGCGCGGTCGTGCAGGCCGAGCAGCATCCGGTAGGTGCTCACGTCGGCGAAGCTGCCCACCCGGGAATCGGTGTGCCGGCGACGCAGCACCTGGCACACCTCGCGAGACCCGATCAAGGGTTCCCGCAGCGCCGCGGAATCCGGAGCCAGCGCTCCCACTCCCACCACCACGCGGTCGTCGGGAAACCGTTGCCGCACAGTATCGCTGAGGCGCCGGCAGAGGGCCACCAGCTCGGTGTCGTCGGTCTTCCACGGGAAGATGACCACGGTGTCCTGGCTGCCCGCCACCACCACCGCGGGCAGCCCGCGGGACCGGAAGAACCGCTCCACCTCGTCGGTGGACCCGGCGGGGCGGACCGGGCCGTCCCCCACCACGATGGTGATGACCGCCAGTTGCGCCGACGGGTCGATACCGAAGGCGCGCAGCCGGTCCTGCACCTCGCTCGCGCGTCCGGAGCCGGACAGGATCATCTCCAGCAGTTCGCTGGCGAACCGGGACTCGATGGCTTGCAGCGCTTGTTGTTTGGTGACCTCCAGGCTCAGGAACCGGGCGGCCTGCTCGATGGCGTCGCGTTCGGCCGCGGAGATGTCGCGCAGCGGCCGCAGGCAGAACACCGCGGCGTCGACCTCCCCCATCGCCCCCTCGACGAGGAACAGCGCGGCGGGCCCGACGGTCGGCAGGTCGACCTCGAGCGGCGGTGGGCGGCGGGCCAGTGCGGCGGCGGCGCTGGTGTCGAGGTCGACGTCGGCGTCGGCGTCGGCGTCGGCGTCGATGTCGACACCGGCCAGGCGCCGCCCCATCCGATCCACCACCAGCAGCGGCAGATCCAGGTCGCGGCGCAGCACCGCCAGCACCCCTTCGGCTCCGGCACCGCGGGCGATCGACATCGCCAGCGCGTCACCGCGGCGGACGAGCTTGGCCAGCGCGTCCTGGCGGGCGGCGCCCTGGATCCGCGCCGCCGCTTCGGTGATCGCGGTGAACGGCACCGCGATCGACACCGAGACCAGCGGCAGACCCGCGTCCTGGCAGGCCGCCACCAGGTCGGCCGGCACCGTCGGGGTCTGTTCGGTCAGGCCGAAGATCAGCCCGCCGGCGCGGCCGCGCTGCAGGGCGGCGACGAAGGCCCCAGCCGGCGTCGACTCGCGCCACAACCCGTTGGTCAGCACCACCTCGGTGGCCCGCACGTACGGTGACGGATCGGGCAGTTCGGTGTTGTGCAGCCACAGCACCTCGTGGTCCAGCGCCCCCGCAGGTCCGGGGACCTGCACCTCGAGTTCGAGTGCGGGATCCGCGAGCAAGGCCGCCAAGCTCAACATGGATGTATGTACGCCCAATCAGAGTCGTTGATGATGGATCTTTATACACTCCTGGGCGGGCGATGGTGGTGTTTCGATGGGGCCAGTCACACTCGTGAGGAGAGGCCGATGCCCACCACATCCCCCGACGTCTCGCAGACCGAGGCGCACCCCGACGGCGCCGTGCCGTTCGACGCGCACGGCATCGAACCGATCCCCGACGGCAGCCGCGACTGTTCGCCCTGGGAGCTGTTCTGGATCTGGTCGGGAGCCAACATCGCCCCGATCAACTGGGTGCTCGGCGCGCTGGGCATCACGCTGGGGCTCAGCCTGGTCGAGACCCTGATCGTCGTCGCTGCCGGAAATGTGCTGGGCTGCGCGGTTTTCGGGGTGTTCAACGTGATCGGGCACCGCACCGCAGTCAACCAGATGGTCCTGGGCCGGGCACCGTTCGGCCGGCTCGGGGCGGTGGTGCCGGGGGTGGTGCAGTTCCTGCTGACCATGGGATGGGTAGGGGTCAACACCTGGGTGGTGCTCGACCTGGTGATGGCCATCCTCGCCGAGATGGGCATCACCGGCGGGGCGGGCCTGGAGTTCGGGGTGGCGGCCGCAATCATGGCGGTACAGCTGGGCCTAGCGCTGTACGGCTTCTACGCCATCCGCAGTTTCGAGAAGTACACCGTGCCCGCCACCGTGTTGGTGATGGCGGTGATGACGGTGTTGGCGATGGCCACCACCGACGTGGACTGGTCGTTGGCGGGTACAGCGACGGCGCCGGGTGAGAAGTTCACCGCGATAACGCAACTGCTGACCGCAATCGGGATCGGCTGGGGCCTGACCTGGATCCCGTACGCCTCGGATTACAGCCGCTTCGTGCGCCCGTCGGCCTCAGCGCGCACCGTGTTCTGGTCGGCGTCGCTGGGGATGTACATCCCGACGGTGTGGCTGGCGGCGCTCGGCGCGTGTCTGGCCAGCGCGGGCAGCGGCAACAACCCGTCGACGCTGGTGGTGAGCACGTTCGGGGTGATGGCGATCCCGGTGCTGCTGTTGTTGATCCACGGCCCGATCGCCACCAACATCCTGAACCTGTACTCGTGCTCGCTGGCCGCGCTGTCGATCGGGGTGCAGGCCGCGCGCTGGAAGATCACGCTGATCGCCGGGGTGGTGGCGTCGGCGGTGCTGGCGGTGTTCGTGCAGGCCGACAGCTTCGCGCAGGCCTTCGACCACTGGATGGTGTCGATCCTGGTGTGGATCAGCCCGTGGGCGGCGATCATGCTGGTCGACTACTTCGGGATCCGGCGCGGGCGGTTGGCGGTCGGTTCGCTCTACACCGACGAGCACGGCAGGTACCAGACCGCGGGGTTGGTCAGCCTGGCGGCCGGCATCGTGGCGGGGTGGTCGTGGCAGTACGGGCTGGTGCCCGTGATGCAGGGTCCGCTGGCGACCGCGCTGGGCAACACCGACTTCTCCTGGTTCTCGGGCAGCCTGGTCGCCGGCGGGCTCTACTACGCACTGACCCGTAAGGTGCGGGCATGAGCGAACTGCCCGAGGTCGTCAGCGCCACCGAGCTGTCCAACAGCTTCCTGGGCAAGCTGATCGAGATCTGTTTCGTCACCGCTGATCACCGCCGCACGATGGAGGGCCTGGTGCGGATGGGCATCGGCCCGTGGCGGGTGTACACGTTCGACTCCGCGACGGTGACCGAGCGCACCTACCGCGGCGAATCGGCGGACTACGCGATCAAGGTGTGCTTCGCCGATGTGGGTGATCTGGCGGTGGAGATCATGCAACCGCTGTACGGGCCGTCGATCTTCCAGGAGTTCCTCGACACCCACGGCGAGGGCATCCAGCACATCGCGTTCGACTGCGACGAGAAGCCGTGGGGGCAGCGCATCGCCGAGTTCGCCGGCCGCGGTTTCCCGCTGGTGCAGTCCGGCCGGTTCATGGACGCCAACGCGTTCGCGTTCTTCGGCACCGAGGGCGCCACCGGCACCACGTTCGAGACCTATTCGATCCCTGAGGGTTTCGTCTGGCCCGAGCCCGAGGAGTGGTACCCCGCTCCCCCGCCCGCGGGCCAGCGCCCGCCCGTTCGCGAGCAGCGGCACTGAAACGCCATGGAGAGAACGGGATACGCGCGGCGGTCAGATCTGATGCTTGCTGTTCATCGCCGCCCGGGTGAAGTCGATGACGCTGGCCTCCGCGTCCGCCAGATAGTTCGTCAGCTCGACGACGGCCTCCTCGCGTTTCCCCGACAGGATCAGATCGGCGATCAACGCATCGCGCTCCATCCATTGGGCACGGAACTCCCAGTTGCGCGGTTGCACCGCGAACAGCAACCGGACCTGGGCAGCGAGGTTCTCGAAGAACTCGTCCAGCCGCGCCGAGTTGTTGAAAGCCACCAGCCCACGGTGAAATTCGAGGCTCGCCGTGATCTGGCCCTTGATGGAATCCGCCGGGACCGACTGCTTTGCCGCCACGATCGCGCTCTGCAGTTGCAGGAGCTGTTCGCGACTCGCGGTGACGCTCGCCCGCACCCCGGATAGCTCGAGCGTGCGGCGGGCGGCATAGATGTCCCTGACGTCCTGCTCGGTGAAAACCTTCACCTGGAAACCCGCGTTGGGCCGGGAGACGATCAGGCCGGAACTCACCAATTGCTTGGCGGCGTCACGCACCGTGTTCCGCGATACCCCGAACAGCGCTGCGATCTTGCCGTCGACCAGCCGGTCCCCCGGTTCGAAGTCACCTTCGATGATCATGTTGCGCAGATCGCGTGCCACCCGGTTCGCCGTCACGGGTGCCGCGGATGCCCCGTCGCCGACACGAGCCTCGTCGGGCACCGCATCGCCCATATCAACAGTCATAGCCGAACAATACCAGCCATAGCCGTCTCAATATCTGCACTTCAAGACAGTTTATAAATTTATTCTCTGTTAATCTCGCTAGATTGTTCATCAATTGCTAAGTTGGGTCGTATGGGAACTCGCTCACACCACACATCGCACCCGCTGCGCCGGGCGCCACTCGCAGGCCTCACCGTTCTCGCCACGGCGACGCTTCTCCTGGCCTGTTCGTCGGAGGACGCAACGTCCGGTGCGGCCGACCCGGCCGCGGTCGTCATCGGCTCCGATCTGACCTCACCGCCGTACGCGTCCTACGACGGCACGACGCCCGTCGGGATCGATCCCGACATCATGAACGCCATCGCCACGGCGCAGGGCGTGACGCTCACGTGGTCCGATACCCGGTTCGCCCAACTCATCCCGAGCCTGAACGCCGACAACATCGACGTCATCGCCTCCGGTCTCTACATCACCGCCGAACGCGCGAAACAAGTTGACTACGTTCCCTATTTCGCCACCGGCAATGCCATCATCGTCCGCAGCGGTGACGCACCGCTGGTCAGCGACACCGACCTGTGTGGGAAATCCGTGAGCGTCATCCAGGGCTCCGACATCATCAGCCACCTCAACGACGAGACCTCGCCCGAGTGTGAACACGCAGGACGGCCGGCAGTGCAGGTCCGCGAGTTCCCCTCCGACCCCGAGGCGCTGCAAGCCCTGCTCTCAGATCAGGTGGACGCGCAGGTCGTCGGCGCTCTGGTGGCCTCGGAGCTGGTGCAGAAAGCCGGTGACGGAGTGCAGGTCACCAGCGAGGAACTCATCTTTCCCGTGCAGGTGGGGCTGGCCGTACGCAAGGGCGACGAACAGCACAAGCAGATGCTCGAAGACGGCCTGACCGCCATCAAGGCCAACGGACAGTACGAGGAGATCTTGACCAAGTATCGACTCGCCGCGCCGGACGAGGACGCCCTGAAGAAGATCTTGGGCTGACATGGACTGGGGCTACATCGTCGGCCTGTTCACCCATGAAGCATTCTGGCGCGCAGCAGGAACCGTCGTCGTCCTCTCACTGCTCAGTTGGGGGATCAGTGCGGCACTGGGCATGGTCGTCGCGCTCGGGCGTTCGAGCCGCATCGGACTGCTCGCCAGGGCCCTGGGCGTGTACGTGTGGTTCTTCCGTAGTCTGCCGCTGCTGGTGCTGTTGATCTTCGTCTACAACGCCCCGTCCGCGATACCGGAGTTGAAGGCTATCGTCGGCAGCCCCTTCGTTGCGGGCCTGATCGCTCTGGTCCTCTCCGAGACGGCCTACATATCCGAGATCTACCGTGGCGGAATCATGTCCGTGTCCCGGGGCCAGGCCGAGGCCGCGCGCGCCCTCGGTGTCCGGGGCAGGACGGTGCAGACCGCGATCATCATTCCGCAGGCGTTCCGAGTCGCGCTACCGGCGTTGGGCAATGAGCTCGTGACGATCATCAAGCTGACGTCGTTGGTGTCGGCGATATCGCTGACCGAGCTCCTTCTGGTGGGCCAGCGTCTCTACGTATCCAACTTCAAGGTGCTCGACACGCTGTTCGTGGTCGCGTTGTTCTACGTCGGACTGGTGACGATCTTCGACGGCGGGCTCAAGGTGCTGGAGCGCCGACTCGACGTGAGCAGAAGGAGGTCGGCGTTGGATCCCCTAGCCGCAGTGCCCGAACTCCGGGAGGTGGTGCCGCGGGAGAAGATGCCGCACCAGGGCGAGGTGATCATCCGTGCCCAGGGAGCCTGTAAGAGCTACGGCGACCACAAGGTCCTCGACGGCGTCGACCTGGACGTCCACCGCGGTGAGGTCGTGGCGGTCATCGGCCCGTCGGGATCGGGGAAGACCACCTTGATCAGAACGATGAACGGCCTGGAGTCCATCGATGGAGGGGACGTGCTGCTGCGCGGTCGCCCCATCGGTTACCAGAAGTCGGGCGACCGCTATCGCCCTGCTGCAAACCGCGTCATCGAGCTCCAGCGCCGGCGCATCGGAATGGTGTTCCAACAGTTCAACCTGTTCCCGCACAAGACCGCCGTGCAGAACGTCGAATGGGCCCCGCTCGCGACGGGAACGGCATCACGTGCCGAGGTACGCAAGGAGGCGCTGGAACTCCTCGCGAAGGTCGGGCTGTCCCAACACGCGAACAAGTACCCACACCAGCTCTCCGGCGGCCAACAGCAGCGGGTCGCGATCGCCCGGGCGTTGGCGATGCGTCCCGAGGTCGTGCTCTTCGACGAACCCACCTCCGCGCTCGACCCGGAACTCGTGGAAGAGGTCCTGACGGTCATGAAGCAGCTGGCCAACGACGGCCTGACGATGGTGATCGTCACCCACGAGATGCGGTTCGCCGAGCAGGCCGCCGACTGGGTCGTCTTCATGGACTCGGGTCGTATCACCGAACAAGGATCGGCTGCAACAATTTTCGAAACTCCTGTGCAGGACAGAACACGGGATTTCTTGACGCGGGTCACGACGTGACCAATCGCCCGCCACCACGCCGGACCGAAACCCTTAGGAAGACGGACATGGCTTCACACCCGCAGCACCGCCGCGTCGACTCCTCCGAGATCGCACCCCGATCCGGCCGGTCCTGGGAGGTCCCCACCGGGCACCTGAGCCCGGCTCTCGTTGCCCTACCTACGCCCCCTGCTGACCTTCGTCGCAGATTCGCTGGCCGGCTACCGCGACCCCGAGGGCACGAACATGCATGACCTCCTCGGCACTCGGTGCGATCCGTACGTCAACCGGATGTTCGCCGGCGTGGACTTCGATCTGCACTGTCACCCCAATCTGACTCGCGCCGTCCGTGGTCGGGAGCTGACGGAGTGGGACGTCCACGATGTACTCGAGGTCCTCCAGGCCTCGGGGTTGAACTCAGACACTCAGAACGTGACCATGCCGTGCCCGGGAAGGGATCAGTCCCTGGCGATGTGGGGCCCGGACACGGCCTCCATGGACGAGCAGCTCGCACATTGCCATCCGTTGCTCCTCGAGGTTTTCGCAGTGCCCGACGAGGCGCGCTCCGGATGGCTCCCGCCCGAGTCGCCGCCCTACCGGGTCGGCGGCGACCCACACGGGCTCGTGGTCGACCGGTCCGCGGCATCAGCGGGAGATTCCCGATGACCTCGGCATCGGCCGTCGATCTCGTCGCCGACATCGGAGAGGGGTTCGGCGCCTACCGAATGTCCGACGACGACGCACTGCTCGAGATCATCTCGGCGGCCAACATCGCCTGCGGCTTCCACGCCGGGGATCCCCGGACCATGGCGTACACCGTGGAACGCTGTGCGGCGCAGAATGTCTCGGTCGGTGCACACCCGAGTTTCCCGGATCGGGTCGGCTTCGGCAGACGTGACATGGGGCTGCATCCACACGAGGTCGAGACGGACACCCTCTACCAAATCGGCGCACTGTCGGGTTTCGCCCGCGCCGTCGGTGTGCCGATCAGCCACGTCATCCCACATGGGCGGTTGGGCAATCTTGTCGTCGAACGGGCCGACTACGCGACCGCCGTAGCAGAGGCGGTTCATCGGTTCGACCGCACCATCGCCATCGGCGCTCAGGAGGGCGAACTGCGCCGCGCCGCGCGGGCTCGCGATCTGCCGCTGGTCACCGTGGGATTCATCGATCGCGCCTACGAGCCGAACGGTCAACTGCGCCACCGCCGTCATCCGGACGCCGTTCTGCACGACGCCGGCGCGATCGTCGAACGCGCGATCCGCATGGTGGCCGACGGCGAGATCGAGGCCACGGACGGCACGGTGCTCCGCGTCGACGTCGGAGCGTTGTTACTGCACGGCGACAACCCGGGGGCACTGACCATTGCCCGAGCCGTCCGCACGGGGTTGGAGTCCGCCGGAGTCCAGATCGGAGGCCGGTTCGCCGCCGCCTCCGCGTCGGAGCGCCGATGATCACCGTCGCGCCCTGCGGAAGCTCTGCGTTGCAGGTCATGGTCCACCGCGACACCTACGAGCAGACCTGGGAAACGACCCATCGGCTGGCACGTTTTCTCCGCGAGCAGAGGTCAACCGGTGTCGCCAGCGTGGTACCGACCTACGATGCGGTGCTCGTGGAGTTCGACGTCACGGTCACCGACGCTGCGGCGTTGATGCGCGACATCGACCGGTTCCCGTCGTCCACCAGGTCCGCCCTTGCACCGGCAGATCCGCGGGTTCTGCTCGTTCCGCTGGTCGTCGGCGGCCCGCACGGGCCGGACTTCGAGTCGGTGATCGAGCGGCTGGGCCTCACCGCGCGTGAAGCGTCACACCAGCTGGCGCGGTGCGAGGTGACCATCCGTTGCTACAGCAGCACCGGGTCCCCGATGACCGATTCCCCGTTCGCCGGTCAGCTCGCGCGGCTCGGCGACCCGAGAGTGTCCGTGCCGCAGGGCAGTGTCGCCGTCGCGGGCAAGCAAGCCATGATCTTCACCGTCGAAGCCCCCACCGGGTGGAATGTGATCGGCCGCAGCCCGATCACGCTTCTCGATGCCGACGCCGATCCGATCGCGGCCTATCAGCCTGGAGATCGGATCCGTTTCCTTCCGCTGTCGGAGCACGAAGTCGGCGAATACGACGGCGTGAGAGCGGCGGATCTTCTTGTCACCTAACAGTGTTCGAATCGACTCGGCCGGATCGAGCAAGATCACCGACCTCGGCAGGAGTTACGGACCCAACATCGGCCTCGCCGTCCACGGTGCATTGGATCAGTTCGCGGCACGCGTGGCCAACGCGCTCGTCGGCAACGACGAGATGGCACCGTTGCTCGAACTCACGGTGCATGACATGGCGTTCACACCGGATGTCGATATTCTGGTTGCCGTCACCGGAGCACGAACCGATGTGCGCGTCAACGGCGTGAAGGTCCCCGGCTGGCAACCTTTCCTCGCACCCCGCGGTGAACAGGTCACCCTCACCGGCATCAGGGACGGCGCGCGCAGCTACGTCGCGGTGCGGGGCGGGTTCGAAGCCGCCCGCTTGATGGGGAGTTGCGCGCCCGAACCTGCTCTCGGAATCGGCGGGTCACTGTCCGACGGGGACGTCGTCGAGGTCAAAGGGGGCCGGCTTGATATCGAGAACCCGGTGCTCGGCCTGGTGTTCTTCAATTTCGATGTCGACAGATCGATGACCGAAGAACGGTTCGACATCCCCATCGTATGGGGCCCCGACTGCGAAGATTTCGACCTGATCGACACGCTGGTCACCGAAACCTACGAAGTCGGCAGTCGCTCCAACCACATCGGAATGCGCATGACGGGGCCCTCCCCCAGGCGGCGTGTCACCACCGAGGTGCTCTCCCGCGCGGTGCCCGTCGGCGCGGTCGAAATACCGTCACCTGACTCACTTCTCGTACTGCTGCGCAGCCGTTCGGTAACGGCGGGTTACCCCGTCATCGCGGTCGCGACCGCGCTCGGCCAGGACCGTCTGGGGCAACTGCGCCCGGGAGACCGGATCCGCTTCGTGGCGCAGGACCTGGCGGTCGCCGTCGCCGAGGAACGTCGCCGACGTGAGTTGGCGCACCGCATCGCAGCGCGCAGCCGTGGTGCTCTCGGGGCCCTCCGTCCCGACCACGCCCTCACCCGAACGACTCATTGAAAGGTCAGCGTTGCACACCTCCTCTTCGGCAGTGCCGGTCAACCTCGACGTCACCGCCGCCGCACAGCGAATCCGCGCGCACGTTCACCGAACCCCGGTGATGACGTCTGCAAGCCTCGATCACCGCCTCGGCGGCGAGGTGTTCTTCAAGTGTGAGAACTTGCAGAAGATCGGCGCGTTCAAAGCGCGCGGCGCCTTCAATGCCGTGCTGCAACTCGACGACGAGCAGCGCAAGCGTGGCGTCGTCGCCTTCTCCGCAGGCAACCACGCGCAGGCGGTGGCACTGGCGGCCGGTTCGGTCGGGGTGTCCTCGGTGATCCTGATGCCGTTGGATGTGCCCGAGAGCAAGCGGCAGGCCACTATCGGGTACGGCGCCGAAGTCATCCACTATGACCGCTACAGCGACGACCGTGAAGCTCTGGTCGCCGACATCGTCGCCAGGACCGGGCGCGTCTTCATCTCCCCGTACGACGACGCGGCCGTCGTAACCGGACAAGGCACCGCTGCACTTGAATTGTTGCAGGACACAGGAGAACTCGATGCGATCTATGTTCCGGTAGGTGGCGGCGGCCTGCTCGCGGGGGCCATCCTGGCCGCGCGAACCGTCAACACGACCACCCAGGTCCACGGCGTCGAACCGACCGGGGGTGACGACGCCAGCCAGTCACTTCGCGCCGGACGGATCGTCAGCATCCCGACGCCGGACACCGTCGCCGACGGCGCGCAATCTCAGCACCTCGGCGAACTTCCCTTCGCCATCATCTCCGAGGGTGTCCGCGACATTCACACCGTCGACGACACAGAGACCGTCGCGGCGATGCGCTTCCTGTTCTCCCGGATGAAGCTCGTCGTCGAACCCACCGGGTGTCTCGGACTCGCCGCGTTGCTCGCTGATCGGAACCGGGTCGCGGGCAAGAGAGTTGGTGTCATCCTCTCCGGCGGGAACATCGATCCCTTGCGATTCGCGCGGCTACTGGTCTCCGAGGAGTGAAAATGCCAGCTGTGCACCAGAACTCGATATCAACGGCGAACACGACGGAAGGAAGAGTATGACTGTGGAATTCCTCGACCCGGGGGTCTGGGGCATCGTCGCGACGCCCTTCGCCGGCGCCGACCTCGACGTCGACCGTGCGAGTCTGACCGCGTTGGTCCAGCTGTACCGCCGGGCGGGTGCGGCGGGACTGACGCTTCTCGGCGTCTTCGGCGAGGCGTCGAAGCTGGACACGGCCGAGCGCCGCGCCGTCATCGAGACGGTCGCCGAGGCGGTCGATCTGCCGCTGGTCGTCGGCGTCCAGGCGTTGTCCACCAAGCCGGTGATCGAGGAGGTGGGCCGATTGCAAGACATCCTGGGTGACCGCCTCGCCGCATCGATGATCCAGGTCAACTCCGCGGATGCCACCACCCTCGCGCGGCACCTCAACACCATCCACGACGCCACCGGAGTGGGGATAGTTCTGCAGGACTATCCCGTGACCAGCGGTGTCACGATCAGCCGGGCAGCCGCGGCCGACGCGGTGGCCGCCGTCGACGCCATCGCGGGCATCAAGGCCGAATCCGCACCGACCCCTGCGATGGTGTCCACGCTCAGCCGTGCCACCAAAGCCCCGGTGTTCGGCGGCCTGGGCGGCATCACGCTGATCGATGAACTCAACGCCGGAGCGGCCGGTGTCATGACCGGTTTCTCCTACCCCGAGGGCCTCATCGCGTGCGTTCGGGCCTACGGCGAGGGCGGTTTCGCGGCCGCCCGCGCAGCCATCGCGCCGTATCTGCCGTTGATCAACTTCGAACAGCAGCCCGGTATCGCCCTGTCGATCAGGAAGCACTGCCTCGCCTACCGCGGCGTCATCGCCGAATCGGCCATCCGGGCACCCGGTGCGGCGATGCCACCCGAACTCGTGCCACTGCTCGAGCAGCAGGTGGCGATCCTCGACGGGCTGGAGGCCGCCTGATGGACCTCCGGCTGGGGGCCGGATGGGGGTGCGCGTCGAGACGATCGTCGCCGATTCCGAAGCGAACATCCCGTGGCGTTTCGCGATGCGACGGCGCTATGGTCAGGTCACTGTGACGCCACCGCCGAACTCCACCGTCTGACCTCGCCCGGGAACCGTTAGAAGTCCCAGTCCTCGTCCTCGGTGACCACGGCCTTGCCGATCACGTAGCTCGACCCCGAGCCGGAGAAGAAGTCGTGGTTCTCGTCGGCGTTGGGGCTCAGCGCCGAGAGGATCGCGGGGTTGACGTCGGTCTCGTCCTTCGGGAAGAGCGCCTCGAAGCCGAGGTTCATCAACGCCTTGTTGGCGTTGTAGCGCAGGTACTTCTTGACGTCCTCGGTCAGCCCGACCGCGTCGTAGAGATCCTGGGTGTACTCGATCTCGTTCTCGTACAACGCATACAGCAGCTCGTAGGCGTAGTCCTTGAGGTCCTGCTTGCGCTCTTCGGTCTGGACCGCGTAGCCCTTCTGGAACTTGTAGCCGATGTAGTAGGCGTGCACGGCCTCGTCGCGGATGATGAGCCGGATCAGGTCGGCGGTGTTGGTCAGCTTGGCCCGGCTCGACCAGTACATCGGCAGGTAGAACCCGGAGTAGAACAGGAACGCCTCGAGGAACACCGAAGCGATCTTGCGCTTGAGCGGGTCGTCGCCGCGGTAGTAGTCGAGGATGATCTGCGCCTTGCGCTGCAGGTTGACGTTCTCCTCCGACCAGCGGAACGCCTCGTCGATCTCGGCCGTCGAGCACAGCGTGGAGAAGATCGAGCTGTAGCTCTTGGCGTGCACCGACTCCATGAACGTGATATTGGTCAGCACGGCCTCTTCGTGCATGGTCAGCGCGTCGGGGATCATGCTCACCGACCCGACCGTGCTCTGGATGGTGTCCAGCAGCGTCAGCCCGGTGAACACCCGCATCGTGAGTTCCTTCTCCGCGGCGTTCAGGGTGTTCCACGAGGGCAGGTCGTTGGACAGCGGCACCTTCTCGGGCAACCAGAAATTACCGGTCAGTCGATCCCAGACTTCGGCGTCCTTCTCGTCTTCGACACGGTTCCAGTTGATCGCCGTCGCCCGGTCGATCAACTTCGTTCCATCGCTCACCGAAACCCCACTTCACCACGATGTATGCCCGTTTCCGGATGACGCCCAAAACACTACCCCTGGGGGCCGACAAGCCGCGGCAGCACAACAAGTTGTGTCTGCGACGGTGCCGAACCCACAGGTCCAGACGGCGCCGCGGTGCCGCTGCGGCGTGTCGCCAACCTCAGCGCGCGGCGGTCCCGGAGAACCGGTATTCGGAGCGCTCGAGCCGGCGGGTGGCCAGCCAGTACTGCCACGTCATCCCGCTCCACAACGTGCGGTTGACGCCGTGCTCGTCGAGGTACCAGCTGCGGCATCCGCCGGTGCTCCACACCGTACCGGCCAACTCGTCCTGCAGCTCGGCGTTGTAGCGGTCCTGCGCCTCCCGGGTCGGTTCCAGCGCCGCCGCCCCGGCCTTGTCGACCGCGCCGATCGCCTGCCCGACGTAGCGGATCTGCGATTCGATCATGAACACCACCGAGTTGTGCCCCAGCGCGGTGTTCGGCCCGAGCAGGAAGAACAGGTTCGGCATACCGGCGACGGTGATGCCGCGCAGCGCCGCGATGCCCTCCCGGTTCCACCGGTCCACCAGGTCCTCCCCGCCGGCGCCCTTGATGTCGACGTAGGTATAGGAGTCGGTCACGTGGAAGCCGGTGGCGAACACCACCACGTCGGCCGGCCGCTCGGTGCCGTCGGCGGTGACGATGCCCTGCGCGCTGAACCGGGCGATGCGCTCGGTCACCACTTCGGTCCTGGGATCGGCGATCGCGCGATAGTAGGTGTCGGAGTTGAGGATCCGCTTGCAGCCGGCGGTGTAGTCCGGGGTCAGCTTGCGCCGCAGCTCGCGGTCCTTGATCGACCGGCGGATGTTCCACGTGCCCGCCAGCTCGCCGAGCTTCAGCAGCCGCGGCTGCTTGGTCATCGCGAACCCGACCGCCTCGTGCAGCCAGTAGATCCCGGCCCGCATCGCGGCCCTGGTGCCGGGCACGGTGGCGAACACCGCGCGCACCCGCTCCGGGATCGGGTTATTGGGCCGCGGCATCACCCACGCCGGGGTGCGCTGGTAGAGCTGCAGCGACCCGACCTGCCCGACGATCTCCGGCACGATCTGGATCGCGCTGGCGCCGGTGCCGATCACCGCGACACGCTTGCCGGTCAGGTCGACGCTGTGGTCCCACTGCGCCGAGTGGAACGCCGCCCGGCCCGCCCCGAGGTAGTCGTCGAGGCCGTCGAAGTCCGGGATCAGCGGGATGTGCAGGCCGCCGGCGCCGGAGATCAGGAACTGCGCGAGGAACTCCCGCCCGTCGGTGGTGTAGACGTGCCAACGCATTTCGTCGTCGTCCCACTGCGCTCGGTCGACGTGCGCGCCGAACCGGATCGACGAGCGCAGCCCGTACTTCTGGGTCACCCCGAGCAGGTAATCCTGGATCTCCGGCTGGAACGACCACATGTGTTTCCAGTCCGCCTTCGGTTCGAAGGAGAACGAGTACATGTGCGACGGGATGTCGCAGGCGCAGCCCGGGTAGGTGTTGTCGCGCCAGGTGCCGCCGATCTCGTCGGCCTTCTCTAGGATCACGAAGTCCACACCGCGGCGCTGCAGCTCGATGCCCATCCCCAGTCCGGAGAACCCGGCCCCGATGATCAGCGCCCGGGTGCGGACCGGCTGCTGCGTGGTGATCTCGGCCGTCGGCTCGGCAACCGTCATCGATCGCATCCTTCCTGGGAACGCTGGTACCGGATACTTCGGCATCCCAGGGTAGCCGCGCCGGCCGCCGAAGCCAATGATCACCCGAATGAACAGGGCGAACGCGCCTTCCGCCCGCTACGCTGTTCAGCCATGTCGTCCGGCGCGCCTCCCCAGGAGGTTCGGTTCTGCCGCAGCGCCGACGGCACCCGGATCGCCTACGCCGTGCACGGCTCCGGTCCGCCCCTGTTGTTGACCACGTGTTGGCTCAGCCACCTCGAGTTCGACTGGGAAAGCCCCGTCTGGCAACACTTCCTGCGCGCTCTCGGCGACATCGCCACCGTGATCCGCTACGACGAGCGCGGCTTCGGCATGTCGGACTGGGACGTCACCGACTTCAGCCTGTCCGCCCGCGTCGCCGACCTGACCGCCGTCGCCGACGCGGCCGGACTGGACCGCTGCGCGATGGTCGGGATGTCCCAGGGCGGCCCGGTCGCCATCACCTACACCGTGCAGAACCCCGACCGGGTCAGCCGGTTGATCCTCTACGGCACCTACGGCGTCACCCACCACACCGAGGAGACCGCCGAGCTCGAGCGCACCTTCCAGCAGATGATCAAGGTGGGCTGGCAGCGGCCCGACAGCACCTTCCGCCGGGTGTTCACCGACCTGATGATCCCCGGCGCCACCGAGGAGCAGGCGGGCTGGCTGGACGCACTGCAGGCGCGGGCGACCTCGACGGACAACGCGATCCGCTCGCGGGCCGCCCGCGCCGACGCCGACGTGGCCGCGCTGCTGCCGCAGGTCGCGGTGCCGACGCTGGTGGTGCACGCCCGCGGCGACCGGATGAACGAGTTCGCCGACGGCCGTGAACTGGCCGCCCGCATCCCCGCGGCCCGCCTGGTCACCCTCGACAGCGGCAACCACATCATCCTGGCCGACGAACCGGCTTGGGGCGTCTTCGTCGACGAGGTGAGCGCGTTCCTGGCCGGTGAACGGATCAGCGCCCCCAGCACGCCCGCGGCGCTGCGCACCCTCACCGACCGGGAGCGCGATGTGCTGCGCCTGGTCAGCCAGGGCCGCGACAACGCCGAGGTGGCAACCGAACTCGCGCTGTCGGTGCGCACCGTGGAGCGGCACCTGACGAGCATCTACACCAAACTCGGGCTCAGTGGCCGCTCGGCGCGGGCCGCCGCCGTTGCCCGCATGCTCACGGGCTGATCTGCGTGTCAGCCGCCATCGCGGCCGCGCCCCGCGTGCCGAAGTCGGCGGTCAGCACCGATTCCCGGGCCGCCGGAAGTTCATAGCGTCCTTGTTGTCACCACGACAACGTCTCAGGAGGACACCATGAACACCGAACGCAAAGCCGCGATCAGCCTGACCACCGGGCTCGAAGATCCCGAGAAGGTCACCGTGGCCTTCCTGGTCGCCGTCGGCTCGGCCGAATCCGGCCGCCCCACAATGATGTTCCTGACCAAGGAGGCGGTCCGGCTGGTCGTGCCCGGCGTGGCGGTCGCCACCGCCTGCGAGGGCTGCCCGCCGCTGCAGGACCTGGTGGAGCGTTACCGCAAGGCGGGTGGCCGATACCTGGTCTGCCCGCTGTGCGTCAACGCCAAGAAGCTCGACGCCACCAGCTTCCTCGCCGGCGCCGAGGTCGGCGGCACCGTCCAGTTGTGGGAGTGGATCGGCGAGGGCGCAACCACTTTCAGCTATTGAAGCGCCGAGAACGACCCGCCGCCCTGGCCGCGCGCACCGCATTGCTAGCGGCACCCACCCGGCCGCCGGAAGCTCCGGCCACCTCACCCCAGGAGAAACCATGCACACGAAGTTCACCACACTGGTCGGCTGCACCGCGGTCGTCGCCGCCGGACTGACCGCAACCCTGACCGCCGGCGTCGCAACAGCGGCACCGCAGGCCAGCCCCGGCGTCACCCTGGCCGTCCGGCCCATCCCCGGCGATCCCGCCAATTACATCGTCCGCGTCCAGGGGAAATTCCCGATGAGCGAGGGCGCGGCGTACGACAGGATCGACAACATGGGCCCCGGCGGCGGCATGGACTACATCGTCTACGGCGACGATCCGGGCAGCGACGACGCGCCCGTCGGGTCGCCGCACGGGTTCATCGGGGCACCCGGCCCGCCCGGCGGCCTGGTGATCGCCACCCCGGACGGCATCGCGTTCATGCGCGAGCTGCGCGTGCCGAAAGTGGATCTGGACGAGGACATCTGCTTCAGCTCCGGATGCGACGGTGACGGCGACGAGATCTACGTCAAGGTGCGGTTCGTGCAGGGCACCGGCGCCGGCGACCTGGTCGCCTACTCGGCGGCGGTCTCCGGGGAGTTCTGAGGGGTGAGCCGCCGCCGCACCGGGCGGCGGTTCACTGCGTGTCAGGCAACCTGCTCACGGCGCCGGACCCCTTCGTGCAGAGGCACTTCCGGGTCGATCTTGATGCCGAGCACCTCACAGGTGCCGTTGATCGAGCCCATCATGATCGTCGTCAGGTATTCCACGAACTTCGCCGACGGCAGCCGACGCGGGCTGTCCTGCTCCGAACCCAGCCACCAGTCGGTGGCCGAGGCCGCCGCGCCGAACGTCGCGAACGCGGCCAGCTCGAAGGCCGCGGTGTCGAGTTCCATCTCGCGCAGCTCGTTGTTGAACATGTCGGCCATCGCCAGGGTGATGTCGCGGCCCTCGTTGAGCGCCCGCATCGCCGACTCGCTCTGTTCGGCGAAACGGCCCTGCATCAGGAACCGCACCACGTTGGGGTGCTCGTCGACCAGCCGGACGTACTGCTCGACGGCACGGTGGATCACTGCGCGCGCCGGGTCCTTCGACAGGTCGATGGACGGGAAGATCGCTGCCCACAGCATGTCGCGCATCCGCTGGCCGATGGCCTGGAACAGGTCGGACTTGTCGGTGAAATGCCGGTAGATCTTCGGCTTGGCGGTGCCGGCCTCCTCGGCGATCTCCCGCAGCGAGACCTCCGGGCCCAGCCGGTCGATGGCCCGGAACGCGGCGTCGACGATCTCGGAGCGGACCTTCTTGCGGTGCTCGCGCCAACGCTCGCTACGGGCGTCGACCTTGACACCCGCGTCCTCCCCTGAGCGTGACCTGGACCCTCGTCGCACCCGCTCACTGTACCCGTACCCAGGGCGCTGACCTGGCCAGACCGCGCCACGGCCAGACCCCGTCGCAGCTGAGCGGCCGGAGATCGCCGACGAAGCGAGAGTGGACGATTTCGGTACTATCACGGAGGACATCCGCTCGACGAGAGAGATACATGACGCAGCGATACGACATCGTCATCGCAGGTGGGGGCCCGTCGGGCTCGGCCGCCGCTTGGCAGGCCGCGCAAACCGGGGCGAAGGTGGTGGTACTGGACAAAGCACAGTTCCCCCGGGACAAGCCCTGCGGCGACGGGTTGACCGCACGCGCCGTCAGCTATCTGCAGAAGATGGGTCTGGCCGAGGAGGTCGCCACCTTCCACCGGGTCGACCGGGTCACCGTGTTCAGCCCGAGCCGCTGGGAGCTGTCGTTCCCCAAGCGCCCCGGCATGCCCGACCACGGCCATACCGTCAGCCGCACCCATCTGGACACGGTGCTGCTCAAGCACGCCGAATCCGTCGGCGCCGAAGTGCGCCAGGGCGCCGAGGTCACCGGGCCGGAGCTGGATGCCAACGGCCGGGTCATCGGCGTGATACTCAAAGGCGGTGAGAAGGTCTACGGCGACGCGGTGATCGCCGCCGACGGCGCCTACTCCCCGATCAAGCGGGCGCTGAAGATCGATTCGGACTACAACGGCTACTCCGCCATCGCGATCCGCTCGGAGATGCCGGCCAACCGGCCCGACACCGACAGCCTCGACATCTACCTCAAGCTGCAGTTCCAGGGTGACCAGTTGCCCGGCTACGGCTGGGTGTTCCCGATGGGCCACGGCATGTTCAACATCGGCCTGGGCTATGTGAACAGCTACAAGAACTGGCAGTCGATCAACGCCACGCAGTTCCTCGGCGACTTCCTGCGGACCTTGCCGCGCGAGTGGGAGCTGCCGGCGATCGAGGAACTCAAGAAGAACAAGAGCGTCCGCGCATGGCGGCTACCCATGGGCTTCACGGCGTGGCCGCCGTGGCGGCCGGGCGTGCTGTTCACCGGCGACTCGCTCGGGGCGGGCAAACCGGCCTCGGGGGCGGGCATCTCCAAGGCGCTCGAGTCCGGCCTGGCCGCCGGCGAGTGTGCGGTGGCGGCGCTGATGAACGGCGGACCCGACGACTTCACCAACTACGCGCAGCGCATGGAGGCCGCGTGGGGCCGGGAGTACCGGCGGGGCCGTACGTTCCACCGGTTGCTCGGCAAGCCGGCCATCGCGAACGCGGGCATCAAGCTGATCGACAACCCGCTGTTCCGCGACCGCATGCTCAAGGCGCTGTACAAGAAGGCGCAGGGGCCCCAGCACAGCTATTGAGTTGTCGGTGCGGCTGCGTAGCGTCGCGGTCATGGAGCAACGTGTCAGCTTGATCACCCTGGGCGTCGACGACCTGGCCCGGGCCCGCCGCTTCTACGAGCAGGGTCTGGGCTGGCTGCCCAAGGACGCACCCGAGGGTGTGGTGTTCTACCAAGTGCAGCCCGGCATCGCGTTGGCGCTGTTCGGCCGTGGCGACCTGGCCGAGGATGCCCGCCACCCGATCGACGGCCGGTTCAGCGGCATCACCATCGCGATCAACCAACACACCGAAGCCGATGTCGATGCCGTCATGGCGCAGGCCGAGGCGGCCGGCGCCAGCATCCTCAAACCCGCCGAACGGGTCTTCTGGGGCGGGTACTCGGGGTACTTCGCCGACCTCGACGGCCACGTGTGGGAGGTCGCGGTGAACCCGGGCTGGACGATCAACGAGGACGGCTCGTTGACCCTGTGAGCGGGCTCAGACCGCCTTGACCACCGTCAGCAGCACCACCGAGTCCTCCACACCCTCGAGGTGGTGCCGCTCCCCCGGGATCACCAGGAGATCACCGACGGTGCCGTCGACGGACTCCGCCGGCGTCCCCAGCCGCACATGCCCCTTGAGCACGAACAGCGTTGCCTCACCGGGGCTTTCGTGGTCATCGAGGCGATGGCCGGCGGCCAGCGCGATCACCGTCTGACGCAGCGAGTGGTCGTGCCCGCCGTGCACGGTGTGCGCCGCGCGGCCGGCATGGGCGGCGCGGGCCGCCTCGAGCTGTTCCTCACCGAGGCTGGTCAGCGATACTACGTTCACGATTCACCGTCCTTTTCGAGCTCACCCGTCAACTTTTGTCCGGGCGCAGAACCAGACCGACCTCGCAGGATCCGCCCCGCGGGTCGGGGGTGACAGACACCCGGTGGTGTCCGCCGAGCGCATCGGCGTTGCTGTCGATCACCTCTTGGATCAGGCCCTGCTGGATCCCGCGGACCACCTCGGGGGCGGTCCGGGCGACCTGGGCCAGCGGACAGGTGCACAGCTGCACCGTCACCTCGCCGAACGACGACATCACCGAGCGCACCTGGAATCCGAGGTCGGCGAGCGTGGCGACCACCAGGTCGGCCACCGTCGACTCGTCGCGCCGCCGGGCCAGCCGGACCCGGTGCGCGAGGTCGGCGCCGATACGCCGTGCCCGTTCCTCCCGTTCGGCCGCCGTGCCCCCGAGGTGCGCGGCGAACAACGACACGATGTCGGCGTAGTCCAGCCGCGGGGCCAGCTCGTAGGTCAGCTTCGGCCGGCCGGCGCCGGCGGGCCGGGCGCTGCCGCGCCGGACGTAGCCCTGCGATTCCAGCGCCGCCAGGTGGAACCGCGCCGTGGTGACGTGGATCTGCAGCCGCTCGGCCACCGCGTGCACGTCCACCGGCCCGGCGGCCTCGCGCAGCACACCCAGGACGTTCTGCCGTTGTCGGCCGGCGGCGCGGTCGGGTGCGGCGTCAGCGTCGTGACGCTGGAGGGACATCGGACAAGTCTTTCACGGCTGGGGGACGACGCCGACGACCGCGACCGCGGTGAGTTTGTCGCGGTACCGCCCGAAGGTGCGTCGCATCCCGATGACCCGGCGGCGGGCGCCGGGACGCCGGATCAGGTTGCCGACGATGCACAGCACCCCCAGCGGGCCTTCGTCGGCCAGCACGCGGGCTGGGTTGAGCAGCGCCATCGGCGCGTGGTCGACCGTGGCCACCTCGAAGCCCGCGTCGGTGAGCAGTTGGGTCCATTCCGCGGTGGTCAGCGGCCGCGCGTTGACCTTGATGGCGCGCGACATGTCGCGCCGGATCTCGTCCTTGGCGTCCTGGTCGATGTCGTCGGGGGTCAGGCCCAGCTCGTGGATCGCATAGCGCCCGCCGGGGCGCAGCACCCGGAACGCCTCGGCCACGATCGCCCGTTTGGCCTTGTCCCCCTGCATCGTCAGCATCGCCTCGCCGATCACGACATCGGCGCTGTCGGCGGGCAATCCGGTCTTCGCGGCGTTGGCGACCACCACCGAACCGCCGATCGGGGCCACGACGGCGCGCACGTTCTCGGTCGCCGCGGCGGTGTCGTCGACGCCGACGTAGGACCGCGGCCCGGCCGCGACGATGTCGGTCGCGGTGCGGCCCAGGCCGGGCCCGAGTTCGACGACGTCGGCGCCGCCGAGCCGCGCGGCCGCGAGCAGCCGGGTGGTCAGCTCGAGCCCGCCGGGACGCAGCACCCGCTTGCCGAGCCGGGCCAGCAGCCAGTGCCCGGGCAGGTCTTCGTCGCGCCGCTCCGCGAGTGGAAGAGGCTGCGGCGCAGCGGGTCTGGAGTCAGCCATGTCGGACGGTCCTTTCGACGGCGGCGACGCAGAAGATCGCCGAGCACAGTGAACAGACATACAGCAGGGCAGCGTTCTGCCCCCAGGGCGGGATCAGGACGGCGTCCTGGCCGGTGGTGTAGACGCCGTTGACGACGGGCATGAAGCGCTGCAGGTGCGCACCGCTGGGCAGGTATTGCGCCGCCGACTCGAACGCATAGACCCAGAGCAGGATCACCGCGGCGGCACCGAGGGACGAGCGGACCAGGGCGCCGATGCCGACGCCGGCGCCCGCGGCGAAGAAGGCCAGCAGCGGCACCGTCCACAGCAGCCGCAGCGCCACGGGGTCGGTGATCGACACCGCCCCGTAGACCGCCGGGGACAGCATGGGCAGCGCCAGCAGGACAAGGACCAGCGCCGCCGCGGCGGCCACCGCGCCCAGCAGGCCGTAGAACAGCCAGCGTCCGACCAGCACCGGCCCGCTGCGTGGCGTCGCGAGGCGCACGTATTCGCTTGCCCGGTACCGGTTTTCCGACGCCTGACCGTCGGCGGCAGCCAGCGCGACGACGACGGTGGTGACGGTGATGACCCAGTAGCCGGCGTTGGAGGTCGGGACCTGCAGCACCGAGAGCTGGCCCGGGATCCGCGCGAACGTCTCGGCGGCCGCCGCGATCGCGAAGGTGATCACCGCGGGCACCGCGACCGCGGCGGGTATCAGCACCGTCCACAGCCGGCTGCGCCCGGCGGTGCGGACGGTTTCGGCCCGCACGATGCGCGCCACCACGGCGGCGCTCATGCGCACTCCGCGCGATCCAGCAAGGTGGCCTCCAGCCAGTCCCGCGGGTCGGCGCCGGCGGGGATCACGTCGGCGAGGTCGCCGTCCAGCGCCACCCGGCCGTCGCGCAGCACCACCACCCGGTCCGCGGACAGCACCACCTCGGCGAGCAGATGGCTGGCCACCACGACCGTGCACCCCGAGCCGGCGAGGTCGCGCAGCAGGCCACGGAACCAGACGATGCCCGGCACGTCGAGACCGTTGAGCGGTTCGTCGAACAGCAGCACCCGGGGCCGGCACAGCAGCGCACCGGCGATGGCCACCCGCTGCCGGGCACCCAGGGACAGCCCCGCGATCCGCTGGCCGCGCCGAGCCGTCAGCCCGGCGGTCTCCAGCACCGTCTCGACGGCGCCGGCGTCGGCCCCGGCCAGGGCGGCCAGCCAGCTCAGGTGCCGGGCCACAGTGTGCCGCGGATCCAGCGCCGCCGGCCCCAGATGCGTGCCCACCAACTGCGGTTGGCCGTACGGCGGCCGACCGCACACCGTGACGGTCCCGGAGTCGGGGCGCTCCAGTCCGGCGATCAACCGCAGCAGCGTGGACTTACCGGCGCCGTTGAGTCCGAGCAGGGCTGTCACAGAACCGGCCGGCAGTCGCAGCGTGACGTCGGCCACGGCCCGAGTCGGACCGAAATCCTTTGTCAGGTGCGAGGTTGCGATCACTGGAAGTTGCACGGGATGGGCAGCCCGATGGTCTTGATGCCGTTGCACAGCGACTTGCTGGCCAGCTTCCACCGTCCGTCGATGCGCCGCCACTCCGCCTGGACCTGCACCGTCGGGGCGCCCTGTCTGCTGGCGTTGATCACCGCGGTGTGCCGGTCTGGCTCATGGGTCTCCGGTCCGGTCACCAGACTCGATCCCCGCGGTGGACGGAAGAACCCGATCCGGTAGATCATCTTCGGCACCACCACCGCGCGTTCGCCGCCCTCGAGCTGCGCCGCCTTGACCCAGTCGGGTGCCGGAGTGCCCACCAGCAACCGGATCTGGGCGTCGAGCTCGGTCAGCGACGGCACCTCGGAGGTGACGGCGAAGTCGTCGGGCTGCTCCGATCCCGCGGCACCCACCGGATCGGCGGACGCCGCGGGCGCCGTGCCCAGTACCGTCACCGCCGTGGCCAGCAGGGCCAGCCCGAGGCGGGTTTTGATTCGCACTATCTCCGCTCCCCCATTAAAAGGAAATCTTTCCGGTTAATGTAGGAGCTGCAGACGAGATAGGCAAGCCTTACCTCGGTGTCACTGGAACAGCTGGCGCACCTTCAGCACGAGTTCGAAGACGCCGTAGCCGAACGGCACCGCGACCCACAGCCATGCCAGCACGATGTAGATGGTGGACACGGTGGCGCGGTAGTCGTGCAGTTCGCCGCCTGCCGCCTGGTCGGTCATCGCCTGCTCCCCTGCGTTTCGGGCACGTCGGCACGTGCTTGTTCGGGTTCATGCCACTTGTCGGCCACCGGTTTGATCAACTCGTTGCACACGAACCCGACGACCAGCAGCCCGATCATGATCGAGAACGACATCGTGTAGAGCGCCGGCCCGGACTTGCCCGCGTCGGCCTGGGTGTCGGCGATCGCGTTGACCATCACCGGCCCGACGATGCCGGCCACCGACCACGCAGTGAGCAGCCGGCCGTGGATGGCGCCCACCTGGTAGGTTCCGAACAGGTCGCGCAGGTACGCCGGGACGGTCGCGAAACCGGCGCCGTAGAACGACAGGATCAGCAGCGTGCACACCAGGAACACGACCTTGTTGGAGTCCTGCATCAGCGTGATCACCAGGTACAGCAGCGCGCCGACGCCGAGGTACATGCGGTAGACGTTCTTGCGTCCGATCTTGTCCGACAGGCTCGACCAACCGATGCGGCCGGCCATGTTGGCCAGCGAGAGCAGCGCGACGTACCCGGCAGCGGCCGCGGCCAGCCCGGCGGCCGCGGCACCGGTGCCCGGGAAGAAGTCCTGGTAGATCGGCGACGCCTTCTCCAGGATGCCGATGCCCGCGGTCACGTTGAAGCACAACACCACCCACAGCAGCCAGAACTGCGGCGTCTTGATCGCGTTGTTGGCCGAGACCTGCCCGACCGAGACCAGGGACCCGATCGTCGGCGGGGACGGGGTCCAGCCGTGCGGCTTCCAGTCGGACCTGGGCACCCGCACCAGCAGCCAGCCCAGCGACATGAACACCGCATAGACCGCGCCGTGCACCAGGAAGGTCTTGGCGATGCCGGACGAGTCGGTGCCGAACGCGCCGAGCATCGCCGTCGACCACGGCGAGGCGATCAGCGCGCCGCCGCCGAAGCCCATGATCGCCAGACCCGTTGCCATGCCGGGTTTGTCGGGGAACCACTTGATCAGGGTGGAGACCGGCGAGATGTAGCCGATGCCCCAGCCGATGCCGCCGAGCACGCCGTAGCCGAGCAGCACCAACCAGTACTGCTGCAGCGCCAGGCCCGCGGCACCGACGAACCAGCCACCGCAGAAACAGCACATCGCGGTGAACATCGCCGCGCGCGGCCCGTTGCGGTCCACCCAGGTACCGAACAGCGCGGCCGAGAGGCCCAGCATCACGATGCCGATCGTGAACGGCAACGCGCTCAGGGTGCCGGAGATGTCGAGCGCACCTTCCAAGGGCTTCTTGAAGACGCTCCAGGAATACGCCGCCCCCACCGACAGGTGGATGGACAGCGCCGCGGGCGGCACCAGCCATCGGCTCCACCCCGGCGGGGCGACGATGCGGTTCCTGCTGAAGAACGTTGGCACTGCCGTCATCCCTCGCCTCTCGTCGTGGCGCGTCACCTTGCCGCGCGCAAGTGTGAAGTTGGTCGCGCAGCGCGTACCCCGGGGGAGAATAGCGAAACCACGGCGAACTTGAAACGTTTCACGAAAACTCGTCGACCGGCTGTGCGACGGCTGGCAGAAAGCTGAAAACGCCTGTGCGACACAGCTAACTGGCTCAGATTTGCCCTACAGAATTGTCGCCGACGTCACTAAGCCTCGATCCGTGGACTGAAGTGATTGATGCGTCTTCTGGGGCTGTTGTTTGTTCTGCAGGGGCGTGAGCATAAGGTAGTCGCTGGTCTGCCCAGCCTTTCCTGTGCGCTCCGGTAGGGGG
>JBFWOX010000006.1:0-275740 GCA_050250295.1 Mycolicibacterium sp.
CGCGTTCGAACCACACCTCACAGGTCGCATCACAGGACAGATACCGGCGGTCGGCATCGGTGAGCACCGGGCCGACATGCAGGGCGGCGATGCGGTCTTTGACATCCAGATGCATCACCACCGTGGTCTGATGCCCGTGCGGGCGGCGGGTGGCATCGGCATCCCAGCCGGCATCGATGAGGGAAAGGAAGGCGTCCAGGGTGGTCGGGAACGGGGCCCGGCACAGCTGCTCCTCATCGGTGCGATAGCCCGGCGCCCCGTGACTGTCGGCGTCTTCGGGGATGTTCTGGTCGCGTTTCCACTGCGCGATCAACGCATCCCGGTGTGACTTCAATGCCGCCTCGAACTTCGCCGCCTCCGGATGGGCGAGTTTGATCCGCCAATACGCGAACTCGGCATCGGAATACCTGGTGATCGACCCGATCGGCTTCGGCAATTCCGGATCCGGCTCATACGAACGACAATCCGGGTCAGTGTCGCCGCCGCGATCGCCGCCATCAGAATCGTCGCCGCAGGCCTCACAGTCCCCGCCGGCGTCGGCCTCCGGCTCAGGTTCCGGCTCGGGAGTGGGCTCGGGTTTGGGGCGCGGCTCCAGCTTGACCGCGGTACGCAGCTGGCTCACCGATGCACTCTTCGCCAACAGGGCGTAGTGCGCATCCGAGCCCGCACCACCACGATCGGCGATCACCCCGACCTGATCCATCGACAACTGCCCCGCCCGCAACGCCGCGGTACAGATCGGGAACTCCTCCCACCGCTTGGCGATCGCCATGATCGTGCGCGCATTACCCGGTGACACCCCGGTCTTCCACGCGATCAACGCCCCCACCGATTTCGCCCCGGTATGACCCCAGAACCCACCAAGCTCGATCTCCGCGGCGATCTCCACGATCCGCCCATCGATCGCATTACGCTGCCCCGCCAACTCCGCCAACTCCCCATACAACTTCTGCAGCCGCGCATCCGGACCCAACGCAGACCCGGCATCAACGCAGGAATCGGACATGACCCCATCCTGACAGAGGGGTCCGACAAGTAGGTCGGACCAAGTTCCGCAGCGCCGCAGACTAATTCACGCCAACGTCACGCCCGGGCCGAGGTTACTGTCCGGCGATCCGGTACCGGCGCTCGGGCCGGCCCACCCCGTACTGCAGCCGCAGCTCCAGCACCCCGGTGCCGAGGTAGTGCTCCAGGTAGCGGCGGGCGCTGACCCGGGAGATGCCCACCTGCTCAGCGCATTCGGCCGCCGACACCTCACCGGCCTCGCGCACCGCGGCGATCACCAGCTCCCCGGTCTCGGCGCCCAGCCCCTTGGGCAGGACCTTGGCCACCGACGGGCCGCCGAACAGCGAGTCGATCAGGGACTGGTCCACACCCGCCGCGGACTCCAGCGCGTCGGCGCGCGCGGCGAACGCCGCCAGTTTCGCCCGCAGCTGCGCGAATTCGAACGGCTTGATCAGATAGTCGGCGGCCCCGCCGTCGAGCGCACCGCTGACGGTGTCCAGCTCGCGCGCCGCGGTGATCATGATGACGCCCACCCGGTCACCCTCGGATCGCAACTGGTGCAGCACATCCAGCCCCGTCATGTCCGGCAGGTACACGTCCAGCAGGATCAGCTGCGGGTGCAGTTCCCGCGCCGCACTCAGCGCCTCGGCCCCCGTCCGCGCCACCCCGACGGTGCGGAACCCGTCGACCCGGTCGACGAAGCGGCGGTGGATCTCGGCGACCATGAAATCGTCGTCGACCACCAGCACGTCACGCATTGCTGCCCACCCTGGGTTGCAACCGGACCACGAACCGCGCCCCGCCACCCGGCCCGTCCTGCACCTCGACGGTGCCGCCGTGTTGGGCGGTGACCAGACGCACCAGCGCCAACCCGATGCCCCGTCCCCCGGGCACATCCGGTTTCGAGGTCACCCCGCGGGTGAAGATCGCTTCCCGAAGATCCTCGGGCACACCGGGTCCGGTATCGAGCACCGAGATCTCCAGCCCGTCGCGGTCGTCGATGCCGACGGTGACCCGGGAATCCGAGACGTCCACCGCGTTGTCGATCAGGTTGCCCAGCAGGGTGATCACATCGGTGGCCAGCGCCGGGTCGAGGACGGCCAGGTGCGACGACGGATCCAGCTCCATACGCACCCCACTCTCGGCCGCCAGTGTGGTCTTGGCGATCAGCAGCGCCGCCACCGCGGGATCGGAGATCCGTTGTGTCACTGCGTCACTGATCTCAGCGCGGCGCCGCGTCAACGCGCCGACCAGGTCACGCACCGCATCGTACTCGCCGAGCTGGACCAGTCCCGAGATGGTGTGCAACTGGTTGGCGAACTCGTGGGTCTGCGCCCGCAGCGTGTCGGTCACGCTCTTGTGCGAGGACAGCTGTCCCTGCAGTGCAGCCAGTTCGGTGCTGTCGCGCATGGTGGTGACGGTGCCGATGCGGTGCCCCTGACTGGTGGCGGCCCGCCGGCTCAGCGCCAGCACCCGGGTGCGGGTGGCCACCACGGTGTCCTCGGAGCGCTCGCCCTCCCCGGAGGTCAGGAAGGCCACCACCGCGGGATCCAGCCCGACGGTGTCCACCGGCCGGCCCACCACGTCGGCGCTCACCCCGAGAAGCTCCACCGCGCTGTCGTTGAGTAGCGTGATGTCGCCGTCGTTGTTCACCGCGATCACGCCCTCGCGAATGCTGTGCAGCAACGCCTCCCGATGATCGGCGAGGCTGGCGATCTCGGCCACCTCCAAACCCCTGGTGTGCCTCTTGATCTGCCGCGACAGCAGCCACGACGCCGCCAAGCCCAGCACCGCGCCCAGGCCGAGGTAGATCAGCAGCCGCTCCCCGGCACCGCTGAGTAGCGCCCACACCGACGGATATCCCTCGCTGACCGAAGCGACTGCCAGCACGTTGCCCGCGCTGGACAGGATCGGCACCTGCCCGACCAGGCTGTGCGTGCCGGCGATGTCGTCGTCGCCGAACCAGGCCCGGCCCTCGTCGGCGCGGCTGGGCCCCAGGTCGGTGTGCGTGCCGATCCGCGACGGTTCCGACGACGCGCGGACGGTCCCGTCCGGGCCCAGGATCTCGGCCAGGGTGGCCCCCGACAGAGCCACCGCCCGGTCCACCTCCGGCGCGAGGATGCGGCCGGCGAACGGATCGGCGAACCGGTCCCGCACGATCGGGGTGGACGCCATGTTCTCGGCGACGGCGATCATCCGCTGCCCGCGCACCTGCCGGAACTCGGCAGTGGACTGCGCCACCGACACCGCGGCCACCGCCACCAGCACGACTGCGACCACCATCAACTGGAACGCCAGGAACTGCCCGGCCAGGCTGCGTCCTCGCAGCAGGCCGGTCAGCGCGGACCCCGTGTTCTTAATGATCAAAACGTCCTTTGCGTTCACATCAGTGACCCGGGTCACTGCCCGGGTCCAGTATTGCTGACATCACCACCAAGCGATTGGGGACGACATGTTGGCTTCGGGCCGGCGGCGGATGACGGTGGCAGTCGTCGTCACCGTGATCGCCGCGCTGCTGCTGTCGGCCTGCGGGGTCACCCGCGGCGACCAGACCGGACTGCACCGGTTGCGGATGATGGTGCCGAACAGCCCAGGAGGCGGCTACGACCTCACCGCGCGCACTGCCGTCAAGATCCTCGAGGACGAGGACATCACCGGACGCATCGAGGTGTTCAACGTCATCGGCGCCGGCGGCACCGTCGCGATGGCGCGCTTGATGAACGAGCACGGCAACGGTGATCTGATGATGATGATGGGCCTCGGCGTGGTCGGCGCGGTGTTCACCAACGGGTCCACCGCGCGCGCCTCCGACGCCACCGCGCTGGCCAAGATGGTCGAGGAGCAGGAGGGCATCCTGGTGCCCGCCGACTCCCCGTTCCAGACCGTGCAGGACTTCGTGGCCGCCTGGAAGGCCGACCCGGCCAAGGTCACCATCGGCGGCGGGTCCAATCCGGGTGGGCCGGACCACCTGTTCCCCATGGAGACGGCCAAGGCCGTCGGCGTCGACCCCACCAAGGTCAACTTCGTGTCCTACGACGGCGGCGGTGATCTGCTGACCGCGTTGCTGGGCAACAAGATCGCCGTCGGCACCTCCGGTCTGGGCGAGTACGTCGACCAGATCGAGTCCGGCCAGGTCCGGGTGCTGGCGGTCTCCGGTGAGCAGCGCGTCGAGGGGATCGACGCGCCGACGCTGAAGGAGGCCGGCATCGACATGACCTTCACCAACTGGCGTGGAGTCCTTGCGCCGCCTGGTATTTCCGATGACGACCGCAAGGCCATGGTCGCGGTCCTGGAGGAACTGCACGCCACCGAGGCGTGGAAGGAGGCGCTGGTGCGCAATGGGTGGAGCGACGCCTTCATGACCGGGCAGCCGTTCGAGGACTTCCTGGCCGAGCAGGACAAGCGCGTCGAGACGACGCTGACCGATCTGGGGCTGGTATGAGCACCGACACCGAAACCATCGAAACCGCTTCGGCCCGACCCGATTACGCGCAGTACGTGGTCTGCGCGGTGATGATCGCCGTCGGCGCGTTCCTGATCTACGACGCTACGACGATGCCGGGCGGCTATGCCGAAGTGGATCCCGTCGGGCCGCGGCTGTTCCCCATCGTGGTCGGGGTGGGTCTGCTGGTCATGGCGGTGGTGCTGGCCATCGCGATACCGCGCGGCTCGCGCGGGGAGGCCGACGCCGGTGAGGACATCGATCCCGACATGCCCAGCGACTGGCGCACCGTGGGCCTGCTCGTCGGGCTGTTCGTGCTGCTGATCGTGCTGGTGCAGCCGCTGGGCTGGGCGATCGCCGGCGCGCTGTTCTTCGCCGGCTGCGCGACCGTGCTCGGCAGCAGGCACTACGTGCGCAACATCGCCATCGGGATGGTGCTGGCGCTGGCGAGCTTCTACGGGTTCTACTCAGGGCTCGGAATTCCGCTGCCCGCAGGCATTCTGGATGGGATTCTGTAAATGGAGAACTTCGACTGGCTGCTACAGGGGTTCGCCGAGGCGGCCACCCCGATGAACCTGCTCTACGCGGCGATCGGCGTGTTGCTGGGCACCGCGGTCGGCGTGCTGCCCGGCATCGGCCCGGCGATGACGGTGGCGCTGCTGCTGCCGATCACCTACAACGTCAGCCCCAGTGCGGCGTTCATCATGTTCGCCGGCATCTTCTACGGCGGCATGTACGGCGGGTCGACGACGTCGATCCTGCTCAACACCCCCGGTGAATCGTCATCGGTGATCACCGCCATCGAGGGCAACAAGATGGCCAAGGCCGGCCGGGCCGCGCAGGCGCTGGCCACCGCGGCCATCGGGTCCTTCGTGGCGGGGGCCATCGGGACCGCGCTGCTGGCGGCGTTCGCACCCGCGGTGTCGCGGTTCGCCGTCACCCTGGGCGCCCCGTCCTATCTGGCGATCATGCTGTTCGCGCTGGTCGCGGTCACCGCGGTACTGGGCAGCTCGAAGATCCGCGGCCTGATCTCGCTGCTGCTGGGCCTGGCCATCGGCATCGTCGGGATCGACTCGCTGACCGGGCAGCCGCGCGCCACCTTCGGGGTCCCGCTGCTCAGTGACGGCATCGACATCGTCGTCATCGCGGTCGCGGTGTTCGCGGTGGGCGAGGCGCTGTGGGTGGCCGCGCACCTGCGGCGCAGGCCCGCCGACGTCATCCCGGTCGGCCGGCCCTGGATGGGCCGCCAGGACTGGAAGCGGTCGTGGAAACCGTGGCTGCGCGGCACCGCATACGGGTTCCCGTTCGGCGCGCTGCCCGCCGGCGGCGCCGAGCTGCCGACGTTCCTGAGCTACATCACCGAAAAGAAGCTCTCCAAGCACCCCGAGGAGTTCGGCAAGGGCGCGATCGAGGGGGTCGCCGGCCCGGAGGCCGCCAACAATGCCTCTGCCGCGGGCACTTTGGTGCCGATGCTGTCGCTGGGCCTGCCCACCAACGCGACGGCGGCGGTGATGCTGACGGCGTTCGTGTCCTACGGGATCCAGCCGGGGCCCACGCTGTTCGACAAGGAACCGCTGCTGATCTGGACGCTGATCGCCAGCCTGTTCATCGGCAACGCGATGTTGCTGGCGCTGAACCTGCCGCTGGCGCCGTTGTGGGCCAAGCTGCTGCGCACCCCGCGGCCGTACCTGTACGCCGGCATCCTGTTCTTCGCCACGCTCGGCGCGTTCGCGGTGAACCTGCAGCCGCTGGATCTGGCGCTGCTGCTGATCTTCGGGCTGATGGGTTTGATGATGCGCCGCTTCGGATTACCGGTGCTGCCGTTGATCATCGGCGTCATCCTCGGCCCGCGGATCGAACGCCAACTGCGTCAGAGCCTGCAGCTGGGCGGCGGCGACTGGGTGTCGCTGTTCAAGGAACCGGTGGCCATCGGCACCTACATCGCGATGGCGCTGCTGTTGCTGGCGCCGCTGGTGCTGCGGCTCATGCACCGCAGCGAGGAGAGCCTGCTGATCGTCGAGGACGACCGGGACCAGAAGCAGAAGGCGGGCCAGCTGTGAGCACCGACGACGGCTTGCCGGAGGAGGAATTCAGCACCGACGACGGCTTGCCGGAGCAGGAATTCAGCACCGACGACGGCTTGCCGGAGGAGGAATTCAGCACCGACGACGGCTTGCCGGAGGAGGAATGATGATCGTCGTGGGGTACACCGCCGACCCGTTCGGGCACGCCGCGCTCGAACACGGCATCGCCGAGGCGAAGCTGCGCGGCACCGGGCTGCTGGTGATCAACGCGACGGCGGGGGAGTCCTACGTCGACGCCCGCTTCGCCGGCGGCGGCGCGGTGCGCGACGTCGAGACGCGGCTGGCGCAGTGCGGGGTGGACTTCGAGCTGCGCCAGCCGGTCGGGGTGGATCCGGCCGAGGAGCTGCTGGCCGCCACCGACCGCGATGACGTGACGATGCTCGTCGTCGGCGTGCGCCACCGCAGCCCGGTGGGCAAACTGTTGTTGGGCAGCGTCGCGCAGAAGCTGATCCTGGAGTGCCGCAAACCGGTGCTGGCGGTCAAACCCGACGAAGCCTGAGCCCAGCGCCCGAAACGGCCTCACCGCGCACCCGCGGACGATGTGAGGGCTAGTTTTCACTTCGGTCATCGATGCGCAACGGGCAGGGAATGGCCTGGCAGTTGACTTCGCCGCATGGCATTCACCCGTAACCGTGATATCGAGCACTGGGATCCCGAGGACGTCGAGGCCTGGGAGGGCACCGACGGCAGGCCGGCCGGCAAGGCCATTGCGAAGCGCAATCTGATCTGGTCGATCGTCGCCGAGCACGTCGGCTTCTCGGTGTGGTCGATCTGGTCGGTGATGGTGCTGTTCATGCCCCAGGACGTCTACGGCATCGACGCCGCGGGCAAGTTCTACCTGGTGGCGGTGCCGACGCTGGTCGGGGCGTTCATGCGGATCCCGTACACCATCGCGCCCGCCAAGTTCGGGGGCCGCAACTGGACGATCGTCAGCGCGTTGCTGCTGCTGATCCCCACGGCGCTGACGCTGTACTACATGAAGAACCCGGCGTCCTACACCACCTACATGGTGGTCGCCGCGTTCGCCGGTCTGGGAGGCGGCAACTTCGCCTCGTCGATGACCAACATCAACGCGTTCTACCCGCAGCGGCTCAAGGGCTGGGCACTGGGCCTCAACGCCGGCGGCGGCAACATCGGCGTGCCCGTCATCCAGCTGATCGGACTGCTGGTGATCGCCACCGTCGGCAACACCCGGCCCGAGATCGTCTGCGCCATCTACCTTGTCGCGATCAGCGCCGCGGCCGTCGGCGCCGCGGTGTACATGGACAACCTGCGCAACCAGAAGTCGAACTTCGGTGCGCTGGTGGAAGCCATGAAGTTCAAGCACTCCTGGGTGATGAGCTTCCTCTACATCGGCACGTTCGGGTCGTTCATCGGCTTCTCGTTCGCGTTCGGCCAGGTGCTGCAGATCAACTACCTCGCCGGCGGGGACACCCCGGCGCAGGCCTCGCTGCACGCCGCCCAGATCGCGTTCCTGGGGCCGCTGCTCGGGTCGATCTCGCGGCCGTACGGCGGCAAGCTGGCCGACCGGGTCGGCGGCGGCAAGATCACGCTGTACACGTTCGTGGCGATGATGTTCGCCGCCGGGATCCTGGTGGCCACCGGCGTGCTGGACGACAGCGCCGCCGGCGCCCCGACGAGCGCGCAGATGATCGGCTACGTCGCCGGTTTCATCCTGCTGTTCATCCTGTCCGGCATCGGGAACGGCTCGACGTACAAGATGATCCCGTCGATCTTCGAGGCCAAGGCGCAGGGCCGCGACGACCTCGACCGCGACGAGAAAGCCGCATGGTCGCGGGCGATGTCGGGTGCGCTGATCGGATTCGCCGGTGCGGTGGGCGCTCTGGGCGGGGTGTTCATCAACGTGGTGCTGCGCGCCTCCTACGTCAGCGACGCCAAGTCGGCCACCAACGCGTTCTGGGTGTTCCTGGTGTTCTATGTGGTGTGCGCGGTGGTGACGTGGTTCGTGTTCCTGCGGTTGCACGAACACCGCACGCACGCCGGTGAGCACATCGGCCGGGCGGCCGCCCCGGTGCCCGCGGGCTAGTCGTGACACGTACCGCCTGTTCGTATTGCGGGGTCGGGTGCGGGATCTCGGTCGAGACCCGCACCGACCCCGCTTCGGGCGCCCCGGTGATCGCGCGGGTGTCCGGAGACAAGCTCCATCCCACCAACGCCGGACGGCTGTGCACCAAGGGCGCCACCCACGCGGAGATGATGGCCGCCGACGGACGGCTGACGACCGCGCTGATGCGGCCGTCCCGTGACGCGGACCCGGTGGCCGTCGACGTCGATGACGCGCTCGCCGAGGCGGGCAGGCGGTTGCGGGCGGTGGTCGACGAGCACGGCCCGGACGCGGTGGCGTTGTACGTGTCGGGGCAGATGTCGATCGAGGCGCAATACCTGGCCACCAAACTGGCCAAGGGATACCTGCGCACCGTGCACATCGAGTCGAACTCGCGGCTGTGCATGGCCAGTGCGGGCACCGGCTTCAAGCAGTCCCTCGGCGCGGACGGGCCGCCCGGCTCCTACGCCGATTTCGATTGCACCGACCTGTTCTTCGTGATCGGCTCCAACATGGCCGACTGCCATCCGATCCTGTTCCTGCGGATGGCCGACCGCCTGGAGGCCGGCGCCAAGCTGATCGTCGTCGACCCACGGCGCACCACCACCGCCGAGAAGGCCGACCTGTTCCTGCAGATCCGGCCTGGCACCGACCTGGCGCTGCTGAACGGGATCCTGCACCTGCTGGTCGAAAACGGCTCCATCGACCGGGATTTCATCGCCGAGTACACCGAGGGCTGGGACGCGATGCCGGCGTTCCTGGCCGACTACCCGCCCGAACGGGTGGCCGCCATCACCGGCCTGGCCGAAGCCGACATCCGCACCGCCGCGGCGATGATCGCCACGGCCGGTGACTGGATGAGCTGCTGGACCATGGGCCTGAACCAGAGCACGCACGGCACCTGGAACACCAACGCGATCTGCAACCTGCACCTGGCCACCGGGGCGATCTGCCGCCCCGGCAGCGGCCCGATGTCGCTGACCGGGCAGCCGAACGCGATGGGCGGCAGAGAGATGGGCTACATGGGACCCGGGCTGCCCGGCCAGCGCGCCGTGCTCTCGGCCGAGGACCGCGCGTTCGTCGAGGAGCAGTGGGAACTGGCGCCGGGCACCATTCGCACCGACGTCGGCCCCGGCACCGTCGAGATGTTCCGCCAACTGGGCGATTCGATCAAAGCGGTGTGGATCATCTGCACCAATCCCGTTGCCAGCGTGGCTAATCGGTCCACCGTCATCGACGGCCTGCGCGCCGCCGAGCTGGTGATCACCCAGGACGCCTACACCGACACCGCCACCAACCGGTACGCCGACATCATGCTGCCCGCCACGCTGTGGGCCGAGGCCGACGGCGTCATGGTGAACTCCGAACGCACCCTCACGCTGCTGGCGCAGGCGGTCGAGCCGGCCGGCGACGCCCGCCCGGACTGGGAACTGATCTGCGGGGTGGCCCAGCACCTGGGCTTCGGCGACGACTTCACCTACAAGTCCAGCGAGCAGATCTTCGACGAGATCCGCCGCTTCCACAATCCCCGCACCGGGTACGACCTGCGCGGCGTCAGCTACGACCGGCTGCGCGACACCCCGCTGCAATGGCCCTGTGCGGCCGAGGACGCCCCCGAACGCAACCCGATCCGCTACCTCAACGACGGTGTCTCCCAGGACGTGTTCGTCGACGCCGACGGGCACCGGCCGCTGCTCGCGTTCGCCACCGCATCCCGGCGGGCGGTGTTCCACCCACGCCCGCACCTGGAGGCCGCCGAGCTGCCCGACGACGACTACCCGATGGTGCTCAACACCGGGCGGTTGCAGCACCAGTGGCACACCATGACCAAGACCGGCAAGGTGGCCAAGCTCACCAAGCTCAACCCCGCACCGTTCGTCGAGATCCACCCCGACGACGCTGCCGCGTTGAGCATTTCCGAGGGGCAGGACGTCGAGCTGCTGTCCCGCCGCGGCCGGGCGGTGCTGCCCGCCGTCCTCACCGACCGGGTCCGGCCCGGCAACGTGTTCGCACCGTTCCACTGGAACGACGAGCAGGGCGCGAACCTGACCGTCAACGCCGTCACCAACGACGCCGTCGACCCGGACTCGCTGCAACCGGAGTTCAAGGCGTGCGCGGTGCGGCTGGTCCCGGTGCCGGCCGAGCAGGCCTCCCTCGTCCCGACGCAGGCGCCCACCCTCACCGACGACGAGAAGCTCTACCTGGCAGGGTTTTTCGCCGGCATCGCCGACGGCGCTCCCGGTGTCCCGGTGCTGCCGGCCGGCGCGCCGGTCGGTGCCAGGGCCCGGCTGTGGGTGGACGGCCTGCTCGCCGGCCGGTACTCCCGGCTCGCGGCCACCGCCGCCGACGACGCGAGCGGACCGCTGGTGCTGTGGGCGTCGCAGACCGGCACCGCCGAGGAGTTCGCGAGCACGCTCGGTGACCGGCTGGCCGGGGCGCGGCTGCGCGCCATGGACGACGTCGAGCTGGCCGACCTGGCCGCCGCCGACCACGCCGTGATCATCACCAGCACGTTCGGCGACGGCGGCCCGCCGGACAACGGGGCGGACTTCTGGGACCGGCTCGCCTCACCGGATGCCCCGGCGCTGCACGGGCTCCGGTACACGGTGCTGGGCCTCGGCGACCGTTCGTACGGCAACTTCTGCGGACACGCCAAGTCCCTGGACCGCCGCCTGGCCGACCTCGGTGCCACCCGGATGCTCGACCGCGCGGACTGCGAGGCCTACGACGATCAGCCGCTGGCCCGGTGGGCCGACGCCGTGGTGGACCTCTTCACCAGCCCCAGCCCGGGCCGCGAACCGGCTCGGGTGCCCTCGGCGGAACCCGCGCTGTTCACCCGGGCGCAGCCGATCGCGGTACCGCTGTGCCGCAACACCCGGCTGACGCCGGCGGGCGCGGCCAAGGACGTCCGCCAGCTCGGCTTCGACATCAGCGCCCACGACGCCACCTACTCGGCGGGCGACTCCCTGGGTGTCTACGTACGCAACTCGGAGTTCGTCGTCGAGACCTGGCTGGCCGCCACGGGTTTCAGCGGCGAGGAAAACGTGGTCGTCGACGGCGGCGCGATGCCGCTGCGGCAGGCGCTGACGTCGCACTACGACGTCTGCAAGGTGACGGCAGATCTGGTCGAGTTCGTCGGGGCGAACTGCGCCGACCGCGGCGTGGCCAAGCGGCTACGCGCCGACGTCGAGTCGTGGCGCACGGACCGCAACGGGCTGGACCTGGTGAGCCAGTTCCGCGTCCGCGCCGACGTGGAGCTGTGGCAGGAGGTGCTGGTGCGGCTGACCCCGCGGCAGTACTCGATCTCGTCCAGCCCGCTGGTCAGCCCGCACGAGGTGCAGCTGACGGTGTCGGTGTTGCGCTACCACGGCAGCGACGGCGGCCCGCGCGGCGGGGTGGCCTCGACGTACCTGGCCGATCTGCCCGACGGTGCCGCGGTTCCGGTGTTCCTGCAGCGCGCCCCGCACTTCCGGCCGCCGCAGGACCCGGACACGCCGATGATCATGGTGGGGCCGGGCACCGGCATCGCCCCGTTCCGCGGCTTCCTGCAGGAACGACGCGCCCTCGGGCACACCGGCCGCAACTGGCTGTTCTTCGGCGACCAGCACCGCGCGCAGAACTTCTACTATCGCGACGACCTCACCGACATGGTCGACGATGGGTTCCTCAACCGGCTCGATCTGGCGTTCTCCCGCGATCAGCGCCAGCGGGTCTACGTGCAGCACAAGATGCGGGACTACGGCGCCGACGTGTGGCGCTGGCTCGAGGACGGGGCACATTTCTACGTGTGCGGCGACGCCAGCCGGATGGCTGCCGGCGTCGACGACGCGCTGACCGAGATCATCCGCACCCACGGTGGGCTGAGCGCGGAGCGGGCCCGGGACTACAAGCGCGAGCTGGTGGCCGAGAAGCGCTACCTGCGCGACGTCTACTGAGAGACGGCGCCTACCCAGACGCGGGGGCGCCTGGCCGCTCCCGCGGGCGCGCCGCCACCAGCAGCGCCCCTCCGGCGAACAGCATGATCGCCAGCACGGGAAGCCGGCCCTCGGGGGCGAACCCGCCGGCCGAGAGCAGGCTCAAGGCGACCGCGCACGCCGCGGTCCCCACGTAGAGCAAGGCCTCGGTCAGCGCCGCAGGCAGCGGTACCGGCACCGTGGGGATCGGCGCGGCGAACACCCGCCGCTGCCAATACAGCAGGGCCAGCAGCCCGGCGGTGACCACGGCGAGCACCAACTCCCATTCCAGCCGGGCCAGCCACCAGGCCCCCGACCCCAGCGGAGGCTGGGGCAGCAGCCCGGCCGGATATCCGACGAGCGTCACGACGATGACCGGCAGCATCTGCCACAGATACAGCGCCATCACGTTGTTGTTGGCCACCGCGATCACCCGCGGCCACGCCCCGCGCACCAGCACCCGGTTCAGCACGGGCACCAGCGTCAGCAACACCCCGATCTGCGCCAGCGCCAGCGCCAGCAGCGCCACCGACGGGGGAGCGGAGTTCTCGACGCGGTCACCGGGCACGCCGATCATCGCGATCGGATACGGCCCCCAGCTCACCAGGATCGGCAGCGCGGCAGCGGCCACCACGGCGATCGCCAGCAGCAGGCGTTGGCGCAGAAGTGCGCCGTGCCAAGCGATTCCGAGTTGATAGATGGCCGCCCAGCAGAAGAAGTAGTTCGCCATCCGGATCTCGGGATGGCCGGTGGTGATCCCGACTACGTCGACGACGACCACCCCGAGAGCCAACGCGGCCGGCGCCGCGAGGCCCCAGCGCCGGTGCGCGGCCACCGCCACCGGCGTCAGCGCGACCACCATCAGGTAGACGGCCAGGAACCACAGGTGCATGGCCACCGCCCAGCCGCCGAGCTCGAGCACCGAGCCGTCGATGCCCGCGGTCAGCAGCACCGCCATCAGGACCACCACGAAGCCCGCATAGACGGCGGTCGGCCCGAGCGTGCGCGCGACTCGGCGCCGGATCCAGTCCTGGCGCGACGTGGTGGCCGGGTCACGATGCGACCACGACACCGCGCTGGCGTAGCCGGCCACCGCGAAGAACACCGGAACCACCTGGAAACCCCAGGTGAGCCACTGCGTCCACGGCATCAGGACCAGCGGGTTGTCGCGGCCGAACTCGCCGTCGTGGTAGGTCATCACCGACAGCAGCCAGTGCCCGATGACGACGAGGATCACCGCGGCTGACCGGTACAGATCGAGTGCGAGCTCGCGCGCGGGCGCCGAGGTTCTGGTGGTGTCCATCGGAGCCATTCTGCGGCCGCCTGTCCCGCGGATGCGGGAGCCTGGGAAAGTGTGTCCGAGGGGGAGGTGTCCACCTGCGACACGGGTTGAGACTTTTCAGTTGAGCTGCTGATCGTGGCAAGTCGCCGCTCTGCGAGCTTTCCGGGTTGGCGGATCGGTGCGGCCGACACCGCGCTGACAGCTGCTGGTTGGCCCGCCCAGCCGTGGGTGTGCCAACAGCTCCATCATGAGGTCTTCGCGATGACGGCGTCCTCAACGGTGCTCGGCGTTGTCGAGCTGACGACGGCGCCGCTGCAATTGTCTCGGCTCGGGCGCGCCATCCACCGCCCGGACATCAGCAAGCGGCGATTGGTGAAGGCTGGACCGGCGGGGTGTGCTGTCAGATCACCTCAAACTAGCGAGCCTGGTGTGCAGCATTTGGGCAAGGCGCTCTGTTTGCCGGTCGTCAAAGCCTATCTCGCCGCATCTATCCGGCCATTCAGTTGCGGCATCCATCATGGCATCGATCATGTTCTTCGTAGCCCGCTCGCGTATTCCAAGTCGTTCGCCCGCCTCGATGAAGTTGGCGCGCGTGAGGTGGTTCGCTCGTCCGTACAGGTTGAGCGCCATAGGGTCGTTCCACCGGGCGTAGGGCTGCGTGCAGAGCAGATCGTAGGCGGGGGTCGGCTGCCACAATCCATCCGGGTTGTAGATCGACATGTTCTTTCCGTGCAGGTCCCCGTTCCCGATCAGCCAGCTGAAGACAACAACTTTCAGCAACTCGATCAGTGCTACCACTCGCGACCCGCCTCCGCGCCCGCAGGCATCGGCGAGTTTCGTCAACGCGGTCTCGGTCTGGATGCGGTACTTTGACGCCGGATACAGGTCGGCGACTTGACACGCATCTTCTTGCGGAATCCGTCGTGTTCCAACGCGGTCAGATCGATTTACCAATAGGGCGCTGCGCCCCTGCGCATCGTGGAGCAACGTTGTCTGAGCGGCTCGCAGTCCGCAAGCCGATGCCATCCGCATGAAGAAGTGCTCGTTTTCGACGAGGAGCGGGAAGCCGGTAGGGTTCAGCTTGAGTATTGCGGGGCCTGCACGAGTTTGAGCCGGAGTCGACATCATGCCAGCACTGACTTTGGGTTGAACTCCTGCCAGTCCGACAGGGTCGGCATCGACAGAACCCGTCAGCTTCACAAAGACTGCATGAAAGTCGTTGTCTCGCTCCGGTTCGAATAGTGGCAGCGGCACGAGGGGAGCTGCGCCTGCGGGGAACACTCGAATGTTGCCGATAGTGTCGGCGCCGATCGCGAGCAGCAGCGTCAGATGGTCATCCGCCGATGTCTTTGTTGATGAGGTGACGACGCCGAGTCGAACACCCTCTGGCAAGAGTCCGGCGAAAAACGGTGGAACGGCCCCTCCTGCGGTTATCGCCGGATACTCGCCATACCGCAGTAATGACCAGGAAACCGATCGATCTCGTATACGGCCTTCGCCAGGTTCATCCGCTACATAATCGAAGCTGACGGCATCTCCACGTTCGCGGGTCAGGTGGGCGGCTAGTACCTCGCCGATGTATACGTCGGCTTTGGTGACCTCGCGACGGTCGAGGCCGATTCGGCCGGTTATTCAGGCGCCGAACTCACATCGAGGCGCAGGCCAAGGACGTTGGCGATCTCCAGGACCGAACCGATCTTGGTTGCACCGGTCCCCGCTTCTAAGGTTTGGACGCTGTAGCGCGACACCCCGGCCAGGTCGGCCAGCGTCTCCTGAGTGAGCTGCAGTGCTAATCTTCGCTCGATGAAGGCTTGGCTTATGCCTGCTAATTCAGGCATAAGGTTCTCGCGTTGTGGATGTGTCCGCCTTGGGCGTGCCATGATCCTCCTTATGCCTGATAAATCACGCATAACATAGGATCGCCCTTTGGTGTGGCGCCATCAAGCTGTTATGCCTGATTTTTCACACATAAGGGCGGCTTCTCGTCTTTCCTGGCCTGATTAGGGTCTTCTCAGTCGCTAATCTGCAGCCAGATCCTCGATGAGCAGTAAGACCAGGGACTCCTCGTGCACGGCCACCCCCATCCTGGCCATTGCCGAGGCCGGCGAGGGATCCCACGTTGTCTTCACCGCACTCCCGACGAGTGGTAGACCCGAGCGCTTTGTGCCACCCAAAACCACCTCCCCCTACGGCGGGAACCACGGGTATCCGCGCGGTAGGACAATCGTCGGCGCAAGTCCCAAAGTGGGTCTGAGGGCGAACGGCGTGGGGTGCCGAACAAGGCTGCGGCAGTCGTGCGGTCCGGGTCGGAGTGGAACAGATGTCAGCAAGCGTAGAAAACCCGGCCCAGCCGAGGCCGGAGCAGATTTTGTGAAATCTCAGCTAACCAAATTGTGTCCGAGGGGGGACTTGAACCCCCACGCCCGTTAATAGGGCACTAGCACCTCAAGCTAGCGCGTCTGCCATTCCGCCACTCGGACATCACCCCTGGACCAGCCGGTGCCGGCCGGGAGCAGCTAAGGCTAACGGATCAGCCTGGGTTGGCCCAAACCCAGGGTCGGGCGGGTGGTAGGAAAGTCAGTGTGACTGGTGCCCCCACGTCGAGTGACGAGGTCGTCGACATCGTCAGCGCGCTGATCCGGTTCGACACCTCCAACACCGGTGACCCGGTCACCACCAAGGGGGAGGCCGAGTGCGCGCGGTGGGTCGCCGACCAACTGCAGGAGGTGGGGTACCGCACCGAGTACGTCGAGGCCGGCGCGCCGGGTCGGGCCAACGTGTTCGCCCGGTTGCCCGGCGCCGACTCCTCGCGCGGGGCGCTGATGCTGCACGGGCACCTCGACGTGGTGCCCGCCGAGGCGGCCGACTGGAGCGTGCACCCGTTCTCCGGGGCCGTCGAGGACGGCTACGTGTGGGGCCGCGGCGCGGTCGACATGAAGGACATGGTCGGGATGATCATCGCCGTCGCCCGGCATTTCAAACGGTCGGGCATCGTGCCGCCCCGCGACCTGGTGTTCGCGTTCGTCTCCGACGAGGAGGCCGGCGGCAACTACGGCTGCAGGTGGCTGGTGGACAACCGCCCCGACCTGTTCGCCGGGGTCACCGAGGCGGTCGGCGAGGTGGGCGGCTTCTCGCTGACGGTGCCGCGCCGCGACGGCGGGGAACGCCGGCTGTACCTCATCGAGACCGCCGAGAAGGCGATGCTGTGGATGCGCCTGACCGCGCGCGGCCGCGCCGGGCACGGCTCGATGGTGCACGACGACAACGCCGTCACGATCTTGTCGGAGGCCGTCGCCAGGCTCGGCAGGCACCGCTTCCCGCTCGTGCTGACCGAATCGGTCGAACAGTTCCTGACCGCCGTCTCCGAGGAGACGGGTTACTCGTTCGATCCCGCGTCGCCCGATCTCGACGGCACGATCGCCAAGCTCGGCGGCATCGCCCGCATCGTCGGCGCCACACTGCGCGACACCGCCAACCCGACGATGCTCGAGGCCGGCTACAAGGCCAACGTCATCCCCGGCACCGCGGAGGCCATCGTCGACTGCCGGGTGCTGCCCGGCCGGCTCGCCGAGTTCGAGCGGGAGGTCGACGAGATCATCGGCCCCGACGTCACCCGGGAGTGGATCACCAACCTGCCGTCCTACGAAACCCCGTTCGACGGCGACCTTCTCGACGCGATGAACAACGCGATCCTGGCCGCCGACCCGGATGCCCGCACGGTGCCGTACATGCTCTCCGGCGGCACCGACGCAAAACACTTCGCCCGGTTGGGGATTCGCTGCTTCGGCTTCGCGCCGTTGCGACTGCCCGCCGACCTGGACTTCTCGGCCATGTTCCACGGTGTCGACGAGCGGGTACCCGTGGACGCGCTGAAGTTCGGCGCCCAGGTCCTCGAACATTTCCTGCTGCACAGCTGATCACCCAACGAAAGGATCACCGCCCGATGGCCGTCGACTACAACCCCTACGACTATTTCCGCCCGGACCTGCCCACCTTCACGCTGACCTCGGACTCGTTCAGCGACGGGCAGCAGTTCGGCAACGACCAGGTCAGCGGGATCATGGGGGCCGGCGGGTCGGATGTCTCCCCGCAGCTGAGCTGGTCGGGCTTCCCGGAGGAGACCCGCAGCTTCGCGGTCACCGTCTACGATCCGGACGCGCCGACGGTGTCGGGCTTCTGGCACTGGGCGGTGTTCAACCTGCCGGCCACCGTCACCGAGCTGCCGGCCGGCGTCGGCGACGGCAGCCCCAGCGGATTCCCCGGTGACGCAATCACTTTGGCCAACGACGCCGGGCTGCCCCGCTACATCGGCGCCGCGCCGCCGCCCGGGCACGGACCGCACCGCTACTACGTCGCCGTGCACGCCGTCGACGTCGAGAAGCTCGACATCCCGGCCGAGGCCAGCCCGGCCTACCTGGGGTTCAACCTGTTCAGTCACGCGATCGCGCGGGGGCTGATCCACGCCATCTACGAAAGGCACTGAGCGGTAGGCGCTACCGCGCGGCGGACCCGACCGCCTCGGTCAGCGAGCCGATCCCCTCGGCGCGCAACCGGGCGGCCAGGCCGTCGTGGATCGACTTCGCCCACAGCCCACCGCCGTAGACGAAACCGGTGTAGCCCTGCAGCAGTGAGGCGCCCGCGGTGATCCGCGCCCAGGCGTCGTCGGCGGTCTCGATGCCGCCGACGCTGATCAGTACCTGACGGTCGCCGACGCGGGTGTAGAGCCGGCGCAGCACCTCGAGGGCGCGGCGGGCCACCGGTGGGCCGGAGATGCCGCCGGGCCCCAGCGCGTCCACCCCCGGGGTGCGCAGGCCGTCCCGGGAGATCGTGGTGTTCGTCGCAACGATTCCTGCCAGGCCCAATTCGACTGCCAGGTCGGCGATTTCGTCAATGTCGGAATCGGCCAGGTCGGGGGCGATCTTGACCAGCACCGGCGTCGACGTCTCGGCCAGCACCGCGGTCAGGATCGGCCGCAGCGCGGCCACCGACTGCAGATCCCGCAGCCCCGGCGTGTTCGGCGAGCTGACGTTGACCACCAGGTAGGCCGCCAGCGGTCCGAGCAGCCGCGCGCTCTCGGCGTAGTCGGCCGCCGCGTCCTCGACCGGGGTGAGCTTGGTCTTGCCGATGTTGACCCCGATCGGCACGTCCGGGTGGTGCCGGGCCAGCTGCCCGGCGAGCGCCCCGGACCCGTGGTTGTTGAAGCCCATCCGGTTCAGCAGCGCCCGGTCGGCCGGCAGCCGGAACATCCGCGGCGCCGGATTGCCCGGCTGCGGCTGCGCGGTGACGGTGCCGACCTCGGCGTAGCCGAAGCCCAGCGCACCCCAGGTGTGCACGCCGAGACCGTCCTTGTCGAAGCCGGCCGCCAGGCCCAACGGGCCGGGGAAGCGCACCCCGAAGACGGTGCTGGCCAGGATCGGGTCCTGCGGGGCCAGTCGCCGGGTCAGCCCGCGCCGCAGCGGCGCCGGGCCGGTGGCGGCGCGCAGGCCGGCGAAGACCCAGGTGTGGATGCGTTCGGGCGGCACCAGGAACAGCGCGCGCCGCAGCGCTCGGTACATCTACAGCCCCGGCTGGTCGGGGTCGTGCGGCCGGTCGGCCCGCTTCTTGCGGCGCAGCAGCACCCGCCGGCTGCCGTCGGTGTAGAGCCGCACCCGGGTCAGTTCCCAGCCGCGGTACTCGGCCTCGATCGACAGCCGGATCGAGGCGCTGATCCGGGTGACGTCCGGGGGCAGCCGCAGCGGGATCCACTCGTACTCCCCGGAGTGGTCCTCGGAGATGGCCTGCCGCCAGGCCGACGGCATCCGGCCGCGGGACCCCGCGCTCATTTCACCGCCCCCGCCGACGGGATCACCTGGACACCGGCGCCCGCCCCGGACACCACGTACAGGGTGCCCGACGCATCGTCGAAGGCCAGCGAGTTCGGTTGCTGCACGGTTCGATAACGCACCTTCTCGACGGGGATGCCGGTCGCCAGATCGTAACCAACGACCGTGTTGCTCGCCGTCTGCGACACCCAGGCCAGCTCCGCGCCGGCCAGGCCGTACGGCGCGTCGGGCACCGGGAACCGCTGGCGCAGGATCAGCGGATCCACGCCGTACACCAACAGCTCACCCCCGCGGGTGTCGGCGACCAGCACCCGGCCCTGGTCGTCGGCGACCATCGTGGTGGCGCCCTCACCGGCGCGCAGCGCCTGCGCCGATGCGGTGCCCTCCTTGTTGAGGCTGGTCACCGAGGTCTGCGACCGGTCCAGGACGATGGCAGTATCACCTTGGGTGACAAGGGAATCCACCCGGGCGAACATTTTCAGCTGGGCGCTGACGGTGCCATCGGCGGCCAGCGTGTAGACCGTGCCGTCGGCGCTGCCGAGCACCAGCCTGCCGTCGGCGCGCCGGGCCACGGCGGTGAACTCGACGCTGTCGTGGTCCGGCACCGGCACCGGGGTGGCCTTGCCCGCGGCGATGTCGAAGCGAAGGTAGCCTCCGCGGCCGGCCAGTAGCACCTGACCGTCCCCGTCGCCGGCGATCGCCGTGGCGGCGGCCGGCAGCCGCACCGTGCGCGTCGGCCCGGTCGCGGGCAGCGCCGTGACCTCGGCCCCGGAGAGCACCACCAGCGTCGCGGTGGCCGCGTCGAACACCGTGCCGCGGCCGTCGACAGGCAGTGCGTGCACCACCCCGGGCAGCGGGTCGCTCACCGGCGGTGAGTCGGCGGCCTGCGCGGGGGCGATGGTGGGCGGCGCGTCGACGGCCTTGTTTGAGCAACCCGCCGTGACCAGCGTGATTGCCACCGCGACGGCGCCGAGGCGAAGCACCTGGACTGGCAGTTTCATGCGGCGCGGCAACGGGTAGCTCTCAGTTTCGTGTGGATGGATCCCGATCGGACTGACAGTCTATGCACGCCGGGAACACCGGCACGGGTGCGTACGGATCCGCCCGGGCCGGGGCCGACGGTAGGGTACGGACCATGACGCTGGCGGACAGCGGTGTGAGCACTGAGAAATTCAGCAGTGAAGGGTTCACCGTCGAGGACATCACGACGGGTGTGCACGCCAGCGGCTTCGGTCAGGTCGGCGACGGGCGCAGCTTCTCGTTCCACGTCGAACGTCACGAACTGGTGGTCGAGGTGTACCGGCCGCGGCTGTCCGGGCCGGTGCCCCAGGCCGAGGACATCGTCGCCCGCTCCACCCGCAAGCTCACCGAGATCGACCTCAGCGACGAACGCAGCCTGACCGCCACCGTGCGCGACGCCGTCGCCGACGCGCAGCCGGTGCCTCGGAACAGCCGCTGACCCCAGCCCACGGTACGGTCGTCGTCGTGACGGACGTGCCTGCGATGTCGTGGCTGCAGGTGGTCGTCCTCTCGGTGCTGCAGGGGCTCACCGAATTCCTGCCTGTCTCGTCGTCCGGGCACCTGGCCATCGCGTCGCGGGTGTTCTTCGACGACGACGCCGGCGCGTCGTTCACCGCGGTGAGCCAGCTCGGTACCGAGGCCGCGGTGTTGGTGTACTTCGCCCGCGACATCGCCCGCATCGCCACCGCGTGGGTGCGGGGCCTCTTCGCCGCCGGCCGCCGCGACGCCGACTACTGGCTGGGCTGGTGGGTGATCATCGGCACATTGCCGATCGGCGTGGTGGGCCTGCTGTTCAAGGACCAGATCCGCACCGGCGCACGGAATCTGTGGCTGGTGGCCACCGCGCTGATCGTCTTCTCCGTGGTCATCGCGGCCGCCGAGTACTACGGCAGGCAGGCCCGCAAGGTGGAGCAGCTCACCTGGCGCGACAGCGTCATCGTCGGTTTCGCGCAGTGCCTGGCGCTGGTACCGGGGGTGTCCCGCTCGGGCGCGACGATCAGCGCGGGCCTGTTCCTGGGAATGGAACGTGAACTGGCCGCCCGGTTCGGCTTCCTGCTGGCGATCCCGGCGGTGCTCGCCTCCGGACTGTTCTCGCTGCCCGATGCGTTCGATCCGATCGGGGAGGGCATGAGCGCCACCGGCGCACAGCTGCTGGTCTCCACCGTGATCGCGTTCGTCGTCGGATACGCCGCGGTGGCCTGGTTCCTGCGGTTCCTGGTGCGTCACAGCATGTACTGGTTCGTCGGCTATCGCGTGGTGCTGGGCACGGTGGTGTTGGTGCTGTTGGCGACGGGAGTGGTGGCCGCGATATGACCGTTCTGTTGGTGCGCCACGGGCGTTCGACGTCGAACACCGCGCACACATTGGCCGGGCGCTCCGAGGGCGTCGACCTCGACGACCGCGGCCGCGAACAGGCCGACGCGCTGGTGGAGCGGATCGGGTCGCTGCCCATCCGTGCGATCGTGCGCTCGCCGCTGTTGCGCTGCCGGCGCACCGTCGAGCCGCTGGCCGCGGCGCTGGCGCTGGATCCGGTGGTCGACGAGCGGATCTCCGAGGTGGACTACGGCTCGTGGACCGGCCGCAAGATCGGTGAGCTGGTCAAGGAACCGCTGTGGGCGGTGGTCCAGCAGCAGCCCAGCGCGGCGGTGTTCCCCGAGGGTGAGGGGCTGGCCGCGGTGCAGGCCCGCGCCGTGACGGCGGTGCGGGAGCACGACCGCAGGCTGGCCGACGAGCACGGCGCCGATGTGCTGTGGGTGGCCTGCACGCACGGCGACGTCATCAAGGCGGTGCTGGCCGACGCGCTGGGCACGCACCTGGACAGCTTCCAGCGCATCAACGCCGATCCGGCGTCGATCAGCGTCATCCGCTACACCCCGTTCCGCCCGTTCGTCATCCACGTCAACCACACCGGCTCGGCGCTGAACGCGGCGCTGTCGGCGGTACCCGCCGAGGCCGAGACCGCCGACGGCGAGGTCCCGACGGGGGACGCGGTGGTGGGCGGCTCCACCGACTGACTACCGGACCGACCGGCGCTTGGCGGCGGCTGAGCGCAGCGAACCGAGGTGTTGCCGGTATTTTGGACAGTGCCATGGCCCGCGAAATCCACGTCTTCCGCACACCCGACCGTTTCGTGGCCGGGACCGTCGGCCAGCCCGGCAACCGGACCTTCTACCTGCAGGCCGTCCACGAGAACCGGGTGATCTCGGTGATCCTGGAGAAGCAGCAGGTGGCGGTGCTCGCCGAGCGGATCGCCGCACTGCTCCTCGAGATCAACCGCCGGTTCGGCACCCCGATCCCGCCCGACACCGGAGAGGTCGAGGACCTCAACCCGCTGGTGACGCCCGTCGACGCCGAGTTCCGGGTCGGCACCATGGGGTTGGGCTGGGACTCCGAGGCGCAGACCATCGTCGTCGAACTGCTGGCGGTCTCCGACACCGAGTTCGACGCGTCGGTGGTCCTCGACGACGCCGAGGAGGGCCCGGACGCGGTGCGGGTGTTCCTCACCCCGGAGTCGGCGCGCGAGTTCGCGACGCGGTCCAACCGGGTCATCTCGGCGGGCCGGCCGCCGTGCCCGCTGTGCGACGAGCCGCTGGATCCCGAGGGCCACATCTGTGTCCGCACCAATGGCTACCGGCGCGGGGCGCTGGCCGGATCCGGCGATGACGTCGACGACACCTGAGTTCGGCGGTGACGACGGCGACGTCGCGGAGGTGCTGGCCCGCGGAGAGCTGACCGTCATCGGACGGATCCGCTCGGCCAGCAACGCGACGTTCCTGTGCGAGGCGACGCTGGCCGACCGGACCGCGCACTGCGTGTACAAGCCCGTCGCCGGGGAGGCGCCGCTGTGGGACTTCCCGGACGGCACACTGGCCGGCCGGGAACGCGGCTGCTACCTGGTGTCGGCGGCGCTGGGCTGGAACATCGTGCCGTACACGATCATTCGTGACGGTCCGGCCGGTCCGGGGATGCTGCAGCGCTGGGTCGACCAGCCCAGCGACGAACCCGTCGGTGCCGACCCCGACCAGAGCGCCGACGTCGGCCCCGACCTGATCGACCTGCTGCCCTCGGGCAAGATCCCGGCCGGGTTCCTGCCGGTGCTGCAGGCCTACGACTACGCCGGCGACGAGGTCACGCTGGTGCACGCCGACGACGACCGGCTGCGCCGGATCGCGGTGTTCGACGTGGTGATCAACAACGCCGACCGCAAGGGCGGGCACGTGCTGGCCGGGGTGGACGGCCGGGTGTACGGCGTCGACCACGGGGTGACCCTGCACACCGAGGACAAGCTGCGCACCGTGTTGTGGGGCTGGGCGGGAAAACCGATCGGTGACGACATCCTCGAGGACATCGCCCGGCTCGGCGACGCGCTGACCGGCGAACTGGGCACCGAGCTGTGCGGTCATATCACGGCGGTCGAGGTCGCCGCGCTGCGGGCCAGAGTCGTTGCACTGCTGCGCAACCCGGTGATGCCGACACCGGACCGGCGGCGGCCGATACCGTGGCCGGCGTTCTGACATGGTCTACTAACGCGGTGACCCTCACCGATGCAGCGCTGGCCGCCGAGGTGGCGGCCGAGGCGGGGGAGCTGCTGCTGGCGATGCGCGAGCAGATCGGCTACTACGACCCCTACGACCTGGGCGACGCCGGCGACAAGCGGGCCAACACGCTGATCCTCGATCGGCTGCACCGGGAGCGGCCGCACGACGCGGTGCTCTCCGAGGAGGCCGTCGACGACGTCTCCCGGGTGGACGCCGACCGGGTCTGGATCGTCGACCCGGTCGACGGCACCCACGAGTACTCCATGCCCGGGCGCGCCGACTGGGCGGTGCACATCGCGCTGTGGCGGCGCGACGCGCCGTCCGGGCCGACCATCACCGACGCCGCGGTCGCGCTGCCCGCGCGTGGTGAGGTGTACCGCACCGACACCGTGACCGCGCCCCCGCCGCGCCTCGACGGCGGACCGATCCGCATCACCGCCAGCTCCAACCGGCCGCCGGCGGTGCTGTGGTGGCTGCGGGACCGGCTCGACATCGAGCTGGTCCGGATCGGCTCGGCGGGCGCCAAGGCGATGGCCGTGGTGCGCGGCGACGTCGACGCCTACGTGCACGCCGGCGGTCAGTGGGAGTGGGACTCGGCCGCGCCGGCCGGGGTGTTGTGGGCGGCCGGGCTGCACGCCACCCGGCTGGACGGCTCACCGCTGATCTACAACCGCCGCGACCCGTATCTGCCGGACCTGCTGATGTGCCGGCCCGAGGTGGCCGATGTGCTGCTCGAGGTCATCCTGTCGGCCCGGACCCGGTGAGTTGGGGAATGAAACGGCCTTCGGCGTTGTCGCACAGGTCGATGTCTAGAGTCGACGCTATGCAATCGTGGCCCGCACCGAGCGTCCCGGTGCTGCCCGGGCGGGGCCCCGCGCTCCGGCTCTACGACAGCGCCGACCGGCAGGTGCGCCCCGTCACCCCGGGCGCCACCGCCGGTATGTACGTCTGCGGCATCACCCCGTATGACGCCACCCACCTCGGGCACGCCGCCACCTACCTGGCGTTCGACCTGGTGCACCGGCTGTGGCTGGACGCCGGGCACCACGTGCACTACGTGCAGAACATCACCGACGTCGACGACCCGCTGTTCGAACGCGCGGCGCGCGACGGCATCGGGTGGCGTGAGCTCGCCGACCGCGAGACCGACCTGTTCCGCGAGGACATGGCCGCGCTGCGGGTGCTCCCGCCGCGGGACTACGTGGCCGCCACCGAGGCCATCGCCGAGGTCGTCGAGCTCGTCGAGAAGATGCTCGCCAGCGGCGCCGCCTACGTCGTCGACGACCCGCAGTACCCCGACGTGTACTTCCGGGTGGGTGCCACCACCCAGTTCGGCTACGAGTCGGGCTACGACCACGCCACCATGCTGACGCTGTTCACCGAACGCGGCGGAGATCCGGCGCGTGCCGGCAAGGCCGACCCGCTGGACGCGCTGCTGTGGCGGGCCGAACGCCCTGGCGAACCCGCCTGGCCGTCCCCGTTCGGCCCCGGCCGGCCGGGCTGGCACGTCGAGTGCGCGGCCATCGCGCTCAGCCGGATCGGCACCGGCCTGGACATCCAGGGCGGCGGCAGCGACCTGATCTTCCCGCACCACGAGTTCTCCGCCGCCCATGCCGAATGCGTCACCGGCGAACGGCGATTCGCGCGGCACTACGTGCACGCCGGCATGATCGGCTGGGACGGCCACAAGATGTCCAAGAGCCGGGGCAACCTGGTGCTGGTGTCGCAGCTGCGCCGCGACGGTGTGGATCCGGCGCTGATCCGGCTGGGTCTGTTCGCCGGGCACTACCGCAGCGACCGGTTCTGGAGCCCACAGGTGCTCGACGAGGCGCGGGAGCGGCTGCACCGGTGGCGCAGCGCCACCGCGCTGACTGGCGCGCCGGACCCCGCCGACGTCGTCGCCCGGGTGCGCCGCTACCTCGCCGACGATCTGGACACTCCCAAAGCCCTTGCCGCGCTTGATGGGTGGGCCACCGACGCGCTGTCCTACGGCGGCCACGACGCCGAGGCGGGCGCCACGGTGGCCATCGCCGTGGACGCGTTGCTCGGTATTCGGCTGTAACACCCCGGCGGGGGAGTACGTTTCCGCCATGGGTTCTGTGGACGGAAAAGTCGCACTGATCACCGGGGGCGGCAACGGCATCGGCGCCGAGCTGGCCCGGCGGCTGCATGCCAAGGGCGCCAAGCTGATTCTCACCGACCTCGACGAGCACGCACTGGCCGACGTGGCCGCCCGCCTCGGTGGAGACCGGGTGCTCACCGTGACCGCCGATGTGCGTGACCTGGCGTCGATGCAGGCCGCCGCCGACGCCGGCGTGGAGCGGTTCGGCGGCATCGACGTCGTGGTGGCCAACGCCGGCATCGCCGTGTTCGGCTCGGTGCGCAACGTCGACCCGGCCGCGTTCAAGACGCTGCTCGACGTCAACGCGCTCGGGGTGTTCCACACCGTGCGGGCGGCGCTGCCGTCGGTGATCGACCGGCGCGGCTACATCCTGGTGGTGTCGTCATTCGCGGCCTACGCCCCGGTCGCCGGGGCGGCCAGCTACAACCTGGCCAAGGCCGGGGTGGAGCACTTCGCCAACGCGCTGCGCCTCGAGGTGGCCCAGTCCGGCGTCGACGTCGGCTCGGCGCACATGTCCTGGATCGACACCGCGATGGTGCGGGAGGGCAAGGCCGAGCTGTCCGCGTTCCGCGACATGGTCGACGGCCTGCCCGGCCCGCTGAGCACGACGACGTCGGTGCAGGCCTGCGGGGCGGCATTCGTCAAGGGCATCGAGGCGCGCAAGCGGCAGATCTTCTGCCCCGGCTGGGTGGGGGTGTTCCGCTGGCTGCGGCCGCTGCTGACGACGCGGCTGGTGCAGAACCTGGTGCTGGACGGGCTGGCCGAGCGGGTGGCCCTGATGGACGCCGAGTCCGCGGCGCTGGGCCGTTCGATGAGCGCCCGGGTGCAACAGCTGGAAGAACGGTGACGGCCCCTGGCGCGGCGGAGGTGAAGAAGGCCGACCTGGTGCTCTCCGGCGGCGGTGTCAAGGGCATCGCCCTGGTCGGTGCCGTCGCGGCGCTCGCCGACGCAGGCTATGTACCGCAACGTATTTCGGGTACCTCCGCCGGCGCGCTGGTCGGTGCCGTGCTGGCCGCGGCCGCGCACAGCGGCACACTGTCGGGCCGGCAGCTGGAAACGCTGGCGATGGGCATCGACTATCCGGAGCTGCTCGACCCGGGGCCGATCGAACGCGTGCCGGTGCTCGGACCCGCCTGGGGTGTGCTCTCCGGCGGTGGCATCTACCGCGGCGACGCGCTACGGACCTGGGTCGCCGACCAACTCGCCGAACTCGGTGTGGTGACGTTCGCCGACCTCGCGATCCGCGACAGCACGCTGCCGCCCGAGCAGCGCTACCGGCTGGTCGTTACCGTCGCCGACGTCACGTTGGGACAGCTGGTCCGGCTGCCGTGGGACTACCGGCGGGTCTACGGGCTCGACCCCGACGAACAGTCCGTCGCCGACGCGGTCCGGGCCTCCACCGCGATCCCCTTCTTCTACCATCCGGCATCGCTGACCAGCGCGGACGGCCGGACGTCGACGCTGGTGGACGGCGGGCTGCTGTCGAACTTCCCGATCGACTCGCTGGACCGCTGCGACGGGCAACCTCCGCGCTGGCCGACCTTCGGGGTCACCCTGCTGCCCGACCTGCCCGCCCACAACGAGCAGGTGATCCCCGCGCTGCGGCCGCTGCACCTGCTGGGCGCGCCGACGCTGCTCGAACAGGTCGTCACGACCATGCTGGTGGGACGCGACCAGGCATACCTGGACATGCCGTGGGTCAGTGCCCGCACCGTCCGGATCGACACCAGCGAGATCGGCGTCCTGGACTTCGACCTGTCCCAGCGCGACAAGCGGCTGCTCTACCAGCGCGGCCGGCTGGCCGGCGAGGAGTTCCTGGAGCACTGGGACTGGGCCGCCTACCTGACCCGCTTCCGCTGAGCCCCCGGCGGCCACACCATCGGCCCAGCCCCCGAAACCCACGCCCAACCCCCCGCCGAAATTGCATTCCGGCAGGGCTCCACTCGACTTTTTCCTGCCGGAATGCAATTTCGGCGAAAGCTACCGCCCGCGGCGGCGCAGGTAGCGCTCGAACTCCGCCGCCAGCGCGTCGCCGTCGATCTTGCCCAGCGCCTCGTTGAGGTCCACTTCGGCGTCGCCGCGTTCCTCCAGCGACTGCACGTACTCGGCGATCTCGTCGTCCTCCGAGGTCATCTCGGTGACCGCCTGCTCCCACTCCTCGGCCTGCGCGGGCAGATCGGCCAGCGGCACCTCGATGTCCAGCACGTCCTCGACCCGGCGCAGCAACGCCACCGTCGCCTTCGGGTTCGGCGGCTGCGACACGTAGTGCGGCACCGCCGCCCAGAACGTCACCGCCGGGATACCGGCCTGCACACAGGCGTCCTGGAACACCCCGGCGATGCCCGTCGGTCCCTCGTAGCGGGTCTCCTGCAGCCCGAACGTCTTCGCCGAATCGGGGGAGTAGGCGGCACCGGAGACCGGCACCGGCCGGGTGTGCGGTGTGTCGGCCAGCAGCGCACCGAGGATGACCACGGTGTGCACGTTGAGCTTGTCGGCGATCGCCAGTAGCTCGGCGCAGAACGTGCGCCACCGCATGTTCGGCTCGACCCCGTGCATCAGCACGATGTCGCGGTCGGAACCCGGCGGGCGACAGTGCGAGATCCGCATCGAGGGCCACACCAGCTCACGGGTGACGCCGTCGACCTGCCGGATCACCGGTCGATTGACCTGGTAGTCGTAGTAGGCCTCGTCGTCGATCTCGACGATGGTTTCCGCCTCCCAGATGGCGTCCAGGTGCTCGAGGGCATCGCTGGCCGCGTCACCGGCGTCATTCCAGCCCTCGAACGCCGCGACGACGATGGTGTCGTGCAGGTCGGGCAGGTCGGATCGCTTCGGACCGCTGAAATCCGAGGGGGTCACTACGCCAGCGTAAGCCCTTGGGGGGCTCGAGGACGGTCATCGACCCGCCCTCGGGTTTGCGGGCCCGTTTACCCTGGATGGGTGACCGCTGTGAACACGCCCGTCCGCGACACCGTTCTGTTCGACGTCCGCACGACGCCGATGATGGCCGGCCCCGCGGTGGCGCTGCAGCAGGCCGCGGTAGAGACGAAATACGTTCAGCTGCAATCTGGTTAACCCCGGTGACGACGACGTTGCCGGCAGGGTCCGGAACAGCGCCGCGATCGCCGCTGGAGTCGGCATCGATGGCGGCGACGAGGTGGGTGTCCAGACGTCGATCCGATGACGACGTAGACTTTTCTGGCCGAGAGGCGTTGCAACGGACATTCGAGGGGCCTGGCTGCCCGCTCGGTGTTCGCCACGCTCGGCGGAGTCAAGGACGCCTTCCGTTACGGAAGGGACGTGCATGAAAGCCGACGAAACGAACACCCCCACGCCGACCGTGGCCGCGTCGGGCATTTTCACCCCCGACATCCGCCCCGACTGCACCGAGGAACTGGCGGCCACGCTGCGGCAGCGGATCGTGGTGATCGACGGCGCGATGGGCACCGCCATCCAGCGTGACCGGCCCGACGAGGCCGGTTACCGCGGCGAGCGGTTCAAGGACTGGCCCAGCGACGTCGTCGGCAACAACGACCTGCTCACGCTGACTCAGCCGCAGATCATCGCGGGCATCCACCGCGAGTACCTGCAGGCCGGCGCCGACATCCTGGAGACCAACACGTTCAACGCCAACGCGGTCTCGCTGTCGGACTACGGCATGGAAGAGCTGTCCTACGAGCTGAACTACGCCGGCGCCGCGCTGGCCCGCAGGGCCTGCGACGAGTTCAGCACCCCGGACAAACCCCGCTACGTCGCCGGGGCGCTCGGCCCGACGACGCGGACCGCGTCGATCTCGCCGGACGTCAACGACCCCGGTGCCCGCAACGTCTCCTACGACGAGTTGGTCGGCGCCTATCTGACCGCCGCCAACGGCCTGGTCGACGGCGGCGCGGACCTGTTGATCGTCGAGACGATCTTCGACACGCTGAACGCCAAGGCCGCGATCTTCGCCATCGAGACGCTGTTCGAGGAGCGCGGCCGGCGCTGGCCGGTGATCCTCTCGGGCACCATCACCGACGCCTCCGGGCGCACGCTGTCCGGCCAGGTCACCGAGGCGTTCTGGAACTCGATCCGGCACGCCCGCCCGCTGGCGGTCGGCCTGAACTGCGCGCTGGGCGCGCCGGAGATGCGGCCCTACATCGCGGAGATGTCGCGGATCGCCGACACCTTCGTGTCCTGCTACCCGAACGCGGGCCTGCCCAACGCGTTCGGCGAGTACGACGAGTCCCCGACGCGCCAGGCCGGCTACGTCGCCGAGTTCGCCGACGCCGGCTTCGTCAACCTGGTCGGCGGCTGCTGCGGGACGACGCCGGCGCACATCGCCGAGATCGCCAAGGTGGTCGAGGGCAAGGCCCCGCGGCCGGTGCCGCAGATCCCGGTCGCCACCCGGCTGTCGGGTCTCGAGCCGCTCAACATCGACGACGATTCGCTGTTCGTCAACATCGGTGAGCGCACCAACATCACCGGCTCGGCCCGGTTCCGCAACCTGATCAAGGCCGAGGACTACGACACCGCGCTGTCGGTGGCCCTGCAGCAGGTCGAGGTCGGTGCGCAGGTCATCGACATCAACATGGACGAGGGCATGATCGACGGCGTCGCCGCGATGGACCGGTTCACCAAGCTGATCGCCTCCGAGCCGGACATCAGCCGGGTGCCGGTGATGATCGACTCCTCCAAGTGGGAGGTCATCGAAGCCGGCCTGAAGAACGTCCAGGGCAAGCCGATCGTCAACTCGATCTCCATGAAAGAGGGCGAGGAGAAGTTCATCCGCGAGGCCCGGCTGTGCCGCAAGTTCGGCGCCGCCGTGGTCGTGATGGCCTTCGACGAGCAGGGCCAGGCCGACAACCTGGAGCGCCGCAAGCAGATCTGCGGGCGGGCCTACCGGATCCTGACCGAGGAGGTCGGCTTCCCGGCCGAGGACATCATCTTCGACCCGAACTGCTTCGCGCTGGCCACCGGCATCGAGGAGCACGCCACCTACGGCATCGACTTCATCGACGCCTGCGCGTGGATCAAGGAGAACCTGCCCGGGGTGCACATCTCCGGCGGCATCTCCAACGTGTCGTTCTCGTTCCGCGGCAACAACCCGGTGCGCGAGGCCATCCACGCGGTGTTCCTGTTCCACGCCATCAAGGCGGGACTGAGCATGGGCATCGTCAACGCCGGCGCGCTGGTGCCCTACGACTCGATCGACCCCGAGCTGCGGGAGCGCATCGAGGACGTGGTGCTCAACCGGCGCGAGGACGCCGCCGAGCGACTGCTGGAGATCGCCGAACGCTTCAACAGCAAGGACAAGGGTGAGGACCCCGCCGCGGCGGAGTGGCGCGGCCTGCCGGTCCGGGAACGGATCACGCACGCCCTGGTCAAGGGCATCGACGCGCACGTCGACGAGGACACCGAGGAGCTGCGCGCCGAGATCGCCGCGGCGGGTGGCCGCCCGATCGAGGTGATCGAGGGCCCGCTGATGGACGGCATGAACGTCGTCGGTGACCTGTTCGGCTCCGGCAAGATGTTCCTGCCGCAGGTGGTGAAGTCCGCGCGCGTCATGAAGAAGGCCGTGGCCTACCTGCTGCCGTACATCGAGGCCGAGAAGAAGCCCGGTGATGAGGACAGGTCCAACGGCACCATCATCATGGCGACGGTCAAGGGCGACGTGCACGACATCGGCAAGAACATCGTCGGGGTCGTGCTGCAGTGCAACAACTACACCGTGATCGACCTCGGAGTGATGGTGCCCGCCCAGAAGATCCTCGACGCGGCCAAGGAGCACGACGCCGACATCATCGGCCTGTCCGGCCTGATCACTCCGTCGCTGGACGAGATGTCCAACTTCGCCGTGGAGATGGAGCGCGAGGGCATGGACATCCCGCTGCTGATCGGCGGTGCGACCACCTCGCGCGCCCACACCGCGGTGAAGATCTCGCCGCGCCGCTCCGGTCCGGTGGTCTGGGTCAAGGATGCGTCGCGGTCGGTGCCGGTCGCGGCCGCGCTGCTCGACGACAAGCAGCGCCCGGCGCTGCTGGAGGCCACCGAGAAGGACTACGCCTCGCTGCGGGAACGGCACGCCCAGAAGAACGAGCGGCCGATGCTGACCCTCGAGAAGGCCCGCGCCAACCGCACGCCGATCGACTGGGACGGCTACACCCCGCCGGTGCCCGCCCAGGGTCTCGGCGTGCGGACGTTCGAGAACTACGACCTGGCAGAGCTGCGCGAGTACATCGACTGGCAGCCGTTCTTCAACGCCTGGGAGATGAAGGGCCGCTTTCCCGACATCCTCAACAACCCGGCGTCGGGCGAGGCCGCCCGCAAGCTGTACGAGGACGCGCAGGAGATGCTCGACACGCTGATCAAGGAGAAGTGGCTGACCGCCAACGGCGTGATCGGCTTCTTCTGCGCCAACGCCGTCGGTGATGACATCGAGGTCTACGCCGACGACTCCCGGACCGAGCTGCTCACCACGCTGCACAACCTGCGCCAGCAGGGTGAGCACCGCGACGGCATCCCGAACCGCTCGCTCGGCGACTTCGTCGCACCGAAGGAGACGGGTCTGGCCGACTACGTCGGCGCGTTCGCCGTCACCGCGGGGCTGGGCAGCCAGGACCGGATCATGGAGTTCAAGGCCGCCAACGACGACTACAGCGCGATCCTGCTGGAGTCTTTGGCCGACCGGCTGGCCGAGGCGTTCGCCGAGCGGATGCACGAGCGCGTCCGCAAGGAGTTCTGGGGATACCAGCCCGACGAGCAGCTCGACAACGACGCGCTGATCGCCGAGCGGTACGTCGGGATCCGCCCGGCGCCGGGCTACCCGGCCTGCCCGGAGCACACCGAGAAGACGACGTTGTTCTCGCTGCTGGACGCCACGGCGCGCACCGGTATCGAGCTGACCGAGTCGATGGCGATGTGGCCCGGCGCCGCGGTCAGCGGCTGGTACTTCTCGCACCCGCAGTCGCAGTACTTCGTGGTCGGCCGGCTGGCCCAGGACCAGGTCGCCGACTATGCGCGGCGCAAGGGCTGGACGCTGACCGAGGCCGAGCGCTGGCTGGCGCCGAACCTGGGCTACAACCCGGAGGACTGATCAGCCGAACAGGTCGGCGTTGCGCCGGGCCCACTCGGCCATCGACATCGCCGGCGTCCCGGTCAGCCGGTGCACGTCGTGGTTGGCCTGCTGAGGGTCGGTCTGGCCCAGCAGATCGAGATACCAACCCACCTCGTCGCCCATGACCGGCCGCAGCACCTCCTCGGCCTCGGCCCGGGTGCACCGCTGCATCTGCACGTCGATGCCCAGCCCGACGCCGATCTGGCGGGCGATCTCGGCGCGGGTGATCGCCTCCGGTCCGGTCAGCTCGTACATCCGGCCCAGGTGTTCGTCGCGCGGGGTGGCCAGCAGGTGCGCGGCCACCCGGGCGATATCGGCCATCGACACCGGCGCTTCGATGGCGTCGGGAGCCAGGTCGCGCACCGTCCCGGTGCCGATCTGCGGCGCCCACATGGCGAAGTTCTCGCAGAACTCACCGGGACCCAGCTGGGTGTGCGGTAACCCCGCCGCGGCGACCGCATCGGCGTGCGCCTGCCAGTGCGCACCGCCGGACAGCGCCACCACGTATTGCACGCCGGCCCGGCGTGCCAGCTCCAGGGTGGCGGCCAACGTCGGGGGATAGGGCGCCAGGTACATCCGCTGCACCCCGTCGAACGCGGCCGGCAGGGTATCGGGTTCGCCGAGGAAGCCGGTGACGGCGGTGACCTGCTCCGGCAGCGCGGCCCGTGACGGGTTCTTGGTCAACGCGCGAATGTCCTCGGCGCCCAGCCCGAGCAACTCGTCCACGACGCGGCGGCCGATGTTGCCGGTGGCACCGGTCACAAGAATGGTCATGCCCGCAGGCTAATCACCGCCACCGACACCGTCGCGCCGGCGGGCTCGGCGCCGCCGTGCCGCCCCGGCTCACCGTCGTGACACAATGCAGTCATGCAAGCGGTGCTGTGGGACATGGACGGCACGCTCGTCGACTCCGAAAAGCTGTGGGACATCTCACTGTCGGCGCTCTACGCCTCCCACGGCGGGGAAATGAGCCGCCAGACCAGGGTGGCGCTGGTGGGGGCGTCGGCCGAAGAGACGATGGTGACAGTCTTCGCGGATCTGGATCTCGAGCCCGATCCCGTCGCGATGGCCGAATCCGCCCGGTGGCTGCACGATCACGTGGCCGGGCTGTTCGACGGCGGCCTGCCGTGGTGCGACGGTGCCCGCGAGATGCTGGAAGCGCTTGCCTCCGAAGGAACTCCGATGGCGTTGGTCACCAACACCCAGCGCGAGTTGGCTGAGCGGGCGCTCAACAGCATTGGCCGACACTACTTTTCGATCACCGTGTGCGGCGACGAGGTGCCCGCGGGCAAACCCGCACCGGATCCGTACCTGCGGGCCGCTGAGTTGCTGGGACTGGACCCAGCGGACTGCCTGGCGGTCGAGGACTCCGTCACCGGCACCGCGGCCGCCGAAGGCGCCGGATGCGCCGTCCTGGTGATCCCCAACGAGGTTCCGGTACCCGCGGGGCGCCGGCGCCGCCACGTCGAGACGTTGCGCGGGCTCGGAACCCACGATCTGCGCCGGATCCACGCCGACATCGACCGGCAGAGCCGCGAACGCAGCGCCTGAGCACCGCCGACGGCCGGTTTCCACACGGCTTTGCGGCGCCCCGTTTTCCGAACGCCCGCAGCGGGAACACCCCTCGCCGACAGTGCGTGAGTGCTTGAATGTGATGGGGATCACGCAACGGTGCGGAAAGGTCGTCACATGGCCGGTCAGGGACCACCCGTCGGGGATGCGCAGGGGCTCGACTACGAAGACACCGAACACAGCGGCAGGGTGGTGCGGATAGCCTCCGTCGCTGCCCTGGGCGGCCTGCTGTTCGGTTACGACAGCGCGGTGATCAACGGGGCCGTCGCGGCCGTGGAGGACCACTTCCAGATCAGCAAGACCGTCACCGGTATCGCGGTGGCCGCCGCCCTGATCGGCGCGGCACTGGGCGCGGTCGTCGCCGGCCGCCTGGCCGACAAGATCGGCCGGCTCTCGGTGATGAAGCTGGCCGCAGTGCTGTTCCTGATCAGCGCCTTCGGCACCGGTCTGGCGACCAACGTGTGGATGTTCGGCTTCTTCCGAGTGGTCGGCGGCATCGGCGTGGGGGTGGCCTCGGTGATCGCCCCGGCCTACATCGCCGAAACTTCGCCGCCGCGCATCCGGGGCCGGCTGGGGTCGCTGCAACAGCTGGCGATCGTCACCGGCATCTTCGTCTCCCTGGCGATCGACGCGCTGCTGGCCCGGTTGGCCGGTGGTTCGCGCGAGGAGCTGTGGCTGGGCATGGAGGCGTGGCGCTGGATGTTCATCGTGATGGCCGTCCCGGCGGTGGTCTACGGCGTGCTGGCGTACACCATCCCGGAATCGCCGCGTTATCTCGTTGCCACCTACCGCATTCCGGAAGCCCGGCGGGTGCTCACCAAGCTGCTGGGGGAGAAGAACCTGGAGCTGACGATCAGCCGCATCCAGGACTCGCTGAAGTCGGAGAAACCGCCGTCCTGGCGGGATCTGCGCAAGCCGACCGGCGGCCTTTACGGCATCGTCTGGGTCGGCGTGTTCCTGTCGATCTTCCAGCAGTTCGTCGGCATCAACGTGATCTTCTACTACTCGAACGTGCTGTGGGAGTCCGTCGGCTTCGACGAGGGCCAGGCGTTCCTCATCACGGTGATCACCTCGGTGACCAACATCGTCACCACCCTGATCGCGATCGCGCTGATCGACAAGGTCGGTCGTAAACCGCTGCTGGTGGTCGGCTCGTCGGGCATGGCCGTCACGCTCGGCACGATGGCGGTGATCTTCGGCACGTCCCCGGTCGTCGACGGACAGCCGCAGCCCGGTGATGTGGCCGGGATGATCGCCCTGGTGGCGGCCAACCTGTTCGTGGTCGCGTTCGGGATGTCGTGGGGCCCGGTGGTGTGGGTGCTGCTCGGGGAGATGTTCCCGAACCGGATCCGCGGCGCCGCGCTGGGCCTGGCGGCCGCGGCGCAGTGGGTGGCCAACTGTGCGATCACGGCCTCGTTCCCGGCGCTGGGCGACTTCTCGCTGGGGATCGCCTACGGCTTCTACGCGCTGTGCGCGGTGCTGTCGCTGCTGTTCGTGCTGCGGTGGGTGCAGGAGACCAAGGGCAAGCACCTCGAGGACATGCAGGGCGAGACCGGGCGGACGGGTACCCCCGCGCACGGGTGAGCCCGGGCGGATAGTGAATCGCTTCCGGCCCGCCCGACGTGACACAATCGCGAGCCGTGAAGACCTTCGATGCGCTGTTCGCCGAACTGTCGGAACGTGCGCGTACTCGCCCGGAAGGCAGCGGTACCGTCGCGGCTCTGGACCAGGGTGTGCACGGCATCGGCAAGAAGATCCTCGAAGAGGCCGGTGAGGTGTGGCTGGCCGCCGAACACGAGGGCGACGACGCATTGGCCGAGGAGATCGGTCAGCTGCTGTACTGGACGCAGGTGCTGATGCTCTCGCGTGGGCTGTCCCTCGACGACGTGTACCGGAAGTTGTGAGATGTTGAGAGTCGCGGTGCCCAACAAGGGCACGCTCAGTGAACCGGCCGCCGAGATCCTGGCCGAGGCCGGATACCGCCGGCGCACCGACAGCAAGGACCTGACCGTCGTCGACCCCGTCAACCAGGTCGAGTTCTTCTTCCTGCGGCCCAAGGACATCGCGATCTACGTCGGGTCGGGGCAGCTGGACTTCGGCATCACCGGCCGCGACCTGGCCGGCGAGTCTGACGCGCCGGTGCGCGAGCGGCTGGCGCTGGGGTTCGGGTCGTCGACGTTCCGGTACGCCGCCCCGGCCGGCCGGGACTGGCAGGTCGCCGACCTCGAGGGCAAACGGATCGCCACCGCGTTCCCCAATCTGGTGCGAAAAGATCTGGCGGCCAGGGGAATCCAAGCTTCGGTGATCCGCCTCGACGGTGCCGTGGAGATCTCGGTGCAGCTCGGTGTCGCCGACGCCATCGCCGACGTGGTCGGCTCGGGTCGCACGCTGGGGTTGCACAACCTGGTGGCTTTCGGTGAGCCGCTGTGTGATTCGGAGGCCGTGCTGATCGAGCGCGAAGGCATCGGCGGTAACGCCGAGAAGGACACCGCGCGGGACCAGTTGGCGGCCCGGGTGCAGGGCGTGGTGTTCGGCCAGCAGTACCTGATGCTCGATTACGACTGCCCGCGCTCGGTGCTCGACGCCGCCGCCGCGGTCACCCCGGGGCTGGAGTCGCCGACGATCGCGCCGCTGGCCGACCCGGATTGGGTGGCGGTGCGGGCGTTGGTGCCGCGCCGGGACGTCAACGCCATCATGGACGAGCTCGCGGCGATCGGCGCCAAGGCGATCCTGGCCTCCGATATCAGGTTCTGCCGGTTCTGATTGGCAGCCGAGATCCAGGCGGGCGTGTTAGCGTCCGAGGGTCCGCCTACCGCTCGGAGGTCCGATGACCCAGGTCCTGGTATTGCTGCTGGCGGCGCTCATCGGTGTGGTCGCCGGATCGCGGGCCATGACCGCGCCCGCCGTGGTGGCGTGGGGAGCGCTGTTGGGCTGGATCGACGTCGGCGACAAATGGTCGGAATGGATCGCGCACCCGATCACCGTCACGGTGCTCACCATCTTCATGCTCGCCGAGCTCGTCACCGATCAGCTGCCGAAGACGCCGAGCCGTAAGGTCCCAGCGCAATTCATCGCCCGCGTCATCACCGGGGCCTTCGCCGGTGCGGTGATCGGCAGCGCCTTCTTCCACACCTTCAGCGCCACCGGCGCCGGTGTCATCGGCGCGGTGCTGGGCACCCTGGGCGGGGCGGAGTTACGAAAGCGGTTGGCGGCGGCCAACAACGGCAACGACCGCCCGGGTGCCTTCACCGAGGACGCCATCGCGGTCGGCGGCGGCTTCCTGGTCGCGTTCCTGGTCAGCCTGATCTAGGCTGGCACGAGTGGCTTCCCCGGTGCAGCGGTTCGATGCGATCATCGTCGGCGCCGGCCAGGCCGGGCCGCCGCTGGCCGGCCGGCTGACCGCCGCCGGGCAGACCGTCGCGGTGATCGAACGCAAACTGGTCGGCGGCACCTGCGTCAACTACGGCTGCATCCCGACCAAGACATTGGTGGCCAGCGCGCATGCCGCCCACCTGGCGCGGCGCGGGCACGAGTTCGGGGTCGACGCCGGCCTCGTCGCCGTTGACATGGCGAAAGTCAAGGCGCGCAAGGATCGCATCAGCATCGGGGACCGGGAGGGGGTGGAGTCCTGGCTGGAAGGCATGACGGGCGCCACGCTGATCCGCGGTCACGCCCGGTTCGAGAGCCCGCGCACGATCCGGGTCGGCGACCAGCTGCTCGAGGCCGAGCGCATCTTCCTCAACGTCGGCGGCCGCGCGGTCACCCCGGATATGCCGGGCCTGGCCGACATCGACTACCTGACCAACGTCGGCATCCTCGAACTCGACACGCTGCCTGACCATCTCGTGATCATCGGGGGCAGTTACATCGCGCTGGAGTTCGCCCAGATGTACCGCCGGTTCGGGGCCAGGGTGACGGTGATCGAGCGCGGGCCGCGGCTGACCCCGCGGGAGGACGAGGACGTCTCGGCCGCCGTCGCACAGATCCTGGAGAACGAAGGCATCGACGTCGTGCTGGGCGCCGACGCGATCAGTTTCGCCAAGGGTGGCGGGAATGCCAATGGCGGGAACGTCAACGGCGGTGGGGACGCTGCCGCGTTCACCGTCACCCCGCGCGTGGGCGCCGAGCCTATCGCCGGCAGCCACCTGCTGCTCGCGGTGGGCCGTCGGCCCAACACCGACGACCTCGGGCTGGCGGCCGCCGGCGTGCAGACCGACGGCCGCGGCTACATCGTCGTCGACGACCAGTTGCGGACCACCGCCGAGAACATCTGGGCGATGGGGGACTGCAACGGCCGCGGCGCGTTCACCCACACCTCCTACAACGACTTCGAGATCGTGGCCGCCAACCTGCTCGACGACGACCCGCGCCGAGTCAGCGACCGCATCACCACCTACGCGCTCTACATCGACCCGCCGCTGGGGCGCGTCGGGATGACGGCCGAGGAGGTGCGCCGGTCGGGCCGCAAGGCGTTGGTGGGCAAACGGCCGATGACGCGGGTGGGCCGCGCGGTGGAAAAGGGTGAGACGCAAGGGTTCATGAAAGTGGTGGTCGACGCCGAGACCGAGGAGATCCTCGGCGCGGCGATCCTCGGGGTGGGCGGTGACGAGGTGGTGCACCTGATCCTCGACGTGATGACGGCCAAACTGCCCTACACCGCGATCTCGCGGACCATGCACATCCACCCGACGGTCAGCGAGCTTGTGCCGACGCTGCTGCAGGAGATGAAGCCGCTGCAGTAGCGCGCCCGGCCAGCAGCTGGGCGGTCACCGTCGCCACCCGGTGCCCGAGGTGCTCGCAGGTCGCCACGTCGGCGTCGTGCACCGCCGCGGCATCGGCGTCGACATCGGTGGCCGCGGCCGCACCGAGCCAGAAGCCCAGCCGGTTCGCGGCGAATTCGCTTGCGCCGCGGGTGTTCCAGCTGGCCGGCAGCCCGAGGTTGACCCAATGCATGTGGTGCTGGGCGGCGAACACCGCCAGCGCGGTCAGCGTCTGCAGCTTGTCGCCGGCCTTCGCCCCGGAGTTGGTGAAACCCGCACCGACCTTGTCGCGCCAGGTGCCCGCCATGCACCGCCGGCCGGTGCGCTCGGCGAAACCCTGGAAGCCCGCCGATACGTTACCCATGTAGGTCGGGCAGCCGAAGATGATCGCATCGGCGGCATCGAGAGTCGCCCAATCCCCGTCGCCGACGGTGTCAACGGTGAGCAGGCGCACCGTCGCCCCGGCCGTGGTCGCGCCTCGGCCGACGGCGTGTGCCAGCGTCGCGGTGTGCCCGAAACCGGAGTGGTAGGCCACGACGATCTGAGGGGTCACCATGTCTGTCCTCCATATGTGCTGTCGGCCACCTCGCGGTAGCGCTGCTGCCAGTCGGGTATCTGGGCCCCGGACAGATGGGCTTCCAGGCGGTCCAGGTAGGCGTGGGTGCCGGGGCGAAACCCGTTGGCGTTGCGGACTCCCAGGCCGCGGTGGGTGAACCGCAGCAGGGTGCCGTCGCCGTCGGGGCGCAATTCGTAACGCACGACGCCGGATTCGACGATGCGTTGGTTCCATTCGTGTTCGAACACGTGCGGGGGATCCCAGACCAGGATCCGCCCGGTCATCCGCTTCTGCTCTGCGGGGATCGGGGGCGAGGCCGGGGTCATCTCGATGGTCCCGCCCTCGCGGGCGTCGATGAGGGTTTTACCCATCCAGTGGCCGCGCTGCGCCGGATCGGTGATCGCCGCCCATACCCGCTCCACGGGATGGGGCAGGTGACGTTCGAATGTCAGTACCGCCCGGTCGTTTTCGACGCTGAGGCGGCCCTGGCGGGATGTCATGAATCCTCCTTGGCGCTGTCGTTCAGGTGCCGTTCGAGGGCGTCCAGATGCGCGGTCCAGAACTGCCGGTAGCGTTCGATCCAGCTGTCGACGGCGACCAGGCCGTCGGCGCGCAACGCGTAGATCCGGCGCTGAGCATCGGGGCGGACCTCGACCAGGCCGACTTCGCGCAGGATGCGCAGGTGCCGCGACACCGAGGGCTGGGTCAACCCCGGCAGCGCCGCGACCAGCTGCCCGGCGGTGCGGTCGCCGGCGGCCAATGTGTCCAGCAGCACCCGGCGGTTCGGCTCCGCGATCGCCTCGAAGACGTCCATACCTCGAGTATGGCATCACGTCTATATAGACGCAAGCAAATATAAGTCGGCGGTCTCCGACGGTCCGGCCCTTGACTGTGCTGTGCGTCACAGTAATATGACCACTGGTCATATCAAATCCGGGAGGCGCGATGCCGACGGTGACGTGGTCTCGCCTGAACGCGGATCGGCGCGCGGCGGTGCTGGCCGCCGCGGAAGCGGAGTTCGCCGCCCACGGATTCTCCGGGGGCAGCCTCAACGTCATCGCCCGGCGCGCCGGGGTCGCCAAAGGCAGTCTGTTCCAATACTTTGCCGACAAGCGCGACCTCTACGCCCACATCACCGATGTCGGCAGCCAGCGGGTGCGCCGCTACATGGAGGACCAGATCCAGCTGCTGGACCCGGCCCGGCCGTTCTTCGAATTCCTCACCGACCTGCTCGACGTGTGGGTCGCTTACTTCGCCGAACACCCGCGGGATCGGGCCCTGCACGCCGCGGCCAGCTTCGAGGTCGACACCGATGCGCGCGTCAGCGTACGCGCCGTCGTGCACCGGCACTATCTGGAGGTGTTGCGGCCGCTGGTGATCGGCGCCCGCACCCGCGGGGACCTGCGCGCCGAGGCCGACAACGAGGCGCTGCTGTCGTTGCTGCTGATGATCCTGCCGCACCTGGCGCTGGCACCGTACGTGCGGGGGATGGACCCCGTCCTCGGGCTGGACGAGCTCTCGCCCGAGCAGCCCGCGCTGGTCGTACGCCGCTACGTCGCCGTGCTCGCGGCCGCCTTCGCCCCCCAGCCCCAGCACACCGCAACCATCGGAGGAGAACAGTCATGACGAGGATGCGATCGCACTCGCTGGCCGCAGGCGGCCTGAACTGGGACAGCTTGCCGCTACGGCTCTTTGCCGGCGGAAACGCCAAGTTCTGGGACCCCGCTGACATCGACTTCTCCCGGGACCGGGCGGACTGGGAGGCGCTCACCGAGCTCGAGCGGGACTGGGCGCTGCGGCTGTGCGCGGAGTTCGCCGCCGGCGAGGAGGCCGTCACCCAGGACATCCAGCCGTTCATGGCGGCGATGCGCGCCGAGGGCCGGCTCGGCGACGAGATGTACCTGACCCAGTTCGCGTTCGAAGAGGCCAAGCACACCCAGGTGTTCCGGCTGTGGCTCGACGCCATCGGGGTCACCGAGGACCTGCAGTGCTACCTCGACGACCTGCCGTCCTATCGGCAGATGTTCTACGAGGAGCTGCCGGCGTCGCTGGACGCGTTGTCCACCGACCCGTCGCCGGCCGCGCAGGTGCGCGCCTCGGTGACCTACAACCACGTCATCGAGGGCATGATGGCACTGACGGGATACTATGCGTGGCACCGCATTTGCGTGGACCGCGGCATCCTGCCCGGCATGCAGGAACTGGTCCGCCGGATCGGTGACGACGAACGGCGCCACATGGCGTGGGGCACCTTCACCTGCCGTCGGCACGTCGCCGCCGACGACACCAACTGGGCGGTGTTCGAAGCTCGGATGAACGAGCTGATCCCGTTGGCGCTGAAGAACACCGACGACGCGTTCGCCCTCTACGACGAGGTCCCGTTCGGGTTGACGATGGAGGAGTTCCAGCAGTACGCCGCCGACAAGGGCATGCGCCGCTTCGGCACCATCGGCAGCGCGCGGGGCCGGCCGCTGGCCGAGATCGACGTGGATTACTCGCCGCTGCACCTCGAGGACACCTTCGCCGACGAGGACGCCAAGGTGCTGGCATCGCTGGGGTGAGCGCCCCGCCGGGTCAGCCGCCGGCGGCGCGCAGCAACCGCAGCTGACCGATCTCGGCGGCGTTCTTGGTCAGCTCGACGGTGACCCACAGCAGGGTGTCGGCCACCGTGCGCAGCTCCGGCTCGCTCCACGGATAGGTCGCCGGCTCGGCGGCGCGTTCGACGCTCATCTGCGCCAACAACTTCCGCCATTCGGCGGCCAGCTCGCGCACCCGCGCCACCGCCGCCGCGCCGTCGCCCGCCCAGCTCACCTCGGCCGGGGAGCGCGCCGACTGGTCCTGCAGCGACGCGATCGCCGCGCTCCACCAGTAGTCGATGTGCCAGGTCAGCCACGCGATCGTCGGCACCGGCACGGGATCGGGTTCGATCTCGGCGAAGTCGGCGCGCCACTGCCCGTCGCCGCCCCGGCGGACCGTCCAGCACACCGCGGCCGGCTCCCACAGGAAATCGGCGTCCACCAGCGCCGCCAGGTGCAGCTCGGTCAGCGCCCACGCGACCTCGAACTGGCGGCTGATTTCGTCGATCATCGGCGCAGCACGAGCAGGGTCTGGGCGCTGGTGCCGACGAAGCCCTGCCGGTCGAAGATCTCGGCGTTGGTGACGCCGACGCCGTCGGGTCCGATCGAGGCGCGCGAGCGCAACCCGAAGTCGTCGCCCTCGGGCAGCCGGTGCAGGTGCACGACGGTGTCGGTGTTCATGAACAGGAACTGCTCCGGATCCAGAACGGCGCCAAGCCCGTTGGCCGAGTCGACCACCATCGCCAGGCGTTGCAGCGCCGTCGTCGGCTCGGTGTCGACCAGCGGGACCAGCGGGCTCATCCACGCCTCGGCCGCCGCCCCGGCCGGCGTCTCCTGACGCCGCCAGTTCACGGTTTCCAGGTATCCCGGCGCCCCCGCCCAGGCGTGCGGTGACGCGGTGGCGGCACCCTCCGTCAGCGGGGGGTAGCGGTCAGTGACGGTGTCGCGGGTGTCGCTCTGCGCGAGCAGCCACGCGGTGACCCGGGCGACGGCCCGGGTGCCGCCGTCGGCCCGCTCGGTGAGCATCTCGGCGGCCATCAGTGAGATCCGGCTGCCGGGCCGTTCCACCCAGGCCCGCACGCGTACCGTCGTCACCGGGATGGCGCCCAGGATGTCCAGCGTCAGCCGCCCCACCCGCAGTCCGGTGTCCGCGGCGAGCTCCTCGATGTGCTTGGTCAGCAGCGCCAATGGCGGTGAGCCGTGCTGGATCTCGGGATCCCAATTGCTGCGGGTGCCGTCGGTGGACTCGAACACGCGGTACTCGCCCGCCGGCGGCGACCGGCGGAACATGCAGTCGATCATGCCGCGGGCTCCGCGACCTCGGGCCATCCGGGATAGGGCGGGGGAGTGCCACCGAAGGCAGGGCAGTGCGCTTGGTGGGCGCACCAGTCGCACATCCGCGACGGCTGCGGCCGGAAATCGCCTGTGGCGCCGGCGGATTGGATGGCCCGCCAGATCGCCGTCAACGTCTTCTCGAAGCGCTCGAGCTCGTCGAGGTCGGGGGTGTAGTCCAGCACCTGCTCGTCGGCGAGGTAGAGCAGCCGCAACCGCGCCGGCAGCACCCCGCGCGAGCGCAGCAGCGCCACCGCATAGAACTTCATCTGGAACATCGCCTTGAACTCGGCCAGCGCCCGAGCCTCCGGCGGCGCCTTGCCCGTCTTGTAGTCCACCACCCGCACCTCGCCGGTGGCCGCGACGTCGATGCGGTCGACGAACCCGCGCAGCAACGTGCCGTCGGCCAGTTCGACCTCGACGAGTTGTTCGCAGCTCTGCGGGTCGAACCGGGTGGGGTCCTCCAACCGGTAGTACCCCGACAGCAGGGCGCGGGCCTGCTCGAGCAGATCATCGCGCGTGGCGGCGTCGACGCCGTCGAGCAGCCCCGGTTGCTCGCCGACCACCCGCTGCCAGGCCGGCGCCACCAGCGCGGCGGCGGTGGCGGGGACCCGCTCGGCCGGCGGCAGCGCGTAGAGCTGTTCGAGCGCGGCGTGCACCACCGACCCACGCAGCTGCGCGGGCGACGGCGGTTCGGGCAGCCGGTCGATGGCCCGGAACCGGTACAGCAGCGGGCACTGCTTGAAATCGCTGGCCCGCGACGGCGACAGCGCCGGGCGCCTGCGCACCTGCTGCTCTGCCTGCTCGATCATGGCCCCAGCCTAGAACCGGCCCCCGACATTTACGGGCAACCCGCGCATCCGGGGCGGCGCGGCTACTGGCAGGCTCATCAGCTGTGCGTAGAACCGGTCCGTTCGCCGTCGGCGACCGTGTCCAGCTGACCGATGCCAAGGGCCGGCGTTACACGATGCTGCTCAAGCCCGGCGGGGAGTTCCACACCCACCGCGGCATCATCGCGCTCGACGACGTGGTGGGGCTGCCGGAGGGCAGCGTGGTGCGCTCGACCAACGGGGACCAGTTCCTGGTGCTGCGTCCGCTGCTCGTCGACTACGTCATGTCCATGCCGCGCGGCGCGCAGGTTGTCTACCCCAAGGACGCTGCCCAGATCGTGCACGAGGGCGACATCTTTCCGGGCGCGCGGGTGCTCGAGGCCGGTGCCGGTTCCGGTGCGCTGACCTGTTCGCTGCTGCGCGCGGTCGGGCCCGAAGGCCTGGTCACCTCCTACGAGGTGCGCGAGGACCACGCCGAGCATGCGCGGCGCAACGTCGAGACGTTCTTCGGTGCGGCGCCGCAGAACTGGCAGCTGGTGCTCGCCGATGTGGCCGACTACCCCGGACCCGAGGTCGACCGCGTCGTGCTTGACATGCTGGCGCCGTGGGACGTGCTGGGCGCGGTGGCGGGGGCGCTGGTCCCCGGCGGCGTGCTGATCGTGTACGTGGCGACGGTGACCCAGCTGTCCAAAACGGTCGAGGCGCTGCGCGAGCAGCAGTGCTGGACCGAGCCCAGGGCCTGGGAGAGCATGCAGCGGGGTTGGCACGTCGTCGGCCTCGCGGTGCGTCCGGAGCACTCGATGCGCGGGCACACCGCGTTCCTGATCAGCGCGCGCAGACTGGCTCCCGGTGCCGTCGCGCCGGTCCCGCTGCGCAAGAAGCGGCTCACCCCGCCGGCCGAGCCCACCCCCCCGGCCGAATCAGCCGAACCGAGCTAGTCAGTCGTCGGTGCTGCGGCGCAGCCCGCGGTGCGCCGACAGCAGCTCGATCTCCGGGCGCGCGGCCACCAACCGTTCCGCGGCGTCGAGCACGCTGTCCACCTGAGCCCGGTCGGCGGCTACCACCGCCACCCCGATCTGGGCGCGACGGTGCAGGTCCTGATGGCCGGTCTCGGCGGCCGACACGGCGAACCGGCGCGCCAATTCGGCGACCAGCGGCCGGGTGACCGAGCGCTTCTGCTTCAGCGAGTGCACGTCGCCGAGCAGGATGTCGAATTCCAACCAGCCGATCCACATGGCGTCAGCGCGTGGGCGTCGGTGCCGCAGGCGCGGGAACAGGAGCCGGGGCAGGAACCGGAGCGGGAGGGGCGGGCTCGGGTGCGGCGGGTGGCGGGGCGTCGTCGAGCTGCAGCAGCAGATCGGCGGTCTCGCGGGTCAGCAGCCACGACCCCGCGGGCCCGGGCGCGAACTCCATCGGGTGACTGAGCTGGCCGCCCTGCGGGGCGGCCGTGTGGATCAGCACGGTCGCGACGACGTTGCCGGGATCCGCCGTCGACCAGGCGAGCTCGTGCGCCTCGATGGTCAGCGGCAGCGCGCCGTTGTTCTGCAGTGCGGTGCCGAACCGGTCCAGCGCGGCGGCTTCCTGCGGGGTGGCGTTCTCGATGAGGGCGACCTTTTGGTCGCCGGGCACCGTCGGATCGGCCAGCCGGCTCATCACGTCGACGAGCGCGGTCTCGGGCGGCAGCGGCGGTCCGCCGGGGGCGGTGCGCGGTGCGGTCGGCAGCCCGACCGACGGGGCGGGCGAGGTCTCCACCTGCGGGGCGGAGGCGGGATGGGTGCGCTGGTCGCATCCGCAAAGCCCGAGCGCCGCCACCGTGGTGACGGCGCTCAGGACCGCGGCGGTGCGATGCACCAGCGTCATGACCAGGTGTGGATCAGCCCACGGCCGAGAGCAGGGCCAGCGCCGACTGCTTGGAGATCTGCCAGCCGGTGGGGCTCGGACCCGCGACGAAGACCACGTTCTGCGTCGCAGCGGCCCCGGTCTGGGCGGTGGCGGTGACGCTGGCGGTGGCTACCGGGCCGTTCTGGTCGATGTTGGCGATGACGAAGTTCAGCGGGAAGTACCCCTTGGCGGCCGCGTTGCTGTAGCTGCTGTCGGCCACCCGGGCCTCGATGCGGCCCAGGCCGCCCTCGATGTAGCTGCCCTTGCCGCCCGCGAACGAACCGGGACCGGCGAGCGCCCCCAGCGTGGACAACAGCGGCCCCTGCAGTTCGGGTGCCGGCGCCGCCGGCACAGGAGCGTGGACGACCGCCGGCTGCGCATTGGCGATTCCCGCGCCCGCTGCAATCGAGGTCACACCCGCGGCCGCCGCACCCACCACGGCGGCGGTCGCCGCCCCGGCGGTCAGGCTGGTAACGAGGGTTTTCAGGGTCACGGCTGTCCTTTCGTTCGGCCGAATGATCTTCAGAGGCTAACAGTGTTGCTGGTGTGTCGAATTCCTGAACCACACACAATGGCTGAATCGCCGGTAGCGTTGAAGTTGTTACCGCGCCAACATCCGGTGTGGGAAGGGAGCGCACCATGAGTGAATCCGAGCGTTCTGAAGCCTCTGAAGTCTTTGGGACATCCCCCGATAGCCGCCTGTCTGCAGAGGACGCCGCAGAGCTGGAGCAGCTGCGTCGCGAGGCCGCGGTCCTGCGTGAGCAGCTCGAAAACGCCGTAGGGCCCGCCAGCGGCTTGCGCAGTGCCCGCGACGTGCACCAGCTCGAGGCCCGGATCGACTCGCTCGCCGCGCGCAACGCCAAGCTGATGGACACCCTCAAGGAGGCCCGGCAGCAATTGCTGGCGCTGCGCGAGGAAGTCGACCGGCTCGGGCAGCCCCCGAGCGGGTACGGCGTGCTGCTGTCCGTGCAGGACGACGACACCGTCGACGTGTTCACCTCGGGCCGAAAGATGCGCCTGACCTGCTCACCCAACATCGACACCAAAGAGCTCAAGAAGGGCCAGACGGTGCGCCTCAACGAGGCGCTGACCGTGGTCGAGGCCGGGCACTTCGAGTCGGTCGGCGAGATCAGCACGCTGCGCGAGATCCTCGCCGACGGGCACCGGGCCCTGGTGGTCGGGCACGCCGACGAGGAGCGCATCGTATGGCTGGCCGAGCCGCTGGTGGCCGCCGAGCACCTGCCCGACGACGAGGTCGCCGGTGACGACATCGACGACGACCGGCCACGCAGGCTGCGGCCCGGTGATTCGCTGCTGGTCGACACCAAGGCCGGGTACGCGTTCGAGCGCATCCCCAAGGCCGAGGTCGAGGACCTGGTGCTCGAAGAGGTGCCCGACGTCAGCTACAACGACATCGGCGGTCTGGGCCGCCAGATCGAGCAGATCCGCGACGCGGTCGAGCTGCCGTTCCTGCACAAGGAGCTCTACCGCGAGTACTCGCTGCGCCCGCCCAAGGGCGTGCTGCTCTACGGCCCGCCCGGCTGCGGCAAGACCCTGATCGCCAAGGCGGTGGCCAACTCGCTGGCCAAGAAGATGGCCGAGGTACGTGGCGACGACGCCCGGGAGGCGAAGAGCTACTTCCTCAACATCAAAGGCCCCGAGCTGCTGAACAAGTTCGTCGGCGAGACCGAGCGGCACATCCGGCTGATCTTCCAGCGGGCCCGCGAGAAGGCCTCCGAGGGCACCCCGGTGATCGTGTTCTTCGACGAGATGGACTCGATCTTCCGCACCCGCGGCACCGGCGTGAGCTCCGACGTGGAGACCACGGTCGTGCCGCAGCTGCTCAGTGAGATCGACGGTGTCGAGGGGCTGGAGAACGTCATCGTCATCGGCGCCTCCAACCGTGAGGACATGATCGATCCGGCGATCCTGCGGCCCGGCCGTCTGGACGTCAAGATCAAGATCGAGCGGCCGGACGCCGAGTCGGCGATGGACATCTTCAGCAAGTACCTCACCGAGGAGCTGCCGATCCACGCCGACGATCTGGCCGAGTTCAACGGTGACCGCAGCCTGACCATCAAGGCGATGATCGAGAAGGTGGTCGACCGGATGTACGCCGAGATCGACGACAACCGGTTCCTGGAGGTCACCTACGCCAACGGCGACAAGGAAGTCATGTATTTCAAGGACTTCAACTCCGGGGCGATGATCCAGAACGTCGTGGACCGCGCGAAGAAGAACGCGATCAAAGCGGTTCTGGAGACCGGCCAGCCCGGCCTGCGCATCCAGCACCTGCTGGACTCGATCGTCGACGAGTTCGCCGAGAACGAGGACCTGCCCAACACGACCAATCCCGATGACTGGGCCCGTATCTCGGGCAAGAAGGGCGAGCGGATCGTCTACATCCGCACGCTCGTCACCGGGAAGAGCTCGAGCGCGAGCAGGGCAATCGACACCGAGAGCAACCTGGGCCAGTACCTGTAGGTCAGGTCAGCACAGGTTGGCCGTGACCGCGTCGTAGAGCACCTGCGCGTGGTCGGCGGTGATGTCGTTGCCGGTGCTGCTATCTCAGCGGCACCACCGACCCCGAGGGGGTTCAGCGCACCCGCGAGTAGCTGTTGGTCAGGTCGTCCTGCAGCACCTGGGCGCTCTCGGTGCTGGTGTCGATCCGCAGTTCGTCGGCGAGCACCTGGCTGCGATAGGACCAGCCCTCGGGCAGCTTCAGCCGGGCGGCCAACCCGGCGAGGCCGTCGTAGCTCAGCGCCGGGTCGGCCACCTGGCTCCAGGTCTGCATCACCCAGCGGCCGCCGTCGGGGTCGGACAGCTCGAAAACCGGCTTGCCGGCGTCGAATACGAAGACGGCATTGCGGGCGACGGTGTTGGGCAGGTACGGCGCGGGGTTCATCGACGTCAGCGCGACGGTGGCTTGGCGGATCATGTCGATCCCGCCGAACGTCGCGATCTCCCTGCCGCCGCTCATGTCCTTCTCGATATGGTCCATCAGCCAGTAGCGCGGCCCGTTGAGCAGCACCGCGGTCGCGCCGTGCTCGGCGGCCAGCGCCTGGGCGTCCAGCCGGGACCACAGCTCGGCCGGGCAGTCGTTGAGCGGGTAGCTGTTGTACACCGTGGCCTGCGGCCCGTCGGCGCCCATGCTCACCACCAGCACTTCGCCGTAACGCTTTCCGCGCAGCGATTCGGTCGTCATGTGCATCAACTCCTTGCTTCCATCTCCAGATAGGCGTCGCGGCCGGCCAGGCTGACCGCGACGTCGGCGATCAAGGGTTCGAAGAACCGCTGCCGATACAGCGGGTCCACGCTGGTGCTCACGGTGAAGTACAGCCCGGAGAGCACCGCGACGAACAGCGACGTGTGCACGACGGTCTGCGGGACCGGGATGTGGATACCGAACCATGTACCGGCACACGGTGGTTCGCCCACCGCGCAGCTCTCCTCGGCCGACCACAGCACGGTGACGTCGTCGGGCACCGCGATGATGCCCAGCGCCAGGAAGAACGCGAACAGCCCGGTCGTGAACAGCACCACCTGGATCGCCTGGGCGACCACCATGACCGCCACCACGTTGACCTGTTCGGCCCCCGACAGCGCGGCGCGCGGCGGGTCCTCCTCACACACCGACTCCAGCGGCGTACCCGCCAGCAGCCCCCTCGCATCGGTGCTCTCCGACCGGTCCTCGCGCAGCGCGCGGACCTCGTCGCGGATGGTGGCGACCATGAACACCAGGGCCACCAGACTGAGGAAACCGATTGTGTGCCACAATCTCTCGCGGGTCATCCGGGCCGAGAGCTGCCACAGTTCGCCGGTGAAGTACACCACCACGGTCAGCATCAGCAGCGGCAGGGCCCGGCTCATCAACGTGCCCAGCGCACCGAGTTGCACCCAGGCGAACCGGAACGCCCACAACACGATCGAGCCGATCCCGAGGTAGGTGAGCCAGATCGCCAGCAGCGACACCAGCAGGAAGGCTGGCACCTCGGCCATCGCGGCCGCCGACCAGCCGGAGGCCACCACCGGCATCACCAACACGAACATCAGCGTCACCAGCAGCCCGGTGGTGCGCCGGCCGGCCTCCGAGGCCGTCGTCCGGCGCCGGTGCAGGGCGTACAGCGCGAACGGGGCAGCGGCCAGGACGGCGGTGATGGCGGCCAGGCGCGCGATGTAGCCGACGTCGGGATCGTCGCCGGTCCACTCGGCCAGCAGCATCGTCGCCGCGGTCAGCGCGCCGAGGCCGGCCACCACCGGCGCCGAGCGCGCGATCAGCGCGTGCGAGCGCACCCGCCGCGTGAGCACCAGCGGCAGCCCGCGCGCGAGGAACCAGTCGTGCACCCGCTGGGTGTGGTCCGTCCGCTCGGTCATCGCGCCACCGTCGCCGTGCGGTACCGGTCCCGGGCCACCAGCGTCAGCCGCAGGTCCTCGATCAGCGGGTCCAGGAACTCCTGGCGATACTCCTTGTCGCCGACCGCGCGGGCGGCCAGGTACATGAACGTCAGCGCGGTCAGGAACATCGTGATGTGGATCAGTGCCTGCGGCACCGGCAACGTCATCCCGAGCAACTGCCCGTCCGGTGCACCGCCGTTGGTCAACGCGGCCAGCAGTTCGGGACTGATCAGGATCAGCCCGAACACGAAGAACAGCAGGCCCGTCACCAGCGCCACCGTGACCACCTGGATGATCTGCGACAGCGCGAGCACCACCGACACGTTGAGCCGTTCGGTGCGCGACAGCGGCACCCGGCGCGGCCGGTCGGGCATCGCCTCGAACGGCGTGCCGACCAGCTTCTCGGCGTCCTCGGGCTGCTTGGCCTGCGGGTCGAGGATCGGCCGGACCCGATTCATGGTGCTGGACACCAGGAATGACGCGGCGATCAGGAACAGGAACCACAGCGCCAGCCACATCCGCGCCCGGCTCACCGTCGCGGCCATCGTCCATACCGGGCCGTTGAAGAACACCAGCACGGTCAGCAGCATCACCGGCAGCGCCCGCAACAGCAGGCTGCCCACCGAGGCCAGATTGGCCAGCATCATCCGCGCGGCCCACCCCGAGATCGAGCCGATACCCGTTGCGGTGCAGAGCAATATCCCGACGATGACGATGGTCTCGACGACCGCGTCGACGAAGATCGATGCGCTGGGCCCGCCGAACACCGTCGACACCGCGGCGACGGCCACCGCCGCGGTGGACACCGCCGAGCGCTGCCCGGCGCTGGTGATCCGCGACACCAGCCAGCCCACCGCCGCCGCTGCGGGCAGCACCAGCACCACCATGCCGAGCACGAACCACTCGGTGCGGGTGGGGGTGCCGTCGATATCGATGGTGTGCTTGCCGGTGACGGTCACCACCAGGATCGAGACGGCCATCACCACGGCGAACGCGGCCAGCGCCGGTGCCGAGCGGGGCCAGACCCGCCGCACCAGCGTGCCGGGACGCAGCACGGCGGGCAGGCCGTGCCCGAGGAACCAGCGCTCACCGGCGAGGCGCTGCGCCGAGGCCGTGTTCACGGGCGAGGGCCCGCGAACCGGTGGCGGGGACCGTGCAGCGCTGTCATCGTCGGACAATCTCACCACGACGTCTCCGCCTGCGCCGGGATTCTGGAGCGGGCTGCTGTGAGCCTGTCCGCAGGCACCTCTAGGCTTGACGTATGCAACGGATCATCGGAACGGAGGTCGAGTACGGCATTTCGTCGCCGTCGGACCCGACCGCGAATCCGATCCTGACGTCGACGCAGGCGGTGCTCGCGTACGCGGCGGCCGCCGGCATCCAGCGCGCCAAGCGCACCCGGTGGGACTACGAGGTGGAGTCCCCGCTCCGCGACGCCCGCGGGTTCGACCTGAGCAGGTCCTCCGGCCCGCCGCCGGTGGTGGACGCCGACGAGGTCGGTGCGGCCAACATGATCCTCACCAACGGGGCCCGGCTGTACGTCGACCACGCCCACCCCGAGTACTCCGCACCGGAATGCACCGATCCGCTGGACGCGGTGATCTGGGACAAGGCGGGCGAGCGAGTGATGGAGGCCGCCGCCCGCCACGTGGCCAGCGTGCCCGGCGCGGCCAAGCTGCAGCTCTACAAGAACAACGTCGACGGCAAGGGCGCGTCGTACGGGTCGCACGAGAACTACCTGATGAGCCGGCAGACCCCGTTCTCGGCGGTCATCGCCGGGCTCACGCCGTTCCTGGTGTCCCGCCAGGTCGTCACCGGGTCCGGCCGTGTCGGTATAGGTCCCTCCGGTGACGAGCCCGGTTTCCAGCTGTCGCAGCGTTCCGACTACATCGAGGTCGAGGTCGGGCTGGAGACCACCCTCAAGCGGGGCATCATCAACACCCGCGACGAGCCGCACGCCGACGCCGACAAGTACCGGCGGCTGCACGTCATCATCGGCGACGCCAACCTGGCCGAGACCTCGACGTATCTGAAGCTGGGCACCACCTCCCTGGTGCTCGACCTGATCGAGGAGGGACCGCAGGTCGGCATCGACCTGAGCGATCTGGCGCTGGCCCGGCCGGTGCACGCGGTGCATGTGCTGTCCCGGGATCCGTCGCTGCGGGCCACCGTCGCGCTGGCCGACGGCCGGGAGCTCACCGGGCTGGCGTTGCAGCGGATCTACCTGGACCGAGTGGCCAAGCTGATCGACGGACGCGACCCCGACCCCAGGGCCTCCCACGTCGTCGAGACCTGGGCCCACGTGCTGGACCTGCTCGAACGCGATCCGATGGAGTGCGCGGACCTGCTGGACTGGCCGGCCAAACTGCGGCTGCTGGACGGTTTCCGGCACCGGGAGAACCTGGCCTGGTCGGCGCCGCGGCTGCACCTGGTGGACCTGCAGTACTCCGACGTGCGGCTCGACAAGGGCCTCTACAACCGGCTGGTGGCCCGCGGTTCGATGAAACGGCTGGTCACCGAGCAGCAGGTGCTCGACGCGGTGGAGAACCCGCCGACCGACACCCGGGCCTACTTCCGCGGCGAGTGCCTGCGCCGCTTCGGCGCGGACATCGCCGCGGCCAGCTGGGATTCGGTGATCTTCGACCTCGGCGGCGACTCGCTGGTGCGCATTCCCACGCTGGAACCGCTGCGTGGCAGCAAAGCCCACGTCGGCGCGCTGCTGGACGCGGTGGACAGCGCCGCCGAACTGGTCGAGCAGCTCACGACCTGATCATGTACCCGGCATTGCGCGGGTTGACCGGTAGGGTAGAGAGACCGACGGGCCGAGGGTGAAGGCCCGCAACGGGACGAAAGACATACGCAGGAGGCGGCGATGGCTCAGGAGCAGACCAAGCGTGGCGGCGGAGGCGGCGAAGACGACGACCTCACCGGCAGCGGGGCCGCAGGCCAGGAACGCCGTGAGAAGCTGGCCGAGGAGACCGACGACCTGCTCGACGAGATCGACGACGTCCTGGAGGAGAACGCCGAGGACTTCGTGCGCGCGTACGTCCAGAAGGGCGGACAGTGACCTGGTCGTCTCGCGAACAGTCGGCCTTCCCGTCCCACGTACCCGGAGCTTTTAGCGCCCTGCCGCAAGGCTTGTCCCACGGTGGTGTGAACCTGTCGTCCTTCTCCGATTTCCTGCGGCAGCACGCACCGCACCTGCTGCCCGGCGTCGGGCCCGGGGTGCCGACCGACGCGGTACCGCACGGCACCACGATCGTGGCGTTGAAGTACCCGGGCGGGGTGGTGATGGCTGGCGACCGCCGCGCCACCCAGGGCAACATGATCGCCAGCCGTGACGTGCAGAAGGTGTACATCACCGACGACTACACGGTCACCGGCATCGCCGGCACCGCCGCGATCGCGGTGGAGTTCGCCCGGCTCTACGCCGTCGAACTGGAGCACTACGAGAAGATCGAAGGCGTTCCGCTGACCTTCCCCGGCAAGGTCAACCGGCTGGCCACCATGGTCCGCGGCAACCTCGGGGCCGCCCTGCAGGGCTTCGTCGCGCTGCCGCTGCTCGCCGGTTACGACCTCGACGACCCGAACCCCGACGGCGCCGGCCGGATCGTGTCCTTCGACGCCGCGGGCGGCTGGAACATCGAGGAAGAGGGCTACCAATCGGTGGGGTCGGGATCGCTGTTCGCCAAATCGGCGATGAAGAAGCTGTACTCCCAGGTCAGCGACGCCGATTCGGCGCTGCGCGTCGGCATCGAGGCGCTCTACGACGCCGCCGACGACGACTCGGCCACCGGCGGACCCGACCTGGTGCGCGGCATCTACCCGACCGCGGTGGTGATCTCCGCCGACGGCGCCGTCGAGGTGCCGGAGCAGCAGATCGCCACGGTCTGCCGGCATATCATCGAAAGCCGTTCGCGTGCGGACACATTCGGTCCCGATGCTCAGCCTCGAGGTGACGTTTCGTGAGCTTCCCGTATTTCATCTCCCCCGAGCAGGCGATGCGGGAGCGCTCCGAGCTGGCGCGCAAGGGCATCTCCCGCGGCCGCAGCGTGATCGCGCTGGCCTACGCCGACGGGGTGCTGTTCGTCGCGGAGAACCCGTCGCGGTCCCTGCAGAAGGTCAGCGAACTCTACGACCGGGTCGGGTTCGCCGCCGTCGGCCGGTTCAACGAATTCAACAACCTGCGCAGCGGCGGCATCCGGTTCGCCGACACCCAGGGGTATGCGTACTCCCGCCGCGACGTGACCGGCCGGCAGCTGGCCAACGTCTACGCCCAGACGCTGGGCACCATCTTCACCGAGCAGGCCAAGCCCTACGAGGTGGAGTTGTGCGTCGCCGAGGTTGCGCACTACGGCGAGTCCAAAGCCCCTGAGCTGTACCGGATCACCTACGACGGGTCGATCGCCGACGAGCCGCACTTCGTGGTGATGGGCGGCACCACCGAGCCGATCGTCGCGGCGCTGAACGAGTCCTACGCGGAGAACGCCGGCCTGGCCGATGCGGTGTCCATCGCGGTGGGCGCGCTGAGCACCAGTGCCAACGGCGCCGAGCCGCGCACGCTGGGTCCCGCGACGCTCGAGGTCGCCATCCTCGACGCCAACCGGCCGCGCCGGGCGTTCCGCCGCATCACCGGTCCGGCGCTGGAAGCGCTGCTGCCGCAGGCAGATTCCGGTGAGGCGGCCGAGGAGAAGCCCGAGTCGACGGACTCGTAACGCTCAGCCGGCCCGCGGCAGCTCCGGCGTCTCCCCGGCGAGGACGGCCAGGATGCTGCGCCACGCGTCCGAATCCCGGTTCAGCATGCCGCTGTGGGCGCCCCAGCCGGCTACCGGCCCGCCGTCGTCGTAGTGCCCGGTGCTCAACCGGATCACCCCGGGCATCTCGTCGGGGTCGGCGCCGTGCGGACCGCCGGGGATGCCCTGGACCAACTCGATGAAATCGCCGGGCGCGGTCATCGAGAACCGCAGCACCTCGGGGTTGCGGTTGTGCCAGTCACCCGGATCGTCAACGCCCACACCGGCTCCCGCCGCGGCCAGGAACAGGGTCCGGTCCGAGGTCAGCCCCATGGTCTCGGCGGTGCCGACGATCGACCCGCCGTAGGAGTGGCCGATCACCGTGACCGGGACCCCGGCGGGCACGGCCCGGTCGACGTCCTCGCTGAACGCCACCAGCCGCGGCGCCATCTGCAGCGCGAAGGCCGGGTCGGCGGCGTCGTAGAACACCGCCGCCGGGTTGTGCACCTGCGGGAACGGGCCGCCGAGGTAGGTGATGACGGCGACGTCGCCGCCGGTGGCTGCGACGAAGCGGCGCGCGGTCGCGGTGTTGGCCGCCGAGCCCTCGATCGTGGTGTTCACCCCGGGGACGAGCACCGCGACGCTGCGGGCGTCGGCGAGCCGGCCATTGAGTTCGACGAGCGACGCGCGGTGCGGGTCGAACGCGAGGATCTGCCGCGGCACCCGCGCGTTGCCGCCCGCCGGGTCGTCGGTCTCGGCGAGCAGGCCCCGGTAGAAATCGGTGCGCCGCCGCGATTGGGGGTCGGTCCCGCTCTCCGCGGCGATCGCCGAGGCGATGTTGAGCCGGTTGGCCGCCACCCGCATCGGCCAGGGCACGCCGTCGGTGTTGCCGACCTGGCGGGGGAATTCGGCGATCAGCCGGTCCCGCTGCTCTGGGGTCATCGCCGCGATCTGCGCGGCGATCCGGTCCTGGCTCATCGACGGCCAGCCGGCCACCACGTCGGCGGCCTGCACCGGCCATGCGCCGGCGGGCACCGTCGCCGCCGGCGGCACCCGGGCGGTGTCGAAGGCCGCGGTGATGTCGGCGGCCGCGTCGGAGTCGGCGCGCCCGAGCCGGGCCAGCGCGTCGGCGAGCTGCGCGCCCAGCGTCTCGGCCCGCTCGGCCAGTAGCACCTCGGCGGTGGCCGCGTCGCCGCCGGCCAGCAGCACCAGCAGCGGCTGGGGATCCGCGCCGACGCCGACCGAGCCGTCGTCGCCGACGACGAACCCGTCGGCCTCGGCGCCCTCGACCAGCGTGAGGACGGCCTCGCGGGTCCGCCCGATCTGCTCGGCGCCGTCGTGGGCGGCCACCGACGCGGTGATCAGGCTGCGCACCACCGCGTCGGCGTCGGCGGCGATGCGCCCGGCCTGCCCGCGGGCCGCGTCGGCGGCGTCACCGGTCCAGTAGCCGCGGCTGCGTTCGGCGTCGGCCACCACGTCCTCGACGCGACCGGCCAGGTCCCGGGCCGCGGCGTCCCAGCCGTCGGCCAGCCGGTGCAGCGCGTCCGGGCGCCAGGCGCGGGCCGCCGCGACGGTCGGCGGGTTCACCGCGGCGCGAACCGGTCGCCGTTGGCGCTGTCGGTGCGCTCGAACGCGTCGGCGCTCGACCGGGCCGCCGCTGCCCAGTCCCGCAGGCTCGCGGCGAGCTCACCCACCGGCCCGGCGGGCCACCCCGGGCGCACCGCGGCACTGACGGCCGAGCCGGGCAACGCCCCGGATTCCAGCTCGGGCCAGCGGATGTCGTCGATGTCGTCGGCCGCCGCCGCGAGCCGGTCGGCGACGCCGCGCAGCCCGTCGAGGTCGACGTGTGCGATTTCCCCCATGGCTCATGCTGGCAGATTCCAGGCCCTCGCCGCCCGGGTTATCCACAGGCCTTCGGCGTGGTCCGGGCACCGCACCCGCCCGGCAACCAGTAGTCTCGATGAGGTGCAGCGACGAATCATGGGCATCGAGACCGAATTCGGTGTCACCTGCACGTTCCACTGGCATCGCCGCCTGAGCCCGGACGAGGTGGCCCGCTACCTGTTCCGGCGGGTGGTGTCGTGGGGACGCAGCAGCAACGTCTTCCTCCGCAACGGTGCGCGGTTGTACCTCGACGTGGGCAGCCACCCCGAGTACGCCACCGCCGAATGCGACAACCTCACGCAGCTGGTCACCCATGATCGGGCGGGGGAGCGGGTGCTCGAAGACCTTCTGATCGACGCCGAGCAGCGGCTGGCCGACGAGGGCATCGGCGGCGACATCTACCTGTTCAAGAACAACACCGATTCGGCGGGCAACTCCTATGGCTGCCACGAGAACTATCTGATCGTGCGCGCCGGCGAGTTCTCCCGCATCTCCGATGTGCTGCTGCCGTTCCTGGTCACCCGCCAGCTGATCTGCGGCGCGGGCAAGGTGCTGCAGACGCCGAAGGCCGCCACGTTCTGCCTGAGCCAGCGCGCCGAGCACATCTGGGAGGGCGTCTCCTCGGCGACGACCCGATCGCGCCCGATCATCAACACCCGCGACGAACCGCACGCCGACGCCGAGAAGTACCGCCGGCTGCACGTCATCGTCGGCGACTCCAACATGTGCGAGTCCACCACGATGCTCAAGGTCGGGTCGGCGTCGCTGGTGCTGGAGATGATCGAGGCCGGCGTCGCGTTCCGGGACTTCTCGCTGGACAACCCGATCCGGGCCATCCGCGAGGTCAGCCACGACCTGACCGGCCGCCGCCCGGTGCGGTTGGCCGGCGGGCGGCAGGCCAGCGCGCTGGACATCCAGCGCGAGTACTACGCCCGCGCGGTGGACTACCTGCAGACCCGGGAGCCCAACCCGCAGATCTCCCAGGTCGTCGACCTGTGGGGCCGGCAGCTCGACGCGGTGGAGAGCCAGGACTTCGCCAAGGTCGACACCGAGATCGACTGGGTGATCAAGCGCAAGCTGTTCCAGCGGTACCAGGAGCGCGACAACATGGAGCTCTCCGACCCGAAGATCAGCCAGCTCGACCTGGCCTACCACGACATCAAGCGCGGCCGTGGCGTCTTCGACCTGCTGCAGCGCAAGGGGCTGGCGGCCCGGATCACCACCGACGAGGAGATCGAGGCCGCGGTCAACACCCCGCCGCAGACCACCCGGGCCAAGCTGCGCGGCGAGTTCATCAGCGCCGCACAGGAGGCCGGCCGCGATTTCACCGTCGACTGGGTGCACCTCAAGCTCAACGACCAGGCGCAGCGCACCGTGCTGTGCAAGGACCCGTTCCGGTCCGTCGACGAACGGGTCAAGCGGCTCATCGCCTCGATGTGAGCCGCGTCGAGTCCAACGGCGACGAGATCCGACTTCTGCAGGCGGCCACTGGCATTTCGGTGACAAAACTCGGATTTCGACGCGCACGCGGTCATCGCCTGTCGAGCGGGATCCGCCGGGCGCCTTAAGCTCGTAGCCGTGGTGATCTCCAAAGTCGAACGGCTGATGAACCTCGTGATCGCGCTGCTCTCGACGCGCACGTTCATCACCGCCGACCGGATCCGCGCCACCGTCTACGGCTACCCCGCCGCCAGCGACGAGGCGTTCTCCCGGATGTTCGAACGCGACAAGAACGAGCTGCGCGACCTGGGCATCCCGCTGGAGACCGGCCGGGTGTCGCCGACCGATCCGACCGAGGGCTACCGCATCAGCCGGGAGGCCTACGCGCTGCCCGCGGTCGAGCTGACCGCCGACGAGGCCGCCGCCGTCGCGGTCGCCACCCAGCTGTGGGAGTCGCCGGAGCTGATCACGGTGACCCAGGGTGCGTTGCTGAAGCTGCGTGCCGCCGGTGTGGACATCGAGGCCGGCGACGACGACGTGGCGATCACCTCGACCGCCGCGCTGCCCGGCCTGCGCGGCTCGGAGGAGGTCCTCGAGATCCTGTTGTCGGCCATCGATTCCGGGCGGGTCGTGCAGTTCTCGCACCGCCCGTCGCGCAGCGAGCCCTACGTCACCCGCACCGTGGAGCCGTGGGGTGTGGTGACCCACCGTGGGCGCTGGTACCTGGTCGGGCACGACCGGGACCGCGACGCGGTGCGCACATTCCGGCTGTCCCGGATCGGCGCGGAGGTCACCGCGATCGGGCCGGCCGGCGCGGTCGGCAGACCCGCCGGGGTGAACCTGCGCGAGATCGTGGCCCGGGTGGTCGGTGACTGGCCGGCGACCGGGCAGGCCCGGGTGTGGGTGGCCGAGGGCCGGGCGACCGCGCTGCGCCGGCGCGGCACCGTCGTCGGCCCGCGCACCCTGGGCGGCCGCGGGGGCGAGGAGATCACGCTGGACATCGGGATGTTCGACCGGCTGGCCCGCGAGGTCGCCAGCTACGGCGCCGACGCGGTGGCGCTGGAACCGGAGTCGCTGCGCGAGGATGTCATCGCCCGGTTGCAGGCGCAGGCGAGCATGGAGGTGGATCGCGCGTGAGCGGCCAGCGAGAAGCGAAGGCGGATCGCGCATGAGTACCGTGAGCACCCGGCTGGTGCGGTTGCTGAACATGGTGCCGTACTTCCAGGCCAACCCGCGGATCACCTACGCGGAGGCGGCCTCGGATCTCGGGGTCAGCGTCAAGCAGCTGCAGGACGACCTCAACCAGCTGTGGATGTGCGGGCTGCCCGGCTACGGGCCGGGCGATCTGATCGACTTCGAGTTCTCCGGCGACACCATCGAGGTCACGTTCTCCGCCGGTATCGACCACCCGCTGCGGTTGACCTCGCGGGAGGCCACCGGCGTGCTGGTGGCGCTGCGCGCGCTGGTGGACGTGCCCGGCATGGTCGACCCGGAGGCGGCGCGCAGCGCGATCGCCAAGATCGAGTCGGCGGCAGGCCGGGCCGGACACGCTCCGGAGGGTGCCGCGGTCGACGAACCCGCGCCGGTGGAGAGCGAGGCCGCCGCGGCGGTGCGGACCGCGGTGCGCACCGACCGGGCGCTGGCCATCGAGTACTACTCGGCCTCCCACGACGTGCTGTCCAGCCGGGTCGTCGACCCGATCCGGGTGGTCCTGGTCGCCGACCACAGCTACCTGGAGGCCTGGTGCCGTTCGGCGGAGGGGGTACGGCTGTTCCGGCTGGACCGTGTCGTCGACGCCCGGGTGCTCGACGAGCCGGCCGCGCCGCCGCCGCCCGCGGTGCAGGCGGGCCCGGACACGTCGCTGTTCGACCCGGACACCGCCGACCCGTCGCTGCCCACCGCCACGCTGATCGTCGCGCCGTCGGCGGCATGGATGTTCGACTACTACCCGTTGCGGGTGCTGCGCGAATTCGAGGACGGGTCCTGCGAGGCGGCCATGACGTACGCCTCCGATCAGTGGATGGCCCGGTTCGTGCTGGGCTTCGGATCGGCGGTGCGGGTGCGGGAACCGGCGGCGCTGGCCGAGAAGGTCAGGCAGTCGGCGCTGGCCGCGCTGGATGCGTATCGGGTCGGGGTGGGCACCTCGACCGAGTAGACTCGGGCCAGACGTCTGGAGGTAACCAAATTGGGTGGTCTACAACCGTGGCACTGGGTCATCGTCATCGCGGTGTTCGTGCTGCTCTTCGGGGCCAAGAAGCTGCCTGATGCGGCGCGCTCGCTGGGCAAGTCGATGCGCATCTTCAAGTCCGAGATCAAGGAGATGCAGGCCGACTCCAAGCCGGAGACCCCGACGCAGATCACGTCGGAGCGGGTCACCGACACCACGGACGGGGCGCCCCAGACGGGCGAGCCGTCGTCGGACAGACGGCCGGCCTGACCGGTCCTTTCGCTGGCGAGCGTGGAGCCGCGTTCGCGTCCTGATGCCGCGCCCGTGAGCCGCACCTAGGCAGCTTTCCGTGCAGATACCCGCACTTTTCAAGAAAATCGATCCCCGCCGCCGACGGTCGCGGGTCAACCCCGACGGCACGATGTCGTTGGTCGAGCACCTGACCGAACTCCGGGGCCGGTTGCTGATCTCTGCGCTGGTGGTGCTGGTCACCACCATCCTCGGGTTCCTGTGGTACAGCCATGGGGTGTTCGGGCTGCCCAGCCTGGGCGACTGGCTGCGCGGGCCCTACTGCGCGCTGCCGGATTCGGCGCGCGCGACGATCGCCCCGGACGGCCAGTGCCGGCTGCTGGCCACCGCGCCCTTCGACCAGTTCATGCTGCGCCTGAAGGTAGGGCTGACCGCGGGTCTGGTGCTGGCCTGTCCGGTGTGGCTGTACCAGATGTGGGCGTTCATCACCCCGGGCCTGTACCGCAAGGAGCGCCGGTTCGCGGTGGCGTTCGTGTCCCTGGGCGCGCTGCTGTTCATCGCCGGCGCCGTGCTGGCCTACGTCGTGCTGTCCAAGGCGTTGGGCTTCCTGCTGACCGTCGGCAGCGACGTGCAGGTGACGGCCCTGTCGGGCGACCAGTACTTCGGGTTCCTGATCAACCTGCTGCTGGTGTTCGGCATCAGCTTCGAGTTCCCGCTGCTGATCATCATGCTGAACCTGGTCGGGGTGCTCACCTACGACCGGCTCAAGGCCTGGCGCCGCGGCCTGATCATGGGGCTGTTCATCTTCGCCGCGTTCGCCACGCCGGGCTCGGACCCGTTCTCCATGCTGGCGCTGGCGTTGGCGCTGACCCTGCTGTTGGAGTTGGCCATCCAGATCGCCCGGATCAACGACCGGCGAAAGGCCCGCCGAGACCGTCTCGCCGAGCTGTCCGACGACGAAGCGGCGCCGATCGGCGCGGCGGAGCCCGTCGAGGCGCCCTCGGCCGTGCCGGCTCCGTCGCGGCTGGTGGTCGATGACGACGCAACCTGACCGGTCTGCTCTCGACGAGTTCGCCGCGGCGCTGCCGTTCGCGATGGACGGATTCCAGCGTCGCGGATGCGAGGCGCTGGTGCAGGGGCACGGGGTGCTGGTCTGCGCGCCGACCGGGGCCGGCAAGACCGTCGTGGGGGAGTTCGCCGTGCACCTGGCCCTGGCGGCGGGCCGAAAGTGCTTCTACACCACGCCGATCAAGGCCCTGAGCAACCAGAAGCACAACGACCTGGTGCGCCGCTACGGGCCGGAGCGCATCGGCCTGCTCACCGGGGATCAGTCGATCAACGGCGACGCCGACGTGGTGGTGATGACCACCGAGGTGCTGCGCAACATGCTGTACGCGGATTCCCCGGCGTTGCATGGACTTTCGTACGTGGTGATGGACGAGGTGCACTTCCTGGCCGACCGGATGCGCGGTGCGGTGTGGGAGGAGGTGATCCTGCACCTGCCCGAGGAGGTGCGGCTGGTCAGCCTGTCGGCCACGGTCAGCAACGCCGAGGAGTTCGGCGGCTGGATCCAGACGGTGCGCGGCGACACCACGGTGGTGGTCGACGAACACCGGCCGGTCCCGTTGTGGCAGCACGTGATGGTCGGCAAGCGACTGCTGGACCTGTTCGACTACCGGGGCTCGGGGCCTGCCAAGGCCGGCCGGGACCTGTTGGTGGACCCGGAGCTGGTGCGCCACATCGCGCACCGCCTGGAGGCCGACCGGCTGGCCGACTGGCAGCCGCGGAGCCGCGGGCGTACCGGCAGGCCCAGCCTGCACCGCACGCCCGGGCGCCCCGATGTGATCGCGGTGCTGGAGCGGGCGAACCTGTTGCCCGCCATCACGTTCATCTTCTCCAGGGCGGGCTGCGACGCCGCCGTCAAGCAGTGCCTGCGGTCCTCGCTGCGGCTCACCACTGAGGAGGAACGCCGCCGCATCGCCGAGATCGTGGACCGCCGCACCGCCGACCTCGACGACTCCGACCTGATCGTGCTGGACTTCCACGAATGGCGCGAGGCGCTGCTGCGGGGGCTGGCCGCCCACCATGCCGGTATGCTGCCGACGTTCCGCCACACCGTCGAGGAGCTGTTCACCGCCGGCTTGGTCAAAGCGGTGTTCGCCACCGAGACACTGGCTTTGGGGATCAACATGCCGGCGCGCACCGTGGTTCTGGAACGGCTGGTGAAGTTCAACGGCGAGCAGCACATGCCGTTGACGCCGGGGGAGTACACCCAGCTGACCGGCCGGGCCGGGCGCCGCGGCATCGACGTCGAGGGCCACGCCGTGGTGCTGTGGAACCCTGACGTGGACCCCGCCGAGGTCGCCGGGCTGGCCTCGACGCGGACGTTCCCGCTGCGCAGCTCGTTCGCACCGACCTACAACATGACGATCAACCTGGTGCACCAGATGGGGCCCGAGCAGGCGCACCGGCTGCTGGAGCGGTCGTTCGCCCAGTACCAGGCCGACCGCTCCGTCGTCGGGCTGGTGCGCGGGGTGGAGCGCGGCGAACGTCTCCTCGGCGAGCTGTCCGCCGAGCTCGGCGGCCGGGACGCACCGGTGCTGGACTACGCCCGGCTGCGGGCCCAGATCTCGCAGCGGGAGCGGGCACAGTCGCGGGCGTCGCGGCTGCAGCGCCGCCAGGCCGTCAACGGCGCGCTGGCCGCGCTGCGCCGCGGCGACATCATCACGATCACCAACGGCCGGCACAGCGGACTGGCCGTCGTGCTCGAACCGGCGCAGGACAGCGACGACCCCCGGCCCCTGGTGCTCTCCGAACACCGGTGGGCGGGCCGGATCTCGTCGGCCGACTACGGTGGCGCCACCGGCCCGATCGGCACCATGGCGCTGCCCAAACGGGTCGAGCACCGCAATCCGCGGGCCCGCCGAGACCTGGCGTCGGCGCTGCGGTCGGCCACCGCGGGCATGCGGGTCCCGGCGCCGCGCGGCCGGCGCAGCGGGCCGGCACCCGAACCCGACGTCGACCCGGAACTGGCGACGCTGCGCGCCCGGTTGCGGGCCCACCGCGCCCACCAGCTGCCCGACCGGGAGGCCAAGGTGCGGCTGGCCGAGCGCTATCTGAAGATCGAACGCGACAACGACGCGCTGCGGCAGAAGATCGCGGCGGCCACCAACTCGCTGGCTCACACGTTCGACCGGATCGTGGTGCTGCTCACCGAACGCGGATTCATCACCCACCGCGACGCTGACTCCACCGGGCAGGACATCACCGACGCCCCCGACGCCGCCATCACCGACGGTGACGTCCGGTCGGTCACCGACGCGGGCCGGCTGCTGGCCCGCATCTACAGCGAGAGCGACCTGCTGGTCGCCGAATGCCTGCGGTCGGGGATCTGGGACGAGCTGGACGCCGCCGAGCTGGCTGCGGCGCTGTCGTCGGTGCTCTACGAGTCGCGCCGCGACGGCTATTCCGGGGCCGACGGCGCCGACGTGCCCACCGGGCGGCTGCGCCGGGCGCTGAACCAGACCCGCCGGCTGTGGACCGAGATCCGCGCCGACGAGCAAAGACACCGGATCACCCAGAGCCGAGAGCCCGACGACGGGTTCGTCGCGGCGATCTACCAGTGGGCCAGGACCGGGGACCTCGCGACCGCGCTCGCCGCGGCGGGCCGCCCCGGCGGCGATTCAGCCATGTCGGCGGGGGATTTCGTGCGCTGGTGCCGGCAGGTGCTCGACCTGGCCGACCAGGTCCGCAACGCGGCCCCGTCGCCGGCTCTGCGGGCCACCGCGAAACGCGCGATCAACGACGTTCGGCGCGGCGTTGTCGCCGTTGATGCCGGGTAGTGTGTGGTGCCAACAGGCCACAGACCGGCCCCCCACCGGCATATCAGCCGCGGATGACCCGAGGAGAGAGATGAGCGGACCGCAGGGACCTGACCCCACGCAACCGTGGCCGGGTCAGCAGCCCGAGCCCGGTACTGATCAGCCGACGGCCGACAACTCCGGCTGGCAGCCGCCCACACCGGGGACCGAGCAGCCGGCGTGGCAACCGCCGCCTGCCTACACCCCGCAGCAGTATCCGCAGTACCAGCAGCCCACGCAGCCGCCGACGTACACGCCGCAGCAGTATCCGGCCGCCGACCCCTACGGCCAGCAGCCCACCCAGTACAGCCCGGCCGGCTACCCGCCGCCCGGCCAGTACAGCCAGCCGGCCGGCTATCCCCAGCAGTACGGTCAGCAGCCGACCCAGTACGACCAGCAACAGACCGCCCAGTACGGGCAGCAGCCCGGTCAGTACGGCCAGTTCCCCGGCGCCCCCGGCTATCCCACGCCCGGACCCGACGAGGGATCCAAGCGCTCACTGGCCGTCATCGGCGGCGTGATCGGTCTGCTCGCCGCGGTGATCGTCGGCGTCGTGCTGGTGCTGGGCTTCTGGAAGCCCGGCTTCTTCGTCACCACGAAGCTCGACATCAACGCCGCCCAGGCCGGCGTCGAGCGGATCCTCACCGACGAGACCAACGGCTACGGCGCCAAGAACGTCAACGACGTGCGGTGCAACGACGGGGTCAGCCCAACGGTCAAGAAGGGTGAGACCTTCAACTGCGAGGTCAGCATCGACGGCACCAAACGCCAGGTGACGGTGACGTTCCAGGACGACAACGGCACCTACGAGGTGGGCCGCCCGAAGTAGGCGGCCGTCGGCGAGGCGGCGTCAGCCCGGCAGTGCGTCGAGCGCCTTCTGCAGCCGCCCGATCGACGACGACACGCCGTAGCGTTCGGCGAGTTCGACGACCCGGCGGGGATCGCGGGCGGCCAGCGGCAGCATGTCGCCATCGGTGGAGAAGTCGACGTCGGCGTCACCGGCCACCCGCACCACCGGCCCGGCCCGTTCGAGGTAATCGGCGGCCGCCAGCAGCTTGGTGCGGTGCGCCTTGGCCAGTTTCGACTTCGGGTCGTGGGCGGCGGCCAGGATCTGCTCCAGCGAACCGTGCTGGGCCAGCAGCGTCGCCGCGGTCTTCTCGCCGATCCCCGGTACCCCGGGCAGCCCGTCGGACGGGTCGCCGCGCAGCAGCGCCAGCTCCGCGTACGCCGGCCCGGCCCGGTGCACCGGCACCCCGTAGGTCTGGGCCACCTCGACCGGGCCGTAGGTGACCGCCTTGGCCAGCCCGCGGCCCAGGTAGAGCACCCGCACCGGCACCGGTTCGTCGCGCACCAGCTGCAGCAGGTCCCGGTCCCCGCTGACCACCACCACCGGGTCGCGGCGCTCCCGCTCGGTCAGCGTGCCCAGCACGTCGTCGGCCTCGGCTTGGGGTGCGCCCGCGGTGGCGATGCCGAACGCGTCGAGGATCTCGAAGATCATGTCCACCTGCGGGGTCAGCTCGTCGGGCACCTCCTCGACGTCGACGTCGGTGGCCGGGCCCGCTTCGTCGGCCGGGACGGCGACCCGGTGCGCCTTGTACGACGGGATCAGGTCCACCCGCCACTGCGGGCGCCAGTCGTCGTCGCGGCACACCACCAGCCGGTGCGGACGCTCCCGGGTGATCACCGTCGCGACGGCGTCTAGGAACCCCCGCAGCGCGTTCACCGGCCGCCCGTCCGGCGCGGTGATCGACGACGGCACCCCGAAGAAGGAGCGAAACCACATGCTGGCGCCGTCGAGCAGGAGCAGGGGAGCCTGGGTCATGCGTGTCATCCTGCCAGTCGCCCTTCCGGCGCCGGCTCGCACTAGCCTGGGTCCATGACCGAAAGCCGTTTCAGCACCGACGTGTACGCCCGGCGGATCGCCGCCGCCGCGGCGGCAGCAGGCCAGGCCGGACTGGCCGGGCTGATCATCACCCCCGGCTACGACCTGCGCTACCTGGTCGGCTCCCGGGCGCAGACCTTCGAACGGCTGACCGCGCTGGTGCTGCCGGCGACCGGGGACCCGACGATCGTGGTGCCGCGACTGGAGCTGGCGTCGCTCGAGGGCTCCGCGGTGCCCGAACTCGGTGTCGCGGTGCGTGATTGGGTCGACGGTGAGGACCCCTACGCGGTGGTGGCCGACGCGTTCGGCGGCGGGACACCGGCCGTCGCGGTCACCGATTCGATGCCCGCCCTGCACCTGCTGCCGCTCGCCGAGGTGCTCGGTGTGGTCCCGGTGCTGGCCACCGAGGTGCTACGCACGCTGCGGATGGTCAAGGACCCCGCCGAGATCGACGCGCTGCGTAAGGCCGGCGCGGCCATCGACCGGGTGCACGCCCGGGTGCCCGAGTTCCTCGCCCCTGGGCGCACCGAAGCGCAGGTCGCCGCCGACATTGCCGAAGCTATTGTGGCCGAAGGGCATTCGGAGGTGGGATTCATCATCGTCGGGTCCGGGCCGCACGGTGCCGATCCGCACCACGAGTGCTCGGAGCGTGAACTGCAGGCCGGTGACATCGTCGTCGTCGACATCGGCGGCCCGTACGACCCGGGCTACAACTCCGACTCCACCCGCACCTACAGCCTCGGCGACCCCGATCCCGAGGTGGCCCGGCAGTACGCGGTGCTGCAGCGCGCGCAGCGCGCCGCGGTCGAGGTGGTGCGACCCGGCGTCACCGCCGAACACGTCGACGCAACGGCCCGCGAGGTGCTGGCCGCCGAGGGCCTGGCCGAGGCGTTCGTGCACCGCACCGGCCACGGCATCGGCCTGTCGGTGCACGAGGAGCCCTACATCGTGGCCGGCAACGCGCTGCCGCTGGCCGAGGGCATGGCGTTCTCGGTGGAGCCGGGCATCTACTTCCCGGGCCGGTGGGGCGCGCGGATCGAGGACATCGTGATCGTCACCGCCGACGGGGCCGAATCGGTGAACGGCCGCCCGCACGACCTCGTGGTGGTGCCGCTGCCCTGACCCGGCCGGTCAGTCCGTGCCGCGGTCCAGCAGACCCGACGAGCCGAGCACCCGCTCCACCCGGACCTCGATCACCACCCGTTTCGGGTTGGGGCGCGGCGTGCGGTACCGCTGGGCATAGCGCAGCTCCGCGTCGCGCACCGCGTCGATCTCGGTGCGCACCGTGGCCTTGCCCTCCAGCGACAGCCAGCGGGCACCGTCGACCTGGCTGAGCACCGCCACCCCGCGCTGCTCGGCGTTGACGGCCTTCTGCGAGCCGCCGGTGGTGATCACCCGCGCGATGTGGGTGGCCGGATCGAACGTGAAGCCCACCGCCACCACGTGCGGGGACTGGTCCGAGCGCAGCGTGGTCAGCATCGCCAGATGGCGTTCGGTCAGGAACGCCAACGCGTCGTTGGTCAGCCGGGTGGTGGCCTTGCGACCGGATGTAGCCATCGGGGTCCACGCTAGCGCAGGGGATAATCGCTGCCGTGAAGGACACGGAGCGCGGTGTCGTGGTGGTCTTCGGCGGGCGCAGCGAGATCGGGGTCGCGTTGGCACGGCGGCTGGCGAGCGGGGCGACGGTGGTGCTGGCCGCCCGCCGGCCCGACGAGCTGAACGCCGAGGTGGCCGCGATGCGCCAGGCCGGCGCCGCGGCGGTGCACACCGTGGCCTTCGACGCCGACGACCTCGCCGCGCACCAACGCGTGGTCGACGCGGTCGTCGCCGAGCACGGCCGGATCGGTACCGCCGTCCTGGCGTTCGGCATTCTCGGCGACCAGGCCCGCGCCGAGCAGGACCCCGCCCACGCGGCCGCCATCGCGCACACCGACTACGTCGCGCAGGTGAGCCTGCTCACGGTGCTGGCCGCCACAATGCGCGCGGCGGGCACCGGCACGCTGGTGGCGTTCTCGTCGGTGGCCGGGGTGCGGGTGCGTCGCGCCAACTACGTGTACGGCTCGGCCAAGGCCGGTCTGGACGGGTTCTGCAGCGGGCTGACCGACGCGCTGCACGGTTCAGGTGTGCACCTGCTGCTGGTGCGGCCGGGCTTCGTGATCGGCCGGATGACCGAGGGGATGACGCCCGCGCCGCTGTCGAGCACCCCCGAGCAGGTGGCCGAGGCCGCCGCGCGGGCGCTGGCCAAGGGGCGGAGCGTGGTGTGGGTGCCGGCCCGGCTGGCGGTGTTGGCCGCGGTATTGCGGATCCTGCCGCGCGCGGTGTGGCGGAGGCTGCCGCGATGATCGTCGTGGTCGGCATCGGCGCCGACGGCATGGCCGGCCTGCCGCCCGCGTCGCGCGCCGAATTGACAAGGGCGACCGTCATTTACGGCTCGGCGCGGCAGCTAGACCTGCTCGACGGGACCGTGACCGCCGCCAGGCGGGCATGGCCGAGCCCGATGCTGCCCGCGCTGCGGACGCTGGCCGACGGCGCAGACGGCGACGTGCACGTGGTGGCCAGCGGTGACCCGCTGCTGCACGGGGTGGGCAGCACGCTGATCCGGTTGCACGGCGCGGACCGGGTGGCGGTGCTGCCGCACGTGTCGTCGGTGACGCTGGCGTGTTCGCGGGTGGGCTGGTCGGTGCAGGACACCGAGGTGATCAGCCTGGTGGTCTACGACGCCCACACCGCGGTGCGCCGCGGCGGGCAGGCCATCGTGCTGTCCCGCGACCACGCCAGCCCGGCGGAGCTGGCCCGGCTGCTCACCGAGACTGGGCGCGGCGACTCGGAGATGACGATCCTCGAACAACTGGGCGGGCCAAGGGAATTGCGCCGTACATCGTCGGCGCGGGAGTGGGCGGCCCGACCGCCCGGTGACGTCGACGACCTGAACGTGATGGCGGTGCGCTACCTGCCCGACGAGCGCCGCTCCGGCGCGCTGCCCGACGACGCGTTCGCCCACGACGGGCAGATCACCAAACAGCCCATGCGGGCGATCACCCTGGCCGCGCTCGGTCCCCGGCCCGGCGAGCTGCTCTGGGATGTCGGGTCGGGCTCCGGCAGCATCGCGGTGGAGTGGTGCCGTAGCGGGATCGGTTGCCGCGCGGTGGCCTTCGAGCGTAACGAGGCCCGGCGGGCGCGGATCGCGCGCAACGCGCTGGCCTTCGGGGTGCACGTCGAGGTCAGCTTCGACGCACCGGAGAGCTTCGCCTTCGTGCCCGACCCGGCGGTGATCTTCGTCGGCGGCGGGGTCAGCCGGCCCGGCCTGCTGCAGGCCTGCTGGGATCGGCTGCCCGCCGGTGGCCGGCTGCTGGTCAACGCCGTCACGGTGGAGTCGGAAGCCGTGGTGGCGCAGTGGCATTCACAGATCGGCGGGGAACTCGCCAGGTTCGCGCACTACCGCGGCGAGCCCGTCGGCTCGTTCACCGGCTGGCGTCCGGCGATGCCGGTCACCCAGTGGTCGGTGACGAAGCCGGGTACGAGTCGATGAGCTCCAGGGCGTCCAGCTCCCGGATCGCCCGGCAGCCGCGCTGCAGCATGGTCAAGATCATCTCGTCGCCGCGTTCGGTGGACACCGCGAACGCGAACCCGAGCGTGGTCAGCAGCGGCGCCTGCAGTACCCCGAGACGATAATCACGCCAACAGGTTTCGGCGTCATATCCGGTCACCCCGTGGCCCTGCAGCGCCCGGTGGTAGCGGGCCACCAGATCGTGCTCCACCGCCGGGCGCACCTCGGGCAGCAGGCTGGTGGCGGTGAAGTAGGCGAGGTCGCGGGCGGGCAGCCCGACGCCGACGGTCTGCCAGTCCACCACGGTCACCGCGGTGCGGGCGGGATCGAACAGCAGGTTGTCGAGCCGGTAGTCGCCGTGCATCAACGCGAACCGACCCGGCTCGGCCAGCAGCCATGGCGTCACCCTGCTCATCGCGGCGGTCAGCGTGGCGCGGTCCTCGGCGCTGACCGACCCGCCGAGCTTGTCGATCGTGATGTCGGCCGCCATCACCGCGATGTCGCCGAGGCCGTTGGCTGCGGCCTCGTCGCCGGGTTTGGGCATCACGATCGATCCCAACTCGCACCAGCGCGGATCGCCCCAGCTCGGACCGTGCAGCCCGGCGAGCGCCTCGACCGCCAGCACCGCTTCCTCCGGTGTGCAGCCGGCGATCTGGTCACCCTGGGCCGCGGGCGCCAGGTCGGCCAGCAGCAACACGAAATCGGTTCCATCCGAGGAGATCTCGCTGTGGAAGCAGTGTGGCACCGGGATCGCGACGTGGGTGGTGATCGTGGAGTAGAAGTCGACCTCCGAGCGGTAGCCCAGGGCCACCCGCTCACGCACCGCATCGTCCTGGGCGGGCAGCTTGACCGCGAAGCTGGTCGGCAGCGCGGTCGGGCTGCGATAGGTCGCGGTCACCCGGTAGGTGGCCCCGGTCTGGCCGGTGCCGATCGCGGTGACGCCGACGTCGTCGACGTCGGTGCCGAGCACCGCGCCCAGCCAGTCCGCGGTGATGTCGGCGGGACCGCGCGGGATGCTCACTGGTCGACCCGGCCGTAGATCGTGCCCACCCAGACGGCTTCGGCGCCGTCGCACAGGGTTTCGCGATCGCGGGGTCCGCCAAGTGTGTAGCGCTCGAGCAGCCGGTCGTTGAACTCCAGCAACATGTCGGCGATCACCTCCGTTGGTGGGCCATCGGGTGCGCGCCCGCCGTCGCGTTCGGCGACGATCATCGCCGCGACGGCGGGGACGAAGGACCGCCTGGCGTCATCCCAGAGCCGGCGGATGGCCGGGCTGTCGGCGCGGGCGTCGAGCATGGCCCGCAACAGGTAGCGGTGCTCGTCGACGGTGTCCAGCAGCGCCTCCAGCATGGCGCGGATCCGCGGTCGCGGCGGTCGGGTCAGGTCGGTCAGGATGTCGCTGGCGATGAAACCGTCGAGGTACATCGGTTCCAGCAGCGCGGCCACCGCGGCGGCCTTGTTCTCGAAGTAGAAGTAGAACGCTGAGCGGGTGACGCCGGCGCGCCGGGTGACGTCGGCGATGTTGACGCCCTCGAAGCCGGACAGCCGCAGGTGGTGGTCCAGCGACTCCAGGATCGCGCCGCGGCGCAGGTCGCTCTTCTGCGGCGCGCGCCGGTCGGTGGGCGAGCGCACCGGGAGACCTCGCTGCACGGGCGGACCGTATCCCGGTTTTCTGACGCCTGTCAATGACTGGCGACGGCTGTCAATTCTGCGGGTAGCGCCGTGGCGTGAACACCCGGTCCGGGCCGCCGTCGACGCTGGCCTGCCACTGCGTCTGCGACGAGCCGACGATCAGCAGGCAGCGCATGTCCACCTCGGCCGGGTCCAGGTCGGCCAGCCGGACCACCGTGACCGATTCCCGCGGGCCGGACACGTCGCGGCCGATGACCACCGGGGTGCTGGCGTCCCGGTAGGTCAGCAGCAGGTCCCGCATCGCCCCGACCTGCCAGGTCCGGGTCTTCGACGCCGGGTTGTAGATGGCCAGCACCAGGTCGGCCCGGGCCGCCGCGGTCAGCCGGTCGGCGATCACGTCCCACGGCTTGAGCCGGTCGGACAGCGAGATCACCGCGTAGTCGTGGCCCAGCGGGGCGCCCACCCGGCTGGCCACCGCCTGCGCGGCGGTCATCGCGGGGATCACCCGCACCGACACGCCGGGCCACTGCTTGGCCTCCTCGAGCACCGCGGTCGCCATCGCGAACACCCCGGGGTCGCCCGAGGACACCACCGCGACGCTGCGGCCCTGTTCGGCCAGCGTGCACGCCAGCCGGGCGCGTTCCGGCTCGTCGGTGTTGTCGCTGGGGTGGCGGCGCTGGCCCGGACGCACCCCGACCCGGTCCAGGTAGGGGCCGTAGCCGATCAGGTCGGTGGCCGCGGCCAGTTCACGCCGGCTCTGCGGGGTCATCCACTCGGCGTCGCCGGGCCCGAGCCCCACCACGGCCACCGAGCCGGCCGGGGCGGGCGGGTGCTCACGGCCGGCCAACATCGTCAGCGAGAAGTACGGCACCGAGCCGGCGTCGACGTCGGCGGCCGGCAGCACCCGCTGCTCCGGCGTGCTGGCCCGCTCCACGTAGTAGGCGTCGCCGATCCGCCCGGATGCCTCGAGTGCTTGTGCCACAGCGGGATACGAACGCCCGAGCTTGAGGACGACGGCGGCGTCGGTGTCCGACAGCCGGCGGGTCAGCTCGTCGGCGGGCAGCGTGCCGGGCAGGATCGTCAGCACCTGGTCGCCCTGGACCAGGGGAGTGGCCACCGCCGCCGACGCCGCGCTGACCGAGGTGACACCGGGGATGATCACCGCCTGGAAGCGCTCGGTCAACCGGGTGTGCATGTGCATGTAGGAGCTGTAGAACAGCGGGTCACCCTCGGCCAGCAGCGCGACGTCACGCCCGGCCGCCAGGTGCGCCGCGATGCGCTCGGCGGACTCGCGGTAGAAGTCCTCCATCGCGCCGGCATAGCCGCCGGGGTGGTCGGCGGTCTCGGTCGTCACCGGATACACCAGGTGTTCCTCGAGCTGCCCGGCCCGCAGGTACGGTTCGGCGATCGCGCGCGCGATGCTGCGGCCGTGCCGGGCGCTGTGATAGGCCACCACGTCCGCGGCGCCGATCACTCTGGCGGCCTTGACCGTCACCAGCTCTGGATCACCCGGCCCGAGGCCGACCCCCCACAGCGTGCCCGTCGTCGCCGTCATTCGGCCTCCGAGGCGATCGCGTTGACCGCGGCCGCGGCCATCGCGCTGCCGCCGCGGCGGCCCGTCACCACCAGATAGGAGATGCCGCGCGGGCGGTCGATCAGCTCCTGCTTGGACTGGGCCGAGCCGACGAAGCCGACCGGCCCGCCCAGCACCGCCGCCGGCGGGGCGAGGCCGTCGTCGACGAGCTCGAGCAACCGGAACAGCGCGGTCGGTGCGTTGCCGATCGCCAGCACCGCGCCGGGGACCCGGTCCGCCCACAGGTCCACCGCGGCCGCCGAGCGGGTGGTGCCCATCCGGGCGGCCAGCTCCGGGGCGCGCGGGTCTGCGACCAGCGACACCACCTCGTTGCCGGCCGGCAGCCGGGAGCGGGTGATGCCCGAGGCCACCATCGAGGAATCGCACAGGATCGGGGCGCCGGCGTCCAGGGCGGCCCCGGCCCTGGTCGCGACGTCGTCGGTGAACGCCACGTGCTCGGTGACGTCGACCTGCCCGCAGGTGTGGATCAGCCGGACCACCACCCGCGCCACGTCACCGGGGAATCGGGACAGATCCGCCTCGGCGCGGATCGTCGCGAACGACTGCCGGTAGATCTCGCCGGCGTCGCGGATGTAGTCGAGCACCCGATCACCCTACGGGTGGGCGCCGCGGACCCGGAACCCGTCTCCGGTCGCCACCAGGACCGCACCGCCGGCCGGGCTGCCGCAGGCCCGCTCGCAGCCCACGAAGTGGCGATGGCCGTCGGTCGGGTCGTGCACCGCGGCCGTCGCGGCGGCGCGCACATCGGTGCCGGTGTGCGCGCAGCCGGGGCTGCCGGTGCAGGCCGACACCGACAGCCACGGCGACTTCTCGTCGAACACCAGCCCCATCGGTGCGAGCACCCGCAGCGCGGCGTCGGCCACCCCCTCATCGAGGTCGAAGAGCAGCACCGACCGCCACGGGGTGACCGCCAGCGGAGCCTCCACCGCGGCCAGCAACCGCGCCACCTCGGCGTCGAGGACACCCAGCGGCACCGCGGCGCCGAGCGCGACCCGACCGTCGTCCTGGGTGATCCACCCCACCGGTGGACGGGTCCGGGCCGGCCAACCCGGTCCGGCGGCCGCGTTGTCCAGCAGCACCGTCGGATCATCGAGTTCGCTTACGCGCCAAGCCTTTCCGCGGATCACCTGGAAGCGGCCCGCGATGGCCAGCAGTGTCGGGACGGCGTCGTCCCAGGCGATCCGCACGCCGGTGTCGCGGCCGGAAAGCGTGATTGCGAACCGGGTTTCGTCGACGGCGTGGACGCCGGCGTCGGCGCCCAGGCCCGACACATCGCCACGGCCGTCGTCGACGCCGAACAGGAACCGGCCGGGCAGCGCCGCGAGCGCCGGTTCCCGTTGCAGCGCCGCGTCCAGCGCGGTCACCACAGCCCTGACGTCGCGCTGTCCGCCGCTGCGCCCGGACAGCGGGGAGGCCACGATGTTGCGCACCCGTTCGTGGCTGGCCGACGGCAGCAACCCGGCCGCGGCGAGGCGGTCGGCGACCGCGACGGTGTCGCGGACCGCACGGATCTGGATGTTGCCCCGGGAGGTCAATTCCAGCTCGGGCGAGCCGAACTCGATCGCCGCCGACGCGATCGCGCCCAGCTGCCCGGCGGTGATCATCCCGCCCGGCAACCGGATCCGCGCCAGCTCGCCGTCGGCGGCCCGGTGGGTCTGCAGCGCTCCGGGGCAGGCGTCGTCCTCTCGTGCCCTGACCATCCCCTCACCGTACTCGCTTGCCCGCGGCGCACTCTCGGTGCCACCGGGAGGTTGCTGGGACGCCGCGGGCGGCGGCGCCACCACCGCGCCAAAGCCCTCGTGAGCCCGCCATACAGAGGTATTGGCAGGTCAGAGTGCTGCGCCGGGGCCGGCTAGGTAGAGAGGGGTCGCGGATACGTAATCAGCGTGCCCGTAACTGCGGAGTCGAGTACCGCACTACCCGTGTTGAGCAGGGTATTTGTTCCTAGCTTTGAAGCATCGGGGCTCGGCGGGGCCGGGCACCCTCCATCACCACACGGGGAGTGATCGAAATGACCGAGTTGGCAACGGGTCCCAGCGCCGCACCGCGGCCGGGGCATGGCGGCCGGGTGATCAAGGCCGATCCCACGCAGGGCACCACCCTGATCACCGAAGAGGAGGTGCTGCTGGCCACCACGGTGGCGCTCGCCCCGCCGGTGCGCCGTCGCCGCCTTCGCGAGGTGCTGCGGACATTCTTCGCGTCACCCGAAAAGGGCGATCCGCCAAGGCGTTACCCGAAGCACTACGACTTCATCGAGTCGGCCCGGATGTCGCGGGAGATGTACCGGCTGTGAGCCCTAGCTGGCCAGTCGGATCGGTGTCACCACATCGGAGTAGCCGGACGCGTCGCCGGCGACCACCCGGCTGCGCTCACCGTACACGTCGACGGGGATGTCGCCGGCCAGCGTGACCCGGCTGAGCCGCCGGAACTGGTTGTCGTAGTCGGCGACCGCGTAATGCTGGGTGGCCCGGTTGTCCCACACCGCGAGATCGCCGAGCTCCCAGTTCCACCGAACGGTGTGCTCCAGCTTGGTGATCCGGTGCTGCAGCAGCTGGAACAGCGTGCCGGACTCGGCCTGGCCCAGCCCGACGAAGTGCTTGACGAAGTGGCCGAGCAGCAGCACCCGCTTGCCTGTCTCGGGATGCACCCGCACCACCGGGTGTTCGGTCTCGTAGTAGTCCGAGACGAACTCCTCGCGGTACTGGCGTTCGGTGTCGTCGAGCTGCTCGAAGCGGCTGTCGAGGTCACCCGCGTAGTCGTAGGCGTTGGTGTGCACCGCCCACAGGTTCTCGACCAGGGCGCGCAGCGGGTCGGGCAGCCGGTCGTAGGCGGCCTCGGTGGAGGCCCAGGTCGTGGTCCCGCCGTAGGGCGGCAACGTGACCGCCCGCAGCAGCGACGCCTTCGGGATGCGGTCGACGAACGTGACGTCGGTGTGCCAGCTGTTGGCCTTGTCGTAGCGGGAGTCGATCGGCAGCACCGTGGTGCCGCGCGAGGTGACCGTCGGATGCGCGGTGGTCGGCGTGCCCAGCGCCCGTGCGAACGCCAGCTGGCCCTCGTCGTCGAGGTCGTGCTGGCCGCGGAAGAAGATCACCTTGTGTTCCAGCAGCGCGGCGTTGATCTGCGCGGCCGTGGCCGGGTCGATCCCGTCCGCGATCCGGACTCCGTCGATGCGGGCACCGATGACGGCGCCGAGCTTGACCACCTGTAGCGACGACAGCTGACTCACCTCCGAGAACACGATGTGCGATGCCGGAACAATGGCCGCCGGGGCGGCATCGGCCAATGCTTAGATTCACCGCGAATCGAACGAGCCGGGTTTCGAGGACCCGGGAGGCGGGTACCAGGCGCCGCGTGAGGGCGGCGCGGTGACGATGTTGGGATCCCTCTGGGACTACATCTCGACCCACCATTCCCAGCTGATCTTCGACTCGTATCAGCACGTCAGCGCGGTGGTGCAGAGCGTGCTGATCGCGACGGTGCTCGGCGTGGCGATCGGGGTGGCCACGCACCGCAACGCGCTGGCGGCCAACCTGGCCACCGCCACCTCCAGCGTCATCCTCACCGTCCCGGCGTTCGCCCTGCTGGGCCTGCTGATCCCGCTGTTCGGGCTCGGCGTGGTGCCCAGCATCACGGCGCTGGTGCTGTACTCGCTGCTGCCGATCATCCGCAACACCATCGTCGGCCTGCGCGCTGTCGATCCGGCGCTGACCGATGCCGCTCGCGGGATCGGCATGAGTCGGCTGGGCACCCTGCGCCGGGTGGAGCTGCGGTTGGTGTGGCCGGCGATCCTGTCGGCCATGCGGCTGTCCACCCAGATGGCGATGGGGGTGCTGGCGATCGCCGCCTACGTCAAGGGGCCGGGGCTGGGCAACCTGATCTTCGCCGGGTTGGCGCGCGTCGGCAGCCCCACCGCACTGCCGATGGCGCTCACCGGCACCCTGCTCATCGTGGTGCTGGCCCTGGCCCTCGACGCCGCCCTGGTGCTGCTCGGCCGCCTCACCACTTCGAAAGGCCTACGGTGACAGAACAATCCGCTGATCCGACCGGCGTGCGCATCGAACTCGACCACGTCTCCAAGACGTTCCCCGGGGCCCGCACCCCGGCCGTGCACGACGTCTGCCTGGACATCCCGGCGGGGGAGATCGTGATCTTCGTCGGCCCGTCGGGCTGCGGCAAGACCACCACGATGCGGATGATCAACCGGCTCATCGAGCCGACGTCGGGGCGCATCCTCATCGGCGAGAAGGATGCGCTGTCGATCAAGCCCACGGAGTTGCGCCGCTCGATCGGCTACGCCATCCAGCAGGCCGGGCTGTTCCCGCACATGACGATCCGGCAGAACGTCGCCCTGGTGCCCGGCCTGTTGGGCTGGGACCGCAGGCGCATCGACGAGCGGGTGGACGAACTGCTCGACCTGGTCGGACTGGAGCCGGCGCAGTACGCGCAGCGCTATCCGCGCCAGCTCTCCGGCGGGCAGCAGCAGCGGGTGGGGGTGGCCCGCGCGCTGGCCGCCGACCCGCCGGTGCTGCTGATGGACGAGCCGTTCGGTGCGGTCGACCCGATCACCCGTAGCACGCTGCAGGACGAACTGCTACGGCTGCAGGAAGAGCTCCGCAAGACCATCGTGTTCGTGACCCACGACTTCGGCGAGGCGATCAAGCTCGGGGACCGCATCGCGGTGCTGGGCCCGCAGTCCACCGTGCTGCAGTACGACACCCCGCAGAACATCCTCGCCAGCCCGGCCGACGACACGGTGGCCGGGTTCGTCGGCTCCGGTGCGTCGCTGCGCCAGCTCGGCCTGCTGCGGGTCAAGGAGGTTGAGCTGGAATCGCGGCCGTCGGTGCGGCGCACCGACACCGTCGAGCACGTGCGGAACGTGATCGCCGACAGCGACTATGACTGGGCGGTGGTGCTCGACGAGCGGCAGCGGCCGGTCAGTTGGGTCCGGGAATACCGGCTGCGGCAGGCCAGGTCGCTGCCGGCGGCGGTCGAACCGCTCGGCCTGGTGAGCACGCAGTCGACGCTGGAGGACGCGCTCGAGGCGATCCTGGCCGAGCAGCACGCGTCGGCGGTGGTCGTCGGCACCGGAGGCCGCTACGCCGGGGTCGTGACGCTGGAGACCCTGATCGACACCATCACCCGGTTGCGCGTGGAGGCCGACGCGTCGTGAGCGAGGTCGCCGAGGTCCGGACCGACGAGCCCGCCGGGGCGCCGGCGACCACCCCCGCCGAGCGGGTCCGGCTGTTCATCCAGCCGGTGCTGGTGCTCGCCGTGGCGGCGGCCGTGGTGTTCTGGGCGTTCAACCGGGACCTGACCGCCACCCAGCGGGAGAACATCAACCCCGGCAACGTCGCCACGCTGATCTGGCAGCACCTGATGATCACCGCGGCGGTCACCGCGATGGTGCTGCTCATCGGCGTCCCGCTCGGTGTACTGGTCACGCGGCCCAGTGCAAAAGCGTTGCGCCCATTGGCGATCGGCATCGCCAATATCGGTCAGGCGGCACCGGCAATAGGCCTGCTGGTGCTGCTGTTCCTGCTGACCGCCACCACCGGGTTCTGGATCGGGGTGCTGCCGATCGCGCTGCACTCCCTGCTGCCGGTGCTGTCGAGCACCATCCTCGGCATTGACCAGGTGGACCGGCCGCTGCTCGACGCCGGCCTCGGTCTGGGCATGTCCCGCGGGGCCGTGCTGCTGCGCGTCGAGCTGCCGCTGGCGGTGCCCTACATCCTGGCCGGCCTGCGCACCTCCCTGGTGCTGGCCGTGGGCACTGCGACCCTGTCGTTCCTGGTCAACGCCGGCGGGTTGGGCATCCTGATCGACACCGGCTACAAGCTGCAGGACAACGTGACGCTGATCCTGGGCAGCGTGCTGGCGGTGTGCCTGGCGCTGCTGGTCGACTGGCTGGGCGGGCTCGCCGAGTTCTTCCTCAACCCCAAGGGGCTGCGGTGATCCGCCGGCGTCTGGCCACCGCGCTGACCGTCCCCCTGGCCACCGCTCTGGTCACGCTGCTGTCGGCGTGCGGGCTCGGCTCGGGCAGCACGGTACCACTGCTGGTGGGGCCGGCGTCGATCCAGCCCACCCCGGGCCTGGCCGGTGTCACGATCACCGTCGGGTCCAAGGAGTACACCGAGCAGGTCATCCTCGGCTACATCTTGCAGTTCACCCTCGCGGCCGCCGGCGCCGAGGTCCGTGACCTCACCGGCATCGTCGGGTCCAGAAGCACCAGGGAGGCACAGCTTTCCGGGCAGGTCGACGTCGCCTACGAGTTCACCGGCAACGCCTGGATCAACTACCTGGGCCACGAGAAGCCGATCCCGGACACCCGCGCCCAGTTCGAGGCCGTGCGCGACGAAGACCTGGCCCGCAACGACATGGTGTGGCTGGAGCCCGGCCCGATGGACGACACCTACGCGCTCGCGGCCAGCACGCAGACCGTCGAACGCACCGGGGTGCGCACGCTGTCGGACTACGCCGCACTGGTGGCGCGTGATCCCGCCGCCGCGCGCACCTGCGTGGACACCGAGTTCCGGGCCCGCCAGGACGGCTTCCCGGGGATGGCCGCCGCCTACGGTTTCGACCCGGCCCGCGCCCAGACACCGATCCTGCAGGTGGGCATCATCTACCAGGCCACCGCCGACGGCACCCAGTGCGACTTCGGGGAGGTGTTCACCACCGACGGCCGGATCGCCGCGCTGGACCTGACCGTGCTGACCGACGACAAACAATTCTTCGCCCACTACAACCCGTCGGTGACGATGAAACGTGACTTCTTCGACGCCCATCCCGAGATCGCCGACGTCACCGCACCGGTGACCGCCGCGCTGACCAACGAGGCGATCATGGAAATGAACAAACAGGTCGACGTCGAAGGCCGTGACCCCAGTGTGGTGGCCCGGGACTGGATGGTCGGGCAGGGTTTCGTCACCGCCGGATAGCCCGCGATTCCCGGTATCCAACCCGGCGCCGCGGAGTAACGTCGCACCTGCGCAAGGGGGTTCGGCATGAACGTCAAGGTCGCGATCATCGGCGCCGGGATGTCGGGGCTGTGCATGGCCGTCAAGCTGCAGAACGCCGGCGTCGAGGACTTCACGATTTTCGAACAGGCCGACGAGGTCGGCGGCACCTGGCGCGACAACACCTACCCGGGCCTGACGTGTGACATCCCGTCGCGGTACTACAGCTATTCGTTCCGGCCCAATCCCGAGTGGTCGCACATGCTTCCGCCCGGGTCGGAGGTCCAGCAGTACTTCCGCCAGGTGGCCACCGAGCGCGGTCTGCGCCGCCACATCCGGTTCGGCACCGACGTCACCGCGGCGGCGCGCCGCGACAGCCGGTGGTGGGTGCGCACCGCCGCCGGTGAGGAGGCGTTCGACATCCTGATCACCGCGACCGGTGTGCTGCGGATCCCGCGCTACCCCGACATCGACGGGCTGGACACCTTCGCCGGTCCGATGTTCCACACGTCCCGGTGGGATCACTCGGTCTCGTTGCCCGACAAGCGCATCGGGCTCATCGGCACCGGTTCCACCGGCGTGCAGATCACCGCCGAGTTGGGTGGAAAAGTCAAGCAGCTCAAGGTGTTCCAACGCACGGCGCAGTGGATCTGCCCGTGGCCCAACCTGGCGGTGTCGGCGCCGACGAAGGCCGTGCTGCGCCGGTGGCCGTGGTCGAACACGCTGGCCTACCGGTTCTGGGGCGGCTTCGTGCGGTCGGTCTTCGGGGTCGCGCCGGTGCGGCCGGGCTGGCAGCGCAGGCTCTATACGGCGCAATGCCGGTGGAACCTACGGCTGTCGGTGCGCGATCGCGAGCTGAGGGCGAAGTTGACGCCGCCGGATCAGCCGATGTGCAAGCGGATGATCTTCGCCGGCCACTACTACCGGGCAGTGCAGCACTCCGGTGTCCACCTCGTCGCCGACGCGATCGAGCGGGTGGTGCCCGAAGGTGTGGTCACCGTCGACGGCAGGCTGCACGAGGTCGATGTCCTGGTGCTGGCCACCGGGTTCGACGCCCACGCCTACGTGACGCCGCTGGCGATCACCGCTGACGACGGCCGGTCGCTGGACGACGTGTGGGCCGACGGTCCCACCGCCTACCGCGGGGTGGCGGTGCCCGGATTCGCGAACATGTTCATGTTGATGGGCCCGCACTCACCGGTGGGCAACAACTCGCTCATCCACATCGCCGAGGACCAGACCGAGTACGTGATGTGGTGGATCGAACGGCTGCGGGCGGGCACCATCGTCTCGGTCGCGCCGTCCGTGGCGGCCACCACGCGCTACAACCAGGAGATGAAAGCCGCGATGCCGCAGACGGTGTGGACCACCGGATGCCGCAGCTGGTACCTCGGCAAGGACGGGCTGCCCGAGCTGTTCCCGTGGACGGCGCAACGCTACAGCGAGCTGCTGCGCACGCCCCGGATGGCCGACTTCGAGGTCCGCACCCCCGACGTGACCGCGGTCACATCCTGAGCGCCCCATTCCGTCGGGCACACCAAGCTCTTTTTCGTTCTCACCGGCGGTACCGTCGGCTTACTGCACTGGTGTTGAACAACGCGCCGTTGGAAGGACCTCCGATGTTGCCGACCCTCGTCGTCGCCGCGGTGATCTTCGTGCTCGCCGCCGCGCTGGGCAGCCCCTACGGGCAGACCTGGTACCAGCGCTGGAACCCGCACCGCTGATCCTGCGCCGCGGCGCAGGACCGGCGCGGCCGTCATTGCTCCCGAGGCGGTGCGGTACGAATGGGGGGTGACCGCCCCTGCCAGTGCCGCCCCGGCACCGACCGTCCTGCTGCTGTCGACCTCTGACACCGATCTGATCACCGCCCGCGCCAGCGGCGCACCGTATCGCTGGGCCAACCCGTCGCGGCTGGTCGACGGCGAGCTCGAGGAGCTGCTCGGCGGCGCCGCGCTGGTGATCGTGCGGATCCTCGGCGGCTACCGGGCCTGGGAGGACGGCATCGACGCGGTCGCGGCCAGCGGCGTGCCCGCCGTGATGGTCAGCGGCGAGCAGACCCCCGACGCCGACCTGATGAACCACTCCACGACCCCGGCCGGTGTCGCGCTGCAGGCCCACCTGTACCTGGCCCAGGGTGGTGTCGAGAACCTGGTGAACCTGCACGCCTTCCTGTGCGACACGCTGCTGATGACCGGCTTCGGGTTCGCCCCGCCGGTGAGCACCCCCAGCTGGGGCGTGCTGGAGCGGCCGTCGGCCGCAACCGGCGGGCCCACCGTCGCGGTGCTCTACTACCGGGCCCAGCACCTGGCCGGCAACACCGGCTACGTCGAGGCGCTGTGCGACGCGATCGACCGCGCCGGCGGCACCGCGCTGCCCGTGTTCTGCGCCTCGCTGCGCACCGCCGAACCGGAGCTGATCGAGCTGCTGGGCACCGCCGACGCGCTGGTCACCACGGTCCTGGCCGCGGGCGGGGCCACCCCCGCAGCCGTCGGCGCCGGCGGGTCCGACGACACTTGGAACGTCGCTCACCTTGCCGCCCTTGACATCCCGATCCTGCAAGGGCTGTGCCTGACCAGCTCGCGGGCCCAGTGGGACGACAACGACGACGGCCTCTCACCGCTGGATGTCGCCACCCAGGTCGCGGTGCCCGAGTTCGACGGCCGCATCATCACGGTGCCGTTCTCGTTCAAGGAGATCGACGACGAGGGCCTGATCTCGTATCTGGCCGACCCGGAGCGATGCGACCGGGTCGCCGGGCTGGCCGTCCGGCACGCCCGGCTGCGCGCGATCGCGCCGGCCGACAAGAAAGTGGCCCTCGTGTTCTCGGCGTACCCGACCAAGCACGCCCGCATCGGCAACGCGGTCGGGCTGGACACCCCGGCCAGCGCGATCGCCCTGCTGCAGGCCATGGTCGACGCCGGCTACCACGTCGGGGAGGTGCCCGGCCCGGAAGCGCACGACCTCGGCACGATCATCGCCTCCGGCGATGGGGATGCCCTGATGCACGCCCTCATCGAGCGCGGTGGCCAGGACCCGGACTGGCTGACCGAGACGCAGCTGTCCGGCAACCCGATCCGGGTGTCGGCCAAGGACTACCGGGCCTGGTTCGCCACGCTGCCCACCGACTTCGCCGACGCGGTGGTCGAGCACTGGGGGCTGCCGCCGGGCGAGCTGTTCGTCGACCGCAGCGCCGACCCCGACGGCGAGATCGTCATCGCGGCCATGGTGTCGGGCAACGTGGTGCTGATGGTGCAGCCGCCGCGCGGGTTCGGCGAGAACCCGGTGGCGATCTACCACGACCCCGACCTGCCGCCGAGCCACCACTACCTGGCCGCCTACCGCTGGATCGACTCGGTGTTCGGCGCCGATGCCGTCGTGCACCTCGGCAAGCACGGCAACCTGGAATGGCTGCCCGGCAAGACGCTGGGCATGTCGGCGTCCTGCGCCACCGACGCCGCGCTGGGTGACCTGCCGCTGATCTACCCGTTCCTGGTCAACGACCCGGGGGAGGGCACCCAGGCCAAGCGCCGCGCGCACGCCACCCTGGTGGATCACCTGATCCCGCCGATGGCCAGGGCCGAAACCTACGGTGACATCGCCCGGTTGGAGCAGCTGCTCGACGAGCACGCCACCGTGTCCGCCCTGGACCCGGGCAAGCTGCCCGCGATCCGCCAGCAGATCTGGACGCTGATGCGCGCCGCCAAGATGGACCACGACCTGGGCCTGGCGGACCGGCCCGACGAGGACTCCTTCGACGACATGCTCCTGCACGTCGACGGCTGGCTGTGCGAGATCAAGGACGTCCAGATCCGCGACGGGCTGCACGTGCTGGCCCGAACCCCAACGGGCGAAGGCGAACTCGACCTGATACTGGCCATCCTGCGGGCCCGCCAGCTCTTCGGCGGTGAACAGACCGTGCCGGGGTTGCGGCAGGCGCTGGGGCTGGCCGAGGACGGCAGCGACGACCGCGCCGCGGTGGACGCCGCCGAGGCCCGGGCCCGGGAGCTCGTCGCAGCGCTGCAGGCCGGCGGGTGGGACGCGGGCATCGTCGACACGCTCACCGACGACCCGCAGGTGGCCGCGATCCTGCGGTTCGCCGCGACGGAGGTGGTGCCGCGGCTGGCGGGCACCGCGGGGGAGATCGACCAGATCCTGCGGGCTCTGGACGGGCGGTTCATCGCGTCAGGCCCGTCGGGCTCACCGCTGCGCGGGCTGGTCAACGTGCTGCCCACCGGGCGCAACTTCTACTCGGTGGACCCCAAGGCCGTGCCGTCCAGGCTGGCCTGGGAAACCGGTGTGGCCATGGCGGATTCGCTGCTGGAACGCTACCGGGCCGACCACGGCCGTTGGCCGCAGTCGGTGGGGCTGTCGGTGTGGGGCACCTCGGCGATGCGCACCGCCGGCGACGACATCGCCGAAGTGCTCGCACTGCTGGGGGTGCGGCCCAGCTGGGACGACGCGTCGCGGCGCGTCGTCGACCTGCAGCCGATCCCGCTCGACGAGCTGGGTCGCCCGCGTATCGACGTCACCGTCCGGATCTCGGGGTTCTTCCGGGACGCCTTCCCGCACGTGGTGACGATGCTCGACGACGCGGTAGCGCTGGTCGCCGGCCTCGACGAACCGGCCTCGGACAACTTCGTACGCGCCCACACCCGAGCCGACCTGGCCGATCACGGTGACCAGAGACGGGCCACCACAAGGATTTTCGGCTCCAAGCCGGGGACCTACGGCGCCGGCCTGCTGCAGCTGATCGACAGCCGCAACTGGCGTGACGACGCCGACCTCGCCGCGGTGTACACCGCGTGGGGCGGCTTCGCCTACGGGCGCGGCCTGGACGGGGCGCCGGCCACCGACGACATGAACCGGGCCTACCGCCGGATCGCGGTGGCGGCCAAGAACACCGACACCCGCGAACACGACATCGCCGACTCCGACGACTACTTCCAGTACCACGGGGGCATGGTGGCCACGGTGCGCGCGCTGACCGGCACCGCGCCGGCGGCCTACATCGGGGACAACACCCGCCCGGACGCGGTGCGCACCCGCACGCTCAGCGAGGAGACCACCCGGGTGTTCCGGGCCCGGGTGGTCAACCCGCGCTGGATCACCGCGATGCGCAGGCACGGCTACAAGGGGGCGTTCGAGATGGCCGCCACCGTCGACTACCTGTTCGGCTACGACGCCACCGCCGGGGTGATGGCCGACTGGATGTACGAGCAGCTGTCGCAGAGCTACGTGCTCGACCCCGAGAACCGCAAGTTCATGGACGAGTCCAACCCGTGGGCGCTGCACGGCATGGCCGAGCGGCTGCTCGAGGCGGCCGGTCGCGGTATGTGGGCGCATCCGGAGCAGGCCACGCTCGACGGCCTGAAGCAGGTGCTGCTGGAGACCGAGGGGAACCTGGAACGCTGAGCTCGGCACGTCCGTTCGGGTCGATGAGCGGGCGGGAACGTCGTATCCGAGCCGGCCGGCCGGATCGACCGCCGCAACCACGCCGCGGTGGCGACCGCGAGGACGAAGCCGCTCGGCGGACATCGGTCACATCCCCGGACCCGCCCTTACCGCAGCGTTGCGGTGCAGAAATGGCTCGCGGTCAGCGCGGTCGGGGCAGTTCGGACTCTCATCTGTTCTCCGTTTCGCGGGTCGGGGCCCGCCGCGGTGGTCGAACGGCCGGTGTCGGCGGATGGCGAGACAGGACACGGCCTTTCCGGAATTACGAGCGACCTACCCAGAGAGACGGGGGATACCGCGGAAATGTTCACCTCCCACCGCGCCTGCCGGGGCGTTCGGCGACAAGCAAACTCGCCCAACGACCAGACGGCCGGGCCCCAGACACACCGGTGACGGCACCGCCGGGGGTGCCAGGCCACCGACGTCCCGCCCGGAGTTTCGACGCCGCGTCCTCTTGGCGATCGACAAACCCGAGGTGCATTGCAGGGTGACCATCCAGCGCCGTCGGCACCTGGCCGTGAGGCCCTGAGCGGCGATGCTCGCTAGATTGGGGCCATGTCGCTGACCTTCGCCGATGTCGCCAAGTCCGAGTACATTCTGCTGACGACGTTCACCAAGGACGGCAGGCCCAAGCCGACCGCCATCTGGGCCGCCCCGTCCGGCGACGGGCTGGTGGTGATCACCCAGGAGACGTCCTGGAAGGTCAAGCGCATCCGCAACACCGCGCGGGTCACCCTCGCCCCGTGCGATCGCAGCGGCAACCCCAAGGGCGAGGCGGTGGAGGCCACCGCCCGCATCCTCGACAAGTCCGCCAACGCGTCCACCTACGACGCGATCGGCAAGCGCTACGGCCTGATCGGCAAGGCCTTCGGGTTCTTCTCCAAGCTGCGCGGCGGCATGCAGAAGAACGTTTCGATCAGGCTCGAACCGGTCAACTAAAGGGGGCATGGCCGCCCCGAGCTTCCACGACGTCTACCGCGAGAAGTACCTGCTTCTGACGACCTTCACCAAGGACGGCAGGCCCAAGCCCACCCCGGTGTGGGGCGTGCCGCACGGGGACACGCTGTTGATCAGCACCGACCGCGGGTCCTGGAAGACCAGGCGCATCGACAACACCCCGCGCGTCACCATCCAGAAGTGCGGTGTGTTGGGCAAGCCCAAGGGCGAGCCGGTCGAGGCGGTGGCCCGAAACCTGCCGGACTCGCAGACCCGGCGGGTGTTCGACATGGTCACCCGGCGGTACTGGTGGCACGCCTGGTGGTGGGTCCCGCAGGCCATCCTTCGCGGCGGAGTGCAGAAGGTGCACGCCGCGATCGAGGTCAGCCCGGCCTGAGCGACCCCGCCGGGCGACCTCGGTCAGGTCGGGGACCCGCGGAACCGAGGGGCTGGCCCGTGCGTTGGCACAGCATGGCGATGCGGCTGTTTCTGGTCTATGCGGTGGTCGAGCTTGCCGTGGTGGTGGCGTTGGTGTCGACCATCGGCTTCGGCTGGACGGTCCTGGCGCTGGCCGGCACGTTCCTGATCGGCCTTGCGCTGGCCGGTTCGCAGCTGCGCCGGCACCTGCACCGGCTGCGGTCCGGCCTGACCGCAGCCGAGGCTCCGGGGGCGGTCACCGACAGCGTGCTGGTGGCACTCGGTACCGTGCTCGTCGTGATTCCCGGCCTTGCCAGTTCCGTCGCGGGCGCATTGCTGCTGTTGCCGCCGACCCGCGCCGCCGCACGTCCCGTGCTCACCGCGATGGCCGCCCGCCGCGCCCCGCTGATCGTCGGTGTCGGCACCGTCGGCGGCGCCGCCGCGCGCGCCCGGCGCGGCGACTACATCGACGGTGAAGTCATCGACGTCGTCGACAACCCCGGTGACGGGGTGTCGCGTGACGGCGTGCCGCCCCGGGCGATCCAGCCCCGTTCCCCGGAGTGACCGCCGCCCTTCTGCTCAACGGGCGGGTGCACAGCCCCGCGATGCCGGATGCGACCGCGATGGCGGTCCGCGACGGCGTCGTGGCGTGGCTGGGCAGCGACGAGGTCGGCCGCGCCCAGTACCCCGACGCCGAGGTCGTCGACCTCGGGGGTGCGTTCGTCGCGCCGGCGTTCGTCGACAGCCACGTGCACGTCACCGCGACCGGGCTGGCGCTGACGGGCCTGGATCTGCGGTCGGCGGCGTCGCTGCGGCACTGCCTGCAACTGCTCGCCGACTTTGCCGGCGCCCATCCCGACGGGGTCATCTGGGCGCACGGCTGGGACGAATCCGGCTGGCCGGAGCGCACCCCGCCGAGCACCGCCGACGTCGACGCCGCGGTCGGTGACCGGCACGCCTACCTGGCCCGCATCGACGTCCACTCCGCCGTCGCGTCGACCCCGCTGCGCCGGGCCGCCGGCCTCGACGACGCGGTGCCGCTGGTCGCCGACGCCCACCATCGGGTCCGGCGCGCCGCGCGGGACCTGCTCACCGCCACCCAGCGCGGCACCGCTAGGCGGGCCGCGCTGGACGCTGCCGCCGCGTCCGGGATCGTCTCCGTGCACGAATGCGCGGGCCCCGAGATCGGCGGCCTCGACGACTGGCAGGAGCTGCGCGCCACCGACCACGGTGTCGAGGTCGTCGGCTACTGGGGCGAAGCGGTCACCGGCGCCGCGCAGGCGCGGGAGCTGATCGAGGCGACCGGGGCGCGCGGGCTGGCCGGCGACCTGTTCGTCGACGGCGCGCTGGGCTCGCGGACCGCCTGGCTGCACGAGCCCTATCACGACCTCCCCGAGCACTGCGTCGCGCCGACCGGCAACAGCTACCTCGACGTCGCCGCGATCACCGCGCACCTGGCGGCGTGCACCGAGGCCGGTGTCACCGCCGGCTTCCACGTCATCGGCGACGCCGCCGTGTCGGCCGTGGTGACCGCGCTGGCGACCGTGGTGGACCGGTTCGGCAGCGTGGCCGTCGCCCGCTGCGGGCACCGGCTCGAACACGTGGAGATGATCACCGGCGAGCAGGCCGCCGCGCTCGGCGCCTGGGGCGTGATCGCCAGCATGCAGCCCGCGTTCGACGCGGCGTGGGGCGGCGAGCACGGCATGTACGCGCAGCGGCTCGGCGCCGCGCGGGCCCGTGGGCTGAACCCGTTCGCGCTGTTAGCATCCCGTGGCGTGCCCCTGGCCTTCGGCTCCGACACCCCGGTGACCCCGATGGACCCGTGGGCCACCGTGCGGGCGGCCACCACCCACCAGACCCCGGGCAGTGCCATCTCGGCGCGGGCCGCGTTCGCCGCGGCCACCCGTGGCGCATGGCGCGCCAGCGGGATACGGGACGGGCTGACGGGCACCCTGGTGCCGGGCGCGCCGGCGTCGTACGCGGTCTGGGCCGCCGACGCGTTCGACGTCAGCGCCCCCGCCGACGCCGTGCAACGCTGGTCCACCGATCCGCGCTCCCGGGTCCCGGTGCTGCCCCGGCTGGACGGTCCGCTGCCGCGGTGTCTTCAGACGGTGCACCGAGGAACCGTCATCCATGGCTGACCCGGCCGCCCCCGACAACACCGACGCCGGACCCACCCCGCGGATCATCCGCTGGCGCCGCGCGATCGTCGCCCGGCTGCCGGTGCTGGGCACTGCGGTCGTCGCCGGGCTGGCGCTGTGCGTGGCCTTTCCACCGTTGGGCTGGTGGTTCGCGGCGCTGCCTGCCTTCGCGTTGCTGGCGTGGGTGCTGACCCGCCCGGCGACGACCGCGGCCGGCGGGTTCGGCTACGGGCTGCTGTTCGGGCTGGCGTTCTACCTGCCGTTGCTGCCGTGGATCAGCGGGCTCGTCGGGGCACTGCCGTGGGTGGCGCTGAGCCTGGCCGAGGCACTGTTCCCGGCCGCGTTCGGGCTGGCCGCGGTGCTGACCCGGCGGGTACCGGGCTGGCCGTTGTGGTTCGCCGGGCTGTGGTCGGCGCAAGAGTGGCTGAAGTCGACGCTGCCGTTCGGCGGGTTCCCGTGGGGGGTGGTCGGCTTCTCCCAGACCGACGGCCCGCTGCTGCCGCTGGCGTCGTTCGGCGGGGCGCCGCTGGTGTCCTTCGCGGTCGCGCTGGCCGGGTTCAGCGTCGCGGCGATCACGCTGGCGGTGATCGGCTGGTGGCGCAGCGACGCGTCCGCGCGCGCGGCGGCTCCGCCCGCCGTCGTCCTCCCCGGTCTGTGCATCGCGCTGGTCCTGCTCGGCACGGCGCTGGTCTGGCCGCAGGTCCGCAAGTCCGGTGCCGGCGACGATCCGCCCGTCACGGTGGCCGCCATCCAGGGCAACGTCCCCCGGCTGGGGCTGGAGTTCAACGCCCAGCGCCGTGCGGTGCTCGACAACCACGTCGGCGAGACGATGCGGCTGGCCGGGGACGTCCGCGCCGGCCGGGCGCCACAGCCCATGCTGGTGATCTGGCCGGAGAACTCCTCGGACATCGACCCGCTGGCCAACGAGGACGCCGCGCAGCTGATCTCCGGTGCCGCCGCGGCGATCAACGCCCCGATCCTGGTCGGCGGCGTGGTCGCCGCACCGGACTACAGCCGGGACAACCCGGTGGCCACCAACTCGGTGATCGTGTGGAACCCCGGCACCGGCCCGTCCGACCGTCACGACAAACAGATCGTCCAGCCGTTCGGCGAGTACCTGCCCTTCCGCAGCTTCTTCAGCCGGCTCTCGCCGTACGCCGAGCGGGCCGGGTATTTCGTCCCCGGCCACGGCAGCGGGGTGGTGCAGGCCGCCGGGGTGCCGGTCGGCGTCACCACCTGCTGGGAGGTGATCTTCGACCGGGCGGCGCGGGAGTCGGTGCGCAACGGCGCCCAGCTGTTGGCGGTGCCGTCCAACAACGCCACCTTCGACCAGGCCATGAGCGAACAGCAGCTCGCGTTCGGCAGGCTGCGTGCGGTGGAACACGACCGCTACGTCGTGGTGGCCGGCACCACCGGGATCAGCGCGGTGATCGGCCCGGACGGGCGGGAGCTGGCGCGCACCGGTTGGTTCGAACCGGCCTACCTGGACCGGCAGATCCGGCTGAAGACTCGGTTGACGATCGCGACCCGGTTCGGCCCGGCCGTCGAGGCGGTGCTGGTGGCCATCGGGGTGGCCGGGCTGGCCGGCGCGATATTGCACAATGGGTCATTCGTGCGAGCACGATCGAAGGGTCGGCGCACGACGACAGACGACGGCGAAGGAGCCACATGAGCGTCCCCGGTGGCACCGCCGGCAACCCGACACCACGGCCGAGCGCCCGCACCCTGGTCATCATCCCGACCTACAACGAACGCGACAACCTGCTGACCATCGTGTCGCGCGTCAACGACGCGGCCCCGGACGTGCACGTGCTGATCGTCGACGACGGCAGCCCGGACGGCACCGGCGAGCTCGCCGACGAACTCGCGCTGGCCGACCCCGACCGCGTCCACGTGATGCACCGCGCCTCCAAGGACGGTCTGGGCGCGGCGTACCTGGCGGGGTTCGCGTGGGGCCTGAACCGGCAGTACACGGTGCTGGTCGAGATGGACGCCGACGGCAGCCACGCCCCCGAGGAGCTGCACCGGCTGCTCGACGCGGTCGACGCGGGTGCGGACCTGGCGATCGGGTCGCGCTATGTCGACGGCGGCAGTGTCCGGAACTGGCCCCGGCGCCGACTCGTGTTGTCCCGCACCGCCAATGGCTATTCGCGGATCCTGCTCGGCGTCGACGTCCACGACATCACCGCCGGGTACCGCGCCTACCGCCGCGAGGTGCTGGAGAAGATCGACCTCGCCGCGGTCGACTCGAAGGGCTACGGCTTCCAGGTCGACCTGACCTGGCGGTCGATCAACGCCGGGTTCACCGTCGTCGAGGTGCCGATCACGTTCACCGAGCGTGAGCACGGGGTGTCCAAGATGGACGGGTCGACCATCCGGGAGGCCATCGTCAAGGTGGCCCAATGGGGTATCCGCGCCCGGGTGGATCGGGCGCGGGGCCTGGCGCGCTGAGGACCGGGCGCGGCGGGGACTGACCCGAACTAGCCCCGGCGGCGGGTCTTGATGATCTCGAGCCGCTCCTTGAGCAGCTCGTCGAGCTCCTCGATCGAGCGGCGCTCCAGCAGCATGTCCCAGTGGGTGCGCGGGGGCTTGACCTTCTTGGGCTCCGGGACGTCGCCCTCGATCAGGGTGCCCTCGAGGCCGTTGCGGCACAGCCAGGTGCCGGGGATCTCGGCGTCGTCGGCGAACGGGACGTCGAATTCCTCGCCGTTGTCGGTGCGGTAGCGGGCGACCTGACGCGGCGCCAAGTCGTGGTTGCGGTCCGTCTCGTAGCTCACGGCTCCGAGGCGGCTGCCTCTCAAGACACGATCAGCCATCGTCAACTCCTCCATCGAATTCGTCCGGGTGATCAACGCGGAATCGCTCCGCAGAGTTCCCGACGCGACCATCGATGATACCGGGATCCGCGGCGCCGGCGGTCTACAGTCGCCTCGTGACGTCCCTGGCACCCCCGGGCACCTCCCGCAGGCGCCCGCACGCCTGCCGCTGGTGCGGCCGCGAAGTCGCCGACAGCGGGCTGGGCCGGCGCCGGCAGTACTGCAGGCAGTCCTGCCGGCAACGCGCCTACGAACAGCGCGCACAGATCAAGGGAACCGCCGTGCCCCCCGATGCGGTGGTGCTCTCGGCCGACGAGGCCGCCGAGCTGAAGGACCGGGTCTATCAGGTCCGCTGCGCCGCCGAGGACATCGCCACCGCGCTGGAGGAAGGCGCCGAAGCCGATGAGCTGCGCGACCTCTGCGCGTCGCTGATGGCGGCGGCCAAGGCCGCAGACGGCTGGCGGTAAGCCGCCGCGGCGGTACGCTTACCCCAATGACCAGCGCAGAGTCCGCTCCTCCCGCGCCGGCTCGGGTATGGCGTTGGGAGGGGTTCGTCCTCGACACCGGCCGCTACGAGCTGCGCTCCGGCGACGCCGTCATCAAGGTCGAGCCGCAGGTCTTCGACGTGCTGACCCAGCTGATCAGCAATCACGAGCGCTTCGTCAGCAAGGAAGAGTTGTTCGACTCCGTCTGGGGCGGCCGGTTCGTTGGCGAGGCGGCGCTGACCAGCCGCATCAAGGCGGCCCGGCGCGCGCTGGGAGACGACGGCGAGTCCCAGCGCTACATCCGCACCGTCCGCGGCCGCGGCTACCAGTTCGTCGGCACGCTGGAGCCCGAGGCCGACGACACCGCGGCCGCGCCGGAGCCCGAACCCGAGCCCGAGCCGCCGCGCCAGCACATTGCGTTCTGCCGGGCCGCCGACAACGTGCGGCTGGCCTATGCCGTGGTGGGGGACGGGCCGCCGCTGGTGCGCGCGGCGAACTGGATGACGCATCTGGGCTACGACATCGAGAGCCCGGTCTGGCGGCACTGGGTGCGCGACATGTCGTTGCGGCACAAGTTCATCCGCTACGACGAACGCGGCTGCGGGCTGTCGGACTGGGACGCCGCAGGAGCGACGTTCGAGGACTGGGTGACCGATCTGGAGACCGTGGTGGAGGCGCTGGGCCTGGAACGCTTCCCGCTGCTGGGGGTGTCGCAGGGCGGTGCGGTCGCGGTGGCCTATGCCGCCCGCCACCCCGAGCGGGTGACCCGGCTGGTGCTGAACGGGGCGTATGCCCGCGGCCGGGCGGTGCGGGCCCAAACCGATGACGAAAAGCGTGCTGCCGCTTTGGATCTCGACCTCGCTCGGGTGGGGTGGGGGCGCGACGACCCGGCGTTCCGGCAGGTGTTCGCCGCCCAGTTCCTGCCGGACGGCACCCGTGCGGACTGGGACGCCTTCGATCAGTTGCAGCGGCGCACCACCTCCCCGGAGAACGCGGTGCGCTTCCTCGAGGAGTTCGGCCGCATCGACGTGCGCGATGAGGCCGGCCAGGTCCGGTGCCCCACGCTGATCCTGCACTCCCGCGACGACCACCGGGTCCCGATGCGCTACGGCGAGGAGTTGGCCGCGCTCATCCCCGATTCCCGGCTGGTGGCGCTGTCCAGCAACAACCACCTGCTCACCGGGGACGAGCCGGCGTGGCGGGTGTTCTGCACCGAGGTCGAGGCGTTCCTGGCCGAACCCGACTGAGGCACCCGGCTGTTCTCCACGCAATCTCCACACAATCTTCATGTGGCTCACGCCGCGCTACGAGCATGCTGGACGCATGAGAAAGCACCTCCGCCCCGTGCTCGTGGGCATCAGCGCACTGGCCGCCTTCGGCACCCTGTCGGCATGCTCGAGCGGGACGTCGACCGAGACGACGTCGACCCCGCAGTCGGCCCCGGCGACCACCACCAGCGCCGCCGCCGCACCGCAGTTCCCCGCCTCGGCCCGGTACATGGCCGATATGACCGCCGCCGACGGCCAGAAGATGGTGATCGGCATCAGCGTCGATGGATCCGAGGTGGCGGCGTACGCCTGCAACGGGATCGACGACGAGGCATGGTTCTTCGGCAACCAGACCGACGGCGCCATCGACCTGAAGTCCCGGTTCCGGGACACGCTGGAAGCCGAGTTCAACGGCACCGCCGTCACCGGTGAGGTCGTGATGAACGGGGTCGACTTCGACTTCACCGCCAACCCGGTGTCCGGGGTGGCCGGCATGTACACCGCCGAGGTCTCCGGGGTGCGGGCCTCCTGGGTGGTCCGGCCCGACGGCACCGCCACCGGTGTGCAGTTCAGCGGGTTCGCCGAGGGCGACCGCAACTTCGATCCGTTCAACCTGGACGAGCTGACCGACTTCCAGGTCCGCGACGAGGTGCGCAACAAGCGCAACCTGGGTCCGGCCGGCCCGATCTCGTTCCTGCCCGACGGCACGCCGCAGGCCTCGATCAATGACACCCCGGTGACCCCGACGCTGGTGACCGGCACGTTCCGGCTGAACTGAGCGTTAATTTCACGCAGAGTCAAACAGTGGGCGGCCCCAGCGGTGCGGCGTACGGTCTTCGCACCGTGACCACTCCCGCCGACGGGGCCGCCGCTGCCGTATCCGAACCTCCGGCCAAGTTCTACTGGTTCCTGCCCACCAACGGCGACAGCCGCTCCATCGTCGGCGCCTCGCACGCATCCACGCACCACGCCGTGCCGCCGACCTACCGGCCGCCGACGCGGCGGTACCTCGCCGAGGTCGCCCGCGCCGCAGACCGGCTGGGCTACGAGGGAGTGCTCACCCCGACCGGTACGTGGTGCGAGGACGCATGGCTGACCGCCTCGGCGCTGCTCGCCGAGACCGAGCGGCTGAAGTTCCTCGTCGCGTTCCGGCCCGGCCTGGTGCCGCCGACGCTGGCCGCCCAGCAGGCCGCGACCCTGCAGCGGTACTCCGACGGCCGGCTGCTGCTCAACATCGTCAGCGGCGGCGACGACAGTGAGCAGCGCCGCTTCGGGGACTGGGTGGGCCACGACGAGCGGTACGCGCGCACCGGGGAGTTCCTGCACATCGTCAAGCGGCTGTGGAGCGAGGAATCGCTGGACTTCGAGGGAGAGTATTACCGGCTCGCCGATGCCCGGGTGTCCGAGCCGCCGGATCCGCTGCCGCCGATCTTCTTCGGCGGATCGTCGGCGGCGGCGCTGCCGATCGCGGCCGAGCACGTCGATGTCTACCTGACCTGGGGCGAGCCGCCGCAGGCCGCCGCCGCCAAGATCGCCGAGGTGCGCAGCCTGGCGCAGCAGCACGGCCGCAGGGTGCGGTTCGGGATCCGGTTGCACACCATCAGCCGCGACACCTCCGAGGCGGCGTGGGCGGTGGCCAACGGGCTGCTGGCCGAGCTCACCCCGGAGCAGATCGCCGACGCCACCCGGCTGCACACGCATTCGGAGTCCGAGGGGCAGCGGCGGATGACGGCACTGCACGGCGGCCGTGTCGACCAGCTGGAGATCTACCCCAACCTGTGGGCGGGCGTCGGGCTGGTGCGCGGCGGCGCGGGTACCGCGCTGGTGGGCAGCCACGAAGAGGTCGCGAACCTGATCTACGAGTACCACTCGCTGGGCTTCGACGATTTCATCCTGTCGGGCTACCCCCACCTCGAGGAGGCCTACTGGTTCGCCGAGGGTGTGCTGCCGATCTTGAGGCGCAAAGGGGTCGCCTGAACCCCGCGCCGTCGGTCAAGCTGAGGCGTGGAGCAATGGTTCGAGCGCAGCCCGTTCGTCGGGTTCGTGCCGTGGATCGTGTACTGGGTGGTGGCCGACGGCCCGAGCACATGGATGTTCGGGGCGATCTGCGCGGTGCTGGCCACGCTGATCCTGGGAATCGCGGCCGGGTTCGGTGAGCTACGCATGCTCGACATCGTCACCGTGGTGTTCTTCGCCGGCGTGACCATCGCCGGGATGGTGCTCGGCGCCGCCGACCGGGACTGGATGGACGCCTATGCCACCACGCTGTCCAGCGGGGTGCTCGCGGTGATGGCGCTGGGCTCGCTGGCGTTCGTGCCGTTCACCGCGCAGTACGCGCCGACGTCCGCGCGGCGCGAGGACTGGGAGCAGGCCGCGTTCCGGCGCACCAACCAGGTGCTGACGCTGATGTGGGCGTTGGTATTCGCACTCATCGCGATGCTGGGCTACGTCGCGGTGGCCGCGCCGTCGACGGTGCACTGGACGAAGGCGGTGATCCCAGTGGTGGTGATCGTCGGCGCGGTGGCGATGACGCAGATCTACCCGCAGAACGCCAGAGAGCGGGCCCGCCGCGGCGCCGGTTGACGGTGCACCCGGGCCAGCTGGCAAACGGGTCCGGTCAGCCCATCAAGTTCTTCAGCCGGGCCATGTGTGTCCGCCGTTCGGCATGGGACGGGGCTCCCGGCTCGGCGAGAATGCAGCTGACGCCTGCGGCGGCGTACGCGGAAACCCGTTCGGCGATATAGCTTTCCGGTCCGATCAGCGAGATCCCGCGGACGAAGTCGTCGGGCACCGCCGCGGCGGCTTCGGCCTTCTTGCCGGCCAGGTACAGCTGCTGGATCTCGGCGGCTTCCCGCGGGTATCCGTAGCGCACCGCGAGAGCGTTGTAGAAGTTCTTCCCTACCGCTCCCATGCCGCCGATGTAGAGCGCGGCATGGGCCCGCACCCCCGCCAGGGCGCGCGATATCGCGTCGTCGTCCTCGGTGATGAGCAGCGGTACCTGCACCGATATGCCCAGCGGCCCGAGTCCGGGTGCCCGCTTGGCCAGACCGGCCGACAGCGAGTCCCCGAACGCATCCTTCGCGCGATCAGGATGGAACAGGATCGGCTGCCACTCGTCGAATATCTCGGCGGCCAGGGCCACGTTGCGGGGCCCGATGGCGGCGAGCAGCATCGGGATCCGGTCACGCACGGGCCGGCCGATGATCTTCAGCGGTTTACCGAGCCCGCTGCCACCGTCTTCTTCGCCGAGCGGGAGGTGGTAGTGGCTGCCGCGGTAGTCCGACGGTTCCCTTCGCCAGATCTTGCGGCAGATCTCCACGTGTTCGCGCGCGCGTGCCACCGGGGCGTCGTACTTGACGCCGTGAAAACCCTCGATCACCTGTGGGCCGGACGACCCGATGCCGAGCACGCAGCGTCCGCCGCTGACCAGATCGATGCCGGCCGCCGTCATCGCGAGGTTGGTCGGCGTGCGGGTGTACATCGGCAGGATTCCGAACGCGAGTTCCACCCGCTGGGTTTTGGCTGCGACATAACCCATCTGGCTCACCGCATCGACGCTGTACGCCTCGGCGATCATCACGCGGTCCAGGCCGATTTCCTCGAACTCGGCCAGCCGCGCGACCGCGTCGGGGAAGGGGGTGTCGTAGTACTTCAGCGGCATACCGAGTTTCATGTCGATTCCCTTGCGTTGGGTTTCACGTCGATTCCTTTCGTCCGGCCGCCGTTATGGCGACGTCTGATCCAGGCTCGAGGGACCGGGTGAGCTGTCCGCCGATCCATCCGAGCGCAGTGATGTCGGTGGGCAACGTGCACTGCTCGTAACCGATCAACACATAGATCGCCCACCGGGCGAACCGGTCCGCCCTGGCGTCGTCGTCGACGATGGCTGCCGCGGAGTCCCGCAGGATGCCGTACCGGAGCTCGTCGATCTCGACGTGGACCGCCAGGACCGCGGGATTGGCGGTGGCCCAGGCGCGCATCGCGGCCTCGGCGCGGTGGTCGAGCTGCAGTCCGATGTGGATGAGGCGGTCGATGCGCCGGCGGGGTCGCTCTCGCGCTCGACCGATGCGATCAACGCCGTTGTGCTGACGGTCTTCCAGTGCTCGATCAGCTCGTACACGTAGCGATCCCAGTTGGGGAAGAAGTGGTAGAACGAGCCAGTGGTGACGCCGAGTCGCCGGCACACCTCCGCGAGCTTCAGGTTCGTATGGCCGCCATCGGAGAGGGCCGCGAGGCCGGCGTTGAAGTGGTCAGTACGCAGTACAGGCATGGTGTGGGTGCGCTGCCGACCAGCGTGCCTTTCTGCCGAAGAGATGATTTTAATCGCAATTAAAATAGCATGTGGTCACGGGTGGCAGCCAACCAGTGGAGTTCCGCCGGGGGAGCGCCTACGGTTGGACCGCCAGGCCGTGCCGGATCACCGACTGGGCGTTCGCAACGACGGCCTCGATGGATCCGCGCCGCGGGTGCCACCACTCGACGGCCCAGTTCAGTGCGCCCAGGACCAGCATCTGCGCGATGTAGAGATCCAGTTCGGGGCGTAGTTGACCGTCGCGGGCCAGGTCGTTGATCAGGGTGCGCCAGACCTCGCCGTAGCGCTCCTCCTCGAGGATCTGGCGCTTGCGGATGGCCAGTGGCACCTGTCCGGCGTTGCGGATCGCTGCGGTGGTGTAATCGGAGATCTCCAGGGCGTGGCGCAGATGTGCCTCGGTGGCGGTGAGTAGTCGGTCGAGCGCCGACGTACCATCCGGCAGATCGTCGAGGACCGCCGTGACGTGGTCGCGCATATCGGCGATGCCCGACCACATCACCTCTTCGATGAGTTCGTCGCGGGACGTGTAGTAGTAATAGATCGCCGGCGCCTGGATGTCGGCCTGCGCGGCGACGTCGGTGAGGCGAAGGCCCGCGTACCCCTTGGCGGAAAGAACCTGTGCGGCCGCGTCGAGGATGCGGGCTCGCGTCTGCGCCGACTTGGACTCGGGCGCTGCATCGTCAGGTGAGGGTGGCGCGGTCGCCGATGGGGTGTTTCGCCTGGCCATCAGCCGATGATAGAGGTCGGCTACCCGCGGGCCGGCTGTGCCTGCTCCGCCAGCGCGGTGATCGAATCCAGGTCTGCGACCTGTTGGGCGATGCGCCGGATCGCTGCGAGCGTGTAGTCCCGCGGCTGCAGCTCCGGCTCGAACCGACTACCGCCGAGGGTGAACAGACCGAATATCAGGCCGTGCAGCGGATGTAGGCGGTACGCCAGCCAGGCCTGGTCGAAGGTCGGCACCGTCGCAACCCCGGCGTCGGTCAGGCGATCCAGGTAGAGGCGCACCAGATCCTCTTCCCAATCCCGTCGGTCGTCGACGTCCAGGCAGCCGGCCAGCGCGTATGCCACGTCGAGGGCCCAGTGCCCGCGCGCAACACACTGCCAGTCGTAGAGTCCCATCCGGCCCTGGTCATCGCGTAACCAGTTACCCAGGTGCAGATCTTGGTGCAGGAGTGTCTGGGGGGATTTCGCATGCAGCGCAAGCGAATGCATGAATGCGGGATAGACGTCGTGGCGCTGTGCGTACAGCGTGGCCGGAACGTCGTCCTTGGCTCGTTCCAAGCCGGTCAGGGTGCGCTTGGCGAATCCCACTGTGCGGTTGAGCTTCTCCTGCCATTGCAGCGCGGGCTCCAGATCCTGCAGGTCGGTGCCGAACCGGGGAGTGTCCCAGAACGTGGCGTGGTAGGCCGCCATCTCGGCGATCATGTCCTCGGCGTCGGACCGGTTCACATGGTTGTCGCGAGGGTCGGGGAAGGTCCACGACCGCTGGGACAGATCCTCCAGGAGGACGAGTGAGCGAAACGCGTTCGCGTCGTAGCCGGCGTAGTACGCCCGCGGGCTGCGCAGCGTCACGGAGGGCCTGGCGTTGTTGTAGAACGCCGCCTCGCCGCGCACGATCCCGGTGATTCCGAGCAGCATCCGAGAACCGAACGTCGCGGTGGACTTCGAGAAGATCCGGTTCGGCAGGCCGGCGTCCCTACCTGTCGCGTTGTAGGTGACCGCGATCGCGCGGCGTGCGCTCGTCCCGTTGTCGCCCCCGAGAACGTGCACATCGGTCACTGCCGCACCGTCGACGTCGCGGCACAGGACCGTGGTCAGCCATTGCGGCGTGATGGCCTCTGCTGACACCGGCACATCGGCGGCGTGAACGGCAACAGGGGACCCGACTCGTTCCCGGACCATCGTGACGCCGATCCGGCCCAGGGTGGACATGAGTTCCAGGTTTCGTGTCAACGTCACGCTCGCTCCATACCTCGTTGAATAGAGATTCGAAAAGTACCAATCCACAGACCGCGTAGGCAAGACAACAATTGATGCGCGGTTGTAGTCTTGCGCACACATCTCAATTTAGTCTAGATTCAAAACCCGCGCCGTCCCGTTCGCGACCATCGCGTCGTGTTGCCCTCGCGTCACAACCTGAAGGGGTAGAGGTGATTTCGCTTAGCGCGGCTACCAAACCGGTCAACGCCGTAGGCAGCTTCTTCGCGATGACGTTGGACGTATTCGTCCTGTTGGTGCGGACACCCTTCGCCTGGCGAGAGTTCCTGCTCCAGTCTTGGTTCGTCGCGCGGGTGTCGATCCTGCCGACCCTGATGTTGTCGATCCCGTTCACGGTCCTGCTCGTCTTCACCTTCAACATCCTGCTCACCGAGTTCGGCGCTGCCGACTTCTCCGGTACCGGGGCGGCATTCGGCACGGTGACCCAGATCGGTCCGATCGTGACGGTGCTGGTGGTCGCCGGCGCCGGGGCGACCGCGATGTGCGCGGACCTGGGCGCGCGCACCATCCGTGATGAACTCGACGCACTGCGCGTTATGGGGGTCAATCCCATTCAGGTACTAGTGGTTCCGCGGGTCCTGGCCGGCATGCTGATTGCGCTGATGCTCAGTTCCCTGGTGATCCTGGTCGGACTGGCGGGCGCGTTCGCATTCTCCGTTTTCGTTCAGGACGTCACGCCGGGGGCCTTCGTCGCGGGCCTCACTCTGCTCACCGGAGCCACGGATGTCGCCGTCGCGTTGGCCAAGGCGGCCCTCTTCGGGCTCGCCGCCGGCCTGATCGCGTGCCACAAAGGCATCTCCGTCGGCGGTGGTCCGGCGGGTGTCGGCAACGCGGTGAACGAGACCGTGGTGTTCTCCTTCATGGCCCTGTTCCTGATCAACATCGTGGCCACCGCGGTCGGCATGAAGGTGACGCTGTGAGCACCGGTGTGGCCAGTACGCAGTTCCCGCGGGTGCGGCGATTGCTCGACGGCTGGAAGAACGGACTCGACCGCATTGGGAATCAGGCGCAGTTCTACTTCCGCACCGTCGGCTCGATCGCCGACGCTTTCCTCCACTACAAGGGCGAGACGCTCCGGCTGATCGCCCAGATGAGCCTGGGCACGGGCGCGCTGGCGATCGTCGGCGGCACGATCGTCATCGTTGGCTTCCTGACCATGTCCACCGGAGCGCTGGTCGCAGTCCAGGGCTACAACCAGTTCGCCGACATCGGCGTGGAAGCGTTGACGGGGTTCGCCTCCGCGTATTTCAACGTCCGGCTGATCGCCCCGCTGACCGCCGGTATCGGCCTGGCGTCGACCATCGGCGCCGGCGCCACCGCGCAGTTGGGCGCCATGCGCATCAGCGAAGAGATCGATGCGCTGGAAGTGATGGGGATCCGATCGGTGGCCTATCTGGCCTCCAGCCGGGTGCTGGCCGGCGTCATCGTGGTCATACCCCTCTACTGCGTGGCCATCATCATGTCGTTCCTGGCCGCCCGGTTCGGCACCACGTTCGTCTACGGGCAGTCGACCGGCGTCTATGACCACTACTTCAACACATTCCTCAACCCCACCGATGTGGTGTGGTCGTTCTTCCTCGCGATCGCGATGGCCACCGTCATCATGCTGGTGCACACGTACTACGGGTACACCGCCTCCGGCGGGCCTGCTGGTGTCGGCGAGGCGGTCGGTCGCGCGGTCCGCACGTCGTTGATCAGCGCAGCGTTCGTCGTGGTGTTCATTTCGTTGGCCATCTACGGCCAGTCCGGCAACTTCCACCTGGCCGGGTGAGGGCATGGGTATCCGGGGCTCCGGTCGGCAGGTCGCGCCCGCCTGGTGGGCGGTGGCGATGTTCGCCGTCATCATCGCGATCGCGGTGGTCTGCTCGGCGCTGTTCGCGGGATCGTTCCGCACGTTCGTCCCGGTCACGCTCGTGTCGGAGCGCTCGGGGTTGGTGATGGAAGCCGGCGCCAAGGTGCGGATGCGTGGCGTGGACGTCGGCCGCGTCGGGGACATCAGCGCCGGCCACGGCCCAGTGCGCCTGCAGTTGCAGATCGATCCCGGCAAAATCGCCCACATCCCGGCGAATGTGGAGGCAGAGATCAAGGCCACCACCGTTTTCGGCGCGAAGTACGTTGAACTGGTGGCCCCGGCCGACCCCAGCCCGCGGCGGTTGGCGGCGGGTGCGATCGTGCAGTCCCGCAATGTCAGCACGGAAGTCAACACGGTGTTCCAGAACCTCGTCGGCGTCCTGCGCAAGGTCGACGTCGCCAAACTCAACGCGACGCTGAGCAGCGTCGCCGACAGTGTTCGCGGACAGGGCGAGCGGATCGGCGAGGCCACGACCGGCGCCAACGAGGTCCTGCAGGCGGTCACCGCCCGGATGGATACGCTGGGGCAGAACTGGCGGTCCTTCGACGGTTTCAACGAGACCTACGCCGACGCCGCCCAGAACATCCTGGACACGCTCGACGCGGGCAGTGCGACCGCGACCACCGTCAGCAGCCATGCTGCGGATCTGGATGTCTTGTTGCTCAACACTATTGGGCTCGCTGATGCCGGGATCAGCCTGCTCGCGCCCAACAAGGACACCATGGTGGCGGCCGTGAACACGGCGAAACCGACGACCGATCTGCTCATGAAATACAACCCTGTCTACACCTGCATGCTCGTGGGCGCCAAGTGGTTCCTCGACAACGGCGGATACGAGATGATCGGCGGAAACGGACGGTCCCTGGTCGTCGACGCCGGACTCCTTCTCGGTGACGACCCCTACCGCTATCCGGAGAACCTGCCCTTGGTGGCGGCCAAGGGGGGGCCGGGTGGCAAACCCAGCTGTGGCTCACTGCCCGATGTCACCAAGAATTTCCCGGTCCGCCAGTTGATCACCAACACCGGGTTCGGCACCGGCCTGGACTGGCGGCCCAACCCGGGCATCGGATTCCCAGGTTTGGCCAACTACTTTCCTTCCACCAAGGCGTTGCCGGAGCCGCCCAGGATCTACCACCCCGGCGGTCCCGCACCCGGCCCGCCGCCCGCATACCCGGGCGGACCGCCATACGGCGCAGCGCTCTACGGACCGAGTGGCGTGCCGCTGTGGCCGGGACTGCCACCGGCCGCGGTCGACATCACGGCACCGCCACCGCAGGCCGGCGCGGGCGCACCCGCTCAGAACCCGCCACCCAACAACCCCTGACCAACCCGAAGGGCCACGCAGTGAAGGACGACCTGACCGGCGCGATGTGGCGACTCGCCATCTTCCTCGCGGTCTGCATGTTGGGCATCGCCGCGCTTCTGATGGTGTTCGGGCAGCTGCGTTTCCACGAGGGAAGGCACTATCGCGCGGAGTTCACCGATGTGACCGGACTCGCGGAAGGCGACTTCGTCCGGATCGCCGGGGTGGAAGTCGGCAAAGTCGACAGGATCACCATCGAGTCGGACTCACTGGTCGTCGTCGATTTCACCGCCGACGACGCCGTGGTGCTCACCGGCGCCACCAAGGCCGCAGTCCGGTGGGCCGACCTCATCGGCGGCCGCTACCTGGCGCTCGAGGACGGAACGGGTGACACCGAGCGGCTTCGACCCGGACAGACCATTCCGGCCTCCCACACCATGCCGGCGCTCGACCTCGATGCCCTCATCGGCGGCTTCCGTCCGCTGTTCAAGGCCCTCGACCCCGACCAGGTGAACGCGCTGTCGGGCCAGTTGATCGCCGCGCTGCAGGGCCAGGGCACGACGGTCAATGCCTTCCTCTCCCAAACCGCCGCGGTGACCACCACATTGGCCGACCGCGACCAGTTGATCGGACAGGTCATCGCCAACCTGAACACCGTGTTGGGCACCCTCGGCGACCAGGACGAGCAACTCGACAAGGCCGTCACGGCCCTTTCCCAGCTGGTCGCAGGCCTGGCCGAGCGCAAGACCGACATTGCCAACGCCGTCGCCTATTCCAACGAGGCGGCCGGCACCGTGGCGGATCTGCTCACCAGGGCCCGGCCGTCGATCCAGCACGTCGTCAGCGGCACCGACCGCACGTCGGGTGTCGTCCTGTCGGACCACGCGTACTTCGACGATCTGCTCAACACCCTGCCCGATACCTACCAGGCGCTCTCCCGGCAAGGAATCTACGGTGACTTCTTCAGCTTCTACCTCTGCGACATCGTGCTGAAGCTCAACGGCAAGGGCGGCCAACCGGTCTACGTGAAGATCGCCGGACAGAGCACAGGACGGTGCGCGCCGAAATGAAGCCGTTCTCCGAGCGTAAACCGTTCGTCATCGGGCTGGTGGGGATCCTCGGCTCCGTCGGTGCAGCGGTGATGGCGCTGCAGTACGACAACATTGCGTTCGTCAACGGTGAGAAGCAGTACTCTGCATACTTCCCCGAGGCCGGCGGACTCAGGACCGGCGCCGCGGTCCAGGTCGCGGGTCTGCGCGTCGGCGAAGTCGACAGCATCGACCTGGACGGGGCGCGCGTGCTGGTCCGCTTCAACGTGGACGACGATGTGCATCTGGGCGCTCGCACCGAGGCGGCGATCAAGACCAAGAGCCTGCTCGGTGCCAAGATGCTCGTCCTGAGCTCCCGAGGAGACGGTGCACTGTCCGAAGCCATTCCCGTGGAGCGCACCACTTCTCCGTACCAGTTGCCCGACGCCCTCGGTGATCTCGCTGCCACAGTGCGCGGGGTCGACACCGATCAGGTGTCCCGGTCGCTGGCCACCCTCGCCGAGACGTTCCAGTCCACCCCACCGGACCTACGCGCCGCCGTGGAGGGCGTGGCCCGGTTCTCCGAGACCCTCAATGCACGCGACGCACAACTGCGCACGCTGCTCACCGACGCGAGCAAGGTCACCGGGGTGCTCAGCCAGCGGAGTGACCAGATCGTCACGCTCATCCGGGACACCAATGCGCTGCTGGCGGAACTGCACGGCCAGAGCACGGCACTGGACGAGATATCAAACAACATCTCGGCCCTGGCCGAACAAGTGTCCGGGTTGATCGCCGAGAACCGCGTCACACTCCGACCGGCACTGGAAAAACTCAACGGTGTTCTCGCGACGATCGACAACCGCAAGGACCGCGTCCAACGGGCACTGTTCCTGGCCAAGGGCTACGTGATGCGACTGGGGGAGTCGATCGCCTCGGGTCCCTTCTTCAAGGCCTACATTGCCAACCTCTTTCCCGGGCAGTTCGTGCAGCCCTTCGTTGACGCGGCCTTCTCCGACCTCGGACTCGACCCGAACACCCTGGCCCCGTCCCAGCTGAACGACCCGCAGACCGGACAACCCGGTACCCCTGCGTTGCCGGTGCCCTTCCCGCGGACCGGCCAGGGTGGCGAACCCCGGCTGACACTGCCCGACGCCATCACCGGCAACCCCGGCGATCAGGGATGCGGTCTGCTCGGACTCCCGATGCCGGGCCCCGCCGGGTGCTACCCCTACCGTGAACCCGTCCCGCCGGCGCAGCCGGGCGGGCCGCCACCCGGCCCGCCGGCCCCTGGACCGGGTCAGAACCCCTCGCTGCCCCAGAGCGCACCCACCCTGGCGCCTGCGCCCAACGAGGCCCCTCCGCTGGAGGTCCCCGCACAATGAGCACGCTGCGAGTCCTGCGAACCGGCCTTGCCGTCGTCCTGTGCGCCCTTCTCCTGGCAGGCGGTGCCGTCGTCACCGGGATCCCGCGGGGCTCCGGCGCCAAGACGCACATCACGGCGTACTTCGACAACTCCAACGGACTCTTCGCAGGCGACGAAGTGCGTGTCCTGGGTGTCCCGGTCGGTGAGGTCCAGACGATCGAGCCGCAGCCCGATCGCACCAAAGTCACGTTCTGGGTGCTCGACAAGTACGCGATCCCGGCCGACGCCGAGGCGGTGATCATCTCTCCGCAACTCGTCACCGCGCGTGCGATCGCGCTGACGCCCGCCTACACCGGTGGGGACCGGATGGCCGACGGCGCAACCATTCCGCAGCACCGCACCGCCGTACCCGTGGAGTGGGACGATCTGCGGAGCCAACTGGAGAAGCTGGCCGAGGCGCTACAGCCCATTGCGCCCGGAGGTGTCAGCTCCCTTGGCGCCCTGATCAATACCGCCGCCGACAACCTCAGGGGACAGGGTCCCACCATTCGCGACACCGTGATCAAGATGTCGCAGGCGTTTTCGGCGCTGGGTGATCACAGCGGGGATCTGTTCGCCACCGTCAAGAACCTCTCCGTGCTCGTCTCGGCACTGCAGTCCAGCAGTGACCTGATGGCGCAGCTCAACCTGAACCTCGCCTCGATCACCTCGCTGTTGGTCGATGACGCAGACGAGGTGTCCCGCGCGGTTTCCGATCTGAACACCGCTGTGGGTGATGTCAAGAGCTTCGTCGCAGACAACCGGGACACCATCGTCGCGACCAGCGAGAAGCTCAGCGCGGTCACGCAGACCGTCGTCGCTAGCATCGACGACATCGAACAGATCTTGCACCTGGCACCGAACGCCACCGCGAATCTGTCGAACATCTATCAGCCCGCGCAGGCCGGACTCACCGGCGCACTGGCAGTCAACAACTTCGCCAACCCGATCGAATTCATCTGCGGTGCAGTTCAAGCCGCGTCACGTCTGAGCGCCGAACAGTCGGCGAAGCTCTGCGTCCAGTACCTGGCCCCGATCGTGAAGAACCGCCAGTACAACTTCCTGCCCTTCGGAGTGAATCCGTTCGTCGGGGCGTCCGCGCGCCCGAACGAGATCACCTACAGCGAAGACTGGTTACGTCCCGACTTCGTCCCCGCCGCCGCGGCGGCCCCGCCGGGAGAGCACACCGGCGCGAGTCCGCCATTGCCGGCCGAGGCGGCTGCCGAGGCCACGACCGCGGTGACCATCGACCCGGCATCGGGACTGTCCGGGATGATGATGCCTGCCGGAGCCGGATCATGACCGCCCCCGCACTGTCCCGCACCGTCGTCGGCATGGTGATCGCGGTGACCGCCGCCGCGCTGTCGGGCTGTGCCTGGCAGGGCCTGAACTCATTGCCGATGCCCGGCGCGGAAGGCGGCGGTCCTGGCTCCTATCAGATCCAGGCCGAATTGCCCGATGTCACCACCGTGCAGCAGAACTCACGGGTGCGGGTCGGCGATGTCAATGTCGGTACCGTCTCCCGGATCGAACTACGGGGCTGGCACGCGCTGATCACCATGACGATCAACGGTGACGTGGCCCTGCCGGCCAATAGCACGGCGACGATCGGGCAGACCAGTCTGTTCGGGTCCACCCATGTCGAACTCGAGGCACCCGCCGGCATCGCGGCGGAGGGCCGGTTGCTCCCGGGAGCGGTGATACCGCTGCGATCCGGCACGACGTATCCGACCACCGAGCAGACGTTGGCGGCGGTGTCGGTGCTCCTCAACGGCGGCGGGGTCGGACAGATCCAAGACATCACCCGGGCGTTCAGCACGGCGTTCGCCGGTCGTGAGCAAGACCTCCGCAGCCTGATCACCCGGCTGGACGAGTTCATGGCCGGTATCGAGCGCCAAACCGAGGACATCGTCGCCGCCACCGATAGCCTCAACCGGCTCGTGGGCCAGTTCGCCGACCGCAAGCCGGTCATCGACACGGCGTTGCGCACCATCCCCGATGCGCTCGCGGTGATCCGGGATCAGCGGGCGACGCTGGTGGCGGCGCTCGACACGTTCGGCAAGTTCAGTGCGCTGACCGCCGATGCGGTCAACCAGACCAAGGAGTCACTGGTCGCCGAGCTGAAGAACCTGGCGCCCGTGCTGGATTCACTGGCCGACGCCGGTCCGGCGTTGACTCGCTCGCTGAGCTTCCTGGCCACCTTCCCGTGGCCCAAAGAGACCCTGACCAACTGGTTCCGCGGTGACTACGCCAATCTCACGGCGATCATCGACCTGACGCTCAGCCGTATCGACTCGTCGTTCTTCACCGGGACGCGCTTCGAAGGCGACCTGACAGAACTCGAACTGCAGTGGGGTCGCACGATCGGCCAGGTTCCGAGTCCTTACACCGCGGGAAATCCGTTGATCATTCCCTACCGGTACGACCAAGGACCCTGATATGCATCTGAATCGACGAATCAAGTTGCAGCTGGCCATATTCGCCGTCGTCGCCGTGGTCGCCGGTGCGGTAATGGTGTTCGGCTACATCAAGCTGCCCGCCCTGCTGGGGATCGGCCAGTACACCGTCACCGTGGAACTGCCGAGGGCGGCCGGGCTCTACGTCAGCGGCAATGTCACCTATCGTGGTACCGAAGTCGGTCGCGTCACCGATGTGCAGCTGACGGACACCGGCGTGGCGGCGGTGCTGCGCCTGCGGTCCGACATTGTGATCCCGTCCGATCTGGAAGCCCAAGTGCACAGCGTCACCGCTCTCGGTGAGCAGTACGTCGCGCTGACGCCTCGCGACGGCGACTCGCCTCCGCTCAAGGATGGCGACGTCATCGCCCTGGGTGACACCTCGGTACCCCCGGACATCAACGACCTGATCGAGGCGACCAACCGTGGGTTGGAGGCGATCCCCGGGGACAACCTGAAGACCGTCGTCGACGAAAGCTACACGGCCGTTGGCGGACTGGGACCCGAGCTGACCCGTTTCGTGCACGGGGCTACCGCGCTGGCCATTGACGCACACCGGAATCTGGACGCCATCACTACGCTCATCGACCAGTCCCAACCGGTGCTGGACTCCCAGACGCGGACCGCGGGGGCGATCCAATCCTGGGCCGCACATCTGGCGGACATCTCCGGACAGCTCGAAGACCAGGACGCCGCGGTCGCCGGCATCCTCGCACACGGTGGCGAGGCAGCCGCGGAGTCACGCGCGTTGGTGGAGCAGTTTCGGCCCAGCCTGCCGGTGCTGCTGGCCGACCTCGTCACCATCGGGGACGTCGCGCTGGTCTACCAACCCAACATCGAACAGATGCTCGTCCTGGTGCCGCAGGTGATCCAGGAGTTCCAGGGCGGGATCGTGACCAACCTCAACACCGAGCAGGACTACAAGGGCGCGTTCCTCGACTTCAACCTCAACATCAACTTGCCCCCGCCGTGTACCACCGGCTATCTGCCACCACAGCAGCGCCGATCGGCGGCACTTCAGGACTACCCAGATCCGCCGGAGGGTGATCTCTATTGCCGGGTGCCGCAGGATTCGACCCTCGTCGCGGTTCGCGGGGCGCGCAACGCCCCGTGCGCCCAGGCGCCGGGAAGACGCGCGCCGACTGTCGCCATGTGCGAGTCCGATGAACCGTATGTGCCGCTCAACGACGGCACCAACTGGAAGGGTGACGCCAACGCGACGCTCTCGGCTCAGGCTGTTCCGCAGCCGCCCGCCCCGGATGCGACGCCGCCCAGTCCCGTGGCTGTGGTGCCCTACGACCCCGCCGACGGAACCTACGTCGCACCGGATGGCACCGTACATACGCAGACCGACCTCGCCGGGGGCGCGCAGCAGCGGACGTGGCAGTCGCTGTTGGTGCCTCCACAGCGGTGAGCGCCACCCGCCACGCCCGGCCAGTAGGCCTTGCCGAGGGTCGCTAGCCCCTCTAGGGCATGGTGTAGCCGCCGCTGACCGAGATCATCTGACCGGTCACTTGGCGCGCGGCCCGCGGCGAGGCGAACCACAGCACCGCCCGACCGACGTCCTCGGCGGTGGTGAGCCGACGCATCGGGGTGTCCTTGAGCATGAAGTCGATCTGCTTGGGGTTGAACACCTCGTCCTGACCGACGGACCACAGGCTCTTCTCGCCGACTGCGTCCGGCCCCTCCGGGATGACCAGCCCGGGGCAGACGATGTTGGACCGGATCCCGTGCCTGCCGTGTTCGCGTGCGGTGGTGCGGGCCAGCGCCACCATCGCCGCCTTGGACGCGCCGTACACGCCCTGGCGGATCTGACCGAACGCGGCGTCGCTGGCGATGAAGACCAGCGCCCCCTCACCGGCCTCCTTCATCGGGCCGATCGCTGCCTGGGTGGCGGCCAGGGCGGAGAAGAAGTTGATCTCGATGGTGCGCTGCCACTTGTCGCGGTCGGTGTCGGTGGCCACGAACCCGGGCACGCTCCAGCCGGCATTGTTGACCAGCACATCGATCCCGCCCCAGCGCTCGACCGCCCGCACGACCACCGATTCGGCGGCGCCTTCGAGCGTCAGGTCGGCGATGACCACCTCGACGTCCTGGGCGCCGCGTTCGAGGGCCTCGGCCCGGACCTTCTCGGCCTGGGCCTCGTCGATGTCGTTGAGGACGATGCGCGAGCCCTCGGTGGCGAACTCGTGCACGATTGCGCGGCCGATGTTCGACGCGCCACCGGTGACGACCACCCGCGCGCCCGTCAGTCCCAGATCCATCTCGCTCGCTCCTCGCCGGCGTGGTTGAGCGACACGCCCTCGTTGGTTTAACCTAGATTAGAAATATGGATTAAATTTGTCCACGTGGGCGGTGCAAGGAGGTCCGATGACGCTGCTCGACGGCACCGTCGCTGTCGTCACCGGTGCAGGTCAGGGGATCGGCGCGGAGATCGCGCGGGAACTTGCGGCGCACGGCGCGCAGGTCGTGGTCGCCGACCTCAACGGCGACGCGGCAGGGTCGGTCGCCGAGGAACTCAGCGGCACCGGCCTCGCGTGCGATGTCACCTCCGAAGAGCAGATGCATGCGCTGGTGGCCGACACGGTACGGACACACGGGCGCCTCGACCTGTTCGTCAACAACGCCGGCATCACCCGAGACGCGTCGCTGAAGAAGATGACCGTCGCCAACTTCGACGCCGTCGTCACCGTTCACCTGCGGGGCACCTGGCTCGGGGTGCGGGAGGCCTCGGCGGTGATGCGCGACCAGAAGACGGGAAGCATCGTCAACATCTCGTCGCTGTCCGGCAAATCGGGCAATCCCGGGCAGACCAACTACAGCGCTGCCAAGGCCGGCATCGTGGGGCTGACCAAATCGGCCGCCAAAGAGCTTGCCCACCACAATGTTCGGGTCAACGCCGTGCAACCGGGTCTCATCCGGACACCGATGACGGCGGCGATGCCGCCCGAGGTGTTCGCCGAACGCGAGGCCGCGGTGCCGATGAAACGGGCCGGGGAACCCCGGGAGGTGGCCGGCGCGGTGGTGTTCCTGGCCTCGGAGCTGTCGAGCTACATCACCGGCTCCGTCCTCGAGGTCGGCGGCGGGAGATACATGTGAGCGTCGTGCAGACCACGGTCGACGGGCCGCTCGGCCGGATCACCCTGAACCGGCCGGAACGGATGAACTCGATCACGGTCGAACTGGCCGCCGAACTGGCCGACGCGCTGCGACGGCTGGGCCGCAGCGACGACGTCAACGTCATCGTCGTTCGCGGGTCTGGCGGGAACTTCTGCGCCGGTGGGGATTTCGACGAAGTCGAACGGTTGCGCGCGGAAGGCCCCGAAGCGCTGGGAGCGCTGTTCACCACCTTCCGCGCCGCATGTGACACGATCGCCGAGGTCGCGGTGCCCGTGGTCGCCGCGGTCGAGGGCGTCGCAGCGGCCGGCGGGTTCGAGTTCCTGCAGGCCGCCGACATCGTGCTGGTCAGCGACGCCGCGCGCATCGCCGACAACCACATCCGCTTCGGGATGATCCCCGGCGGCGGAAGCACGGCCCGCCTGCCCCGCATCCTGGGGCGCCAGCAGGCGATGGGCCTGCTGCTCTCGGGTGACCGGCTGAGCGGGCGCGACGCCGTCGAGCTGGGCCTGGCCTACCGGTCGTTTCCTCCGGAGACCTTCGACGCCGACGTGGAGGCGTTCCTCGGCGCGCTCGCCGGGCGCAGCAGGCGCAGCACCACCACGATCAAGCGCCTGGTGGACAGCGGATTACAGGAAACGCTCGGCCAGGCACTGAGCAACGAAACGGATGCGGTGGTCCGTCACATCATCGGAGACGGCGCGGACGCCGCCGCGGCGTTCGGCGCCAGGGAGGCCCGTACATGACCACCGGTATCGATGCGCAGGTGCTGCTCGATGTCGACGACACCGGAGTCGCGCGACTGCGGCTCAACCGTCCGGACATCTCCAACGGGCTCAACGTCGAGACGCTCAAGGCGCTGCACGACGCCGTGCTGCGCTGCCACGCCGATCCGGCGGTGAAGGTGGTCCGGCTGTCTGGCGCAGGCAAGAACTTCTGCGCGGGCGGCGATATCCACACCTTCGAGTCCAAGGGGGAGATGCTCCCGGACTACCTGCGGGAGGCGACCGCGTGGCTGCAACTGGCCACCGCGGCGCTGATCCAGCTGCGGGTGCCGGTGATCACCTCGGTGCAGGGCTTCGCCGCCGGTGGGGGCGGGCTGGGTCTGGTGTGCGCGTCGGACATCGTGGTCGCCGCGCGGTCGGCCAAGTTCTTCTCCGGCGCGGTGCGCGTCGGGATGGCCCCCGACGGTGGGTCGTCGGTGACGCTGACCCAGCTGGTGGGATTGCGGCAGGCGCTGCGCATCCTGCTGACCAACCCGACGCTGGACGCCGAGGAGGCCGCGAGCATCGGCCTGATCACCGAGGTCGTCGACGACGAGCAGCTCAACGCCCGCGCCGAGGAGATCGCGGAGCAGCTGGCCGCCATGCCGACGTTGGCGCTGTCGGCGACCAAGCGTCTGGTCTGGACCGGCCTGGGCGCTCCGGTGGAGGCCCGCCTCGCCGAGGAGTCGCGCACCGTGTCCGAGCTGTCCGGCACCGCCGACGCGCTGGAAGGCCTGCGCGCGGTCATCGAGCGCCGCCCGCCGAGGTACACCGGCAAATGAGCATCCTGACAGAGAACCGCGGTGCGGTCCGGATCATCACGCTGAACCGTCCGGACGTGCGCAACGCGATCGACATCCCGCTGCGACTCGCGCTGCGCGAGGCCATCGAGGACGCCGACGCCGACACCGCGGTGCGGGCCATCGTGCTCACCGGGGCGGGCCCGGTGTTCTGCTCGGGCGGCGACATCGCCACGATGCAGCGGACGGACCGCGCCGCGGCCTCCGAGCGCGCCGAGTTGGCGCAAGCCGTCATCCGCGCGATCTGGGCCACCCCCAAACCGGTGCTGGCCGCCGTCGAAGGCGCCGCCTACGGCGCGGGCACGTCGCTGGCCGCCGCCTGCGACCGCGTCGTGGCCGCCACCGACACCCGATTCGCGACCACCTTCACCAACGTCGGGCTCGCCGGCGACATGGGGGTGTTCGCGTCCCTGCCCCGCCGGATCGGGATCCCGCGCGCACGGCTGATGCTGACCCTCGGCACCCCGGTGGACGCCCAGCAGGCGTTCGACTGGGGGCTCGTCGACACGCTCGCCGAGCCCGGAGCGGCGCTGGACGCCGCGCTGGCCGACGCCGAGCGGTTAGCGGCCAAGCCGCCAAGGGCTCTCGGCGTGATCAAGACGATGCTCGCCGAGGCGCCGACCCTGCATCCGTACGGCGTGCTCAGCCGCGAGGCCGCCTATCAGGCCGAGCTGTTCGGCAGCGACGACTTCGCCGAAGGCGTCGCCGCCTACCGCGAGAAGCGTCGACCCGTGTTCGGACAAACCCCAGGAGGTCGCTCGTGACATCGGTCATCGGAAGCCGCTACGACCGGTTGATCCAACGTGATCGGGTGCATGGCTCGCTGTACACCGATCCGTCGATCTTCGCCGAGGAGCTGGAGAAGATCTGGTATCGCAGCTGGGTTTTCGTCGGGCACGAAAGCGAGGTCGCCCAGGCAGGCGACTATGTCCGCAAGAAGCTCGGGACGCAGGACATCATCATGACCCGCGACCGCGACGGGCAGCTGCACCTGCTGCTCAACCGGTGCGCGCACCGGGGCAACCAGGTGTGCGACGACGCGAAGGGCAACTCGGGGACGTTCCGCTGCCCGTATCACGGCTGGACCTTCCGCAACAACGGCGACCTGATCGGCTTCCCGTTCTTCAAGGGCTACGGCGATCGCAAGCTCGACCTGCCGATGGGCCGGGTGCCGCGGATGCAGACCTATGGCGGGTTCGTCTTCGGCAGTTTCGCCGCCGACGGCCCCAGCCTGGTCGAGCACCTCGGCGACGCGGCCGGGGAGATCGACCGGTTGACCCGGCTGTCTCCCGAGGGCAGGGTCGAGCTGAACGCCGGCTGGCTGCAGCACCGGTCCCGCTCGAACTGGAAGATTCCCGCCGAGAACGAAACCGACGGCTATCACCCCCAGTTCGTGCACGGCTCCATCTTCGGGGTGACCGGCAGCACCATCGGTCCGCTCTACAGCGATTCGTCGACCGCGGTCACCCGCGACCTCGGCAACGGGCACAGCGAGAACGACCTGCGTCCGGAATTCCGCAAGCACGCCACACCGATGCGCTGGTTCGGCACCACCGAATCCCGGGTGCCCGACTACGTCGCCGCGATGCGCGCCACCTACGGCGACGACGCGGAGCGGATCCTCATCGAGGGCGCACCCCACGTGATGATCTTCCCGAACCTGTTCATCGCCGAGATCCAGGTCTTCAACATCCAGCCCGTCGCGGTGGACGAATGCGTGCAGTACGCCACCGCGGTGCAGCTCGCCGGTGCGCCAGAGCTGAACCGGCGCATGGTGTCCCAGTGCATCGGCTCGGTCGGTCCTGCGGGCATGCTGCTGGCCGACGACACCGAGATGTACGAACGCAACCAGCAGGGGCTGCAGGCCCGCGCACCCGAATGGCTCGACATCCGTCGCGGCCTGAACCGCGAAACCACCGACGAGCGGGGACATCCCGTGGGCACCGCCACGGACGAGACCGGAATGCGCGCGTTCTGGTCGCAGTACAAGAAGCTGATGGAGACGCCGTGACCACCGCGACGAGCACCGACCTGGTTCCCGTACCCGAGGACTTCGACCGCTACGAGGTCGAGCAGTTCCTGTTCCGCGAGGCGCGTTACGCCGACGAGAACGACTACGACGCCTGGGAAGCGCTGTGGACCGACGACGCGCTGTACTGGGTGCCCGCCGGTGGCGCGGACATCGACCCGAACCGGCAGATGTCGATCATCTTCGACAACCGCAGCCGCATCTCCACCCGCCTCAAACAGGTCCGTACCGGCCGCCGGTACGCGCAGGCCCCGCCGTCGAATCTGCGCAGGCTCATCACCAACATCGAGTTCCTGGGGGGCCGGCCCAACGCCGCCGGGGGTGTCGACCTGGAGGTCGGCGCGAACTTCCTGGTGCTGGAGTCGCGGGCCAGGGGGAACGAGATCTGGGGCGGCCGTACCACCTACCGGTTGCGTCGTGAGGGCAACCAATTGCGGCTGGCCTACAAGAAGGTCGTCCTCGTCGACAACGACAAGCCGGTCCCGACTATGGGTTTCCTGATTTGAGCCACGACAGCGGGCAGGACATGGGCATTCACCTGGACCCCACGCACGGGCCGCTCATCGGCAGCGAGTTCGCCGAGGTGTCGGTGACCTTCGACGTGGAGGGCAACTCGCCACGGCTGCGGCTGGAGGACCTGCGCACCGGGCGGGTGCGGTTCCTCGACGCACTCGAACTGGAGACCATCGTGTGGCTACCCCCGGAGCGGCTCGACGCGCTGCTGGACCCGTCGGCGGGCCGCTGGCGGGGGGAGGGGAAATCGTGAGGCGGGCCGCGATCGTCGCACCGCTGCGCACCGCGGTCGGCACCTTCGGCGGCGCGTTGCGCCCGCTGCGGGCCGAGGACCTGGCGGCGCAGGTGGTCAAGGCCGTGGTGCAACGCAGCGCCATCGACCCCGATCGCATCGAGGACGTGGTGTTCGCCCAGTCCTACTCCAACTCCGAGGCCCCGTGTATCGGGCGGTGGGTGGCCCTACACGCGGGACTGCCGATCACGGTGCCCGGATTGCAGATCGACCGCCGGTGCGGCGGCGGGCTGCAGGCCGTGATCACCGCGGCGATGACCGTGCAGACCGGCGCCGCCGACGTGGTGCTGGCCGGCGGCGTCGAGTCGATGAGCAACATCGAGCACTACACCACCACCGCGCGGTGGGGCGCCCGCTCGGGTAATCAGACGCTCTACGACCGGCTGGACCGCGGCCGTGAGATGTCCCAGCCGCAATGGCGTTTCGGCAAGATCAGCGGAATGATCGAGACCGCCGAGAACCTCGCGAAGGACTATGGGATCAGCCGCGAGGCCGCCGACGAGTTCGCCGTGCGCAGCCACCGGCGTGCCGCCGCCGCCCAACAGTCGGGGGTGTTCGCCGACGAGATCGTGCCCGTCGAGGTGCCGCAGCGCCGCGGCGACCCGATCGTCTTCGACACCGACGAAGGTGTGCGGCCGAACACCGACACCGCGACACTGTCGGGTCTGCGCACCGTGATGTCCGGTGGCACGGTCACCGCGGGCAACTCGAGTCAACAGAACGACGCCGCCGCCGCCTGCCTGGTGGTCGCCGAGGATCGCCTCGACGAACTCGGGTTGGAACCCCTCGGCTTCTTCGAAGGATGGGCGGCCACCGGCTGCGAACCGTCCCACATGGGCATAGGTCCGGTCACCGCGGTGCAGAAGCTGTTGGCCAGAACGGGTTTCGGGTTCGACGACCTGGGTCTGATCGAGATCAACGAGGCGTTCGCGGTGCAGGTCCTCGCGGTGCTGTCGGGGTGGGGAGTCAGCCTGGCCGACGTCGACGAGCGGCTCAACGTCAACGGCTCCGGCATCTCGCTGGGGCATCCGATCGGCGCCACCGGGGTGCGGATCCTGACCACGATGCTGCACGAGTTGCGCCGACGCGGTGGCGGTCTGGCCCTGGAGACGATGTGCATCGGCGGCGGCCAGGGCATCGCCGCGCTGTTCCGGGGAGTGTCATGAGCTGTGCGATGAGCAAGGGCCTGCTCGGCTACGCCACCTACCTGCCCGCGCACCGGCTGGGCAAGCGGGTGGTGGCCGGGTACGACGAGGACTCCACCACGATGGCGGTCGCCGCGGCGCAAGCCGCACTGCCGCCGGGATTCACGCCCGGCGCAGTGCTGTTCGCGACGAGTAGCCCCGCCTACGCCGACAAGACCAACGCCACCGCCGTCCACGCCGCGGTCGGACTGCCCGAACACGTTCTGGCGGCGGACTTCTGCGGCACCGGGCGCAGCGGGTTCGCCGCGATCATGCTGGCCGCGCGCTCCGGTGGCCTCGCGGTGGCCGCCGACGTGCGGGTCGGCCGGCCGGGTTCGGCCGACGAGAAGCTGGGCGGCGACGGCGCCGCGGCGCTGACGTTCGGCGACGGCGAGCCGATCGCCGAGGTGCTCGGCACGGCGTCGCGCACCGCGGAGTTCCTCGACCGGTGGCGGGCCCCGAGTTCGGTGACCGGACAGCAGTGGGAGGAGCGCTTCGGCTTCCAGCGGTACAGCCCGCTGATCCGGTCCGCCGCGGCCGACGCCCTGGACACGGCAGGTCTGGCCGATGCCGACCACGTCGTGCTGGCGTGCCCGAACTCGGCGGTGGTCAAGCGGGCCGGCTCCCTGGTCAAAGGCCAGAAGTCGACGGTCACCTCACCGATCGGGTTCAGCGGCGCGGCCGACGCGGCGATCGCGCTGACCGGTGTCCTGGACGCCGCCTACCCGGGGGACACCATCCTGGTGCTGTCGGCCACCGACGGCTGCGACGCCCTGGTGTTGCGCACCACCGCCGCGCTGCCCGCCGCCCGGCAACGCGCACCGCTGGCCACCCAGCTCGAAGGCGGGTACCAGGTGCCGCCGCTGACGTATCTGTCCTGGCGAGGACTCGTCGAGATGGAACCACCGCGGCGCCCCGAACCCGACCGCGTCGCGGCCCCGCCGTCCTCGCGGGCGGTGGCGTGGAAGTTTGGTCTCACCGGAACACGGTGCCGCCGCTGTGGTTTCGTGCATCTTCCGCCCACCCGGGTGTGCCGCGGCTGCGCGGTGGCCGACGACATGGACCCGGTGCCGATCGCCGCGCGGGAGGGCACCGTCCTCACCTACACCGTCGACCGGCTCGCTTATTCGCCGTCACCGCCGATGGTGCAGGCCGTCGTCGATGTCGATGGGGGTGGCCGGTGCACGGTGGAGGTGGCCGACGCCGACCAGGACGCGCTGCGCGTCGGCGCCCGCGTCCGGTTCAGCTTCCGGCGGCTGTTCACCGCCGGCGATGTGCACGACTACTTCTGGAAGGCGGTCATCACCCATGGCCAGTAACGGCATCGCCGGCCGGGTCGCGGTGGTCGGTATGGGCTGCAGCCGGTTCGGGGAGCGGTGGGACGCATCCACCGAGGACTTGGTGCTGGAGGCGTACACCGAGTGCCTGACGGCGGCGGGGATCACCCGCGACGATGTGGACGCGTACTGGCTCGGCACGCTGAGCTCCGGCATGTCCGGTCTGACGCTGAGCCGGGCGCTGGGCTCCGACGACAAGCCGGTCACGCGGGTGGAGAACATGTGTGCCAGCGGATCTGAGGCGTTTCGCAACGCCTGCTACGCCGTCGCCGCGGGCGCCTACGACGTCGCAATGGCGGTCGGGGTGGAGAAGCTCAAGGACTCCGGGTTCTCCGGGCTGTTGCGCCAGGACCCGCCCGGCGATGGCACCGCCCCGGAGATCTCGATGACCGCGCCGGCGGCGTTCTCGCTGCTGGACCCGGCGTACTGCGCGAAGTACGGCACCCACCCCGACGAGATGCGCGAGGCGATGACCCACGTGGCGTGGAAGAACCACGCCAACGGAGCGCGGAATCCGAAGGCGCAGTTCCGCTCCCCGGTGGCCAAGGAGACGATCGAAAACGCGGCGAAGGTCGCGGGCCGCCTCGGTGTGTTCGACTGTTCCGGGGTCTCCGACGGCGCCGCGTGCGCGCTGATCGTGCCGGCCGAGCGCGCCCACGAGTACACCGACAACCCGATGTACGTCTCGGCGCTGTCTCTCGTCGCGGCGTCGGGACGCGCGGCGCTGGATCCCGGCTACGACTACACCACGTTCCCCGAGGTGGTGCGCTCGGTCAAGGACGCCTACGCGCAGGCGGGCATCGACGATCCCCGGACCCAGCTTTCGCTGGCCGAGGTGCACGACTGCTTCACCCCGACCGAGATCGTGCTGATGGAGGATCTCGGGTTCGCCGAACCCGGTCGAGCCGTCAAGGACGTGCTGGCCGGCGAATTCGACAGTGACGGAGCACTTCCGGTCAACCCGGACGGCGGCCTGAAGAGCTTCGGTCATCCGGTAGGCGCCAGCGGGCTGCGGATGCTCTACGAGGCGTGGCTGCAGTTCCGCGGTCAGGCCGGCGAACGTCAACTGTCCGACCCGCACACCGCGCTGACCCACAACCTCGGCGGCCGCCCGGGCGGCTGCGTGTCGTTCGTCTCGGTCGTCACGCGCGAACGACATCACTAAACCATCCACCCCATGCGCCAAACACACAAAGGGAGTTCACTAGTGCCAGGTGTAGCAGACAAGGTCGTCGTCGTCACCGGAGCCGGCGGCGGGCTGGGGCGCTCCTACGCGCGGTTCCTCGCCGCCAACGGTGCTCTCGTCGTCGTCAACGATCTCGGCGGCGCCCGGGACGGATCCGGATCCGGCAGCAGCATGGCCGATTCGGTGGTCGAGGAGATCCGTGCCGCCGGCGGCCGTGCGGTCGCGAACTATTCCTCGGTGGCGACCTCGGACGGGGCGGCGGAGATCGTCGAGACCGCGCTGAGCGAGTTCGGCGCCGTGCACGGCGTCATCAGTAACGCGGGCATCCTGCGCGACGGCGCGTTCCACAAGCTGACCGACGAGAACTGGGGCGCGGTGCTCGAGGTGCATCTCTACGGCGGCTTCAACGTGATCCGCGCGGCCTGGACCCATTTCCGGGAGCAGCAGTTCGGTCGGGTGGTGGTGGCCACCTCCACCAGCGGGCTGTACGGGAACTTCGGGCAGGCCAACTACGGCGCCGCCAAGGCGGGTCTGGTCGGCCTGATCAACACGCTGGCGATCGAGGGTGCGAAGTACAACATCACCGCCAACGCCGTCGCGCCGCTGGCCGCCACCCGGATGACCGCCGACATCGCCCCACAGGAGGTGCTCGACAAGCTGGATCCCGAACTGGTCGCCCCCGCGGTCGGCTACCTGGTCAGCGAGGAGAACAGCGACAGCGGGTCGGCGTTCGTCGTCGGCGGCGGCCTGGTGCAGCGCCACGCGTTGTTCCAGAACGACGGCGTCACGTTCGCCGCGCCGCCGACGCTCGCCGAGATCACCGGCAGGTGGGGCGAGATCAACGACATGGCCAACGCCAAACTCGGCAAGAACCCGGTCTGACCCGTGGCCGTCCAGGTGCGCCTGCGCCAGTCGTACTGGCAGGCCGACCGCAGCGTCGGCCTGGTACAGGAGTCGATCGGTGCGCTGCTGGCGCAGCGCAGCGCCGAGCATCCGGACCGGCTCGCCCTCGTCGGCACCCGGCACGGCACCGGGACACCGCAGCGGCTGACCTACCGCCAGCTGTCCAGCGAAGCGGCCCGGGTGGCCACCGCCCTGACCAATCTCGCCAGCCCGGGCAGCTTCATCGCGCTGTGGGCCCCGAACGTGGTGGAATGGCCGGTCATCCAGTACGGCGCCGCGCTGGCCGGAATGGTGCTGGTCGCGCTCAACCCGGTGCTGCGCGAGGACGAACTGGAGTACGCGCTCACCCACTCGGGCGCGACGGTGCTGCTGCACGCCGACGTCAGCCGCGACTACCCGATGGGTGAGGTCGCCGAGAGGGTCGCTGCGCGGATCCCGGGCCTGCAACCGATCTCGCTGTCCCAGCCGAACTGGATCGCCCCGGACGCCGACGTATCGGGGCTGCCCCACGTCGCTCCCGATGACGTCGCGATGCTGCAGTACACCTCGGGCACCACCGGTCACCCGAAGGGTGTGGTGCTGAACCACCGGTCCCTGGTGAACGTCGCGAAGCTGACGATGGAAACCGCGGCGGCCCCCGGCGGTGCGGTGTGCGTGAACCCGCTGCCGATGTTCCACACCGCCGGGTGCGTGATCGCGACCCTCGGCCCGCTGTGGCTCGGCGGCACCGCGGTGCTTGTCGAACGATTCACTCCGGCGCAGACTTTGACCGCATTACGGGCCGAGCACCCCGACGTCCTGTTCTACGTCCCCGCAATCCTGGACGCGCTGGTCACCGCCCAGCGCGCCGAGGGATTACCCGGTCCACGGATTCCGATTGTGATGGGTGGCGCGTCGTTGGTGTCGCCGGAGCTGATCGACGGTGCCGCCGAGGTTTTCGGTGCGACGGTGCTGAACCTGTTCGGCCAGACCGAGTTGGCGCCGGTGCTGTCGATGACCCGCCCGCAGGACAGCCGTACCGAGCTCCTGGCCACGGTGGGACGGCCCCTGCCGCAGGTGGATTGCAAGGTCGTCGACCCGGGCACCGGCGCCGTGGTCCCGGTGGGCGCGCCCGGCGAGATCTGCGCCCGCGGCTACCAGCAGTTCGTCGAGTATCTACACGATCCGGCGGCCACCGCGGCGGCCCTCGACGACGACGGGTTCGTCCGCACCGGCGACCTCGGCGCGATGGACCACCGGGGGTACCTCACGGTGAGTGGGCGGCTGAAGGACATCATCATCCGCGGTGGGGAGAACATCGCCCCTGCCGAGGTCGAGCGTCACCTCGCGGGCCACGGCAGCCTTACCGATCTCGCGGTCGTCGGCATCCCCGACGACCGCTGGGGTGAAGTGGTCGCCGCCGTCTTCCGCACCACCGCCGACCCGATCGGGGTCAAGAACAGCCTTGCCGCGCACGCGGAATCCATGCTCGCCCCCTACAAGGTGCCCTCCCGGTGGTTCGTCAGCGACGACGCGTTCCCGGTCACCCCGACGGGAAAGGTGCGCAAGTTCGCGCTGCGGGACGCGATACAACGGGGGGAGTTGCGAGAGCTGTGAGAACCCCAGCCGAGATCGACGCCTGCCGCCAGGACCTGCGGGACCGGTTCCCGCACTGGCAGCCCAGGACGCTGGCCGGGTGGCTCGACGAGTGCGCCCAGCGGTACGAGTCCCGGCCGTTCGTCATCACCGACGACCACACGCTAAGTTACGCCGACGTCGCCGAGCAGTCCCGCCGCATCGCCGCGGGACTGGTCGCGCTCGGCGTGCAACCCGGCGACCGGGTGGGCATGGTGATGGCCAACTATCCGGAATTCGTCACGGCCAAGTTCGCCATCGCTCGGGCGGGCGCCATCGCGGTGCCGTTCAACTACCTGTACCAGGCAACCGAACTCGGTTTCGTGTTGGCGGACTCCGGCTGCCGGGTGCTGATCACGATGACGGGCTTGGGAGCGCTGGACTACCAGGGCATGCTGGATCAGATCGCCCCGCAGTGGGATTCGCCAGGCTTTGCGCACCGGTCGGCGGACGCGGTTCCCGAGTTGCGGCATGTGGTGCTGCTGGACACCGGCGCAGGCGCCCGCCCCGGCGTGCGCACCATCGCCGATCTGGCCGCGACGGCGGGGGAGGCACCCGACCTCGACGTGGCCCCGGATGCGGCGGGCGACATGCTCTACACCTCCGGGACCACCGGATCGCCCAAAGGCGTCCTGGTCGCCCACGACAGCGTGCTGCGCACCGGCTACGCGTCCGCGCTGACCCGAGGATTCCAGGACGGCCGGCGAATCCTGTTCTCGCTGCCCTGCTATCACATGTTCGGCTACGTCGAGGGAATCCTGGCCGCGATGTTCGTCGGCGGCGCGGTCATCCCGCAACCGGCCTTCTCAGCCGAGGGCTACTTCGCCGGCATCGAGCGGCACCGCGCCACCGACATCCTCTGTGTGCCGACCATGGCGGTCGCGATGGTGGAATCGGAAACCCGCGGCGACTATGACCTGAGCTCGCTGACGGCCATGCTGTGCGGATCCGCGCCGGCGCCGATCTGGTTGTGGGAGCAGGTGCGCGCCGAGTTCGGCGTCGACGAGATCGTCACCGGGTACGGGATGACCGAGTGCGGCGGGGCGATGACGCTGACCTTGCCGGAGGATCCGCTGCACCTGACGTCGGAGACGGTGGGCCGCCCCAAGCTGGCCGGAGCCGTGTCGGTACCGGGCACCGACGCGCTGGTCGTCTACGACACCGTCGACGGTGAGCTGGTGTCCCGGGGCCCGGCCACCATGCTCGGCTACTGGAACCGGCCCGCGGAGACCGCCGCGGCGCTGCGCGACGGTTGGCTGTTCTCCGGTGATCTCGGCACGGTCCGCGCCGACGGCTACCTGCAGGTGACCGGCCGCAGCAAGGAGCTCTACAAGAGCGGGGGCGAACTCGTGATGCCCAGGGAGATCGAAGAACTCCTCGCCGCGCACCCCGCGATCAGCCAGGTGTTCGCGTTCGGCGTCACCGACGAGCGCTGGGGTGAGATCGGGTGTGTGGCCGTGGTCCTGGCGCCGGGCGCGACCCTGTCCGAGGACGAGGTGCTCGACCATTGCCGCGGCAACCTAGCGCGATTCAAGGTCCCCAAACGGGTGGTGTTCTACGACGCCGACGCCCTACCGACCACCCCGACCGGCAAGGTGCAGAAGTTCCGGCTGGCCGAGGAATTGAGCACACGTTGAGAGTGAGGAGCAGAGCCATGACGACACGTGAGAAGGTTACGGTGACCCCACCCGGGGGTACCGGGCCGGACACCCGCGCCTGGGTGTTGCTGGTGTGCGGCTGGTGCGGGCCCCTGACGCTGCTGGTCACCCTCGTCGGTTGGCTGATCGCCGGAGTATTACCGTTCCCGTTGGGGCCCTACCATTCGGCCGACGAGGTCGTCGCCTTCTACGGGGCCGGGGTGCACGTCTCGGCCGGCTTTGCGCTCGCCACGCTCGGCATCTCGTTGGTGACCCCGCTGATCGCGTCGCTCTCACACCTGATGAACACGGGCTCACCGGAATCGCGACTGCTGTCGACGATCCAGCTGATATCCGGAACCGTCACCGCCACAATGCTGTTGATCCCGATGCTGATCATGGCGGTCGCGGCGTTCCGCGCCGACCGCGATCCCCAGCTGACCGTCCTGCTCAACGACCTCGCCTGGCTGTTGTTCATCACGCCGGTCGCGCCGTTCATCATCCAGAACCTGGCGATCGCCGTGTCGGCGTTCCGGGACGAGGCATCACCGTTCCCCCGGTGGGTCGGCTACCTGAACTGCTGGATCGGCTTCACCTTCACCTTCGACGTGCTCGCCCTGGTGTTCCATCGCGGACCGTTCACGTGGAACGGCATCCTGATCTTCTGGCTCGCGCTCACCACCTACTCGCTCTTCCTCGTCGTCATGGGTCTGCTGGTACGCGGACGCGCGAAAGAGGGGCTGCCGCAATGACCACCCGGACCGAACCGCCGGCCCAGAAAGGCGCCCGCCGCCTGGCCAGCGACACCCCGTTCTGGGGGTTCATCTTCGCCGACATGACGGTGTTCGTGCTGTTCTTCGTCGCCTACCTGTGGCAGTTCAGCAACAACCGGGACGAATTTCGCGCCGACGCAGCACATCTCGTGGTGTGGCTGGGCCTACTCAACGCACTGGTGCTGTTGACGTCGTCGTATCTCGTCGTTCGTGCGGTGCAGAACCGTCGCGCCGGACTCGACACCAGGGCGCTGATCGGCTGGGCGCTCGCGTCGGCGGCGGCCTTCGCGGTGGTCAAGTCGGTGGAGTACGCCATCGAGATCAACGCCGGACACACGATGACGTCCTCGACGTTCTTCATGTACTACTACGTGCTCACCGGCCTGCACCTGATGCATGTGGGGATCGGCAGCGCCCTGCTGACGGTGTGGTGGCGCGCTGGACGCGCCGGCCGCGCCATCGGGCAACGGTTCGCCGAGAGCGCCGCCGGTTACTGGCACATGGTGGACCTGCTCTGGATCCTCATCTTTTCCTTCGTCTACATCGGGAGCCACGCATGACCGAGGAGCGTCGCCGGATCAGCCTTGTCTACGCCGTGTTGGTGGCTCTGACCTTCGGGGCGCTGCTGTTCGCCGCCGGGCCGGTCCACGATGTGCTGAGCGCGCGCGTCGCCGCCGCCGGTGCGGCGGTGCTGGCGTTCGTCAAGGCCTGGCTGGTCGCCATGGATTTCATGGAGCTGCGGGGATCGACCTTCCAGCGGTGGGTGCAGGTGTGGTTCGGGGTGATCGCCGTGGTCTGCGTCGTTCTGATCCTGCGCTGACCTCACCGCAGGGCGTAGGTGGTGACCTCCGCGGACTCGTCTGCGCCGAGCACGCCCGTGTCCACCAACAGCTCGAGGTGCGCCTGGACCTCGAGCACGGCGACCATCTGATGGATGGTCGGCAGCTCGGTCAGCGTGCGGTCGTGCCGGGTCCACCGTATCTGGCGGGCCGCCGCGTAGGCCGTGCTGGATCCCGCCACGACCAGGTCGGTGACGATCGCCAGGCGCGACTGGTGGTGGTCGAGCAGTTCCTGGGCCCGCAGGCGGGTGTACCGGTCGGTCTCGCCGTGCGCGGGCAGCATCCGGGCATCGGGTAGGTGCAGGAACAGTTGCAGCGAGCGCAGGAAGGACCGCAGCGGCAGTCGTTCCGGCGCCCGTTCGAAACCGATGGACGGGGTGATGCGGGGCAGTAGGTGATCCCCGGTGACGGCCATGTCGGCGATCTGGTAGGCCATGTGCCCGCGGGTGTGACCCGGTGTCGCGTGAACGGTGATCGACACGCCGCCGGCGTCGATCACGTCACCGTCGCGCAGCCAGCGGTCCGGCGCGGCGAACGGCATATCACGTTCGTAGGGTTCCCACTGCAGTGCCGCGACGGCGCGGGCCAACGCCGGCGCGCCGGCTCGGATCAACACCGGCACCTGGTTGGGGTGGATGCCGGCCCGCGCATCGAATGCCTCGATGGTGTGCCGTTCTTCGGCACCCAGCAGCAGTTCGGCGCCGAGTTCGTCACGCCATTTCACCGCTTGTGTGTAGTGATCCCAATGCGCATGTGTGACCAGGATGCGGCGGACGTCCGACGGGGTGTAGCCCATCGACGCCAGCGCCGCGACGAGGACCGCCTCGGATTCCGTGCTGGCCCATCCCGGGTCGATCACCGTCACCCCGTCCTGGGTGCCGATCGCGTAGGCGTTGACGACCTTCAGGTCGGGCAGCGGCAACGGCAGCGGGATCCGGACGACGGAGTATCCGGGGGCCACCAACAGCGGGGCGACCGGCGGCACAGAGGCAGGCTGCATATCAGCGGTTGGTGAAGATCGGTGTGCGCTTCTCCGCGAAGGCGGCCATCCCTTCGCGCGCGTCGAGCGTGTTGCCGCAGATGCGCATTGCATCCACCTCGGCGGTGAGGCCGTCGCGCATGCCGCGGTTGCAGGCCTGACGGATCAGCCGCCGTTGCAGGCCCATGCTGCGGGTGGGCCCCGCCGCGAGACGCAGTGCGGTGCGTTCGGCCTCCTCCGCCAATCCCTGCGCCGCAACGACTCTGGTCACCAGGCGGTGATCGAGTGCGTGGGCGGCATCGAGGGTCGGGCTCTCCAGGGTGAGTGCCAGCGCGCTGCGCAGCCCCACCAACTGGGTGAGGTACCAGGAGCCGCCGCCGTCGCCGGAGACCCCCAGCCTGGCGAACGCGGTCGTCAGCTTCAGGTCGTCGGCGGCGATCACGATGTCGGAGGCCCACAGCAGGCCCAGCCCGCCGCCCGCGACGGCGCCCTGCACCGCGCAGACCACCGGCATCGGCAGCTCGGCCACCGTGGCCAACGTCTCGTGGAAGTTGCCCACCATGTAGACCAGTTCGTCGGCGAGCCGGTCGAGGCGGCCGTAGAAGTGCTGGAGATCGCCACCCACGCTGAACGCGGGCCCGTCCGCCGAGATGAGCAGGGCGCGCGCTTCTGCGGCGTGGGCGTGCACGGCGTCGACGGCGGCGTGCAGATCGGTGACGAACTCCCGGTCGATCGCGTTGCGGGCGTCGGCCCGGGTGAGCCGCAGGTGGGCCACCGCTGTGGCGGCATCCACCGCAGCGGTGATCCGCCTGCCGGTGAAAAGGGCTGTCGTCATGGTGCCTTTCTCGCTCGGAGCCATCGACCCAGAATTTAACATGGACTAGAAATCTGATAGTGTCGCGGGTATCGGCCTAAGGCTGGGACCGGATATAGATTCAAATCTAGATTAAACGATGGGATACCGGACTTGACGTCACATGGACCAACGGTTGCGCAGGCGGCGGTCCCGATGTGCAGCCGGCCCGACGAGGTGGCGTACTGGCTGGCGCAACACGGTGAGCCGGTGTGTGGACCCGTCACCATCACCCGGATCGGCTTCGGCCAGTCCAATATCACCTCGCTGATCCGTGACGCACGGAACCGGGAGTGGGTGCTGCGTGAACCACCGGGCGGCACCCGGCGCGGCAGCGCGCACGACGTACATCGGGAGGCCGGCATCATCGCGGGGTTGGCCGGCACCGAGGTGCCGGTGGCGCCGGTCGTGGGCACCGGCCAGGCCCGCGCGGGCGGGGTGTTCTTCGTGATGCGACGTGTCCCCGGCACGCCGCTGGAGAGTGAAGCCGACGCCGAGGAGTTGACCACGGATCAGCGCTACGCCCTGGGCGGGCAGGTGATCACGACGCTGGCGGGCCTGCACCAGGTGGCACCGCCGGTCATCGGATTGGCCGCGCCGCCGACACCGTACGTGCAGCGGCAGATCAGTCGCATCAGCGAGGTCTGGGAGCGGATGGGATCCGGCAGCGAGCACGACGCCGCGTGGCGCGCGGTCCGCACCAAGCTGGTAGACGGTCAACCAATCTCGCCGAACCCACCGGTGATCATGCACGGCGACTACCGGCTGTCGAACGTCCTGGTCGACGGCGGCCAGCTGACCGCGGTACTGGACTGGGAGCTGTGCACCGTCGGCGATCCGATGGTGGATCTGGCGTGGCTGCTCGATGACTGGCGCGCACCCGGGGAGCCCGCCATCGTCATGCCGAGCCCCACGCGGGTCGGGGGATTCCCGTCGCGCGACGAGATGGTCGACCGCTACGTCGAAGCCACCGGCTTCGCCACCACAGGGTTGCACTACTACCGGGGGTTCACGCAGTGGCGGGCCGCCGGCCTGCTGCAGGGCGTGCTGGTGCGCCGGCGCAGCGGTGCCATGGGCCAGCACGGCGCGGTGGACCTCGACGAGCTGGACAGGTCGATAGCGACCCTGTTGGAGACCGCGGCCGGGCACCTGGAGGAGCACTCATGCTGACACCGGACGACGACTATGTTCATCCGGTCGGGCCGGAACCGAACTTCAACGAGTCGATGTACTTCCACTTCTTCGATCCCGACCAGCGGATCGGCGGATTCCTGCGACTGGCCAACCGCCCCAACGAGGGCCGCGGCGAACGCACCGTCTGCCTGTACCTGCCCGACGGTTCGGTCGCGTTCGGCTTCGACCGCCCGGTGTTCGCCGACCCCGCGCAGTTCAGCGCAGGCGGCATGACGGTGGACTGTCCCGAGCCGTTCCGGCGCCTGCAAGTGCGCTTCGAGGGCCCGGTCAACCTGCTCAGCGATCCGATGGCGATGGTCGACCCCAAGGCCGCCCTGTCCGCGAGCTCGGTGGCACCGTGCGCGGCGGAGCTGACCGTCACCGGGTTGGCGCCGGCATACCACGAAACCTTCGACGGAGACGGAGAATCGTTCGCCCCCAATCATTACGAACAACTCACCCGGGTGACGGGCATGCTGACCCTCGGCGAGGCGAGCTATCCCGTGACCGGTCACGGACTGCGGGATCACTCCTGGGGACCGCGGTCCTGGCAGGCGCCCTGGTTCTACCGCTGGCTGCACGGCTCCTCGGCGGCGCTGGGATTCATGGGCGCGTACTTCGGCGACGAGGACGGTGGCCGCCGCACCGGAGGGTTCGTCTGGGACGGAACCCAGGTCCACCGGTGCGATTCGGTCACGGTCTCCACCCGACTCGACGCCGCCCAGCATCCGCGGACCGTGACCGCCGAGTTGCGCAGCGGCGAGCGGCGGTGGGTGTTCACCGGGCAGGCGCGGAGTTCGGTGCCGCTGCGGCACCGTCGCGCCGACGGCGTCAACGCGACCCGCATCGCCGAGGCATCCGTCGGGTGGACCGCCGCCGACGGGACGCGCCTGCACGGCATGGCCGAATACCTCGATCAGATCGTCGACGGGCTGCCCGTCGGACATGCTGTGTGAGAAGGGATTTCATGAAGACATTCGCCAACCTCGACGAGTTCGCCACCGCCGCGGGGACCCAGCTCGGGCCGACGGACTGGGTCACCATCGATCAGCAGCGGGTGAACCTGTTCGCCGACGCCACCGAGGATCACCAGTGGATCCACGTCGACCCCGAGCGTGCCGCCGCCGGCCCGTTCGGCGCCACCATCGCCCATGGTCTACTGACCCTGTCGCTGCTGCCCAAGTTCATGCAGGCGCTCTTCACCGTCGATAACGTGACGATGGCGATCAATTACGGCTTCAACAAGGTCCGCTTCATCACCCCCGTGCCGGTCGGTGAGCGGGTCCGCGCGTCGGCGGTCATCTCCGACGTCACCGCGCTGGACTCCGCCGTCCAGGCCACAGTGGTGACCACGGTCGAACTCGAGGGCGCCGCCAAGCCGGCCGCGGTGATCGAATCGATCGTGCGCTATGTCCGCTGACCGCGCAACGTCGACGAAAGTCGCCGCCGCGCAACGTCTCTACGATGCATTGAAGGCGGGTGACCGCGACGCCCTGGCCGCAGTGTTGACCCCCGATTTCGTCGGGCACGCCACGGAGAACCTGCCGCTGGACATGGGCGGGGAGCATGTCGGACCCGAGGCCATGCAACGCGACCTGTGGTGGCGGATCGGGCGCAACTACGTCGCCAGCGCCGAGCCCGAGGAGATGTGCGCGCTCGACGACGGTCGGTTGATGGTCCGCGGCCGCTACCGCGGTCGGGGACGCGCCTCGGGAAACCCGCTCGACGCCGAGTTCATCCACCTGCTGAACTTCGACACCAGCGGCCGCATCAGTGCGCTGCGTCAACTCACCGACAGCGCGGCCTGGGTGCACGCGCTCGGAGACACCACCGAACACACGCCCCACAGCACGGAAAGGTAGACATGGGACTCATCCGGGAATCCGAGGAGCGCAAGGCGATCCGGGAGAGCGTTGCGGGTATCGCGCAACGCTACGGCGTCCAGTACTTCATCGAACGCGGCCGCAGCGGCGAGGACATCGAGGAACTCTGGAAGGATCTCGGCGCGACCGGCCTGCTCGGTGTACACCTTCCTGAGGAGTACGGCGGCGGTGGTGGCGGCATGGCCGAGGCCGTCGTGGTGGTCGAGGAACTGGCCGCCCACGGTCTGCCGCTGCTGATCTGGGTGATCTCGCCAGCGATCTGCGGGAGCATCCTCGCTCACCACGGTTCCGAGGAGATGAAACGGGCGTGGCTGCCCGGCATCGCCGACGGCACCACGAAGATGGCGTTCGGGCTGACCGAGCCGGACGCCGGTTCCAACTCGCACAACGTCAAGACCACCGCGCAGCGCACCGCCACCGGGTGGCGGATCTCCGGGCAGAAGTACTACATCTCGGCGATCGACCACTGCGACGCGGTATTGGTGGTCGCGCGCGACGCTGATCACTCCACCCCGGAGAAGTCGAAGCTGTCGCTGTTCGTCGTCCCCACCGACGCCCAGGGGCTGTCCTTCCAGAAGATCGACACGTCGATCGTGTCGCCGGACCGCCAGTTCACGGTGTTCTTCGACGACGTCGAGGTGGGCGACGACGCGTTGATCGGCGTCGCCGGCAACGGCCTGCGCCAGGTGTTCGACGGGCTCAACCCGGAGCGCATCCTGGTCGGTGCCCTGTGCGGGGGGATCGGACGGTACGCCATCGAGAAGGCGGCGGCGTATGCCAAGGAGCGCAAGGTGTGGTCGACCCCCATCGGCGCGCACCAGGGCGTCGCGCATCCGCTCGCCGAGGCCCACATCGCCGTGGAGTTGAGCCGCATGGCCACCGCCGAGAGCGCCCGGCAGTTCGACGCCGGGGAGCCCGCGGGCGAGGCCGCCAACATCGCCAAGTTCGCGGCCTCCGAGGCCGCGCTGAAGGCGCTGGACCAGGCCATCCAGACCCACGGCGGCAACGGGCTGTCCCACGAGTACGGCCTGTCCGAACTGTGGTTCGTCACCCGGCTGATGCGCACCGCCCCGGTGAGCCGCGAGATGGTGCTCAACTTCGTCGCCCAGACCTCACTCGGCCTGCCCCGTTCCTACTGACCATCCAGGAGAAGCCATGCCCGACAACGACTTCGATGTCATCGTGATCGGCGCGGGCGCGGGCGGGTTGTTCACCGCGGCGCGTCTGGCGCACCGAGGTTACCGCACGCTGGTGCTCGAACGCCTCGACAAGGTGGGCGGCCGGGCCTCCACCGACGACATCGACGGGTTCAAGGTCAACAACGGCGCCATCGTCATCGAGGTCGGCGGCATCACCCAACAGACCTGCGAAGAGGTCGGGGCGGCCTTCGACATCCGGGAACCGAAGCCGCCGATCCTGTACCGCGTGGCGGGCAAGGATGTCGACGTCACCGGCGGCGGGTGGGGGTTCCTGCTGGGCAAGCTGACCCGGCAGGGCGCCAAGCTGGTCCAGGGCATCGGTGCAGCCCGCAACGACTCGGGCCTGCCCGAGGACGAGCTGTCGACCGCCGACTGGGTGCGCAAGTACACCAAGAACGAAGGCGTGCACGGCATCTTCCGCAACATGTGCGCCTCGATCTTCGCGGTCGGGTCCGAGGATCTGCCGGCCCGGGTGTTCCTCACCTACTTCACCCGCAAGAGCGCGTTCAAGCGGTTCGGGTTCCACCCGGAGGGCACCATCGGGCTGTGGAAGGCGCTGGCTGCCAGCATCGAGGCCAACGGTGGACAGATCTGGCTGTCCACCCCCGCGACCCGCATTCGGACCAGCGGCAGCAGCGTGACCGGCGTCGACATCGAACGCGACGGCAGCCCCGTCACGATCCCCGCGTCGATCGTCGTCAGCGACGTCGGACCCGCGGCGACGGTGAAGTTGCTGGGGGAGGAGAACCTTCCCGCCGACTACCTGAGCGAGGTCGAGGCGGCCGACCGCCCGACGTCGATGATCAGCGTCAACTTCGCCAGCCAGGAACGGCTCGTCGACGTGCCGGGCATGCTGAGCTTCGCGAAAACGCGCCGGCTGGCCTACATCGCGAACTTCACCGACTTGTGCCCGGAGATGGCGCCCCCGGGCTGGAACCTCTACGTCGGGACCTCGGTACCCGACAATCCCACCGGCGATTTCGACGAGGCCGCCGAGACAGAGCTGCTCCTGCAGGACCTGCGCGACAACATCGAGGATTTCGACCGACGGGGTCGCATCCTGAGCGTCGCGGTGACCCGCGACGACTGGCCTCCGCAGCGCGCGGTCGCCGGGTTCGACCTGCCGCACGACACCCCGTTCACCGGGCTGTGGAACGTCGGTGACGCGGTCAAGGAATACGCCAACGGCGGCACCACCGCATGCGCGGAGACCGCGAAGCTGGTGGTGGACAAGATCGTGTCCGCCTATCGACCCGGGTGAGCCGGGAGCCGGGCTCCGAGGGGTCTGACACCTGGTCGTCGACCCTCGAGAATTCGGCGATTCGGCCACGTCGGAGCCTGGACATAGGTTGACTTATGGTGGGCGGGATGTGACCATGGCAACAGCAAGTTTTGAATCAAAAGTAAATTAAAGGAGAACGATGGGGTTCGCCAACTCTGCCGAGGTCAGCAAGTACATCGGGGGGATCTTCGAGGCGGCATTCGAGGACGAGGAGATCGGGCCGAAGCTGGTCGACACCGGGCTGGTGATCGCGTTCGACTTCACCGACCCCGAGGCTGTCGTGGTCATCGACATGGCCGGAAAAGCCGTCCGCGAAGGTCTGGAGGGCGGCCCGGCACCGACGGCGACGATGTCGATGACCGCCGATACCGGCAACGGATACTGGCAGGGCAAGGTCAACCTGCCGCTGGCGATGGCCAAACGCAAGATCAAGGTCGACGGCGATATGGCCGGCCTGTTGAAGCTGGCGCCGCTGGGCAAGAAGCTCTATCCGGTCTACATCGATCGGCTGAAGAACGACGGCCGCGACGACCTGCTGGTCTGAGGATGTTCCCCGGTACGCACGCCGCGAGCGCACCCGACCGTCCGGCCATCGTCATGGCCGGCTCCGGGGCGGTGACCACCTACGCCGAGCTCGAAAGCCGGTCCGCCACTGTGGCATCGGCCCTGTTCGAGATGGGGTTGCGGCGCGGCGACGTCATCGCGCTGGTGTCCGACAACGCCGCCGCCGCCTTCGAGATCTACTGGGCGGCGCTGCGGTCGGGCCTCTACATCACCGCGGTCAACTGGCACCTGGCACCCGAGGAAGCGGCCTACATCGTCGACGACAGCGGCGCACAGGTGCTGTTCGCCTCCGCCGGGGTCGGCCACCTGGCCGCCGAACTGGTGGCCCTGACCCCCGGCGTGCGGCGGCGGTATTCGTTCGGTGGGGCGATCCCGGGCCACGACAGCTATGCGGACCTGCTGGGCCGGGGCCTGCCCGCGCTGACCGACCAGCCCCGCGGCGCGGAGATGCTGTACTCCTCGGGCACCACCGGACGGCCCAAGGGCATCAAGCCGCGGCTGCTCGACATCCAGGTCGACCAGCCCGGGGACCCGCTCGTCGGCATGCTGGCGCAGGCGTTCGGCATCTCGGCCGCCGACGTCTACCTCTCGCCCGCGCCGATCTACCACACCGCCCCGCTGAAATGGTGCGGCGGCGTGCTGGCCCTGGGCGGCACCGTCGTGCTGATGGAACGCTTCGACGCGCAGGCGGCCCTGGCCGCCATCGAGAAGTACCGGGTGACCGCGACCCAGATGGTGCCGACGATGTTCATCCGGATGCTGCACCTGTCGGGGGATGTCCGAACCCGTTACGACGTGTCGTCGCTGCGGCTGGCCGTGCATGCGGCGGCACCGTGCCCGCCGGACGTCAAGGATGCCATGATCGACTGGTGGGGCCCGGTCCTCGTCGAGTACTACGGCGCCACCGAACAGCACGGCACCACGGTGATCACGACACCGGAGTGGAAGAACAAGCGCGGATCGGTGGGTCGGGCCGCGCTCGGCATCCTGCACATCTGCGACGACAACGGCGTCGGACTGCCGCCCGGTGAGGTCGGTACGGTGTACTTCGAACGCGATGTGACACCATTCGAATACCACAACGATCCCGCCAAGACGGCCGAGTCCCGGCACCCGCAGCACGACAGCTGGTCCACCGTCGGCGACGTCGGATACGTCGACGAGGACGGCTACCTGTTCCTGACCGACCGCAAGGCGTTCATGATCATTTCCGGCGGGGTGAACATCTACCCGCAGGAGATCGAGAACCTGCTGGCCCTGCACCCGGCGATCGCCGACGTCGCCGTCATCGGGTTGCCGGACCCGGAGATGGGGGAGCAGGTCAAGGCCGTCGTGCAACTGCGCGACGGCGTGACCGGATCCGACGAGCTCGCCGTCGAGATCATCGACTATGTGCGCCAACGCATTGCGCATTACAAGGCGCCCCGATCGGTGGACTTCACCGATGAGCTTCCGCGCACCGCCACCGGGAAGTTGGCCAAACGTCTTCTCATCAACCGCTACCAGGAGGTCTCGACATGACAGCAGCGCAGCTGCACACGGCGCGTCCGCCCTACGACCCGGTCGACATCTCGTCGGTCGAGTTCTGGGCCCAGAGCTTCGACGAGCGTGAGAAGGCGTTCAAGATCCTGCGCGACGAGCGCCCGGTCAGCTGGCACCGGCCGCTCGAGGGCTCGATGATGGAGCCGGAGATCGACGGGGTCTGGGTGGTCACCCGGCACGAGGACGTCGCCTACGTCAGCAAGAACCCCGAGCTGTTCTGCTCGGGGCAGGGCATCACCTTCGAGGCGGTGCCCGAGGAGATGCTCGAGGCCATCCAGTCCTTCCTCGGGATGGACGGGGCGGCCCACTCCAGCCTGCGCCGGCTGGTCAGCTCGGTGTTCACCCCGCGGCAGGTGGCCAAGATCAAGGACCAGATCGAGAATCAGGCCCGCAAGATCGTCGACGACCTGCTCGAGACCAAGTCCGGCGACTTCGTCGAGCAGGTGTCCAAGCGGCTGCCGATGTGGACCATCTACGACATGCTCGGCCTGCCGGAAGAGCAGCGTGACCATGCGGCGATGCTGGCCGAGGGCATGGTGGCCTGGGCCGATCCCGACGTCGCGGCCGGTCGCGAACCCAGCGAGGTGCTCACCGACTCCATGGTCGGCCTGCTCGACATCGGTATGAGCCTGGCCCAGGCGCGCCGGGAGAAGCCGGAGAACGACCTGATGACGTCGTTGGTGCAGGCCGAGATCGACGGCCGCAGGCTCACCGACGACGAACTCGGCCCGTACTTCGTCCTGTTGTCGGTGGCAGGCAACGACACCACCAAGACCACCACCACCTTCAGCACGATCGCGCTGGACCGGTTCCCCGAGCAGAAGGCGTTGTTGCAGAGGGATTTCGACGGCCACATCAACGTGGCCATCGAGGAATTCGTCCGGTGGACCACCCCGGTCATGACGTTCCGGCGCACCGCGACCCAGGACACCGAGCTGCACGGCCAGCACATCCGCAAGGGCGACTGGGTGGCGATGGTGTACTCGTCGGCCAACCGCGACGACCGAGTGTTCCGCAACCCCTACGAGTTCGACATCACCCGAACGCCTAACCCGCACCTCGGATTCGGTGGTGGTGGCCCGCACTACTGCATGGGCGCCTTCCTGGCGAAGATCCAGCTGGAAGCCATCTTCCGGGAGCTGATCCTCCGCGCGCCGAACCTTCGGGTGGGTGAGCCCGTTTATCTGACTGGGAACTTCATCACCGCGGTGAAGTCGCTGCCCTACACCCTCGACTAGGAGCCGCGTTACATGTCTGAATTCGCCGGTATGCGTTACGTCGTCACCGGTGCCGCATCCGGGATCGGCGACGCGACCGCACGTAAACTCCTCGGCGCCGGGGCGTCGGTGTACTCGCTGGACCGCCATGATCCGACGGCTCCGGTCACCGCGCACATTCCCGTCGATCTGGCCAACCCGCGCAGTATCGACGCCGCACTGGAATCCCTCGAAGGGGAGTTCGACGGTCTGATGAACATCGCGGGTATCCCCGGGACAGCTCCCGCCGATCTGGTGATGGCGGTGAACACCTTCGCGGTGCGCTATCTCACCGAGGCGTTCTTCGAGCGGCTGGTGCCCGGCGGCACGATCACCATCGTGTCCTCCACGGCGGGCTTCGGCTGGCCGCTGCGGCTGGAGACCATCCGGGACCTGTTGGCCACCGACACCTTCGAGGAGGGGATGGCCTGGTTCAAGGACAACCCGCAGCAGGGCAACGCCTACAACTTCTCCAAGGAAGTCACCACCGTCTACACCATGATGATGGGGCTGGCGGTGGCCCAGATGGGATTCCGGATCAACGCGGTGCTGCCCGGCCCGGTGGAGACCCCGATCCTGGTCGACTTCGAGGAGTCGATGGGCAAGGCCACCCTCGACGGCGTCAAGGAGCTGCTGGGCCGGCACGCGTATCCCGACGACATCGCCGACGGCATCCTGTTCTTGGCCTCCGACGCCGCGCGCTGGATCAACGGTCACCCGCTGGTCATCGACGGTGGCATCACCGCTGCGGTGGCCGCCGGTGTGGTTCCGGCGCCGGAGATCTGAGGCCGCCATGACAATGCACCTCGAGAAACCGGTCACCGCCGGTGCTGTCGTAGCCGACCTGCGTACGGTGTTCGGGACCGGGCGGACCCGGTCGCTGCAGTGGCGCCTCGGCCAACTGGCCGCGATCGAGCGGCTCTGCGCCGAGCAGGAACCGGCGATCGCCGCGGCGCTGGCCGAGGACCTGGGGCGGTCGGCGGCCGAGGCCTGGCTCGGCGACATCACCTCCACCCGGGGTGAGGCCGCGTACGCCCGGAAGCATCTGCGCAAGTGGATGCGCCGGCGGCGCACGGGGCTGCCGCTGGCGCAGCTGCCCGGGAAAGGCTGGGTGCAGTACGGCCCGCTTGGGGTGGTGCTGATCATCGGGCCGTGGAATTACCCGGTGTACCTGAGCCTCGGCCCGCTGGTGGCCGCGGTCGCGGCGGGCAACTGCGCGGTGATCAAACCGTCCGAACTGGCGCCGGCCACCTCGGCGCTGCTGGCGTGGCTGGTGCCGAAGTACCTCGACCGCGACGCCATCCGTGTGGTCGAGGGCGACGCGCAGACCACTCAGGAGCTGCTGGCGCAGGGGTTCGACCACGCGCTGTTCACCGGCGGTACCGAGGTGGGCCGCAAGATCATGGCCGCGGCCGCGCCCACCCTGACCCCGGTCACCCTCGAACTGGGCGGCAAGAGCCCGGTCATCGTGGCCGCCGATGCCGACCTGGACGTGACCGCGCGCCGGCTGGCCTGGGTCAAGATGCTCAACTCCGGGCAGACGTGCATCGCGCCGGACTACGTGCTGGCCGACAGGACGATCGCTGACGAGCTGATCGGCAAGATCGTCGACGTGATGGCCCAGTTCCGCTCCGCCGAACCCGATCCCGCACTGCCGATCGTCAACCGGCGCCAGTTCGACCGGCTCACCGCGCTGATCTCGGGCACCCGGGGCACGGTGGTCACCGGCGGGCGCTCGGATCCCGGGCGTCTTCGGATCGAGCCCACGGTGGTCGCCGACCCGGCGCCCGACGACGCGGTGATGACCGAGGAGATCTTCGGCCCGATCCTGCCGGTGCTGCGGGTGGATTCGGTGGACGAGGCAATCCGGTTCGTCAACGCGCGGCCGAAACCGCTGGCGCTGTATGTGTTCACCGCGTCGCAGCGGCGCGCCAAGCAGATCATCGACGCGACGCCGTCCGGCGGTGCGGTGATCAACCACATCGCCATGCACTGCCTGGTGCCGCAGCTGCCGTTCGGCGGGGTGGGTGCCAGCGGCATGGGCGCCTACCACGGCCGGTGGGGTTTCGAGACGCTCAGCCACCGCCGGGCGGTGCTGGCCAAATCCGCCAAGCCGGATCCGGCGCTGCTGTACCCGCCGTACACCGACCGTGCCCTCGAGATCATGCGGAAGCTGATGTGATGAAGGTTTCCCTCGACCGGACCAAGTGTTCCGGTATCGGACTGTGCGAGATGTTCGCCGAGGCGGTGTTCCGGGTCGGCGACGACGGTCAGGGCGGAGTGATCGACGAGAACCCGCCGGAAAGCCAGCGCAGTGCCATCGAGGAGGCGGTCGCGAGCTGCCCGACGAGCGCTGTGTCCGTCGAGAACTGAACCAGGAGTGCCACGTTGACGTTCGTCATCACCCAGAACTGCTGCACCGACGCCAGCTGTGTGCCGGTCTGCCCGGTGGACTGCATCCGGCCCACCGCCGGTGCAGGCACGGCCCAGATGCTCTACATCGATCCGCAGGCATGCGTCGACTGCGGCGCGTGCATGGCCGAATGCCCGGTCGGGGCCATCTATCACGAGGATGACCTGCCGGCCGGGCTGACCAGGTTCCGCGACATCAACGCGGCCTACTTCCAGCGGACCCCGTTGACCGTCCGCAACACCGTGCCCGCGACGGCACCCCGGGCCCTCGACCGGGGTGCGCTGCGGGTCGCGATCGTCGGCACCGGTCCCGCGGCGTGTTATGCGGCAACGGAATTGTTGCGAACCCCGGGCGTGGAGGTCAACATGTTCGACCGGCTGCCCACGCCGTTCGGGCTGATCCGCTCCGGGGTGGCGCCGGATCACCAGGCCACCAAGCAGATCGTGTCGCTGTTCGAACCGGCGCTGACCGGTGACCGGTTGGCCTGCTACCTCAACGTCGGGGTGGGCCTCGACCTCAGCCACGCCGAGCTCGTCGCGCACCACCACGCCGTGATCTACGCGGTCGGCGCCTCCGCCAGCCGCGAGCTCGGGATCCCGGGTGCGCAGCTGCCGGGGCACCGCGCCGCGGCCGAATTCGTGGCCTGGTACAACGGGCATCCCGACCACGCCGACGACGTCTTCGACCTGACCACACCGCGGGTGGTGATCATCGGCAACGGCAACGTCGCGCTCGACGCGGCCAGGGTCTTGGTGGCCGGTCCGGAGTATCTGGCGCACACCGACATCGCCGAGCACGCGCTGCACGCACTGGAGGCCAGTGCGGTGCGGGAGGTCGTGCTCTTGGCACGCCGCGGCGCCGCCGTCGCGGCGTTCTCGGAGGGGGAGTTGATCGCCCTCGGCGACCTGCCCGGTGTCGACGTGGTGATCGAGGGCGACATTGGTACGCGGCCCGACGACGACCTCGACGGTGCGCTCAAGTACGACCTGGTCGCCGAGTACGCGGCCCGGCCCGCGACGGACGGCAATCGCCGTGTGGTGCTGCGGTTCTCGGACGCGCCGGTGGAGCTCGTCGGCGAGCGCCGGGTGACGGGCGTGCGCACCACGTCCGGGTTCGTCGAGACCGGGCTGGTGCTGCGCTCGATCGGCTACCGTGGCGTGCCCATCGACGGGCTGCCGTTCGACGACGAATCGGGCCGGGTGCCCAACGAGGCCGGCCGGGTCGTCGACGGCGGGGCTCCACTTGCCGGTGTGTACGTCGCCGGCTGGATCAAACGCGGACCGCGCGGCGTGATCGGGACGAATCGCACCTGTGCGCAGGAGACCGTGGCGAATCTGCTGGTCGATTTCGCGGCGGGCCTGCTGAACCGCGCCGTCGACGGCGACGTCCGGGCACTGCTGGCCGACCGCGACGTGGCGGTGGTCGACTGGCAGGGTTGGCTGGCCATCGACGCCGCCGAACGGGCGCGCGGCGCCGCCGCGGGCCGGCCGCGCAGCAAGCTGGTGCGTGTGGACGACCTCGTCGGCGCCGCGCAGGCATGAAAAGCATCGGGGGCGCGCCCCGATGTCAGATCCTCTGATGCCGGGGCGCCCTGGTCGTTGCGGAGGGCTCAGGCCACGACGTCGCGGCCGATGATCTCCTTCATGATCTCGGTGGTGCCGCCGTAGATCGTCTGCACCCGGGTGTCGAGATATGCACGGGCCACCGGATATTCGGTCATGTAGCCGTAGCCGCCGTGCAGTTGCAGGCAGCGATCCAGCACCCGCTTCTGCAGTTCGCTGACGTACCACTTGCCCTTGGCGGCGTCGACGGGCGTGAGCTGGCCGGCGTTGTAGGCCAGCACCGACTGGTCGGCGTAGCACTGGGCGATGTCGATCTCGGTGGCCATCTCGGCCAGCTCGAACCGGACGTGCTGCTTGTCCGACAGCGGGGCGCCGAACGCGTGCCGCTGGTTGCAGTACTCGACCGTCATGTCGAAGATCGCCCGCGTGGTGGCGATGGCGTTGGCCACCACGCCGAGGCGTTCGCGGGGCAGATGGCTCATCAGGTACTGCAGACCCAGCCCTTCCTCGCCGATCAGGTTCGCGGCCAGGACCTGTGCGTCGCGGAAGAAGAGTTCGGCGGTGTCCTGGCCGGGCAGGCCGATCTTGTCGAGTTTGCGGCCCCGCTCGAAACCTGGGGTGTCGCGTTCCACCACGAACAGGCTGAGATCCCGCGAGCCGCCGCTGGTGCCGGTGCGGGCCGCGACGATCACGACGTCGGCCATGATGCCGCTGGAGATGAACGTCTTCTGCCCGTTGAGGATCCACCGGTCACCGTCGCGGCGCGCGGTGGTCCGGATGCCGCGCAGGTCGCTGCCTGCGCCCGGTTCGGTCATCGCGAGCGCTCCGATGAGCTCACCGGTGGCGAAGCCGGGCAGCCAGCGCCGCCGCTGCTCCTCGTTGGTGAGGTCCAGCAGGTAGTGCAGCACCAGGTCGTCCTGCAGTGCGACGGTCAGACCGAAGGACAGCGCGTTGATCTTGGCGACTTCCTCACACACGACCATCCGGTAGCGGTAGTCGGATTCCCCTGATCCGCCGTAGATCTCGCCGATCTGGAGCCCGTAGATCCCGGCCTTCGCCGCCCGCGCGAACACCTGCCGGTCGATCCACCGCGCGTCGTCCCACTCCTGGTGGTAGGGCACCACCTCGCGGGCCAGGAACTCGCGCACCGTCTCGCGGTACGCCTCGTGGTCGGGTTCGTACAGACTGCGGATCATCGCCCTCAGATCCGTTCGATGATCGTGACGTTGGCCTGGCCGCCGCCCTCGCACATGGTCTGCAGACCGTAGCGGCCCCCGGTGCGTTCCAGCTCGTGCAGCATCGTCGTCATCAGTCGGGCGCCGGTGCAGCCGATCGGGTGGCCGAGCGCGATCGCGCCGCCGTTCGGGTTGACCTTGGCAGGGTCGGCGCCGATGTCGGCCAGCCAGGCCAGGACCACCGGCGCGAACGCCTCGTTGATCTCGACCACGTCGATGTCGTCGATCGACATGCCCGCGCGCTTCAACGCGTGCTCGGTGGCCGGGATCGGCGCCGTCAGCATCATCACCGGGTCCGCCCCGCGCACCGACATGTGGTGGACGCGTGCCCGGGGGGCGAGGTTGAACCGGTCGACGGCGTCCGCTGACGCGATCAGCAGCGCGGCGGCCCCGTCGGAGATCTGGCTGGCCGCCGCGGCGGTCAGCACCCCGCCCTCGACCAGGGTGGGCAGCTTGGCCATCTTCTCCAGCGACGTATCGGCCCGCGGCCCCTCGTCCACGGTGGCGTCGGCGAACGGCGTGATCTCACGGTCGAAGCGCCCGTCGGCGATGGCGGCCAGCGCCCGCCGATGGCTCTCCAGCGCGAACTCCTCGTTGTCCTCCCGCGACAGCCGCCACCGCTCGGCGATCAGCTCGGCGCCGCGGAACTGCGAGATCTCCTGGTCGCCGTACCGGTTCTGCCAGCCCTGGCAGCCGGTCCACGGATCGGTCGACCCGAAGGGCTCGCCGGCGCCGAAGGCGGACAGGATCGGGTATTGGCTCATCTTCTGGACCCCGCCGGCGACGATCAGGTCGACGGTGCCGCTCATGACGCCCTGAGCGGCGAAATGCACTGCCTGCTGGGCCGATCCGCACTGCCGGTCGATCGTGACACCGGGCACCGACTCGGGCAGCCCGGCCGCCAGCGACGCGGTGCGGGCGATGTCGCCGGCCTGCGAGCCGATGTTGTCCAGGCAGCCGAGGATGACGTCGTCGATGGCCGCTGGGTCGATGTCGTGGCGGCCCACCACCGTGCGGATCACGTGCGCCGCCATGTCAGCGGGATGGGCACCGGACAATCCGCCGCCACGCCTTCCCACGGGAGTGCGGACGGCGTCGATGATGTAGGCCTCAGTCATGGTCATTAATTTAACATAGAATCAAAATCATTGATGGAGCCCGGGCCCGGGCGGCGGACGGGTTGCTCAGCGGGTGCGCTTGCGTCGAGCAGGCGCTGCCGGCCCGAGGCCCGCGCGCACGATGCTCTTGGCGTTGGCCACCACCGCGTCGACCGACGACCGCCGCGGGTTCCACCATTCCGCAGCCCAGTTCAGCGCGCCGAGTACCAACGCCACCGCGATCTTGGGATCCAGCTCGTCGCGGATCTCGCCCTCGGCGACGGCATCGTTGAACAGCTCGAGCCAGATCCTGTTGTACGCGGTGGCTTCCTTCTCCCGGCGGGCGCGCAGGTGCTCGGGGATCTGCCCGGAGTTACGGATCGACGCGGTGGCGTAGTCGGACAGCTCCAGTTCGTGGCGCAGATGCGCCTCGACCGCGGCCATGATCTTGTCCATCGGCGTCGTGCCGTCGGGCAGGGCATCGAGCAATTCCTGGAGGTGGCGGCGCATATCGTCGATGCCGGAGAACATGACCTCCTCGATCAGGTCCTCACGCGACGAGAAGTAGTAGTAGATCGCCGGCGCCTGGACATCGGCGTACTGGGCGACATCGGTCAACCTCGTCCCGGCGTAGCCCTTGACGCTGAGGACGTGTGCCGCGGCATCGAGGATGCGGGCCCTGGTCCGCTGTGACTTGGTGTCCAGGTCGTCCAGGGGTCGCTTGCTACTACGGGCCATGCCCTGATGCTATGCGCTGCGGCAGAGGACACAGGGGATGGCCGCGGGGATGGGCACGGGGAGATCCGGGATCCCTATGTCGACAGCGCCTTGATCGAGTCAAGGTCGGCGACCTGCCGGGCCAGTCGCTCGATCGAGGACCGCGTGTAGTCCCGCGGCTGCAGCTCGGGTTCGAACCGGCTCCCGCCGAGGGTGAACAACCCGAACACCAAGCCGTGCAGCGTCTGCTCCCGGTAGGCCGACCAGGCCCGGTCGAAGCTCGGCACAGTCGTCACCCCGGCGTCGGCGAGGTGTTCGAGGTAGCGCCGGAGCAGATCCTCCTCCCAGTTCCGCCGGTCTTCGGTGGCCAGGCAGCAGGCCAGCGCGTAGCTGAGATCGAGGGCCCAGTGCCCGCGCGCGACACACTGCCAGTCGTACAGGCCCATCCGGCCCTGGTCGTCGCGTAACCAGTTGCCCAGGTGCACATCCTGATGCAGGAGCGTCACCGGGGCGCTCGCATGCATCGCCAGGGAGCGCATGAACGCCGGGTAGAGCTCCTCGCGCTGGTCGTACAGCGTGCCTGGGACGATCTCCTTGGCCCGGTCCAGCCCGGTCAGCGTGCGCTTGCCGAAGCCCACTTTCCGGTTGAGGTTCTCCTGCCACTGCAGGGTGGGGGCGAGCTCCGCCAGGTCGGTGCCGAAGCGGGGGCTGTCCCAGAACATGCCGTGGTAGTGCGCCATCTCGGCGACCATGTCTTCGGCATCGGCGCGATCCACCGTGTTGCCGAGGGGGTCCGGGAACGTCCACGACCGCTGGGTCAGGTCTTCCAGCAGCACCAGCGAGCGGAACGACCCGGCGTCGAACCCGGCGTAGTAGGAGTGCGGGCTGCGCAAGGTCAGTGACGGCCGGGCGTGGTTGTAGAACGCCGCCTCGCCGCGCACGATCCCGGTGATACCCAGGAGCATCCGCGATCCGAATGTGGCGGTCGACTTCGAGAAGATCCGGCCAGGGAGTCCGGCTGAGACGCCGATGTCGTTGTAGTGCAGCGCGAGAGCGCGACGCGCACTGGTCCCGTCGTCCCCGCCGAGCACGCGCACATCGGTCACCGTGGCGCCGGGCGTGTCACGGCACAGCACCGCGGTGAGCCAGTCCGGGGTGATCGCTTCGGCCGACACCGGCACTTCGGAGGGGTCGGCGGTGGGCCGTGCGAACCGTTCCAGCGCCATCGCCACACCGATACGGCCGACGGTGGATATCAGCTCCAGACTCTGCGCCAGCGCCACACGGACCTCCGAAAGTTGCTGAATTCAGATTAAAAATATCATGATCTGGCGCCCGCCCGTACCGGTTTCTCCCGGGGTGGACGTCGGCGTGCCCGCAGCGACGGTGCGCCGAATTACGCTCGGAGCCAAGGGCAACGGCGAGGCAGACGTTCCACCTGCGCAGCGAGGTGGGCCGGCTACGTCACGAGGTAACCTGATCGGTTTCAGCAGCGAAACGCTTGGCCCGCGCCGTCGGGCGGCGGCATCGGCGCTAGGCAGCCGAACGGGATGATCCCGTCGGCGTCGATCCACACCCCGGAACGGTGCGCGTAGTTCACACACCCCAGCCCGGTCGCATCGCTGCGGCACCGGTAGTCGCCGAAGGCCAGCGTGTCACCGTTGCGCAGGCGCGCGCCGGCGCCGTTGATGAACGGACCGGGGTCGCCGCGCAACGCGCCGATCCGCGCGCCGGCACCCGAATAGTCGACCCAGCCGGCCTTCCACAGCCCCTCGGCTCCTGGGGGTGGCGGCGCGGGCGCGGTCAGGGTGACCAGACAGGTCAGCGCGCCGCTGTTGTACGTCGCATCGGTGATGCACTGGGTGGACCCGTTCGCCGCCCCTGAGTCGGCGGTGAACGCGACGTCGTCGCCGAGCTGTGTGGTCTGCAGCTCCCGGTATGCCTCGTGGTGTGACGCCGGATCGGTGGGCCGGCCGGCCTGCACCCAGGCGATCACGTCGGCGATCGGGGCGCCCGCACTCGGCCGGGACGACGGTGCCGGTGCCGGCGTGGAGGTGGAGGCCGAGGTCGCGGTGGGGGCGGCGGTGCTCTCGCGCGGCGGGGGCGCGGTGGACGGTTCGCCGTCCCCACCGCCCGGTTGCGAGCACGCCGCCAGCAGCGCACCGACGGTCATCAGCCCTGCCAATCGCACCCGTCCAGGTTAGCCGTCCGACACGGTCTCGAGGGGCAGGCGGGCCCGGCCGCGGTTCGCTACCGTCGGGAGGATGCACGAACATACGGTCCGGGCGACGATCGCGTCGGGCACCATCGAGGGGTTCACCCGTGGCGGGGTCCACCGGTGGCGGGCGATCCCGTACGCCAGTGCGCCGGTGGGCTCGCTGCGGTTCCGCGCACCGCAGCCGGTGCAGCCGTGGCCGGGAGTTCGGTACTGCCACAGCATCGGCTACTGCGCCCCGCAACAGCGGATGTACACCATGCTGGTGCCCGGCCGTTACCAGCCGACCAGCGAGGACTGCCTGACCCTCAACGTGGTCACCCCGGCCGTGCCGTCCCCGGATCCGCTGCCGGTCATGGTGTTCATCCACGGCGGCGGTTACATGCTGGGCAGCTCGGCAACCCCGATCTACGACGGTGCCGCGCTGGCCCGCAAGGGGTGTGTGTACGTATCGGTGAACTACCGGCTCGGCGCGCTGGGCTGCCTGGACCTGTCGTCGCTGTCCACCCCCGAGCATCCCATCGAGGACAACCTGTTCCTGCGCGATCTGGTGATGGCGCTGCGGTGGGTCCGCGACAACATCGCGGTGTTCGGCGGCGATCCGGACAACGTCACGATCTTCGGCGAGAGTGCCGGCGCGCACGCCGTGGCCACGCTGCTGGCCACCCCCGAGGCCAAAGGCCTGTTCTGCCAAGCCATTGCGCAGAGCCCGCCCAGCGGGATGGCACGCGGCGCCGACCTGGCCGCCGAGTACGCGCGCCGGTTCGCCGCCCAGTTGGGGGTCTCGGAATCCGGTGCCGCCGCGGCTCTGATGGCGGCCCGTCCGACCGAGTTGATCGCGGCGCTGGAACGGCTCATCGTGCAGGGGCAGCGGGAGATGCTGGGCGCGTTCGCGATCGGACCGACCTGGGGCACCGAGTACCTGCCGGTGGATCCGATCCAGGCGATGCGCACCGGCGCGGCGCACCGGGTCCCGCTGATCGTCGGCACCAACGCCGACGAGGCGCGGCTGTTCACCCGCTTCCTCAAGCTGCTGCCGACCACCGAGCGCAGCATCGAGCGGTTGTTCACCCAGACCGAACCCGATGTGCGGCAACGGATCACGAGCGTCTATCCCGGCTATCCCAGCCCCGCGGCGTGCGTGCGCCTCGGTGGGGACTTCATCTTCGGCTCCTCGATCTGGCAGATCGCGCCCGCGCACAGCAAGCATGTGCCCACCTACGTATACCGCTACGACTACGCACCCCCGACGCTGCGCTGGTCGGGGATGGGCGCAACCCACGCCACCGAACTGTTCGCCGTGTTCGACGTGTACGGCTCGGCGGTCGGCAAGCTGCTCACCGCCGGGGTGGACGCGCGCAGCGCCCGCCGGGTCACCGACGACGTGCAGGGGCGGTGGCTGTCCTTCGCCCGCAGCGGGGTGCCGAAACGGGACTGGCCGCGGTACGTCCCCGACGAACGGGCGGTGCTGATCCTGGACCGGCGCAGCCGCGTGGAATACGATCCGCACGCCGAACGCCGGCTGGCCTGGGAGGCGTTCGCGCCGGCCGCCCACTGAAGTTGCCGAATCGGCCACCCTCGCCGGTGCCGATGTGGTTGCGTTGACCCGTGTCCGAGCTCAGTACTCCACCCGGCGGCAGCTTCCCCCTCGACCCGCTCGGTGCCGACGAATTCGCGGCGGTGGCAGCGATATTGCGCCGCGAGCACGGCGTGGCGCCCGACGGTGGACCCGGCCGCGGCTGGCGCTTCGCCGCCATCGAGCTGATCGAGCCCGCCAAGGCGGAGCTGGCGGACCACGAGCGTGGCGGCCCGCGCCCGCCTCGGCGCGCCACCGCGGTCTGCTTCAACCGGACCGACAACGCGACCTACAAGGCGGTGGTGTCGCTGACCGACGACCGGGTCGAGGCGTTCGAACACGTGCCCGGGGTGCAGGCCAACTTCACCGTCGACGAGTTCGTCGAATGCGATCAACTGCTCCGCTCGCACCCCGAGGTGATCGCCGCGTTGAACCGCCGCGGCATCACCGACATGGCGCTGGTGTTCTTCGACACCTGGACCTACGGCGACGCGGTCGCCCCGCCGGAGTTCCGGGACCGGCGTATCGGCTGGTCGGACAGCTGGGTCAAGGCCGCCCCTGGCGCCAACCCGTACGCCAGGCTGATCAGCGGTCTGCACTGTGTCATCGACCTGAACGCGATGGAGCTGCTGCGGGTCGAGGACGAGGGACCGTTCGCCGCCGGCGCGGTACCGCCGCAGGTGATGGGCGAGTACGTGCCCCGGCACATCCCCGAGCGGCTGCTGGCAGGCACCCGGGAGCCGCTCAAACCGCTGCACATCACCCAGCCCGAGGGGCCGTCGTTCACCGTGGACGGCAACTTGGTGCGCTGGCAGAACTGGTCGCTGCGGGTCGGTTTCAACTACCGCGAGGGCATGACGCTGCACCGGGTGCGCTACCGCGACGGCGGCCGGGACCGCTCGATCGCACACCGGCTGTCGTTCGCCGAGATGATCGTGCCCTACCGCGATCCCTCGCCGGACCACTACCGGCGCACCGCGTTCGACATCGGCGAGTGGGGTCTGGGCTTCATGACGACCTCGCTGGAGCTGGGCTGCGACTGCCTCGGCGAGATCCGCTACCTCGATGCGGTGCTGCACAACAGCAAGGGTGAGCCGTACACGATCACCAACGCGATCTGCATCCACGAGGAAGACAACGCGGTGCTGTGGAAGCACGTCGACCACGACATCGGGGCCGAGGTCCGCCGGATGCGGCGGCTGACGCTGTCGTTCCACGTCACCGTCGCCAACTACGAGTACCTGGTGTACTGGCGGCTCTATCAGGACGGCAACATCGAGTGCGAGGTGCGTGCCACCGGCATCATGGTGACCACGCCGCTGCCGGAAGGTGCGGCCAACCCGAACGGCACCCTGGTCGACGAGCGCACCTACGCGCCGTTCCATCAGCACTTCCTGGTGGCCCGGCTGGACCTCGACATCGACGGCAGCGACAACACCGTCGTGATGTCGGAGTCCTACGCCGAACCGCTGGGCCCGGCCAACCCGCATGGACTGTCACTGGTGGTGCGCAACACCCCGCTGCGCAGCGAGGGTGAGGCCAGGCAGGACGTCAACTTCGCCACCCAGCGCTCCTGGAAGGTGGTCAACCCCAACGTGGTGACCGGCTTGGGCGGCCACCCGGCGTACAAATTGGTGCCCAGCGGTGCCCTCCCGCCGATGTTCGAGCCGGGTTCACCGGTGCTCGAGCGGGCCGGCGTCATCGCCCACACCCTGTGGGTCACCCCCAACCATCCCGACGAACGTTGGCCCGCAGGAGAATTCGTCAACCAGTCGGTGCGCGATACCGGGCTGGCCCGCTGGACCGCCGCCGACCGATCGATCGAGAACACCGATGTGGTGCTGTGGTACGTCTTCGGCATCCACCACATCACTCGGCCCGAGGACTGGCCGGTGATGCCCGTCGACGTGGTGTCGTTCTGGCTCAAACCGTTCGGGTTCTTCGACCGCAACCCCGCCCTCGACGTCGTGGGCACCCCGCCGGACGCCTGCCACACCGACACCACCGCCGCCCACCACTGACCCCTGGTTCGGCGAGCGCCCCCCGCTCGGTGAGCGTGACCCCTGGTTCGGCGAGCGCGCGGGTCTGCTCGCCGACACGCCGGGTGAAGCGGGCATTTTGCGCGCGCTCGCGGCAGGGTGGAGGCCGTGATCGTCAAATCCGCGCTGCTGTTCGTCCTGGCCGCTCTGCTCGAGATCGGTGGGGCCTGGCTGGTCTGGCAGGGGGTGCGTGAGCACCGCGGCTGGCTGTGGATCGGCGCGGGCGTCCTCGCGCTGGGCGCCTACGGCTTCGTCGCGGCGTTCCAGCCCGACGCGCACTTCGGCCGGGTGCTGGCCGCCTACGGCGGGGTGTTCATCGCCGGATCGCTGCTGTGGGGGATGGCCGCCGACGGCTTCCGTCCGGACCGCTGGGACCTCATCGGCGCCTCGGTGTGCCTGGCCGGCGTCGGCCTGATCATGTACGCGCCGCGCTGAGAGGGGCCCCGTTGAGAACGAAAGACCGGGTCAGCGCAGGTGCGCGCGGTCATCGCCCAGATCGGTGCGGTCGAGCCCCATCGGCGTGCTGACCGGGATGTCGCCGCCGGCGACCACCTTCCTGGTGATCGGGGTCAGCACCCGGAACAACGCCTCGACCTCGTCGTCGTCGAGGACCGTCAGCGCCGGGACGGCCAGCGCGTCGGTGGCGTCCTCGATCCGCTGCTTGAGCGCCCGGCCGGCCTGGGTGAGCGCACCCTCCTCGTCGAGCAGCCCGCGCCGGCGCAGCGTTCCGGCGTGCTGCTCCCAGAGTGCGTCGTCATAGTCGCGGCTGCGCTTGATCATCTCCTCGGGCACCCGGCCGGCCGCGGCGTGCAGCACGTTGCTCTCCCGCCCGGAGATCCCCTCGGCCAGCAGCGCCGCGATGTGCCCGTCGCCGCGGTGTTCGCGCAGCAGCGTGGTCGCGTGCCACAGCCGGGCCAGCGGCTCCTCGGGCCAGTCCAAGGCCCGGTTGGCGGCGTACAGCGCGCGCCCGCCCGGGTCGGCGCCGGCCGCCGCCTTGGCGGCGAGGTCGGCGGCCTCGGCGGCCTCGGCGTCGGTCACCCCGTAGCGGCGCAGCGCGGCGACCGCGGCGGTTTCGCGCGCTCGCAGCGCGGTAGCCGGCGGCGCGATGTCCCACGCCGCGGGCAGCGCCTTGGCCACCCGCTCCGGGGCGAAGTTGTAGAACGCGGCGACGACGAGCTCGGTGGGCACGACGCCGAACGGGGCCGAGCGCGCCGCGAAGTAGCCCATCCAGAAACCGCGGTAGCCGAGGTCGTCCAGAGCCGATCTGGCTTCTGGGGCAAAGTAAGTGACGGCGTGGACGGGTTCGAAGCGGTTGAAGAATCGGCGCGCCAGCGTGGGTGATCGGTGCACGTCCGCCAGTTAAACATGCCCCCGATCGGGGGTCTGCTAAGGTCCCGTGCAAACGCCGGGGGTGACGGGACAGCGGATGAGGATCAGCTCGGCGGTCGTGACGGGGGTGACGGCGGCGCTGACGGTGGTCGGCTGCACGGCCCCGGCCCCCGACGGACTCCCCACGGTGGCGGCCGCGGATCTGCAGGCCGACGTCGCCGCCCGGCTGGCGGCAGCCGGTGAGCAGCCGCAATCGGTGACCTGCACGACCGATCTGGTGGGTGAAGTGGGCCAGGTGGCTCGCTGCGACGTCGTGCTGAGCCCGACCAACAGCTTCGCACCGATCATCACCGTCACCGACGTCGACGGCGCGACCATCGGCTACGAGATGACGCCGGCCCTCTCGCCCGCGCAACTCGAGCGCGCGGTCACCCGATTGTTGTCGGATTCCGGTTCTGTGCAACCGGATTCGGTGACCTGCCAATCGGATCTGGTGGGCCGCATCGGGGAGGTGGCCTACTGCGAGGTCAGCACCGCCGGTGTCACGCTGCGGCGTACCGCCGCGGTGACCAGCGTCGAGGGTCTGATGATGAACTTCGACCTGGTGCCGGTGCTGACCAAGGCCGAGGTCGAGACGTCACTGCTCGACGAACTCGCCAGTCACCTGGCGCAGCGGCCGGACTCGGCAGTCTGCACGGGCGATCTCGAGGGCCGGCCGGGCAACACCGTGGACTGCACCGTGGTGGTCGGGCCGGACAGCGCGACGTTCCGGCTGACGGTCACCGAGGTCGACGGCGACAAGATCGACTACAGCTACGCCCCGCTCTGAGCCGAGGCGTCGGTGGCCACCGCGGAGGCCGCCTCGTCGATGATCGCGCGCATCGCCCGCTCGGCGGCATCGGGGTCGCCGAGCCGGATCGCCCGCGCCACCTCGTCGTGCAGCGCGATGGCCGCCGGGTTCGGCCGGTCCGGCATCATCCCGTGATGGGTGCGGCCGTTGAGCACCTCGGCAACCACGCCGTCGAGGGCGCGGAACATCTCGTTGCCGCTGGCCTCGAGCATGGTGCGGTGGAAGATCTTGTCGGCCACCAGGTATGCCTCCAGATCACCGGAGCGGCCGTGCACCACCATGTCCGACACGGCGGCGGCCATGATCCGGCACTGGTGCGGGTCCGCGCGGCGGGCGGCCAGTGCGGCGGCGGCCGGTTCGAACCCGCGGCGCAGCTCCGACAGCGACGTCAGCTGGGCAGCCCGGTCGCCGGAGTCCAGCCGCCAGCGAATCAGGCTGGGGTCGAACACGTTCCACCTGTGCGACGGCTGCACGGTGATCCCGACCCGGCGTCGCGAGGCGACCATGCCCATCGATTCGAGCACCCGGATGGCTTCCCTGGCCACGCTGCGTGACACGCCGTGATCGGCGCTGACGCCCTCCAGTGTCAGGACCTGTCCGGGCGGGTACTTCCCGGCCACGATCGCGGTACCCAGCGCGGTCAGCAGGTTGCCGTGCGCGCCACCGGAGGCCTCGGGTTCCACTCTTACATCCTGTCATACACCCTGCTGACCTCTATAAATACGATGTTTTCGTGATCTTCTTGCAATAGTATGACCTTTACGGCATTGTGTGTGACGTCGGGCACAACAGGGTAGGTGGTCAACGTGGTGTCACCCATCGTCGTCATGGGGGTTTCCGGGTCGGGTAAATCGACCGTAGGGGCAGCGCTGGCCCAGCGGTTACGGGTGCCGTTCGCCGACGCCGACGACTTCCATCCACCCGCCAACATCGCCAAGATGACGGCCGGACATCCCCTCGACGACGACGATCGCTACCCCTGGCTGGAGGCGATCGGCGAGTGGCTGGCCGACCGCTGCACCAGCGGCGGTGTGATGAGTTGTTCGGCGCTGAAGCGCAAGTACCGCGATCAGCTCCGCCGCCACTGCCCGGACGTCGAGTTCGTGCATCTGAGCGGCACGCCCGAAGTCATCGGCCGGCGTCAGGCCAGTCGGCCGGGGCATTTCATGCCGGCGTCGTTGCTGGCTTCGCAGTTCAACACGCTCGAACCCCTGGAGCAGGACGAGCGGGGCATCGCCATCGACGTCGATCGGGACATCGACTCGATCGTGGCCGCATATGTCACCACCGCCGCCGATGGCCGACCTGCCACCGGTGCAACCACACAGGAGAAGCGATGAGCAGTGCAGCGATCACCCTGCTGGCAGCCGACACCGAGTTACCCGAACCGATAGCGTCAGGATGGCAGCTCGTGCTCGCCGCGCTGGCGGGCATCGGCGTGATCGTCGTCCTGATCACCATCACCAAGCTGCACCCGTTCCTGGCGTTGATCTTCGGCGCGCTGACCGTCGGGATCGTCGCCGGGCTCAAATTCGGGGACACCCTCGCGTCGTTCTCCGACGGCTTCGGCACGACCGCCGCCGGGGTGGGCATTCTCATCGCGCTCGGCGCGATGTTCGCCAAACTCCTGGCCGATTCCGGTGGCGCCGACGAGATCGTCGACACGATCATCGGTCACTCGTCACCGCGGGCATTGCCGTGGGCGATGGCGCTGGTCGGGTCGATCATCGGGCTGCCGATGTTCTTCGAGATCGGTCTGGTGCTGCTGATGCCCGTCATCTACCTGGTGGCCAAGCGCTCCGGGCAGTCACTGATCACCATCGGGATCCCCGCTCTGGCAGGGCTTTCCGCGATGCACGGGCTGGTCCCCCCGCACCCGGGTCCGCTGACCGCGATCGACCTGCTGGGCGCCGACCTCGGCATCACCCTGGCTCTCGGTGTGGCCGTGGCGATTCCGACCATCATCGTGGCGGGCCCGCTGTTCGGGCGGCTCGCCGGACGCTGGGTGGTCGTCGACGTCCCAGACCGGTTCGTCGGTGACGGCGGCGGCAGCGGCCGGGACGCCGACGGTGACGGACCCGGCGGCGGTGGCGGTGGCGGTACCCTGGCGGGCACCCAGACCGTAGCGCAACGCACCCGCCCCAGCTTCGGCATCACGCTGTTCAGCGTGTTGCTCCCGGTCGGGTTGATGATGGCCAAGGCGCTGGTCGACATCTTCATCGAGGACGAATCCAACATCGTCAGGCAGACTTTCGACGTCCTGGGCCGGCCGCTGATGGCTCTGCTGATCGCGGTGATCGTGGGGATCTTCACCCTGGGCCGCGGCGCGGCGATGACCCGCGATCAGATCGTGTCGTGCATCGAGTCGTCGCTGCCGCCGGTGGCGGGCATCATCCTCATCGTCGCCGCCGGCGGCGGGTTCAAGCAGCTGCTGGTGGACACCGGCATCGGCACCGTGCTGGCCGAGTGGGCCAAGGGCGCCAACATCTCGGTCATCCTGCTGGCCTGGGTGCTGGCCGTATTGATCCGTCTGGCAACGGGTTCGGCGACGGTGGCCACCATCACCGCGTCGTCGTTGATGCTCGGGCTCGTGGAGGGGATGAGCACCGGCGAGCTGTCGCTGGTGGTGCTCGCCGTCGGCGCCGGGTCGGTGTTCTTCTCCCACGTCAACGACGCCGGGTTCTGGCTGATCAAGGAGTTTTTCGGCATGACCGTCGGTCAGACCGTGAAGACCTGGTCGGTGATGGAGACCGTGCTCTCGGTGGTCGGCCTGGTGCTGGTGCTGCTGCTCGGGCTGGTCATCTGACCCGAGCAGCAGACCGCAGGGTGGTCAGCCCTTGACCACCTGGGTGCCGCCGGCGAGCTCGTCGTGCTTGCCCTGCTTGGTCGGGCTGCCGTTGATGGTCACCGCGATGATGATCACCGCGGCCAGGCTCAGCAGGCCACCGATGAACGGGATGATCGACAGCAGGGTCCAGGAGTTACGGATCGCCGACTGCTGCACGGTGGGCCGGGGGGCACCGCCCGGCCCGTGCACGGCCAGGCCGAGGATCTTCTTGCCGATGGTCCAGCCCTGGCTGACCTCGAGCGCGACGAAGTAGATGAAGGTCAGCAGGCCGCTGAACAACCCGGTGATCCAGACGTTGTCGGAGAGCCCGAGGGCGAACACGATGATTCCGCCGACGATCCCGACGAGGATCCCGTCGATGAGGCGCGCGGCGAAGCGCAAGCCGAGGCCGCCTGGTTGTTGACCGCCCCCAGGTGGGGGATAGCCCCCCGGTTGTCCGTACTGGCCGGGCTGGGGCGGGTAGTCGCTTGTCATGGGGTCCGCTCTTTTCTGCGAGGTCAGCGATGCGACATCACCGTACCGAGCAGCCCCGTTCCGCGGAAGAGATCCGGTAGCTGTGAGGGAAAATGTCGGTCGATTTCCCCCGATATTTCCGGTTTTCAGCGCCGCCGGCGCTTCTTCACCCCGGATCCGGCCGTGTCGGCCAGCTCGGCTGCCCGCAGCCGCGCGGTTTCGGCACCGTCGCGGGCCCGTTCGGCCAGCTCGGTCCCGCGCTCCCGGGCGAGGTCAGCGAACTCAGGTCCGCGATGGCGGGCGACCTCGGCCCACTCGGCGGCCAGCTCGCCGCTGCGTTCGCGGGCCGCCTCGGCCAGTTCGCCGCCGCGTTCGCGGGCCAGCTCGGCCAGTTCGCCGCCGCGTTCGAGCGCCACGTCGGCCCATTCGCCGCCGCGTTCCCGGGCGAGGTGGGCCAGTTCGCGGCCCCGTTCGGCGCCCACGTGCAGACCGGTGCCCACCTTCTCGGCGAGCGCGCTGTCGGCCAGCGAGCCGCCGGCCGCGGCGCCGGCCGGCAGCGCCGAGGCCACCGCTTCGGACACCTTGCGGGCCGCGCGGCGACCCCGCCATCCCAGCGACGGTTTGCCCTCGGTGTCCACCGCGGCGATGATCAGACCGCCGATCAGGCTGACGTCGGTGACGAACGCGCGCCGTTCGTCGGCCTTGCGTTGCGGATCGGACTCGCGCCAGAAGGCATGTCCGCCAAGCGAACCCGGTACGACCGTGAGTGCCAGCGCGGCCGACGCCAGGCGGGGCAGCTTACCGGTGGCCAACAGCAGACCGCCGCCGATCTGCACGGCGGCGTTGATCCGGGCGACGGTCTCGGCGTCGGCGGGGACGTTGGTGCCGACCGGATCGGGCAACTTGCTCAGGCCCTCGAGTGTCTGGCGGGTCGCATCGGCCGCCGGTTTCGGACTGCGCAGGGCCTCGACCCCGCGCGAGATGAACACCGCTGAGAGCATCGGACGAGCCACACGTCGGATCAACATGGCGGCTGTGTTCCCCGGTGGCACCCCGGACAAACCCATGCGCCGGAGTAGCTTGCCGGTGTGGGCGAGGCGACACGCAACCAGCTGAACCATCGGTGGGAGCGGTTGACACCGTGGGTGTGGCGCACCCGGCTGCCGTTCTGCGACGTCACCATAGGGCTGGTACACGACGGGGACGAGGTGCTGCTGATCGACACCGGCACCACGGTGGCTGAAGCCGACGCCGTCGCCGCCGATGTCGCGGTGCTCACCGGGCGGACGGTGGATCATGTTCTGTTGACCCACAACCACTTCGACCATGTCCTCGGGTATTCGGTGTTCGCCGGGGCGCGGACGTACTGCGCACCCGCGGTGGTCGCGACGATGGCCGCCCGTGGGCCGTGGCTGCGCGACGACGCCGTCCGCCACGGCGCCGACCCCGCCGCGGTCGGCCAGGCGGTGGCGCGGTTGTCGGCACCCGTGGACGCGGTCGCCGACACGGTCCTCGACCTCGGCGCCACCCGGGTGACGATCGCCCACCCGGGGCTCGGGCACACCGACCACGACCTCATCGCGGTGGTGGCGGGGCCACGGCCGGTGGTGTTCTGCGGCGACCTCGTCGAAGAGTCCGGCGAGCCGTGCTTCGACGAATCCTCCGATGCGCGGGCGTGGCCGGAGACCCTGGCCGCGGTGCTGGCCGCCGGGGGCGGATCGGCGCTGTACGTGCCCGGTCACGGCGCGGTGGTCGACGCCGCCTTCGTGCGTAATCAAGCCGACTGGTTGGCTGCGCGGGCCTGACGGGCGTCAGGCCGGCGGTGTGGCCTCGGGACGCGGCCACTGCGGGCGGTGCAGGGGTTGGCCTGGGGTGGGCCGCATCCGGTCGAGGACCGCGCGCAGCGGCGACCAGTCGGTGCGCCCCCGCCGGGTGACGGCGTACGCGGTCATGGTGACGTCTGGGTCGTGCAGCGGCAGGACCTTGACACCGGCGGCGGTGGGCCGGCCCATCGGTAACAGGCCGACCCCGAACCCGGCGATGATGAGGTCCTCGACCAGATCGAGGCTGTCGATCTGGTGCGCGATCGTCGGCGTGAACCCGGCCAGCGAGGCCAGCGCCCGCACCGCGGCCTCATCGGCGGTGTTGCGGGAGTTGACGATCCAGGTGGCGTCGGCGAACGCCGCGATGCCCGCGCCGCCGTCGGCGGTGCCCGCCGGCACCCCGAGGCCCCACCCGATCGACCACAGCGGCACCGCCTCGAGCACCGCGGCCGGCGAGGCCGGCGCCAGGTTGTAGTCGTAGGTCAGGGCCAGATCCAGATCGTCGCCGGTGAGCAGCGTGAACGCCTCGATCGGCTCGTACTCGCTGATGATCAGGTCCACCTTGGGATGCCGGGCCGCCAGGTCGGCCACGATGGGCAGCAGCGAGACCCGGATCCCGGTGGCGAACCCGCCGATGCGCACGGTGCCCTCGGGTTCGGCGCCGGGGTCCAGATCCAGCCGGGCCCGGTCGACGGCGGCCAGGATCGTGACCGCGTGGTCGGCGAGCCGCCTGCCCGCCGGGGTCAGGCGCACCCGCCGGCCCTCCGGCTCGATCAGTTGTGCGCCGGTCTCGTGCGCCAGCGCCGCGATCTGCTGGGACACCGTCGAGGTGGTCAGGCGGTGCTCCTCGGCCACAGCGCGCATCGAGCCGAGCCGCGACAGTGCCAACAGCAGTTCCAATCGCCGGAAGTCCACCTCAGGATTGTCCCCGGGACTGCTGCGGACACAATGACGCGCGGCTGCGGCCCACCTGAGGTCGCGGCGCGCCACCCCCATGATTGTTCATGATTCCTGAACGGTATGTCACTGGAAATCACGTGGACCGAAAGGGTGCACGTCCCGTTCAATGCAGGGGTGGGACCGGATCACGCACGCACGGGTGCCTTCATGGCGGTGGGCTCGATGGTGTGCGTCCAGCTCGGCCTCGCGATCGCTGTCACCCTGATCGAGGACATCGGCGTCGAGGGAGTGGCCTGGCTGCGGCTGGCCTGGGCCGGGATCCTGTTCCTGATCCTCGTCCGGCCTCGGCGGGCCGCCTTCAGCCGCACCAGCTTCGGCATGTGTGTGCTGCTCGGCGTCGTCACCGCGGCGATCACGCTGCTGTTCATGGCGGCCCTGGACCGCATCCCGCTCGGCACCGCCAGCGCGCTGGAGTTCCTCGGCCCGCTCGGGGTGGCCGTCGCCCGCGGCCGGGGCGGCGGCCGGTGGCTGTGGCCCGGCCTGGCCGGGGCCGGGGTCGTGCTGCTCACCCAACCGTGGACCGGGACGGTGGACCCCGTCGGCGTCGGCTACGCCCTCGGCGCCGCGGCCTGCTGGGGCGGATACATCCTGCTCACCCAGCGGGTCGGCGACGAGGTCGCCGGCATCAACGGTCTGGCCGTGTCCATGCCGGTGGCCGGGCTGGTGGCCACCCTGACGGTCGGACCCGCGGTGCTGGACCGGATGACACCGCAGATCCTGGTGGTCGGCCTCGGCCTGGCGATCCTGCTGCCGATGGTGCCGTTCGCGCTGGAGTTGCTGGCGCTGCGCCGGCTGACCACCGCGGCGTTCGGCACCCTGATGAGCTTGGAGCCCGCACTGGCCACGCTGATCGGTTTCGCTGTCCTACATCAGGTTCCCGGCAGGTGGGGACTGTTGGGGGTCGTCCTGGTGGTCGGGGCCGGCATCGGTGCGGCGCGCGCCGGAGCCCGCAGCGCCCCGGTGCCCTACGAGGTCGGCTGAGCGCCACCTCGGGCGCATAAGCTGGCGCCATGACAGTCAGATCGGTCGTCAGACGCGGCGTCGCCCTGGTCAACCTCGGTGTCACCGCGTTGATGGACGCCCCCGTCGTGGGTCGGCTGGTGCGTCGCGGCATGGTGGAGATCCGCTACACCGGCCGACGTTCGGGTCAGACGTTCCAGACGCCGGTCGCCTACCGCCGTTCCGGCGACCAGGTCGTGATCGGGGTCAGCGCACCGGACCTCAAGACGTGGTGGCGCAACTTCGGCGGCGACGGCGGCCCGATCACCCTGCTGGGCCTCGACGGCGCCGACCGCACCGGGCACGCGGTCAGCCGACGCGACGAGCGCGGCGCGGTGACGGTCACCGTCACCCTGGACCCGCCGTCCTGAACCGACGTCGGCGGGCCCGTCAGCCCTCGAACTTCTTGCGGCGCCACAGGGTCCCGACCGCCAACAGCGCCAGGCTGACCACCAGGATCGCCGTCGCCAGCACGTTGATCTGCGGCGGCACCGCCGCCTTGACCGCCGCGTTCACGTACAGCGGATAGGTGACGGTGGCCCCGCTGACGAAGTAGGTGATGATGAAGTCGTCGAGCGACAGCGCGAACGACAACATCGCCGCGGCGATGATGCCCGGCACGATCAGCGGCAACGTGACCTTGAAGAACGTCCGGGTCGGGCTGGCACCGAGATCCAGCGACGCGTCCTCGAGCGTCCAGTCGAACCCGCGGACCCGGGCGCGCACCGTCATCGCGATGAAGCTCACCTCGAAGGCGATGTGCGACAACAGGATCGTGGTGTAGCCCGCGGCCCAGCCGAAGTCCAGGAACAACGTCAGCAACGCCGCGCCCATCACCACCTCGGGAGCGGTCAACGGCAACACCAGGAAGGTGTCGACTGCGCGCTGGCCCCGCCAGCGCTGCCGCACCAGCGCGATGGCGACGAGCGTGCCGAGCACCAGCGCGATGGCCGTCGACACCGCCGCGACGTTGAGGCTGAGCTTGAGCGCCTCGGTCAGCGGTGGGTACTTGAACGGGTCGAGCCAGTTCTCCAGCGTGAAGCCCTGCCAGGTGTAGTTGAACTTGCCCGCGGGCTTGTTGAACGAGAACATGACGATCACGAAGATCGGCAGGAACAGGTACAGCAACACCAACCCGGCCACGATGCGCAGCAGTAGGTCGCCCCAATTGCGCCGGGCCCTGACGACTTTGGGTTCCGGATCGTGCTGCGCGGCGGTGGCGACCGCGGCGCCGGCCTGGATGGTCATACCAGATCCTCCGTACCCAGGGCCTTGGTGTACATCAGCACGCCCACCAGGATGATCACCATCAGCCCAAGGCTCAGCGCGGCGGCGGCCGGATAGTCCTTGACCACCAGGAACTGTTTCTGGATGATGTTGCCGATCATCGTGGTCTGGGTGCTGCCCAGGTAGTCGGCATTGATGAAATCGCCTACCGCAGGGATGAATACCAGCATGCTGCCGGCGAGCACGCCCGGCATGGACAACGGCAGGATCACCTGGCGGAAGCTGCGGGGCGCCGAGGAGTACAGATCCTTGGACGCTTCGATCAGCCGCGGATCGATCTTCTCCAGGCTGACGTACAGCGGCAGGATCATGAAGATGATCCAGTTGTAGGTCAGCCCGCCGATCACCGCCCAGCTCGTGGACAGCAGCCGGCCCTCCGACGGCAGCAGCCCGATCGCGTCGAGCGCCTGCACCACCCAACCCTGGTCGGCCAGGATCGTCTTCCACGCGATCGTGCGGATCAGGAATGTCACGAAGAACGGCAGGATCACCAGACCCAGGATCAGGTTCTTGTACCGGCCCGCCTTGAACGCGATGACGTACGCCAGCGGGAACGCCAGCAGCAGGCACAGCACGGTGGCGACCAACGCGTAACCGAACGAGCGGAAGATCTGCTCGCGATAGAGGCTGAACGCCTCGGCGTAGTTGCCGAAATCCCACGCGAAGGTCAGCGTCGGCATGAACACCGAACCACCGGCGGCCGACAGCGAGGTCCGCGCCAGCGAGAAGAACGGCACCACGAAGAAGATGCCGAGGTACGCCAGCGCCGGCAGCACCATCAGGTACGGAGCGATCTTGCTCCGCTGCCGGCTACTGGTGGCAACGCCAGCCATCTGGGGTCAGCCCCCGGTGACGGCGGCGTACGCGGTGTTGTACTCCTGCGTCTGCTCGTCGGTGAGCGCCGCCCAGCCCTTGGACTTGGCCAGGATCTCGGCGGGCGGGTTGATCAAGGGGTTGCTCGCCGCGGCCGGGTCGACCTTCTCGAGCTCCTCGGTCATGTCCGAGAGCACCGGCACGAACTGGGTGTAGGCGACCAGCTTGGCGTAGTTCGCACGGTCGTAGACGTAGTCGATCCACGCCTCGGCGGCCTTCTGGTTCTGCGTGGTGTACGGGATCACCATGGTGTCGACGAAGGTGGTGGCGCCGGTCTCGGGCACCACGAACTGCAGATCGGGGTTGTCGGCCTGCAGCTGCACCACGTCACCCGAATACGCCTGCGCGACAGCGATATTGCCGGCGGCGAGATCGTCGGCGTAGTCGTTGCCGGTGAACCGGCGGATCTGGCCCTTGTCGTTCTGTTCGCGCACCAGGTCGATGGCCTGCTGCACGGTCTCGGTGCTCGGGTCCTCCGGCGAGTTGCCCTGCGCGAGCATGATCATGCCGAGCCCGTCCTGCGCGTCGGAGAACAGGCTGACCCGGCCCTTGAACGCGGGATCCCACAGATCGTCGATGGTGCGGATGTCCCGGCCGGTGGCGGCCCGGTTGTAGGCCAGGCCGACGAGCCCGGACATGTACGGGGCGGTGAACTTACGGCCCGGGTCGACGCTGGCCTCCAGCAGGTCGGGCCGGATGTTCGCCTTGTTCGGCACGCCTTCGTCGCTGATGTCGTTGAGCCAGCCGAGCTGATGCAATCGCACCGCCATGAACGAGGTGGGGATCGCCAGGTCGGCGCCGATGTCCTGCTTGCGCGACAGCGGCTCCTTGACCTTGGCGAACCACTGCTCGTTGTCGTTGAGGTCTTCCTTGTAGTCGACCGTGATCCCCGACGCGGTCTGGAACGCGGCGATGAAACCGTCGGCCATGTACAGCGGCCAGTTCGAGATCCGCAGCGTGCCGCTGGCCGGGCCGCTGTCCTGGCTGGTCGTGCTCGACGTTCCGCTGTCGGATCCGCACGCCGCCAGGAAGGACGCGCCGAGCGTCAAGCCGGCGGCGGCCGCAGCGCTGCCACCGATGAAGCGGCGGCGGGAGGTCCGGCTCGCCGTCATTCGGGCCAGCAACTGGGGATTGATCTCACGGGTCATGGTCAGGCGTGCCTTTCGTCGGCTCCAGGGAAGGGACGGGTCGTGCGCGGTCGGCGCCTACGAGCGGGTCAGGAGTCGTCGAGCATCTCCTCGAGGTCCTCGGTGGTCGGGATGTCGTCGCCGGGCAGCACCAGCGAGGCATCCGGAGTCCAATAGACGAAGACGTCGTCGCCGGGCCGTAGCAGCGGCAGATCCTGTTCGGGCCCGACGTGCGCGATGACGGGCGATCCGTCGGGCGCGGCCACCGACAACCGCACGACCGGTCCCTGGAACGTCAGGTCGGTGACCGTGGCGGGCACCCCGACGACGTCGCCGGCGGGCATGCCGGCAGCGGCGGGGGCGACGCGCACCCGTTCCGGGCGCACCATCAAGGTGGCGTGACCGCCGGATTCGATCGTGGTGTCGCCCGGGCGTGCCTTCAGGGTGGTGCCCAAGACCTCGACCTCCACGAAATCCCGGTTGGTCCGGCCGGTTTGGCGCCCGGCCCACAGGTTGGCCTGGCCGATGAAGCTCGCGACGAACACGGTGGCGGGCCGATCGTAGATCTCGGTGGGCGAGCCGATCTGGTCGACGTTTCCGGCGTTCATGACGGCGATCCGGTCGCTCATCGTGAGCGCTTCCTCTTGGTCATGGGTGACGTAGATGAACGTGATCCCGACCTCGCGCTGGATTCGTTTGAGCTCGAACTGCATCGCGTGGCGCAGTTTGAGGTCGAGGGCACCTAGCGGTTCGTCGAGCAGCAGTGCGCTCGGGTAGTTCACCAGCGCGCGCGCCAGCGCGACGCGCTGCTGCTGGCCGCCGGAGAGCTGGGCGGGCTTGCGGTCGGCGAAATCGCTGAGCCGCACGATCTCGAGCAGCTCGTCGACACGCTTGCGGACCTCCGCCTTGTCCTTTTTGGCGCTGCGCGGCCCGTAGGCCACGTTGTCCCACACGGTCATGTGAGGGAACAGCGCATAGTGCTGGAACACCGTGTTGACGTTGCGTTTGTTCGGTGGGGTCTTGGACACGTCGGTGCCTTCGAGTCGGATGGCCCCTTCGGTCGGCGTCTCGAAGCCCGCGATCATCCGCAGTGTCGTCGTCTTCCCGCAGCCCGACGGACCGAGCATGGAGAAGAATTCACCGGACGCGATGGAAAAATCCGCGTCGGCCACGGCGACGTAGTCGCCGAAGCGTTTGGTGACATGGTCGATCTCGATGACCGGGCCGCCCTTGGCGCGGGTGGCCGCCGGTCCCGCCTTGGGATCCGCAGCGGTGGTATGTGTGCCGGTCAGGGCAGGTCCTCCTCGGAAGTGCAGCCGTCGTGGCTGTAAATAAACCATCGCGGATCGAGCGGGGCTTCGCAAGCGATTCCGCAACGAATTTACATTTCCACAATGGAATCCCTCGCCCAGGGCGGTCGCAACATCGAGAATCCGCGGACCCGGCGCGCGCGATGACGCGGCCTGACCGTACCCCGGTCGGCGGTGGTGACGTGCGGGTTATCAGTTTCCCAGGCGAATGTCTCGATCCGGCGCTGTTTAGCGTCTCGATTCCGTGGGGTAGTGAGCGTTACATGGCCACAGTCGATGTGTCGGTGTCGTCCACCTTGAGCCCGGACCGTGCTTGGGCACTGGCGTCGGACCTGAGGCGCTTCGACGAATGGCTCACCATCTTCGGGGGGTGGAAGAGCGAGGTGCCCGCCCAGATCGACGTCGACACCCGCGTCTCATCGCTCATCAAGGTCAAGGGATTCCGCAACGTCATCCACTGGCGGGTCACCCGGTACGACGAACCCAAGGAGATCGAGCTCGTCGGCACCGGCCGCGGTGGGGTGTGCATCGCGCTGACCCTGCAGGTCGAGCCCGACGACCACGATGGCGCCGAGGGGACCTCGTTCCGCGTCGTCGCCGACCTCACCGGCGGCCTGCTCAACACCCCGATCGGCAACGTCGTCGCCAAGGTGATCCGCGGCGATGTCTACCGCTCGGTCTGCAACCTCGCCGAACTGCGCTGACGCCGGCGGGCCGGTCAGGCCCGATTGCCGGGCTCCTCAGCGCGGCTCGTGCCTCGCCGCTTGATCGTCGCCCGGCTGACCCGCATTGCCGGGCTCCTCAGCGCGGCTCGTGCCTCGCCGCTTGATCGTCGCCCGGCTGACCCGCATTGCCGGGCTCCTCAGCGCGGCTCGTGCCTCGCCGCTTGATCGTCGCCCGGCTAGCCCCACTCGTGGTTCATCGCCCGCGACTCGTACTCCGCTTCCACCGACCGGCGCCCGCCAGTCGACCGGGTCATCGCGATGAGACCCAACGCCGCCAGTGCCGTTGCGGCCCCACCGAAGAAGATGACGACGAAGCCGCCCTCGGACGGGATCCCCGTGCGAGACGTGCTGGCCAGCAGCACCGCCACCAGCGCCGCGGCCGTCGAGCTGCCCACCGTGCGGGCGATCGCGTTCATGCTCGTCGCCACGCCGGTCTGCGCCGCGTCGACCTCACTGACCACCAGCGCGGGCAGCGCGCCGTAGCCCAGGCTGATGTAGACGTTGGCCAGCACGTTGGCCGTGATCACCTGCCACACCGCCGAGTGCGCCAACGCGATGAACAGGAACCCGGCGATGCCGGCCGCCGCGCCGACCATCAGCACCGGCTTGGCGCCGAACCGGTCGATGAACCGGCCGCTGATCAGGGCGACGACGAAACCCGCCAGCGCACCGGGCAGCAGATACAGCACGCTGGCCTCCAGCACGCTGGCGCCGAAGCCGTAGCCGGCGACGTCGTGGGGGATCTGGACGAACTGGGTGATGCCCAGGAACGCGAAGTACAGGCCCATGCCCACGGAAATCGTCGCGAGGTTGGTGAACAGCATCGTGCGCTGGGTCAGCATCCGGATCGACACCAACGGCCGGGCCGCTCGGCGCTCCCACAGCCACCAGCCGATCAGCACCACCAGGCCCCCGCACGCACTGCCGATCGTGCCCGCCGACGCCCAGCCCCAGGTCGTGCCCTGGGTGAGGGCCAACAGCACCGCCGACAACCCCGCCGCCAGACCCAGCGCGCCGAGCCAGTCGATGCCACCGGAGCCGCTACGCGGCCGGTCGGGAACGACCACGGCCGCGGCCACCAACACCGCCGCGGTGAACCCCGTCGAGAGCCAGAACACGCGGTGATAGTCCGCGTCGCCGCTCATCAACAGCCCGACCACCACGAGCCCGGCGCCGCCGCCGAAGCCCAGCGTGCCCGACAGCACCGACATCGCCGAGCCCATCCGGTCCTCGGGGATCTCCTCGCGCAGGATCGCGATGCTGATCGGGTACAGCGCATACGAGGTGGCCTGCAACACCCGGGCCGCGATGAGCAATGGCAGCGACGAGGTGGTGGCCGCCAGCAGCGAGCCGATCAGCACGACCACCAGCACGATGAGCAGCACCCGCTTCTTGCGGTGCAGATCGGCCAGCCGCCCGATCAACGGGGTGGCCGCGGCGGCGGCCAGCAGGTTCGCCGTCACCGCCCAGCTGACCGCCACGTCCGAGGCACCGAGCTGGTCGGCGATCACGCCCAGGATCGGCACCACCGCCGTCTGCAGCACCGCGACCGTCAGCACCACCAGGCCGAGGGTGACCACCAACAGGCCGCGCCGCCGGGACCGCGCCGGGTGCCCCGCGGTACCGGACTGCCCGGGACCGCGCTGGTACACGTCGCTCCAATCGTTAGCCTGTCTTGGATTTCGGTTCGATTATGGCCCTCCGCTCAGCAGCGCCGACAACCGGTCGAGCGGAAGACGCGGCGCACGGTGCCCGTCCCGGCCGACCATGTCGCTGTTGACCACCAAGGAATTGAGGACAGCCTCCTCGACGCTGTGCACCACCGCCGCGTACAGCGCGTCCATCCGGCCCCACGGCACGAAGCGCATGGTGCCGAACTCGTCGTCGCCGACGGGGCCGGACGGGAACTCGCTGACCAACCCGGGGACCTCGGCGGTCGAGAACGCCAGGAACAGGTCGCCGGAGAAGTGGCTGCCGGTGGTGCCGGTGCGGGCCAGGCCCAGCGGCACCCGCCGGGCCAGCGCCTTGCACTGGCCCGGCAGCAGCGGGGCGTCGGTGGCGACGATCGCGATCACCGACCCCGCTCCCGGCGGCGGGGCGGCGGCTAGATCGCGGTCGAACCAGTCGCCGTCCATCGGGTTGTCGTCGAGCAGGCGCGGACCGATGTGCCGGCCCGCCACGGTCAGCTCGGCGCGGGACCCGAAGTTGGCCTGCACGAACGCGGCGACGGTGAAAGTGCGCGAGCCGTAGGCGATCACGCGGGAGGCCGTGCCGTTGCCGCCCTTGAACTCATAGCAGGTCATGCCGGTGCCGCCGCCGACGGAACCCTCGGCCACCGGCCCGGCGGTGGCGGCGTCGAGCGCCGCCTCGACATTCTGGGGCCGCACGTGCTCGCCGTTGATGTCGTTGAGGTAGCCGTCCCAGGTCTCGGCGCATACCGGCAGCAGCCACTGCCGGGCCAGCCGCGGCGCGACCCGGTTCGTCCAGCGCACGACGCCGGTGTGGCACGCGCCGATGGCGTGGGTGTTGGACAGTACGACCGGCAGCGTGAAGGCCCCCGACTCTTCGATCCACGCGGTGCCGGTCATCTCGCCGTTCCCGTTCAACGAGAACCAGCCCGCCGCGCAGGGCCGGCCGACGCCGCGGCGTCCGCGCGGCAGGATCGCGGTCACCCCGGTGCGCACCGGCCCGCGCCCCGGCACCAGCGCGCCGTCGCCGTCGATCAACGTCGTCATTCCCACCTCGACGCCGGGCACGTCGGTCAGCGCATTGAGCGGGCCGGGGGTGCCGGGCAAGGCGACGCTCAGGGCGCGGGTCCTGGGCCGGCCGTCGGGCGTGTGGGTGGCGAGATCGATGTCGGTCACCCGGTGCATCATCGCCAACCGGTGCGTCCCGGGCTAGCCGGCGGGTTCGCCGCTGGCCGATCTGGGTACTGGGGTGGGGCCCGCGCGACGGCGCGCGGCCGAACTGAGAGGACCACCGATGCGCCCGTTGACCCTGGCCGCGACCGGCGGCGCCGCCCTGGCGACCGCCGTGGTGGGCGGGCTGGCCAGCCGCCCCGACCAATCCGGGTGGTACCAGCGGCTGCGCAAGCCCGGCTTCCAGCCGCCCCGGCAGGCGTTCCCGATCGTCTGGCCGATCCTCTACACCGACATCGCCGCGGTGTCCGGTTCGACCATCGACACATTGACCGACCGCGGTGAGGTGGCGCAGGCCCGCGCCTACCGGCGCGCGCTAGCGGCCAACCTGGCCCTCAACGCCGGCTGGAGCTGGATCTTCTTCAACCGTCGCCGCCTCGGCACCGCCGCGGTGGCCGCCGCGGCGTTGACCGCCAGCAGCGCCGACCTGGCCCGGCGGGCGGCGGCCGCGGATCCCCGAGCGGCCGCCGTGCTGGCTCCCTATCCGCTGTGGTGTGCGTTCGCCACTGTGCTCTCGACGCGCATCTGGGCGCTCAACCGGGGCCGGCCGGGCGTGTAGAACGTTGACGCGCACCCCGATCCGACGGCGGCACCGGTAGGGTTCGGCCCAGTCGAACCCGAGGAGGCGCCCGCTGATGGCACGACGCTCGGTGGCGCATGTGCTCTCGGATTTCCGCTGGGTGCTGCTGGGTGTCGCGGGCGCGGCCGCGGCGGTGCTCAGCTGGATCGGCCTGGGCCAGTACCAGCCCGACGCCAGCATCGGTGACCGGATCTACAACACGTTGAAAATGTTCGTGTTCTCGGCACCGGTCGGACCCGGGTTGCCGCCGGCGTTGGAGGTGGCCCGGCTGCTGGCCCCGCTGGTGGCCGGCTACGCGACGCTGTCGGCGCTGGCCCGGGTGTTCAGCGACCGGTTCCAGCAGATGCGGATCCCGCTGATGCGCGACCACGTGGTGCTGTGCGGGCTCGGCTACGCCGGCACGGTGTTCCTGCGCAAGCTGCGCGAGGCCGGGGTCCGGGTGGTGGTCATCGAACTCGACGCCGCCAACCCGAACATCGAGGTGTGCCGCAGCCTGCGCATCCCGGTGGTCATCGGGGACGCCCAACTGGAACGGACGCTGCGCGCGGCCGGGGCGCACCGCGCGTCGCGGCTGCTGGCGGTTTGCCCCAACGACGCGGTCAACGCCGAGATCATCGCGGTGGCACGGCGGTTGGTGGCCGACCGGACCAGGGGCGAGCTGCGCTGCCTGGCCCGGATCACCGACCCCGACCTGTGCGCGCTGCTGCGCGTGCAGGAGGTCAACCTGCCCGCCAACTCGGCGTCGTCGCTGGACTACTTCAACACCGACGAACTCAGCGCCCGGCAGTGGCTCGACGAATTCCCGCTCGACCCCGCACATCCGCACATCGTCGTGGACCGCCTCGACGCGCTCGGCCGGTGGCTGGTGCTGCACGCCGCCTGGGCCTGGCACGACCAGCACGGCGGCGCGGAGCAGCTGTGGGTCAGTGTGGTCGACGACGACGCCGGCGCGCGGCTGGAAACGCTGCTGGAGCAGTGCCCGGACCTGGAGCGGGTCTGCCGGTTCCGGACCTCGGCACAGACTCCGCACGCCATTCGCCGGATGCTCGCGGCCGCCGTCGCGGAGGGCGCGCCGCCGATCACCCGCGCCTACGTCAGCGCCTACCGCGACGAGGAGGCCATCGAATCGGCGCTGGTGCTCTGGCACGAACTCGAACACCAGCTCGGTGGTGTCCCGATGGTGGTGGCGCTCAGCCGATCTCACGGGGTGGCCCGGCTCATCGACGACGGCAGGACCGCGGGGGAGTTGCGCAACATCGAGGTGTTCCGCGCCCTGGACGGCACCTGCACGATCGAACTCGTCCAGGGTGGCTCCTACGAACGCATCGCCGAGGCCATCCACCGCCGGTGGCGCAACGAGCGGCTGGCCGAGGGCGGCGAGGCTCCGACGTGGCGCGAGCTCGACGAGTCGCGGCGGGAATCCAATCGGGACCAGGCCAGAGACATCGTCACCAAGCTGCGCCGTATCGGGTGCACCATCGGTCCGTTACGCGACTGGAGCGCAGCGCGATTCGAGTTCACGACCGAGGAAGTGGAGGATCTCGCGGTGGCCGAACACGACCGCTGGGTGGCCGAACGGCTCCGATCCGGATGGACCCCGGGTCCGCGGGATCCCGCGAGGCGGACCACGCCGTACCTGGTGCCGTTCGACGAGCTGCCCGAGGACATCGCCGACCGGGACCGCAGCGCGGTGCTCGGTATCCCGGCCGCGCTGGCCTCGGCAGGCCTGCAGATCAACCGGGTCTCGCCGCTGACCGGGAAGCCGACGGTATGACGGTCGCGCACTTCACCGCCGTCGACGGCGGGCTGATGCCGACGCGGTTCGCGCAGAGCCACTGGGGTGACGACCACCTCAACGGACCGGCGGTGGTCGGTCTGGCCGCCTGGGAGCTCGAGAAGCACTGTGCGGCCGAGGGTTTCCGCCCGGTGCGGTTGACGGTGGACCTGCTGCGGGCGGCGCGCAACGCGCTGACCACCGTGACGGTCGCCGTGGTGCGCGACGGGCATCGGATCCGCAGCGCGCAGTGCGACATCACCCAGGGCGAGCTTCTGGTGGCCCGGGCCACGCTGGTGCAGTTCCGGACATCGCAGGCCCCGCCGGGGCGGCTGTGGCAACCGGAGACCGGCTTCCCGACCCCACCCGAGCCCGACGGCGAGCTGGCACCGTTCATGAACAGCGATGGTGGCGGCTGGACCCGTTCGCCGGCCGAGCACCAGAACACCGCGCGGAAACGCTTCGTCAACGACGGGGTCGCGGTGATCGCCGGCGAGGCGAACTCACCGTTCGTGCGCGCGGCCATGGTGGCCGAGGGGACGAGCCTGGTGACCAACCTCGGCACCGCGGGGGTGGGCTACATCAACGGCGATCTCACGGTCGCGCTGTCCCGGTTGCCGGTCGACGAGTGGATCGGTCTGCAGGCCGATTCCCATCAGGCCGCCGACGGTATCGCGGTCGGCACCGCCACCCTGTTCGACAGCCAGGGTGCCTTCGGTTCGGGGATGGTCACCGCCATCGCCAATCCCGCGGTGCAGATCGACTTTTCGACGCGCAAGTTCGACCTCACCGACATCAACTACGAGTAGTTCAACCGACCCGTTGCAGCAGGGCCGTCCTGTTCGCGTCGATCGAGGCGAGGATCTCGCCGCTGCGGACCGCGACGTTGGACAGCAGCGACGACGTCAGGCCGTGAGTGTGCTCGGTGTTGCCCTGGATGTACAGCGCGCCGGCGGTGGGCGGCGAGGTAGCCAGCCGGTAGTCGCGGGACACCACCGGTTTACCGTCGTCGTGCACCAGCAACCCGGAGAGTTCACCGAGGATGCCGTCCAGTGCTGCCGGTGCGAAACCCGTCGCGTAGATGACTGCGTCGCAGTCGATCTGCTCGATCCGGCCGGTCGGGTGGTGCCGGATGCCCACTCGCACGCCGTCGTCGCGCTCGTCGACAGCGTGGACGCTCGACGCCCCGCACAGGAACAGCCGGCGGCGCCCGGCGACGCGTTCGGCGTATTCGCGGGCGTAGAGGTCCTCGATCAACGGCAGGTCCACCGCCGAGTAGTTGGTGCTGCGATGGTAGGCGAGCAGCTGCCGGCGGACATCGCGATCGGCGGTGTAGAAATCGTCGACCGCGCCGGGGTCGAAAACCCGGTTGGCGAACGGGCTGTCGTCGGCCGGGCTGAACCCGTACTTGGCGAACACCCCGTACACCTCGACCCCGGGCAGGTCATGCAGGTAGGCACAAACCTCGGCCGCGCTCTGCCCCGCGCCGACCACGGCGAATCGGTTGTGCCGCCGCGACGGCAGCTGTTCGAGGGCATGCAGGAAGCGGTGATTGTGCATCTGACGTGCCGATGGGGTGACCCCGGCGGGCAACCGTGGTTCCAGACCGCCGGCGACGACGACGTTGCGGGCGCGCAACCGGCCCGGGTGCCTGCCGGCCACCGCCACTTCGAACACGCCGTCGGCCTCACGCACGGCGGTGACCCGGGAGCCGTAACGGACGCCGGCGCCCACCTTGTCGGCCGCCCAGGTCAGGTAGTCGTGGAACTCCAGCCGGGTGGGGAAGAACGTCTTGTAGTTGATGAAGTCGGTGAGCCTGCCCCGTTCGGTCAGGTAGTTGAGGAACGTGAATTCGCTCTGAGGGTTGCGCTGGGTGGCGAGATCCTTCAGGAACGAGATCTGCATCGTCGCCCCCGGGATCAACATGCCGGTGTGCCAGCCGAATTCGGGCTTGGATTCCACGAACTCGGCCGTGATGGGGTTTGCCGCTTCGGCGTTGAACTCGCGCAGCGCAACGGCCAGTGCGAGATTGGACGGTCCGAAACCCGCGCCGACGAAGTCCAGCACCCGCTGTGGTCCGGTGGGGGATTGCCTGTCACTGGGGGACATCAGGCTCCTGCCAGTTGGTTGGTGGCTCCGGGGACCGGTTGGGCGGGATCCGATCCCAGGGCCACGATCCGGTTGGTGGCATCGACGTGGACGACCTTCGGCAGGTGCGAGCCCACCTGGGCTTCCTCGACATGGACGAACGACATGATGATCACCAGGTTTCCCGGTGAAATCAGATGTGCCGCAGCGCCGTTGATTCCGATGACGCCGGTGTTCGGGGCGCCGGTGATCGCATAGGTGACGATGCGCGCGCCCGAGGTGATGTCGACGACGTGTACTTGTTCACCCTCGACGATGCCGGCCGATGCCATCAACTCGGCGTCGATGGTGATCGACCCGACGTAGTGCAGATCGGCCTGGGTGACGGTGACTCGGTGGATCTTGCCGCCGAGCAGTGTGCGTTGCATCTGTGCCTCCCGCGTGGTGCTGATGGGCCTCTCCCCGCCGCTCGCCGGCATCACGACATCCCCAGAATCGCTTAGTTGAGGCTAGCCTATATTCGTTGGTTTGCAAGGGCTCCGTCGTCGTACCCGCACGAAAGTTGTTGGGCCCCTGCGCCAGAAGCCGTGTTTCGGGGAATTGGCTGTGAATTCGCTGTCAGCGACGGACGTGAACGGCGTCGCCAAGTTATGCGAGCCTAAGCTAATGTTCATCGCGCAACGACGCCTACTGAAGGGATTTTGCGCGTGAAGGTGCATCACGACCGATGGCATCGGGGATGGCGACGTATCGCCGCGGTGACGGCTGCTCTGCTCGTGTCGGCCGCCATGGTGGCGGGGTGTGGTTCTGGGCAAAGCGGCGACACCCAGGCCGATACGGTCACCATCGCCCACAAGTTCGGTGAGACAAAGGTTCCGGCGAACCCGACCCGGGTGGTGACGGTCGGCTGGACGGATCAGGATTTCGTCCTGCCGTTCGGGGTGGTCCCGGTCAGCGCCCGCGAGTTCTTCGAGGAATACGACGGTTATCCGTGGGTGAAGACTGCCACCGACGGGAAGGGCATCCCGACCTGGGGCGCCGACACGATCGACTTCGAGGCCATCGCGGCACAGCAGCCGGACCTGATCTTCGCGATCTACGAAACCATCGACCAGCAGACCTACGATCGGTTGTCGCAGATCGCGCCCACGGTGATCCAGTCCGGGGACTATGCCGACGAGGAGACGCCCTGGGACGTCCAGCTGCTGACCACGGGTAAGGCGCTGGGCAAGGAGCAACAGGCCGAGGAGCTGGTGGCCGAGGTGCAGGGGCGCATCGACGAAGCGCGCCAGGCGAATCCGGAGTTCGAGGGCAAGACGTTGGTGGTCGATTTCGGTCCGGAGAGCGGCGGGCACTATCTGCTCCCGGAGAAGGACCCGCGCCGGGCGCTGTTCACCGCCCTGGGGTTCGCCACCCAAGAGGTTGACGGTGACGTCAGCGAGGAGAAGCTGGACCTGCTGGACCGCGACGTCTTGTTCGTCAACGGTGCCACCAAGGAGCAGATGCTGGCGTCGCCCGCCTTCGCCCGGCTGGGCGTGGTGCGCGAGGACCGCACGCTGTACACCACCTTCGAGTCCAATCTCAGTGGTGCGCTGACATACAGCGGTCCCGACGCGTTGCTCTACGCCCTGGATGTGCTGACCCCACAGTTGGCCAATGCGCTCAACGGTCGCCCGGTCGCGGATCTGGCCAACGCCTGATCCGCACCGAGCCGCCTCGATGCCCCGCCGGAGCCGCGGGCGGGGCATCGTCGTTCTCGCCGCTGTCGCCGTCATGGTGTCAGCCGCCGAAGTTCTTGTGCCAGAAGAGGTCCGAGCGTTCGCAGGGTTTCCGGATCCATCAACTCCGAATGCGTGCACTCCAGCTCGACGGTGCGCAGCCGGCCACCGACATGTCCGCGCCAGCCGTGCGAGGCGACGCCGGTGAGGTTCATCTCCAGCCGCATGGCGTCGACGAACCAGACGTCGCCGTCGTAGCGGCCGTAGTCCGCCGACGCGGTGAGCCGCTCGGCCGCGACGTAGTTCTCGATCACCGTGGCGATCTGGTCGTCGGTGAGCGCGGTGACCGCGTCGTCGCTGTGGCGCACCAACTCCACCGCCGCCGGCACCGTCGTGCGGGCACCGGGCGGCATGGCGAAACCCATTTCGCGCAGCAGTTCCGAGAGCACCACCTCGGGGTCGAACGCCTCGCCGGTGAACACGGTGTCCACCCGGGTGTCCAGCATCCCGACGAAATCCACCTCGCGGCCCCTGGCCCGCAGTTCGCGGGCCGTCAGGATCGCGACCGACCCGCCGAAGGACCAGCCCAGCAACCGGATCGGGCGGGACGGGGCCGCCGAGGTGACCAGATCGGCGTACTCACCGGCCAGCGCGGCCAGGGAGTCGGGCTGGCGAGCGCCGGAGAGCGTCGGCATCTGCACGGCATAGAGCGGGATGTCGTCGGGCAGGTAGCGCTCGAGACCGGCGAACTGCCAGCCCAACCCACTGGCCGGATGCACACAGAACAGCGGCGGCTGTGTCCCCGCTGCCCGCAGCGCCAGCAGCGGTGCCAGGCCGTCGGCACCGGCCTGCGTGCCACCCAGCGCGGCGGCGACGTCGGCGACCGACGACGCCGCGATGAGGTCGGTGACCGACAGCGTGACCCCGAACTCGGCGCGCAGCGCGGCGCTCAACCGGATCAGCAGCAGCGAATGCCCGCCCAGGGCGAAGAAGTTCGCGTCGATGTCGTCGACCTCGTGGCCCAACACGGTGCCGAACAGCTCGCACAGCCGCCGGTGGGTGCCGGTGCGGGGGGCGCGTCCGGTCGCGGCGCCGAGGTCGGGCGGGGGCAGCGCGCGGCGGTCGAGTTTCCCGCTCGGCGTCAGCGGGAAGGACTCGACCGCCACGAACGCCGACGGCACCATGTGCCGGGGTAATCGAGCGGATATATGCTCCCGCAACGCTTCTCGGTCCGGAGCCGGACCGGTTCTGGTGTAGTAGGCCACCAACCGGTCGTCCCGCACGAGCACCCGGACCGATCCGACGGCGGGGTGTGCGCTCAGGTGCGCCTCGATCTCCCCGGGCTCGATGCGCACGCCGCGGAGTTTGATCTGGTCGTCGGTGCGGCCCAAGTAGTCCACGGTGGCCGCACCGGTGGAGGTGATGCGCCAGCGGACCAGATCGCCGGTGCGGTACATGCGGGTGCCTGGGTCGAAGGGGTTGGCGACGAACCGGTGGGCGGTCAGCGACGACCGATCGAGATAGCCGTCGGCCAGTTGGACGCCGGCGAGGTACAGCTCACCGGGGGCGTTGTCCGGCACCGGCTGGAGGTAGTCGTCGAGGACGTAGGCTTTGACGTTCCATCCCGGCGTGCCCAGCGACACCGGCCCGCCGTCGGCGGTCCAGGCCAGCACGTCGACCGAGGCCTCGGTGGGGCCGTAGAGATTGTGCAACGGGGTCTCGGGGAACCTGTCGGTGAACCGGCGTGCGACGTCGTCACCGAGGGCTTCGCCGCCGACGGTGACGCGGGTCAGCGACGTGCACGCCGCGCCGGCCGGTTCGTCGAGGAACAGCTCGAGCAGGGACGGAACGAAATCCACAGCGGTGACCCGGTGTTCGGCGATGGTCTCGGCGAGGTAGCGGGGGTCACGGTGCCCACCCGGGCGGGCGACGATCAGCGTGGCGCCGGCAGACAGCGGCCAGAAGATCTCCCACACCGAGGTGTCGAAACTGATCGGGGTCTTGACCAGCATCCGGTCGGTGCGGCCCAGCGGGTAGCTGTGCTGCAGCCAGGTGATGCGGTTGACGATGCCGGCGTGGGGCACCGCAACACCTTTCGGGGTCCCGGTCGATCCGGACGTGTAGAGCACGTACGCCCACGCGGCGGGGTCGACGGCGGGCAGCGGTGCGGGCTCGCCGTCGGTGCGGGCGGCGGTGATCTGCGCCGTGGAGTCGAGCACCAGCGTCGGCGCTGCGTCGGCGACCATGTGCGCCAGCCGCTCCGGTGGATAGTCGGGGTCCAGCGGCAGGAACGCGGCGTTGGTCTTGGCGACCGCGACCAGCGCGACGATGAGTTCCACCGACCGCGGCAGCGACACCGCGACGGTGTCACCCGGGTGCACGCCCGAGGCGAGCAGGCGGGCCGCCAGCCGGTCGGACCACCGGTCCAGCTCGGCATAGCCGAGTTCGGCGCTGCCGTAGCGCACCGCCGCGGCGTGCGGTGTCACGGCCGCCGCGGCCGACACCAGGGCACCCAGCCCGGTCTCGGCCACCCGGTGGTCGGTCGCGTTGCGTTCGGTGAGCGCGGCGCCGCGTTGCGCGGCGTCGACGATCGTCAGCTCGCTCAGCCGCGTCGCAGGCCGGGTGGCCACCGTGTCCAGCACGGATGCCAGCCGGGTGGTGAGGGAGCGCACCGTGGTGCGGTCGAAGAGGTCGCCGCTGTATTCGGCCACGACGCGCGGGCTCTCGGGGTGCTCGATGAGGGTGAACCCCAGGTCGAACATCGCGGTGTGCATCGGTGGTTCGGCCCAGGTGGTCGGCAGGCCGAACATGGATTCGTCGTCTGCGGTGCGGCGGTGGTGGCCGACGAACACGTTGAACAGCGGGTTGCGGCCGGGGATCCGGGGCGGGTTGAGATCGTCGACGACGATGTCGAAGGGCAGCTCGGCATGGGCGAACGCCGCCAGGTCACCGTCGCGCACCCGCTGCAGCAGCTCGCCGAAGGAGGGGTTGCCGGTCAGGTCGGCGCGCAACACCGTGGTGTTGACGAACAAGCCGACCATGTCGGTGAGGGCGGTTTCGTCGCGTCCTGTCACCGGTGTGCCGACGACGATGTCGGTGCCCGCACCCAACCGGTGCAGAAGGGCGGTTACCGCGGCGTGCAGCACCATCAGCATGCTGCTCTGGTGCTCGTCGGCCAGGGCTCGCAGCGCGGCGGTGGTGCCGGCCGGAAGGTCGACTGTCAGCGTGCCGCCGGCTCCCGTGGGTGCGGCGGGCCGGGGCCGATCGGCCGGCAGTGCGAGCTCGTCGGGGGCATCGGCCAGCGCCCGGCGCCAGAATTCGCGCTGGGTGCTGCCCACCTCGGCGAGGATGTCGCGTTGCCACAGCGTGAAATCGGCGTACTGCACCGGCAACGGTTCGAACGTGGGCTCATCGCCGCGCCGGCGTGCGGCGTACGCGTCGTCGAGGTCCCGCAGCATCGGTCCGTCCGACCATTCGTCGGTCGCGATGTGGTGCAGCAGCATCACGATGGTGTGCCGTCCTTCGTGCCGGAGGACGGTGACGCGCACCGGGATCTCGGCGGTCAGGTCGAAGGGTCGGGCCACCGCGGCGGCCACCAGATCGTCGACCGCCGCGGCGGGGCAGTCGTGGATCTCCAATGGCGGCGTGACCCCGGCGGGCCGGATCTGTTGCGCGAATTCCCCGGCTTCTTCGGTGAAGACGGTGCGCAGCGCCTCGTGCCGGGCCACCAGATCGGTCAGCGCGGCCGCGAGCACGTCCAGCTCGAGGTCACCGTCGACGGTGAACACCAGCGGATAGTTGTAGGCCACCCCGGTCTCGGTCAGCCGGTCCACGATGAGCATGCGGCGTTGTGCCGGTGAGACGGGCACGATGTCGGGGCGCGGGCCCGCGCTCAGCGGCGGGCGGCAGGACGCGCCGGCGGTGTGGCCGTCGAGGTGCCCGGCCAGTTGGGCCACCGTCGGGTGGTCGAAGACCTCCCGCAGCGACAGGTCCACACCGAGCAAAGCGCGGATCCGGTTGATCAACCGGATGCTGGTCAGCGAATGTCCGCCCAGGCCGAAGAAGTCGGCGTCCACACCGGTCACCGGGGTGCCCAGTACGTCGGAGAACAGCTCGCACAGTGCGTGTTCGGTGGCGCTGCGCGGCGGCGCCCCGACCGCCCGCGACTCGGCGGGCGTGAGGTCGGGCAGCGCACGGATGTCGAGTTTGCCGTTGTCGGTCAGCGGCAGCGCGTCGAGCAGCCCGATCGCTGCGGGCACCATGTAGGCCGGCAGCAGCCCTTTGAGGTGCGCGCGCACCTGCGCGGCGGCGCCCTCTCCGGCGCCTTCCCGGACGCTGTCGTCGGCGGGGACGACGTAGGCGAGCAGCCGGTGGGCACCGGGGATGTCGGGGTCCGGCCGGGCGATCACCGCCGCCTGCACGACCGCCGGATGGCCGCGCAGCGCGGTCTCGATGTCACCCAACTCGACTCGGTAACCGCGGATCTTGACCTGATCGTCGGAGCGGCCGAGGAACTCCAGGTTGCCGTCTCCGCGCCGGAGCACCACGTCGCCGGTGCGGTACATCCTGGCCCCGGGTGCGCCGAACGGGTCGGCGACGAAACGCCCTGCGGTCAACCCGGTTCGGTCGTGATAGCCGATGGCCAGGCCGGTGCCGGTGATGTACAGCTCCCCGGCGGTGCCGTCGGGCACCGGCCGCAGCCAGGGGTCGAGCAGGTATCCGGTGGTGTTCCAGATGGGTTGTCCCACCGTCGGGGTCGCGCTGTCGTCGGTGCCGCCGCCGAGGGTGTTGATGGTGTACTCGGTGGGGCCGTAGAGGTTGTAGCCGTAACTGGTGTCGCTGTCGCGCAGCGTGTTCCACACCGCGCCGGACACCGCTTCCCCGCCCAGCAGCACCAGCACCGGCGGATGCGCTGCCGGGTCGAGCAGCCCCTGCTCGAACAACATCGCCGCATAGGTGGGGGTCACGTTGACGACGTCGACCCGGTGGCGGTGGCAGTAGGACACCAGCGCGCGGGCATCGCGGCGCAGATCCTCGTCGCAGATGTGCACTTCGTGGCCCTCGACCAGCCACAGCAGCTCTTCCCAGGACATGTCGAAGGAGAACGACACCGTGTGCGCGATGCGCAGGCGCCGGTCACCGGCTCTGCCGATCGCGGGGGCGAAGATCGCCTCCCGATGATTGAGGTGCATGTTGGTCAGCCCGCGGTGCGGCGTGAGCACACCCTTGGGTGTGCCAGTCGATCCCGACGTGTAGATCAGGTACGCCGGCGCGTCCGCGCCGACCCGGAAGTCGTCCCAATCGGGCCGTGCCGCGGCGCATCGCCCCGCCGTGCCGGGGTCGTCGAGCACCGTCAGCGGGCAGTGCGGCGGCAGCGTCGCGGCGATGCGGTCCGCCACGGCCGCGGTGGTCAGGACCCGGGCGGGCCGGGCGTCGGCGAGCATCACCGCGAGGCGGTCGTCGGGGTAGTCCAACTCCAGGGGCAGGTACGCCGCACCGGCCCGCAGCACTGCGAACAGCGCGACGACGGTGTCGATCGACCGCGGGATCGCCAGCGCCACGGTGCAGTTCGGGCCGATGCCGTGACCGCGCAGCACCCACGCCAGCTGATTGACCCGGGTCTGGAGTTCGCCGTAGTCGACGCGGTGCTGTCCGCAGACCAGCGCGGTGGTGTCGGGCCGGCGGGCCGCGAGCGCGGCGAGCAGGTCGGTGATCGTGTCCTCGGGCAGGGGGTGCCGACCGCGCTGCCGCTGGGCGTCGAGGTCGGCCCTCTCCGCGGGCAGGGTGAGCGGGATGCTTCCCAGCGGTAGGGTTCCCGCGGTGTGGCCCAGGTGATGCAGAGCCTGGTGCAACCGGTCGAGCAGGCGTTGGGCGTGGTCGGAGGTGACCACGTCGGGGCGGTACTCGAGTTTCACCCGCAACCGTTTCCCGGGGGAGGCGACCCAGGTCAGCGGGTAGTGCGACGCGTCGATGGAGTCGTGGCCGACGATGCCGTTGGCGGTTTCCAGGTCGGTGAAGGTGTCGTCGCCGAGGAAGTTCTGCAACACGTAGAGGCTGTCGAACAGGGGGCTGTTGCCCGAGAGGGCGTCGCTGTCGCGGTTGGCCGCCTTCGCGGCGCGTTGGATGTCGCCGAGGCCGAGGTACTCGTGGTCCATCAGGTCGAGGCGCTCGGACTGTACGGCGCGCACGGTGTCGCCGATGGAGCGCTGCGGTCGCAGCCGCATCCGGGTGGGCACGGTGTTGAGGAACAGGCCGATCACGTCGTCGAGGCCGTCCACCTCGGTCGGGCGCCCGGCCACCGTGGAGCCGAAAACGACGTCGCTACTGCCGGTTTCGTATCCAAGGACCAGCGCCAGCGCGGTGCTCAACAGGGAGTTCAGCGTCACCCCGGATTCACGGGCCCGCTGGGTCAGCGCGCTGGTCTGCGCCTCGGACAGGGTGAACTCCAGCCGCCGCGCCAGCGTCGGCTCGGTGCCCACCGCGGCGGGGAACAACAGCGTGGGACCGCTCAGCGCGGCCAGCGCTTCGGCCCACCGCTGGGCGGATGCCGCGGTGTCGCGGGTGGCCAGCCAGGCCAGGTAGTCGGCGAACTGGGCGCGCGGCGCGGGCAGGTCCGCGGCTTCCCCACGCCGGGCCGCGGCATACTCGGCGAACAGTCCCCGCAGCAGCTGTTCGCGGGACCACCCGTCCAGCAGCAGGAAGTGGTAGCTGAAGATCAGCCGGTCACCGGTGCCGGTGCGGACGACGGTGAAGCGCGCCAGCGGCGGCGCCGACAGGTCGAACGTGCGCAGCCGGTCGTCGGCGGTGATCTGCGCGAGCCGCTCGGCGGCGTCGGCCGCGGGCAGCCCGGACAGGTCGACCACCTCCGGTCGGCACACCGGTGCCGCGGCGATCACCGCGACCGGATGCGCGGAGTCCCCGGACCAGAACCCGGACCGCAGCACCGGATTGCGGTGCATCACCGCCGAATACGCCGACTGCAGCGCTTCCACGTCGACCCGGTCGGCGACATCGAACACGTTCTGCACGACGTAGACCGGCGCGGGCGAGTACCGGGCCTGGAAGTAGACGCCCTCCTGCAGCGGGGACAGCGGCCAGATGGTCTCGACGGTGTCGGGTGCGGCCCGCACGATGGTGTCGATCTGGGATTGGTCCAGGGACACCAACGGCAGATCCGACGGTGCGAGCGCGGCCGTGGGCGCCTCGTCGGCCAGGCCGGCGAGGCGCTGCAGCATCGACACCCAGTTCGCCGCCAGCTCGCCGACGGCCTGGTCGGTCAGTTCGCGGTCGGCGTAGGTGAACACGGCGCGCAGCCGCGGCCCGTCGGCGGTGTCGTCGCAGTGCACGTTGACCTCGAGCAGGTACGGCGTGCCCAGGTCGGGGTCGGGGTCGACCCGCAGACGGTCCCTTTCGGGCGCGGGTTGCCAGTCGCCGCCGTCGTCGACGCCCGCGCGGCCGAGGTAGTTGAACAGCAGCTGCGGCGCCGCCAGCCGGCTCAGCGCACCCGCGGTGCGCGAATTGCAGTACCGCAGCAGACCGTAACCCACCCCGCCGTCGGGCACCGCGCGCACCGTTTCCTTGACCCGGCGCAGGGCGGCGAGAAGTCCGTCGGACTCGTCGCAGCCGGGTAGCCGCACCGGAGCGATCGCGGTGAACCATCCGACGGTGCGGGACAGGTCGACGTCCGCACCCCACCGGTCGCGGCCGTGCCGTTCCAGATCGAGCAGCAGCGGCGCCTCCGGCGCCGTCCCGGCCCCGGCGCGCCACCGTGCGACGGCGAGGGACAGGGCGGTCAACAGGGTTTCGGTGACGTCGGCGTTGGCCGCCGCGGGCACCGGCCCCAGCAGCGGCGCGGTGGTCCGCGCGGACAGCGTGACCGCGTGGTCCCGGGTCGCGCCGACGGTGAGGGCGCGCGGCGCCGCACCGGGTTTCAGTTCGGCGCCGGGCGCCAATGCCGCGCTCCAGTGCTCGAATTCGGCCAACCGGGCGGCGTGTTGGGCGTTCTCGTTCACCATCCTGGCGTACGAGCGGTACGACGTGGGCACGTGCGGCAACTGCGGTGCCACACCGGCCGCGAGCCGGCGGCACGCCTCGGCGAGGTCGTCGACCAGGATGCGCCACGACACGGCGTCGACGGCGAGGTGGTGCACCACCAACAACAGCCGGCCCGGCCGCGACGGGCCCCCGTCGAACCACACCGCCTGCACCACGCTGCCCGCCTCGGGATCCAACCGGTCGGCGGCGGCGTCGGACTCCGCGGCGATCACCTCGCCCAGATCGGTATCGGTGACCGCCGCGACGTCCATCCTGGTCACCGAAACACGAGGTGCCGCCATGGTTTCCAGGGACCACAGCGCGGGCACCGGGCGCAGCAGCCGCAGTCGTAACGCATCGTGGCGATGGGCGACGGCGGTCAGAGCCGTCTCGAGGTCGGCCAGGGTGAGCCCCACCGGGGTGCGCAGCAGCTCGGCCTGGTTGAACCTGCGCACGGTGCCGCCCAGCTCGGCCAGCCGCAGCACCACCGGTGTCGGCGGCACCTCACCCGGTTCGGCGCCTGGGTCCTGGCCGGCCGGTGCGGCTTCTGCTGCGCCGGAGACGGTTTCGGCGAGAGCCGACGGAGTGCGGGCGAGGAAGACCTGCTGCGGAGTGAACCGCAACCCGATCCGGCGGGCGCGGTTGACCAGCTGGATCGCCACGATGCTGTCACCGCCGGCGGTGAAGAAGTCGTCGTCGACACCGACCGGGGTACGCAGGATCTCACTGCACAGCGCGGCGATGCGGGCTGCGGCGTCCCCACCGGGTGGGTGCTGGGTCACCGAGGGTGCTGGGGCCGTCGGGGCAGCGTCGTCCTGCGGGCCGGGCAGGGCGGCACGGTCGAGCTTGCCGTTGACGGTCAGCGGCAGCGCGTCGAGTACGACGAACGCCGAGGGCACCATGTAGTCCGGCAGCGTGGCCGCCACGTCGGCCCGCACCCGCGTGATGTCGACGTCGTCTCCCACCAGGTAGCCGACCAGCCGGGCGCGCCCGGACTCCTCGACGCGGACAGCGGCGGCGGCGTTGCCGACCCCGGCCGCGGCGGCCAGCGCCGTCTCGACCTCGCCGAGCTCGATGCGGTAACCCCGCAGCTTGACCTGCTGATCGGAGCGCCCGACGTAGACCAGCTCGCCGGTGTCGGTCCACATCGCGGTGTCACCGCTGCGGTACATGCGCCCACCGGTCGCGTCGAACGGGTCGGCCACGAACCGGGCCGCCGTCAGCCCCGGCCGGCTCACGTAGCCGTGCCCCAGCTGCGCGCCGGCGATGTACATCTCGCCGACCACCCCGGCCGGCACCGGCACGAGGTGCCGATCGAGCAGGTGTATCCGCAGGCCCGGCAGCGCGGTGCCGACGACGCTGCGGCCGCTGCCGGTGTCGCCGGGGCCCAGCGGCCGGTGCGAGACGTGCACGCAGGTCTCGGTGATGCCGTACATGTTGACCAACGCCGGACCGTCGCTGTGGCGGGCGTACCAGCCGGCCAGCCGGGTGGGGTCCAGCGCCTCTCCGCCGAAGACCACATACCGCAGCGCCAGTGCGGGTTTCAGGCGCCGGTCCGCCTCGATCAGCGGGTAGAACGCCGACGGGGTCTGGTTGAGCACCGTGACCCGTTGGGCCGCGAGCAGCGCGGCGAAGCGGTCCGGGTCGCGGGTGCCGGCCGCGTCCACGATCACCAGGCGGCCGCCGTGCAGCAGCGCACCCCACATCTCCCACACCGAGAAGTCGAACGCGGCGGAATGGAACATCGTCCACACGTCGCCCGCACCGAAGTCGAAAAGCTCGGCCGCGCCGTCGAACAACGCAGCGACATTGCGGTGGCTGACCGCCACCCCCTTGGGTGTGCCGGTCGATCCGGAGGTGTAGATCAGGTACGCGGCATCGTCGGGGTGGGCCGGAACGAGCGGGGCGGCCGACGGGGCAGCGTCCGCGGCCTCGGCGACCAGCACCGCGGGCAGCCCCAGTCCCGGTAGTCGCTCGGCGCGGTCGGTCAGCACGCACACCGCGGCGGAGTCGGCGAGGATGTGGGTGATGCGGGCCAACGGCGCATCGACATCGAGCGGAACATAGGTGCCGCCGGCCTTGACGACGGCGAGCAGGCCCACCACGAGGTCCAGGGAGCGGGGCAGCGCCACCGCGACGCGGGCGCCGGGACGCACGCCCAGCCCGGCCAGTGTGCGCGCCACCGCGGCCGCCCGCTCGTCGAGTTCGGCATACGTCAGCCCCTGCGTCCCGAACGTCAGCGCCACCGCATCCGGGTGCTGCCTTGCCACGGTCGAGAATCCCTGGGCCAGTGTGTATCCCGGCGCCAGGTGGGGTGCTGCCGGGGTCAGCGCCTGGCGTTCGTCGGCGGTGCGCACGTCGATGCGGTGCACCGGCAGCTCCGGATTGTCGACGAACGCGGCGAGTATCCGTTCGAGCCGTTCGGCGTACCGGCCGGCCTCGGCCTCGGTCAGCACCGCGGTGTCGTACTTGATCTCGACGGTCAGCCGCTCGTCGAGGTAGGCGACGAACGACAGCGGGTAGTGCGGGGCATCGGTTCCGGTGAACCGGTGGAACCTCAGGGCTCCCGTCGCCGCGGACGGGGTGGCCGGGAAGTTCTCCACCACCACCATGGTGTCGAAGAACTCGCGCACCCCGGCTTGGCGGGCGAGTTCGGCCAAGCCGAGCTGTTGCGCGTCGAGCAGTGCGCTCTGCTGGTCCTGAAGCGCGGCGAACACCGTCGCGACCGGGTGCTCCGGCGACCATGACATCGGCACCGGGATGGTGTTGATCAGCAGGCCGACGAGGGATTCCACCCCGGGGAGATCACCGCCGCGGCCCGAGACGGTGGACCCGAACACCACCTCGGTGCGGTCGAGGAGACGGCCCAGCAGCAGGCCCCACGCGCCGTGCAGCGCGGTGGACATGGTGAGGCCACGGTCCTGGACGGCCCGGGTGAGCGCGGCGGTGAGCTCGGTGGGCAGTTGCCGGGAGTGGCTGTGATGCGCACCGGCGCCGCGGGTCCCGCCCGTCCCGAACACCAGCGTGGGGCGCACGTCGCGCAGCGCGCCCGACCAGACCTGCCGGGCGGCGGACAGGTCACCGCCGCGCACGAACTCGATGTGGTCGTGCAGGGTGGCGGTGCCGGGCGTGGCCGGGGCGCTGCCGCCCTGGGCCCGGTCGGGGTCGTTGCTGTTGTAGTGCTCGACGATGTCCCCGAAGATGACCGGGTAGGACCAGCCGTCGGCGATGATGTGGTGCATGGTCTGGATGAGCCGGTGTTCGGTGGGGCTCAGCGACACCAGTGTGTAGCGCAGCAGCGGCGCGTCGGCGAGGTCGAACGGACGGGCCAGCGCCTCGCGGGCCACCGCGTCGAGCGCACTGCCGGGCTCGGCAACCTCGACCGGTGCGGTGACGTCGGCCCAGATCACCTGAGCCAGCCGGCCATCCCGCAGCTCCCGGAACCCGGCACGCAGCGCCTGATGCCTGCGCAGCACCGCGTCGATGCTGCGTTGCAGGGCCGCAGGATCGAGCGGACCGGTCAGTTCGGCGATCTGCTGTACCCGGTAGGTGTCCACCCCGGCGCCGAACACGCTGTGGAAGTACATGCCCTGCTGCAGCGGCAGCAGGGGCAGCACGTCCTCGACGGTGCCGGCGCGCTCCAGGTCGTCGACGTCCTCCTGGGTGAGCCCCAGCAGCGGGTAGTCCGACGGGGTATGCCCGCGCAGCGGCGCGCACCGGTGCACCGCCTCCAGCGCGGTGCACCACAGGCCGGCCAGCTCCTCGATGTCGGTGGCCTGCAGGAGACCGGCCGGCCACGCCAGCGTCGCCGACAGGGTGGCGCCGTCCGGTCCGTCCTCGGCGATCGCGTTGATCTCCAGCGCCACAGCGGGATTGCCGGGGTCCACGCTTTCCCGGAGAGCGCCGATGGCGGGGACCGGCTCCCAGTCCCGGCCGCTACCGACTGCGAACCGGCCCAGGTAGTTGAACAGGATCTGCGGGGCCGGACCGGTCAGCGGGGACGGGGTGCGCAGGTGGCGCAGCACGCCGTAGCCGAGACCGCGGCCGGGCACCGAGCGGAGCTGTTCCTTGACCGACTTCACCGATGCGGCCAGCAGGGCGCCGGCATCGAGCACGTCCTGCCACGACAGCTCGCCCGGGTCGACGCGCACCGGATAGATGGCGGTGAACCAGCCGAGCGTGCGCGAGAGGTCCAGCCCGCCGGGAAGCAGCTCTGCCTCGCGGCCGTGGCCTTCGACGTTGACCAGCGCAGCGGTGCCCGCGGCGCGGCCCCGGTCGGTACGCCATTTCGCCAGCGCCAGCGCCAGCGTGCTCAACAACACATCGTTGACGCCGCCGTGGAAGCCGGCGGGAACCGTGGCCAGCAGCGCCGCGCTGAGCTCCGAGGACAGCGAGAACCGGTGTGTGCGAACCGTTTCGGCAGTGTCGACGGCCGGGTCGAGTGCCCGCACACCCAGGTCGGGATCGGGGGTGCTCAACACGTCGTTCCAGTACGCCGTTTCGGCGTCGAACCGGTCGGCGCCGGCGATGGTGTGCGCCCAGGTGGCGAACGATGTGACGACGTCGTCGGTCCTCGCCGGTGCGCCGGTCTCCAGCTGCGACCACACCCGGGTGAGGTCGTCGATCAGGATGCGCCAGGAGACCCCGTCGATCACCAGATGGTGGATGACCAGCAGCAGCTGTCCCGCCGCCCCGGGTGAGTCGTACCAGACCGCGCGCAGCATCACCCCGTCCTGCGGTGCGAGCTGCGCCGCCGCCGCAGCGGTCGCGGCAGCCACGTCCGGCTCGGGCAGCCGGCCCACCGTCCGGTTGAGCAGCGTGGCCGGGTCGGGGCCGTGCTCCGGTGCCGACAGCGTCCAGCCCACCTCGCCGACGTCGAGGCGGGCGCGCAGCAGCGCGTGGGTGTCGAGCAGCGCGGCGAGCATCGCACGCAGCTGCTCCTCGGTGATCCCGGTCGGCGTGGCCAGCACCATCGACTGGGTGAAGTTCTCCAGTGGTGTTCCGGCGTGCATCGTCTCGGCGAGCATCGGGGTGGGCACGATCGTGCCGGTCCCGGTGTCGGGAGTGGCCGCCCGTACCGGCTGGGCGCCACCCGCCACGGCCGCCAGCGCCGCGACGGTCCTGCGCCGGAAGATGTCTCGGGGCGTGATGTGCAGCCCGGCCCTGCGGGCCCGCCCGCAGACCGCGATCGACGAGATACTGTCCCCGCCGAGGGTGAAGAAATCGTCGTCGACGCCGATCCCGTCGACACCCAGCACCGCACACACGATGTCCAACAGCAGCGACTCGCGGTCCGTCCGCGGTGCCCTGGCGTCGTCGCGGGTGACCGCGACCGGTTCGGGTAGCGCCGCGACGTCGAGCTTGCCGTTGATCGTCAGCGGCAGCGTCTGCACCACCCCGTACCGGCTCGGCACCATGTAGGCGGGCAGACGTGCCGACAGGAAGTCGTGCAGGCCGCGCACGAACGGCCCGTGTCCACCGCATCCTGGGGCGGGGACGACGTAGGCGGCAAGGGTTTTCGGCGCGGTGGGAACCGGCCCGCCGCGGACGACGACGGCGCAGCGGCTGACGCCGTCGGCGCCGGACAGCACGGATTCGACCTCGCCGAGCTCGACGCGGTAGCCGCGGATCTTCACCTGGTCGTCGGCGCGGCCGATGAAGTCGAGCATCTCCGTGCCTGGCCGCAGCCGCACCAGGTCACCGGTGCGGTACATCCGTCCACCCGGAACGTGCGGATCGGCCACCATGGCGGCCGCGGTCAGGCCGGCCCGGCGGTGGTACCCCCGGGCCAGTCCGGCGCCCGCGATGTAGAGCTCGCCGACCGCGCCGTCGGGAACCGGGCGCAGCGCGGCGTCGAGGAGGTAGCAGCGGGTGTTCCAGATCGGTTGTCCCACAGTTGCGGTGGCGCTGTCGGCGGTACCGCCCCCGAGGGTGTTGATGGTGTACTCGGTGGGACCGTACAGGTTGTAGCCGGCGTTGCCCGGCTGTGTCCGCAGCACCGACCAGACGTGCTCGCTGACCGCTTCGCCGCCGAGCAGGACCAGCGCCGGGGTGTGCCCGTCGAGCAGCCCGGCGTCGAGCAGATGATGCGCGTAGGTCGGTGTCACGTTGACGACGTCGATGTGGTGGGCGCGGCAGTAGTGCACCAGCGCCGGTGCGTCGCGGCGCAGTTCCTCGTCGCAGACGTGCACGCGGTGCCCGTCCACCAGCCAGAACAGCTCCTCCCACGACATGTCGAAGGAGAACGACACGGTGTGGGCGACGTCGAGCCGGTCTCGCTGGTCGTCGGCGGACCGGACCCGGGCCACCGTCGGTTCGAAGATCGCCTCGCGGTGGTTGAAGTACATGTTGGTCAGGCCCGCGTATCCGGTGAGCACACCCTTGGGCGTGCCCGTGGAGCCCGACGTGTAGATCAGGTACGCCGGATGTGCCAGCCGCCCCGCGCCAGCGGCGAACGAGCCGAGCTCGGTGTCGGTCAACGGCCCGGTGCCGGTGGCGTTCAACGCGTCCCGGGTGCGCTGGTCGCCCAGCGCCACCACGGTGGCACCGTGATCGCGCCCGCACGCGGCGAGCTCACCGTCGGCGGAGGTGGTGAGCAGCAGGGCCGGACCCGCGTCGGCGATGATGGTGCGCAGCCGCTCGGTGGGCAGGTCCAGCTCGAGCGGCAGATAGGCCGCACCGGCCCGCAACACCGCGAACAGCGCCACCACCATGTCGATGGAGCGGGGAAGAGCCAGCGCCACAAAGGTTTCCGGGGCGGCGCCGTGCCCGCGCAGATACCGGGCCAGTTGGGAGACCCGGTCGTCGAACTCGCGGTAGGTCAACCGCTGCGAGCCGCAGACCAGCGCGGTGCGGCCCGGGTCCTGGGCGGCGCGCCGGGCCAGCAGCTCGGCGATCGTCACCGGCGGCACCGGGCGGGTGGTCGCCGACCACCGTCGCTGCAGCGCCGCGGCGCGCTCGGGTGCCACCACGCCGACGGCGCCCACCGCGGTTTCGGGTGATCCGGCGAGGGTGTCGAGCGCCCGCTGCAGCTGCGCGACCATCGTCGAGGCCCGGTCGTCGCCGATGAACCGGTACTCCAGCTTGACGGTGAGCTCACGGCCCGGGGTCAGCACCCAGGTGAGTGGGAAGTGCGTGGTGTCGTGGTAGTCGACACCCACGATGCCGTGCGCCGACTCCAGGTCGGCGAAGGTGTCGTCGTCGAGGAAGTTCTGCAGCACCAGCAGCGAGTCGAACAGCGCGGTCGCCGAATCTCCTGCGGCCCGCTGGATCTGGCCGAGCCCGAGATGCTCGTGGCGCATCATCGAGACCCGCTGGTGGTGCACCGCGCGGATGACATCGGCGGCGGTGCGGGCGGGGGAGAGGTCGACCCGCACCGGCACCGTGTTGAGGAACAGGCCGATGGCTTCGTCGATGCCGGTCAGCTCACCGGGACGGCCCGCGACCGTGGTCCCGATGACGGTGTCGGTGGTGCCGGCGTGGTAGCCGGTGATCAGCGCGACGGCCGCGGTGACCACGGCGTGCAGCGTGACGCCGAGGTCGTCGGCGGTGCTCTGCAGCCGCCGGGTCACCTGCTGCGGCACCGTGACGACGATGCGTCCCGGTTCGGTGTCGGCGCGCAGCTCGGCGGCGGTGACGTCGGTGACCTGGGTCGGCCCGGCCAGCCCGGTCAGCAGGGCCCGCCACGCCTCGGTGGCGTCGGCTTCGCCCACCGACGCGACCCAGTGCAGGTAGCGGGGCACGACGTCGGGGTGGGCACCCGGTGCGTCCTGCTCTGCTGTCCTGTCGCGGTGACAGGTGTAGAGCGTGAACAACTCTCGCAGTACCAGCTCGCGGGACCAGCCGTCGAACAGCAGGAAGTGGTAGGTCAGCAGCATCCGGTCGGTGCCGTCGGGCAACCGGATCACGGTGATCCGGATCAACGGGGCGCTGGCGACGTCGAACGGGGTGACGCGGTCGGTGTCGGCGATCCCGCGCACGGTCTCGGCGACCGCGGGATCATCGGCGGCGCGCTCGCCGAGGTCGACGACCGTGATGTCCGACGGCGGGTCGGCCAGGATCACCTGCACCAGCGCTGTCGCATCCGGTCGCGGCGAGTCCTCGGCGTGTTCGACGGTGCGGAACGCGGCCCGCAGCTGGGGCCGACGGCGCAACAGCGCGGTGAAGGCACGCTGCATCGCGTCGGTGTCGATGCGGCGATCGAAGGTGAACGTGTTCTGTGCCACATAGGTCGCCGTCGGGTGGTCGTCGAGCGTGCTCTGGTAGTACACCCCCTGCTGCAGGGGCGACATCGCCCAGATGTCGTGCACCGGTTCGGCCGTGGTGATGCGCTGCACGGTCTCCGTCGACAGCGTGACGGTGTCCAAGCGCGGGATCTCGGCCACCTCAGCGGAATCGGGTGGCGACGCCAGCGCCGCGATGCCGATGGCGCTGCGCCCCAGGAAGACGTCCTCGGTGGTGATCCGCACCCCGGCACGGTTGAGCCGGCTGGCCAACCGGATCGCGGCGATGCTGTCCCCACCGAGGCGGAAGAAATCGGCGTCGGCGCTGACGCCGTCACGACCGAGCACCTCGGCGATGACCGCGGTGATCGCGTGTTCCTCCGGTCCGGCCGGCGACCCCGGCGCCTCGGCGCCGGGTTGCTGCTCGACCGCGCGCGCCCGGACGGCAGACAGGTCGCGTTTCCCGTTGGGCAGCAGCGGAATCGATGCCACGACCGAGATCGCCGAAGGGACCAGGTGCCGGGGCAGCTGCGTGGCCAGGTGGGACCGCAGCTCGGCGGGGTCCGGCCCGTCCGGATCCGTCACCACGGCCGCGACCAGTGTGGCGCCGGCGTCGACGACGCAGGCCGCGGTCACACCCGTGTGTCGGGTCAGCGCGGTCTCCACCTCGCTGGGCTCGACGCGGTGGCCGTTGATCTGCAGCTGGTCGTCGGCGCGGCCGGCGAACACGACCGCGCCGTCGGGCAAGCGGGCACCCAGATCGCCGGTGCGATACATCCGCGCTCCGTCGGCGGCGGCGACGAACCGCGCGGCCGTCGCGCCCGGACGGTGCAGGTAGCCGCGCGCCAACTGGGCGCCGCTGACGTAGATCTCGCCGATGACCCCGACGGGCAGGTCGCCCAGATGCCGGTCGAGGATCCGGACCCCGGTGCCCGCCACCTCGGTGCCCAGCGTGACCGGTGCCCGGCGTTGCGGGCCGGCCAGCACGTCACCGGCCACCTCCGAAGAACCGTAGGAGTTGACGACGACGGTGTCGGCGCCGGTGGCGCGCAGCGTCCCCAGCTGGTCGGTGGTCAACGCTTCACCGCTGACGATCCAGCGCCGCACGGCACCGACCTGCTCCCGGTGCTCGTCGACCAGGGCGTCCGCCAGCGCGGGGATGCTCACCACCTGCTCGACATCGTGTGCGGCGATCAAGCCGGCCAGCGCCGCGCCGTCACGCAGGGCGGCGTCGCCGGCGAGGACCGTGCCCGCCCCGGCGGCCAGACCGGCCAGCAGCTCGGTGGTGCCGTCGATGAACGACAGCGAACTCTTCGACAGCCGGGTCGCCGCGGGCCACTCGCGCACCGCCCATGCCAGCCGGTTGGCCAGCGCGCCGTGGCTGCCCACCACGGCCTTGGGTGTCCCGGTCGATCCGGAGGTGTACAGCACGTACGCGGCGTCCAGCGGGCCGACGCCGACGGGCGTGAACTCCTCGGCGCGCTCGGGCACCGACGTGGCATCGACGACCCGGGTGCCCTCGGGCAGCACCGCCGTGAGGGCATCGCCCCCGGCGGTGTCGACGAGTGCGCCGCGGGGTCGGGCGTGGTCGAGCATGAAGGCGATACGGGCGCGCGGGTAGGCCAGGTCCACCGGCAAGTAGGCCGCCCCGGCCAGCAGGATCGCCCACAGCCCGGCCACCTGATCGGTGGACCGGGACATGGCCAGTGCCACGACGTCGCCGCGCCGCACCCCCGATCCGGTCAGGTGAGCGGCCAGCGCGCATGCCCGGGTGTGCAGTTCACCGAAAGTCACGGTAACCGGGCCGAGCAGGGCCGGATCGTCGCGGTGCGCGGCCGCGGCAGCGCCGAGCAACTCTGTCACCGAACCCGCTGCTGCCGTTGATATCTGGTCGACCCGCTCGGCCAGCGCGATCTCCGCGCACCGGATGAGCGGATCGGCGACCGCGGCGGCGAGCACCGCGGCGAACGCCGCCGCCACACTGTCGGCGAAGGTGTCCGACACCTGGTCACGAGCGTTGGTCACCGTCACGGTGACGGTGTCCCTGACGGTGATCATCACCGTGATCGGATAGTGCGGTGCCTCCACCACCGCGATGTCGCCGAGTTGCAGATCCCCGCCGGAAAGCTCAGGGGCGCCGAGGTTCTCGATCACCACGAGCGTGTCGAACAGCGCGTCCACACCGGCGGCCCGGTGCGCCTCGGTCAGCGGGAGGTGATGGTGTTCCATCACCGTCGCCTCGGTCGCGGCCAGCCGGGCGGCGACCGCGGCCGGGCTCTCGGCCGGTGACCACCGCACCCGCGTCGGCACGGTGTTGACCAGCAGTCCCACCATGTGTTCCACGCCGGGCAGCTCACCGCCCCGGCCGGACACGACGGTGCCGAACACGACGTCGTCGCGGCCGGTGACCCGCCCGAGGGTGATACCCCATGCGGCGTGCAGCAGCGTGCTGACCGTCACCCCCGCCGCGCCCGCGGCGGCGACCAGGGCCGCGCGGTCGGCCAGGGGGCGGGTGCGGCGCCCGAACCCGGCGCCGGTTGTGGGGGCGCCGTCGGCCGCCGCGATCCTGGTCGGCTCGCCGACACCGGACAGCACCGGCGCCCACGCGGCCCGGTCGGCGGCGTCATCGCGCGCTCCGAGCCACTCCACGAAGTCGGCGAATCGGGGTGCGGGAGCGGAGAAGTCGCTGCCCCGGTAGGCGGTCAGCAGGTCGGCCAGCACGATCGGGACCGACCAGCCGTCGGCGACGATGTGGTGCACCGTCTGGATCATCGTGTGCCGGTCGTCGCCGTGGCGCACCAGGGTGTAGCGGGTCAGCGGCGGTGTGGCCAGATCGAACCGGCGCTGTCGCTCCCAGTCGGCGTGCCGGTCCACCACGGCGTCGGGCCGGCTGGACTCCCCGGCGTCGACCACGTCGAAATCGGGTGCGACGACCGCGGCGTGGACGGCCACCGGGGTGCCGTCGGCCAGCGTGGTGAAGGCGGCCGACAGTGCCCGGTGACGGGTCGCGGCAGCCTCGGTGGCCCGCTGGAACCGGTCGACGTCCAGCGGGCCGTGGATGTCGACGATCTGCTGCACGACGTAGGGATCGCGGCGCCGGCTGAACGTGGAGTGGAAATAGATGCCCTGCTGTGCCGGGGTCAGCGGCAGCACGTCCGACAGCCCCGGGTAACGGTCGGCCAGCTCGGTCACGTCAGCGGCCTGTAGCGCCACCCTGGGGAAGTCCGAGGCGCTGTGCCCGGCCACGTCGGCACTGCCGGCGATCGTTTCCAGGAGTTCACACCAGCGGTGGGCCAGCCGGGTGACGTCGGTGCCCGCGACGGCGCCGGATGCCCAGCTGAACCTGGCACGCAGCGTGGTGCCGGTCGCTGACTCGACGGCCTCGGCGTTGATCTCCAGCAGCCGGGGCAGCGGCATGTCGGGGTCGCGGCCCTCGAGCACCGCCCCGGCAGTATCGGCGAATCCCCATGGCCGGTCGGTGATGTCGAATCGGCCGAGGTAGTTGAACAGCACCTGCGGAGCCGCGGCGAGCCGGTGCCCGTCGGGCTGCAGGTAGCGCAGCGCGCCGTAGCTGATGCCGTGCGATGGCACCGCACGCAGCTGGTCCTTAACCGCGCGGACCGCGGCACCGAGCGCGGTGCCGCCGGTCAGCGCTGCCCGCCAATCGAATTCGTCGTCACGCAGCGCGACGGGGAACAGCGTGGTGAACCAGCCGACCGTGTCGGCGAGGTCGGCGTCACCTACCGCGTGCCCCTCGCGGCCGTGTCCTTCCATCTCGACCAGCACTCCACCGCCGGTGTCGATCGCGCGCTGGCTCAACCATTCCCGCAGCGCCAGGTACAGCGCCGCCACCATCGCGTCGTTGACATGACCGTGGATGCGGGCGGGCACCGAGGTCAGGATGGCTTCGGTCACCGATTCGGACAGCTCGACGGTCACGGCGGCCTCGGACGAGACGGTGTCGCGGCGGGGATCCAGAGCGCGTTCACCCCACGGTTGTTCGGTCACCGCGCAGGTGCGCCGCCAGTACGGTTCGTCGGCCGCGAAGGCGCCGAGTGCGGTGGCGTCGGCGAGTTGGTGTGCCCAGGACCGCCATGGCGTCCGGGGCTGGGGGAGCACGGCGGGTCGGCTCGCGGCGATCAGCCGGTGCGCCGCGGCGAAGTCGTCGGCGAGCACGCGCAGCGACACGCCGTCGATCACGATGTGGTGCGCGATCACCACGACGCGGTGGGCGTCGGGCAGCCAGCCCACCGCCAGCATGGCGCCCGCGCCCGGGTCCAGCCGCTCGACGAGGCGCACCCGCATGTCGTCGGCGGTGTCGGCGGGTGCGCCCACCAGGATCGGGATCACGGGTGGGGCCTCGGGGATGACCAGCTCCGCCGCGCTGCCCGCGGTGGCGGCCCACAGCACGTGGTGTCGAGCGACCACGGCGTCGACGATTCCCCGCAGCGTGTCGGTGTCGAGGTCAGCGGGCGCCAGCAGCGTCATGCCCTGGTAGAAGCCGTTCAAGGGTGGGGGAGAACCGGGTCGGCCGGCGGCGTCGAACCAGTGCAGGATCGGGGTGGCCGGCACCGGCCCGGTGGCGTCCACGACATCCGCGGGAGTGAGGTCGGTATCACCGAGCAGCGGCGCCAACGTCTCGACGGTGCGATGGGAGAACAGGTCTCGCGGGCGCAGCGAGTAACCGGCCGAGCGCACCCTGCCGACCACCCGGATGGCCACGATGCTGTCCCCGCCGAGGGTGAAGAAGTCGTCGTCGACGCCGATATCGTCGAGGTCGAGCGCTTCGGCGAATACCCGGCACAGCAGCGCCTCTCGCGGGGTCATCGCCCGCTTACCGGAGCGCGCCGGTGGTGCGGTTGGTGCCGGAAGCGCCCGCCGGTCGGCTTTGCCGTTGGGGCTCAGCGGAATCTGATCGATCGTCACGAACTGTGCCGGCACCATGTACTCGGGCAGGCGGGAGCGGCTCCATGCGGTCAGCTCGGTGTGCAGCGCTGCGTCGTCGGTGACTTCGTCGGCGGCCACCAGGTAGCCGATCAACTGGTCGGCGGCGCCGCGGCGGTGCACGGACACGATGGCTCGGCGCACGGCGGGGTGCTCCGCGAGCTGGGCTTCGATCTCCTCGAGCTCGATGCGCCGGCCGCGGATCTTGACCTGGTTGTCGGCGCGGCCGAGGAACTCCAGCGTGCCGTCGTCGGTCCAGCGGGCCAGGTCGCCGGTGCGGTACATGCGGGATCCGTTGTCGTCGAACGGGTTCGCGACGAATCGCGACGAGGTCAACGACGGGGCCTTGACGTATCCGCGGCCCAGGAGGAATCCGGCGGCGTACAACTCGCCGCCGATGCCGGGCGGGACCGGCCGCAGGTTCCCGTCGAGCACGTAGAGCTGGGTGTGCGGGTTGGGCCTGCCGATCGAGGTGGCGATCCGCTGGGCGGTGTCGCGGTAGATGACATGGGACACCCCGATGGTCGCCTCGGCCGGACCGTACCCGTGGTACAGCGTCGTGGCGAGCTGAGCCCGGAACCGGGCGAACAGGTTGGGGGTCAACACCTCCCCGCCGCACCACACGTGCCGCAGTGAGCGCAGCGCGCTGGTGGCCCCGTCGGCGGTGGTGATGCGATCCAGCTCGAGCAGTGTGTCCAGCATCGAGGACACCAGGTATACGAAGCTCACCCGCTGATCCCGGATCAGCTCCAGCAGGTACTCGGGATCCTTCTCCCCGCCGGGTTCGGCCACCACCACCCGTCCACCGCTGACCAGCGGTAGCAGGATCTCGTTGACCGAGATATCAAATGCCAGAGGAGCTTTGAACAACGACGCATCGGTGGCGCCGAATCCCAGGACGTGATCGCGCTGCCACACCAACCGCTCGGCGATGGCGTCGTGGCGGATCATGGCCCCCTTCGGGGTGCCGGTAGAACCGGACGTGAAGATCACATAGGCGAGTTGCCCGGGCGCCGGCGGTGCCGCGGCGGCCGTCGCGGGTTCGGCGTCGAACCGCCACTCGTGCAGGTCCACCGTCAACGTCTCGACGGCCCATGCGGTGTCATCCGCGGCGGCGACGAACGCCGCTCGAGCGCCGGAATCAGCGAGCACCTGTGCGCGTCGGCGCGCGGGCCAGGCCGGATCGAGGGGGACGAAGGCCGCGCCGGCCGCCATCGCGGCGAGCACGCAGACCACCATCTCCGCCGAGCGCGGCACCCCCACGGCTACCACAGCCTCCGGCCCGGCGGCCAACCGGGCCACCGCACCGGCCAGTTGGCTGACGTGTCCGCGAAGCTGTCGATACGTCAGCTGGCGTGACCCGTCGACGACCGCGACCGCGTCGGGGGTGGCCAGGCACTGGGCGTCGAACAACTCGGGCACCGTCGAGGTGCGCTCGGGCGTCGATCGGTTGTTCCACAACTCCAACAGCTCGGCGATGTCCAGCGAATCCGCGGTCACGTACCGGGAACCTCTCCTCGTCATGCCTGCCCTCTGGCAAGCGATTTCAGTTGTGGGCGCTCCACGCGCGCCAGAGTCGGGCGTACCGGCCGGACCGCGCCACCAGCTCGGCGTGGGTGCCCTGTTCGACGATCCGGCCGGCGTCCAACACGATGATCTGGTCGGCGGTTGCCGCCTGCGTGAGCCGGTGGGCGACCACCAGCGTGGTGCGCCCGGCGGTGGCCGCCAGCGCCGCGTTCTCCAGTTCGGTGGCGTTGGCACTGCCGGCCTCGGCGGTGGCCTCGTCGAGTACCACCACGCGCGGGTCGGCCAGCACGAGCCGGGCCAGGGCGATGTGCTGTGCCTGGGCGGGGGTCAGCGCCACACCGTGTTCCCCGACGACGGTGTCCAGGCCGTCGTCGAGGGCCTGCACCCAGCCGCGCGCGGCCACCCGCTCCAGCGCCGCCCAGATGTCGTCGCGTCCGGCATCGGGGGCGGCCAGCCGCAGATCGTCGATCAGCGGTCCGGAGAAGACGTGCACCTCCTGGGTGACGGTGGCGACCCACGACCGCAGCCGGTCCTCGGGGATGTCGGCGACCGGCGTCCCACCGATCAGGCATTGGCCCCGGTTCGGGAGGTACAGTCCCGCCACCACCGCGGCCAGCGTGCTCGTCCCGGCACCGGTGGTGCCGACCAGTGCGCACCGGCTCCCGGCCGCGATGCGCAGCGAAACATCGTGCAGCACTTCGGGACCGGTGCCGTAGCTGAACGACACGTGCTCGACCACGACCTCGGGTCCGGCGGGCTCGGCCCGCGTGCCGGGCCCTGCCTGCTGGCCAGGCCGGGGCAGGTCGACGATGCCGACCAGACGGGCCAGGCACGCCGCGCCGGCCTGGATCTCGTCGAAGTTGTACATCATCATCCCGACTGGGTTGAACAGCCGATGGAACATCAGCGCCGCGGCGGTGGTCTGGCCGACGGTGCCGGTGCCGGTGCGCACCAGCAGGAAGCCGACCACCAATGTGGCTGTCAGGCCCAGGAATTCGGCTCGGTTCACCCGGCCGACGAGGCGGGTGAACAGCGTGAAGACCGCGACCTCGACGTCGCGGGCCCGCGCGGACGCCGCGTCGATGTCGGTCAGGCGCTGATGGTGTACCTCGTAGGCGTCGATGGTGCGGGCGCCCTGGATCGACTCGACCGTCGCCTGGGCCCGCTCGGCCAGCGCCACCCGCTGCTCGGCGTACAGCGGCCCCGACCGGGGCAGGTACCACCACAACCCGGCGGCGTACGCCGGTATGCACACCGCCCCCGCCAGCCCCAGACGCCAGTCCAGGCTGGTCATGCCCACCAGCGTGACCACACCGAGGAAGAACGCGTTGAGCATGTCGGGCAGGACCTGCGAGACCGCCTTGGCGACGGCCGCGACGTCGGCACTGACCCGGGAGAGCAGATCGCCGCGGCCACTGTCCTCGATCGTCGTCGCGGGTAGCTCGAGCGCATGGCCCAGGACCGCTTCGCGCAGGTCCGCCACGGCGTGCTCACCGAGCCGGGTGATCAGGTACGTCGAGAGCCCCGTGCCGAGGCCGCCGAGTACGGCACCGGCGGCGATGAGTGCGGCCAGGCCGGCCAGCCCGCTCACCGATCCGGCCTCGGCGACGCGGTCGACGAGGGTTCCCAACAGGTAGATCGGCACGGTGGCGGCAGCCGCGGCGGCCAGCCCGACGACCACGGTCACCGCGGCCGGCCCACGCCGCCTGCGTATTTCACGCAGCAGCCAGGACCACGTGCGTCCCACCCCGGCGACCGGGAGGACGGGTGTCGTGGTCGAGGTGTTGATCGTCATCGGATCACCAAGCCGCGGTAGCGGTCGTCGGCACCGACCAGATCGTCATGGGTGCCTTCGCGTTGGATGCGGCCGCCGTCGACCAGCACGACCCGGTCCGACGCGGCCAACAGCGCCGGGCTGCTGGTGAACACCAGCGTGGTGCGTCCCCGCGCGCTCCGCAGCCGGCGGATGCCGTCTGCGATGGTCTGTTCGGTGACCGCGTCGACGGCGGTGGTGGGTTCGTGCAACACCAGGACCTCGGGGTCGGCGGCCAATGCCCGCGCCAGCGTCCACCGCTGCCGTTGGCCACCGGACAGGCTGGCGCCGCGCTCGACCACCCGGTGGTCGAGTCCCTCGCGATACAGCTCGACGACATCGACCGCGCAGGACGCGGCCAGTGCATCACGCACCATGTCGGTGTCGTCGGCCACACCCGATATGGCCAGGTTCGAGCGCAGCGTCCCGCTGAACAGGTCACCGTGGTGGTGTTCGACCAGCAGGGTGTGCCGGCGCCGGCCGTAGGGGATGTCGCCGATATCGCGGCCGTCGACCAGCACGGCGCCGTCGCCGGGTGCCGGTGAACGCCCGGACAACAGGTCCATCCACGTTGCGACGTCGCGTGGTTCGGCGGTGAGCACGGCGACGAACTCACCGGCTGCCACCTCGAGCGACAACGCGGCAGGGTCGTCGGGCGCGCCCTGACGCAGGGTGAGGCGAGCCGACGAGCCGGCACCGGTCCGCGGTGCGTGAACACCGGCAAGCTCCCGCGTCGGTGCCGCGAGCACGGCGGCGACCCGGTTTGCCGACGCCCGCGATTCGGCGACGGCACTCGGCATGGTCGCCAGCACCGAGAACGGCTCGGCCAGGAATTGCGCCAGCCCGATGACGGTGATGAGCGCACCGACGGTGAGGTCGCCGCGAATGGCGAAGTATGCCGCCGCGACGGCCACCGACATCGCGGCGAGTGCACCCGCGGCCGCGGCCGCACCCGCGTGGGCGCTCTCGATGCGCGCCGCTCGCAGTGTCGCGGTCAGCGACCGGCGGCTGGCCGTCCGGTATCGGGCCGCCGCGTTGCGCTGCGCGCCGATTCCCTGCAGTGGGCGGTGGCCGCTGATCAAGTCCGTGGCCAGGGCGGTGGCCCGGCCGATCTCGGCCTGTTGGTGTTCCACTCGGTTGGCGATGACGGGGGCACTGAGCTGCAATCCGGTCATCACGATCGGCACTCCGACGAGGACGATGACGCCCAGCGTCACGTCGATGCTCAACAGGATGGCGCCGCAGGCGACGGTCGCGACGACGGCGCCGATCATGCGCGGCACATAGTCGAGCAGGTACGCGGTTTCCTCGGCGTCGGTCGACGAGATCGACAACAGCTCACCGGCCTTGTAGTCGGTGCGGATCCCGCGGGGATCGAGGATCTTGCGGCTCAACTCGACCCGGAGCAGATGGCCCTCTTCGGCGATGGCGGCCATCAGCAGCCGGGCGCCCATCCGGTAGGCGATCGTCAGCGCGACGAACAGTGCGCCCAGTGAAGCGATCCACCCGACGATCGCACCCACCGAACCTGTGGCAACGGCGCGATCGACAACGATCCCGATCATCACCGGCACCGATACTTCGCAGAGTTGGTGCACAGCAATGAGAATCGAGCCGAAGGTCACGCGTCGGCGGTGGCGGGACACCGCACGGCGCAGGACGGCGGGCCCGGAAACGTCGACGGAAGTATCGACGTCGGCGTCAGTTGGCGCCGCGCTCAAATCGTCACGGCGTCATCGGCGGGAGCGCGGCGATCCATCTGTTCGCGCAGTGTGCGTGGTCGCATGTCCGTCCAGTTCTGCTCGACGAAACGCAGTGCGCTGTCCCTGTCGCAACCGTCCGGTGTTCCGAACACCGCCCGCCAGCCTGCGGGTATCTCGGCGAACGTCGGCCACAGCGAGTATTGGTCCTCGTGATTGACGAGTACGAAAAATAGACCGTTTGCATCGTCAAAAGGATTGTCGGACAAAGCATTCCTCCCTAGTGTGCTGGTCCCCGCAGGCGCAATGAGCGCGAACGCATGGGGCGCATCGCCACCGTCCGGCATGCTATCAAGGTGAGGCTAACCATAGGGGGTCACCCGAAACCTGGGAGGTTGCTGTGCGTTTGGTCATGTTCGGATATCAGACCTGGGGGCACCGCACTCTCCAGGCGTTGTTGAAGTCCCGCCACGAGGTGTGTCTGGTGGTCACCCATCCCGAAAGTGACCATGCCTACGAATCGATCTGGTCCGACTCGGTCGAGGACCTGGCCCGCAGTGAAGGGATCGAGGTCCTGCTGGCTAAACGCCCGTCAACGGAAATGATCAGCAAAATAAGGGATTTGGCACCCGAGGTGATGGTGGCCAACAACTGGCGCACCAGGCTGCCTGCCGAGCTCCTTGCGATTCCCTCCCGCGGCACGGTCAATGTGCACGATTCCCTGCTTCCGAAGTTCACCGGTTTCTCGCCGGTGATCTGGTCGCTGATCAGCGGTGCCAGCCATACCGGGCTGACCGCGCACCTGATGGACGACGACCTGGACACCGGGGCCATCCTGGTGCAGCGTGCAGTGCCGATCACCCCGACCAGCACCGGCACCAGCCTGGTGTTCGACACGCTCGAACTGGTGCCCGAGGTGCTCGGCGAGGCGCTGGACGGGTTGGAGTACGGCACAATTCGGCCCAGGCCGCAGGATCGCGATGAGCGCACGTTCTTCCACAAGCGTTCCGACCGAGACAGCCTGATCAACTGGGACTGGCCGGCGGCCGACATCGAACGCCTCGTGCGCGCGCTGTCAGACCCGTATCCCAACGCCTACACCTACTTCCGAGGAGAACGGCTACGGGTCATCCACGCGCACGTGTCACGGTGTCGCTACGGCGGCACCCCGGGCCGGGTGTTCATCGAAGAGGACGGGGGCATGGTCATCGTCGCCGGCGCCGACGCCTACCGCGGCGCGGCGGCCGGTCTGATCCTCGACGTCGTGCGCACCGACGACGGCGTGAACCATTCCGCGGTCGACTATTTCGGCCGGGGTGGCGGCTACCTCACCGCCGTACGGTGACATGTGGTGAAGCGCGGGGGATCACCAGCGGGGTACCGGTCTGCGGATCGTCGATGATCTGACACGCCAGCCCGTACACCTGCTGCACCAGTCCCTCGGTGATGACGGTTCCCGGATCACCTTGTGTCACAATCTGTCCCGACTTCATCACGATGATGTCGTCGGCGTAGCGGCAGGCGTGGTTCAGGTCGTGCAGCACCGCCACCACGGTCTGGCCGCGCTCCCGGTTGAGCCGGGCGAACAAGTCGAGCAACTCCACCTGGTGGGCGATGTCGAGGAAGGTCGTCGGTTCGTCCAGCAGCAGCAGCGGAGTCTGCGCGGCCAGCACCATGGCCACCCAGACCCGTTGCCGCTGACCCCCGGAGAGCTCGTCGACCAGGCGTCCCGCCAACTCGGTCACACCGGTGCTGGCCATGGCATCGGCGACCGCGGCCTCGTCGTCGTTGGACCATTGCCGCAACAGTTTCTGGTGCGGGTAGCGGCCCCTGGCCACCAGATCGGCGACGGTGATGCCCTCCGGTGCCACCGACGTCTGGGGGAGCAGCCCCAGCCGCCGGGCCACCTCCTTGGTGTGCATTCGCGCGATATCGGTGCCATCCAGGACGACCTGTCCAGCAGAGGGTTTCAGTAGCCGAGCCAGCCCCCGCAGCAGGGTCGACTTGCCGCAGGCGTTCGGCCCGACGATCACGGTGATCCGGTCGTCGGCGATCGTCACCGACAGGTCGGAGATGACGGTGGTGTCCTCGTATCCGATGGACAGCCCCTGGGCCTGAAGTCGGGCATCGTCTGCGGTCATCGTTGCCTGGCTCCGGTGATGAGAAGGTAGACGAGGTAGGTGCCGCCCAGCGTGACGGTCACCGCGCCGACCGGTATTTCGTTGTCGCGGAACAGCTGCTGGGCGATGATGTCGCTGAGCAGCAGCAGCACCGCGCCCATGGCGGCCGCGGGGACGAGCGCCACCCCGGGGCTTGCCGTCAGCCTGCGGGCCAGCTGCGGTGCGGCCAGCGCCACGAACGTGATCGGTCCGGCGGCGGCGCACGCGAGCGCCACCAGCGCCACACCGATGACCAGGTAGGCCAGCCTGGCATGCTCGGGGCGCACGCCGAGCGCCCCCGCGGCGTCGTCACCGAGCTGCAGGATGGGCAGCTGGGGTCCGACGCCGAGCAGTGCCGCGGTCGACAAGCCCAGGCACACCGCCAGCGGGATCACCTGCGCCCAGGTCAGTCCGTTGAGGGTGCCCTGTTGCCACACCGCAGCGGTGACGGCGGTGTGGTGGTCGAGTTTGATGACGATCCACTGATTGACCGAGTTCAGCACCGCGCTGACCGCGATGCCGACGACGATGAGACGGTATCCCGCGATGCCCCTGCGATAGGACAGGGCGTACACCGCGACGGCCGTCGCGATGCCGCCGGCCAGCGCACCGCCGGCGACCGCGTAGTAGCCGCCGCCGACGGTGGCCAGGATGGTCAGCGCCCCGGTGTAGGCGCCGGCGTTGACGCCGATGATGTCGGGGCTGCCGAGCGGGTTGCGGGTGAGCGCTTGGAAGATCGCCCCGGACAGGCCGAGGGCCGCCCCGATCAGGACGCCGGCCAGCATGCGCGGCATCCGCCATTGCAACACCACCACACGGTCGAACGACGTGTTGGTGCCGATCAGCACCCGCAGCACGTCGGCCGGCGCGATGTGATACTTGCCCAACCCGATCGCGACGACCGCAACCAGCGCCGCCCCGGCCAGCAGCGCGGCCACCACCACGGCGGCCCGCCAGGAGGCGCGGAACGACAGCGCGCCGAGGCGGACCACGCATTGGCGGTGCCCGAACCTCACCCGCGACCCCAGCTGTGACGGCGTCATGTCCGGTCGGCTCCGTGCTTGCGGACCAGCCAGATCAGCACCGGCGCGCCGACGAACGCGGTGACGATGCCCGCGGGTAGTTCCGCGGGCCGGATGACGACGCGGCCGATGATGTCGGCGCCCAGCAGCAGCGCCGGTGCGACACAGACGGCGTAGGCCAGGATCCAGCGCCAGTCCGGCCCGGTGAAGCGGCGCACCGCGTGTGGCACCATCAGGCCCACGAAACCGATCGGTCCCGCCGCGGCGGTCGCCGCCCCGGCCAGCAGCGTGACCGCGACCAGGCTGAGCACCTGGGTGCGTACGACGTTGCCGCCCATGCTCCTGGCCAGATCGTCACCGAGGGCGGTGACGTTCAGCGACCGCGACACCACCAGGCACAGCACCGCGCCCACCGCGATGAACGGGCTGATCGTCGCGGCCACGTCCAACGGCCGGCCGTCGAGGGCGCCGGCATCCCAGAACCGCATGTTGTCGAACGCCCGCGGATGGCGCAGGCGCACCGCGAACCCGATGCCGTCCAGCACCGCGCCGATCGCGACCCCGGCCAACAGGACACGCACCGGCGTGACGGTGCCCCGCCCCGCCATGCCCACCAGGTAGACCAGCACCATCGCGAACAGTGCGCCGGCGAAGGCGAACCAGATGTAGGTCCAGATCCCGCGCAACCCGAGCAGCGCGATCGCGGTGACCACGAAAAGGGCGGCCCCGGAATTGATCCCGAGGATCTCGGAGTCGGCGAGCGGATTGCGGCCGACCGCCTGGATCAGCGTGCCGGACAGGCCGAGGGCCAGCCCGACGAGCAACGCCAGCACGGTGCGTGGGACCCGCAGCTCGTGCACGATCCACTCGTCGCCGAGGTTGCGGTACTCGGTGAGCGCCGACCACACCGTCGACAGCGAGACGTTCTCGGTGCCGATCGCCAGGCTCGCCACGCACACCAGGGCCAGCAGCACGGCGGCCAGCGCCAGCCCGGTCGCCCTGCTGCGCTGCGTGGGGTGCCGGCGCGGCCGGGCCGGCGGGTGCGTCGTGGGGGCGGGTGCGGTCACGATCGCTACAGACCGATCCGTTCGCAGGCGTCGTCGAACTCCTCGAAGGCCAGCTTGTCGCCTTTCCCGTCGGCCAGCGCGCGCTCGTAGACGGCCAGCACGTCGTCCTGCACCTCGGCGAACCGGGCGTCCCAGGCCTCGGAGTGCCGCCGCCAGTACCCGGTGACGTCGTACTGCTCGATCGTCCACCCCAGGCCGCGCAGGAACGTGCGGACCGCCCGGGATTCGGCCGCCTCACCGGCGAACCAGCAGTAGCCGCGGCCCGGGGGGAAGGTCCAGTGCCGCATCGCGTGTGCCAGGGCGCTCGGGCTGGGGCCGTTCCCGGTGCCCACGCTGGCGATCACGGTGACGCCCGGGCGCTGCGGCAGGTAGTCCAGATCGGCGTCGGCGGTGACCTCGACGATCGCGGTGACGGCGGCGCCCGGGGGTAGCTCCTCGATGATGCGTGCGGTGGCGGGCAGCCCGGACAGGTCGCTGACCAGCAGCTGCCAGTCGGTGTCCGGCTCGGGTCGGTACCACGAGCGGGCGTGGTCGAGTCCGACGCGGTCTCCGGTGCGGGCGCGGGTGACCCACGAGGTCGCGGGGCCGTGGCCGTGCAACACGAAGTCGAGGGTGATGCGGTCGCCATGCTGGTGCCGGACGGTGTAGTTGCGGCCCTCGTCGTCACATCCCCTGCCGGGGAAGTAGACACCGACCGCGGAGTCGGCGGCCGGCCTGACGGCCAGCGCGTCGGGGTCCTCGACCAAAAGTACGACGCGGCGCATCCGGTCGTTCAGTTCGACGGTCTCGACGACCACGGCAGGGGAGAACGACACCGGACCGACGTTACCGACCCGCACCTGGGCGCAGGGCCCCTCCTCCCGCAGGCGGCCTATGCTGGCCGGGGAGCCTCGCCGATACCGGGCCGACGGGAGGAGGCCGGATGGCCAGCACGCTGCCCGACAACCCGTCGCTCGATGACGTCTGCGGGCAGGCTTGTGCGCTGCAGCAGCAGGCATCGGCTGCCGACCCCGTCGGCAGCGAGTTCGTCCGACGCCATCACCCGGACCCGGATCGGGTGCTGGCCGGGCCTCGGTTGGACCTGCCGGACGCGCAGCTGAGTATCGCGCGGCACTATGGCTTTTCGAGCTGGCCGGCCCTGCTGCGCTACCTCGACGTCGCCGCTGAGCTGGGCGTCGACCCCAGCCGGGTCGACGAGGCAGCGCTGGACGACGCGGACCGCTTCTGCGCGCTGTCGGTGCTGCGCTACACCGAGACCGACGCGCCACCACGGCGGCTGGCCGCCGCGGCCCTGCTCGACGAGCGGCCCCGGCTGGTCGACCGGCACGTGTGGGCGGCCGCGGCGGCCGGCGATCCGGATGCGGTGCGGGCGCACCTCGCCGGGGACCCCGCGCTGTCGACGACTGCCGGCGGTCCGTTCGGCTGGACGGCCCTCATGTACCTGTGCTACTCCCGCGTCGAGCTGCGGCGCACCCCCGACGATGCCCTCACTGCCGCAACGCTTCTGCTGGAAGCGGGCGCCGATCCCAACGCCGGATACCTGTGGCGGGGGATGTCGACCCCGTTCACCGCCCTCACCGGGGTTTTCGGTGAGGGCGAGCAGGGACCGCGCCGTCAGCCCCGGCACCCGATCGACCGCGAGCTGGCCTCGCTGCTGCTCGCGGCGGGCGCCCACCCGGTCGACCAGCAGGCGCTGTACAACCGGATGTTCCGACCCGACGACTCGCACCTCGAGCTGTTGTTCGCCCACGGGCTGTCCGATGCCGGTCCCAGCCCGTGGGAGACCCGGCTGGGGGAGGCGATGCCGACCCGGGCCCAGATGTGGCAGGGCCAGATCGCCTGGGCCGCCGGCCACGGGTACGCCGACCGGCTGAGGTTGTTGAGCAGCAACGGTATCGACGTCTCGGGGGTGGAGGTCGTGGCGCCGGTGACCCCCGAACACCCCAACGCCCGGAACGGGCAGGGTGCCACCGCACTGCACCATGCAGCCTGGGACGGTGACCTGCCCCGCATCCGTGAGCTGCTCGACGCAGGCGCTGATCCGACGCTCACCGACACCCGATTCAACACCACCGCGCAGGGCTGGGCCGAGCACGCCTACCAGAGCGAGGCCGCCGAACTTCTGCGGGCGGCCGCGGTGCCGCCCCTCCGCGAGTGACCTCGATTTAGCGGCTTCGGCGCATCCGCCCCCGCGGCGGTGTAACTTGCGCGCAGAGAAGTCTTCCCGACGAACCGCAACGACGAGGAGCCCCGATGCCCACAGTGACCACCCGTGATGGTGTCGAGATCTTCTACAAGGACTGGGGTTCGGGTCAGCCGATCGTCTTCAGCCACGGCTGGCCGCTCTCGGCCGACGACTGGGATCCCCAGATGATGTTCTTCCTCGGCGAGGGGTTCCGCGTGATCGCCCACGACCGACGCGGACACGGCCGCTCCAGCCAGGTCGCCGACGGCCACGACATGGACCACTACGCCGATGACCTCGCCGCCGTGGTCGAGCACCTCGACCTGCACGACGCCGTGCACGTCGGGCACTCCACCGGCGGCGGTGAGGTGGTGCGCTTCCTGGCCAGGCACGGGGAGATCAGAGCGGCCAAGGCCGCGCTGATCGCGGCGGTGCCCCCGCTGATGGTGCAGACCGACGCCAATCCGGGTGGGCTGCCGAAGTCGGTGTTCGACGGCTTCCAGACGCAGGTCGCCACCAACCGCGCCGCGTTCTACCGCACGCTGCCCGAGGGGCCGTTCTACGGCTTCAACCGTCAGGGGGTGGAGCCCGTCGAGGGACTCATCGCCAACTGGTGGCGCCAGGGCATGATGGGCGGCGCCAAGGCGCATTACGACGGCATCGTCGCGTTCTCGCAGACCGACTTCACCGAGGACCTGAAGAAGATCCAGATCCCCGTGCTCGTGATGCACGGCGACGACGATCAGGTGGTGCCTTACGAGGATTCCGGACCGCTGTCGGCGGAATTGTTGCCCAACGGGATCCTGAAGACGTACAAGGGCTTTCCGCACGGTATGCCGACCGTGCACGCCGACGTCATCAACGCCGATCTGCTGGACTTCATCCGATCCTGAGGTTCATCCGCCGGCCCGCGGCGTCTCCTCCAGCGCCTCGGCCTGGATGCGGGGGAACTGTGCTGCCATCTGCTCGGCCAGCGCCGTTGCGCCGGACAGCGGCCGCACCATGACCATGAAGTCGTCGATCAGCCCGTCGTCGTCGACGTGCAGGAAATCGCAGCCGGTGATCCGCTTGCCGGCCACGGTGGCCTCGAAGACCAGGGCGTGGTCGCGGCCGTCGCCGATCTCACGGATGTAGCGAAAGTCCTCGAAAACCCGCATCACGGCACGCAGGATCGCCGCGGTGACGGCCTTGCCCGGGTACGGCTTGAACGCGACCGGGCTGGTGAACACGACGTCCTCGGCGAGCAGCGCCGCCATCGCGGCGTCGTCACGGGCCTCCACGGCTTGACGGAACGGATGCATGCACTCGACGGTAGCGCCTGCGGGTGGCTGTCGTGTCGCGATCGGCCGACCACTCGTAACGCCGTCGTCGTGTCAGGAAACACGGCCGTAGCAGCATCTGGGTACGGTCGCTGTTCAACCAAGCCGTCCGCGGGTGAGGCAACACATCATGGCGGTTCGCGGTATCACCTTCGCGATGACGAAGTGTGGCATCACCTTCACCGTGGAAGAGTGCCTGCGCGCCACCGACTCGCACCGCGTGCCGCTGGCCTCGATGTCGATCGAATACGGACTGGAGCGAGGCTAGAAGTCTGTCCCGTGCGCCGCGTCGGGTTTTGATTCCCACGCGGCCCTCGACCTCGCCTCGTCCCCGTGCGCCGGTCACCGGCCCCGCCGAGACCGTGTGCCGTCATCCGTCACCTCACGCACCGTGCTGCGCCCTGAAATCCTTGGGGTTCCGCCATGTCCATCAGCCCTGTCCGACTCGCTCCCCGAAACGGTCGTGGTGGCCGTCCCGGAAACACCGTCACCCCGGCTCTACAACGGCGACCGCGCGCCCGTGCGCAACCGCAACTGGGGCGTCGACAGCATCTTCGCGATGTGGATGCAGGACATCCACAGCATCACCGTCTGCACGTTCGCCGCATCGCTATTCTTATTGGGAATCAACGGAATTCAGGCGCTCATCGCGTTGTCGGCCAGCGTGATGATCATGTGGGGTCTGATGAACCTCGGTGACATCGCCGGTCAGCGCACCGGGTTGCCGTTCCCGGTGCTGACCCGGTCGAGCTTCGGGGTGTGGGGCGCCAGGCGCCACATCCGCGCGACGATCCGGGTCGGCACCGCGGTGATCTACTCCGGCATCCTGACCTACCTCGGGTCGACCGGGCTGCAGATCGCCGCGCTCCGCGTTGCCCCGTCGGTGGCCGAACCGCTCACCGAGCACAGCTTCCTGGGACTGCACGCGTTGGGGTGGCTGTCTTTGCCGTCATGTGGGTGATCCAGCTGCTAGATCTCCTTCGACCTGAGCCCCGATCAAGCCCGCGGGTGGGACCTCACCTACGAGATGATCGCGCTGAACGCGTCCTCGCGGCCGTGCTCTCGGTGCTGCCGTGGCACCTCTACAACGATCTGTTCGCCAACTACTATGCGCCGCTGCAGCAACCGCCGGAGCCCGGGCAACTGCGCATCGGTCAGCACACCGACTACGGCAGCCTCAGGCTGCTGTACCAGCGGGATGCCGTTGGCGGCCTGGAGGAGCCAGAGAGCAGGCGGCTGTCGCTGCCGTTCTTCTGCCAACCCAACTACGACGCCGTCATCGCGCCGATACCGACCTGCGTGACCCCGCACGCGCCGCCGAAGTACCCGGGAATCACCGCGGGTGACAACGTGACCGGCAAGACCCACTCTAGTTTCGCGGTCGGGTGAGGACGGTCAGTGTGGCAATTCGCTGGTGTCGTCGCGGGCGGCCGGCGTCCAGCTGTTGAGGATGTTGAGCGCCTCCCGCGACGGGCTGCCCGCCTCGGTGGTGTAGACGAACAGGGTCTGGTCCGGATCGCCCGGCATCATGAACGTTTCGTAGTCCACGGTGAGCTCACCCACCACCGGATGGCGTAACCGCTTCGACCCGTACGTGCGCTGATAGACCCGGTGCTGTGCCCACCACTGCGCGAATTCGTCGCTGGCCGCGGCGAGTTCGTCGACGAGGGCCTGCGTCGTCGGATCGCCGGGGTTGCTGCCGACCTCGAGGCGCAGGTTCTCCACGGCGGTGCGGGCCTGGACGTCCCAGTCCACGAACAGCGCCCGCGCCTCGGGGGACAGGAACATCCACCGGGCGTAGTTGCGCTCGCGGGGCGGCAGTCTGTCGAAATCAGCGATCAGTGCCCGCGCCAGCCGGTTGGTGGCCAGCACGTCGGTGCGCCTGCCGAGGATCATCGCCGGCGAGCCCTCCAGCGAATCGAGCAGCTGGTACAGGCCCGGCCGCACCCGCTGCACCGTGGCCGGCCGCCGTTTGCGCGGCGACGGCGGCCCGACCAGGTCACCGAGGTGCGCGCGGCCCGTCGCGTCCAGGTTCAACGCCCGAGCCAGCGCGTCGAGGACGGCACTGGACGGGGTGATCCGCCGGCCCTGTTCGAGCCTGGTGTAGTAGTCGGTCGACACCCCGGCCAGCAGCGCGACCTCTTCGCGCCGCAGGCCCGGAACGCGGCGGACCCGGTCGTCGGCGGGCAGCCCGGCCCGCGCCGGGTCGACGGCCGCGCGAGCGCGTTTGAGGAAATCGGCCAGTTCGCGATGTGAATCGCCCATGGCCCGATTGTGGCAGAGCTCCAGGTCGGCCGCCTGGGTCCGGGAGTCCTAGGTTGCCGCGTCCTGGGTTGCGCAGGGCCGGTTATGGCCCCCTGCTCGCGGTCTCGGCGACCAAGACTGGCAGTACGCCGAAAACACCGCGGCCGCCAACCCATCGAAGGAGAACGACAATGCCATACCCCACCACCACACCCGCCACCTGGTTCGTCACCGGCGCCTCGCGCGGCCTGGGACTGGAACTGGTCCGCCAGCTCCTCGAGCGCGGCGACAACGTCGTGGCCACCACCCGCTCCACCGACCGGCTGCTGGCCGCACTGGACGGTGTGCGCACCGAACAGCTGCTGGGCCTCGAGGTCGACCTGGCCGACGGCACGGCCGTCGACGACGCGGTCGCGCAGACCCTGGCCCGGTTCGGCCGCGTCGACGTCGTGGTCAACAACGCCGGCTACGGGTTCCTCGGTTCCATCGAGGAGACCACCGACGCCGACATCCGCCAGATGTTCGACGTCCAGGTCGTCGGCGCGTGGAATGTGTTGCGCTCGACCATCCCGCACCTGCGGAAGGCGCGCAGCGGCCACATCATCAACGTGTCATCGATCCTGGGCCTGACCGCCATGCCGGGTTGGGGTCTGTACTGCGCCGGCAAGTTCGCGCTGAATGGCCTGAGCGAATCGCTGGCCGCCGAGATGGCCGAGTTCGGCGTCGAGGTGAGCATCGTGGAGCCCGGCTATTTCCGGACCAGCTTCCTGACCCCGGATTCGCTGGCCGTCACCACCGAACCGACTGAGGCCTACCCCGGTATCCGGGAGATGACCCAGGCCCACCTCGATTTGCAGGGCAGCCAGCTCGGTGACCCGGTCAAGGGGGCCGCGGCGATCATCGACATCGCGGTGACCGGGGCCGGCCCGGTCAACCAGCTGCTCGGCTCCGACGCCTACACCTACGCGAAGGCGCGCATCGAGGCCCTCACCGCCGACATCGAGGCCGGACGTGAGCTGGCGATGACCACCGACCACAGCTGAGCGGGCTCAGCCGACAACCCCAGCTGAGCGGGCTCAGCGCTGCCGCACGGCAGGGAGGGCACCGTCGAGTCGTCTCGACGGTGCCCTTCGGTCGTTCGGTGAGAGGCGCGATAGGTCAACGGAGTTGGGTGTCAACGCGGGGCCCGGGCGGCCGCTGTCGGGGCGGCACACCCCTCAGCCCGGATCCGCGAGGTCGGGCTGCGTCAGACCGGCGAGGAGCAGCCGGGTCATCCGGCCGGGGTCATAGCGGGCGTCGCCGTCGGCGAACACGCACAGGTTACCGATGCCGCGCATCAGGCTGTAGGCCTCCACGTGCTGGTGGACCTCGCCGGATTCGACTGCGGCGGTGAGAAGTTCCGCACACACCGGGACCAGCCGCTCGAGGAAGTACTTGTGCAGCGCTTCGAAGTCCGCCGAACTGCTCTGCATCACACCGGCCAGTCCGTGCTTGGTCGCGAGGAAGTCGACGAACTGGTCCACCCACCGGGTCAGCGCGGCATACGGGGTGGCGGCCTCGCGCAGCAGCCGGGGGGCGGCCTCGACGCAGGCCTCGACCTGATGGCGGTAGACGGCGACGATGAGGTCGGCACGGGTGGGGAAGTGGCGGTAGATGGTGCCCATCCCCACCCCCGCCTTCTTCGCGATCGCCCGGACCGGCGCATCCACCCCCGAGCTGACGAAGACCGCGGCGGCCGCGTCCAACAACGTCTGTTCGTTGCGCCGGGCGTCGGCGCGTTTCGACCGTGCGGTGCCGGTCATCGTCGAGCGCCCATGGTCTGACCTCCATCACGAGGGTTGCAAAACGGAACAACGCTCCGTATGTTGTGGAACAGCGCTCCGGTTCTGATTCTGACAGGCCGCATCGCCGTTGGCCAGCGCGGGGGAGCCGCGCCGGCCTCCCTCCTACCAGAAATGGAGTCGCTCATGCAGTACCGGACATTGGGACGGACCGGGATGAGACAGCCTGCGCCGGCTCGCGGTCGACCACGTCGACCTCTACCAGATTCATCGCTGGGACCCGGCCACCAGCGACGAGGAGACCCTGTCCGCCCTGACCGATCTGCAGCGCGCCGGCAAGATCCGCTCTTTCGGGTCCTCCACCTTCCCCGCCTACCGGATCGTGCAGGCCCGATGGGCCGCGTGTCGACATCACCTCGGGTGCTACGTGAGCGAACAGCCGGGTTACTCGATCCTGCAGCGCGGCATCGAAGCCCACGTGTTGCCGGTCGCGCAGGAGTACGGGCTGGGCGTGCTGGCCTGGAGCCCGCTCGCCTCGGGCTGGCTCTCCGGTGCGATCCGCGCCGGCCGGTCGATCGACACTCACCGGGCGGGATTCCTCGCGCACCGCTACGACCTCTCCGTCCCCGGCAACCAGGCCAAGCTCGACGCGGTCGAGCGGCTGGCCCGGGTGGCCGACGACGCCGGCTTGACGTTGATCCAGCTCGCGCTCGGCTTCGTCACCGCACACCCCACGGTGACCAGTGCCATCATCGGTCCGCAAACCCTCGAGCACCTGCGGTCGCAACTAGCGGCCTCGGACATCGTCTTGTCCGCGGACATCCTCGATGCGATCGACGAGATCGCCACGCCGGGTGTCGATCTGGCTCCCGAGGAGAAATTCGACACCCCACCGGCGCTGCGCCGCCGCTGACGATCCGGAAGGACCACCGACCATGCCTCGCTTCGGCATCATGACGGCCCCGTCCCAGGTCGACTACCGTGACATCGCACGGGTCTGGCGCGACGCCGACACCGTCCCGCAGATCGACGACGCCTGGCTGTTCGACCACCTCATGCCCATCGCGGGCGATCCGAACGGGACCACCCTCGAGGGCTGGACGCTGCTGTCCGCCCTGGCCGCGCAGACCGAACGGCTCCGGCTCGGAGTGCTGGTCAGCAGCAACCGATTCCGCCCACCGGCGGTGCTGGCGAAGATCGCGGCGACGGTCGACATCGTCTCCGGCGGGCGGCTCGAGTTCGGCATCGGCGCGGGCTCGCGGCCCGGACACCCCCTCGCGCGACGCGAGTACGAGGCGCACGGCCTGCCGTTCCACGACCGCGACCACGCCGTGGGCGCACTCGCCGAATCATGCACCGTGATCCGCCGGTTATGGTCTGAGTCGACGCCGTTCGACTTCGACGGGAACTATATCCAGCTTGCCGGGGCGTTCTGCAATCCAAAACCCGTGCAGTGGCCGCACCCGCCGATCGTCATCGGCGGGCGGTCCCGCGCGACCCTGCGGGTCGTGGCCGAACATGCCGACGGATGGAACTATCCCGGCGCCGATGTACCCGATGCCGCTCGGCGCAGCGCCGTGCTGGACGGCTTCTGCCGCGACATCGGACGCGACCCCGCATCCATCAGCCGGTCGCTGGTCGTGCCCGTCACCTACGATCGTCCCGGCACGACCCGGGAAGCCGTCGCGCGCGCCGCCGAAGCTGGCTTCACCCACATCGTTCTGGGGCTGTCGGCACCCTATCCGGACCACGTCGTGCGGTGGGTCACCGATACCGCCGTCGCCGAGTTCGCGGTCTGAGATCACGAATCCCTATTCGGCCCAGGCGTGATTCAACGTCGCGATGGTATCAAGGTTCTTCTCGGCCCAGATACGCAGCTGGCCCGGGGGAAGCTGCACTGTGGCCCAGCTCCGTCAGCTCGTACTCGACACGCGGCGGTACGTCCGGATGGACGGTGCGGCTGATCTACGACGCCGACTCGAGGCGGCGCAGCGTAACGGGTCAGCATGTTGGCGCTGACGCCGGGAAGTCCCGCCTGCGGCGCGCTGAAGCGCACCGGTCCGTCGTCGAGCAGGCCCATCGTGCTGGCCCGTTCGGCAAACGTGCGTCATTGTCCCAGCTTCCGTTCAGCTTCCCCGCCTAGTCTCGGATCCGTGACAGCGTCGCCGACAGGCGGTTGACCAGCAAAGCACTCCTAGGAGAGCAATGTCCCTTGCATGTTACCGGCCGCTCGGGGTTGGCCTCGCGCCGTTCGCAGCGAATGCCGTCCGATCCATAGGAGCGCCGTGACCCGCGCCGGAATGACACTGAAGCGCGCAACGATCCGCGCCGTCGTCGTCCCGTTACGACGCCCGATCATCGCCGGCATCGGTCGCTTCGACCAGTGGCCACTGGTGCTCGTCGACCTGGAGATGAACGACGGGATCGTCGGATCGAGTTACCTCGCGCCGTACCGTGCCGCGGCGCTACCGGCCATCGTCGCTGGACTCCGCGATCTGCTCTCCGGTTTGGAAGGCCGCCAAGTCGCCCCCGGCGACGAGTTCGAGACGGCTACGCATGAGATCAATGTCAGTGGCCTTTCTGGCATTTCGCTCATCGCTGCTTCCGGTATCGACATGGCGTTGTGGGATGCCCTGGCCAAAGACGCCGGGCTGCCCCTGGCCCGGCTGCTCGGCGGAACGGTGGGACCGGTACGCGCATACAACAGCAACGGGTTGTGGCGGCACACCGCATCGGCACTGCCCGGCGAAGCGCGCGCGCTGATCGAGGATGGCGGGTTCACCGCGGTGAAGCTGCGCCTTGGCAATGAGCATCTGCGGGACGACTTGGCAGCCATCGACGCTGTGCGGCAGGGCGTTGGCTTCGACATCGACCTGATGGTCGACTTCAACCAGGCCCTCGGACTGGGCGATGCGATACGGCGTTGCCACCAGCTCGACGAGCAAAACCTGTACTGGTTCGAAGAACCCATCGCTTACACCAACGTCCGCGGTTACGCCCAGCTGTCCCGCAGTGTGCGTACGCCGCTGCAGGCTGGTGAGAACTTCTACGGTCCAACCGATCTCCTGACAATCATGGACTCCGTTGCTTACGCGATGGGCGATCTGATGCGCATCGGAGGCGTTACGGGCTGGATGAGGACCGCGGGCCTGGCTGCGGCCGCCGGCGTGCAGTTCTCCAACCACCTGTATCCCGAATTCGCTTCCCATCTGTTGCGGGTCACTCCGACCGCGCACTGGCTGGAATGGGTGGACTGGGCGGTTCCGATTCTCGCGACACCCCTCGAGCCCGCGGCAGGAACGATCAGCGCACCCGATGTTCCCGGCGCCGGACTCGAGTGGGATGAGCGTGCCGTCGCCAAGTACGCGGTCCAGGTCTGAGGCGAAATGACAAAGCCGACAGTGCGAGAGGTGTTCTTTGCGGTGGCGCGGGACTTGGGCCTGACCACCATATTTGGCAATCCCGGTTCGACTGAGGAGCCGTTCCTGAAGGACTTCCCCGACGACTTCCGCTACGTGCTCGCGCTGCAGGAGGCGCCGGCCGTAGCGATGGCCGATGCCTACGCACAGCGCACCGGCCGCCCGGCGCTGGTCAACCTGCATACGGCCGCCGGACTGGGCAACGCGGTCGGAAACATCGAAAGCGCTTGGTACAACCGGGCACCGCTGATCGTCACGGCCGGTCAGCAGACCCGGCAGATGCTGCTGCTCGAACCGTATCTGAGCAACACCCAGCCTCACGCCGTGCCGCAACCCTTCGTCAAGTGGGCGCATCAACCGGCCCGCGCCGAGGACCTGCCCGCCGCGCTAGTGCGTGCCTATGCGACAGCGGTGCTGCCGCCCGCAGGGCCGGTCTTCCTGTCGATCCCGATGGACGACGGTGATCAGCCCTGCGACCGGCATCCGGTGATACGGACCGTCAGCGATCACCTGCCCGCCGACGAACTGGCCTTGGCCGAGGTGATCGAGGCCTTGACCGAAGCCGATGCACCGGTGCTGGTGATCGGCGGGGCGGTGGACCAGCGTGGCGGATGGGACGACGCGGTGGTGTTGGCGGGGAAGCTACGGTGCCCGGTGTGGGCGGCTCCGTTGGAGGGCCGGCCCGGGTTCCCGGAGACCCACCCCCAGTACCGGGGAGCGCTGCCCGCGGCGATCGCACCGCTGGCGCAGACGCTCGTCGGCCACGATGTGGTCGTCGTGATCGGGGCACCGGTGTTCCGTTACTACCCGTATCTGCCGGTGGATTACCTGCCGGCCGGTGCGACACTGTTCCACATCACCGACGATCCATCGGAGGCGGCCCGGGCGCCCGTCGGCACCGCCGTGCTTGCCGACCCGGCACGATCCTGTGCGGTGCTCGGTGCGGCTGTGCCACAGTCGAATCGAGAGGTGATCGAGTCACCCCCGGTGCAGGTGCCGCACGCCGGGGACACGATCACAGCCGAGTGGCTCTACCACACCATCGACACCCTGCGGCCGCCCGACAGCGTCATCGTCCAGGAGTCGCTGTCCACGATGGCGGCGCTGCGCATGCAGATTCCGACCGGACGGCCGAAGTCGTTCTTCGCCATGTCCAGCGGTGTGCTCGGATACGGTCTACCCGCCGCGGTGGGGGTCGCGCTGGCCGAACGCGACGAGGGCAGCCACAGGAAGGTCATCTGCATCGTCGGCGATGGTGCGGCGAACTACGTGATCCAAGCGTTGTGGACGGCCGCGCAGCACGAGCTGCCGATCCTGTTCGTGATCCCTCGCAACGGCGCGTACAACATCCTCAAGTCGTTCGCCGAGTTGCTGCACACACCGGGAGTTCCCGGCCTGGACCTGCCGGGGCTCGACTTCGTGGCGCTGGCCAACGGATACGGGTGCACCGCTGAGCGGGTGAGTGCACTCGATGAGCTCAACGACGCCATCAAGAAGGGGATCGCGGCCGAGCACGCCCACCTCGTCGAGGTCGTCGTCGATGCATCCGTTCCGCCTCTGCTCACGCCGCCGAGTTCGTGATGACATCGGTGCGGGCCGCCGCGCTAGGCAAGGTCGTCATCACCGTCGCCGACACCCGATCAAGGAGTTTCCCGTCATGACCTCACGCCTGGCCTGCCCGTTGGGCAGCTATGTTCAGGATTCCTACGACGTGGTCGCCGAACTCACCGTCGCCATGCCGACCGGTGTCGCCGTCAGTGACGACGGTCGGGTATTCGTCTCGTTCCCCCGCTGGGGTGACGACGTGCCGTTCACGGTCGCGGAGATCGTCGACGGGGCCGCCGTGCCCTATCCCAGCGCTGAGCTCAACGAATGGGTCCACGACCGGTCAGCGGCGCATCGACTGGTGTCGGTGCAAAGCGTCGTGATCGACCCGGACGGATATCTGTGGCTGCTGGACACCGGCGCGCCATCGTTCTCGCCGTACGTCGACGAGGGCCCCAAGCTCGTCCGGGTCGACCTGGGCCGCAACGAGGTCGATCGTGTTGTCCCCGTTGACGCTGCGGCGATGACACCGACCACGTACCTCAACGATGTGCGGTTCGACTTCAGCCACGGCTCCCACGCCTACCTCACCGACTCGCAACCGACGGGTGCACTCATCGTCGTGGACCTCGATACCTGCCGGTGCTGGGATCGTCTGCGCGGACATCGCAGCACTTCGGCCGAGGACGGGTTCCGTGCCGTCGTGCAGGGCGTCGTGCGGGATGGATACCGCGTCGGTGCCGACGGCATCGCGATCAGCCCGTCGGGGGACCGGCTCTTCTACTGCCCGTTGTCGTCGCGGCGGCTCTACAGCGTGGACACCGCGCTGTTGCGTGACCGCGATGCCTCCGATACCCGAGTCGCCGAAACCGTCCTGGATCACGGTGACAAGGGTGCCTCCGACGGACTCGAAACCGATACTGACGGGAACCTCTACGCCACCGCCTACGAGCACAGTGCGGTGCTGCGGCGCAGCCCGGCCGGCGAGTGGACGACCGTGGTGCACGCCCCGGCGTTGTTGTGGCCCGACACGTTGGCGGTCGCGGCCGACGGTCATCTCTATGTCAGCGTCAACCAGTTGCCGCGCACACCGTTGTTCAACAGTGGATCCGACGATCGGATCCCGCCGTATCTCGTCATCCGCGTCGATATCGGCGCGACACCGATCCGCCTCGGTCGATGACGCGGTCATTGCTCGACAACAGAAAGGCCCGCAGGTGAGATCGATCGTCTATACCGAGACCGGTGATGCGTCCGTGTTGCGCCTCATCGACCGGCCGATCCCCGAGGTGGGTCCGGGTGAAGTCCGGGTGCGGGTTGTCGTCTCCGGGGTGAACCCCACCGATTGGAAGGCCCGACAGGACCCGGCCGCTGTCCTGCCGCCGGGCGGTCAGGTCCCCAACCAGGACGGCGCGGGGGTGGTCGACGCGGTCGGTGACGGGGTCAGCAGCGTGAAAAGCGGTGACCGGGTGTGGATTTGGGATGCAGCCTGGAAGCGTGCCGAGGGTACCGCCCAAGAGTACGTAGTGCTGCCCGCCGCACAGGTGGTCGGTCTGCTCGGCAACGCCGGCTTCGAACTCGGCGCGTCGCTGGGGATACCGGCGCTGACCGCGCACCGGGCGCTGATCACCCATCATCGGGCACCTGTGGAACTGCACCCCGGTGCGTTGGACGGGCTCACCGTCGTGGTCGCCGGCGGTGCCGGCGCGGTGGGGCACGCCGCCATCCAGCTCGCCAGGTGGGCCGGTGCGACCGTGGTCGCGACGGTCAGCAGCGCAGAGAAAGCGGAGCTGGCCGGCAGGGCCGGGGCGCATCAGGTCATCGACTACCGCCGGCAGGACGTGCTGGCCGCTCTGGTGAAGCGGTCACCGGCCGGCGCCGATATCATCGTCGAGGTAAACCTGCGTGCCAATGTCGAGTCCGACCTGTCGATGTTGGCCCGCGACGGCGTCATCGCGGTCTACACCTCCGACGAGCAGGACGCCGTTCCGATCCCGGCCCGGGCCGCCATGATGAAAAATGCGTCCGTGCACTACCTGTTGACCTATCTCACCGACATCGACGCCAAACTGGCGTCGGTGCGTGCGGTCACCGCCGCGGTCGCCGCGGGGGTCATGGGGGTGGGTGCCGAGCATGGGCTGCCGCTGCACCGGTATCCGCTCGCGCGCACCGCTGACGCGCACCGTGCCTCGGAAAAGGGTGTCATCGGCAAGGTCTTGATCGACGTGGCACCGTGAGCGAGCGGGCACCGATGCGGGTCGGACACATCGACCTGAGTTTCCACGACGCATCGGCACGCGAAGTCGAACGGATCCTGATCGCCCACGGTCATCGGATCGAGCGCTCCGCGGCACCGCACGAGGAGATGTTCGAGCGCATGCGCCGCGGCAAGGTCGATGTGTTGGTGTCGGCATGGCTGCCGGCCAGCCATGGCGGCTACCTCGCGTCGTTCGCCGACGACGTGCGTGCTGTCACCGTTCTCTATGAGCCGTACTGTATTTGGGGCGTGCCGGACTACGTGCCGGCGGAGACGGTCGGGGAGATCACCGATCTGTTGCGGCCGCCGGCGCTGCAGCGAATGGAGCGGTTGATCCAAGGGATCAACCCGGGGGCGGGGATCAGCCGCTTCTCAGCGGCCATCGTCGCGCGATACGGGCTCGACGCGGCTGGTTACCACTTCCGAACCGGCACCCAGGCGCAGTGTTTCGGCCGGTTCACCGATGCCGTGGCCGACCGGCGCTGGGTGGTCCTGCCGTTATGGCAGCCGCAATGGCTCCACCACAGGTACCGAATCCGCGAATTGGCCGACCCCAAAGGGTTGTTGGGCGGAACGGATCACGCCACCCTGATCGTCCGCCGAGACGCCGAACAACGGATCGGTGCGGCCGCCCTGGAGGAATTGGGTACCTTGCACCTCGGCAACACGAGGGTCAGTGAACTCGACGACCTCCTGCAGCGGGCAGAGAGCGGACGCGCCGGCTGACCTTCGTTGGGTGGTCTTGACACCGGGCGCCGCCACCGCCATGCTGGCAATCGATTGTCAAGATCACCGCGCGAAGGAGTGTCGATGACCGGATCTGCTGTGAGTGACTTCGATGAACTTCTCCGGGGGACCGAGAAGCCGGTGGTCGTCGATTTCTGGGCGCCGTGGTGCGGTCCGTGCAGACAGTTGGGACCTGTGTTGGAGTCCGTCAAAGACGAGCTCGGTGACTCGATCGAACTGGTGAAGATCAACGTGGACGACAATCCCGCGCTGACAGCCCAATACGGTGTCTCCGGGGTCCCCACCATCGTGCTGTTCAAGGGGGGTGAGCCCGTTCAGCGCATTCAGGGCGCACGCCCCAAAGGTGCGATCGTCGCCGCGATCCGCCAGCTCCTCTGATCAGCCCCGGCCCGATGAGCGTCCTGAGCGTCGAGGTCGCTCTGATTCCGGTGCCGCGGGCAGCGGCCGGGCCGAGTCTCGTGGGATGAACGCGGTCGGCACGGCTTCGGTCCGCGGTGGGGTGTTCGGACGTTCGATGTAGTCCAGCACAAGTTGTGCTGCAGCCCAGCCCATTTCGTGTTGGGGCATCGCGACCGTGGCCAACGGCGGATTCAGGTGTGCGGTCAGTGGCATGTCGTTGAAGCCGATGACCGACACGTCCTCGGGGCAGCGCAGGCCGGCGGCGGCCAAGGCCTGGTAGCAGCCGATGGCGATGAGGTCGTTGGCGGCCAGCACGGCCGTCACCTGCTCGTGCTCGAGCAACCCCGCCATGGCGACGCGGCCGGCTTCCACGGTGAAGTCCGAGGCCTGCTGCACCACGGGTTTCATGCGCGGCCGGACCTTGGAGCTCGCCACGGCGTCGCAGAACGCGCGCACGCGAGCGGCGCTGACCGACAACGTCTGCGGACCGGCGATGTGGGCGATCGACCGGTGCCCGCCCGCCGCGAGATAGTCGACGGCAGCCCGGATCCCGACGGAGTCGTCGCTGACGACCGCCGGCACGTCGAGATCGTCGACGAGGCGGTTGAGGAGCACTAGCGCCGTGCGCTGCGCGCAGAGTTCACGGACCGTCGCGTCGTCGCGCGTCGCGCTCGCCACGATGTAGCCGTCGCAGTAGCGGGTCTGCAGGACGCGCAGCGCCGCGGTTTCGCGGTCGGCATCGTTGTCGGTGCTGGCCAGCAGCGACTGGTAACCGGCGTCGCGCAGGCCGTCCTCGATGCCCCGCACGATCGGGGCGAACACCGGGTTGGCGAGGTCGGGGATGACCACCCCGATCGTGCGCGTCCGCCGTGTCCGCAGGCTCTGCGCGCGGGTGTCCGGCATGTAGCCCAACGCTTTGGCGGCTTCGTGGACCCGCGCCGTCGTCGCCGGGGAGATCCGCCCTGCGAGCGCCGGATTGAGCGCACGGGAGGCGGTACCAGGATGCACCCCAGCAACCCGGGCGACATCTGCCAGCGTCGGTTTGTCCACCCCTGGAGTGTAGGGGCACGGGTGGCCACCGTCCGCTACACGTTCCACACCGCGGCACCCTGACGTGTTGACAATCGATTGCCAAGGGCGTTAGATCGGCGTTGCGGAACCTCCGTGCTGCAGACCCGACCCAGGAGAGAACATGCCTCGCATCAGCTATGTCAATGCCGCGGAAATCACCGATCCCGAGATCCTTTCGCTGCTCGAGGATTCCCGGACCTACGGCACTCCGCGCCTGGAGAGCCAGTCGATCCGTGCCCGGGTGCCCGCCGTGCTGAAGACCTTCGCCGCCACCTGGCAGCAGACGTTCCGGGACGGCGTGCTCGATCATTCGGTCAAGGAGCTGGCACGAGTCTTCATCGCTAAGAGCCTCGAGTGCGGCTACTGCGCAGGCCAGCGATCGCATCTGGGCGCTGCGGCCGGCCTGACCGAGCGTGAGTTCGACGAGGTCATCGAGTTCCGCCAATCGACGATCCTCAGCGATCGGGAGAAGGCTGCGCTCAAATGGGCCGAGGCGATCGCCTGGGATCCCGGCCTGGCCGACGACGAGGTCTGGGCCGAACTGCATGCGCACTTCACCGAGCCCGAACTCGTCGAACTCGGCTACTTCATCGGGCTGACGATGGGGCAGCAGAAGTTCCTCAAGACCCTGGGCCTGCGCCACGGCGAGCTGGGCACCGAGAACCTGACCGGGTTGGCTCCCGAGGTCGCCGAGGAGTTGCGCGCCCAGGCGGGCAGCACCGCGGTGTCGGTGTAACCGGCCGCCCCCGTCCCGACACCGCGGTCAAAGGAGTTGTGTTGCGCGAACTTACGATCATCGGATCCGGACCAGCCGGCTACACCGCAGCCATCTACGCCGCCCGGGCCGGGTTGGCTCCCGTGGTCTTCGAAGGGGTCCCGTCGGGCGGTGCGTTGATGCAGACCACCGAGGTGGAGAACTTCCCTGGCTTTCCGGCGGGGATCCAGGGACCCGACCTGATGGCGATGATGCGGGAGCAGGCCGAGCGATTCGGTGCGCACTTCATCACCGAGGAGGCCGACCACTTCGCCATCGGGGAGGGCGCATTTCTGGTCGGCGCCGGCGAGAACGGGGTTGCCAGTCAGGCGGTGATCCTGGCGATGGGGTCACGCTACCGAATGCTGAACCTGCCCAACGAGGCCCGGCTGCTCGGCAGGGGAGTGTCTGCGTGCGCCACGTGCGACGGCTTCTTCTTCCGCGACAAGGTGATCGCGGTCCTGGGCGGAGGCGACTCCGCGATGGAAGAAGCGCTGTTCCTGACCCGGTTCGCCGAACGTGTGATCGTGATCCACCGGCGCGACCGGCTGCGTGCGAGCCCCATCATGGCCCAACGCGCACAAGCACATCCGGACATCTCGTTCCTGTGGAACACCGTCGTCGTCGACGTTCTGGGCGACGACAAGGTCACCGGACTCGCCCTGGCCGATGACACCGGCACGACCTTCGAACTGGCTTGTGATGCGCTGTTCGTGGCCATCGGACACGAGCCGCGAAGCGAACTGGTCGCCACGCAGGTACCGGTGGACGCTCAGGGCTACGTCGTCGTCCGGCCATGCGGCACCGCAACGGGCATCCCCGGCCTGTTCGCCTGCGGCGACCTGGTCGATCACCGTTACCGCCAAGCGATCACCGCAGCGGGCAGCGGGTGCGCGGCCGCGCTCGACGCCCAGTCCTGGCTCGGCGAGAACCTGCCCGCCAGCGCCTGAAGCTTCACGCGCACCACATCGACTTGGCCGGACCCCAGCGGGGTCCGGCCAAATCGGCTGTGGGTGTTCAGTATTGGTTGGCGATGAAGAGTTCGTCGGCGGGGAATTTGGTGAGGATGATGGGTCCGGTGGGGGTGATGACGACTTCTTCTTCGATGCGGGCGGCGGAGATGCCGTCGGTGGCGGGGGCGTAGGTTTCCATGGCGAAGACCATGCCGGGTTGTAGTTCGATGGGGTTGTCCAGGGAGTTCAGTCGGGAGATGATGGGTCGTTCGTGTAGGCCCAGACCGAGTCCGTGGGCGAATTGCAGTCCGAAGGCGGCCATTTCGTTGTCGAAGCCGAAGTCGGTGGCTTTGGGCAGTAGGCGGGCGATCTGGTCGGTGCCGGTGCCGGGGTGCAGGGCGTCGAGGGCGGTGTCCATCCATTCGCGGGCTTGTTTGTAGGCGTCGTGTTGGCTGGGGGTGGCCGAGCCGACGCTGAAGGTGCGGTAATAGCAGGTGCGGTAGCCGTTGTAGGAGTGGATGATGTCGAAGAAGGCTTGGTCGCCGGGGCGGATGATGCGGTCGGTGAAGTTGTGGGGGTGGGGGTTGCAGCGTTCTCCGGAGATGGCGTTGATGGCTTCGACTTGGTCGGAGCCCAGTTCGTAGAGGCGTTTGGTGGCCAGGGCGACGATCTCGTTTTCCCGGATGCCGGGTTTGAGGGCGTCGACGATGTTCTGGTAGACGCCGTCGACCATGGCGGCGGCCTGGTTGAGCAGCAGGATTTCGTCGGTGTTCTTGATGACGCGGGCGTCGAGCATGTGTTGTTGGGCGTCGACGACGGTCAGGCCTTGGCGTTGCATTTCGAACAGGAAGGCCGGTTCGACGATGTCGAGGCCGATGGGTTCGCCGGCCAGGCCGGCGTCGGACAGGAGGGCTTTGATCTCGGTGACCGCGGTGCGCATCAGCCCGGCGTCGGGGGCGACCGCGCCGCGGAAACCGAGGAAGCCGGGCCGGTAGTTCTGCGGGGGCAGCCAGGGGCTGTAGAGCTGGTGGTGGCGGACTGCGGAGCCGAAGTCCCACAGGATGGGGTCGGCGTCGCGGGCCAGCAGGCAGTAGCGGATCATTTTGTCGCCCAGGGCGCCGCCGATCCAGGTTTGGGTGGTGTAGCGGATGTTGTAGAAGTCGAACAGCAGGAAGGCTCCGCAGCCGGAGGCCTCGAGGGCGGCCTTGGCGCGGGTGATGCGGTAGTCGCGCAGGCGACCGAAGTCCACGCGGGTTTCGTAGTCCACGCCCATGTGGCCGGGGGCGGCCAACGTCCGCTCACTGGTGGTCGTGGGTGGGTGGATCAGGGCGGTCATGAGCGCACCGCCGGGGTCAGGCCGTCGTCGATGGTGACGTTTTCGGGGGTGAGGTCCAGGCCGGCGCCGCGGGCGACTTCGAGCAGCAAGGTGGCGAAGTCTTCGTCGAGACCGCGGCCGGCGCCGGCGGCTTGGGCCACGATCTGGCGGGTGGCCGAGGCGATGGGCATCGGGGCGTTGAGGGTGTTGGCGGCTTGCAGGCCCAGGTCGAAGTCTTTCTGCAGCAGGTCCATGGTGAAGGTGGGGGTGAAGTCGAGGTTGACGAAGGCGGGGGTCTTGTACTGGGTGAAGATCGAGCCCATCACCGAGTCGTTGAGGAACGCCAGGAAATCGGCGCGGCTGACGCCGCCTTTTTCGACCAGGACGGTGATCTCGGCCAGGCATTGGGTGACCACGCCGAGCATCACGTTGTGGGCGATCTTGACCAGCCGGGCCACTTCTCCGTCGCCGACATAGGTCACCGCCCGCCCGAACACATTGAGCACCGGTTCGATGGAGTCGAACACTTCCCGCGGCCCCGACACCGCCACGGTCAGCTTGCCCGCTGCGATGACCTTCGGGTTCCCGCTGACCGGGGTGGCCAGGAAATCACTGCCCCGGGCATTGGCGGCCTCCCGGATCACCGCGCTGGCCTCGGCCGAGACCGTGGAGGCATCAGCGATCACCCGCGGAGAGGACGCACCGGTCAACAACCCACCCTCACCGAGCATCACCGCCTCGAGATCCCGCGAGGTCGACACCATCGCGAACACCACATCCCGATCGGCCAACTCCACCGGTGTACCCACCACCCGAGCACCCCGCTCGGCCAGATGCGCCACCTTCGAAGCCGTCCGGTTGTACACCGACACCTCATACCCGGCATCCAACAACCGCACGATCAACTGGGCACCCATCCGACCCGCACCAATCCAACCAATCTTCAAAGCTGTAGCAGACATTCGCGTTGTTTTCCTTTTCTGTTCGTGTTCTCGGTCAGGCAGTGGGTTGAGGGGCCGGGGGATCGGAAATCGCCGGTGCGTGCGTGACGCCACCGAAGTAGAGATCGGCGATCTCGGGGTTGGCCAGGACAGCGGCGGCGGTGTCCGTCAGCAGGACGCGGCCGCTCTCCATGACGATGCCGCGCGATGCCATGCGCAGCCCGAAGCGGACGTTCTGTTCCACCATCAGGACGGCCTTGCCGTTGGCGCGCATGACGGCCACCGCCTCGTCGATCACGGTGAGCGACTTGGGGTCCAGCCCCAGCGAGGGTTCGTCGAGCAGAACGAGTTTCGGGTCGAGCATCAGCGAGCGGGCGAACTCGACCATGCGGCGCTGGCCGCCGGACAGGTTGCCGCAACGGATCCCGGTCTTGTCCCTGACCAACGGGAACATGTCGAGCACCTCGTCGTAGCGGCGCCGCACCAGCGCACGTTGCCTGCGGATGACATAGGCGCCCATCAGGATGTTCTCCTTGACCGTCAACGTCGGGAACAGCCCGTTGCTCTGCGGCACCTGTGTGACCCCACTGCCGAGCACCTCGGCCGGCGCCCGTCCGGTGATGTCCTCGCCGTCGAGCAGGATGCGTCCCGCGCTCGGTCTGAGGATGCCGCTGACGGCGCGCAGCACGGTGGACTTGCCGGCACCATTGGGGCCGACGATGCAGCCGAGCTCACCGGCACCGACCTCGAGGTCGACACCCTGCAGCACGTTACCGCCGCCGTACCCGGCCACCACTCCTTCGAGTCGGATCATGCTGGGTTCCTTTCCACCACAACGACGTTGCTGGACTTCGAGGGGGCTTCCAACAGGTAGTCGTCGCCGAGGTAGGCGTCGAGCACCACGGGGTCCTTCTGGATCTGTTCCGGGCTGCCCTGGGCGATCACCGCACCGCGGGCCAACACCCTGATCGGGTCGCACAGCCCGACGACGAACGGCATGTTGTGCTCCACGAGCAGGAACGTCTTGCCGTCGGCGTTGAGTTGGCGGATCAGATCGCCCATCCGCTCGATCAGGGTGGGGTTGATACCGCCGGCCGGTTCGTCGAGCAGGATCAGCTTGGGATCCAACATCAGGACCTGCGCGAGTTCGACGAGCTTCTGCTGGCCGTAGGACAACGCGCCGGCCCGGGCATCGCGGTAGGCGGCCATCCCGACGAAATCGAGCAGTTCTTCGGCCCGGGCGGCTTCGGAGCCGCTGACCGCTCCCAACCCGAGTTGACGGAAGGAGAAGTCCCGCAGCGGCGCGACCACGTTCTCCAATACCGTCATCTCCCGGAACAGCCGGGTGATCTGGAACGTGCGACCCACGCCGCGATGCGCACGCGACCACGGGGACATCCGCTCGAGATGTTCACCGCTGAGCAGGATCTCGCCCTCGTCGGGGGTCATGGTGCCCGAGATCAAATTGAACACCGTCGTTTTCCCGGAGCCGTTGGGCCCGATCAGCGCGGTGATGGAACCTTCGGGCACAGTGAAGCTGCAGTCGTTGACCGCGTGGTTGCCGCCGAAACTCTTGTGCAGCGCGCGCACCTCCAGCAGGGTGTTCCCGGTCGGTGCCGGCTTGCGGATCTCGGCCCGGACCACCGGCCGGTCCAGTGGGTTGAGCCGGGCACCGGAGAGCCCGACGGTGCCCTTGGTCCGTGCCTTCTCGATCACCGCGGCGACGGTCGGCAGGATCCCCTTGGGCAGCAGGATCACCAGCAGCACCAGCAACCCACCGAACAGCACCAGCCGGGCGTTGCCGCCGCCGAACGCCTGATTGGCGTAGATGTTGACCGGCTGGATGATGAACGCGCCCAGCACCGGACCGAACAGCGTGCCACGTCCTCCGAGCACGACCGCGAGCACGATCAGCGCGCTGGTGATGATCGAGAACATCCCGATCGGGTCGACGAAGGACAGATAGAAGCCGTACACAGACCCGGCCATGCCGACGAACAGGGCGCTGAGGCCGAACGCGAGCAGCTTGTAGACCGGGGCGTTCACCCCGATGGTGCCCGCCTTGCCCTCGTCCTCGCGGATCGCGATCAGCCCCATGCCGAACTTGGTCCGGCGCAGCCACCAGGTCATCAGCAACGACAGCGCCAGCAGCGCGACCAGCGACAGGTGGATCGGCCAGTTACCCCATGACTCGGGCCATTCCGGCAGCGGCAGGGTCAGGCCCGCGGTGCCGTTGGTGACCGGCACCCACTCGATGGCGACGAACTGGATCAGGAACAGGAACGCGACGGTGATGATGACGAAGGCCGGTCCGCGCGACCGGTATGTGACCAACCCGAGCAGCATCGCGATGGCCGCCGCGACCAGGCCGCCGATCGGTGCCCACAGCAGCGGCTGCACGTCGGGCAGCCGGGTGGCCAGGATGGCACCGACGTAGGCGCCGATCCCGATGAACGCGCCCTGGCTCAACGAGAGGTAGCCGGTGAAGCCGGTGATGACGTTGAGGCCGCTCGCCCCGATGGCCAGCACCAGCGACAGGATGACCACGTTCTGCGCGGACATGCTGGGGGACAACGGGAACAACAGGATCACGATCGCGGCGACGGCCACCAGGCCACGGCTGACCCAGGTGTGCAGCCGCGGGTCCAGTAGCCGGTTGCCGGCGGTGGCGGCAGGGTTGGAGGTAGGGGAGGTTGTGGTTGTGGTCGTGGGGCTCATGCCACCGCGTCCTCTCGCAGTCGGGTGCCGAGCAGCCCCTGGGGGCGGGTGATCAGCACGACGATGATGACCAGGAACGGCACCGCGACGGGCCATTCCGCGCCGATGTAGGCGGTGGCCGCCATTTCCCCCACGCCGATGACCAGTGCGCCCAGCACGGCGCCGGGAAGGCTGCCGAGCCCGCCGAGCACGACGATCGCGAGCAGCCGGGCGATCCACTGGTAGTGGGTCCCTGGCAGGAAGGGATAGATGGTGGAGAGCATCGCGCCGCCGGCGCCCAGGGTCGCCACCCCGATCGCGAAGGTGAGCGCGGCGATCGTGGCGACGTTGACTCCCACCAGCAGTGCGCCACCCTCGTTCGACGACGCCGCGCGGATGGTGCGGCCGGCCCAGGTGCGGTGCAGCAACAGGTAGAGCCCGCCCATCGCGGCCACCGCGATGACCGCGGCGATCAGCATGGCCTGGGGGATGTAGATCGGACCGAAGGCGATGGAGGCGTTGGTGTAGGACACCAGCACCGTCGTGGACGTGTTGCCCCAGACGAACCCCATGATGCCCTCGAGCACCAGCGCGATCCCGAAGGTCGCCAGCACCGTCATGGTGACGTGCGAGCCCCGGACGTGGCGGATCACCAGGAGGTACACCAGCCAACCGAATCCGAACATCACGGCCATCACGATGGGGATGGACAACAGCGGGTCGAGGCCGAGGTTCTTCCACAGGGTGAAGGTGAGGAACGCGGCCAGGACGGCGAAGGCGCCGTGGGCCAAGTTGATCACCCGCATGACCCCGAAGATCAGTGTGAGGCCGGAGGCCATCAGCGCGTACAGCGCGCCGACCAGCAGGCCGAGGATCAAGGTCTGGGCTAGGGAAGCCATGGGACGCAACTCCTGTCGATGGGTGCCGGGGCCTGGATCGAATCCCGCGGTGTCACAGATCGCCTCCGCGCCAGCGCAGGATCTTCTCGGTCGTCGCCACGTCGGTGGGCAGCACCACCTGAGGGACCCCGCCCTGCCACTGACCGACCAGGAACTCGCCCTTGGGGCTGCCGTCGGCGTTCCAGCTGAGCGTGCCGAGCAAGGTGTCAACGCTGTTGTCGCGCAACCAGTCCGCGAGCTTGCTCTGGTCGTCGACGGAACCGACCGCCTCGACCGCGGCGGCGAGCACCTGGCCGGCGGCGAAGCCGTCAGCCGCGTCCTCGGGCGGCAGCTCACCGAACTTCGCCTGGAACCGCTCGACGAATTCGGCGTTCTGGTGGGTGTCGGCCAGCGTGCTGTAGCTGGAGGAGAAGAGCACGCCCTCGGCGTTCTGGTCGCCGACCGCCTCGAGGTATTGCTTTCCGAAAGTCGGTGAGCTGCTTTGGTACAGGATCGACGGCTGGTAGCCGGCGCGGTTCATCGCGCGCACCATGTTGACGCCGTCCTCGAACTGCGATCCGTTGACCACGATGTCGGCACCGGCCTGCTTCATGGCGTTGACGACGGAGTCGAGATTCTTGGTGCTGGCCGGGTATTGGTCTTGGTACACCGTGGTGATGCCGGCGGCGGAGAGGATGTGCTCGACGCTGTCGACGACCGGTTTGGTGAACGGATCGTCCAACGTCGGGTAGGCGGCGGTCTTCGGGCGCTGCTCGGGCGGCAGGTTCGCGATCCAGTCGGCGAACACCTGAGCCTGATCGGAGGCCATCGACTGTTGCGAGAAGAAGATGTATTGGAAGCCGCGGCTGAACATCTCGGGGGAGCCGCAGGACGGGCAGACGAAGAGCATCTTGTTCTTCTCCGCGATGGCCGAGGCGGGGATGTTCAGCAGCGAGGACTGGCTGCCCAGCAGCAGATCGACCTTGTCCTGGGCGATCAGGCTGTTGTAGTTGCTGACCGCGGTCTCCTGCTGGGTGGCGTCGTCCTTGACGATGATCTCGACCTTCTTGCCCAGCAGACCGCCGGCTTCATTGGTCATCTCGACCCAGGTCTCGTACCCCCGCTGGGTGTCGGAGCCACCCTGGCTGAACTCACCGGTCAGGGGCAGCGACGCGCCGATGCGCAGGGTGTCCCCACCTCCGCCGCCACCGTCGGCGGTGCACCCGGCAGCGGCCAGGGCGACCGCGGCCGCCGCCGTCATCGCACGAAGAGCTCTGCTTAAACGCATGTCCAACCTCTCTGTCCGGTCGACTGCCCCGACGCCATGATGGTTCTTGTATGCAATCGATTGCGAAGATGCAACCACGACTCGGATGTGATGTCAATAACACAGTGCACCAAGTGTGAGCTTGATGTTTGCCATGCCGTCTGGCGGTAACTCGCATGAGTGCACCGCCGGACTGGGGGCGTTGTGTCACCTCGGCCACGTGTTCAGGGCGACTTGCCGCAACCGATTGCTGTTGCCCAGGTCACAGCTCTGGCGTCCGTGCCGGGCGCATCCCGTCCTTGTCCTCGGAAACCGTTCGGTGTATTAGTGCCGGCCCGCGAGCGCGGTATCTGCCGATCCGACCGGCGTCGACCGAAACGCCGAGTTTGCTGAGAACTTCCTTCGAACCCGGTCGGTTTCCCACCGCGCCGGGTGTTCGGGATAGAGTCTGTCGAATGGCGACCAATTCGAAACTCAGTACCCGTGACCGGTTGCTGGCTGCCACCGCGACGTTGACGTACACCGAGGGTGTCGGGGTGGGCGTCCAGGCGTTGTGCCAAGCCGCCGGGGTCTCCAAACGTTCGCTGTACCAGCTGTTCGCCAGCAAGGACGACCTCGTGGCGGAGAGCCTGCGGCAGCGGGCGGCCGGCTACGCTGCGCTGTTCCTGCCGCCCAAGGACGACGACCGATCACCCCGGGAACGCATCCTGCATGTGTTCGAGCAACTCGCTACCGTCGCCGGCCGGCGGGATTACCGCGGGTGCCCCTACCTGGCCGCGCAGGTGGAGATCAAAGACATCCACAATCCGGCGTTCCGGGTCGCCCGCAAGACCAAGAGGCTGCTGACCGACTTCTTCCGGGCCGAGGCGCAGCGCGGCGGTGCTGAGGACCCAGCGCTGCTGGCCCGGCAGCTGATGATCGTGTTCGACGGTGCCGCCGGCAGGGCCGGGATCGGCGCCGACACCGTCAAGGGAGTGGTTACCTCGACGGCGGCCGTTCTGCTCGACGCAGCCGGCGTGCGATAGCGACCGGCGACCTAGCGGCCATGGCGCCGGTGTCCCGACCACGGCAACCTCCGAGCCCGCCAAGGGCCCGCTGGTCGTCAAGCCAGGTTCAGCGTGGCGACCCCGGCGACGACCAGCGCGACGCCGATGATCTTCGGCGTCGATATCGGCTCGCCGAGGAAGGTGATGCCGACGGCCACGATGACCGTGGTGCCGATCGCCGACCACAACGCGTAGGCGATGCCGACCTGCATGCCGTGCGAGGTGGACTGGGCGAGGAACAGGAACGCGACGCCGTAGAGCAGCAGGCAGGCCAGGGTGGGCCACAGCCGGGTGAAGCCGTCGGTGAACTTCAGCAGGCTGGTGGCGAGCACCTCGGCCGTGATGGCGCCGCCCAGCAGGAGATACGCCGCGCCCGCCACCTCACCGTCCTCGTTCGGTTGCCGACCTGGCCGCCGTGAACTCGGCGAGTGCCTTGACGTTGGCAGGTCCGCCGACGAGCGCGTCGATGAGCGCATTCTCCCGCCGCAGGGCGGCCCTGAGGTTCTCGACGTGCGGTGCCTGCATCGCTTGTTTCACCGCCACCAGGCTTTCGATCGGTTGTGCGGCAAGGCGTTCGGCATATCGGGTGGCGGTGGGCAGCAGCTCCTGCGGCTGGCACACCTTCCACACCAGCCCCATGGCAGCGGCCTCGTCGGCGGAGATCCACTCCGAGGACATCAGGATCCACGCGGCGTTCTGCCGACCCACCAGCTCGGGGAGCAGGTAGGTCGACGCCGCCTCCGGGGCGATGCCGAGGCTGGTGAACGGACACTTCAGACGTGCCTCGGCGGACATGAACACCAGATCGGCGAAACCCAGCATGGTGGTGCCCAAACCGACGCCGACCCCGTTGACGGCGCACAGCAGCGGTTTCGGGAAGTCGATGAACGTCGAGACGAGCCGGCGGAAGCCGTGCGCTCCCTCGGTGAAGGGGACCGAGGGGTCTCGGTCGAGCATGTCCTGCAGATCGGTGCCCGCACAGAACCCCCGCCCCGCACCGGTGAGGATCACCACGGCGACGTCACCGTCGTCGGCGGCGCCGGCCAGCGCGCCGCTGGTGGCGTGATACAGCGCTTCGTCGAATGCGTTGAGTGCCTCGACGCGCGCGAAGGTCATGGTGCGAACCCGGTTGTGGGTTTCGATGGTCAACATCGGTGTCCTCTGGCGATCAGTACGACCGGGGCAGCGCAAGGGTGTGTTGCGCCACGTAGTTCAGGATCATCTCGCGGCTGACGGGGGCGATCCGCAGCAGCCGGGCCAGGCCCCAGATGGGCAGCAGGCCGAACTCGGCCGACAACCCGTTGCCGCCGTGGGTCTGGATGGCGTGGTCGGCGGCGCCGACCGCGGCCTCGGCCGCGGCATATTTGGCCATGTTCGAGGCTTCCGCGGCGGGGTGGCCGTTGTCGTAGAGCCACGCCGCTTTCCCGGCCATCATGGCGGCAAGATCGACCTCGATCCTGGCCTGCGCCAGCGGGTGTGCGATCGCCTGATAGGAGCCGATGGCCGGGCCCCACACCGCGCGGGTGCGCGCGTACTCGACGGCCTTGTCGATGGCGTAGCGGCCGGCGCCGACGCACACCGCTGCTCCGGTGATCCGTTCCGGGTTCAGCCCGTCGAAGACCTGTCGGAAACCTTCGTGCTCGGTGCCCACCAAACTGCTTGCGGGCAGCCGGACATCGTCGAAGTGCAGGGTGAACTGCTTTTCGGGCAGGCTGATCCCGACGGGCAGCCGGTGCGCGTGCAGGCCGGGTGCGTCGGTGGGTACCAGGAACAGCGACAGCTTGTCCGGTGCGGTGCGCGCCACCACGATCAAGGCGCCGGCTTCGTCGACCCCGGAGATGTAGTACTTTGTCCCGCTCAGGATGTAGTCGGCGCCGTCCCGCCGCGCGGTCGTACTGATCTTGTGTGTGTTGGATCCGGCGTCGGGTTCGGTGATCGCGAAGACGACCTTCGTCTCCCCGGTCGCCATGCGGGGCAGCCATTCTCGGCGTTGATCGGGGGTGCCGTACCGGGTGATCAGCTCACCGGAGATCGCGGACGAGACCAGCAACAGCAGCAGCGGGCAGCCGTGCGCGGCGGTCTCCTCGCAGACGATGGCGAGTTCGGCCATTCCGGCGCCTCCGCCGCCGAACTCCTCGGGCAGGTTGATGCCGATGAAGCCGTGCGCACCCAGATCGCGCCACAGTTCGGTGGTCGGTTCGCCTGCCGCGGCGCGTTCGGCGAAGTAGCGGGCGCCGAACTTGTCCGTGACGGCGGCGACGGCGCCGCGCAGTTCCCGGTGTTCGGGTGCTTCGAGGAAATCCATCATTTCACCAATTTGTCGGGGACATCGGTGTGCACCGCACGCAGGTACTCACCGAGTCCTTTTGCCTGGGGGTCGGTCTTCGTACACGAGGCGACACCTTCACCCAGGTATCCGACGATGACGAAGTTGAGGGCCCGCAGGTTAGGGAACTCGTAGCGCAGGACCGGCAGTTCGGAGGCGTCCGGGATCAGGGCCCGCAATCGGTCGGCGCTCAGATGTGCGCGCAGCCAATCCCACCGCTCGGGCGAGTCGGTCCAGACCCCGACGTTGGCGTTGCCGCCCTTGTCGCCGGAGCGGGCCGCCACCACGGTGCCCAGCGGGCGCCGCGTGGTCGGGCCGAAGTCCGGTGTCGCCGTCTCGGACGCCGGGATCGCGGGCGTCGGGTCGGCGGGGGCGTGTGGGCCGTGCGGAATCCGTTCGCCGCGGCCGTCGTGGTGCACGACGACATGGTCCACCGCGGTCGCGGGAACCAATGTCGGCCAGTAGCGCCCGAACTCGCTCGCCGAGGTGGGCGGCGTGGTGGTGTGGAAGCCGGGATAGCCGGCCACCGCCAACTCCACGACCGCGTTGGAGAATGCGCGGTCCACCTTGGCCCGGTCGCGGTCCTTCACGGTGATCCGCAGGTGTGCCGTGGCCTCGGTCAGGCAGGTGGGATCGGGTCTGTCGTAACGGAGCAGTTGAACGTCGACGGTGTCGAATGTGTCCTTGCCGCCGAGCAGTTCGAAGAGTTCGTCGACCGCCCACGCGGCCTTGTCCTCGATGTCCAGCCCGGTGAGCACCATGGTCATCGTGTTGCGGTAACCGCCGATGGCGTTCATCGCGACCTTGAGTGTGGGCGGCGGGGGGGTGCCCCGGGTGCCGGCCACCAGGACGCGATCCGGCCCGTCCTGGCTTACCGACATCGTGTCGAAGTGCGCCACCACGTCGGGGTTGACGTAGGCCGGCGAGCCGACTTCGTAGAGCAGCTGGGCGGTCACCGTGCCGACCGAGACGAGCCCGCCGGTCCCCGGTTGCTTGGTCACGACGAAGCTGCCGTCGGCCGCGAGTTCGGCGATGGGGGAGCCGGGATAGCGCCGGTCGGTGATCTCGGCGAGGTTGGCGTAGTTGCCGCCTGTTGCCTGCGGCCCGCATTCGATGATGTGTCCCGCGGCGACCGCGCCGGCCAGCTCGTCGTATTCGGTGCGCTCCCAGCGGTGCCACCAGGCGCCGACACCGACGACCAGCGCCGCGTCGGTCACCCTGCCGGTGATGACCACGTCGGCCCCGCCGCGCAGCGCGGCGGCGATTCCCCATCCGCCGAGGTAGGCGTTGGCCGAAACCGGTTCATAGTCGGCATCGGCCAGCGCGGTGCCGGTGTCGAGGTGCTCGAAGGCGATGCCGGCGTCGCGCATCTCGTTGAGCTCGGGCATCAGATCGTCACCCGCGACGTACGCGACGCGCAGGTCGGCGTCCGCGGCGGCGGCGATCCTGCGGACCTGCTCGGCCATCCCGGCCGGGTTCAGTCCGCCCGCGTTGACGACGATCTTGATGCCCTGGTCCGCGCAGTCGCCGGCCACGTCGGCGAACTGGGTGAGAAATGTTCTGGCATAGCCTGTTCCGGGGTCGCGCTGCCGCGCCTTCCACAGGATCAGCATCGTCAGTTCGGCCAGGTAGTCACCGGTGATGACGTCGATGCCGCCGCCGTCGACCAGGGCGCGCATGGCGCCCAGACGATCACCGTAGAAGCCGGACGCGTTGCCGATGCGGACCGGCCGCAGGCTCATGGCACCACCTTCGGGGGGCGCCGGCTCGGGGCGCCGGCGAAGGCCTGCGCGATCTCGAGCCAGCCGGTTGCCACCGGCCCGTCGGCGATCAGCCGGGTCTCGGTCCAGTGCCTGCGCTGGGTCACCACCAGCACGAAGTCCTCCGCTCGGCCCCGCACCTGGTCGGGGCTCTCGGCCGGCCCCCAGGTCCACACCTCGCCGGTGGGCGCGTCGAGCGCGACATGGACTGCGGCGCTGGGCACCTCGACCCCATGCAGCCGATGGGTGAAGGCGAAGGTCGCCACCCCGAGATGGGCGATGCTGCGCAAACCCGGGCTGGGCGGATGAGCGACGCCGAGGGCGTCGTAGACATCCTGGCCGTGGGCCCAGGTTTCCATCAGTCGGGCGGTCGCGGCCGACGCCGCGCTCATCTCCGGCCCGAACCACGGCATCCGTGGGTCGGGCCCCCGGCTGTCGAGCACGTCGAGCAGTTCGGCCCGCGCGGTGGCGAACCAATCGATGATCGCCGTCGGGGTGAGGATCCGGTGGTTCTGTGCGATCCGGTCCGGGAAGTCCATCCCCCCGGACATCAGCTCGTCGGCGAAGGACCGGAACGCGACGGGCTCCCGCAGCGCCGTCACCGTCGCGTCGTCGAAGAACGCCAGATGCGTGACCTGGTCCTGGATCGCCCAGCCGGCGGCGGGGGTGGCCAGGCCCCACTGCTGGAAGTCCAACCCGCGCAGGCACCTATCGAGTTGCTCGGACTCCTCGCGCAGGTCGTCGAGAAGTTGTTTGAATGCGGCGTCGTCCACGTCAGATGCCTTTCCAGACCGGTGTGCGCTTCTCCTGGAACGCCTGCATGCCCTCCTGCGCATCGGCGCTCAGATAGACGTCGCGCCAGAGCGTTTCGGCGCGGTCGAAGGCCTCGCTGAGCGGGAGCTCAGCGGTCAGCACCGCGGTCGCCTTGCCTGCGGCCACCGAGAGCGGGGCGTTGGCCGCGATCTGCTCGGCCAACGTCTGCGTGCTGGTGACCAGATCCGCGGGTGCAGCGAGGCGGTTGACGAAGCCGATGTCGTAGGCGCGTTGCGCGCTCAGCGGAGCACCGGTCAGGACCAGTTCCATGGCGACGCGGCGCGGAATCATCAGGGGCAGCGGTACCGCCCAGGGTGATCCGCGCCCCACCTTGACCTCGGTGATGCCGAAGGTGGCGGTGGTGCTGGCCACGCAGAGATCGCAGGTTTGGGCCAGCAGGAACCCGCCGGCCAGCGCGGCGCCGTTGACGGCGGCGATGGTGGGTTTGTCGACGGTGATGTTGCGCCCGAACTGCGGCACGAAGTCCACCGGTGGAATTGTCAGACCCTCCCGGGCCATCTCCTTGAGGTCCCCGCCCGCGCAGAACGCCTTGTCGCCGGACCCGGTCAGCACCAGGACCTTCGCGTCGTCGTCGGTGTTGAACCGGCGCACACCGTCGAACAGACCTTCTCGTACAGCCTTGTTCAGACTGTTGCGGGCCGCCGGGCGGTCGATGGTCAACCAGGCCACGCTGTTGCGGACCTCGTAGGTGACGCTCATGACGGTCCGTCCGCCACGACGGCGAGAACCTGGCCGGACTCCACCTGCGCGCCGACCGTCACGACGACCGATGCGACGACGCCGTCGGCGGGCGCCCGCACCGTGTGCTCCATCTTCATGGCCTCCAGGACGACGATCGTGGTGCCCGCGGTGACCGCGGTTCCCTCGGCGACCTCGACGCGCACCACCGATCCCGGCATGGGCGCCAGCAGCGAGCCCGCTTCGGCCATGCCGTTGGGATCGGGGAACCGGTTCACTTCCGCCAGCGTCGAGGATCCGAGCGAACTGTCGACGAAATACACGGAGCCGCAGGCTTTTACGCGGAACATGCGGCGCACGCCGTCGATCTCGGCGTCGAGGTGTCCGGCCGACGAGGACAGGATGCGCACGTGCGGTTGCCAATCGCCGACACTGGCCGAGAGGGTGCCCCGCTCGAACCGGTACCGGACTTCCACGGTGTCCTCGCCGACGACGAAGGCGGTGACCTGGTCTTGGCTCACCACGGTCCGCCAGCCCGACGGCAGCCCGGGCAGGACCGGGGTCTGGGCCCGGCGGCCCGCCTGAGCGGCCAACGCGGCGGCCAGGGCGTGGGTGCGCACGGTGTCGGGGCTCGTCGCCGCGGCGGTGAGCTGCACCGGATCGAAGCGCTCGAGGTATCCGGTGTCGATGTCGCCGGCGAGGAACGACGGTTCCCGCAAGATCGCCACCAGCAGATCGCGGTTGGTGGTGACGCCGTGGATCCGGGTCTCGGTCAGGGCCCGTGCCACCCGGGCGCACGCCTCGGCCCGGTCGGCGCCGAGGCCGATCACCTTCGCCAGCATCGGATCGTAGAAGGTGCTGACCGTGGACCCCGACCGGAAGCCGGCGTCGACCCGCACGCCGTCGAAATCGGGGAATTCGAGCGTTTCGAGGGTCCCGGCAACCGGGATGAAGCCGGCTGCGACGTCTTCGGCGTACAAGCGGACCTCGACCGCATGTCCGCGCGGTGTGGTGTGCAACATCTCCGTCGGGAGCGGATGCCCGGCGGCCACCAACAGCTGCGCCCGGACCAGGTCGATCCCCGTCACCAGTTCCGTGACCGGGTGTTCGACCTGCAGTCGGGTATTGACCTCGAGGAAGTAGAACGCCCCGTCGGGGGCCATCACGAACTCGACGGTCCCCGCCCCCTCGTACGCCAGTGCTTTACCGGCGGCGACCGCGGCGCGGCCGAGTTCGTCGCGCAGGGTCTCGTCGACGGCGGTCGACGGTGCTTCCTCGATGATCTTCTGGTACCGGCGCTGGATCGAGCATTCCCGTTCGCCGAGGTGGACCACGGTGCCGTGACTGTCGCCGAAGATCTGGACCTCGATATGGCGTGGGGACTCGACGAACTTCTCGAGGAACACCGTTCCGTCCCCGAACGCCGACGCCGCTTCCCGGCGGGCACCGCTGACGGCCTCGACGAGTTCATCCTCGCGGCGCACGATGCGCATCCCCCGGCCACCACCGCCGAAGGCCGCCTTCACCAGGATCGGGAAACCGATCTCGGCTGCCGCCGCCCTCAGCCGGTCCAGATCCTGCTGCTCGTCGTTCTCGATCGTCACGCCCGGCAGTACCGGAACACCCGCCGCCCGCATCAGATCCTTGGCCGCGATCTTCGACCCCATCGCGGTGATGGCCGCCGGGCTCGGCCCGACGAAGATGATCCCCTCTCGCGCGCAGGCGGACGCGAATTCAGCGTTCTCCGAGAGGAATCCGTATCCCGGATGGATCGCCTGTGCGCCGGTGCGCTGCGCGGCGGCCAGCACCTTGTCGACCCGCAGATAGGTCTCGGCGGGCGCGGTGCCGGGAAGGCGGACGGACTCGTCGGCCTGGCCCACGTACGGTGCGTCACGGTCGGCGTCCGAATACAGCGCTACGGTGCCGATGTCCATCGCCCGCGCGGTTCGGATGATGCGGGAGGCGATCTCGCCGCGATTGGCGATGAGCAACGTGGAAATGGTGATGGTCATGTTCTTCTGTCTCACATCCTGAAGACGCCGAAGCCGCGCCGGCCCGCCACGACATTGGAATGCACGGCCGACAACGCCATCCCGAGCACCGACCGGGTGTCCCGGGGATCGATCACCCCGTCGTCGTATATCCGCGCGGAGACGAAGAAGGAGTGTGATTCCCGCTCGATCTGCGCCTCGATCTCGGCGGTGCGCCGGGCGTCCTCCTCGTGGTCGAACTCCCGTCCGGCCGCCGCGGCGGCGGCTTTTCCGACGATGGACAACACACCGGCGAGTTGGGCGGCGCCCATCACCGCCAGCTTGGCGTTGACCCAGCTGAACATGAAGCGAGGGTCGTACGCCCGGCCCGACATGCCGTAGTTGCCCGCGCCGAACGACCCGCCCATGTTGACGGTGATGTGCGGGACGGTGCTGTTGGTGACGGCGTTGATCATCTTCGCGCCGTCCTTGATGATGCCGCCCTGCTCGTACTCGGTGCCGACCATGAAACCGGTGACGTTCTGCAGGAAGATCAGCGGGGTGTCGGTCTGGTTGGCCAGCAGGATGAATTCGGTTGCCTTCTTGGATTCTTCGCTGAACAGCACGCCGCGGGTGTTGGCCAGGATGCCGACCGGGAAGCCGTGGATGGAAGCCCAACCGGTGGCCAGGCTGGTACCCCAGCGCGGCTTGTACTCCGAGAAGCGCGAACCGTCGGCGATGCGCGCGATCACCTCGCGGGGATCGAAGGGCACCCGGGAGTCACCGGAAGCGATACCGAGCAGTTCCGCGCTGTCGTACAGCGGTTCGTCGGCCGGCGCGGTGGGACCGGGTCCCAGCTTGCGCCAGTTCAGGTGGGCGGCGATGTCTCTGCCGATCCGGATGGCATCGACCTCGTCCACGGCGAAGTAGTCGCCCAGCCCCGACACCCTGGTGTGCATATCGGCACCGCCCAGCGCCTCGTCGTCGGCCTCTTCGCCGGTGGCCATCTTGACCAGCGGCGGCCCGCCGAGGAACACCTTCGCCTGCTTGTCGACGAGCACCGCGTAGTCGCACATGCCGGGGACATACGCCCCACCGGCGGTCGAGTTCCCGAAAACCAGGGAGATGGTGGGGATTCCCATCGACGACAGTTCGGTGAGATCGCGGAAGATCCGGCCCGCGTGCACGAACAGTTCGGACTGGGTGGGCAGGTCGGCACCGCCGGACTCGACGAGATACACCACGGGCAGCCGGTTGACCCGCGCGATCTCGAGGGCACGCAGGTTCTTCCGGAGCGTGTACGGGTTCATCGTGCCGCCCCGCACGGTGGGGTCATGGGCGATGACGACGCACTCGACACCGGAGACGACGCCGACCCCGGTGACGATGGCCGCGCCCACGTTGAACTCCGTACCCCAGGCGGCCAGGGCGGATAGCTCCATGAACGGTGCGTCGCGGTCGATCAGCAGCTCGATGCGTTCGCGCGCGAGCAATTTGCCGCGATCACGGTGGCGTTGCACATACCGTTCACCGCCACCCGCGACGACCAGGGCGAGTTGCCGGTCGAGCTCGGCGACGGCCGCCGATTGGACTTCGACATTGGTCAGGAACGCTTCGGAGGTGGTGTCCACCTCCGACGTCAGCACGGTCATCGGGGTCCTTAACGATGGGTGTCGACGAGGCGACGTAGCCGGTGGGTTACCTCATTGTAAGTGAGTTCCATTGGGCGACAAGGGGAAAGGGGGATGACACCCCCAAGGGGTGATGCTTTGGCTACGAGCGGAGTAGGTGTGCTGACGCAACCGGCGTGTGCCCTCACCGGGGCACCGCGGTGAGATCGCCCCAGGCGTGGCGGTAGCCCATCACCAGTTCGTCGACCAGAACCCCGGCGTCGACGATCTCGTGCACCCCAGAGACACTGTGCCCGGCGCTCCACGCGTCCCGGTTGGACAGCAGCTGCTCCTGGGCGAACCCGGAGCCGGCCGGGGCGGTCGACGGCGGTTCCTGCGCGTCGAGCCAACACCCGAGCAGGCTGGCCGGGATCCCGCCGACGCGGTCGGATAGCCGGACGTCGTCGAGGGTGGACGCCACCAGTGCACGGCGGTAGTCCGCGCTCGCCGCGCTCTGATGGGTGGCGATGAACCGCGTGCCGAGATAGACGAAATCGGCGCCCAGCACTTGTGCAGCCAGCACCGATCGACCGTCGGTGATGCCGCCGGCCAGCACCAGTGGTCCGTCGAATCGTTGCCGGACCGCGCGGGTGAAGGCGAACGGATTGGCCCACCCGGTCTGGCCCCCGGCACCCGCGGTCAGCAGGACCAGGCCGTCGACGCCGGCGTCGATCGCGCGGGACGCCTGATCCAGGCTGGCGACATCGGCGAAGACGAGTGCGCCCGCGTCGTGCAGGGGTCCGACGACCGGCGCGGGTGAACCGACGCTGGTGATCACCAGCTCCACCCCGTGGTCGGTCAGCACCTGCAGATCCGCGGTGCGGCGGGGGTTGCTCCGGTGCACCACCAGGTTGGGCGCGACCGGGGCCGCGGCGACATCCAGTTCGGCCGAGAGCCGGCGCAACCAGTCGGCCAGTTCGCTCGCGGAGCGGGCGTTGTGCGTCGGGAAGGATCCGATCACGCCGTGCCGACACGCGCAGAGCACGAGCTCGACCGAGGACACGGCGGTCATCGGCGCGGCGATGACCGGCAATGCGAGGCGATCGGGCCACAGGACGGGCCGCGGGGAAAGAGGGGGCATGTGATCTCGGATCCTGTCGGCCATAGTGAATCTAGAATAACTAACTCAACTGACTGGCGTCCAAGCGTCCCGGGTCTGCACCCCGGATAGTGCCGGACTGGCCTGCAATGAACCGCCGATCCACGGGAGTTTGACAAAGTGACATGTGTCACCAAAGATGAGCGCGTTAGTAAATCGTGAACCGCATCCGGTTCCGGGGAGAGGAGCTCCCATCGACCTGCACCTGGCAGCCCGCGATTTTGCCGGGTCCGCGAACCAGCTGGCTCGTGCCGAGGCGGCGTTGACCCAGCTGAGCGCGGTGTCCGCCCGGCAGGCCAGCCGCGATCTCGGCGCGTTGCTGGATGCGCTGACCCAGGTGCGGGACACGCCCGACCTGTCGGACCTGTTGGACTGCGCGGCCCGCGAACTCTGCGGAACCGGAGTGTTCGACCGGGTCATGGTGTCACACGTGGCGGGCTCGACCTGGTCGCCGGTGACGTTGTATGTGCTCACCGCCGACCGCCGGGTAGTCGTCGATGTGGACGACACCGGCGCCGGGGTGGACGCCTTCGTGGTCCCGCTGGCCACCCCGCTGGTGGAGGCCGAAGTCGTCCGGCGCCGGCTGCCGGCGTTGGTCCGGGACACGGCCGACGAGCCGCGAGTGCATCGTCGGCTGATCGAGCGGACCGGCACCCCCGAGTACGTCGTCGCGCCGGTCGTCGCGGGCTCGACGGTGATCGGGCTGCTCCACGCCGACGCGGGCACGGGTGGCAGGGCGCTGACCGAGTTGGACCGGGACCTGTTGCGCCTGTTCGCCGACGGGGTCGCGGTGGCATACGAGCGCGCCGACCTGATCGAGCGCGGCAACCGCCAGCGGCGTGAGGTCGCGGCGGCGTGTGCCGCCGCGTTGGACGGACCGTCCGAGACGTGGCCCATCGGCCTCGGGCCGGCCTCGACCCTGTCGGCGGTGCGCGAATCCGCCACCCCCGTCGGTCCGGACCGGGACAACGCGGCGCGGCGGGACGGTGGCCGCTTGAGCAGGCTCACCGCCCGCGAGCGAGAGGTGCTCGAGATCCTGGCCAGCGGTGCCACCAACGCGCAGCTGGCCGACCGCTTGACGGTGGCCGAGAGCACCGTCAAATCACACGTCAAACACATTCTGCACAAACTCGGCGCCGGGAACCGGGCCGCCGCGATCGCGTGCTATCTACGAGAAACCCGTGACGGAGAACGGCGGCCGCGATGAGTGTCTTGATGGTCAGCGACAATTCGCGCAGTACGGCGGCGTCTCGGCCGGGCAGCGACTGGTGGTCCCCGGAAATCGACATGGTGGACCGTCTGCACGAACTGCGCAGCCGGGTGGACGCCGCCGTGCATGGCACCGTCACCCTGCCGGCCGTCGAGTGGGACGTACCGCGACGCTGCGCCGAGACGCTGTCCGTGCTGACCCGGGTCTGTATCGAACAGCTGCACGTCCTGCCCAGCAGCGAACAGCAGCAGGCGCAGCTGCTCTTCGATCTGATCCTGGATCTGCAGCAGCTCGCCATGGACTGGTACCTGCACGCCACCGCGATGCGCGGTCATCGACTGGCGGACTGCGCGGCGGGTCTGGGGCGGCTCAGGGGAGTGCCGGATTCGGCTGCGCTGCTGGACAACGCCTGCGAGGAACTGGTGTTGCGGTGCGGCTTTCACCGCGCGGTGCTGTCGAAGGTGGAGGGCCGCGGCTGGAAGCCGTTGACGATCAACACCCGCTGGGACGAGCAGACCCCGTCGTGGTTCAGCGACTGGACCTCGCAGACGATACCGCTGACCGGCGGTGCCCCGGAGGCCGAGATGCTGTCACGCCGACGGCCATCGCTGGTCTACGACACGGCGAGCGCGCCCGTCTACCGGCCCCTGATCGTGCAAGCCGGCCAGTCCCGGTCCTACGTGGTGGCTCCGCTGGTGGTCGGCACCGACGTCATCGGTTTCCTGCACACCGACCATCACCCGCTCGCCCGCCGGGTCGACGAGACCGATCGAGATGTGTTGTGGGCCTTCGCCGACGGCTTCAGCCATCTGTACGAAAGGGCCGTGCTGATCGAACGTCTCAAGGCGCAACGCGACGACGTGCGCGACTTGTTCTTCGGCGCCCTGGACCGGATCGACGAGCTCTGCGAATCCGATCTCGCCGCCGTGCGCCGGGTCGAGGCCGGCGACGACCCCGCGACGGGACCGGGCCGGAAACCGGTGGGGCTGACCGAACGGGAAAGGGACGTCTTCGATCTGATGGTGACCGGGGCGAGCAATCAGGAGATCGCCGAGCGCCTCGTCATCACCGAAGGCACCGTCAAGTCACACGTCAAGCACATCCTGCGCAAGTACGGTGCCGTCAACCGGGCCCAGGCCATTGCCTGGGCGCTCAACGCCAGCTGATCGGGCCCGCGGTGATCGCGGGAGCCAGCGTGGCCAGCATGGGCAGCACCCGGACCCGGATGAGCTCCGCGACACCGGGCAGCAGCGCCCTGAGCACCGCACCGTCGCACATGCCGAGCGCGTGGATGTCGGCGACCAGTCCCGCCAGGCCCTCGGGAGTGCCGATGTAGGTCAGTGTCTCGGGTGAGCACGGCCCGCCTTCGGTGTCCCAGCGCTGCCGCGCGGCGGCGGCGCTGTGATCGAGGACCACGTCGATGTCGACGAGCACATCGGCGTCGGGACTGTCCCGGCGCGCCGCGGCCGCCAGCTGGGCGACCCGGCGCAGATCCCGGCCCTGCACCCGGGTGAACTCGGGTCCCAGATCCGCGCACCGCCCGTCGGAGTCGACGACGACCCGGACCGGTCCGCGCACCGCGATGTCCGCGATGTCTTGGGTCATCGCAGGGCGGGGTCGATGACGATGGCGAAGGCCTTGTTCTCGATCCCGCCGGAGCGGTCGAGCGAGATGAACTTCTCCTCGACGTACTCGTCGATGGCATGGGGCCCGCCTTCGCGCCCCAGCCCGCTCTCCTTGAAACCGCCGAACGGATATGCCGGGTGGATGACGTGCCAGTTGTTCACCCACACCATGCCGGCGTCGAGCCGGCGCGCCACCTCGAGCGCGCGTTCCTCGCTGCCCCAGACACCGGCGGAGAGACCGTAATTCGTGTCATTGGCGATGCGGATGGCGTCGTCGACGGACTCGTAGGTGAGCACGACCAGCACCGGCCCGAAAACCTCTTCGCGGGCGATCCGCATGTCGTTGGTGACATCGACGAAGATCGTCGGCTCGATCCAGTATCCGCGCTCGAATCCCGGACCGGTCGGGGTCCCGCCACCGAGGGCGACGGTGGCACCCTCGTCGGCGGCGACCCGGAAGTAGTCGAGGATGCGGTCGCGTTGGTGGGCGTTGATGATCGGGCCCACGTGCGTCGTCGGCTCCAGCGGATCGCCCAGCCGCAGCGTCGCCGCCCGCTCGACCAGTTTCGCGACGATCGTGTCGCGCGCGCTCGCCGGCACCAGCAGGCGGGTGCCGGCCTCGCACGCCTCGCCGTTGTTGGCCATGCAGGCGAACAGGGCGCCGTCGACCGCCATGTCGAGATCGGCGTCGTCGAGAATGACGTTGGCGCCCTTGCCGCCCAGTTCCAGGGTGACCCGGCGGATGGAGTCGGCGGATTGCCGCAGGATGCTCTTGCCGACCGCGGTGGAGCCGGTGAAGGCCACCTTCTGGACACCGGGATGGCCGGACAGGTGCGCACCCACCGGCTCACCGTCGCCGGTGACGACGTTGAGCACACCGGGCGGCAGACCTGCCGCGTCGAACTCCCGGACCAACTCGAGCGGCAGCAACGGCGCGTGCTCGTCCGGCTTGAGCACCACCGAATTCCCGGCGACCAGTGCCGGCCCGATCTTCCACACCGTGGTCAGCAGCGGGATGTTCCACGGCACGATGGCCGCGACCACCCCGATGGGCTGGCGCACGATGATCCCGGCAGCCGGGATCGGTTCGATCGCCGGACCGTCGGTCTCCCAGGGGTATTCGGTGGCCAGCGCTGCGACGTACTGCAGTTGGGCTGCGGACAGGCCGACGTGCAGCGCGCCGGTGATGCGGACCGTCGCACCGTTCTCCCGCGACTGCAGCGCCGCTAGTTCGTCGGCCCGCTCCATCAGCCGCGCCGCAACGGTGTTGACCACCGCGGCGCGCTCGACCGGCGAAGTGCGGCGCCACGTGCCCTCCTGGAAGGCCGCCGCCGCGGCGGCGACCGCGGCGTCGACGTGCCCGGTGTCGCCCTTGGCGACGGTGGCGACCAGCTCTTCGGTCGCCGGGCTGCGCACCTCGTAGGTGTCCTCGGTGTCGATCCACTTGCCGTCGATGTAGAGCGGGTAGTGCGTGGTCACTGCATGATCTCCTTGGTCATCCGACCTGGCGGGTTCGGTTCTGCCAGTACGGTTTACGTAGCGCCTTCTTGTCGACCTTGCCGGCGGGATTCAGGGGTAGGGCCTCGGTGAACAGGATCTGCTTGGGGGCGGGGACACTGCCGAGGGTCGCCTTGACATGGTCGATGAGTTCCCGCTCCAAGCGGCTGTCGGTGAGCTCGCCGGCGCGGGGTACCACCATGGCCAGGACCGACTCACCCCACTTCTCGTGCGGGATCCCGATCACCGCCGCCTGAGTGACGGTGGGATGGCTGCACAGCACGTCCTCGACCTGACGGGGGAAGACGTTGAACCCGCCGCTGACCACCATGTCCTTCTTGCGGTCCACCAGGTAGAGGAAGCCGTCGTTGTCGAGGCGTCCCACATCGCCCGTGTGCACCCAGCCGTCGCGCAGTGTTTCGATGGTGCGCGACGGATCGAGATAGCCCAGCATCTGCCCGATCTGGCGCGAACAGATCTCACCGACCTCACCGGTGCCCAGGGCGCGGCCGTCGTCGTCGCGGATGCTGACCTGCACGGTGAACAGCGGCCGCCCGGCCGAAGCCAGCCGGGACACCCAGTCCTGTTCCGACTCGCCGGGCCCGGGCAGGTGTTCGTCCTTGCGCAGGCACGAGATGTAGCCCTGTTCGGTGCCCGCATAGGTCTGGACGAAGATCGGGCCGAACTCGTCGAGTGCCTGGCGCAGCCGTTCCGGAGCCATCGGGGCGCCGGCGTAGATCACCGTGGCGAGGCTGCAGATGTCGAAGCGGTCCCGGTCCGGGTGATCCATCAGCAGGTAGACGATCGTCGGGACCAGTGCGGTCGCGGTCACCCGGTACCGCTCGACATTGGTCAGCAGGGACTCGACGTCCAGACCCGGCAGCATGACGTTGGTGCCGCCGCGGATGAACGTGGGCAGGACGAAGATCTGGGTGAAGTGGGTCAGCGGCGCGCCGTGGGCGAACACCTCGCCGAAACGGATGTCACCGATCTCGAGACCCGCCGAGATCGCGTAGTGGCTCCAGGTGAGGTGCGAATTGACCACGCCCTTGGGCTCACCCGTGCTGCCCGACGTGAACAGGACGTAGGCCTCGTCGTTTTCGTCGATGTGCACCTCGGGCCGGCTGTCGGGCGCTTCGGCGACCGCGGTGGTGAAGTCGACGGCGTCGAGCAGCGGCTCGCCGACCTCACCCACCCGAACGACGGTGTGCAACTGCGGGAGTTCGTCGCGGATGGATGCGACCGCAGCCTCGAACGTCGCGTGGTAGACGAGCACGGTGGCGTCGGTCTGCGCCAGGTTGGACCGGAAGCCGGCGGCGGCGGCGCGGGTCGGCATCTGCACCAACACCGCGCCGGCCGCCCACACCGCCTGCTGCACCGGGATGAACTCCAGGCAGTTGGGCATCAACAGGCCCACTCGATCACCCTTGCGGACCCCGATCGCGAGCAAGGCGTTGGCGATGCGGTTGCGCCACAGCTGGAGTTCGCGATAGGTGACGCTTCGCTCACCGTCGACGATCGCGGTGCGGCCCGCATAGTAGGTGCAGGCCCGATCGAGAATGTCGGGCAGCACCCCCCAGGGCCCGGCGTGTGGCGGGGTCACGGTCGGCGCGCTCCTCACCGCGCCAGCGCGGCCGGGTCGAATCCTTCGAGCCAGTACTCGGGGGTGATGATCGGAAGGCCGAGCTCCTGCAGCACCGGGGTGTCGTTCCAGTACGTGGTCTCCCGCGCGATGCGGCCATCGGAATCCAGCTGATGCCAGGTGATCCCGCGAGTGGACAGGCTCTTGCCCTCGGTGGGGACACCGCGGAACGTGGCCAACCCCTCACCGGCCCAGTCCCACAGGATCAGCACCGCGGGGTTCCCGTTGACGCCGGCGAGCTGGAAAGCACCGGTGACGGTGAAGGTATGGATACCGCCCCCGTTGTCGCTGTCCGTGTTGGCGAACGGTGCCAGCCGGGGGGTGAGTTCGTCCTTGGTGATCGCGGTGTCGATCATGTGGTCGGAATCGGCGTGGTCGTCGTAGACCAGGTCGTCGGCGTAGAGGTCCACCGCGGCCTGGGTGTCGGTGGTCAGGGCGTTGGTCCAGCGGGCGGCGTGCTGGGCGGCCATCGTGGTGTCGAGACTCATCGGTCGTCCTCCTCAGACCAGGGCCGGCAGCTTGGCGACGGCGGTCGGGTCGACGGGCAGGCCCAGATCGCGGACGGCCGTCGAGACATCCCAGAAGCTCTCCTCACGCTTGATGAGGCCGTTCTCGTCGTAGATGTGGAAGGTGATCCCGCGGGCGCCCGGCACCTTCCCGTCGGTGGGTACGCCCACGAAGGCGGTGGCCGTCGGGGCGTGCCAGGTCCACCGGTAGATCGCCGCGCGCTCGTCGCCGACGACCTCGTCGATCCGGAAGTTGTTGATGCCGATGCCGTTGCCGGTGTCCTTGTTCGCGTAGGGCGCGAAGACCCGGAGCAGCTCCTCGCGCGAAGTGATCGACTGGCCGAGGATCGGATCCTCGAACAGGAAGTCCTCGGCGTAGAGCGCGACGACGGCCTCGGCGCTCTCGCGGAACGCTTTCAGCCATTTGACGGCGAACGTGTGACTCATTCAGCTTCTCCTCGCTGCGGTGGCAAGACCTCTTCGACGCTATGGATCGCGCGCGTGCAGTGCGCCTACCGAGGGGAGGAAACGAATTGCCCCATGGAGGGAGAGGGCCCGGTTAGGAGGCCGCGTCGCCGTCGGTGGCACCCAGCCTGACCAGCGAGGTTTCCCCCGAAGCTGGATCCAGTTACCCCCCGGGAGGGGTGTGGTCGGTCGTGCCGCGGGGCAGCATCGGAGCGACTCGCACCATCATCGTAGGGAGTGACACATGCTGGAACAGGATCTGACGGACGCCGATTTCGAACCGTATTTCGCCAAGGCACAGGAGGTTTCGCGGTTCTTCCGTGAGGTCGGGCCGAAATACGACCAGGAGAACACCTTCGCCTACCCGTCCATCGAGGTCTTCAAGAAGTCCGGCCTGGGGGCGCTGCCGGTACCCAAGGCGTTCGGGGGACCGGGCGGCAACATCCTGCAGGTCTCGAAGGTCGTCTCGGAGCTGTCCAAGGGTGACTCGGCGATCACGCTGGCCTACAACATGCACTACATCATGGTCGGCATCGCCGGGAACCTGATGAGCGAGGAGCAGAACAAGTACTGGCTCGGCCGGGTGGCCGACGGCGAATTGGTGTTCGGACCGTTCTCCGAGCAGCGCGCGGGTTTCTCGGGGCTCGCCGACATGCAGGCGGTGCCGCAGAAGGACGGCGGATGGCGCCTGTACGGCAAGAAGACCTGGGGCACCCTGTGCGAGGCCGCCTCCATCATCACGACCAACGCCACCGAGACCGACGCCGACGGCAACCTCCCCGACACGTTCGACGGCCGGGTCGCCGCCGAGAAACTGTTCATCGCCGACTTCGACGTCGATGAGAACGGTGTGGGCGACGGGATCCGGATCGAGAAGACGTGGGACGCCCTGGGCATGCACGCCACCGGCACCCAGACGATCGTGTTCGACGGCTTCTTCGTCCCAGAGGACGGTTTCGTCAGCCACTGGCGCAGCGGGGCGTTCGGCACCCTGGAGTGGGCGTCGCTGATGTTCGCGAGCATCTACCTGGGTATGCAGCAGCGCATCCTGGAGGAGTCGATCGCGACGCTGTCCAAGAAGCATCTCGGTGCCACGTTCGGCGCGATCGTCGCCGCCGACACCGAGGTCAAGAGCGTCGGACACATCATCGACGGGATCGGGGACATGGCGTCGCGGGTCGAGTGCTCGCGACGGGTGCTCTACCAGACCTGCCAGGACCTCATCGACGGCAAGGACAAGCTGTGGCCGACGGAGCTGCGTTTCCCGTACCTGGGGTTGGCGAAGACGTTCATCGCCGACAACGTGATGCACATGTCACGGCATGCCATGAGCATGGTCGGTGGGTCGTCGTTCCGGCACGGCACGATCTTCGAGCGGCTCTACCGTGACTCGGCGGCGTCGATGTTCCAGCCTCTCAACGCCGATCAGACCCGCACCTACATCGGGCAGTTCCTGCTCGAGTCCGCGGCTCAGGCGCCGGCGACGGCCTGACGGTTTTTCGTTCGTACCCCCTCGACGACGCCCGCGCGGGCGGTGGCGTCGAGGGGGTACGGCGTGTAAAGGGTGAATCGGTCCACCAGACCAGCGAAGCGCGCGACGATCTCGCGCCCGACCACGTCGGGTTCGCCCACGACGGCGAAGGTTTCGAGGATCTCGTCGTCGATCAGCTCCGTCATCGCCGCCCAGTCGCCGGCCTTCGACAGGCGGTGCAGTTCCGAGTGCAGATCGCCCCACCCGTGCAGGTCGAGGACGTCGCGGTAGGCGGGTGTCGCGCCGTAGAACGCGATCTGGCGCCGGACCTGCTGCGCGGCGATCGCGCGTTCCTGCGGTGTGCTCGCGGTGACCACCAGGCCGGGGTAGACGATCGTGAAGTCGGTGCGGGAGCGGCCGTGGGCGCTCAGCGTCGCCTCGATGGCGGGCACCGTCACCTCCTGCAGGTATCGCCGGCTAGTGAAACCATGCGCCAGAAGGCCGTCGGCCAGTTCGGCGGCCACCGCCGTCATCTGCGGACCCACCGCGGCCAGCATGACGCGCGGCGGGCCGAACGGATGCGGGTCGGGCCGGAACATCGGGGTCATCAGGGTGTGCCGGTAGTGCTCGCCGTGGAAGTCGAGTTTCTCGCCGGTCTCCCAGCAGCGCCAGATGGCGTGCAGCGCGTCGATGTACTCGTGCATGCGTCTGGCCGGCGCCGACCACGGCATGCTGAAACGCCGTTCGATGTGCGCCTGGATCTGCGAGCCCAGCCCCAGCACGAACCGGCCCCGGCTGTAGGCGTTGAGGTCGTTGGCCACCGTCGCCATCGTCATCGGGCTCCTGGCGAAGGCCACCGCCACGGCGGTCCCGATCTGCAGGGTGGCGCTCTTGTCGGCGGCCAACAGCAACGGCAGGAACGGATCCCGGCTCACCTCGGTCGACCACACCCCGTCGAAGCCGAGATCCTCGGCCGAGCACACCTGATCGGCGAGCGTGCCGAGGTCCGCGCCCGCGGTGCCGTCGATGGAGCCGCCGATGTTCGCATCGATCTTCACCGTGCCAGCCTGGCAGCCGGTGGGTCGCCGGCCAACCCGGATCACCCCGCAGGGGGAGTCAAATCCTCCCCAGGACACTGCGTTCCGGGTGACGGCGGCAGTACCGTGCGGTGCACCCGAGTAGGTGTGGGGAACACCCGGCGCACAAGGAGGACCCGATGGGACGGATGTCGGCCGAAGTCATGGCGCATGAGCTGGACTTGCTGTGGCAGAGCATCTTCACCTGGGTGAGCTGGGGGATCGTCGCGGCGATGGTGCTGATCGCGATCCGGATGGGCGTCAAACAGCGCACGCCTTTCTACCTCATCGCGATCTTGGCCGCCGGAATCGGCGCCTACGCCGAGCCGCTGTACGACGTCGCGTTCGACCTGTGGTTCTACGACGCCCACAACGGCGCACCCGGCGGGGGTTACATGCACTTCTCGGCCTTCCATGTTCTGCAACCGATCTGGACGCACAGCGGGTACGTGATCCTCTACGCCACCGCCTGCCTGTACGCCGGTCGTCTGATCTACGACGGGCGGCTGGGGCGCCGGGGCCTGTTCCTGGTGTGGGGTGCCGAGATCGCGGCCTCCTGCGTCTTCGAGGTCGTCGGTACCGGCACCGACGTCTACACCTACTACGGGCCCTACGTCCTGCGGATCTGGAACTACCCACTGGTCATCGGGGTGCTGGAGGGCACGCAGGTGGTGCTGTTCACCGTGATCGCGGTGCTGATCTGGCGGCAGGTGTCCACCGGGTGGGGGTTGCTGAGCCTGCTCGTCGTGTTCCCGATGACGTTCTTCGGCGCGAACTTCGGCCTCGGCGCGCCGGTGATCATCGCCATGCATCTCGACGGCGGCCTGGCGTCGGCGCCGATGATCTGGGCGGCCACGCTGCTCAGCATCGGCATGTGCAGCGTCGCGGTGTACGGGCTCAGCCGCTTCCTTCCGCACGGGCCGGTAGCAGTCGAGGTCCGCGAAGAGGCCGAACCGGCACTGCACGGGGCCGCGCCGCGCTGACCGCGCGGCAGGTCAGCCGTCGAGCCCCAGCACCGCTCGCGCGGCGTCGCGCAGCAACACCCGCAGCCTGGCCTCGGGCAGGCCGGTGTTGTGGAACAGGGGCGACTGGATCGCGCCGATCACCGCGTGCACGACGGTGCGTGCTTCGGCGTCGGTCAGGTCGGCGCGGAGCTCACCGACCAGGTGCACCCACTCCTCGAGGTACAGACGCTGCTTGCGCCGCAACCGCCTGCGGTCCTCCTCGGGCAGGTTGTTGATCTCGTTGTAGTAGACCTGCGCGAGCCTGCGATCGTCGACGACGAAGTCCACCTGGCCGGTGATCAACGCATCCAGGGCGGATCTGAGATCGGAGACGGTGTCGAGGATCCGCTGTTCATCGCTCAGTAATTCGTCGATCACCCGGTCGAACAGCGCCACCAGCACCGCCGATTTGCTGTCGAAATGGCGGTAGATACCGGACCCGGTGATCCCCGCCGCGGCGCCGATCTCGGCGATGGACACTGCGTGGAAACCCTTTCGGGCGACGAGGTCGGCGGCGGCCGCGAGGATCCTGCTCTTCCGTTCTGGATCCCGGGTGCGCACCGAGGTGCCCGGTCCGGCCGGTGCTGCGCTGATGTCCTACCTCCAGTGAATCTGTGTTCAGCAGAAGACCACCATGACGTGGGACTTCCATCTTGCATTAGTGAATCAAGGATTGCTAGTCGCTGTCGGCAGGCCCGCGGATCCCGGCGCCGAGGCCGACGCGGTGGTGGCCCGGCACATGACCGGTCATGGACCCACGGCACTCGAAACCTGCTGCCGCGCTTGCTATCACCACTGCTCGATGGGCCGCGACCAGGCGATATTGGCAAACACCCTCGAAGGGGGGACCGATATCCCTCACATTGGAGCAGCCCGCCGGGTGGCCCGATCGTTACCTTTCGGCGGTGCGATCGGACGATGAGGCCCGCAGACCAGCAGGGCCCGATGGGGTATCTGTCGGCGTCCGTCGTCGCCGCCGCGACCCGCGGGGGGTGATCTGATGGCGGGCGCCGCGTTGGCCACCAAGCCGCTGGGCGCGCTCGGCGGGTTCTTCGCCATGGCGATCGACACCCTGGTCGCAATGGTCAAGCCACCCTTCGCGTGGCGGGAGTACGTCCAGCAGACCTGGTTCGTCGCCCGGGTGTCGATGCTGCCCGCGTTGATGCTGACGTTGCCGTACTCGGTCCTGCTGGTCTTCACCTTCAACATCCTGCTGACCGAGTTCGGGGCGGCCGACTTCGCAGGCACCGGCGCGGCGATCGGCACGGTGAACCAGATCGGACCGATCGTCACGGTACTGGTGGTGTCCGGGGCGGGCGCCACGGCCATGTGCGCCGACCTGGGGGCTCGCACCATCCGCGAGGAGCTCGACGCGATGAAGGTGATGGGGATCAACCCGATCCAGGCGCTGGTGGTACCCCGGGTGCTGGCCGCGACGACGGTGGCGCTGGCGCTGTCGTCCACCGTGATCATCGCCGGGCTGGCGGGAGCCTTCCTGTTCTGCGTGTTCGTCCAGCACGTCTCGGCAGGCGCGTTCATCGCGGGCATGACGCTGCTGACCGGTGCCGCGGACGTGTTCGTGGCGCTCACCAAGGCCGCGCTGTTCGGGCTGGCCGCCGGTCTGATCGCCTGCTACAAGGGCACATCCGTGGGCGGCGGGCCCGCCGGTGTGGGCAATGCCGTCAACGAGACCGTGGTCTTCACCTTCATGGTGCTGTTCGCGATCAACGTGATCGTCACCGCGGTCGGCATCCAGTTCACGGTGCAGTGACATGAGCACCATGGCCGCGACAACACCCAGCCGCCCCCGCGCCCGGCTGCACCGGGCAGTCGACACCGCCGTCGGCGGCTGGATCCAGCTGGGGGATCAAACCCGGTTCTTCGCCGCCACGGTGGCCTCCATCCCCGACGCCGTCCACCGGTATCCCGGCGAGGTTCTCCGGCTCATCGCGCAAATGGGTTTGGGCACAGGAGCATTGGCCATCGTCGGTGGTACCGTCGCCATCGTCGGGTTCCTGACCATCACCACCGGAGCGCTGGTGGCCGTGCAGGGCTACAACCAGTTCGCCTCCGTCGGTGTCGAGGCGCTGACCGGCTTCGCCTCCGCGTTCTTCAACGTCCGCCTCATCGTCCCCGGCACGACCGCGGTCGCGCTGTCGGCCACCATCGGGGCCGGCGCCACGGCGCAGTTGGGGGCGATGAGGATCAACGAGGAGATCGACGCCCTCGAGGTGATCGGCATCCGCAGCGTCACGTATCTGGCGTCGACGCGGGTGCTGGCGGGCATTGTCGTGGTGATCCCGCTGTACTGCATCGCCGTCATGATGGCGTTCCTGGCCGCCCGGACCGGCACCACCGCGATCTACGGGCAGGGCTCCGGCGTGTACGACCATTACTTCAACACGTTCCTCAACCCCACCGACCTGGTGTGGTCGTTCCTGCAGTCGGTCGCGATCACCGTGGTCATCATGCTCGTGCACACCTACTACGGGTACACCGCCCGTGGTGGGCCTGCCGGTGTCGGCGAAGCGGTCGGCCGCGCCGTGCGCACGTCCATGGTGGTCGCCGCGGTGGAGATCGTGATGATCTCGCTGGCCATCTACGGTCAATCCGGAAACTTCAACTTGGCGGGCTGACAATGGAATCCAGACCCGGACAGCACAAGCTGCACAGCGCGTGGTGGGCGCTGATCATGGTGGCCGTCCTCGCTCTGTTCGTCGCGGCGACCGCGGCCGCGTTCGGTGGGACGTTCCGCTCCTACGTCCCGGTCACGTTGACCGCGGACCGTGCCGGGCTGGTGATGGAGACCGGCGCGAAGGTCAAGATGCGTGGTGTACCGGTGGGCCGGGTGGGGCGCATCGAGGGCGGCACCGGGCCGGTCCGGTTGCTGCTCGAGATCGACCCGGCCCAGATCGCCAGAATTCCCGCCAACGTCGAGGCCCAGATCTCGGTCACCACCGCGTTCGGCGCGAAGTTCGTCGAGCTCGTCCCGCCCGCTCATCCGAGCCCAGATCGACTGGCGCCCGGATCGATCCTGTTGTCGCGCAACGTCAGTACCGAGGTGAACACCGTCTTCGAGAACATCGTCGAGCTGCTGCAGATGGTGGATCCGGCCAAGGTCAACGCGGTACTGAGCGCCGTCGCCGATGCGGTGCGGGGGCAGGGGCAGCGGATGGGGGACGCCATGGCGGGCCTCGATACGGTGTTGACGGAGCTCAACGCGCGCAGCGAGACGTTCCACCAGGATTGGCGCTCGTTCAAGGAGTTCAACGACACCTATGACGCGGTCGCCGACGAGATCGTGTCGACCCTGGCAGCCGCGAGCACCACCAGCCGCACGGTCGTCGGGCACAGCGCCGAACTCGATGCGTTGTTGCTCAACATGACCGGATTCGCCGAGTCGGGAACCACGCTGCTTGCCGGCAGCAAGGACAGCCTGATCGACGCGGTCAACACCTTCGCACCCACCACCGCTCTGCTGCACAAGTACGAGCCGGTCTACACCTGCTGGTTGCAGGGCGCGACGTGGTTCCTGGAGAACGGTGGCTACGACATCTGGGGCGGGGCCAACGGCAAGTCGATCCAGCTCGACGTCGCACTGCTGGGCGGCAACGACCCCTACCAGTTCCCGCAGAACCTGCCGATCATCGCCGCCAAGGGTGGCCCGGGCGGCCAACCCGGCTGCGGGTCGCTGCCGGACGCGACCAAGAACTTCCCGGTGCGCCAACTGGTGACCAACACCGGGTGGGGCACCGGCCTGGACTTCCGGCCTAACCCGGGCATCGGGCACCCCTGCTGGGCCGACTACTTCCCGGTCACCCGCGCGGTGCCCGAACGGCCCAGCGTCCGCCAGTGCCTGCCCGGCCCCGCTCCGGGGCCGACCCCGCCCCCCGGGGGCGCGCCATACGGAGCCGCGCTCTACGGCCCAGGCGGTGTCCCGCTGTGGCCGGGCTTACCGCCGGCGCCCGCCGCGCCGCCCGAGCCGGGAGGACCACCCGCACCATGAGAGGCAATTTCGGAGCCGCCGCATGGCGCCTCGGGGTGTTCCTGACTGTCTGCGCGCTGGGAACCTTCGCCTTGCTCACGGTTTTCGCCCAGTTCAGGTTTGGCGCCGGAACCACCTACCGAGCCGAGTTCAGCAACGTCTCGGGGCTGAAGACCGGTGACATGGTGCGGATCGCCGGTGTGGAAATCGGGAAGGTCGAGGGGATCAGGGTCGACGACGATGCGACCGTCGACGTCACCTTCAGCACCGACGACACCGTCGTCCTCACCGAGGGCACCCGCGCCGCCATCCGCTACGACAACCTCTTCGGCGGACGGTATCTCGCGCTCGAGGAGGGTGCCGGGGGGATGCGCACGCTGGCGCAGCACGGCACCATCCCGCTGGCGCGCACCGCACCCGCCCTCGACCTCGACGCGCTGATCGGTGGATTCCGGCCCCTGTTCCGAGCCCTGGATCCCGACCAGGTCAACGAACTCAGCGGCCAGCTCATCTCGGCCCTGCAGGGACAGGGCCCGACGATCGGGTCCTTCCTCGATCAGGCGGCTGCGGTGTCCAACTCGCTCGCCGACCGGGACCAGCTGATCGGACAGGTGGTCGACAACCTCAACATCGTCCTGGGATCGATCGGGGCGCAGAGCGACCGGTTCGACACCGCGGTGGCGTCGCTGTCGGAGCTGGTGCACGGGCTGGCCGCGCGCCGCACCGACATCTCGGCGGCGATCGCCCACACGAACGCCGCCTCCGCATCGCTGGCCGATCTGCTGACGGCCTCGCGGCCGGCGCTGCGCCAGGTCATCCTCGAGGCCGACCGCGCCGCCGCGATCGCGGTCGCCGACCACGAGTACCTCGACAACCTGCTGAACACCCTGCCGGACAAGTACCAGGCGCTCGGCCGGCAGGGCCTCTACGGCGACTTCTTCAGCTTCTACCTGTGCGAGATCGTGCTCAAGCTCAACGGCAAAGGAGGCCAGCCCGTCTATGTCAAAGTGGCCGGCCAGGACAGTGGACGGTGCACACCGCGATGAAGACGATCAGTGAACGCAACCCTGTCGTGGTGGGGGCGATCGGGGTCGCCGTCACCGCGGTCGCCGTGACCGCCGCGCTGCAGTACCAGAACCTGCCGTTCCTGAACCATGGCCGCGAGTACTCGGCGTACTTCGCCGACGCCGGTGGGCTGTTCAACGGCGCCGGCGTCGAGGTGTCCGGATACCCGGTGGGTAAGGTGTCCGACATCGCGCTCGACGGGTCGCGGGTCCGCATCACGTTCACGATCGCCGACAACATCGCCATCGGAGATCAGAGCGAGGCCGTGATCAGGACGAAAAGCCTGTTGGGAACAAAGGTTCTCAACGTCATCCCGCGCGGCGGCGGCCAGCTCGACGGCCCCATCCCGCTGGACCGCACCAGCTCGCCCTACCAGCTGCCCGACGCGCTGGGTGATCTGGCCACCACGGTCAGCGGCCTGGACACCGACCAGCTGTCGGCGTCGCTGGCGACGCTGTCGGAGACCTTCGCCGACACCCCGCCGCACCTGAAGACCGCGGTAGAAGGGGTCGCGCGGTTCGCGCAGACCATCAACGCACACGACGAACAGATGCGGTCCCTGCTGCGCGACGCCGCGAAAGTGACCGGGGTGCTGGCGGATCGGACCGATCAGGTGGTCCGGCTCGTCCGCGACACCAACGCCCTGCTGACCGAGTTGCGCACCCAGAGCGACGCCCTCGACCGGATCTGGTTCAACATCTCGGCGATGGCACGGGAACTGACCGGGTTCATCGACGACAACCGCGCGGAGCTGAAACCCGCGCTGGAAAAGCTCGACGGGGTGCTGACCATCGTGGACAACCGTAAGGACCGGTTGCAGATGGCGGTGAAACTGCTGAATTCCTATGCGATGTCGCTCGGTGAGTCAGTGTCGTCGGGGCCGTTCTTCAAGGCCTACATCGCCAACCTGCTTCCCGGCCAGTTCGTGCAGCCGTTCATGGACGCCGCGTTCTCCGATCTCGGGCTCGACCCGAACGTGCTGGCTCCCAGCGAGCTGACCGATCCGCACGTCGGGCAGCCCGGCACGCCCGCGTTGCCGGTGCCGTTCCCGCGCACCGGTCAGGGTGGGACGCCCGCGCTGACGTTGCCCGAGGCGATCACCGGCAATCCCGGCGATCCGCGCTACCCCTATCGGGCGCCGCTGCCCCCACCCGCCCCGGGCGGTCCGCCGCCCGGCCCCCCGGCGAGCACCCCGGTTGCCATCGCGCCGACACCGTCGACCGTGCTGGTGCCCGCCCCCGGCGAGGCGCCGCCACTCGCACCGACACCCGGAGGGCAGCCATGAACCGGTTGGCTCGGCACCGATCAACGCTCGCGGTCGCGCTGGTGGCCATCCTGGTGTGCGGCGTCGTCGCGGCGGTCCGCATCAAGGATGCGGTCGACCGCAATATCGTCGTCGCGTACTTCGAGAACAGCAACGGGTTGTTCCCCGGTGACGACGTCAGGGTGCTCGGCGTGCCGGTGGGCCGAGTGCTCACCATCGAGCCGCAGCCCGACCGGGCCAAGGTGACGTTCGTCTATGACCGCGCGGTGTCCGTCCCGGCCGATGCGAAGGCGGCGATCCTCTCCCCGCAACTGGTGACCGGCCGCGCCATCCAGCTGACCCCCGCCTACACCACAGGACCGGTGATGGCCGACGGCGCGGTGATCCCGCAGGACCGCACGGTGGTCCCGGTCGAATGGGACGACTTCCGGGATCAGCTGCAGCGGTTGACCGACCTGCTCCGCCCGACCGAGCCCGGTGGCGTCAGCACCCTCGGTGGTCTCATCGACACTGCCGCGAACAATGTGAGGGGCCAAGGAAGTTCGATCCGGGACACCGTGATCAAGCTGTCCCAGACCCTGTCCACACTCGGCGATCACAGCGACGACATCTTCGCCACCTTCACCAACCTGTCCACAGTGGTGACGGCACTGCACGACAGCGCGGGTGCGCTCGAACAACTCAACGGGAACCTGGCAGCAGTGTCGTCACTGCTGGCCGACAACCCCGACAAGGTCGCGGTCGCCGTCGCCGACCTCAACACCGCCGCGGCCGCGGTGAAGAACTTCGCCGAAGAGAACCGCGACGTCATCGGCACCACCACCGACAAACTGACCTCGATCTCCGACACGCTGGTGGCGAGCCTCGACGATATCGAGCAGACGCTGCACATCGCGCCCACCACGGTCGGGAACTTCGCCAACATCTACGAGCCGTCCAACGGCGCGCTGACCGGAGCGCTGGCGGTCAACAACTTCTCCAACCCGATCGAATTCCTGTGCGGCACGATCCAGGCGGCGTCACGGCTCAACGGTGAACAGTCCGCCAAACTGTGTGCGCAATACATGGCCCCGATCGTGAAGAACCGCCAGTACAATTTTCCGCCGCTGGGGTTCAACGTGCCCGTCGGGGCACAGGCCAGACCCAACGAGATCACCTACAGCGAACCCTGGATGCGGCCGGATTTCGTGCCGCCCGCCGAAGCCGTCGCGGCACCAGTCTCGCCGGCCACCACGCCGGATCCCGAGGCCGGGCTCGCAGGTCTGATGACCCCCTATGGAGGTGGCTGATGGCTGCCCATCGCGTCTGCCGGGCCGCGGGCCTGGTCGCCATGGTGGTCGGGATCCTGGTGTCGAGCGGCTGCGCGCAGTGGCGCGGCCTGAATTCACTGCCGATGCCGGGCACACAGGGCAGGGGCCCGGGGTCATTCCAGATCCAGGTCCAGATGCCGGATGTGAGCAACCTCGAGCCGAATTCCCGGGTACGGGTCGCCGACGTGTCCGTCGGCACCGTCACCCGGATCGAGCGCCAGGGCTGGCATGCGCTGATGACGATCACCCTCGCCGGCTCGGTGAACCTGCCGGCCAACGCGACGGCCAAACTCGGACAGACCAGCCTGCTGGGTTCGCTGCACGTCGAACTCGCACCCCCCGTCGACGAACCGGCGCAGGGTCGTCTGGCCGCCGGCGCGGTCATCCCGCTGGCGCACAGCAAGCCGTACCCGACCACGGAGGAAACCCTGGCCGCGGTGTCCTCGGTGCTCAACGGCGGCGGGCTCGGCCAGATCCAGGACATCACCGAAGCGTTCAGCACGGCGTTCCGCGGCAGGGAAGCCGAGATTCGCAGCCTCGTCGGCCAACTCGACCTGTTCACCCGCAACCTCGACACGCAGACACCCGACATCATCGCCGCCACCGAGAGCCTGAACGCGCTGGCCGCGAAGTTCGCGGCCAGGCAGCCGGTCCTCGACCGTGCGCTCGAGACGATCCCGGATGCCCTCGCCGAGCTCGACCGGCAGAAGGACGACCTGGTGGCTGCGGCCGATCAGTTCGCGAAATTCAGTGCGCTGACCGTGGATACGGTCAACCAGACCAAGGTGAACCTGGTGGCCCAGCTGCGGCAGCTCGGTCCGGTTCTTCAGAGCCTCGCCGACGCCGGGCCCAGCCTCACTCGATCGCTCAGCTTCATCCCGACCTTCCCGTTCCCCAACGAGACGATCGAGAACTGGCAGCGCGGTGACTACGCCAACCTCACCGCCATCGTGGACCTCACGCTCAGCCGCCTCGACGCCGGCCTGTTCACCGGCACCCGCTGGGAGGGGGACCTCACCGAACTCGAAATGCAATGGGGCCGAACGATCGGCCAGTTCCCGAGCCCGTACACCCGCGGCAATCCACTCGTCGTTCCGTACCGTTGGGATCAGGGGCCGTAATGCATCTGCACCGCCGCATCAAGATTCAACTGGCCCTGTTCACGCTCATCGCCGTGGCAGCCATCACCGGGATGGCGTTCCACTTCATGAAGCTGCCCGCGCAGCTGTTCGGGGTCGGCCGCTACACGGTGACCGTCCAACTACCCACGGCCGGGGGCCTGTACAGCACCGGCAACGTCACGTATCGCGGGACCGAGGTGGGCCGAGTGCAGGAGGTCCGGCTCACCGACGACGGCGTCGACGCCGTGCTGTCGCTGAAGTCCGGGATCGACATCCCGTCGAACCTCGAGGCGCAGGTACACAGCCAATCGGCGATCGGCGAGCAGTACCTCGCGCTGCTGCCGCGGGACGGCACGTCGAGGCCGCTACGCGACGGCGACGTGATCACCGTGGGCGACACCTCGGTGCCGCCGGACATCAACACCTTGCTCGCCGCTGCCAACACCGGCCTGCAGTCGATCCCGGGGGACAGCCTCGAGACGCTGATCGAAGAGTCCTACACCGCGTTCGGCGGGCTCGGCCCGGAACTGTCCCGCATCGTGCGCGGCACCACGGACCTGTCGCTGGCCGCTCGGGAGAACCTGGACCCGTTCCTGAGCCTGGTCGACAAGGCGCAACCGGTGCTGGACTCGCAGACCAACACCGCCGCCGACATCAACCGGTGGGCGGCGAAGATCGCCGCCGTAACGGACTCACTGGACAAACGCGACGAATCGGTGGCCGGGTTCATCGACACCGGTGGCCCCGCCGCCGAGCAGGCCCGCGAGGTCATCGACCGGGTCCAACCCACCCTGCCGGTCCTGATGGCGAACATGGTGAGCGTCGGCGATGTCGCGCTGACCTACCGCGACAACATCGAGCAATTACTGGTGCTGCTGCCCCACGTGGTGGGTGTGGGACAGGCCGGCATCGTCGCCGACATGAACACCAAGGCGGCCTACCGCGGCCAATACCTCAGCTTCAACCTGAACATCAACCTGCCGCCCCCGTGCACCACCGGATTCCTTCCGGCCCAACAACGCCGGGTCCCCACCGAGGTGGACTACCCGCAGCGTCCGCCCGGTGACCTGTACTGCCGGACACCGCAGGACTCGCAGTTCAACGTGCGCGGGGTGCGGAACACCCCCTGCGCGTCCGCGCCCGGCAAGCGTGCTCCCAGCGTGCGGATGTGCGAGAGTGACGAACAGTTCGTGCCCCTCAACGACGGACTCAACTGGAAGGGCGATCCGAACGCCACGCTGTCCGGTCAGCCGATCCCGGATCTGGGGCCGGCTACCGGCCCGGCCCCTGTGCCGGAGGCGGCAGTCGCAGTCGTCGAGTACGACCCGGCCACCGGCAGCTACATCGGGCCCGACGGGAAGCAGTACCGCCGGGCCGACCTGGGCCGGACCGCGACCGATCAGACCTGGCAGGCGATGCTGACCCCGCCGAATTGACAGCTTCTGCCGCTTCGTACCGATGCCACCGGAGGCTCGGATTCCGCCACCTACCTGCGCCGACGCCGTTATCATCCCCGAGATTGGGATCGGTAGTGCAACGGTCGGGATGTACTTCCGAAGGACAGCGTCGTGGACGACGGCGCGTGTGTGCGAAGGGAAGTACGAGTGATCACGAAGAAGATGATCGCGGGGACGGTGATGTCGGTCGGTCTCGCGGTGGGTGGACTGGGTCTGGGCGCGGGCACCGCTTCGGCACTTCCCGCGCAGCCGCACCAGTGGTGCCCGGGCCAGTCGATGTACCCGCCGGAGGGGCCCGGGTCCGGCTACGTCTGGGACATGACCGTCTGCCACACCTGGCAGTACGTCAGCTACGGGCAGGGCAACGTCCCCGTCCAGGTGCCCACTGGCGTGGATCCGGTCACCTTCCAGCCGACGGGGTGGACCACCCAGCCCGAGAGCAACGTCTGGGAGGGCCCGAACCCGCCCCCGGGGTCGGCGTTCGAGTGCGGCACCGGCCTCTTCGGCGGACCGATCAGCTGCTAGTCAGCTGAGGGCGGCGTACTCAGAGCCGCACGAGGGAGAACGGGTAGGTGAACGCACCGCCCGGTGCGCCGCCACATCCGGTCGCGAAGGACGACGTCAACGTTCCGCGCAGCGTGTCCGCGTCCCACTCGTACACGTCGCGGGTTGGGATGATCGGACCGTAATACACGTTCCCGCAACGCAATCCATCCGGGACGTTCACGGTCAAGGTGTACCTGCCATCGACCAGGTGCGCGTCACCGATGTAGGAGAACGCCTTGGCGATCGGCATCGGGATCGCCTTGATGTGCGCGCAGTCCGGGACGGCCGGGATGCAGTAGGTCACCGACCAGGTCCAGGTGTGGAAGTCGTAGCGGCCCTCGACATTCAGCGAGTAGTTCGCGAAAAACGGTGCGGCCTGGGCCGCCGGTGCGGGCAGCATCGCCGCCGTCGCCACGGCGGCCGCCGCGGCGGCGGTAGCGAGTCTCATTCGTTGTGTCTCCGTGCGGTTGGTGAGCGTGCGTCCGTGCGGCGCTCACATATGTGAGCCCCCGTCGATGCGGACCTCGGTGCCGGTGATGAAATAGGCGTCGCCGCAACCCAGCATCGCCACCACCCCGGCCACCGCGTCGGGCGCGGCGAAGATCGCGCCGCCGTCCAGCGGCAGCATCGGGGCGACCTTGCCAAACAACGTGAAGTCGGCGTCCTCGGGCAGACCGGGCCCGACACTCTGCCGGGAGGCGCCGGTGCCGTCGGTCATTCCCGACGAGATCGAGCCGGGCTGAACACAATTGAACCGGATGCCGGCCTTGGCGAACTCCAGCGCCCACGCATGCGTCATCGCCAGAACTCCACCCTTCGACGCGGCATAGGCCGCCATGTAGGGATGGGCGAACTGCGCCGAGGTGGAGCTGAAGTTGACCACCGCGGGGCCGTTACCCTGGCGCAGCGCCGCAATCGCCTCCCGGGTCACCAGGAATGTCCCGGTCAGGTTGATGCGCACCACCTGCTCGAAATCGGCCAGCGTGGTATCCGCCAGATGGGCCGAGCGCAGGATGCCCGCGGCATTCACCAGCGTGTCCAGCCCGCCCAGCGTGGCGATCGCCTCCGCGACCCCGGTGCGCACCGACGCCTCATCGCCGACATCGATCACCACCGTCGACAGCCTCGCGCCGAGATCACCGGCCTTCCCGACGGTGTCGGCCAACCCGTCCGCGCTGATGTCGGCGGCCACCACCCGGCCGCCCTCGGCCAGCACCCGTAGCACACAGGCCTGCCCGATGCCCGAGCCGCCGCCGGTGATGAGCACCCGACGATCGGCGTACCGCACCAGCGGCGTCAACCCGAGAGGGGGAGTGGACACGGTGCAACTCCTGTCAGATCGATCCGGTCGCTGTCGAGTGTGACATCGGGCTTCTACGTTCACAGGGCCTTCGCGGCGATGTGTCGGGTCCTTCCCGGTGGATGGGACGGCGTGTGCCCGGCGCCGACGCCAGCTGTCACCGTGTGTCTCGCTGCACTGGCGGCGAGGTTTTCAGTCAGCGTCGGGAAGGGTTCGGCTGGCAGATGGTGAACAAGGCCGCGGACCGTTGGTCCATCGGGGTGCCGGCGTGGCGCGGCGGGGTATCGGGGCCGATGCGGGGCGTCGGGGGACTGCTGTCGATGTCCGCCGACGCGGTGAAGTACCTGTTCCGCCGGCCGTTCCAGACCGGTGAGTTCCTGCTGCAGTCTTGGTTCGTCGCCCGCGTCTCGCTGGCTCCCACCCTGCTCGTCGCCATCCCGTTCACGGTGCTGGTCAGCTTCACCCTCAACATCCTGCTGGGCGAGCTCGGCGCCGCGGATCTGTCCGGCGCCGGCGCCGCCTTCGGGGCGGTCACCCAGGTGGGCCCGATGGTGACGGTGCTCATCGTCGCCGGGGCGGGTGCCACCGCGATGTGCGCCGACCTCGGCTCCCGCACCATCCGTGAGGAGATCGACGCGCTCGAAGTGCTGGGCATCAACCCGGTGCAGCGCCTGGTCACCCCGCGCATGCTTGCCTCCGGTCTGGTGGCCCTGCTGCTCAACAGCCTGGTCGTGATCATCGGGATCGTCGGCGGCTACGTCTTCTCGATCTTCGTCCAGGGCGTGAACCCCGGCGCCTTCGCCGCGGGAATCACCCTGCTCACCGGCGTGCCCGAGGTCATCATCTCGTGCGTCAAGGCGGCGCTGTTCGGTCTGATCGCCGGCCTGGTGGCCTGCTACCGCGGGCTGAGCATCAGCAGCGGCGGCGCCAAGGCCGTCGGCAACGCCGTCAACGAGACGGTGGTCTACGCCTTCATGGCGCTGTTCGTGGTCAACGTCGTCGTCACGGCGATCGGCATCCAGATGACGTCGGGCTAGGGCGTCGATGGCGGCGATACGCGCACTGCACCCCCGGCTGGCCCAACAGGTCATCCGGCCGGCCGACACCCTGGGCCGCATCGGCGACCACACCGCGTTCTACGGCCGGGCCTTGGCCGGCGTCCCACACGCGGCCGTGCACTACCGGCGCGAGGTCATCCGGTTGGTCGCCGAGATCAGTATGGGCGCAGGCACTCTGGCGATGATCGGCGGCACCGTCGTGATCGTCGGGTTCCTCACCCTGGCGGCCGGCGGCACCCTGGCGGTGCAGGGTTACAGCTCGCTCGGCGACATCGGCATCGAGGCGCTGACCGGGTTCCTGGCCGCGTTCATCAACGTGCGGATCTCCGCGCCCGTGGTCGCGGGCATCGGGCTGGCCGCGACGTTCGGTGCCGGGGTCACCGCGCAATTGGGTGCGATGCGCATCAACGAGGAGATCGATGCGCTCGAGACGATGGGGATCCGCCCCGTCGAATACCTGGTCAGCACCCGAATCGTTGCGGGCATGATCGCCATCACCCCGCTGTACTCGATCGCGGTGATGCTGTCGTTCGCGGCGAGCAAGTTGACCACGGTCGTGCTGTTCGGGCAGTCCGCGGGCCTGTACAACCATTACTTCACCACGTTTCTCAACCCGAAGGATCTGCTGTGGTCGTTCCTGCAGGCGATCCTGATGGCGCTGGCAGTCCTGTTGGTGCACACCTACTTCGGCTACTTCGCCGGCGGCGGACCCTCGGGCGTGGGGGTGGCGGTCGGTAACGCCGTGCGGACCTCGCTGATCATCGTGATCTCGGTGACGCTGCTGGTGTCCCTGGCGGTCTACGGCTCCAACGGCAACTTCAACCTGTCGGGATAGTGGGTAGCGCAACTGTGTCGACGAACCCCCGTCTCGGACGCCCGCTGATCGGCCTGGCCACCGTGCTCGCCGTCGCCGCGGTGGTCGTGGTCGCGATAGGCCTGTTCCGCGGCAGCTTCACCCGCAGTGTTCCCCTCACCGTGCTCTCGCACCGCGCCGGTCTGGTGATGGGCACCGATGCCAAGGTGAAACTCCATGGCGCCCAGGTTGGTTCGGTGCGTTCGATCGAGGCGCTGCCGGACGGCACGGCTGCCATCCACCTGGCGATGGACCCGTCCTACCTCGACCTCATCCCGTCCGATGTCCGGGTGGACATCGCCTCGACCACGGTGTTCGGCGCCAAGTACGTCGAACTGGTGCCGCCGGCAGACCCATCGCCGCGGCCGCTGCAGCCCGGCCAGGTCCTCGACGCCGACCACGTCACGGTGGAGATCAACACCGTATTCGAGCAGCTGTCCTCGGTGCTGGCCAAGATCGAGCCGGCCCAGCTGAACCAGACGCTGGGTGCGCTGGCCACCGCGCTCGACGGCCGCGGTGACCAGATCGGGCAGACGATGGCCGATTTCGACGCCGTCCTGGCGACGATCGAACCGAGCCTGCCGGCCATGGCGCACGAGCTGTCGGTGGCGCCGACGGTCATCGGCACCTACGCAGACGCCGCACCGGAACTGGTCGACACCCTCGCCGCCGCCACCACCATCGGTGAGACCGTCGTGGCCGAACAGGATAACCTGGATGCGGTGCTGGTCAGCGTGATCGGGCTGTCCGACGTCGGCAACGAGGTGATCGGCGGCAACCGGGCGGCGATCAGCACCGTGATGGATCTTCTGGTCCCGACCACCGACCTGCTCAACCAGTACCACGAGGCGCTCAACTGCGGTCTCGGTGGTGCGGTGCAGCTCGCCAAGGCGCCCGGCACGCCGGTCCCGGGCGGGCTGCTGCTGCAGACCATCGTGTTCGGGCAGGAACGCTACCGCTACCCGCAGAACCTGCCGAAGGTGGCGGCCAAGGGCGGTCCGCAGTGCACCGATCTGCCGAAGGTGCCCTTCCAGAAGCACCCGCCGTTCGTGATCACCGACGTCAACGCCAACCCCGCGCAGTACGGGAACCAGGGCATCGTGCTGAATTCCGATGGGCTCAAACAGCTTCTGTTCGGCCCGATCGACGGGCCGCCGCGCAACGGGGCACAGATCGGGCAGCCAGGATGACGGACGTGCAGAAGGCGGCCGGGAAGTTCGCGGTGTTCGGGTCGGTCATGGTGCTGCTCACCGCCGGGCTGTTCATGATCTTCGGTGAGTACCGGTCGGGTTCGGCCAACCGGTACTCGGCGGTGTTCACCGACTCCTCCAGCCTGGAGGTCGGAGATTCGGTGCGGGCGGCCGGAATCCGGGTCGGGACGGTCCGGTCGGTCACGCTGCGGGACGACACCACGGTGGTGGTGGACTTCGACGCCGACGACAACGTCCGGCTCACCGAGAGCACGAAGCTCGCGGTGCGCTACCTGAACCTCGTCGGCGACCGCTACCTCGAGCTCGTCGACGAACCGGGCTCGACCAAGATCCAGCCGCCCGGATCATGGATCGGGCTGGAGCGCACCGAGCCCGCGCTGAACCTCGACCTGCTGCTCGGCGGTCTCAAGCCCGTCATCCGGGGCCTCGATCCCGATGACGTCAATGCGCTCACCAGCTCGCTGATCCAGATCCTGCAGGGTCAGGAGGGGAACCTGGAGTCGCTGTTCAGCAGGACCGCGTCGTTCACCAACGCGCTGGCCGACAACGGCCAGACGGTGGAACGGCTCATCGACACGCTGCGCGACACCATCACGACGGTCGCCGACGACGGCGAGAACTTCTCGGCGGCCGTCGAACAGCTCGAACGACTGGCCACCGGGCTCGCCGAAGAGCGCGATCCGATCGGTGAGGCGATCACCGCGCTGGACCACGGCACCGCGTCGCTGGCCGGCCTCCTGACCGAGGCCAGGCCCCCGCTCGCGGGCACCGTGGACGAACTGAACCGGCTGGCCCCGCTGCTGGCGAACGAAACCGACCTGGCCCGGCTGGATCTCGCGCTGCGGAAGACCCCGCAGAACTACCGGAAACTGGTGCGGCTCGGATCGTACGGCAGCTGGCTGAACCTCTACATCTGCGGCGTGTCGATCCGCGTCACCGACCTGCAGGGCCGCACCGCCCACTTCCCATGGGTCATCCAGAACACCGGAAGGTGCGGTGAACCCTGATGCAGAAGTATCGCGGATCCACCCTCGTCCGAGCCGGATTCATCGGCGCCGCCTTGATCGCCCTCGTCATCGTGGTCGGTCTGCAACCCCAACAGCTCTGGGCCATGGCCACCTCCGTGCGCTACCAGGCGGTGTTCGCCGAGGCCGGCGGGCTGGCACCCGGCAACGAGGTGAAGGTGTCGGGGGTGACCGTCGGCTCGGTCTCCGACGTCGCACTCGACCGCGGCGCCGCGCTGGTCACGTTCTCCGTCGACAGCGGGGTGTGGGTGGGCAGCGACACCACCGCCACCGTCGGCATCTCCACCGTGCTCGGCGAGCGGGTGCTCGTGCTCGAGCCGGCCGGCAGGGAGGGCCTGGGCTCGATGGGCGTCATCACGCTGTCCCACACCGGATCCCCGTACTCGCTGACCGATGCGGTGGGGGAGTTCACCACCAACACCGGGGCCACCGACACCGCCGCGGTCAACCAATCGCTGGATACGTTGTCCGACACCATCGAACGCATCGCGCCGCAGCTCGCACCGACCTTCGACGGGGTGTCCCGGCTGTCGAAGTCGCTGAACAGCCGCAACGAGTCGTTGACCGCGCTGCTGGACGCCGCCGCCGACGTCACCGGCGTGCTCTCCGAGCGCAGCGCCCAGGTCAACACGCTGCTGCTCAACGCCAACGATCTGCTGGCGGTGCTGCAGGAACGCCGCTACGCGATCGTCAACCTGCTCGCTAGCACCACCGCCGTGGCGCAGCAGCTGTCGGGGATGGTCGCCGACAACGAGGCAGAACTGGCGCCGACCCTGGAGAAGCTCAACACGATCGCGGAGATGCTCGAACGCAACCGGGACAACATCACCGCATCGTTGAAAGGTCTCGCCAAGTACCAGGTCACCCAGGGTGAGGCCGTGAACAACGGGTTCTTCTACAACGGGTTCGCGTCGAACCTGCTGCCGGGACCGGCCATCCAGCCGTTCCTTGACTACGCGCTCGGGTTCCGCCGAGGGGTGAACGCAGGACAGCCCCCGGACAACGCCGGACCGCGGGCCGAGTTCCCGTGGCCGTACAACGGCATCCCCGGAGGTGCACGATGACCGCACGGGTGAGGGTCCGCGCCCGGACCCTGCTGGCGGCCGCGCTGGCGGTGCTCGCGCTGGCCGGTGTCGGGGTGGCCGTCTATCAGCACTTCTTCCGCCCCTACCCCGTCATCGCGTACTTCCGCTCGGCGACAGCCATTTACGCTGGCGACGAGGTGCGTGTCGCCGGCGTGCGGGTCGGCACGATCGAGTCCATCGAGCCGCAAGGCACCCAGGCGAAGCTGACGATGGCCATCGACCGGGATGTGCCGATCCCCGCCGATGCCGAGGCGATCATCGTGGCCCCGAACCTGGTGTCCGCCCGCTACGTCCAACTGACGCCGGCCTGGGGCGCCACGCCGGAGACCAGCGGCCCGACGATGCCCGACGGCGGGGTGATCGACCGGGACCGCACCGCGGTGCCGGTGGAATGGGACGAGATCAAGACCCAACTCACCCGCCTGGCCACCGAACTCGGACCGCGCGGCGGGGTTTCCGAGACGTCGCTGGGACGGTTCATCGACACCACCGCCGCCGCGATGGACGGCAACGGCGAGAAGCTGCGCGAGACCATCGCCCAGATGTCCGGGGTCGGGCGTATCCTCGGCGAAGGCAGCGGCGACATCGTCGAGATCCTCACCCACCTGCAGACATTCGTCACCGCACTGCGCGACAGCAACGTCCAGATCGTGCAGTTCCAGGGCCGGCTCGCCGACGTCACCCAGGTAGTGAACGGCAGCCGTTCCGAGCTGGATTCCGCGATCACGACCCTGGCCGAAGCCGTTGGTGAGGTCCGGCGCTTCGCGGACGGGTCCAGGAATCAGACGGCCGAACAGGTGCGGCGGCTCGCCACGGTGACGCAGGTGCTGGCCGATGACACCATGGTGCTCAAGAACATCCTGCACGCCGCCCCCAACGCCTTGGTCAACGGCTACAACATCTACAACCCCGACACCGGCGGACCGCGAGGTTCGTTCGCGATGAACGGCTTCTCCAACCCGGTGGCGCTGATCTGTTCGGCGATCGCCGCGGTGGAGAACGTCACCGCAGAGGAGTCCGGCAAAGCATGCGCACAGTACCTCGGTCCGGCGCTGCGGCTGATGAACTTCAACTATCTGCCCCTGCCGTTCAACGCCTACATGGGTCCGGCGCCACAGAACGTCGTCTACTCCGAGCCCGGTCTGGCGCCGGGCGGGGGCGGCACCTCGCCCGCACCCGCCGAGATCCCGCCGGCCGTGTCCGCCTACACCGGCGCCGGCGACGTCGCTCCGCCGCCGGGATGGTCGGATCCGCCGCAGCCGCCGGGCGCCTTCGCCCCGCACGGGCTGCCGGCGGATCCGTCGGCGGCGCTGTATCCCGGTGCGCCGGTCCCGCCTAGGGTGCCCGCCCCGCCGCCGGCCGCGGCGCCCGCCACCATCGCCGACATGCTGCTGCCCGCCGAGGCCGCGCCACCCTCAGGAGGGCACCCGTGACGACACGTCCCTCGCTCGGCCAGAGCCGCCGGTGGGCGGCGATGGCCTGCTGTGTGGCCCTGACGGGGACCGGGTGCTCGCTCGTCGAATTCAGGGGGTTGAACTCCCTGCCGCTGCCGGGCACGGTCGGCACCGGCGCCGATGCGCCGGTCTACCACCTGCAGCTGGCCAACGTCGGCACGCTGGAATCCAATTCGCCGGTCATGGTCAACGATGTCGTGGTCGGCGCGGTCCGCACGATGCGCTTCGACGACTGGCGTGCCGATGTGGAGGTATCGGTGAAACCCGACGTGGTGGTGCCCGCGAACGCGGTCGCCAGGGTCGGCCAGACGAGCCTGCTCGGCTCCATGCACGTGGCCCTGGACCCGCCCGTCGGGGAGGAACCGCGAGGCCGGCTGCAACCCGGCGCGAGCATCCCGCTGAACCGCACCTCGACCTACCCCTCGACCGAGCAGACGCTGTCGTCGCTGTCGGTGGTGGTCAACGGGGGCGGCCTCACCCAGATCGGCGACATCATCGGCAATTTCAGTGCCGCGCTGGACGGCCGCCAGGACCAGATCCGCAGCCTGATCACCCGGATGAACGATGTGGTCGGCATGCTCGACGACCAGCGCGACAACATCAACGCCACGATCGACGCCCTGCACCGGCTCAGTGACACCTTCGCGGGACAGCGCGAGGTGCTCACGGGTGCGCTGGAGCGGATCCCGCCCGCCCTCGAGGTGCTCGACCGGCAGCGGCCGCAGATCGTCACCGCGATGCGCAAACTCGGTGAGTTCAGCGACACCGCAACACATCTGATCGGCGAATCGCACGACGACATCGTCCGCAACCTACGCAACCTGGAGCCGGCGGTGCGGGCATTGGCCGACGTCGGGCCGGACCTCGCGACGGCGCTGACGTTCCTGCCGACCTACCCCTACACGCAGGAGTTCATCGACCGCGGTATCCGGGGTGACTACATGAACCAGTTCATCGTCTTCGACTTCACCATCTCGCGGCTCAAGAGCGGCATCTTCCTCGGCACCCGCTGGGGTGAGCCCGGGGCATCCCTGGTGCCCGCGCCGGGCGACCCGTGGTACTCGTCGTACACGCTCGATCCGCTGCAGGCCCCGATCACACCGGTGCCTGCGGAGGTCGCGACGATACCGCCGCTGACCGACCCGGCGCCGGCCGAGGGCGGCAACTGATGCTCACGCGCTTCGTCCGGATCCAGTTGATCGTCTTCGCCATCGCGTCGGTGGTGGGGCTGAGTGCGATGGTCTTCGTCTACCTGCAGGCACCCGTTCTGCTCGGGATCGGACGGATCACCGTCACCCTGCAGCTACCGAACACCGGTGGCCTGTACCAGTTTTCGAACGTCACCTACCGAGGTGTCGAGGTCGGCAAGGTCACCGACATCCGGCCCACCCGCGACGGCGCCACGGTCACCATGTCGCTGGCGACCTCACCGAGGATCCCCGCCGACCTGACGGCACACGTGCGCAGCGTCTCCGCGGTCGGCGAGCAGTACGTCGACCTCGAGCCACGCACCGACGACGGACCCTACCTGCAGGACGGATCGGTCATCGCCGCCGACCGCTCGACGATCCCGCAGCCGGTCGGACCCATGCTCGACCGGATGAGCACGTTGGTGGACAGCATCCCGACCGGCGCGCTGAGCGATCTCCTCGACGAGTCGTTCACCGCGCTCAACGGCACCGGATACGAGCTCGGTTCACTGTTCGACGCCTCGGCCCGGCTCGCGGCCGACGCCAACGCCACCGATCAGCAGGTTCGCACCCTGATCGACGACAGCAGGCCCCTGCTCGACGGCCAGGCCGAGAAGGCCGACGCCATCACCACCTGGGCGCGCAGCCTGGCCGGGATCAGCAGGCAGATCGCCGACGACGACCCATCCGTGCGCACCATCCTGCAGACGGCGCCGGGCACGGCTGACGCGGTCTCGAGCCTGCTGTCCGACGTGAAGCCGACATTGCCGGTGCTGCTGGCCAACCTGACCGCCGTCGGGCAGGTCGGGGTGGCCTACCACCCGTCGCTGGAACAGCTTCTGGTGCTGCTGCCGCCGTATCTGGCCGCCACGCAGTCCTACGGTTCCTCGCTGAACAACCCGACCGGCATGGCGCTGTCTGAGTTCAGCCTCACCCTCGGTGACCCGCCCGCCTGCACGGTGGGCTTCCTGCCGCCGTCGTCGTGGCGGTCACCGGCCGACCTCACCGACGTGGACACCCCGGACGGGCTGTACTGCAAGCTGCCGCAGGACTCGCCGATCGGGGTGCGCGGGACGCGGAACTTCCCGTGCATGGAGCAGCCCGGCAAGCGGGCACCGACCGTCGAGATCTGCGAGAGCGACAAGCCTTTCGAGCCGCTGGCGATGCGCCAGCACGTGCTCGGTCCGTATCCGATCGACCCGGCGCTGATCGCGCAGGGCGTGCCGCTGGACGACCGGGTGACCTTTGACGACCAGATCTTCGGGCCGATCGACGGCACCCCGCCACCGGCACCCGCGCCGGCTCCGCCGGCTCCTCCAGCGGCGGTGCCGCCGGTCGGCGTCGCGACCTACAACCCGGACACCGGGCAGGTGGCAGCCCCTGACGGGACAGTGTTCACCCAGGCGGATCTGGCTGCGGGACAACCCGAGAGTTGGCAGGACCTGCTGCCGCGGTGAGAGCGCTCAGCCGATCTTGACGAGCTTGAACGGCATGTTGATGTAAACCGGCTTGTTCACCCCGCAGGCACCGCTGGCGCCGGTGGTGATGTCCTCGCCGACGAGCGTCGTCGACGTCGGATCGGCCATCGCTCCTTCGGCATTCATCGGCTTGAACCGGAACACCTGGAGTCCGGGTGCGGCGGTGCCGTCCGGGCACGGCACCCAGTCCTCGATGGGGTGCTTGACGTACCAGACCCCGCTCCTGGCGTAGATCGGTGCGCTCCAGCCCCATTCGCTGTCCACGGTTCCCGTGCACTCGCCGGGATAGCTGCACTGGGTGCGGATGGTCCAGGTGCTGCGCAGGCTCGGCAGGTCGGTGAACACCTCGTTCTTACGCGCCCACTCCCCGTTGGACGTGGCCAGGTAGGTGCCGTTGAGGCCCCAATCGGCGTCGTCGGCAGCGGCCTGCGGCGCACCCCACGAAACACCGCAGATCGCAATCGCCGCAACGGTACCGAGCACCTGTGCACGGGTCATGGCCTGCTCCTCACCTGGTCGAGGCTCGTCGGCGGTGCACGAGGCTAACACCGGGCGACGGCCGGTCATGGGTGAGTGTCCGCTGAGCGGACCGCGCGTGCCCACGTCGGCGTCGGCGCTGCGATGCTGGCCCACGTGCGCAGGGGAATCGCCGCGGTATCGGCCGTGTTCACCGCTGGACTGCTGACCGCCGCCCCCGCAGCGGCGCAACCGGTGTCCTGTGGCGACCCGTCCTGCACACCCGGGATCAGGCCGGCGGTCGTCCTCGGCGCGCCCTGCGCGGACACCGCCCGTTACGTGTTCGGGACCACCTCCTGGGGGCGGCTGGTGTTCTGCGGATCCCCGCGGCGCTATGAGCCACGCTACTTCCGGTCGCCGTCGATGGCGGGGGTCAAGGAACTCGACGCCTCCTGTGCCGGTTACGAGAACTGGGTCGCGCAGAGCCCGGACGGGCTGTTCCTGAGCTGCCAATCGAAGAACGGCGCCCCCCGATGGAGCCGCGGCGATGCGTGAGACGCTGGCGGTCACCACAGCGGTCCTCTACGTCGCAGCGGTGTCCGCACCGGCCGCGATGGCCGACCAGGCCGCACCGCGGTCGGTCACCTACACCGTGACCTCGCAGCAACCCGTGAGTGCCGACATCTACTACCGCGACACCGAGCCACCGAACTGGGCCGACTACAGCCACAACCCGTACCGATACAGCCCGAAGGCCAGTGCCGACATCGGACCGCACCAGCCGTGGACTCTCACCGTCGCCCTGGCCGACCCGGACCGCTGGGCGATGGTGTCGGCGACCAGCGGCTCCCTGGAAGCGGGAGTCCGGTGCGAGCTGGCTGTCGACGGCGTGGTGGTCGCGACGGGCGAGGGGCCACGCGGCGCGCTCTGCTCACTGCGGCACTGGTGACCTCCGTCCACTGGATGGGAACACCGCGCCGAAGAACGCGCGGTGCGCCGTACGGTTCCCTTCGTCACGGCACGGCGATGAAGGGATCGTGGGAATGTCGAACGCCGAGGCGCCGCCGCTTGAGACGGACCAGGTCGACGACCCCGCTCACCCCGCAGCGTTGCCGCCGCAGCGCAGACCGCGCTCGCACACTGCGGTCGGCGTTCTCGCGGTGCTGTGTTCGGTCGCGATGCTGGCGACCGCAGGCCTCATCTGCTGGGAACACCGCAATGCCGCGAGCGAGCAGCAGAACCGGGCGGAGTTCGCGGCGTCGGCCAAACAGATCGCCATCACGTTGATGTCGATCGACTTCACCGATCCACAGGCAGGTGTACAGCGCATCCTCGACAACTCGGTCGATCCCTTCCTCTCCGAATTCCGGAGCAGCAGCGACGATTTCGTCCGGTTGTCGGCCGATGCGAAGGTCGCGACCAAGGCTGTGGCCGACGCGGCGGCGGTGCAGTCGGCGACCGCCGATTCCGCGGTGGTGCTGGTGGCTGCGACGTCCACGGTGACCAATGCGGACGGCGTCGCCGAGGCCCCCCGCAGTTGGCAGCTGAGACTCGATCTGCGGCGCGACGGCGACCGGATCAAGATGTCGAAAGTGGACTTCCTCCAATGAGAACGTTGGCATCCCGATGGCGCCTTGTCGCCGCCTCGATACTGCTGATCGCGTCGGCCACAACGCTGATGACGCTCTATGTCACGCAATACCGCGTCGACAGCCAGACCGACGCTGCCGCGGAGGACGCTGCGGTGACCGCGGCCACGACCGCCACCGCGGCTCTGCTGTCATACGCGCCCGAGACCATCGACGCCGACCTGGACACCGCGCGGTCACTGATGACGGGGGAGTTCGCGACCTACTACGGCAAGTTCACCGCGGCGGTGGTGGCCCCGGCCACCCGCGACCGCGGTGTCAAAGCCCAAGCGCACGTCATTGATTCAGCGCTGATGGAACTCGAGCCCGGACATGCCGAAGTGCTGGTGTTCCTGAAGCAGGAGACCGCCAGCCGCGAGCGACCCCAGCCCGCCGTGACCGCCAGCAGTGTGGTCGTGAAGCTGGCCAAGGTCGACGGCGACTGGCTCATCTCCGCCTTCGACCCGGTCTGAAGCTCCCTCGCAGTCGGCCGAGCGCGCGTGTCTGCACCCCAACACACCGCTCTCTATTGGCACTCAACGCGCGCTCGCCACCGACGAATGTGCGTTGACTGCTAACCGTGTGCGGTGTGTTGGGGTGCAGACGCGTGCGGTCGCGGTGGCTGGGGTGGTTTAGCGGGCGATGATGACGGAGCTGCCGTGGCCGAAGAGGCCTTGGTTGGCGGTGATGCCGACGGTGGGGTTGTCGATTTGGCGGCCGGTGGCTTGGTTTTTGA
>JBFWOX010000007.1:0-194876 GCA_050250295.1 Mycolicibacterium sp.
GCGCGGATCTCGTCGATCAGGCCGACGACCAGGTTGACCGGCTTGATCTCGTGCAACGACCCACCCCGCTGCTTACCGCGCGGAGTACGGATCGCCTCATAGATGAAGGCTTCTTCGGACATCGGTGAATTTTCCTTTCAGGTCGCATCTCCTGGTCAGGTGATGATGTTCACCTGAACCAGCATTGCCACAGCACATTTCGTCTATGCCGCAAGATGTCCCTCCGACCAACACGGCTAGCCCGACAGGTTGATGTCAGGCGACTGCCCGTAGATCGCAAGGGTGAGGCCGAGTACCACGACCACCGAGGTGACCAGTGACGCGCGCACCGCTCGACCCACCGCCTCGCCGACGCCGGCCGGTCCGCCTGTGGCCGTGAACCCGTAGTACGTGTGGACCAGCATGATGACGAACGCCATCACCACCACCGTCAGGGACGACCAAACGAGGTCCATCGGGTTGAGGAAGGTATCGAAGTAGTGGTCATAGACACCACGCGACTGACCATATACCGCCGTCGTGCCGAATCGCGCCGCGAAGAACGACATCAGAACGGCGATGCTGTACAGCGGCACCACCACGATGATTCCCGCAATCAGTCGGCTGGAAGCGAGGTAGGCCACACTGTGAATTCCAATGACTTCCAAGGCATCGATTTCTTCGTTGATACGCATAGCCCCGAGTTGCGCTGTCGCCCCGGCGCCGATCGTGGCGGCCAGCCCGACGCCGGCGATCAGCGGGGCGATGAGCCGAACGTTCAGATACGCCGACACGAACCCGGTCAGAGCTTCGATGCCGATGTTGGACAGTGAATGATAACCCTGGACCGCGATGAGCGCCCCCGCCGACAGCGTCAAGAACCCGATGATGGCGACCGTACCGCCGACGAGGGCCAATACACCGGTCCCCAAGCTCATTTGAGCGACTATGCGTACCAACTCTGCACGGTAACGCCTCAGTACTGTTCCGACGGACGCCGCAGTCAGGGCATAGAAAGCCGCTTGGTCACCAAGGCGGTCCCACGCCATCGAGACGCGTTGCCCTTGTGTGCGCAAGGCAGGCCACATCCTGCTCGGCACGTTGACTGTCATGCTGTCGCCTTCACGCCCACGGCAGTGACGATGACGTTGATCACGAACAGCCCGACGAAGGAGAACACCACGGTCTCGTTGACAGCGTTGCCAACCCCCGCCGGACCGCCACCCACGGATAGCCCCTTGTAACACGCGATCATGCCGGCAGTGAAACCGAACAAGGCCGACTTGACCAAGGAGATCACTATCTCGGGCAGGCCCACGAGTAAGGTCAACCCCGCCACGAACGCGCCCGGGGTAGCGTTCTGCAGGAACACCGAAAAGGTGAACCCTCCTATCAATCCCACTGCGGTCACCATCGGGGAGAGCAACAGCGCGACCAACGTCGCGGCCACGACACGTGGTGCGACCAGCCGCTGCAGGGGGTTGATCCCCAGCACGTCCATCGCGTCGATCTCTTCCCGGATCTTTCGCGCACCCAGATCGGCACACATCGCGGTGGCACCCGCACCGGCGACGACCAACACCGTAACCATCGGACCGATCTGGGTCACCGCGCCGAGGGCCGCACCGCTGCCTGCCGCGTCTTGCGCGCCTATCTCGACGAGAAGCAGATTGATGACGAAGACCGCCATCACAGTGAAGGGTACCGACATCATGAGGGTCGGAAATATCGAAACCCTCGAGACGAACCAGCACTGCTGCAACAGCTCACGCCATGCGAAGGGCGGCCGAAACATCACGAGCAATGTGTCTGCGGCCATGGCGAAGAAATCACCGATGCCGACGAGCGGCTTGGCTGCCGTAGTGGTCACATTCCATGGAGAATTCACTGGTCGACACTCCTCAAGGGCTCGGGACGGGTGGAAGCAGCATCGCCTGCAATGTGGGCGGACTCCCGTTGCCTGCAAGGTTGCCTTGGGTGTACACGACGCCGTCGGGCCCGAGGTAGGTTCCGTCGGCAGGGTTGTAGTCGAGAATGGCCAGGGCCTCGACCGGAGTCGACACCGGTGGCCGCCCGTCGGGTGACACCGCAACCTGTCCGGCCGGTACCGCACCGGGCGGAAGTTGAGGTACATCCTGGCCGGACAGCGTGGCGTTCGGGTCGCCCTTCCAATTGTTACCGTCGTTGAGCGGAACGTAGTCGATGTCGTTCTCACACATCCAGACCAGAGGTGCTCGCCGCCAGGGCTTGCCCGGGCAGGGGATATTTCGCGCACCACGAACGTTGTGTGGTGAATCCTGCGGGATCCGGCAGTAGAAGTCCCCGTCAGGTCGCTCCGGATAGTCCACCAAGGCCGGCGAACGTCGTTGAGCAGGCGGCAGATAACCGGTCAGACACGGCGGGGGAAGATTGATATTGAGCGTCGCCTGCTGGTTCTGGCCCTTGTAGTCCTGCTTGGTGTTCATGTTGGAGACATAGGTCGAACCCAGCTGCGCAACGACCTGCGGAATGAGCACGAGTATCTGTTCGAGGTTCGGGTTGTACACGATTCCGATGTCAGAGAAGCTCACCAAATTGGCTAGCAGGACAGGTACAGACGGGTTCAGGCGATCGAACAACGCGCGCGCCTTGTCGGTGGCCGGACCGGCATTCACGAGAAGCTCGGATACCGCTGGGTTCTCACGCTGCACCTGCCCGCTGAGGATGGCCATGTGTGTGGCCCAGGCGCTGACGTCGTCGGAACTATCGATCTGGGAGTCGAGAACTGGACCGGAGTTATCGATGACGTTGGTCAGGTCGTCGAGGTTGGCACGGCTCTTGATCACCAGATCATTTGCACCTTCGATGATCCGATTGAGTTCGGAGCCCAAACCGCCGAGAGCGGTGTAACTCTCGTCGATTGCTGTTCTGAGGTTGTCGTTGGGTATCGCTCGTAGCGCAGTGGACGTCATGTCCAGTTGATCGTTGATATCCGGCGGCACGGTGGTTCGCCCCATCGGGATCACATCACCATCGCTCAACAACCGGTCGGTGGTGTGTGCGGGCACCAGCGCCACGTACTGTTCGCCTATCGCAGTCTGGCTGTGCACGTCCGCCGTGACATCCGCGGGAATGTCGAACCCTTTCCTGATGGACAGGACAGCCCGTACCGCGGAATCGGTCAACGCGACGTCCTCCACGCGCCCGACCGTGGACCCCCGATAAGTGACGTTGGCACGATCGTAGAGTCCAGCTGACTCGGGCAGATCGATGGTCACCGTGTAATGACCTGCACCGAACCATGCTGTTCCGAGTCTTCCGTATCCGACGATCAGAATGCTGGTAGCGCCGAGCGCGATGACCACGAAGATCGCGAACTGTATTCTGATCCGGCGCTGTAGGTGCATGTCAGGGACCTTGGTTGGAGTGGTACGGGGCGACCAGCGGATTACCCGAGGTGTACGGACTCGGTATCTGGCCGATGGTGCGGCCCCACTGCATCTCGACTTGGGTGAGTTTGCCTTCGAAACGTGTTCCGGTGAGCAGCGACCCATCGATGCGGCTCAGTGTCAGGTCGATGATCAACGTCAGGTTGGAGTAGTCGCCCCGGAGTGACTTCAAGATCTTCTCCTGGGGAAACGGCAGGGTCGCGAGATAACTCAATGCGCGGGTGAGTGCGGGTCCGGCGTTGGCGAGTGACTCGAGAACCGGTCCGATGTCATCGAGTTGGCGCACCAACGCGTCTTTGGCGGGGCCAACAGTCGCATTCGTCAAGGCGGCTAGTTTCCCTGTCTTGTCCAGCGTTTCGACGATATTCGACCTTTGGTCCGCGAGCACCTCTGCGGCGAGAGGGAGGGTCCGCAGAGCTTGGTGAAGGACGGGCCGCTGCGCTGCGAACTGGCCGGCGAGGTTGTTCAGGCTCTCCGCCGCGCGAATGATGTCCTGCGATTGGTCGTTGAGCCGGGCAGTGAAGGTGCTGAGTTCCTCGATGAGCCTTCGCAGGTCCTGGTCTCGATTGTCCGCCAGTGCGGTGGTCAGCGCATCGGTGATCTCTCCGATCTGGCCGAGGCCGCCTCCGTTCAGCAGTAGTGATATCGCCGCCAGCGTCTGTTCGGTTGTCGGATAGGTTCCCGACGAGCTCAACTGGATCATGTCACCGTTGGTCAACCGGCCTTGGGGCGCAACGTCGGTTGGTGGGGCCAACTCGATATGCAGCGATCCCAGCAGGCTGGTTTGACCGACTTTGGCGGTGGCGTTCGCCGGCAGCACGACATCCCCGTCGATCCGCATGGACACGAGCGCGTGCCAGTCCTTGACCTCGATCTCGGTCACGTTCCCGACCGTCACGTCCCCGACGCGCACCCGGGAGTTGCGTTGGATGTTCGTGATGTCGGGGATCTCTGCACTTATCACGTAGGAGCCCGGTCCATCGCCTGCCGTGCCCGGCAATGGCAAAGAGTTGAGTCCACGCCACTGACAACCGGAGGCGACAGTGACCAGCGCGGCGACCAGCAGCACACATAACCACGGCTGATGACGAGAAGCCCTCGTGTGGGTCATGAACCACCTCCAGGGGCAGGTGAGCCGGGTGAGCCGAGCGCAGGGTCAAGCGTGACCGGGGGCTCTACTGGAACCGGTGCAACCGCTGACGGAGTCGGTACCGTTGCCTCGGCAGACAGCGTCCCGAGAGCTTCCACACTTGCCACCGGTAGGGGCGGCGCTTCGACCGGTGCGGCGGCAGGAATCCGGTCCGGCCGCATCCAGTCTTCGCTGTAGGTGATCTCGTTCGGCCGCGCCATCGCTCCGGCCACCGGGAGTTGAAGCAACCCGATCGTCGTACCGAAAGGCGGGAAGTTGTACTGCCGGTTCTTGAAGATCGGCGCCATGTACTGGGCGCAGAGTTTTGCCGACTGCTCGTAGTTCAGGCGTGATGCAGCCTGGATACCACTGCAGATGAACTGCAGGGGGTTGGCGAAGTTCGTGATCGCGAACGTGCCGGCATTGGACGAAGTCGCCGGGCGATAGACGTTGGCGAAGTTCGACAGGGTATTGGGCAACACGTGGAGCGTCTGTTTGATCTCAGGCAACCGCTCATGGAGCATGCCACTCAACGAGGACAACTTGTCCGATGCGGCACCGAGAGCGTCACCGTTGTCGGCGATGAACTGATCGACGTCTTCGACAGCGGTGTCCAGCGTCCGAACCATGTCGGCCGTGGCGTCGGGATTCCTTGTCAGCAAGCCGGTGACCGCCGCGAAGTTGCCGTTCAATTGTTCGAGGACGTCGGCGCTGGAACCCAAGGCCGAGACCAGTACCGACAAGTTCTTGACTGTTCCGGTGATGTCGTCGCTGTGGTTCCCGAGCGCCGACATGGCCTGCGAAAGCTCGATAAGGGACGCACGGATGTTCGTCCCCTGGTCCCGCAAGTTGTCCGCGCTCGTGTTGATCATCGCGCCGACAGGCGACACACCCCCGGGCGTGGTGGGTTGCAGACTCTCGTTCAGCCTTTCGAGTTGGACACGTAGATCGTCGTATTCGACGGGGACCGCGGTGCGTTCCAACGGGATCAAGACGTCGTCGGTCATCGCGGGTCCGCCGGTGTAGGCGGGGGTGAGCTGGATGACCCGGGCACTGACCAGACCGGGTGACAGGATGGCAGCCTCGGCATCTGCGGGCACGGAGAATTTCTCGTCGAACCAGAAACGCACCGTTGCATAGTCCGGTCCCGGCGTGATGCTGTCGATCTCCCCCACTGGAACGCCCAGGATCCGCACCTGATCGCCGGCGAACAGTCCATTGGTGTTGGAGAAGCGCGCGGTCACATGGATACGTCCGAAACGTTCACCGGCGGTGAAGACGATCACCGTGCCGACGACGAGGAGGCACGCGAACAACGCCGCCGCTGCGCCGCGGATCGTCCTCCTGCTCATGGTTGCTCCCCTGGCAGTGGCGGTACGGGGACGAACGGGGTCACCTCGATGGATGTCGGCTCCGGGCCCGGCATCGGTTCATCGGGGTCGTATCCCGCCGGCGGCCCAGGTGGTGGACCTCCCGGAGGAGGTTGAGGCGGCTCCTGCCGGTACGGGTAGCGCTGGTCCCCGACGTGGCCGGTGATGGCATCCGGCACCGTGAGTCGCGGTTCTCCACCCTGGCCGGTGCGCGGGAAAGGAGTTGGCAGGGCAGGAGTCGCAGGCTGACCGACCTGGGGATCGGTGAGTTCGGACGGCAGCAACGTACTGGGGTCCAGACCCAGGTCAGAGAACGCCGAATCGATGAATGGCTGCAGGAACTGACCAGGAACCAGGTTCGTGATGTACTCCTTGAAAAACGGACCAGAAGAAAGTGCCTCGCCCAAGGACAACGTGAATTTACTGATCAGGTAGATCGACTTCTTCAACTGCTCCTTACGATCATCGATCATGGTGAGAACTCCGTTGAGCTTCTCCAGCGCGGGCCCCAGTCGCTCTTTGTTCTCGTTGATCATGGCTGACGTCTGCTGAGCCAGGGCGGTGACATTCGACGCCAGGGCACTGAGGGCCGCGCTCTCCGTCTGCAGTTGTACGAACAGATCGTTGCTGTCCGCGACCAGCTCGACGAGTTGATCGCTGCGTTCACGCAGCACGGAAGTGACCTTGTTCGCGTCGGCCAGCAGACCTCGCAGCTCAGCGTCCCGGTTGTTCACGCTCTCCGAGAATCGGGCGATGCCGTCAACCGCGAGCCTCAGATTGACCGGCGTGTCCTTGAAGGTCTGCGACAGTGTGGTGAGGGCCTCGTTGAGCTGGCCGGTGTCCAGGCCCTCAATGGATTTGGACAACGTGCCCAACGCCTCAGGCAGCTCATAGGGCGACATCGTCCGCTCGATCGGGATGGGCTGGGTCTGTTGCCCCTCACCACGAGGTTGAACCTCGAGCAGACGTTCACCCAGCAGGGTCTCCGTCTTGATGGCGGCCTCGGTGCGATCCCCCAGTCGGATCTTCCTGTCGACACTGAACGTGACGAGTACCCTCGACCCGTTCAGTTCGATATCTGACACCTGGCCGACCCGATACCCCGCTACCTGGACGGGCGAACCGGCCCTCAGTCCACCGGCCTCCGCGAAGTAACCGGAATACTGACGGCCGGGATTGAAGAACGGCAGACGGTCGTACTGCAATGCCGCCGCCACCAACAGACCGACCACGATCATCCCCGCGACGCCGACGACCTTGGGGTTGTACTGCGAAACAGTCTTCATCACTTCGGAGCACACCGTCCGCTGGTTTGGTTGAAGGCACGCACATAGACCGGCTGGCCGCCCTTGCCATTGAGCTTGAGGGCGACTTCACACAGGTAGACGTTGAAGAAATCCCCGTACATACCCTGTCGTGCCAACGCGGTGTAGCTGGGCAAGAGCCCGTCAAGGAATTGGCTGAAATAGTCACGGTCGGACACGACAATCCCTGCTGTGCGGTCGACTTCGTTGATCACCGTCTGTAGTGGCGGCCGCGCGCGGGTCAGGAGGTCAGCAAGCGTCGCCGCCGCGCCGTCGAGGTGAGCCAATGAGATTGTCACGTCTTGCTTGCGGGACGACAAGGTATCGACGAGTTCGGTCAGCGACGTCACCGCGCTGTCCACCAGCTTGCTCTGCTCGCTCACCGACGACATCACCGTGTTCAGGTTGGTGATCACCTGACCGATCAATTCATCGCGATCAGCGAGGGTATTGGTGAACAGTGCTGTTTGGCCGAGGAACTCATCGATGGAGGCACCTTCACCTTGGAGCGCTCGGATCAACTGTCCACTGAGCATGTTGATCTGGTCCGGGTCGAGCGCACGGAACAATGGCTTGAAGCCGCCGATGAGCGCATCGAGATCCAACGCAGGCGCGGTGCGATCCGGCGGGATGGTGTCGCCCGGAGCGAGAACCCTGGCGCCTCCAGCGCCCTGCTGCAGTGCCATGTACCGTTCGCCGGTGAGGTTCTGGTATCGGACCACAGCCTTGGTCCCTTCGGTGAGGACCACGCTGTCGACGACGTCGAATTCCACGACTGCCGTGGTGTTGTCCCTGATCGATATGCTCTTCACCTTGCCGACTTCGACACCGGCGACACGGACGAAGTTTCCGTTCCGAAGACCGCTGACACTGACGAATTCAGCCGTATAGGTGCGCGTCTGCGAGAACCGCATCTGTCCGAATACTGCGACCATGCCGAAACCGACCAACAGACACACCGTTGCCACTATCGCGAAACGCGTTGCCGCGCTGGCGGTCGTCATCCTCATTGCTCACCACCCTGTTCCGCAGGGATCGCCGCCGGCATGGGAGGCACTTGCGGGCCCGGCCCGTAGGGCGGAGGTGGCACAGACACCCCGGGAACCGGTGGCGGAGGCATCCCGGGTGGAGGGGGTGCCCACAGCGGGGCGCCGTCGGTACCGAACAGTGGCGCACCGTAGGGGGGCGCCCCCGGGTAAGGGACCGGACCGATGGCCGGCGGCCGGTCGCCGTAGACCCGTGGGGGTTCCGGTATCGCTTTGGTCGTCGGGAAGAAGTTCTCGAAGTAAGGGTGGGCGATCCCCGGATTGGGCCTGATGTCCAGTCCCGTGCCGAAACCGGTGTTGGTCACCAGATATCGCACCGGCATGTTCAGATCCGGACGCGGCAGTGATCCGCAGCCCGGTTTGCCCCCGGGTCCGCCCTTCGCCCCGATGACGGGGAGGTTCTCCGGATAGCGATACGGGTCCTGGGCGGTCCCGATCAACCCTAGGTCAGTGATAGTGCTGCGCCCGTTGGTTTCCCACGCGCCGGCTTCATCGAGGATCCAGTAGGCACCCTGGAGCAGGCACGTATAGGTCGGGCTGTACTTGTGGAACAGTCCCGTGGTGGCCGGAAGCTTGGTGAATGCCTCGACAAAGTTGTCCTTGCTCGGCCCGATGAGGTCAACGCCGGTGGTGGCCAACCCACTCGCTCCCAACAGTGCCGCATTCAGGTCGTCCGATTGATCGCGTACCGTCGTTGCCGTCGTCGTCAGCGCTGACAGCGTGGCGACCAGATCGCCGGCTGCGGCGCCATAGGTGTCGCTGACGTCGGCCAGATCGATGAAGTTCTCGCGTAACAATTCGGTGCGGGGATTGAATGCTGTGGTGACGTCGAGTGCGGCGGTGGTCGCCTCACCCACACGTTCTCCGTTCCCACGCATGGCATCTGAAACAGCGGTCACGACAGCGTTGATCTTGGCGGGCTCGATCTGTTCGAGCACCGTCGTGAGGTTCTCGAAAACGGTGTTCACCTCGGTGGTGACATTGCGGGAAGCGATCACTGCGCCCGCCCGCAACCGCTCGGTCACCGGGTTCGCCGGAGGGACGAGATCGATGTACTTCGCCCCGAACAACGTCGTGGTTCGGATCTGCGCCTCGACGTTGGCTGGAATGAACTTGACCGCATCGGGATCCAGGGCGAGGTCCAGAGCCGCGCCGCCGGGCCGGGCATCCAAGGTGGCGACTCGCCCGACGACAACCCCTCGCATCTTCACCTTGCCACCGGGTTCCATCACCAAACCAGCTCGATCTGAGGTGACAGTCACCGTCAACGAGGGAATCAGTACACCGGAGAAGGACATACCGGTTGCAGCGACGAACGCGACCACCGCGGTGAGAAGTCCGAATGCCCACCAACCATTCCGCCGCCGGCCGCGTCCACGCGGGTTCGTGAGGCTCATACCGACCACGGCGAGCGCCGTGCCGGCACAACGCCACCGATCGCTGGTTCCCGAACCTGCATTGTGCTCATCGACGTTTCCTCAGTCCGTGATCGGCATGACATCCGGTGGTGTGACGACGGTCATACCGTAGGGCTTCCCCGAGGGGTGGCAAAGAGTGGCAGAAGAGAACGCCGTTTTCGACCGCGTAGTCGATCAAATCATTGGTTGACCAGTTCGAGGTCGTACTCGTTCGGTGGCGCGGCGCCGAACGCCGGCTTCCCAACCACGAGTAACAGCGTGGTTGATCAGCAGGTTTCCAGCGTCCCGCGGGTCCGCACTGGCGCGATCAACAGCGTGCGTGTTTACAATACCGATCGACCGACCGACCGTTAGACGGCGCTGCGTGAGTGCCTCGATAGCCGTCGGCTGAGACGTCGCGTTCGCCCATCCCACAGATCTAGCGACAGGCAGAGATGACCAGCGATACATCCCAGCTGCTCGACGACTTCCGGGACAGAGCCGCCCAGTGGCTCGATGCCAACGCGCCCGAACTTGGTTCAGCTGACGACTTCACGACCGCTGGGGAACGCTCCCCCGACCACCATTTCGAGCTGTGTCTGGCGTGGCAACGCAAGCTCTACGCCGGCGGCTGGGCGGGCATCACCTGGCCGACCGCCGTGGGCGGACAGGGCCTGAGCATCCTGCACCAGATCATGTTCGACGACGAACAGCTCAATCACGGTGTTTCGACATTGCCGCTGCAGATCGGCCAGCAACTCGCCGGGCCGTTGATCATCCACTTCGGTACGCCGGACCAACAGGACCGATTCCTGCGTCCCACTCTCTCCGGTGACGTCGTGTGGTGCGAGCTGTGGAGTGAGCCCGGTGCGGGTTCGGATCTCGCGGCTGTCGACTCGTATGCGAGGCCCGCCGATGGGGGCTGGGTATTGAACGGACAGAAAGTGTGGACGTCGTATGCCCACTACGCCGACCGTGGTTTGCTGATAGCCCGCACCGACCGTTCGGTCGCCAAACATGCGGGTCTCAGTTTCTTCCTCCTCGACATGACCGCACCCGGTGTCAGCGTTCGCCCGCTGCGCCAGATGAACGGCGACAGCGAGTTCAACGAAGTCTTCTTCGATGAGGTCTTCGTCCCCGAGGAGGACCTACTCGGGCAGGTCGGGGGTGGTTGGAACGTCGTCCGGACGGCGTTGGCCAATGAACGGACTGCGGTGTCGCCATCCACATTCGGACGAAATGGCACCCGATTCGAGGGGCTGGCCCGAATGGTCAAGGATCTCGACGGTGCCGACGCTTTCGGTCGGCGCGACCAGCTGGTAACCATCTATATCCGCGAGCTGGTCCTCGGCTTGTTGCACGACCGGGTGCGCGGCACGCTCTTCACCGGCAACACGGCATCGCAACACGCCCTGGCGTCGATAAGCAAGCTGGCCTACGCCCAGTACCTCAAAGCGATCGGTGAACTCGCACTCGAGATGCAAGGTGCACGAGGCCTTCTCACCGGCAGCGATGCGTACTCCAACGGCGTATGGCAGGACCACTTCTTGTGGGCGCCCGCCCTGCGGATCGGCGGGGGCAGCGACGAGATACAGCGAAACACCCTGGCCGAGGGTGTGCTCGGCCTGCCCCGCGAACGCTGACGGCGCGATTCCGGGGTGATCGTCGGCGCCGAGCGACGATCCTCACCCCGAACCCGCCAGGGTGACCGCGGTGGTGAAGACGTCGTCCATCATCGCCGGGGTGAGCTTGCCGGTGAAGGTGTTCTGCTGGCTGGGGTGATAGCAGCCCAGCAGCGTGACGGTCCGCTCGGGCGTGCTCACCGCCGCGGTGACCGCATGCCCGAACTTCGGCGCCGGGGTGCCCGCCGACCCGCCGGACCGGCGGATCAGCGCCAGCGCCGCCGACCAGGCGAACCCGCCGAGCGCGACGATCACCCGCACGTCCGCCCCGGTCAGCCGCCACTCGGCGTCCAGCCACGGCGCGCACGTGGTGCGCTCGGCCGGCTCGGGCGCGTTGCCCGGCGGCGCGCAGCGCACCGCGGCCGCCACCCGAACCCCGTTGAGCGCCAAGCCGTCTGCACTGTCGGTGCACGTCGGCTGGTTGGCCAGCCCGGCGCGGTACAACGATCCGAACAGGAAGTCGCCGGACCGGTCGCCGGTGAACACCCGGCCGGTGCGGTTGGCGCCGTGCGCGGCCGGGGCGAGCCCGACGACCCAGATGCGGGGCCGCACCGACCCGAAACCGGTGGCGGGCCGCCCCCAGTACGGCTCGTCGGCGTAGGACCGGCGCTTGGCCACCGCGACCTCCTCGCGCCAGGTGACCAGCCGCGGGCAGGCGCGGCACACCGACACGCAGGCGTCGAGCTGGGCGACGGTCCTGGCCTCGGCGGCAAGGGCGGCGACCTCGGCCGCGGTGGCCGCCACCGCGGTGCGCCGGGTCGCCGGGTCCCCGGGCCAACCGGTGCCGGGCCGCACCGGGGAGGCGAACAGCTCACCGGTGCGCGGGTGCGGCAGTTTCGGGCGGCGCATCATTCGTTACCAAGAAGCACCGTTCATCGTTATCACGAAACGCCGTAACCCTCACCCACGGCCCGGCCCGGTTGGCTCACCATGGATCGCCTGGGTACTTCCGACGGGAGGGGCACATGCGAGGAAAGACGGTGGTGTTCCTGGGGATCTGCGTGCTGGTCAGCGGGTGCGCGAACTCGATCAGTAGCGCCGAATCCACCCGGCCGACCCGGACCATGATCCCGCGACCGCTGGTGGAGCGCGAGCTGTCGGACCTGCTGCTGGCACCCGAACAGCTGGCCGCCGAGATGGCGGTGCCCGCGCTGACGGTCACCGAATCGCAGTCGGCGATGTCCGACAACAGCGCGATCATGGCGCCGCGGGAGTGCCTGGCCGTCGACGGCGCCGCCGAGCTCGGCGTCTACGCCGACAGCGGCTTCCGCGCCGACCGCGATCAGAGCCTCAACGACGGCACCCCCGAGAAACCCTTCACGAACTACGTCAAGCAGGCGGTGGTGCTGTTCCCCTACCTGGAGAAGGCCGCTGAGTTCTTCGAGGCCTCGGTGCGGCAGTGGCCGGACTGCCACGAGTACACCCACACCCAGAGCGGCACGCAGTGGACCGTCGGCCCGATCACCGTCGAGGACGCGACGATGAGCACGGTCGCCACCCAGCGCGACGCCGCCGCACCCGGCTGGGCGTGCGGGCGCGCGCTGATGCAGCGCAACAACGTCATCGTCGACGTCAACACCTGCAGCGCCGATCCCGGCGATTCCGCCGTCCGGATCGCGCGCCAGATCGGCGCCAACATCGACGCGGCCTGGTAACACCGGCACCGCAAATGTCGTGGCCGGCGGCGGGTGGCACTGCTAGATTCGCCGCGATATCCCATGACCCCAGACCGTGCGCCGCGCAGCAGGCGCGGCCCACTGCTGCTCATCCTGTTCGCCGCCCTGATGGCCGGGGCCGGCAACGGCATCTCCATCGTCGCGTTCCCGTGGCTGGTGCTGCAGCGCACCGGGTCGGCGCTGGACGCGTCGCTCGTCGCGATGGCAGGCACGCTGCCGCTGCTGGCCGCCACCCTGATCGCCGGGGCGGCCGTCGACTTCCTCGGCCGGCGCCGGGTGTCGATGATCTCCGATGCCCTCTCGGCGCTGTCGGTGGCGACGGTGCCGGTGCTGGCGCTGCTGTTCGGCGCCGAGGCCGTCAACGTCGCGGTGCTGGCCGGGCTGGCCGCCCTCGGTGCGCTGTTCGACCCGGCCGGGATGACCGCCCGTGAGACGATGCTGCCCGAGGCCGCCACCCGGGCCGGCTGGACGCTGGACCACGCCAACTCGGTGTACGAGGCGGTGTTCAACCTGGCCTACATCGTCGGGCCCGGCATCGGCGGTCTGCTGATCGCCACCCTCGGCGGCATCGACACCATGTGGGTCACCGCGGGCGCGTTCGTGCTGTCGATCGGGGCGATCGCGGTGCTGCGCCTGGAGGGCGCCGGCCGACCGGATCCGTCGGCGCGCTCGGCCGGCGTCTGGGCCGGCATCGTCGAGGGCCTGCGGTTCGTCTGGCACAACCGGGTGCTGCGCACGCTGGCGTTCGTCGACCTGGCCGCCACCGGGCTGTACATGCCGATGGAGAGCGTGCTGTTCCCGAAGTACTTCACCGACCGCGACGAACCCGCGCAGCTGGGCTGGGTGCTGATGGCGCTCAGCGTCGGCGGGCTGGTCGGGGCGCTGGGGTATGCGGTGATGTCGAAGTACGCGCGCAGGCGCACCGTCATGCTGACCGCGGTGCTGACCCTAGGGGTGGCGATGACCGTGATCGCGTTCCTGCCGCCGCTGCCGCTGATCCTGGTGCTGTGCGCGCTGGTCGGTTTCGTCTACGGGCCGATCGCGCCGATCTACAACTACGTCATGCAGACCCGGGCGCCGCAGCACCTGCGCGGCCGGGTGGTCGGGGTGATGGGATCGCTGGCCTACGCCGCCGGGCCGCTCGGCCTGATCCTGGCCGGCCCGCTGGCCGACGCGGCCGGCCTGCACGCGACGTTCCTGGCGCTGTCGCTGCCGATGCTCGCCCTCGGCGTCGCCGCGGTGTTCCTGCCCGCGCTGCGGGAGCTGGACAGCCCGGTCACCGGGGACTCAGGTACTCCCTGAGGAACCGGCCCACAGCCCGCAGCCAGCGCCGGCCCGCGGGTGCGGCGAGCCGGTCGACCAGGTCGAGGTCGGCGACGATGTAACCGTCGGCGGCGCGGTACCACAGGCCGGCCAGGCACAGCTCCAGCGCGGCCAGCGTGGTGACCGGTCCGGGGGCGATGGCGTCGAGGCGGTGGTCGGGCACGAACGCCGGGAACGGCGAGCCGGTGCGGTCGGCCACCGCCCGCACGTGGATCTCCAGCGCGGCGGCCGACACCTGGGCGGACCGTCGCTGCCGCTGCAACGCCTTCACCTGGGTGAACACCGCACTGTCCCGCACGGCGCCGACAATATCTTTAACACGTCCGTAACCCGCTGGCGCCCCTAGACTGTCGGCTGTGCAATCCGCCGTGCAGCAGTTGATCGCCGAGTTACCCGAGGGCTCCGAGGGGATCGTGGCGACCGACCCCGACATCCTGGCCTCCTACCGGCAAGACCGGGCGGCCGATCCGAACGCAGGCACCCCGCTGGCGGTGGTGCGACCCCGGCGCACCGACGAGGTGCAGGCGGTGCTGCGGTGGGCCAGCGCGCACCGGATCCCCGTGGTGCCGCGCGGGATGGGCACCGGCCTGTCCGGCGGCGCGACGGCGCTGGACGGCGGCATCGTGCTGAGCACCGAGAAGATGCGCGACATCTCCGTCGACCCGGTCACCCGCACCGCCGTCGCGCAACCGGGCCTGCTCAACGCCGAGGTCAAGCAGGCGGTCGCGGAGTACGGCCTGTGGTATCCGCCCGACCCGTCGTCGTTCGAGATCTGCAGCATCGGCGGAAACATCGCCACCAACGCCGGCGGGCTGTGCTGCGTCAAGTACGGCGTCACCACCGACTACGTGCTGGGGCTGCAGGTGGTGCTGGCCGACGGCACCGCGGTTCGGCTCGGCGGGCCACGCTTGAAAGATGTTGCGGGACTGAGCCTGACGAAGTTGTTCGTGGGCAGTGAAGGCACGCTCGGGGTGGTGACCGAGGTGACGCTGAAGCTGCTGCCGGCCCAGCACCGCGGCTGCACTGTGGTGGCGTCGTTCGATTCGGTGGCAGCCGCCGCGGACGCGGTGGTGACGATCACCGGCAAGATCCGGCCCTCGATGCTCGAGTTCATGGACGCCGTGGCGATCAACGCGGTCGAGGACAAACTGAAGATGGGCCTGGACCGCAATGCGGCGGCGATGATGGTGGCCGCGTCCGACGACCGCGGGCCGGCCGGCGCGCAGGACGCCGAGTTCATGGCCGCGGTGTTCACCGAACACGGTGCGACAGAAGTTTTTTCGACCGACGACCCGGACGAGGGCGACGCCTTCGTGGTGGCCCGGCGGTTCGCCATCCCCGCGGTGGAGGCCAAGGGCTCGCTGCTGCTCGAGGATGTGGGCGTGCCGCTGCCCGCGCTGGCCGAGCTGGTGTCCGGGGTGGCGAAGATCGCCGAGCAGCACGGCCTGATGATCTCGGTGATCGCCCACGCCGGCGACGGCAACACCCATCCGCTGATCGTCTACGACCCCGCCGACGCCGCGATGACCGAGCGGGCCAACACCGCGTTCGGCGAGATCATGGACCTGGCCGTCGGGCTGGGCGGCACGATCACCGGCGAGCACGGCGTCGGTCGGCTCAAACGGCCGTGGCTGGCCGGTCAGCTCGGCCCCGAGGTGATGGACCTCAACCGCCGGATCAAGGCCGCGCTGGACCCGGACAACATCCTGAACCCGGGCGCGGCCTTCTGAGCTCCTAGGCTCCTCGGGCCAGCCGCCAGTCGGCGGCCGCGCGCTGCTGACGCCAGAACTGTTCGAAACGACCACCGGCAGCGAGCAATTCGTCGATGGTGCCGTCCTCGACGACGCGGCCGGCCTCGACGAACAGCACCCGGTCGGCGTGCCGGATGCTGGCCAGCCGGTGCGCGACGATGACCCGGGTGCGCGGGCGCGGATCCGCGGTCAGCGCGTCGACGACGGCAGCCTCGTTCTCGGTGTCCAGCGCGCTGGTGGCCTCGTCGACGAGCAGTACCGGGGCCGGTTTGAGCAGCGCCCTGGCGATGCTGACCCGCTGACGTTCCCCGCCGGACAGCGCGGTGCCGGCCTCCCCGACGGCGGTGGCGTCGCCGTCGGGCAGCCGGGCGGTGAGCTCGTCGACCCGCGCCAGCCGCATCGCCAGGCCCACCGCGTCGGCGCCGGCGGCGGGATCGCCCACCACGACGTTGTCCCGCAGCGACCCGTCGAACAGGTAGGGGTGCTGGAACACCACGCTGACCGCGGCGGGATCCAGTGCACCGACGTCGACGCCGCCGACGCGCACCGATCCCGCGCCGGGCCGGTGCAGCCCGGCGATCAGCGCCAGGATCGTGCTCTTGCCCGAGCCCGACGGTCCGACGATCGCGGTGGTGCTGCCCGGTCGCAGCGTGAAGCTCAGCCCGTCGAGCACCGGCTCGTCACCGTAACCGAAACGGACGTCGGCGAATTCGATCGCCGGTGGCGCTGTGTCGGGCACCTGGTGGCCCGGGGCGCGCACCGGCGCGTCGAGCACCGCCTGGATGCGGGCCAGCGTGGCCCTGGTCGACTCGATCGCCGGGGCCAGCTCACTGACCACGGTGAACGGCTCCAGGTAGCGGGCCAGCACCACGATGAGGGCGACCGCCTGCGGCACGGCGAGGTCACCGCGCACCGTCAGCACCGTCGCCATCCCGGCGAACCCGATCAACGCGATCTGGGTGGCCAGGCTGAACAGCAGCTGCCCCGGGATCTGCATGGTCAGCAGCCGCACGGTGGCGCCGTGCTGGGCGGCCAGCGCGTCGCCCACCGCGCTGCGGGCCGGTTCGACGCGGCGCGCCGCGCGCAGCGCCTGCTGGGTGCGGGCGAACTCGATGATCCGTTCGGTGAACGCCGTATTAGCCTGGCCGGCAACGGCATCGGCGCCCCGGCTGAGCCGCCCCGACAGCCAGAGCGCCCCGAACAGCGCCGCCACCCCGGCCAGCGCGGCCAACCCGAGCGGTACCGACACCGCCAGCAGCGCCACGGCGATGGCGCCGGGCAGCAGCACCGCACCGGCCAACGGCGTCAACAGGTTCACTACGGTGCCGGCCAGTTCCGGGCCGGTGGCCGCGATGGCCTGCCGGGCGGTCGCGGTGTTCGGCTGGGTGAACCAGCTCAGCTCCACGGTGGGCAGCCGGTCGGCCATATCGTGCTGGGTGCGGTCGAGCACGGCGAAACCCAGCTCGAAACCCATTCGGGCGGTGGTGGTGTCGACCAGCCACCCGACCACGGTGACCGCGGTCAGCCAGCCCAGCCACCCCCAGGCGCCGGCCGGGTGGTCGCCGAACAGCGCGGCCAGCAGCGGGATCAGCAGCACGGTGGCCCCGGCACGCAGCAGCACCGAGCACACCGTCAGCACCGAGTATGCGGTGAGCGTGCCGCGCCGCTCGGCCGGCACCAGGCCCAGCAGGGTACGGATCATCGGCCGGCCCCCTCGGCCGTCGCCGCGACCGGGCGCCCGGAGTCCCACAGCGCGCGGTAGCGCCCGCCGGCGGCCAGCAGTTCGTCGTGGGTGCCGACCTCGGCGATCCTGCCGTGGTCGAGCACCACGATCTGGTCGGCGCGGGTGACCGTCTGCAGCCGGTGGGCGATGACCAGCACGGTCCGGTCCCGGGTCAGTCGGTCGAGTGCCTGCTGGACCAGGTATTCCGACTCCGGGTCGGCGAACGCGGTGGCCTCGTCGAGGATGAGCACCGGGGTGTCGGCCAGGATCGCCCGCGCGATGGTGAGCCGTTGCCGCTCCCCACCCGACAGGGTCGCACCCGCACCCAGCACGCTGTCGTAACCGTCGGGCATCCGCTGGATGCGCTCGTGGATCTGGGCGTCGGCCGCCGCGGCCTCGACCCGGTCGGCGCCGGCGTGCGGATCGGCCAGTGCGATGTTGTCGGTCACGGTGCCGTGCACCAGTTGGGCGTCCTGCAGCACGAAGCCGATCCGGCGGTACAGCTCGTCGGGGCTCCAGGAGCGGATGTCGCGGCCCCCGACCCGGATCGCACCGCCCTGCACGTCGTGGAAGCGGGCGGCCAGCGCGGCCAGCGTGGACTTGCCCGAACCTGATGGGCCCACCAGCGCGGTGACGGTGCCGGGCCGCAGTGTCAGCGTGACGTTCTCCACCACCGGCACCTCCGGCCGGTACCCGAACGTGACGTCGTCGAATTCGACGGTGCCGGGCGGGGTTTCGCCGGCGGTGACGCCGTCGCGGACGTCCAGGTCGGGCTCGTCGAGCGCGGTCTGGATGCGGCGGGCGGCCTGCATGCCGTTCTGGATGCCGCCCAGCCCGTAGCCGATGCCCAGCAGCCGGGCGCCGAAGGTGGTGCCCAGCAACAGGAACGGCAGCAGGTCGACCGGCTCGATGGCGCCGCTGATCACCATCGGGGTGCCCAGCGCCAGGATCAGCCACAGGAACGTCGACGGCCGGGTCACCAGGTCCATCAACGTCTTCTTCCCGACGAACGGCCGCTGCCAGGACACCAGGAACTCGATGTAGTCGTCGAGCCGGCGCCGGAAGCTCGACGCCGCCGCACCGCCGAACACCCGGATGACGGGCTGGCCCTCCAGATAGCCGCCCGCCTCGCCGTTCATCCGTTCGGCCCAGCGTGGAGCCGCCGCGATGCGGGGGCCGGACTGGGCCATCATCACCCACATCAGCACGATGTAGACCAGCACGGGGATGAACAGCGCCACCGCGATCCGCCAGTCGACGGTGAACAGGTAGACCAGCACCGCCACCGGGGCGACGACGGCGGCGACCGCGTCGGGGATGGCGTGGGTGATCAGGTAGTGCAACGCCAGGGTGTCGTCGGAGACCAGTTGTTTGATCGACGCCGAACCGCGCGTGGTGAACCAGCCCAGCGGCAGCCGCGCCATCTTGGTCAGCAGCCGGCCGCGAAGCGCGCGGGCGAACCCGGCGTCGAGGTCGTGCAGCCACAGCGTCAGCCCGGCCGCCAGCGTCGCCCCCACCGCCAGCAGGACCACCGCGGCGACGCCGAGCGACCACAGCCGTGCCGCGTCGGCGCCGGTGAGCAGCAGCCTGGCCAGCTCGACCAGCAGCACGAACGGGGCGAGCTGGACGACCGTGATCACCGCCTGCAGTACCCCGGCGACGATCAGCGGGGTCTTCAGTGGCGCCAGCAACCGGCCGGCGGCCTGGGCGCGCCAGCTGCCCCGCACCTCGACCGCCGGTGCCGCGGCGGGCGTGGCCGGGGTATCGACGAGGGCCGCCCCGGCGGCCGGTGTCTCGGCTTCCGGTCCGCTGTCGCGGTGCGAACCCATCGCCCGGCCCTCGGTCCAGTAGGCCTGGGCGTGGATCTCCTGCTTGGGAAATCCGAACTCGTCGCGCAGCCGGGTGCGCAGCTGCTTGAGCGACCCGGCTTCCGGCCCGGCCCAGGCGTACCAGTTCGACCAGTCCCTGGCCTCCAGCGCGGCCGCCAGCGCCGACGGCCCGCGGCGCGGCACCCGGTGCACCCGCAGCCGCGGATGCTCGGCGAGCGGGATCAGGCCGGCGTCGGCGGTGTGCTCTTCCAGGTAGGCCTCGATCGGGATGTCGTGCGGGATGGCCCCGATGATGCCGTTGATCGCCGGGGTGGACGCCGAGTCGCCGATCAGCAGATAGCCCGCGGGCCGGTCGGCGGGGTCCTCGGCCACCGCGAACCCGCGTGAGCCCATCGACATCACCGAGATCGTCGTTCCCGCTTCGACATTGCGGGCCCAGGTGGACGCCGGACCGGCCGGTTCGTGCAGCACCATGTCGATCGAGAACGTGCCGGCTTCGGGGTCGGCGCTGGTGATCGTGTAGGCGCGCTGGAACTCGGTGTCGGACCCGTCGGGGTCGGGGAACCAGAACCGCAGCCACGAGGTCGGTTCGACCACGACGTCGTCGAACAGCGTCGGCGACACCAGGTGCACGCGCACGAAGTGCGGGGCGATGTACTCCTTGCCCAGCACCGTCGACTCGTGGTCGCGCGCGCCGAACCCGCGCAGCATCACACCCTGGAACCCGCGCGCCATCACCGCTCCTCCCGCTCCATCCGAACTGAGGTTAGCCAATCCTTGCGGCAAAGCGGTCCGTCCCTCCCCCGAGACCAGGTGCAGGTTCCCGGTTCCCTGTCCGTGATCGGGCCCTGACCTGCCGAGATGTGCGGCGGCCCGAAGTCCGCCCACCCCGGGATCCGTTCCGGGTCGGGCGCGCAGATGGCTCGGGACTGCATCCTGGTTCCCAAGGTCAGGAGCCTCCGATGTCCAGGGCGATGCACATCCGTGCGCCAGACACCGGGCCGGACGTTGCGCGGCCGAAGTGCGGGGATAACCCCCGCCGGGGTGGTGGGGTTATCCCCGGCGACACCGGTGTTCTCGACCGGCATGCTGGTGGCCATGACCCTGGTTGGCGTGGTGAGCCGCCCGACCTCAGCGCGTCAAAGTTCTGCATTCTCCTGCGTCACAATACTTTTGAGCGGCATGCTGGTGGTCATCACACTGGTCGGCGTGCCCTCGGCGCGAGCCGACGGCATCGGATCGGACGCCGACGTGCACGTCGCCCAATCGCTCGGCGGCCGCGAACTGACGGTCACGATCCGGCGGGTCGGCCCGGTGCTCGGTCCGCTGCACATCGACGTCGTCACCCACCGCGGCGACCGTCCGGGCACACTGCACCTCACCGCGTCGGCACCGGGGGCCACCACCAGCACCGGGCAGGTGGAGCTCGGCACGCCCGGCATGTACTCGACGACACTGACCGTCGACCGGGCCGGACCGTGGGAACTGATCGTCGACGACGGCCACACCGCGGCGCGCATCCCGTTCCTGGTTCCCGCGCAAGTGATCCCGCCATGGAAGAAAGCCAGTGACTACGGATTCTTCGCCGCCGGTGCACTGCTGATCGTCTCGCTGGCGGTGACGTTGCTGGCGCGCCGCAACCGGATGGCGCTCATCCCGGCGACCGGCATGGTGGTCGCGCTCACGGTGGCCGTCACCGGCGCGATGCTGTCCGCGTACTCCCCGCCGCCCCCGCAGCCAGGGCACGACCTGGACCCCACCCTCGACAACATCCGTGATCCCTACGCGCGCGTTGCGGCGAATTCCCTCGACCCGGTGGATCATTCGCGGCCGCCGGTGAACCTGGCGGTGTCCGCCGACCACTCGACGCTGCGATTGAACCTCACCGACTCCTCCACCGGGCGCCCCGCCGACGACCTGCTGATCCACCACGGCGCGCTGATCCATCTCATCGTCGTCTCACCCGCGGGCACCATGTCGCATCTGCATCCGGTCCGTGTCGCGCCGGGACGGTACGAAGCGACGTTCGAACCCGCTGAGCGCGGTACATATGCGATGACCGCCGAAATCGCCAGGCGCGGAGGCGGAATACAACTGCTCCGCGGCTCGGTCGACGAGCTGTCCCCTGCCGCACCACCGGCGGCGGCCCCACCCTCGCAGGGTGAGATCGCCGCGACGGTCGCGCCGGCGGGCAGCCCGAGCACCATCCGGGCCAGGTTCGGCGACACCCCCGACCTACAGCCGTGGTTGGGGATGGTCGGACACATGATGGTCGTCGGACCGCTACCGGACGGGCCCGACGTCGGCAAACATGCACTGACAGCACCGATCTGGTCGCATGCACATGCCATGGTGCCGCCCGCGCCCGGTGCGGCGGGCGGGCAACCCGACGAATCGGTGGCCCGGTACGGCCCCGAGATCGATTTCACCTACACCTTCGCCCTGCCCGGGCGCTACAGGGTTTGGGTGCAGACCGAACGCGACTACACCATCCTCACCGCGCCAACCGAAGTCGAGGTCCGTCAACCGTGAATCCCCAGCGCCTCGTCGTCATCGCCGCGATCGCCGCCGCCGTCGCCGGCGCCGGAATCTGGTTGCTGTGGCCGAAATCGGTGGACCCGGATGCGGCAGCCGCGACGGCGGGCCCGTACCTGGTACGGCTGACCGGCGAGTCGCCGAAGGTCGGAATCACCCCGATCACCGTCGAGATCACCGGCAACGGTGACCGGCCGCCCACACCGGACTCGGTCACCTTCGAACCCGCGATGCCCCAAATGGGCCATGCCACACCACCTGTGACCGCCGTGGCCCAAGGCGACGGCCGGTACCGCGCCGACGTGGAGCTGTCCATGGCCGGGCAGTGGGACATCACGGTGCGCATCGCCACCAGCGGCGAGGTGCGAGAAGCAATCCTGAGCGTCACCACCAACGGCTAGAAAGGCAACAACGCCATGACAAGTGCGCAATCGCAGGGCAAGCTTCCGGCCTTTGCCATGCTCGCAGGCACGCTGATCTCGCTGTCGGGGTTGACATGGGACATCGATTGGCACCTGTACGTCGGGCCGGACAGCTTCTTCACGCTGCCGCACCTGTTCATCTACTCTGGCGGCGCGATCGCCGGTTTGACCAGCCTGGTGATGGTGTTGCGGGCCACCGGGCAACAGCGCAACGGGAAGGATCCCGATCCGAGGGTGGGCGGTCGGGCCTTCAAGGTTCTCGGCGTGTTCGCCGCGCCGATCGGCTACCTGATCGGCGGCATCGCCGCGGCCTCGTTCCTGCTGTACGGGCTGTACGACGAATGGTGGCACGGCCTGTACGGATTCGACGTGACCGTCGCGTCACCGCCGCACCAAGGCTGGCTGACGTCGATCTGCGTCACCATGATCGGCACCGCGATCGTCTTCGCGGCGGCCCGCGAAAACCGCTGGGGCCGTTGGGGGTTCATGACAGCGATCGCGGCGTTCGGGCAGTACGCCGCCATCCAGAGCGGCGCGCTGGCAGACCTCGACCTGAGCACGACCATCGACTGGGCCACCCTGACCTGGCTGACCATCCCGCTGGTCTGCGTGCTGCTCGGTTCTCGAGTCGTGCCCCGGGGCGGAGCGTTCGGCACCGGCCTTCTCACCCTGGTGCTGAACGTGGTGACCTGGTCGTTCGCGGTCTGGGCGGTCGGCTGGTACGCCGAGCTGCAGCACCTGGCGCTTCGCGACTTCGTCGAGTTGGGCTTCCCCATCGACATGGTGCTGATCCCGGCGATCGTCTTCGTGTTCGGCGTCGTCGTCGAGCTGCTGCTGTGGTGGCGAGGCCCGAGTCCCTGGCTGCTGGCCGGCGCCGGGGCGGCAGGTGTCATCGCGATCACCGTGTTGCTCGGCACACTGGGATCCGGAGGCGTCGACCTGGGTGGCGAGGACGACGGGGGGCCCGGGAGCAGCCTTGCGCTGACCTGCGTCGCCGGGGGACTGTTCGCGGGGCTGCTCGGCGGCGCGACGTGGCGACTCGGCCGGGCATTGCGGACCTCGAGCGAGGCACCCGCCGTCGGCGCGATCGTCGGGGGCACGGCGTGACCCGCCACACCAGATTGCGGGCGATGGTCGCCATGCTGTGCTCGGTCGCCGCGCTGTCGATCGGCGTGGCAGCACCTGCCGCCACCGCCGATCCGCTCGACTACGTCGTGCACACCGAGCACGTGCAGGTGGGCCCCTACCCGGTCGAGGTCGGGTTCACCGTGTGGCCGCTGCGCGCCATGCAGTCGCTGGATTTCACGTTCGAACCGGACGGCGGAATCGCCGGTCTGTCGGGCACCATCACGACGATCGCGCCCGATGGCCGGGGCGAGGCGGACCGGCTGTCCCGGCATCCCCGCAACCGCGAGGTGTGGGGCCTGGACGTGGAGTCGCTGAACTCCTCGGGGACGTGGACGCTGCGGTTCACGATCGACGGTCCGCACGGCGAAGGCACCGGCGACCTGGCCGTCGATGTCCTCGAACAGCCAGGACCCCCGCTGGCGCTGAGCTGGTTCGTCGGACTCATCCCACTCGCACTGACGGTGGTGTTCGCCACGGTGGTCTGGATACGCACCGGCCCCCGCGGGAACGCCGACACCACCTCCAGGACCGTCGCGCCAGACATGCCCCAGGATTGACATCCGAACGTGATCGTCCTACGAATAAGACATGGCAGCAATTTTGTCTCACGGGGCGCCCGTCGGGTTCACCCTCGCGAACGCCTCGACCTGGGCCAACCCCTGGCCCATGTACCGGGCGTTGCGCGACCGCGACCCGGTGCACCACGTCGTTCCCCCCGACCGCCCACAGCACGATTACTACGTGCTGTCCCGGCACGCCGACATCTGGGCGGCCGCGCGCGACCACGAGACGTTCTCGTCGGCCCAGGGCCTCACTGTCAACTACGGCGAACTCGACCTCATCGGACTCGCGGACAACCCGCCGATGGTCATGCAGGACCCGCCGGGGCACACCGAGTTCCGCAAGCTGGTGTCCCGCGGCTTCACCCCGCGACAGGTGGAGGCCGTCGAACCCAAGGTCCGTGAGTTCGTCGTCGAACGGCTGGAGCGCCTCCGCGCCGCCGGCGGCGGCGACATCGTCGCCGAGCTGTTCAAACCGCTGCCCTCGATGGTGGTCGCGCACTATCTCGGTGTGCCCGAGGCCGACCGCGGCCGGTTCGACGGCTGGACCGAGGCGATCGTGGCGGCCAACACCAGCGATGGCGGCGTCGGCGCGGCGCTGGGCACCGTGGGCGACGCGCTCGGCGAGATGATGGGCTACTTCACCGCGTTGATCGAGCGCCGGCGCGTCGTACCGGAGGACGACACGGTGTCGCACCTGGTGGCCGCCGGCATCGGCGCCGACGGCGACATCGCCGGGGTGCTGTCGATCCTGGCGTTCACGTTCACGATGGTCACCGGGGGCAACGACACCACCACCGGAATGCTCGGCGGCGCAGTCCAATTGCTGCATCAGCGGCCGGACCAGCGCCGGCTGCTGGCCGAGCGGCCCGAGCTGGTCCCCGACGCGGTCGAGGAGTTCCTGCGACTCACCTCGCCGGTGCAGATGCTGGGCCGCACCGCCACCCGCGACGTCACGATCGGCGGCGTGACGATCCCCGCCGGCAGGCGGGTGATGTTCCTGTACGGCTCCGGAAACCGCGACGAACGCCAATACGGTCCCGACGCCGGCGAACTCGACGTCACCCGCAAACCCCGCAACATCCTGACGTTCAGCCACGGCGCGCACCACTGCCTGGGCGCCGCGGCGGCGCGCATGCAGTCCCGGGTCGCGCTGACCGAACTGCTGGCCCGCATCCGGGAGTTCGAGGTCGACGAGGCCGGCATCGTGTGGGCCGGCGGCAGCTACGTGCGCCGGCCGCTGTCGGTGCCGTTCACGGTGACCGGCTGATGGCGGGCGACTGGCTGGCGGCCCGCCGCACCGAAGTGGCCGCCGACCGCATCCTGGACGCGGCCGGCGAGCTGTTCGCCGGTAAGGAGGCCGCGACCGTCGGCATGCACGAGATCGCCTCGGCGGCAGGCTGTTCGCGCGCGACCCTGTACCGCTACTTCGAGAACCGGGAGGCGCTCTACACCGCGTACGTGCACCGGGAGAGCTACCGGCTCTACCGCGAGATGACCGAGCAGATCATGGCGGTGACCGACCCACGGGAGCGGTTGATCGAGGGCATGCTGGCGTGCCTGCGCAACGTGCGTCAGAGCCCTGCGCTGGCCTCGTGGTTCGCCACCACGCAGCGGCCGATCGGCGCCGAGATGGCCGAGCAGTCCGAGGTGATCAAGGCGCTCACCGAGGCGTTCGTGATCTCGCTGGCGCCCGACGAGCCCGAGGTGGTCGCACACCGGGCCCGCTGGCTGGTCCGGTTGATGACTTCGCTGCTGGTGTTCCCCGGCCGCGACGAGGCCGACGAACGCGAAATGCTCACCGAGTTCGTGGTGCCGGTACTGGTGCCCGCGGCGGATCAGGCCACCCAGTAGGCCTGCGCCTTGATCGACTTGCGCGGGATCCGGTAGTCCTCGCGCAGCGCCGTGGCGACCGCGCGGGTGGTCCGGTTGTTGCACGCCACCCAGCCGAAGTGGCCGGAGGCATGGAACGCCGCCTCCCGCACCGCGCTCACCAACGCCTGCCCGGCGTCGCGCCGGCGCACCCAGGTCACGTCGGCGCCGCGCACGGGCAGCGCGGTGTCGTCATCATGGGCGGCCTCGAGGAACATCCGCGCCGGGGCGTCACCGATCGCGTCGAGCAGGGAGTTGATCGCCGGCAGCGACGCGGTGTCCCCCACGATGACGTAGCCGGCGGGCCGGGGCTGGGGCAGCGTGAAGTTGCTGCCCAGCACCGTGGCGTCGATGGTGTCCCCCGGCTGGGCCCCCTCGGCCCAGTGCGAGGCGACGCCGTCGTGCAGCGCGAACTCGATGTCGACGGTGTCGTTGGCCCGGTCCGGGTCGACCAGCGTGTAACCGCGCTGGTGCAGCTTGGCGCCGTCGGTGAACCACAGCCGGATCCACATGGTGGGGTGCAGCGACCGGTTCGCCAGCAGGCCGCCGGCCGCAAAGCTCAATCGCAGATAGTGCGGGCTGATCCGGGTCTTGGCGGTGACGGTCAGCTGGTGATCGCCGGCGCCGAACAGCTTCAGGACGGCTCCGGTCAGCCCGCGGGACGGTGTGGTGTCCGACATGACGCCTCGATTCCACTCGACATATTTAGGTAAGGTTACCCTAATTTCGAGTGGAGGATCGGACCCGGGTGAACCGGTGCAGCAGCCAGGCCAGGGGGATGGTCACCACCAGCGTCCAGACGAAGAGCCACCACACCGACCCGGTGTAGATCGGATACCGCACGATCTCCACCATCACGATCTCCATCGTGACCAGATGGATCAGGAAGATCTCGTAGGAGATCTCCCCCAGGAACACCATCGGCCGGCTGGCCATCAGCCGCGAGTACCAGCCGGTGTTGCCCAGCGCCAGCGGCGCGACCGCCAGCGTGGCGATGACCGCGTAGAACACGGTCTTGGCCAACGCCTCCCGCAACTCCGCCGGCGACGTGGTGGGCGCCCCGGCGATGGGCGTCGAGGCGATGAGATAGCTGATCACCGCCAGCGGGATGCAGGCCAGCGCGTAGGCGCGCACCCGCAGCGGCTGCAGGGCCGCCAACACCATGCCGCCGACGAACCACGCGAGGTACCCGGGCAGCCACAGCCGCGCCCCATCGGGCAGGAAATCGGTGGTGTGCACCAGGATCAGCCACGCCGGCGAGATCAGCGCCAGCCCGCCCAACCCGGCCAGCAACAGCCCCGGCCGCCACCGGCGCCGGCACAGCACCACCAGCAACAGGTAGGCCAGCGCGGGCAGCACCACGTAGAACGCGACCTCGACCGCGAGGCTCCACATCTGGGTCAGCCCTTGGTGCAGGAACGAATACAGGTAGTCGTCGGTGTAGATCTGGGTGAGCGTGAGGTTGCGCAGCAGCCCTTCCCAGCTGTGGCCCGGGTTCGGGCCGCCGGTGCGGAAGTGATAGACCACGTAGGCCGCGAGCACGGTGACGACATAGGCGGGCATGATGCGGCGCACCCGGTGCCAGGCGTAGCGGCGCACCGACGGGGCGTCGTCACCGCGACTGGCGGCCTGCACCCACGGCCCGAACAACAAGAACCCCGACAGTACGAAGAAGATCGGCACCCCGATCTCCATCCGCGAATACACCAGGCCCACATAGCCTTGCGGGTACTTGCCAGTGGTGTACGCGGCGTGGGTCAGCACGACCAGCAGCGCGGCCACCGCGCGGATCCCCGTCAGCGACGCGACCCGACCCGTGGTGACCGACTCCAGACCGCCCGCCGTGTCGACGTCGCCGGGCCTGCCGGACACCGTCACTTCGTCTTGGGTCTGCCCCGATGCGGCTTGGGCCCGCGGTCGGGTTCGAGGTGGATCAGCTGACCCTGGATCCTGGTGTGCTCCAAGGACTTCAGGGTCTGCTTGGACAGCTTGGCCGGCAGCTCCACCAGCGAATGGTCCATCTTGATCGTGATGTGCCCGAAGTCGCTGCGGTGCAGTCCGCCTTCGTTGGCGATGGCGCCGACGATGGCGCCGGGGGCGACCTTGTGCCGCTTGCCGACCGCGATGCGGTAGGTCGCCAGGTCGCTGCGCCGTTCCCACGGCGGGCGCGGGCCCTTGTCGTCGCGGCCGCGGTCCGGGCGCTCCCGGCGCTTCTCCGGCGGCGGCTCCGTCATCAGGAACTCCTCGCCGTCGCGGCTCTGCAGCGCCAGCGCGGCGGCGATGTCGGCCATCGGCACGTCGTGGTCGCGCTCGTAAGCCTCGATCAGCGTGCGGAACAGGTCGATGCCCGGTTTCTCCAGCGCATCGGTGATCGAATCGCGGAACTTGGCGACCCGCTTCTCGTTGACGTCCTCGACCGAGGGCAGCTCGGACTCGACCAGCTTCTGCCGGGTGACCCGCTCGATCGCGCCGAGCAGGTGCCGTTCCCGCGGCGTGACGAACAGCAGCGCGGTGCCCGAACGGCCGGCGCGTCCGGTGCGCCCGATGCGGTGCACGTAGGACTCGGGGTCGTGCGGGATGTCGAAGTTCACCACGTGCGAGATCCGCTCGACGTCCAAGCCGCGCGCCGCGACGTCGGTGGCCACGAGGATATCGATGGTCCCGTCCTTGAGCTGCGCGATGGTCCGTTCGCGCACGGCCTGCGGGATGTCGCCGTTGATGGCCGCGGCGGCGAAGCCGCGGGAGCGCAGCTTCTCGGCCACCTCCTCGGTGGCCTGCTTGGTACGGACGAAAACGATCATCGCGTCGCCCTGCTCGGTCTCCAGCAGCCGCGTCAGCGCGTCCATCTTGCGCGGATAGGACACCAGGAAGTAACGCTGGGTGATGTTCTCGGCGGTCTGGGTCTTCGACTTGACCGTGACCTCGACCGGGTCGTGCAGGTACTTGGCGGTGATCTTCTTGATGGCCGGCGGCATGGTCGCCGAGAACAGCGCGACCTGCTTGTACTCCGGGGTGTCGGCCAGGATCCGCTCGACGTCCTCGGCGAACCCCATCTGCAGCATCTCGTCGGCCTCGTCGAGCACCAGGTAGTCCAGGTGCGACAGGTCCAGGCTGCCCTTATCCAGATGGTCGATGACCCGCCCCGGGGTGCCGACCACCACCTGCGCGCCGCGCTTGAGGCCGGCCAGCTGCGGCACGTAGGAGCTGCCGCCGTACACCGGCAGCACGTTGACCCGCAGGTGCGCGCCGTAACGGCCGAACGCCTCGGCCACCTGCAGCGCGAGTTCCCGGGTGGGGGCCAGCACCAGCGCCTGGGTGGTGCGGCTGTCGGTGTCGATCTTGGACAGGATCGGGATCGCGAACGCCGCGGTCTTGCCGGTGCCGGTCTGGGCCAGCCCGACGACGTCGGAACCGGCCAGCATGGCCGGGATGGTGGCCGCCTGGATCGGCGAGGGCGACTCGTACCCCACGTCGGTGACGGCCTGCAGCACCGCCGGATGAATCTGCAGGTCGGCAAAGCTCAGTTCACCGGGCAGATCGGCGCTGTCGGGGTCGGGATTCGTGGAGGTCATCGAGGCGCAAGTCTAGTGCTTGTGACGGGTCTTCCCCGCCGCGCGCCTTCCCCGGCCCCGATACCGATCCCGGTACGGTGCCCACTTGTGACATGGCAGGCAGTCCTCGGCAGCCTCGCCGTCGCGGCGGCGCTGACCGTCACCGGGTGCGGTTCGGGCGACTCCACGGCGTCCAAGACGCCGGAGCCGACCGCCCCGGCAGGCGTCCCGACCGCCCCGTCCGGTCCGTCCCAGCCGGCACCGACGGTCACCGCCGCCCCGGCACCCGGGCCGACCGACCCGTGCGTCACCAACCTGGCCGCACCGGAGATCGCCAGGGCGGTCTCGGAGCTGCCGCGCGACCCGCGCAGTCAGCAGGGCTGGAACCCGGAGCCGCTGGCCGGCAACTACAACGAGTGCGCGCTGCTGTCGGCGGTGATCGTCAAGGCGAACACCAACTCGGAGAACCCGAACACCCGCGCCGTGCTGTTCCACCGCGGCAAGTACATCCCGACGGGTGTGCCCGACACGTTCGGCTTCAACGGGCTGGACAGCGAGGCCACCACCGGGGACACCGTCGCGCTGAAGTACTCGGGCGGCCTGCCCGGGCTGGACAGCGTGGTGAAGTTCCGCTGGAACGGCAGCGGGGTGGAGCTGATCGGCAACACGCCCGGCTGACTGCGGCACCGGCCGTCGCGAACGTGCAGTGCTTGGTAGTCGATTCGCCGCGGTCCCGGCCGTGCGTGCACGTTCGGCGGCGCCGGCCCTGTCGGCGCGCTCGCCTACAGTGGCTGCGTGTTCGTCACCGACGGCGGCGTCGTCTACAGCGCCTCGGACCTCGCGGCGGCCGCCCGCTGCGAGTACGCCCTGCTGCGGTCGTTCGACGCGCGGCTGGGCCGAGGCCCGGCGGTCTCGGCCGACGACGAACTGCTGGCCCGCACCGCCGAGCTGGGCGACGAGCACGAACACCGCCACCTCGACCAGCTGCGCGGTGACCCGGACGATGCCGACGGCGCCGACATCACCGTCATCGGCCGGCCGGACTACACCGTGGCGGGGCTGGCCGCGGCCGCCGAGCAGACATTGCGCGCGATCGAACGCCGGGCGCCGGTCATCTACCAGGCCGCCATGTTCGACGGCCGGTTCGTCGGGTTCGCCGACTTCCTGCTGCTCGAGGACGGCCCCGACGGTCCGCGGTACCGGCTGCGGGATACCAAGCTGGCCCGCTCGGTCAAGGTGGAGGCGCTGCTGCAGCTGGCCGCCTACGCCGACACGCTGATCGGCGCCGGGGTGCCGGTGGCCCCCGAGGTGGACCTGGTGCTCGGCGACGGATCCGCGGTCAGCTACCCGGTCGAGGAGCTGCTGCCGGTGTACCGGCCGCGCCGGGCCGCGCTGCAACGGCTGCTCGACGGGCACCTGGCCGCGGGCCGCCCGGTGCGCTGGGCGGACGAGACCGTCCGGGCCTGCTTCCGCTGCCCGGAGTGCGAGGCCCAGGTCCGCGCCCACGACGATCTGCTGCTGGTGGCCGGGATGCGGGTCAGCCAGCGCGCCCGGCTGCTCGACGCGGGCGTCCTCACCGTCCGTGAGCTCGCCGGCCGCGACGGCGCGGTGCCCGGGCTGTCGGCGCGCACCGTCACCGCGCTGACCGCGCAGGCCCGGCTGCAGATCGCCGATCGGGTGGACGGCAAGCCGCCCTACCGGGTGGTCGACGCGCAGCCGTTGATGGTGCTGCCCGACCCGGACAAGGGGGATCTGTTCTTCGACTTCGAAGGCGACCCGCTGTGGACCGCCGACGGCAGGCAGTGGGGGCTGGAATACCTGTGGGGGGTGCTGAACTCCGCCGGTGACTTCCGGCCGTTCTGGGCCCACGACCGCGCCCAGGAACGCCGGGCGCTGGTGGACTTCCTCGACATGGTGCGCCGTCAGCGGCGGCGCTATCCGAACATGCACATCTACCACTACGCCGCCTACGAGAAGAGCACGCTGCTGCGGCTGGCCGGCCGCTACGGCGTGGGCGAGAACGACGTCGACGCGCTGCTGCGCGAGGGGGTACTCGTCGACCTGTACCCGTTGGTGCGCAAGAGCATTCGGGTGGGCACGGAGAACTACAGCATCAAATCGCTGGAACCGCTCTACATGGGCAACGAGCTGCGCGACGGGGAGGTCACCACCGCCACCGCATCGATCACCGAGTACGCCCGCTACTGCACACTGCGCGACGCCGGCCGCACCGAGGACGCCGCGACCGCCCTCAAGGCGATCGAGGAGTACAACCGCTACGACTGCCGGTCCACCCACCGGCTGCGGGACTGGCTGGTGGCACGCGCCATCGAATCCGGGGTGCCGCCCCGCGGCCCGCAGAAGGTCACCGCCACAGACCAGCCGCCGGTGGCCGCGGACCCGCCCGACCCTGTCGAGCGCGCGCTGCTGAAGTTCGCCGGCGACGGCGTGGCACCGCGCAACCCGGAACAGACCGCGGCCGCGATGTTCGCCGCCGCCAAGGGTTTCCACAAACGCGAGGACAAACCGTTCTGGTGGGCACATTTCGACCGGGTCAACCACCCCGTCGACGAATGGGCCGACAGCGCAGGGGTGTTCATCGCCGAGGACCACGAGATCGTCGAGGACTGGCATCAGCCGCCGCGGGCCCGCAAACCGCAGCGCCACGTCCGGCTGTACGGTGAGATCGCCATCGGCGAACTCACCCGGGAGATGTACGCGCTCTACGACCCACCCTCTCCCCCAGGGCTTTCCGACGACCCGGAGCGCCGAGCCTTCGGGTCGGTCACGGTGCTCGACTGCGACGACCCCGACACGCCCACCTGGGTGGTGATCGCGGAGAAACAACCCAAGGGCGGCGACGTCTTCACCCAGGTGCCGTTCGCGCTGACGCCGTGCCAGCCGTTCAACACCAAACCGCTGCAGGAGTCCGTCGCCGCCACCGCCGCGCACGTCGCCGCGGGGTTACCGCGGCTGCCCGCCGACGCCGTCACCGCCGTCCTGGTGCGTGAACCGCCCCGCACCGTCAGCGGCGGACCGTTGCCGCGCACCGGCTCCCTCGTCGCCGACATCACCGCGGCTCTGCTCGACCTGGACTCGTCCTACCTGGCCGTGCACGGGCCACCGGGCACCGGCAAGACGTTCACCACCGCACAGGTGATCGCCACCCTGGTCAATGCCCACCACTGGCGCATCGGGGTGGTCGCGCAATCGCACGCCGTGGTGGAGAACCTCTTCCGCGGTCTGCTCGCCGCCGGGGTGGACGGCGCACAGGTCGGCAAGAAACCCCATACCGGATCCGCGGGGTGGACCGAACTGGGCCGCGACGACTTCCCCGGCTTCATCGCCCGCGACGACGGCTGCGTGGTGGGCGGCACCGCGTGGGATTTCGCCAACGACACCAAGATCCCCACGGCCGCCCTCGACCTGTTGGTGATCGAGGAAGCCGGCCAGTTCAGCCTGGCCAACACCATCGCGGTGGCGCGCGCCGCCCGCAACCTGCTGCTGCTCGGCGACCCGCAGCAGCTGCCGCAGGTCAGCCAGGGCACCCATCCCGAACCCGTCGACGTCTCGGCCCTGGAGTGGCTGGTCGACGGGCACAACACGCTTCCCCCCGAACGCGGGTACTTCCTGGACCGCTCCTACCGGATGCACCCCGACGTGTGCCGGGCGGTGTCACGGTTGTCCTACGACGACCGGCTGACATCGCAGGACGCGGTCACCGCGGCCCGCCGGCTCGACGGGGTGACCCCGGGTGTGCGGGAGCTGGTGGTCGACCACGACGGCAACGCCACCGACAGCCCGGAGGAAGCCGACGCGATCGTCACCGCGATCGGAACGCTGCTGGGCACCACCTGGACCGACGAGGACGGCGCCCGCCCCCTGACCGCCCACGACATCCTGGTGGTGACCCCGTACAACGCCCAGGTGCTGCTGCTGCGCGGCCGCCTCGACGAGGCGGGGCTCTCCGACGTGCGGGCCGGCACCGTCGACAAGTTCCAGGGTCAGGAGGCGCCGGTGGTGTTCGTGTCGATGACGGCGTCCTCCATCGACGATGTGCCCCGCGGAATCACGTTCCTGCTCAACAGGAACCGGCTCAACGTCGCGGTCAGCCGGGCCATGTACCTTGCGGTCGTGGTGCGTTCGGCGCAGCTGACCGAGTACCTGCCGGGCACCCCACAGGGCCTGGTGGAGTTGGGCGCGTTCCTCGGCCTCGCCGATCGTGGGACACCGGCGTGATCTCCGACGCGCTGATCGAGCGGCTCACGGCGATCGTCGGGGCCAACCAGGTGAGCACCGACGCCGACGTGCTGGCCGCGCGCAGCGTGGACCACACCGGACGCTACCGCGGCCAGGCCCGCGCGCTGGTGCGGCCGGGCTCGACCGACGAGGTCGCCGCGGTGCTGCGCGTCTGCCGGGAGGCCGGTGTCTGCGTGACCGTGCAGGGCGGGCGCACGTCGCTGGTGGCGGGCACGGTGCCCGAGCACGACGACGTGCTGCTGTCCACCGAGCGGCTGCGAGAGATCGGCGAGGTCGACCCGGTGGAGCGCCGGGTGCACGTCGGCGCCGGGGTGACGCTGGCCGAGGTGCAGCGGGCGGCGGCGGCCGCCGGGCTGGTGTTCGGGGTCGACCTGGCCGCCCGGGATTCGGCCACCGTCGGCGGCATGGCGTCGACCAATGCCGGCGGTCTGCGCACGGTGCGCTACGGCAACATGGGCGAGCAGGTGATCGGCGTGGACGTGGTGCTGCCCGACGGCTCGGTGCTGCACCGGCACAGCCAGGTCCGCAGCGACAACACCGGCTACGACCTGGCGGCGCTGTTCGTCGGCGCCGAGGGCACGCTCGGCGTCATCACCGGTCTCGACCTGCGGCTGCACCCGGTGCCGCGGCGGCGCATCACCGCGGTCTGCGGCTTCGCCGCGCTGGATCCGCTGGTGCACACCGGGCGGGTGTTCCGCGATATGGCGGGCATCGCGGCGCTGGAACTCATCGACGCCCGCGCCAGTGCGCTGACCGCCGAACACGTCGGCGTCTCCGCGCCCGTCGACGGCGCCTGGCAGCTGCTGATCGAGCTGGCCGGCGACGGCACCGAGGACGAGCTGACCGATGCGCTGGCCGGCGCACTCGAGGACGCCGAGCTCGCCGACGAGCCCGCGGTCGGCATTGATGCCGTTGCCGCGCAACGGCTCTGGCAGGTCCGCGAGTCCATCGCCGAGGTGCTCGGAGTATCCGGGCCGCCGCTGAAGTTCGACGTGTCCCTGCCCCTTCCCGCGATCTCGGGGTTCGCCGCGGAGTCGGCGGCCCTGCTGGCCGAGCACGCCCCCGCCGCGATCCCGGTGCTGTTCGGGCACATCGGGGAGGGCAACCTGCACCTCAACGTGGTGCGGTGCGCGTTGACCGGCGACGCCGAGCGCGACCTGTACGCGGCGATGATGACACTGATCGCCCGGTTCGGCGGCAACGTCAGCTCCGAGCACGGGGTGGGCACCCGCAAGCGCGCCTACGTGGCGATGTCACGCACCGCCGCCGACATCGCCGCGATGCGCACGGTCAAGGCCGCGTTCGACCCGACCGGTTACCTCAATCCCGCGGTGCTGTTCGGCTAGCCTGGCCGGTGGTGACGAGCATCGAAGCGGACTACCTGGTCGTCGGGGCGGGCGCCATGGGCATGGCGTTCGTCGACACGCTGCTCACCGAGACAGACGCGACGGTGGTGCTCGTCGACGAGAACCACCAGCCGGGCGGGCACTGGAACTGGGTGTACCCGTTTGTGCGCCTGCACCAGCCGTCGGCGTACTACGGGGTGAACTCGCTACCGCTGGCCGGCGAGGACACCATCGACGAGTCCGGTTGGAATGCCGGGTTTTTCGAGCTCGCCAGCGGACATGACGTGTGTGCCTACTACGACCGGGTGCTGCGGCACCGGCTGCTGCCCACCGGCCGGCTGACCTACCATCCGGCCGCGCGTCACCTGGGCGGCACCAAATTCCGCACGCTCGACGGCGCCGAGCACACCGTGACCGTGCGGCGCCGGGTCGTCGACGCCACCTACCTGCTGACCGTGGTGCAGTCGATGCGGCCCGCCCCGTTCACCGTCGCCGACGGGGTCGCCGTGGTCACGCCGAACGAGCTGCCCCGGCGCGCGGGCGAGCACCGGCACTTCACCATCGTCGGCGGTGGCAAGACCGGGATGGACTGCTGCCTGTGGCTGATGCGCTCCGGGGTGCCACCACAGCGGCTGCGCTGGATCATGCCCCGCGACTCCTGGCTGCTCAACCGCGCCAACATCCAGCCGGGCCGCCAGTTCGTCAAAGCGCTGCGCGACTCGATCGGCACCCGGATGACCGCGGTCACCGAGGCGACGTCGGTGGACGACCTGTTCGACCGGCTCGAGGCGCAGCAGAACGTGTTCCGGCTCGACCCGGCCGTGCGGCCCACGATGTACCACTGCGCCATCGTCTCGGCCGCCGAGCTCGAGCAGCTGCGCCGCATCGACGACGTGGTGCGGCTGGGCCACGTCGAGACGGTGACCGCCGACCAGGTCGTGCTGACCGGCGGCGCCGTCGCCGCCGCGGAGCCGTCGCTGTACGTGGACTGCACCACCCAAGGGCTGCCGCGTCCGCCGTCGGTGCCGGTGTTCGACGGCGACCGGATCACGCTGCAGAGCGTGCGGGGCTGCCAGCAGGTGTTCAGCGCGGCGTTCATCGCCCATGTGGAGGCCGGCTACGGCGACGACGCCACCCGCAACGAGCTGTGCGTGCCGATCCCCCATCCCGACGCGCCGCTGGACTGGCTGCGGATCTTGTTGGCGGACAACCGCGCTCAGCTGCGCTGGGTGCAGGACCCGGAGCTGATGGACTGGCTGGGCTCGGCGCGGCTGAACGTGCTGCGCGAGGTGATCCCGCCGATCCCGGACAAGCCGCGGGTGCGGGAGAAGGCGATCGGCGCGCTGACCGCGGTGCTGGGCAAGACCAACGAGCGGCTGGTCGAGCTCATGGCCGACCCGTGATCGCCGTCTGCTCGTCGGGGTCACCGCCGGCCCGCCGGACCGCGGCCCGGACGCGGCCGCGCAGCCAGCGGTGCGCGGGGTCGTCGTCATAGCGCTGATGCCAGCCCATCACCACCCGCACCGGCGGGACCTCGAACGGCAACGGGTGGGTGCGCAGCCCGAGTTCGTCGGTCATCGCGCGGCACATGTGCGCCGGCACCGCGACCACCACGTCACTGTCCCGCACGATCCGCAGCGCGGCGGTCACGGTGGCCACCGCGGCGACGACGCGCCGGCGCAGCCCGATGGCGTCGAGCAGATCGTCGATCGGGCCGTGCAAGCGGCCGCGGCGCGAGATCGTGACATGGTCCGCGCCGATGTACTGCGTCAGCGTGAGTCCGTCGGCGAACCGGGCGTGCCGCGCGCCGAGCGCGACGACGGGCTGGTCCTGCGCCACCGTCTCGTGCCGGATCTCCGAGGCCGCCGCCGTTCCCGCTCCGACCACCAGATCGACCTCGCCGTACCGTAACTCGTTGGTGTCGGAGCTGGTCTCGGCCAGGAAGCGCAGCTGGGCCACCGGCGCGTGGGCCCGCAGTTCGGCGACCAGATCGGCCGCGACGAGGTCGGTGATGGCGTCGTTCATCCGCACGGTGAACGTGCGCTCCAACGTGGTCAGGTCCAGATCCCGGCTGGCCGAGAGCATGGTGTGCGCCCGCTGGACAAGCGTGTGCACCTCGGCACCCATCTCGAGGGCCAGCGGGGTGGGGGTCATGGTCCGGCCGGTGCGCACCAGGATCTGGTCGCCGGTCACCCGGCGCAGCCGCCCCAGCGCGCGGCTCATGGCCGACGGCGTCAGGTGCAGGCGCTCGGCCGCGCCGGTCACGCTGCGTTCCTCCAGCAGCGCGTCCAGCGCGGTGAGCAGGTTCAGGTCGAGTTGCATGGGCCCAATTCATGTTGCATGGGAGTCAACTCGAACGTTACCACTGTGCATTTGACGCAACGAGAAGGTCTTCCTAGCGTGAGAAACGCGGTGCAGGCACCGCTTCACCTCCGTAGAGAAGTGGTCCACATGTCCGAACACAGTCATGTACACCTTTCGGCTGCAACTGATTTCACAACAACTGAGTTCGACGGGTATCCGGTGCCGTGATCGACTGGCTGGCGCTGGCGGAGAACCTGATCACCTCACCGTGGCTGTACCTCGTCTTGATCGCGGTCTCGCTCCTCGACTCGTTCCTGCCGGCCATTCCGAGCGAACCCGTGATCGTGGTGGCCGGTGTGTACGCCGCAAGCGGTGAGACCGAACTGGTGCCGGTCATCGCCGCCACCGCACTGGGGGCCTTCCTCGGCGATATGGTGCCCTACGGCCTGGGCCGGTCGATGGCGGCGCGGGTGCTGCGGCGCCTGACCCCGGGCACCCGGCGGCGCCGGGCACACGACTGGCTGGGCACCGAACTCGACACCCGCGCCGGCTACATCCTGATCACGTCCCGGTTCATCCCGGTCGGGCGCTACCTGGTGACGCTCAGCGCTGGCATCACCCGGCTCAGCTGGCCGAAATTCGCCGGCTACAGCGCGATCTCCTGTGTGGCCTGGAGCGCGTACACGGTGTTGTCGGGTTATGCCGGCGGCACGCTGTTCCAGGACAACACGCTGGTGGGGATCGGCGTCGGCATCGTGCTGGCGATCCTGGCCAGTGTCACCGTCGAAGGGGTGCGCTACGCCCGCCGGGTCCGGGCCCGGGCGAGCTGACGGTGGGTCTATCGACGCTTCGGCCCGCGCACCGACCGTGGCGGTACGCAGTCGCGCCGGACTCACCTTCGGGCGGCCGCGAGCTGGTAGACCTCCGGGCTGCCCTCCCACGGTGCGGTGCGGATCACCGACCAGTGCTGGATCACCCAGCGCTGCCCGGTTTTTCGCAGCTCGAGCTCCCAGTATCCGCGCATCGTGCAGTAGTCGACGACACCGGCCGCGGCGGGCACATGGTGGTAGGCCACCACATGGGTGCGGCAGCGTGCCCGCTCGCCGGAGAGCTCCACCACCAGGTTGGAAGTGGCGTGGTGGGTGCAGTCGAAACCGGTGAGGGTGGTCCGGGCCAGCTCGACGAGGTCGCCGGCGGCCATCCTCGCCACCGGCCTGCCGTAGTAGTGGGTGGCCAGGTCGAGGGTGAGCTCGTCGGCGAACAGGTCGTGCAGAGCACCCCAGTTCCGGTCGTCCTGGGCGTGGGCCAGGCCGACGACGACATCGGCGATCGCCGCCCGGTTAACCAGGTCTTCCACCGTGCCCATGATCATCGCCTCTGCGCCACAACGTCGTTCATCCGCTGCCCGTCGAGCATCCAGTGGTGGAACGCGGCGTAGTGGTGGGCGAAGTCCGCGGGCGTCGGCGCGTGTTCGACGGCCGCGGACAGCGCGGCGACGTGGGCGTAGCGCGGGATCCGGTCGCCCTGATAGGTCGCCAGGGCGGCGGGCACGTCGGCCGGCGGAGTGAGCAGCCGGGCCAGCAGCGCGGCGTCCTCGATACCCAGCGTGGCGCCCGCGGTGATGTGCGGCGACATCGCGTGCGCCGCGTCGCCGACCAGCACGACGCGCGCGGACGCCCAGTGCGGCAGCGGCGGCACGATCATGATCTGGTTGTGCAGGATCTCCTCTTCCGGCGTCGCGTCGATCAGCTTGAACAACAGCCCACTGCGTCCGTCCTCGCCCAGATGTGCGGCCCGTTGCAGCGCTTGCTGTTTGAGGGTGCCGGTCAGGGCTGGCGTGTCGAACTGGTTCACCAGCCAGTACATGCCGCCGTCGTAGGTGCGCAGGTAGCCGCCGCGGCAGCGGTCGCCGCCGAGGATGAGCCGGTTCCCGGTCAGGTCGGGACCCGGGTCGGGGAGCAGCGCACGCCAGACGTGGTGGCCGGGATGCTCTTGCGCCGCGGCGCCGGGCACCAGCTGCTCGCGCACCATCGAGAATGCCCCGTCGGCCCCGACGAGCACGTCGGCGGTCTCCGCGCTGCCGTCGGTGAACCGTACCGTGACGCAATCCTGGTGTTCGGTGTAGGACTCGAACCCCGTTGCCAGCCGGATGTTCTCCCGCCCGACGGCGTCGGCGAGCAGGTCGTTGAGCTTGGCGCGGTGCACCAGCTCGAGCTCGTGGTCTGCCACCCCGTACTCCGGGGTCTCCAGCCGTTGGCCGGCGGCGTCGTGGAAATACAGTTCACCGGGCTTGCCGATGGCGCGGACCCGATCGCCGACACCGAGGTCGTCGAACACCGCCATCGCGTTGGCCCACAGGCCAAGAGCGGTTCCCGCCGCGCGGATCTCGGTGGCGCGCTCGTAGACCACCACGTCGATACCGGCGCGGCGCAACGCCAATCCGCTGGTGAGTCCGACGATTCCGGCGCCGACGACGACCGCGCGCATCACCGCGCCCCGTCCGGGTGTCCTGCGTTGATGTCCATGTCTGCTCCTTCTGTGTCGCGAGTACTGCGGGTCGCTCTCGACGCTAGGGAGACTTTCCGATTAACTCCAGTGCAACTTAGATATGTACACATTGCGTCTGAGATAATCGGCTGGTGGACTACGACCTGAACCTCATCGAGGCCTTGGACGCGCTGCTGGCCGAGAACAGCGTGACCAAGGCCGCGGCCCGCCTGCACACCTCGGCCCCGGCGATGAGCCGCACCCTCGGCCGGTTGCGCCGCGCGTTCGACGACCCGCTGCTGGTGCGGGCCGGGCGTGACCTGGTCCCCACCCCGAGGGCACTGGAGCTGCGCGCGGAGGTGCACGCCGTGGCGACCCGGGCGCGCGCCCTGTTCACACCGTCGAGCGGGGCCGACCCGCGGACCGCGGTGCGGATGTTCGACCTTCAGGTCACCGACATGCTGTCCACCACGTTCATCCCGTCGCTCATCGACGACCTGCGGACCCAGGCGCCCGGGATCTCCCTGCGGGTGCGCCCGGAGAACCTCGAGGACACCTCGGCCCTGCGGGAGGGCGTCGTCGACCTCGAGATCGGGATCATCCGCCCCGGCGACCCGGAGATCCACTCGGAGACCCTGCTGACCGAGACGCTGATCGGCGCGGTGCGCCCGCAACACCCGTTGGCACGGGTGAAGACCGTGTCGGCCAAGCGGTTCGCCGCGGCCGAGCACGTGGTGGTGTCGCGCCGCGGCCGCGCGCACGGCCCGATCGACGAACAGCTCGCCGATCGCGGGCTGCGGCGCCGGGTCGTCGCCGTGGTCCCCAGCTTCGCCGGCGCGCTGCACCTCACCCGAGGCACCGATGTCGTCTGCGTCGCACCGGCCCGGTTGGGCGCCCCGATGCTGGAAACACTGGGGCTGCACACGTTCTCGATACCGTTGACGCTGCCCGCCATGACGATCGGGATGGCGTGGCATCCGCGCAACCACCACGACCGCACGCATCGGCTGCTGCGGGACCGCACCCGCCACATCATGGCCGCCGCCGGCCGGGGCGGTTAGCCCGGTCGGCGCGAATGCCTGCCGTACGTCGGCGGGACGTCCTCGCCGGCAGCGGCGTCCACGCCGCCGTCCAAGGTGGGCTCGACCGGGAAACCCACGACCGGGAAACCGTTGTGCCCGAAGCGCTCCGGCCGCGGTTCGGCGACGGCGGCGAGCACGTCGGTGTCGACGGCGTCGTCGTCGCGGGCCGGATCGTCCCAGGACACCTCGTACTCGATGTACTCGTCGTCGTCCCAGTCCCAGACCGGGTCACCGTCGCCGGCTTCGGGGCCGGCCGGTGTGCGTTCCCACCGGGACTCGGCGAAGCCCGCCAGGAACAGCGCCCCCACCACCCCGAACAGCGCCACGAACGCGGGCAGCAGCATCGCCTGCGACATCGCCGAGGCGAACGGCGCGTGCAGAAACGCGGGCAGCTCGGTGACCGAGCCGCCGGCCTGCGCGGCCGGGTCGAGGGAGGCGGGGATCTCGTCGGACAGCTGCCCGGCCATCAATGCGGCCATGCCCGCGCTGCCCAGCACCGAACCCACCTGCCGGGTGGTGTTGTAGACCCCCGAGCCCGCGCCGGCCAACTGCGGCGGCAGGTCCCTGGTCGCGGTGGCCGCCAGCGGCGACCAGATGAACGCCATCCCGATCCCCATCACCGTCAGCGGCACCACCAGCCGCCAGATCGGCGTCGTCGGGGTCATCTCGACGGACAACCAGGTCAACCCGATGGCGATGGCCGAGAACCCGAACCCGACCACCGACCGTGGATGCGAGCGGTCGACGATCCTGCCGACCATCGGTGCCAGCACACCGGTGGCCACCGCCATCGGCGCGGTGAGCAGCGCCGCTTCCGTCGGCGACAACCCGCAGACGGCCTGGGCGTAGAACATCAGCGGCAGGATCATCGAGGTGGCGATGAAGCCGATGGTCGCCACCCCGAGATTGGACATGGAGAAGTTGCGGTCACCGAAGATCAGCAGCGGGATCAGCGGCTCGCCGGTGTTCACCGACTGCCAGTAGACGAACGCCGCCATCACCGCGACGCCGATGACGATCATCGCCCAGATCCACGGCGCCCAGCCTTGGGACTCCCCCTCCTGCAGGGCGAACACGATGAGGAACATGCCGACCCCGGAGAGCACCACACCGGGCAGGTCGAAGTGGTGGCTGGTGGTGGGCAGCTCCGGCACCAGCCACAGCGCGATCCCGAACCCGACCACCCCGACCGGGATGTTGACGAAGAAGATCCATTGCCAGCCAAGGTGTTCCACCAGGACCCCGCCCAGCAGCGGGCCGACCAGCGTCGCCACCCCGGCGGTGGCGCCCCACACGGCCATCGCGGCGCCGCGCCGCGCGGCGGGGAAGATCCTGGTGATCACCGCCAGCGTCTGCGGGGTCAGCAGCGCCGCCCCCAGGCCCTGCAGCACCCGCGCGGCCACCAGCATGCCGATGGTGTCGGACAGCCCGCACCACAGCGACGCCACGGTGAACACCGCCAGGCCGATCAGGTACATGGTCTTGGGGCCGAAGCGGTCCCCGAGCCGGCCCGCCACCAGCAGCGGCACCGCATAGGCCAGCAGGTAGGCGCTGGTCACCCAGATCACCGCGTCGTAGTCGACGTCGAGGCCGTCCATCAGCGCCGGGTTCGCGACACCGACGATGGTGGCGTCGACCAGGATCATGAAGAAGCCGGCCAGCAGCGCCCACATCGCCGACCACGGGTTGGCGGGCGCGGGCTGCGGCGTCACGGATGGCACGGTTTTCGGTGTCGGCACGGGTGCGGAATACCCATCGGGGAACGAACGGGGTGGGAAACGGCGCAGCCGAGGCTACGGACCCGCGGAGGTCGCGACAAGTCCGCCCCGGCGTCAGGCCGGTTCGGCGACGGCGTGCGCCGCGACGCGCGCCGGAATCCGGTGCCCGCCGGTGGCCAGCAGCGCCACCAGCGCGACGACGATGCCGCCGCCCATCACCAGCCCCATGGCCAGTTCGTCGTTGCCCAGCACCCCGACCACCGGCGCGACGGCCGCGCCGAGACCGAACTGCGCGGCGCCCAGTAGCGCGGCAGCGGTGCCCGCGGCATCGGGATGGCGGGTCAGGGCGACCGCCGGCGCGTTGGGCATGACCAGACCCATCGCGGCCAGGACCGCCCACACCGGGATGACGAAGCCGAACAGCCCGCCGACGTGCTCTGCGGTGAGGATGACCAGCACCACGGCGAACAACGTCGCGGCCGAAAGCGCCCACACCATGATCTGCTGCGGCGCGAATCGGCGCAGCAGCACGACGTTGAACTGGGTCGCGCCGATCAGCGCGATCGCCCCGGCGCCGAACACCAGCGCGAACGCCGTCTGGTCCAGCCCGTAATTGCCCTGCAGCACGAACGAGGCGCCCGCGATGTAGGCGAACAGGCCCGACATACCCAGCGCCGCGACCATCACCAGGATGACGAACCGGATGTCTCGCAGCAGTTCCAGGTAGGTGGCGCCGATGCTGCGGACCTTCAGCGGCCTGCGGTGATCGGCGGGCAGCGTCTCCGGCAGCGCCAGCACCGCCAGCACCAGCAGTGCCCCGGCGGCGACGACCAGCGCAGCGAACACCCAGTGCCAGGACGCGCCGAGCAGCACCGCGGCGCCGAGCGACGGCGCTACCACGGGCGCGACACCGAGCACCAGCATCAACCGCGACATCACCGTGGCCGCGACCGACTCGGCGAACAGGTCGCCGACGACGGCGACCGCCACCACCATCGCGGCGGCGGCACCGACACCCTGCAGCCCGCGGGCCACGCCGAGCACGGCGATGTTCGGTGCGAACAGGCACACCAGGGACGCAAGCATGTGCAGCACGACCCCGGCGATCAACGGCCTGCGCCGCCCCAGCGAGTCCGACAGCGGACCGACGATCAGCTGCCCGAGCGCCAGGCCGGCCAGGGTGCCGGTCAGCGTCAGCTGCGCCACCGACGACGTCACGCCTAGATCGTCGGCGATGTCGGGCAGCGCGGGCAGGTACATGTCGATGGTGAGTGGCCCGAGCGCCACCAGCAGGCCGAGCACCACGATCATGCGAGTACGACTGGGTTGCTTGACTGCCACGCCCGGGGATCCTGCCATGCAACTGGTTAGCGTCGCTTTCCAATATTTTCTTCCCTCGGCGCGTCGTGACCGAGCTCACCCGCGGGCACGCGGGCTCCTCGCCGGTCGTTTGACAGGCGTTAGCCTGAGAAGGTCGATCCGTCAGGGAGGGGCCGCCCATGAGTGCCCGATCACGCACGAAGAACCAGTTGCCCGCCGTCGCCGACGAGGACGCGGGCACCGCGGCCAAGGTGCTCTCCCAGATCATCGAGCGCGGCGCGCGCGTGCAGGGGCCCGCCGTGCGGGCCTACGTGCAGCGCCTGCGCGAGCACAACCCGGGCGCCTCACCGGCCGACATCGTCGGCAAGCTGGACAAGCAGTACATGGCGGCGGTGATGGCCAGCGGCGCGGCCGTCGGCTCGGCGGCCGCCTTCCCCGGCATCGGGACGCTGGTCGCGATGTCGGCGGTGGCCGGCGAGACCGTGGTGTTCCTCGAGGCGACCGCGCTGTACGTGCTGGCCGTCGCCGAGGTGCACGGCATCCCCGCCGAGCACCGGGAGCGGCGCCGCGCGCTGGTGCTGGCCGTGCTCGTCGGCGAGGACAGCAAGCATGCGGTGGCCGACCTGCTCGGCACCGGCCGCACCAGCGGCGCCTGGCTGTCCGACGGTGCCGCGACGCTGCCGCTGCCGGCGGTGTCACAGCTGAACTCGCGGCTGCTGCGGTACTTCGTCAAGCGCTACACCCTCAAGCGCGGCGCCATCGCGTTCGGCAAGCTGCTGCCGGTGGGTGTCGGCGCGGTCGTCGGCGGCGTCGGCAACCGGTTGATGGGCAAGAAGATCGTCGCCAACGCGCACACGGCGTTCGGCAACCCGCCGGCGCGGTGGCCGTCCACGCTGCACGTGTTACCTGCGCCACCGTCCCGACCGGGGCTTCGTCCATCGAGCCCGTGACCGATATGACCATAACGACGTTGCGTGGTCCGGGCCGCACGGGAAGCGCTAGCCTTTATACGGCGGAAATGCGGGAATACCGCCATATGGGTTGGATTGAGTGGCTGGCGGCCACAGAACGCCGGCATGAAGCGAAGAATTGAGGCGAAGAGCTGCCGTGAGTTCACCTTCACCATTCGGTCAGAACGAGTGGTTGGTCGAAGAGATGTACCGCAAGTTCCGCGAGGATCCCTCGTCGGTCGATCCCAGTTGGCACGAGTTCCTCGTCGACTACTCCCCCGAACCCACCAACGAGGCCGCTCCGCGGGGCAACGGCAAACCCGCCGGCAAACCCGCCGGCAAAACCGCCGCGACGCCGACCGCGCCGCCCGAACCCGCCCCGGCGCCCGAGCCCGCCACGAGCAAGCCCGCCACGAGCAACGGCACCGCCAAGCCCGCCGCCAAGGCCGCCCCCGCCGAGAAGACGGCGCCCGCCGAGAAGGCTCCCGCCAAAGCCAAGCCCGCCCCGGCGCTGGCCGACGACGACGAGACCCAGGTGCTGCGCGGCGCCGCGGCGGCGGTGGTCAAGAACATGTCCGCCTCGCTGGAGGTGCCGACCGCGACCAGCGTGCGCGCCATCCCGGCCAAGGCGATGATCGACAACCGCATCGTCATCAACAACCACCTGAAGCGGACCAGGGGCGGCAAGATCTCGTTCACCCACCTGCTGGGGTACGCGATCGTGCAGGCGGTCAAGAAGTTCCCGAACATGAATCGGCACTTCGCCGAGATCGACGGCAAACCCACCGCCGTCACCCCGGCGCACACCAACCTGGGCCTGGCCATCGACCTGCCGGGCAAGGACGGTAAACGCTCGCTGGTGGTCGCGGCGATCAAGAACTGCGAGACCATGCACTTCGGGCAGTTCATCGCGGCCTACGAGGACATCGTGCGCCGGGCCCGCGACGGCAAGCTGACCGCCGAAGACTTTGCGGGCGTGACGATTTCGCTGACCAACCCGGGCACCATCGGCACCGTGCACTCGGTGCCGCGGCTGATGCAGGGTCAAGGCGCGATCATCGGCGCCGGCGCCATGGAGTACCCGGCGGAGTTCCAGGGCGCCAGCGAGGAGCGCATCGCCGAACTCGGCGTCGGTAAGCTGATGACACTGACCTCGACCTACGACCACCGCATCATCCAGGGTGCGGAGTCCGGCGACTTCCTGCGGACCATCCACCAACTGCTGCTCGACGACGAGTTCTACGACGAGATCTTCCGCGAGCTGGGCATCCCCTACGAGCCGGTGCGCTGGCGCATCGACAACCCGGACTCGATCGAGGACAAGAACGCGCGCGTCATCGAGCTGATCGCGGCGTACCGCAACCGGGGCCATCTGATGGCCGACATCGATCCGCTGCGGCTGGACAACACCCGGTTCCGCAGCCATCCCGACCTCGACGTCAACACCCACGGCCTGACGCTGTGGGACCTCGACCGCGAGTTCAAGGTCAACGGGTTCGCCGGTCAGAACCACAAGAAGCTGCGCGACATCCTGGGGCTGCTGCGCGATGCATACTGCCGCCACATCGGCGTTGAGTACACCCACATCCTCGAACCCGAGCAGCAGCAGTGGCTGCAGGACCGCATCGAGGTCAAGCACGAGAAGCCTACCGTCGCCGAGCAGAAGTACATCCTGAGCAAACTCAACGCCGCCGAGGCGTTCGAGACCTTCCTGCAGACCAAATATGTTGGGCAGAAACGGTTCTCACTAGAAGGCGCGGAGACCGTCATCCCGATGATGGACGCTGCGATCGACCAGTGCGCCGAGCACGGCCTCGACGAGGTGGTCATCGGGATGCCGCACCGCGGTCGGCTCAACGTGCTGGCCAACATCGTCGGCAAGCCCTACAGCCAGATCTTCACCGAGTTCGAGGGCAACCTGAACCCCTCGCAGGCGCACGGCTCCGGTGACGTCAAGTACCACCTGGGCGCCAACGGAACCTACCTGCAGATGTTCGGCGACAACGAGATCACGGTGTCGCTGGTGGCCAACCCGAGCCACCTCGAGGCCGTCGACCCCGTGCTGGAAGGCATCGTGCGCGCCAAGCAGGACCTGCTCGAGGTGGGCGAAGAGAGCAACGGCTCCGAGCAGTTCACCGTGGTGCCGATGATGCTGCACGGCGACGCCGCGTTCGCCGGCCAGGGTGTGGTGGCCGAGACGCTGAACCTGGCGCTGCTGCGTGGGTACCGCACCGGCGGCACCATCCACATCATCGTCAACAATCAAATCGGCTTCACCACCTCGCCGAACGACTCGCGCTCCTCGGAGTACTGCACCGACGTTGCGAAGATGATCGGCGCACCCATCTTCCACGTCAACGGCGACGACCCCGAAGCCGCGGTGTGGGTGGCCAAGCTGGCCGTGGACTTCCGGCAGAAGTTCAAGAAGGACGTCGTCATCGACATGCTGTGCTACCGCAGGCGCGGCCACAACGAGGGCGACGACCCGTCGATGACCCAGCCCAACATGTACGACGTCATCGACACCAAGCGCGGGGTGCGCAAGTCCTACACCGAGGCCCTCATCGGCCGCGGCGACATCTCGATGAAGGAAGCCGAAGACGCGCTGCGCGACTACCAGGGGCAGCTCGAACGGGTCTTCAACGAGGTCCGCGAACTGGAGAAACACGCGATCGCGCCGAGCTCGTCGGTGGAGGCCGACCAGATGGTGCCCGCCGGCATGAAGACCGCGGTGGACAAGTCCCTGCTGGCCCGCATCGGCGATGCGCACCTGGCCTTCGACGACGACTTCAACGTGCACCCGCGGGTCAAGCCGGTGCTCGAGAAGCGCCGCGAGATGGCCTACGAGGGCAAGGTGGACTGGGCGTTCGCCGAGCTGTTGGCGCTGGGCACCTTCCTGGCCGAGGGCAAGACGATCCGGATGACCGGTCAGGACACCCGCCGCGGCACCTTCACCCAGCGACACTCGGTGATCATCGACCGCAAGACCGGCCGGGAGTTCACTCCGTTGGAGCTGCTCACCGTGGACCCCGACGGCGACCCGACCGGCGGCAAGTTCATGGTGTACGACTCGGCGTTGTCGGAGTTCGCCGCGGTGGGCTTCGAGTACGGCTACTCGGTGGGCAACCCGAACGCACTGGTGTTGTGGGAGGCGCAGTTCGGCGACTTCGTCAACGGCGCGCAGTCGATCATCGACGAGTTCATCAGCTCCGGCGAGGCCAAGTGGGGACAGCTCTCGGATGTGGTGCTGCTGCTGCCGCACGGCCACGAGGGTCAGGGACCGGACCACACGTCGGGCCGGATCGAGCGGTTCCTGCTGCTGTGGGCCGAGGGCTCGATGACCATCGCGATGCCGTCGACGCCGGCGAACTACTTCCATCTGTTGCGCAGGCACGGCCTCGACGGCATCCACCGGCCGCTGATCGTGTTCACCCCGAAGTCCATGCTGCGCAACAAGGCCGCGGTGAGCGATCTGCGGGACTTCACCGAGGCGAAGTTCCGGTCGGTGCTCGAGGAGCCCACCTACACCGAGGGCACCGGAGACCGCAGCAAGGTCCGCCGGGTGCTGCTGACCAGCGGCAAGCTGTACTACGAACTGGCCGCGCGCAAGGCCAAGGACCAGCGCGACGACGTGGCGATCGTGCGCATCGAGCAGCTGGCCCCGCTGCCGAAGCGCCGGCTCAACGAGACGCTGGAGCAGTACCCCAACGCCGAGCAGTACTTCTGGGTGCAGGAGGAGCCGGCCAACCAGGGTGCGTGGCCGACGTTCGGGCTGACGCTGCCCGAGGTGTGCTCCGACAAGCTCGCCGGGATCAAGCGGATCTCGCGGCGGGCCATGTCGGCGCCGTCGTCGGGGTCGTCGAAGGTGCACGCCGTCGAACAGCAGGAGATCATCGACGAGGCCTTCGCCTGACCGGGGTGTCGCCTGGTCCCGCGAGGGCGCGTGTTTGCACGCTGACACGCCGCAGTTGGCGGCATTTCACGCGCGCTCGCGGCCGGTGAACGGCAGGTTCGTGCCGTGACCACACCGCCGGCACCTGCCTAGTCCGTCAGCCGAAGAACGAGAACGGCCGACCGTCGGTCAACGCGGTCACCGCGCGCGGGCAGAAGAACTGGATCGCCAGCCCGGTGAACATCGTCGCCGGGCCGAGCGGCCGGCCCAGCGCGTCGGCCACATCGGCGGCCACGTCGGCGACGTTCTGTCCGGGTTCGGCCAGCATCGGGCACACCTGCTCCCCGATCCGCACGGCGGTGGCCGGGTCGATGCCGTCGATGCCGTAGCGCTGCAGCGTGGACACGAACACGTCGGAGGTGCTGTCGGCCTGCGCCGGCGTCGCCGTCATCAGCGCCGCAGCGGCGAGCGTCGCCGCGACGGCCGTGGAGAACAACTTCATGCACTGATGATCGCTGCCCAGCCCCATGTCATTACGTTCGCAACTGCGCGGGCGGCTACGCCGGTTCATCCCCGAACATGAGCAGCTGGCTACGCTGTCGGGCACCGCGTGCTCGCTGAGGATTCGCGGTGGCAAGAACCATTCCAGATCGGGGAGATCCATGCGCACGCCGTCGTGAGCGCGCTGGCCCTCGGCTGCGTCGCCCTCACCACCGACACCGCACCGCCGCAGCCCTCGGCGGCCACGCTCGTGCCGGCCGCGGTGACGTCGCAGACCGCCGCCGTGCCCAGCGCGCTGGCCGGGGTCCCGGCACCCGCCGCGGCGTACTTCGTCGCACCAGGGGTTTCCCCGGTGCCGTCCGCAGCGCCGTCTCAGGTGTCGAACCCCGCGCTCGCCGCTACCGCGGTCACACCCGAAGACGCGGCGTCGCTGGTGCGGCTCACCGGGTCGGTGCGCTTCGCGACACTGGCCACCCCGGCAACCGCGTTGGCCCGCAACGACGATCGCACCACGCTCGTCGTCGCGGCGGCGCCCGGCGGGGCATTCCTCGGCGTGATCGGGCCCGGCGGCTGGCTGATCGGCAACGGCCTGGACGGTGCCCCCGGTGAGGATGGCGGCACCGGCGCCCGCGGCGGCAACGGCGGCGACGGCGGCAACAACGTCCCCGGCACGCCGGCGGAAGCCGGTAAGGGTGGCCGTGGCGGGTCAGGCGGTGCCGGCGGCGCCGGTGGCGCGGGGAATCCCCATGCCGGTGCCGGGGGCCGCGGCGGGCTGCTCGGCGGCGCGGGCGCTGATGGCAAAGTTGGGCAGTCCGGCGCGAAGGGTGACCAGGGTGAGTCCGGCAGCGACGGCGCCGAGGGCGCCGACAGCCCCACCAGCTGAACCCGGGGGCAGCCGGTGGACACGGTGCCCACCGGCTCCCCCGACATACACGGGACCTCGGGTACCGACTAGCCTCGACACGTCGACCGTACGAGGGAGTGGATATGCAAGGCTTCGCCGGAAAGGTCGCCGTGGTGACCGGTGCCGGGTCGGGGATCGGTCAGGCGCTGGCGCTCGAACTGGGCCGCTCCGGTGCCCGCGTGGCGATCAGCGACGTCGACACCGAGGGCCTGGCCCGCACCGAGGAGCAGCTCAAAGCCATCGGCGCCGACGTCAGGGCCGACCGCCTCGACGTCACCGAACGGGAAGCGTTCCTGGTCTACGCCGACGCCGTCGTCGCGCATTTCGGCAGGGTCAACCAGATCTACAACAACGCCGGCATCGCGTTCGTCGGCGATGTGGAGGTGACGCCGTTCAAGGACATCGAACGCGTCGTCGACATCGATTTCTGGGGTGTGGTCAACGGCACCAAGGCGTTCCTGCCGCATCTGATCGCCTCTGGCGACGGGCACGTGGTCAACGTGTCGAGCCTGTTCGGCATCTTCTCGGTGCCCGGGCAGGCGGCGTACAACTCGGCGAAGTTCGCGGTGCGCGGGTTCACCGAATCGCTGTACCAGGAGATGAAGATCAGCGGCCATCCGGTGGCGGTGACGTGCGTGCAACCCGGCGGCATCAAGACCGCGATCATGCGCAACTCCACCGCGGCCGAAGGCGTGGACCGCGAAGGCCTGACGACGTTCTTCGACAAGAAGCTGACGATGACGACGCCGGAGAAGGCTGCCAGGGTCATCCTCGACGCCGTGCACAAGAAGAAGCCGCGGGTGCTGGTCGGGCCCGACGCCAAGGCGCTGGACTTCATCGTGCGCGCCGTCGGGCCGCGGTATCAGCGACTGTTCTCCGGCGCGATCGGCAAGTTCCTGCCGGCCGTCCACTGATCCGAACACACCAGAAGCAAGGAGAGCTCATGGAGGGCTTTGCCGGGAAGGTCGCCGTCGTGACCGGCGCCGGGTCGGGCATCGGTCAAGCGCTGGCCACCGAGTTGGGCCGCTCCGGCGCTCGCCTGGCGATCAGCGACGTCGACACCGAAGGCCTCGCCGTCACCGAGGAACGCCTCGTTGCGATGGGTGCGCAGGTCAAGGCCGAACGCCTGGACGTGACCGAACGCGAAGCGTTCCAGGCCTACGCCGACGCCGTCGCAGCGCATTTCGGCAAGGTCAACCAGATCTACAACAACGCGGGCATTGCGTTCACCGGGGACATCGAGGTGTCGGAGTTCAAGGACATCGAGCGGGTCTTCGACGTCGACTACTGGGGTGTGGTCAACGGCACCAAGGTGTTCCTGCCGCACCTCATCGCCTCCGGTGACGGGCATGTGATCAACATCTCCAGCGTCTTCGGCCTGCTGGGCATGCCGGGTCAGGCCGCCTACTGCGCCGCCAAGTTCGCGGTCCGCGGTTTCACCGAGGCACTGAACCAGGAGATGGCGATGGCCGGGCATCCGGTGAAGGTCACCGCCGTGCACCCCGGCGGTATCAAGACCGGCATCGCCCGCAACATGACGACCGCCGAGGGCCTCGACAAGGACGCCCTGGCACGCGATTTCGACACCCAGCTGGCCAAGCTGACCCCGGACAAGGCGGCGCAGATCATCCTCGACGGCGTCCGCAAGAACAAGCCGCGGGTGCTGGTCGGCAGCGACGCCAAGGCGTTCGACGTCGCGGTGCGCCTGGCGGGCAGCGCCGTGCAGCGGTTCCTGCCCAAGCTGCTGGCCCGGGCCAATCACCCAACCCCGAACTGATCAGTTCCCGACGCCGAGCGGGTGCTCGTCGAGCCACCGTCCGGCCACCAGCCCCGGGTCCGTGCCCTCGGCGACCTGACGGCGCATATCGGCCAGCGACCCGGTGTCCAGCACACCGGCGATCTCGTTGAGCGCCAACACCTGTGACTCGCTGAGCTCGTTGCGCCGGTACAGCGGCACCAGGTTCTCGGCGCGGATCGCCGCGGTCTTGTCCGAGAGCACCACGATATCCGACGGGACGTCCGGCGCCGCCGTCGTCGTCCAGCCCAGGTCCACCTGGCCGGCCTGCACCGCCACGAACAGCGCTGCGCTGTCCGGGAATTCGCGAGGTTTCGGCAACGTGCAGGTGCCGATGGTCGCCGGAGCGGACGCATCGGTCACCCGGCCGACGGAGACGTCGTCGCACCGGCGCGGTACCGCCGACACGTCGGATCCCCAGTCCTGCGCGGTGCGTTCCGACACCGCAACCGCCGGCTTGTCCTGCGCCGAGATCGTGTAGTCACCGGCGGCGATGCCCTCCGGCAGCGCCGCCAACAGGGCCCGGTACACCTGGGCGTCGGAGCGCGCCGGCGATTCGGGATCGAAGCGCTGCAACAGCTCTCCAGTGAAGCCGGGGCTGACCCGGATCCTGCCGCTGTCGAGGTCACCGAGCGGGTCCTGGCTGGTCTCGACGTGTGCGGGATTGCCGTAGTACCGCAGCGCCGCCGCGTAGAGATGCGCCACCAGCGCGGACTCCGGGGCGGACACCGCCCCCACCGGGATCGACGGCGCCGGCTGCGGCCCGGCACAGCCCGCGGCCACCATTCCGGCGACCAGCGCCGCGCCCAACCGCGTCAGAAAACGCGTGCGGCTCAGCCGACTAGTCCTCGGACGCCGCGGCCACCGCAGCCGCGACCGCCGGCCCCACCCGCGGATCCAGTGCACTCGGCACGATGTGGTCGACCGCCAGGTCGCTGCCGACCACTGAGAAGATCGCTTCTGCGGCAGCCACTTTCATCTTCTCGGTGATCCGGCGCGCGCCCGCGTCGAGCGCGCCGCGGAACACCCCGGGGAACGCGAGGACGTTGTTGATCTGGTTCGGGAAGTCGCTGCGTCCTGTCGCTACCACCGCGGCGTACTTGCGCGCGGCGTCGGGATGGATCTCCGGGTCGGGGTTGGACAGCGCGAACACGATGCCGTTGGGGGCCATCGTCGCGATGAGCTCCTCGGGCACCACGCCGGCCGACACCCCCAGGAACACATCGGCCCCGTTGAGCGCCTCGGCCAGTCCCCCGGTGAGGCTGCGTGGGTTGGTGCGCTGGGCCAGTTCGGACTTGAACGAGTTCAGGTCACTGCGGCCGGCCTCGACGATGCCCTTGCTGTCGAGCACGACGATATCGGTGATCCCGGTGTTGAGCAGGATGTTGGTGCACGCGACGCCGGCGGCGCCGGCTCCGGACACCACCACCTTCAGCGACTTCAGGTCACGGTCGAGCACCTTCACGGCACCGAGCAACGCGGCGAGCACGACGATGGCCGTGCCGTGCTGGTCGTCGTGCATCACCGGGCAGTCGAGGGCCTCGATGACGCGGCGCTCGATCTCGAAGCAGCGCGGCGCCGAGATGTCCTCGAGGTTGACCGCGCCGAAGGTCGGGCGCAGCCGGACCAGCGTCTCGACGATCTCGTCGGGGTCCTTGGTGTCCAGCACGATCGGGATCGAGTCGAGTCCGCCGAACGTCTTGAACAGCGCGCTCTTGCCCTCCATCACCGGCAGCGACGCCGCCGCCCCGATGTCGCCGAGGCCCAGCACGGCACTGCCGTCGCTGACCACCGCAACCAACCGGTTGGCCCACGTGTAGCGCTTCGCCAGCGTGGCATCCGCGGCGATCGCCCTGCTGACTTGCGCCACCCCCGGGGTGTACGCGATGGACAGCGCCCGCTGGGTGTCCAGCGGCGACTTCAACGCGACCGAGAGCTTGCCGCCCTCGTGAGCTTCGAAGATTTCGTTGTCGTCGATGACGACCTGAGGAGTGCGCACCAATTCCGACACGGGCGTAAGGCTAGCCGACCCGTCCACCTCACAGGAATGCCTTGCCCCCTCGTGAGGAAATCAAGACCGGTGAGACGCGTAACATCCCTGCTGCCCGGCCTGGTCGGGCAGCCTCGTCCGGAGGGAGGTGCGGTATGCCGTCGTTCCGTGCGCTGCCGCCGTCACTGCTGCGTCAGAGCGCCCGCACCCGCGGTGACACCCCGCCCGACGCCAAGAAGATCCACGTCCCCGTCGCGCGGGCGATGGTGGACTGCGGCGTGTACTGCGAAGGTGTCCGTCTGCCCGGCAAATACACCCACGCCGCCGCGCTGACCAAGGTCCGCGAGCTGGAAGCCGACGGCCGCGACGCGTTCGTCTGGATCGGGCTGCACGAACCCGACGAGCATCAGATGCAGGCCGTCGCCGACGTGTTCTGTCTGCACGAACTCGCGGTCGAGGACGCCGTGCACGCCCATCAGCGGCCGAAGTTGGAGCGCTACGACAACACCCTGTTCCTGGTGCTCAAGACCGTGAAGTACGTCGAACACGAGTCGATGGCCAACGCGCGCGAGATCGTGGAGACCGGCGAGATCATGATCTTCGTCGGGCCCGATTTCGTCGTGACCGTGCGGCACGGCGAGCACGGCGGGCTCGCCGGTGTGCGCAAACGTCTGGAGGCGTCGCCGGCGGCACTGCGGCTGGGGCCCTACTCGGTCATGCACGCGATCGCCGACAGCATCGTGGACTCCTATCTGGACGTCACCGAGCTGATCGAGACCGACATCGACAGCATGGAGGAGGACATCTTCTCCCCGCTGGCCGAGACCAATATCGAGTGCATCTACCTGCTCAAGCGCGAGGTCGTCGAGCTGCGCCGGGCAGTCAGCCCGCTGACCACCGACCTGCAGCGCATCAGTACCGACCACGACGACCTGGTCAATGTCGAGATCCGGCGCTACATGCGCGACGTGCTCGACCACGCCATCAAGGCCTCCGACCGCATCGCCAGCTTCGACGACCTGCTCAGCTCACTGGTGCAGGCCGCGCTGGGCAAGGTGGCCATGCAGCAGAACGTCGACATGCGCAAGATCTCGGCGTGGGTGGCCATCGCCGCGGTGCCCACCGCGGTCGCGGGTATCTACGGCATGAACTTCGACCACATGCCTGAATTGCATTGGGCCTGGGGTTATCCCGCGGTGCTGGCGCTGATGGCCGCGGTGTGCCTGCTGCTGCATCGCACGTTCCGCCGCAACCACTGGCTGTAAGGCCCCGGTGCTGACGCCCCAGGGCCGCCGAAATTGCATTCCAGCAGGGCGCTACTCGAACTTTTCCTGCTGGAATGCAATTTCGGCGAACACCCGGCTCGCCGCTCAGGTGGGATTGGCGGCTCGCCGCTCAGGTGGGATTGGCGGCTCGCCGCCGTGGATCCGCTGGGTCGACCCCGTCCTGCACCCACGCCTCCCGCATCGCCTGGGCCCCCTTGAGCCGCACCCACGCCGCCTCCGTCGCTGTGATCGGCACCGCGGAGAGCACCCGCACCGGCGACAACGGTTCGGGCAGGCTGACTTCAGCGATATCGCTGTGCCCCAACAGAAATGCCGTGAACGGCGCGCCCTGCCACAGCGGGGTCTCCAGATCGACCAGACCATCGGGTTCCAGGATCAGCCCTTCGACCGCGGGCGCGGCGGCGACCACCGCGACCGAGCGAGCCAAACCCGTCGGCGACGGCCCCTTGAGCGCGACCACCACCTCGGCGCGGGGCCCGCGGGCCGGGTCGGTGACGAACTCGGCCGGGTCGACCATCGGGTGTCGTGAGCATCCCAGCGAAACATAGTGCACCGCAACATCATCGGTTCCGGCGAAGCGCAGGATGTCGATGCGTTCGGTACCCAGGAAGGTCACGCTGGCCTCGTCGGGGTCGGCGGTCACCCCGGCCCGGGTGAAATGCTCCCGCAGCTGCGCGCGCACCGCGGCCAGAACGTCGGTCACCCGAGGCACACCTGATCAGAGGACCACCCGCAGGACAATTCGGCCATCGGACGCCCACCGTAGAGCCACCTCGACACGCTGCGCAACACGCCCACCACCGTTATCGTTCGCGCATCCCGGCGCGCCGGCTCCGAACACGCACGCTCGCGGGACAGGGCCCGCTCAGATCGTCAGCCGGGCCAGCAGATCGCGACCCTTCTCGGCGTTCTGCGGATCGCACAGCACGTCGTAGCGGCCGGCGACCAATTGCATGGTCGAGCTGAAATCCCTTGTGCCGCGGGCCATCGCGTACGGAATCGCCGATGTGATGAGCCCGAAGAACACACCGGCGACCAGGCCGGTGACCAGCGCACTCCACGGGTTGGGACTGAAGAACCCCAGGATCAGGCCGATGAACAGACCGAGCCAGGCACCGGTGAGGACTCCGCCGCCGAGCACCTTGGGCCATGTCAGCCGTCCGGTCACCCGCTCCACTTGCATCAGGTCCACACCGACGATGGTCACCTGCTGCACCGGGAACTGTTGATCGGACAAGTAGTCCACGGCACGCTGGGCCTCGGCGTACGTCGGATACGAACCGATCGGCCACCCCTTGGGCGGCGTCGGGACACCGGCGACACCGGGTTTCTGTCCGGGCTGAAACGGGCTGGTCATAACCTTGAACTCCTTCGACTACACCGCCTGTAGCGCTTGCTCATCTTGATCAACGCCCCGATCGCGCCAAAGGTGCCCGCCTGGCGGCCCACCTCCGCGAACCTGCTCTTAGGCTAGGTTGATCAGCATGACAAATCCGGACAACGACGCAGGACGAATCGAGCCTTCCGATTCCACCGCAAGCGGGTCCGAGCCGTCCGCGGGCGGTTACGAAGCGCCCCCGATCGAAGATCAGAGCGCACCGTCGGAGTCCGCGCCCCCGTCGGACTACACACCCCCGCCGGCGTACAACCCGCCGCCGAGCTACGACGCCCCGCCGCCGAACTTCGACACCCCCGCCTACCCGCCGGCACCCGGGTTCCCCCCGTCCGGCGGCTTCTCGGCGCCGGATTATCCGCCGCCGCCTGCCGGCTATCCTCCGCCGTACCCCGACCCGACGGCGTCGGGCTACGCGGCGCCCGGCTACGGCGCTCCCGGCTATCCCCCGCCACCGCCGAACGGCACCGCACCTGGCGGCTACCCGCCCCCGGCCGGCGGTTACCCCGACTACGGCTACGGTGCGCAGGTGCCGCCGGGGACCAACGGGATGGCGATCGGCTCGCTGGTGGCCTCGATCGTCGGGCTGTGCTGCGGGCTCGGTTCGATCATCGGCATCGTGCTGGGCGTGCTGGCCCTCAACCAGATCAAGGAAACCCGTCAGGCCGGGCACGGGCTAGCCGTCGCCGGCATCGCCGTCGGCGCCGTGACGCTGGTGATCAGCTTGGTGTGGACGTTCACGCTGATGAGCGCCTGACCGGAACCGAACCGACATGACGAACAGCGGGCCGGGTCACGGTGCGGACGGGTTCGACCCGCCCGCACCGGGCTATCCGGGCGGCGCCGGTCTGCCGCCCCCGCTGTACCCGGGCCCGCCGCTGCCCGGGGCCTACCCCGGCCACCCCGCGCCCGGCTACTACTACTCGCCCTACCCCGCGCGGCCGCAGGGCACCAACGGCAAGGCCATCGCCGCCTTGGTCACCTCCCTGGCCGGGTTCGTGTGCTGCGTGCCCGCGCTCGTCGGTTTGGTGCTCGGGATCATCGCGATGCGCGAGACCAAGAGCTCCGGCCAGGACGGTTACGGGCTGGCATTGGCCGGGGTGGTCGTCGGCGGTTTCATCATGGCCGGCTACCTGTTGTACCTGGGCCTGATGTTGCTGCTGTGGGGCAGCAGCTGGCAGTGGGCGCCGTGAGCGCTCACGCCGGCGGCTGAAACCGCTCCCCGGTTCGCTGCATGCCCGCGGCGCGGCCCTTGCCCGCGATCACCAGCGCCATCTTGCGGCTGGCTTCATCGATCATCTCGTCGCGCAGCATCACCGCACCGCGCGCACCGCCGGCCGTCGACGTGTGCCACTCGTAGGCCTCCAGGATCAGCTCGGCGTGGTCGTAGGCCTGCTGGGTCGGGCTGAAGATCTCATTGCCCGCCTCGATCTGATCGGGGTGCAGCACCCACTTGCCGTCGTAGCCCAGAGCCGCCGAGCGGCCGGCCACCCGGCGGAACGACTCCACATCGCGCACCTTCAGGTACGGGCCGTCGATCGCGGCGATCCCGTTGGCCCGCGCGGCGATCAGGATCCGCATCAGCACATGGTGATACGCGTCACCCTCGGTGTAGCCCTGCGGCTGTTCCCCGACCTCGAGGGTGCGCATGTTCAGGCTCGCCATCAGATCGGCCGGGCCGAGCACCAACGCCTGCACCCGCGGGGCCGCGGCGATCGCGTCGATGTTGGTCAGTCCCCTGGCGTCCTCGATCTGCGCCTCGATGCCGATCCGCCCGACCGGCAGGCCGTGGGTGGCCTCGAGCTGTCCGAGCAGCAGATCCAGCGCATGCACATGCGCGACGTCGCTGACCTTGGGCAGCACCACCACATCGAGCTGCGCTCCCGCGGCACCGACCACCTCGATGACGTCGGCGTGCGTCCACGGCGTCGTCCAGTCGTTGACCCGCACGCCGCGCAGCTGCCCGGCCCAGCCGGGCTCGGCCAGCGCGGCCGCAACCTGGGTCCGCGCTTGCGCTTTCGCCTCCACCGCGACGGCGTCCTCGAGGTCGAGGAACACCTCGTCGGCGGGAAGCGACTTGGCCTTGGCGATCATCTTCGTGCTGCTGCCCGGCACGGACAGTATCGTCCGCCTGGGTCGGTACCGGTTTTCCACAACAACACTCTCTACCCTTGACAACCATGGCGTCGGTCAACAGGGTCTATGCAGCCCGGCTCGCGGGCATGGTGGTACTGGGTCCCGACGGCGAATCGATGGGCCGGGTCCGCGATGTGGTGATCGGCATCAGCCTGGTCCGCCAACAACCCCGAGTGCTCGGTTTGGTCTGCGAATTATTAACCCGCAGAAGGATTTTCGTCCCCATCCTGCGGGTGACGGCGATCGAGCCGGGAGCGGTGACGCTGTCGACGGGCAACGTGTCGCTGCGCCGGTTCTCGCAGCGCCCCGGTGAGGTGCTGGTGCTCGGCCAGGTGGTGGAGACCCGGGTGCGCATCGACGATCCCGATCTGCCCGAGCTGGACGGCCTCGACATGGTCGTCGTCGATCTCGGTATGGAGCAGACCCGGACCCGGGACTGGATGGTCACCAAGGTGGCGGTGCGGCAGCAGCGTCGACTGGGCCGGCGCAGCAACGTCTACACCGTCGACTGGCAGCACGTGCACGGCCTCACGCCGTCCGGTCTGGCGATGCCCGACCAGGGGGTGGCCCAGCTGCTCGAGCAGTTCGAGGGCCAGCGACCGATCGAGGTCGCCGAGGCCGTCCAAGAACTGCCGGCCAAGCGCCGCTACGAGGTGTTCAACGCCTTCGACGACGAGCGGCTGGCCGACGTGCTGCAGGAGTTGCCCGAGGACATGCAGGTGTCGGTGCTGCGCCAGCTCAAGGCTGAGCGGGCCGCCGACGTGCTCGAGGCGATGGACCCCGACGACGCCGCCGACCTGCTCGGCACGATGACCCCGGCCGACGCCGAACAGTTCCTGCGCCGGATGGATCCCGAGGACTCCGAGGACGTCCGACGGCTGCTGAGCCATTCCCCCAACACCGCGGGCGGCCTGATGACCTCCGAGCCGGTGGTGCTGGCGCCGGACACCACCGTCGCCGAAGCCCTTGCGCGGGTTCGTGATCCCGACCTCACCCCGGCCCTGGCCTCGTTGGTGTTCGTGGTGCGCCCGCCCACCGCCACACCGACGGGACGCTATCTGGGCTGTGTACACCTGCAGCGGCTGCTGCGCGAGCCGCCCGCCGATCTGGTCAGCGGGATCGTCGACACCGACCTGCCCAGCCTGCGCCCGGAGGACTCGCTGGGCGCGCTGACCCGATACTTCGCCGCCTACAACCTGGTGTGCGGCCCGGTGGTCGACGAGGAGAACCATCTACTGGGCGCCGTATCCGTCGACGACGTCCTCGACCACCTGCTGCCCGACGACTGGCGGGAACGTGAAGCCGAGCCCGTCATCGTGACGTCCGAGACGGCGCCGTGAGCGACCCTTCGCCGCGGCAGCGCCTCGACACGCCGCGGGTCTCCCGCTCACTGGCGCCCCGGTTCGACGTGGAGGCCGTCGGGCGGTTCAGCGAACGCATCGCCCGTTTCCTCGGCACCGGCCGCTACCTGGCGATCCAGACGATCGTCGTGATCGTCTGGATCCTGCTCAACCTGGGCGCGTTCGCCTGGCAGTGGGATCCGTACCCGTTCATCCTGCTGAACCTGGCGTTCTCCACCCAGGCGGCCTATGCGGCCCCCCTGATCCTGCTGGCCCAGAACCGCCAGGAGAACCGCGACCGGGTCGCGCTGGAGGAGGACCGCAGGCGCGCCGAGCAGACCAAGGCCGACACCGAGTACCTGGCCCGGGAGCTGGCCGCGCTGCGGCTGGCCGTCGGCGAGGTCGCCACCCGCGACTATCTGCGCCGCGAACTGGAGGAGATCAGGGACCTGATCGCGGAGCTGCACGGACCCCCCGACACCGATCCGGTCGAGCCGAGCAAACACGACGGAGAGCGCCGCACCAAGAAGACCGGCTGAAACAACCGTGGCATTGCTGTTACGACATCGTTGCCGAGTAGGTATGGTGACTTGGTTCACAAGCGATGACAGGCATAGGACGGTGGGGTGCGGATAGGGGCGCGAGCAAGCCTCGGCGCGGCACGGCGCGGCGCGGGGCGCGTGGTACGGATGCCGGCTTTCGGCGTTGCCGCGGTGCTCGGCCCGCTCATGTTGGCCGGTGCGGTGGGAGCGTCCTCCCCGTCCGCGCACACCCTGGACCCCGCGGTGCTGCCGTTGGCGGCGGTGGAACCCGGCCCCGGTAACCGCTCCGGCGCCGCAGTGGTGGCCGTCACGAAGACGCCGACGCCGTTGCGCACCGTCGCGAACTCCGCGGTGTCCTCACCGCCTCCCGCAGCGGTGGTGAATGCGCCTGGCACACTGCGCATTCCGTCGATGGCGCTGGCGGCCTACCGCAACGCCGAGAGCATGATGGCGGCCACCTACCCGGGTTGTGGGGTGAGCTGGAACCTGCTGGCCGGCATCGGGCGCATCGAGTCGATGCACGCCAACGGCGGGGCCACCGATGCCCGCGGTACCGCCGTCCGTCCGATCTACGGCCCCACCCTGGACGGCACACTGCCCGGCAACGAGGTGATCGTGCAGAGCCGCACCGCAGATCGCGTGACCTACGCCAGAGCGATGGGGCCGATGCAGTTCTTGCCCGGCACGTGGTCGCGCTATGCCTCCGACGGTGACGGCGACGGCAAGGCCGACGTCCAGAACCTGTTCGACTCGTCGTTGGCCGCGGCCCGCTACCTGTGCAGCGGCGGGATGAACCTGCGCAACCAGTCCGACGTGATGACCGCGATCCTGCGGTACAACAACTCGATGGCCTACGCCCGCAACGTGCTGAGCTGGGCCGCGGCCTACGCCACCGGTGTGGTGCCGGTCGACCTGCCGCCGATCACCGGGGCGGTGCCGACGCTCGGCCCCGCCATCGGCGACATGCATCTGGACCAGCCCGAGGGGCTCGGGCCGGGGTTGCCGATCAACGCCACCGGCCTGCCTGCCAACGACCCGCTGTCGCTGCTGCCGCTGATGGGGCGCACCGACGCCGCCGCCCAGATCAACGTGCCCGGATTCGTCCCCGGTCAGTCGCTGGGGCCGCTGCCCGGGCCCGCGCCGACGCCGTTGGCGGCGCCGCAGCCGGTCGCTCCGCCACCGCCCGCGTGGTTGCCGCCATGGATGCAGCCGCCGGCCCAACAGGCACCGGAGTGCGCGGTGTTCTGCATCCAGGACAACGTGCCGGCACCGGCGGCTCCCCAGCTGCCCGGCTTCCCACCGCCACCGGCGGCGCCGCAGCTGCCCGGCCTTCCGCCGCCTGCGGGTCCCGAGCTCCCGGGCCTGCCGCCCCCGGCCCCGGCGGCCCAGCCGCTGTTCCCGCCCGTTGCCCCGGCGGCCCAGCCGCTGTTCCCGGCTCCGGTGCCGCCGGCCGCTGTTCCCGGCCTGCCCGCGACACCGGGCCCGGCGCCCGGCCCCGCCGCCTGACCGGGTTCGGGGCGAGGACGCACCGCGGCCTAGACTCGCGGGTGATGTCCCCGACTCCGACTGATCTCGAAACCTCGGTGCGCTCAGCGCTGACCAAGGTGATCGACCCTGAACTGCGCCGTCCCATCACCGAAGTGGGCATGGTCAAGGACGTCACGGTCGGAGCCGACGGCGGTGTGCACGTCGAGGTGTACCTGACCACCGCGGCGTGCCCGAAGAAGACCGAGATCTCCGAGCGGGTCACGCGCGCCGTGCAGGACGTCCCCGGCACCGGCGCGGTCACCGTGACCCTCGACGTCATGAACGACGAGCAGCGCGCCGAGCTGCGCAAGCAACTGCGCGGTGACTCCCGCGAGCCGGTGATCCCGTTCGCCCAGCCCGGCTCGCTGACCCGGGTGTACGCCGTCGCGTCCGGCAAGGGCGGGGTCGGTAAGTCCAGCGTCACGGTGAACCTGGCCGCCGCGATGGCCGCCCGCGGGTTGTCGGTCGGGTTGCTCGACGCGGACATCTACGGGCACTCGGTGCCGCGGATGATGGGTACGACCGATCGGCCCACCCAGGTCGATTCGATGATCCTGCCGCCGCTCGCCCATGACGTCCGGGTGATCTCGATCGCGATGTTCACCCAGGGCAACACACCCGTGGTGTGGCGCGGCCCGATGCTGCACCGCGCGCTGCAGCAGTTCCTCGCCGACGTGTACTGGGGTGATCTGGACGTGCTGCTGCTGGATCTGCCGCCGGGCACCGGCGACATCGCGATCTCGGTGTCCCAGCTGATCCCCGGCGCGGAGATCTTGGTGGTGACGACGCCGCAGCTGGCGGCCGCCGAGGTGGCCGAGCGGGCCGGTGCGATCGCTCTGCAGACCCGCCAGCGCATCGCCGGCGTGGTGGAGAACATGGTCGACGGCCCGGTGATCAAGATGTTCGGTGAGGGCGGCGGGCGCCAGGTCGCCGAAAGCCTGACCCGCGCCGTCGGCGCCGACGTACCACTGCTCGGTCAGGTGCCGCTGGATCCCGGCCTGGTGGCCGCCGGCGACTCCGGCGTGCCCGTCGTCCTCAGCGCACCGGACTCGCCCGCCGGTAAGGAACTGCGCAAGATCGCCGACGCGCTGTCCAGCCGCAAGCGCGGGCTCGCCGGGATGTCGCTGGGCCTGGACCCCGCCGGCCGCTGAGCCTCCCCGCCGCCGGATCTCCCCCCGCCGAACCCCCGGCCGAGCCCCTGGCCGCCGAAATTGCATTCCAACAGGGCCTCACTCGAACTTTCGCTGCTGGAATGCCATTTCGGCGGGATCAGGTCGCGTCGGGGTCGAAGGGGACGCGGCTGGCCGGGGGCGCGGGCGTGCTCTCCCGGGCCGAGGATGACGAGGGCGTGGTGCCCGTCTGGGGCTGGGCAGCCGGGGTCTGGGGCGTCGGGCCCGGCCCGGACTGCGGCTTGTCCGGCTTGTCGAACTTGCCGGTGAAGATCGAGTCGTCACCGTCGAGGAGATGCTTGGTCAGCGCGGCGCGCGGTGTCATCCCCCGCAGCTTCTGCAGCTCCGACAGCGGCTCCCGCAGGTCGTCGAACTCCGGGCCGAGGTCCTCCCGCAGCTGGTTGGTCGCCCCGCTGATGTAGTCCCGGGCCTGGCGCACCGCCCCGGCCGTCCACCGGATCGCGCCAGGCAGCCGCTCCGGTCCCAGGATCACCAGCCCGGCGATCACCAGGACCAGCATCTCGCCCCAGCCGACGTTGGCGAACATCGCTTAGGTGCTGTCGTCGGAGCCCGGCGTCACGGTCAGCGTGACCCGGCGACCGTCCCGGACCACCTCGATCGGGGCCGGCTCTCCGATCTTGAGTTGACGGACGGCGACGACGAACTCGTCGGCGTCGGCAACCTCCCGGTCACCCACCTTGACGACGACATCGTTTTCCAGGATGCCGGCCCGTTCGGCGGGACCGCCCGCGTTGACGTTGGCGATCTGCGCCCCCTTGGCGACGTCGTTGCTGACCGACCGGGCCGACAGGCCCAGGGTCGGATGCGCGACCTTGCCGCTCTGGATCAGGGTCTCGACCACCCGCTTGACCTCGTTGACCGGGATCGCGAAGCCCAGACCGCTGGCACTGTCCGACAGCGACTTGCCCGCGGTGTTGATGCCGATCACCTCGGCGTTCATGTTGATCAGCGGGCCGCCGGAGTTGCCGTGGTTGATCGAGGCGTCGGTCTGCACGCCGTCGATGACGGTGTCGGTGTCCGAACCGTCCCCGGACAGCGGCACCGGGCGGTGCAGGGCGCTGACGATGCCGTGGGTGACGGTGCTGCGCAGGCCCAGTGGCGCGCCTGCCGCGATCACCTCTTCGCCGACGGTGATCTTCTCCGAGTCGCCCATGCGGGCCACCGACAGGTTGTCGACGTTGTCGACCTTGAGCACCGCAAGGTCGGTCTTGGGGTCGCGACCGACCAGGTTGGCCGGGACCTCCGTACCGTCGTTGAACACCACCGCCATCTTGTACTGCGCGGGGTTGGTCGCGGCCTCGGAGATCACGTGGTTGTTGGTGACGATGTACCCGCGGCCGTCGACGACGACGCCGGAGCCCTGTGAACCTTCGGTGTCACTGGTCGCCTCGATGGTCACCACCGAATCCGCTACCGAGGCAGCGACTTGGGCGAACCGCCCGGTGGGTTCGTCGCCTGACGAACTGGTCTCCAGCGTCACCTTGGACGTGGTGAAGGCCTCGACCACCTCCGCGGTCTTGCGGCCGACCAAGCCACCGGCGATGCCGATGACCAGTGCGACGATGCCGATGACCGCCAGCGCGACGTAGGAGACCCTGCCGCCGAACAGCACGTCACGCACGCCCAGCTTGCCGGTGGGCGCGGGTGCGGACGTGGCCGCGGTCGCGGGCAGCGCCGGGGTGCCCAGCGCCACCGGGGCGCCCGGGTTCCGCCAGGGATCGTCGGCGTCCTCGACGTCACCCTCGCGCTCGGCCTCCAGCGCGCCGGCGTCGGTGGGGTGCCGCTGCAGCGAATCGACGCCCGGGTAGGGCCGGCCGAACGCCTCGGCCAGCACGGGGTCGGGCGCCTGGTCCCGTGGGGTGTACTCCCCTTGGTCGCGGTACTGATCGAGCCCCTGGAACGATCCCGTGACACCGGCGGGCCTGCCGAAGGCCCGGCTGGCGGCGGGATCCACCGGCGGGCGCGAAACCGGACGGGGCTCCAGCCGCTCCCTGCCGGTCTGGTCCAGATTGGTCACCGGTTCATAACCCTTCTCATGCCCTACAACAAGGCCCTACGACCGAGGGCCCTACGACAGCGCACACCGCAACACGGTGACGATCGACTTCGCATCCACCCTACCGGCGCTTGCGGCGGGCGCGTTGCGCGCCATCAGCTAACTGCTGGGGGTCAGCGGCTTCCGGTGACTCGACGGGCGCGCTGTGCGGGATCTGGGACAACAGGCCCAGCAAAGAACTCGGCATCGCCACCGGACAGGACTCCCGCAACGCCTCCCGTGCTTGCCGCTGGGCGTCGACCTCCGCGGCGCACTGCGGACACAACGACAGGTGGTGCGCGGCGCGCAGGTGTGCGGTCATGCGCAGCTCACCGTCGACGAACGCAGCGACGGCCTCGATGGAGAGATGTTCGGTGGAGCTGAACTGCCGCGGCCCGACCGGGGTGTCACTCTGCGACGGGAGCCAGGAGAAGGCGCGGCGGAACGCGTACCCGGGATCGAACATCGCCCGACTCCTCTCAGCTCATGCGGCGAAGACAGCGCTGCTTCGAATGTAGCGCGGCAAGCTGTACGTCAGCGCGCTAACCTCAGGCCGATTTGGCCACGTCGCGGGCGGCGTCGTCGGAATGACGCGCCAGGTAGTCGCGCAGCGCCTGACGGCCGCGGTGGATGCGGCTGCGCACCGTGCCGAGCTTGACGCCCAGCGTCGCACCGATCTCCTCGTAGGACAGCCCTTCGATATCGCACAGGACCACGGCGGCGCGGAACTCCGGCGGCAGCGAGTCCAGCGCGGCCTGCAGGTCGGGGCCCAGCCGTGAATCGTGGTAGATCTGCTCCGGGTTGGGCTCGTCGGCCGGCACCCGGTCGTAGTCCTCGGGCAGCGCCTCCATCCGGATGCGGCCGCGCCTGCGGACCATGTCGAGGAACAGGTTGGTGGTGATGCGGTGCAACCAGCCCTCGAACGTGCCGGGCTGGTAGTTCTGCACCGACCGGAACACCCGGATGAACGTCTCCTGGGTCAGGTCCTCGGCGTCGTGCTGGTTGCCCGACAGCCGGTAGGCCAGCCGGTACACGCGATCGGCGTGCTGACGGACCAACTCGTCCCAACTCGGCATCGCCGCCTTGTCGCCGGTGGCGTCGAACACCGCGGTGCCGACGAGCTCGTCGGTGGGCTCCACCCAGTCACCGTCGGTGTACTGCTCGAGATGGGCCATCGAAACGGGCGCGGTGGCGGGCACAGAACTGGTCGAGTGCGGCGTGGTCGTCGGATCCTCCTGGGGCAACGGGACACGGTCGAAGGGGGTGAACCTCTCGCCAGAGAGAACATGGAGCTGATCGGAGTTGTTCCCGTCCGGCCAGCCAGTGGTGGGGACGCGGGGTGCGCCGTCTGTCATGCGAACACCGTCTCCTGTCGGGGTGTGTCAGGCATATGAGCTAACTGAACATTTCCTGAGAAGAATCGCTACCCCTTTTTCCACCAGCGGAAACAGTGCCGGAGGCGACCCGTTCTCGCTATCGGCACCGGGCGTGTCGCGGTACCGCGCGCCGTGGGTTCGCTCTACGCTGCGGGGCATGGCCAGCACCGACGAGCCCGCAGCCGGATCCGGCGATGCCGGAGCGCGGGCCCGGCAGGCCGAGGCGATCGTCACCCATGCCGAGCATTCGATCTCCGAGGACGCGATCGTCGCCGCCGCGCGGGACCGGGCGGTCGATATCGGGGCGGGCGCGGTCACCCCGGCGGTCGGCGCGCTGTTGTGCGTGCTGGCCAAGCTGACCCGGGCCAAAGCGGTGGTCGAGGTGGGCACCGGCGCCGGTGTCAGCGGCCTGTGGCTGCTGTCGGGCATGCGTGAGGACGGGGTTCTGACCACGATCGACGTCGAACCCGAGCACCAGCGCATCGCCAAGCAGGCGTTCACCGAAGCGGGGGTGGGCCCCGGCCGGACCAGGTTGATCAGCGGCCGGGCGCAGGAGGTGCTGACCCGGCTCGCCGACGAGTCCTACGACCTGGTGTTCATCGACGCCGAGCCCTCCGATCAGCCGCAGTTCGTGGTCGAGGGGGTGCGGCTGCTGCGCGAAGGCGGGGCGATCGTCGTGCACCGGGCGGCGCTCGGCGGGCGGGCGGGTGACGCCTCGGCCAAGGACAGCGAGGTGGCCGCGGTGCGGGAAGCTGCTCGGCTCATCGCCGAGGACGAGCGCCTGACGCCGGTGCTGATCCCGTTGGGCGATGGCCTGCTGGCCGCGGCCCGCGACTGACTGCTACACGCGTAACGCACTTCCACCACGTGCTGTGACGTCGCCAGCGCGCCGGGGCACGACCAGCCGCGCCGGAAATTTGACGGAATCCTGACGGGTTCCCTCCTTGACCGCACGCTAAACGCGTGTTTAACCTGCTAAACATGCGTTCAGCGGACGATCTGACCGCCGCCGCCCGGATCCGCGGCGCGGCCATCGAGCTGTTCGGCCGCCACGGCTACGCCGTCGGGGTGCGGGCCATCGCGACCGCGGCGGGGGTGAGCCCCGGGCTGGTGATCCACCACTTCGGGTCCAAGGAGGGGTTGCGCAAGGCGTGCGACGACCACATCGCCGAGACGATCCGCGCCGGCAAGAGCGAGTCGATCCAGGCCTCCGATCCCGCGACGTGGTTCGCCCAGATGGCCGAGATCGAGGACTACGCACCGATCATGGCCTATCTCATGCGCAGCCTGCAGACCGGCGGAGACTTGGCAAAGGTGCTGTGGCACACCATGATCGACAATGCCGAGCAGTACATCGACGCCGGCGTGCGGGCCGGGACGGTCAAGCCGAGCGCGGATCCGAAGGCGCGGGCCCGCTTCCTGGCTCTGGTGGGCGGCGGGAGCTTCCTGGCGTATTTGCAGCTGCACGACGACCCCACCGATCTGCGGGCGGTGCTGCGCGACTACAGCGAGGAGATGCTGCTGCCCGCGCTCGAGTTGTACACCCACGGTCTGATGGCCGACTCGACGATGTACGACGCGTTCCTCGCCAAACGGCGCCAGGGTATTTCGTTCACCTCGGCAGAAGGAGCCCACGATGACTGAACCAGCCGTCGCCGTCCGCGGCTTGACGAAATCGTTCGGCCACACGGTGGCACTGGACGGCCTCGATCTCACCGTCGCCCCCGGCGAGATCACCGGCTTCCTCGGCCCCAACGGTGCGGGTAAGTCGACCACCATCCGGGTGCTGCTCGGCCTGCTGCGCGCCGACGGCGGCACCGTCGGGCTCCTCGGTGGCGACCCGTGGCGCGACGCCGTCGCGCTGCATCGCCGGATCGCTTACGTCCCTGGCGATGTCGCGCTGTGGCCGAACCTGACCGGCATGCAGGCCATCGACTTCCTGGCCGCGCTGCGCGGTGCGGACGCCGTGGATACCGCGCGCCGCGACGAGCTGATCGAACGCTTCGAGCTCGATCCGCACAAGAAGGCCCGCACCTACTCCAAGGGCAACCGGCAGAAGGTCGCGATCGTCGCCGCGTTCAGCACCCGCAGCGAGCTGTTCGTGCTCGACGAACCCACCTCGGGACTGGATCCGTTGATGGAACAGACGTTCCAGCAGTGCGTGCGCGAGGTCGCCGATCGCGGTGCCGCGGTCCTGCTGTCCAGCCATATCCTGGCCGAGGTCGAAAAACTCTGCGACACCGTGACGATCGTGCGGGCTGGGCGCACCGTGCGGTCCGGCTCGCTGGGCGAAATGCGGCACCTGATGCGCACCACCGTCACCGCGCGTATCCGCGGCTCGGCCGAACCGCTGCGCCGCGCCGGCTACGCGCACGACCTGCACACCGCCGACGGCCAGGTGCGCTTCTCGGTGGACCGCGAGGCGCTGGACCGGGCGATGGCCGATCTCGCCGGCGTGGGGATCAACGAATTGACCGTCACGCCAGCCTCCTTGGAGGACATGTTCCTCCGCGAGTACCAGGGGTCACGGCCGTGACCACCGCCCAGGTCAGGGCTGGGCGGCACGCGGCGGGTCCGGCACCGTCACCGTGGACCGGCACCGGTGAGCTGATCCGCCTGGCGCTGCGCCGCGACCGGTTGCGACTGTCGGTGTGGGTGGCCGCGCTGACGCTGACGATGGCGTACTCCCCCGGTGCGATCGAGTTCGCCTATCCCGACGAGCAGTCGCGCCAGACCCGGGTCGCCCTGCTGAAGACGCCGGCCGGGACGATGCTGGGTGGCCCGATGTTCGGTGGCGACGAGACCGACCTCGGGGCCATGATCGCCAACGAGCTGATGCTGACGCTGATCGTGGCTACCTCCATCCTGGCTGTACTCACCGTGATTCGACACACTCGCGCCGAGGAGGAGAACGGTTCGGCCGAACTGGTGCTGGCGTCGGTGGTCGGCCGTTACGCCCGGACCGCGGCGGCGCTGACGTTGGTCGGCGTCGTCAACGCGGTGTTGGCGGTGGCGATGACGGCCGCCATGTCGGCCACCGGTTTCGCCGTCGTCGACACCGCCGCGATGTGTATCGGGGTCACCGCGGTGGCCATGGTGTTCGGCGCGGTGGCCGCGGTCACCGCACAGCTGTGGCGCACCGCCCGCGCCGCCACCGGCGCGGGCATGGCCGTGCTGGCACTGGCCGCGCTGACCCGCGGCATCGGTGACGTCATCGACGCCTCGGGCAGCACGCTGAGCTGGTTCTCGCCCATCGCGTGGGCGCAGCAGATGCGGGCGTTCGTCGACCTGCGGTGGTGGCCGCTGCTGCCGCTGCTGGTGTCGGCGGCCGCGTTGATCGCGGTGGCGGCCATGTTGGAACGCCGGCGGCAGTACGACGAGGGCATGCTCGGTTCGACCGGTGAGCGTCCAGACGCCGGGCCGATCCGCGGTGTGCTGGGCCTGCACCTGGCGCTGGCGCGCGGGCAGACGCTGGGGTGGTCAGCGGGGTTGTTCGTGGCCGGGCTGGCGTTCGGCTCGATGACGAGATCACTGGTGGACGCCGCCGAGGACAACGAATTGTTCGCGCGGATCCTGTCCGACCAGGGCACCGATGGCGTGTACACCACGATGACGCAGTTCCTGGCCGCCGCGGCGGGCGCGTACGCGGTGTCGATGGTGCTGCGGGTGCATACCGACGAACAGTGCGGGCTCGGCGAGGCCGTGCTGGCCGGGTCGGTGTCGCGGTGGCGGTGGCTGGGCACGGCGGTCGCGGCGGCGGTACTCGGCTCGGCGGCCTTGATGCTGGCCGCCGGAGTGGGCAACGGTCTGGGCACGGCGGTGGCGCTCGGCGAACCCGTCCAAGTGCCGCGCTTGGCGCTGGCCGGACTGGCGTTCGTGCCCGCGCTGGCGGTGCTGGCCGGGGCGGCCGCACTGGCGGCGGCGCTACGCCAGACCTGGATCGGTTGGCTGGCAGTCACTTTCGTCGTCACCTCGCTGTATCTGGGTGCGCTGCTGCGGTTGCCGCGCTGGCTCGTCGACGCCTCCCCCGTCGCGCAGACCACCGCGCCAAGCGATGTGCCCGTGCTGGAGCTGGCCGTGATGATCGCGGCCGCAACGGGTTTGACACTGCTGGCCGGGGCGCTCTACCGGCACCGGGACGCAATCTGAGGAGGTCGGCGATGAAGACCACGATGCAGATCGTGGGTTCGATGGTGTTCGGCGCGGCGTTCTTCGGGCTCGCCCTGTTCCTGCCCGCGGGCACGCTGCGCTACTGGCAGGCCTGGGCGTTCCTGGCGGTGTTCTTCGTGGCCACCCTGGTTCCTACGGTGTACCTGGCGGCCAGGCACCCAGACGCGCTGGCCAGGCGCATGCAGGCCGGGCCGATGGCCGAAACCCGTCCGGCGCAGCGCATCATCATCTCCGCGACGATCCTGGTGGTGGCCGCGGTCATGGTGGTCAGTGCCCTGGACTGGCGCTTCGGCTGGTCCGCGGTGCCGGTGTGGGCCGTCGTGGCCGGCGATGTGTTGGTGGGCATCGGGTTGTTGGGCGCGCAGCTGGTGATCGTGCAGAACAACTATGCGGGCGCCAGCATCCGGGTCGAAGCCGGCCAGCCGCTGGTGTCCACGGGGCTCTACGGGGTAGTACGGCACCCGATGTACAGCGCGACGCTGGTGATGATGGCCGGTATGCCGCTGGCACTCGGCTCGCTGTGGGGACTGCCGGTGGTGGCGGTGGCACTGCCGGTGCTGATCGCGCGAATCCTCGACGAGGAGAAAGCGTTGACCGCCGAGCTGGCCGGATACCCCGAATACCGCACGAAGGTCCGGTTCCGTCTGATCCCCGGGCTGTGGTGAGCGCCGCATACTCAGTGTCATGGAGATGCTCACCGGCTTCGGGCTGGCCACCGCGGCCGGGTTGAACGCCTACATCCCGCTGCTGGCGCTGGGCCTGCTGTCCCGGTTCACCGATCTGGTGTCGCTGCCGGCCGGCTGGGCGTGGCTGGAGAACGGCTGGGTGCTGTCCATCGTCGCGGTGCTGCTCGTGGTTGAAGTGGTCGCCGACAAGATGCCCGCCCTCGATTCCGTCAACGACGCGATCCAGACGTTCGTGCGGCCCACCGCCGGTGGCATCGTGTTCGGCTCGGGCACCGCGGCCCAGACCGCCGCGGTCAGCGATCCCGGCGCGTTCGCCCAGTCGGGTCAGTGGATCCCGGTGGCCATCGGCGTCGGGGTCGCGCTGGTGGTGTCGCTGACGAAGTCGACGGTGCGGCCCGCGGCCAACGTCGCGACCGCCGGGGTGGCCGCGCCGGTGCTGAGCACCATCGAGGACATCGCCAGCGTGACCCTGGTGTTCCTGGCGATCCTGGTCCCGGTGCTCGCCGTGGTGGCGGCGTTCGCCGTGGGCTGGGCCGCCGTGCGGGCGATCCGCAGGCGCCGGAGGGCCAGGGCCGCGCGCGTGGCGCGTTAGCGGGCACTGCCGAATTGGGTATCCGGGCCGATATGCAGACCTTCCTGCCGTGCCCGGGATTCGCCGAGTCCGCAGATGCCCTCGACCCGCGCCGGCTCGGCAAGCAGCGCGTCGAGACGATCCAGGTGCTGCGCGCGCTGACCGTTCCGGGCTACGGCTGGCGACACCATCCGGCCGCCGCGATGTGGGCCGGCTACGAAGAAGCGTTGGTGCGCTACGGCCTCGACATCTGCCAGGCCTGGTGCGAGCAGGGCCACGCGGACACCTGCGCTGCCACGCTGGCGTCCGATCTGGCCGCCGGAACCGGGCTGCGGTCCGTCCGCAGCCAACGCGAACTCGCCGACGCCAGCGAGCTGCCACCCTGGCTGGGTGAGCCGGAGTTCCACCGCAGCCACCAGGCCGCGCTGGTGCGCAAGGATCCCGGCCACTACCGTCGCCGATTTCCCGACGTCCCCGACGATCTGCCCTACCTCTGGCCGGCCTCGGACCGGCCGCGCCGCGTGCCCGTCGGCTAGATCCAGACGCCCTTGCCGACGGCGACCACGCCCCCGGCGCTGACCGAAAAGCGCTCCCGGTCCTTGTCCAGGTCCACCCCGACCATCTCCCCCGGCCCGACCACGACGTTCTTGTCCAGGATCGCGTGGCGCACCACCGCGCCCCGCCCCACCCGGGCCCCCGGCATGATCACGCTGCCTTCGACGATGGCACCGTCGTCGATGACGACGTTGGACGACAGCACGGAATTGCGCACCGACGCAGCCGAAATGATGCTGCCCGCCCCGACCACCGACTCCTGGGCCGAACCGCCGTTGACGAACTTGGCCGGCGCCAGGTTCTCCGCGCCGCCGCGGATCGGCCAGCGCTTGTTGTACAGGTTGAAGATCGGGTGCACCGAGACCAGATCCATGTGTGCGTCGTAGAACGCGTCCAGCGTGCCCACGTCGCGCCAGTAACCGTGGTCACGTTCGGTGGCGCCGGGGACTTCGTTGTTGTTGAAGTCGTACACCGAGGCCATGCCGTCGGCGACCAGCCGCGGGATGATGTCGCCGCCCATGTCGTGATCGGAGTCGTCGTCCTCGGCGTCGGCACGGATCGCGTCGATGAGCACCTTGGTGGTGAAGATGTAGTTGCCCATCGACACGAACGTCTGCTCGGGATCGTCGGGGGTCCCCGGCGGGTCGGCGGGCTTCTCGATGAACGACCGGATCCGCCCGGACTCGTCGGCGTCGATGCAGCCGAACGCGCTGGCCTCCGCGCGCGGCACCCGGATCCCCGCGACGGTGGCCCCGGCGCCGCTCTCGATGTGCTGCTGCACCATCTGTTCGGGGTCCATCCGGTACACGTGGTCGGCGCCGAAGATCACGATGAAGTCCGGGTCTTCGTCGTAGATCAGGTTCATCGACTGGTAGATCGCGTCCGCCGACCCGGTGTACCACCGCGGGCCGAGCCGCTGCTGCGCCGGCACCGGCGTGATGTACTCCCCGGCCAGGCCGGACAACCGCCAGTTCTGTGAGATATGGCGGTCCAGCGAATGCGATTTGTATTGGGTGAGAACACAGATTCGCAGATATCGGGCATTGACGAGATTGGACAGCACGAAGTCGATCAGACGGTAGGCGCCCCCGAAGGGAACGGCGGGCTTGGCACGGTCCGCCGTCAACGGATACAGCCGCTTGCCCTCTCCGCCGGCCAGGACGATGCCCAACACATGTGGCGCTTCCCTCATGATGCAAACCTATCGGCACGCCGTGACCGGGGCCACCCATTCGCACTATTGGCGACGATCGGCCTGCCGCCAGGCCCGCGTTCTCGGGCTGGCAATCAAGACAATTGGTGATGCAGCGCGGTGCGCCGCGAATTTGACTACGGTCGAGTCCATGCGGGTGGCGATGATGACTCGGGAGTACCCACCCGAGGTGTACGGCGGTGCCGGTGTGCACGTCACAGAGCTCGTCGCGCAGCTGCGCCACCTCTGTGACGTCGACGTGCATTGCATGGGTGCACCCAGACCCGGGGCGACGGTCGCCCAGCCCGATCCGGCGCTCGCGGGCGCCAACCCGGCGCTGGCCACGTTGTCGGCCGATCTCGCCATGGTCAACGCCGCGGCCGAGGCGACGGTGGTGCACTCCCACACCTGGTATGCCGGGATGGCCGGGCATCTGTCGGCCCTGCTGTACGGCGTGCCGCACGTGTTGACCGCGCATTCGCTCGAGCCGATGCGGCCGTGGAAGGCCGAGCAGCTCGGCGGCGGCTACCGCATCTCGTCCTGGGTGGAGAAGACCGCCGTGGAGGCGGCCGACGCGGTGATCGCCGTCAGCTCCGGGATGCGCGAGGACGTGGTGCGTACCTACCCCGATCTGGACCCCGGGCGGGTGCACGTGGTGCGCAACGGCATCGATACCGAGGTGTGGCACCCGGCGGCCCCGGTCCCCGGGCAATCCGTGCTCGAGGAGCTCGGGGTGGATGCGACGCGCCCCGTCGTCGCGTTCGTGGGCCGGATCACCCGGCAGAAAGGCGTGCCGCACCTGGTTGCCGCGGCGCACCATTTTGCCCCCGACGTGCAGCTGGTGCTGTGCGCGGGTGCGCCGGACACCCCGGAGATCGCCGCGGAGGTCAGCTCGGCGGTCGCGCAGCTGTCGGCCACCCGCAGCGGCGTGTTCTGGGTGCAGGAGATGCTGGCAACGCCGAAGATCCGCGAAATTCTCTCGGCGGCAACTGTTTTCGTGTGCCCCTCGGTGTACGAGCCACTGGGCATCGTGAACCTCGAGGCGATGGCGTGCGGGACCGCGGTGGTGGCCTCCGACGTCGGCGGCATCCCCGAGGTGGTCGACGACGGACGCACCGGGCTGCTGGTGCACTACGACGCCGCCGACGCCGCCTCCTTCGAACGGGAGCTCGCCTACGCGGTGAACGCGCTGGTGGCCGACGAGGACAAGGCGCGCCGGTTCGGCGCCGCGGGCCGGCAGCGCTGCATCGACGAGTTCTCCTGGGCCCAGATCGCCGAGCAGACGCTGCAGATCTACCGGCAGGTCACGGCGTAGCGGCGGAATGCAGCAGCGGGCCGTCGACGTCGCTGCCGGCGCCGCCAGGGCCAGGCCCCTGCCACCACAACAGAAAACGGTCGCGGCGTGCGCCGCGACCGTTTTCGTAGATCTCGCTAGCTGGTGACGCCCTTGAGCTCGTCGCCCAGCGCGGCCGCTTCCTCGGGGGTGAGTTCAACGACGAGCCGGCCACCACCTTCCAGTGGTACCCGCATCACGATGCCACGCCCCTCCTTGGTTGCTTCCAACGGACCGTCACCGGTCCGGGGCTTCATCGCCGCCATCGAGTGCTCCCTCCACCATGGGCGTGCCCGTCAGGGCCTGGTCTATCCATCCGAGCCGGGAGTGCGCCATCCGTCGACGGACGGTGCATGCACCCGGCCCTGAACTGCTACAGGTTCCCATTGTTCCCTATCCGGGGCGCCTCGTGTGTAAAGACCCGGCTATGGCTGCCCGGTTCGGTGCCCGAATCCGTGGATTCGGCCCCGGTCGGACCCGGGACCGCCCACCCCGGGTGGGCCGCGTCGGTGGCCTCGCCGATGTGCCCGCGCGGAGTCGTCGGCGACGGCGGGATACGGCGGGGCTGTGCACCGTCCCCGCCGGTTGCCCGGCGCGGCCACATCGGTGACCGCCGCCACCGGCCCGAGGTCTTCCAGCAGGTCACCAGGCTCGTCGGTGGTGCACAGCCAGGGCGGTGCGCCCCACCGCGTCCGGCGGCCCCCGGTCATCCCGCTGCCGGCCCGCGCGGCACCCAGCAGTTGGCGACGTGGTCGTCGACCATGCCGGTGGCCTGCATCAGCGCGTACGCGGTGGTCGGGCCGACGAACCGGAAGCCGCGCCGTTTGAGTTCCTTGGCCATCGCGGTGGATTCGGGTGTCACCGCGGCGATCTGGGACATGTCGGCGGGCCGGGGGCGAGTGGCCGCGTCGGCGGGCGCGAACGACCACAGCAGCTCACCCAGGTCGACGCCCTGATCGGCCAGGTCCGCGGTCACGCGCGCGTTGGCGATGGTCGCCTCGACCTTGGCTCGGTTGCGCACGATGCCGGGATCGGCCAGCAACCGCTGCACATCCCGGTCGGTGTACCGCGCGACCCGTTCGACGTCGAAGCCGTGGAACGCCGCCCGGAAGTTCTCGCGCTTGCGCAGGATGATCAGCCACGACAACCCGCTTTGGAAGGCTTCGAGGCTGACGCGTTCGAACAGCGCCGCCGCATCGTGCACCGGCTGCCCCCACTCGTCATCGTGGTAGTCCCGGTACAACACGAAATCCTCTGCGGAAAGCCGTGATTCGTCGATCCATCCACACCGCACGCGACGATCGGGGACGTCCTTCGCGGGTGGAGGCGCGGTCCGGGTCACGACTCCTCCCTGGCGGCCTCGGTGGGTGCCGAGTGCGCGCCGTGGGTGACGGCCTCCCCGCCGGCCGGTCCGTCGAGCCCGTGGGCAGCGCGCACCGCGGCCAGCTGGCCGCGCAGCGAGTCGATCTCGTGCCCGAGCCGGTCGAGCACCCAGTCCACCTCGCTGGTCTTGTACCCGCGCAGGGTCTGGGTGAACTTGACCGCATCGACGTCGGCGCCGGTGACACCGGAAGCCGGCAGCACCGTGGCGGTGGTGCCGTGCGGCAGCGGGGGCAGCACCTCACCGCGGCCGAACAGCAGGCTGCCGAGGGCGAACAGCACCACGCCGACCAGCACGAGGACGACGAGGTAGAGCAGAACGAGGGTCACGCCCTCGATACTGCCTCAGCCCACCGACATGGTCGTGCTAGCCCCTGGGGCGCAGGGTGATCATCGGCGGCCGGTCGTCCAGCGACACCGACGAGGTGCGGGGCGTGTAGTCCTCGCCGTCCACGAAGAACTGGGTCAGCCCCACCCCGGAGTCCGGGATCCCGCAGCGCGACAGCAGGGTCGCGATGACCTGCCTGCTCATCGATGCCAGCTCGGTCAGCGGACGGTTGCGGTGGGTGCGCACCCCGAGGTTCACCTGGGCGATGGCGTCCAGGCCCAGCCGGTCGTAGGCGTCGACGAGCAGGCCGATCTCCACGCCGTAGCCGGGCGCGAACGGCATCGATGTCAGCAGCTCGCGGGTGCCGGCGTACTCACCGCCCAGCGGCTGGTAGAGGCAGGTCAGCTCGGGGCGCAGCGCGGCCAGCAGAGGGCGGGCCACCAGCTCGGTCACCCGGCCGCCGCCGTTGGCGTCCTCGCTGCCGCTGACCTTCAGCGGCCGCCGGTAGAACCCCTTGACCAGGTGCACGCCGTCGCTGGTGAGCAGCGGGCCCAGCAGCTTGGGCACGAACATCGGGTCGGGGTCGATCAGGTCGGAGTCGACGAACACCACGATGTCACCGGTGGTGGCGGCCAGCGAGCGCCACAGCACCTCGCCCTTGCCGGGCTGCGGCGCCACCTCGGGCAGTGCCACTTCGCGGCTGACCACCCGGGCGCCGGCGGCGACGGCGCGGATCTCGGTGTCATCGGTGGAGCCGGAATCGAGCACGACCAGCTCGTCGACCAGCCCGCCGACCAGCGGGGCGATGGTCTCGACGACGGAGCCGACCGTCTCCTCCTCGTTCAGTGCGGGCAGCACCACCGACACGGTGCGGCCGTTCTTGGCGGCCTCCAGTTCGGCCACCGTCCACGTCGGACGGCTCCAGCTGTGGTCGGTCAACCAGCGGTGTGCGGCCATATCGGTGGTGGCCGCGATGCGATCGGACAACACGGTCATGCCAATCCCCTCACTGTGCGTTTGGGTTGACGTGCGCCTTTGATCGACGCAACCATCTCCAGTACCCGGCGGGTGGGTCCCACCTCGTGTACCCGAAACATGGCTGCGCCCTCAGCGGCCGCCAGCGCGGTCGCGGCGAGGGTGCCCTCCAAGCGTTCGTTCAGGTCCACACCCAGAGTTTCCCCGACGAAATCCTTGTTGCTCAGTGCCATCAGGACCGGCCACCCAGTGTTAACAAGGTCTTTTACCTGCCGCAACAAACTAAGGCCGTGGTAAGTGTTCTTACCGAAATCGTGGGTCGGGTCGATCAGGATGCCCTCGCGGGGCACCCCGAGACGCACCGCGCGCTCCGCCGCGGCGGTCACCTCGGCGATGACGTCGTCGACGACGCCGCGCTCGGAGATGCCGTAGTTGACCCGGAACGGACGGGTCCGCGGCACCGCCCCGCCGGTGTGCGAGCACACCAGCCCGGCGCCGAACTCGGCGGCCACCGCGGGCAGCCCCGGGTCCACGCCACCCCAGGTGTCGTTGATGAGATCCGCGCCGGCGGCACAGGCCTGCTTGGCCACCTCGGCGCGCCAGGTGTCGACGCTGATCAGCTGGTCGGGGAACTCGCCGCGCAACCATTCGATGAACGGCACCACTCGGGCGATCTCCTCGTCGACGTCGACGACGACCCCCGGCCCAGCCTTCACCCCGCCGACGTCGACGACGTCGGCGCCTTCGTCGATCACCCGGTGCGCGGCCCGTTTGGCCGCTTCGTCGGTGAACGTGGCACCGCGATCGTAGAAAGAGTCCGGTGTGCGGTTGACGATCGCCATGATCAGCGCACGATCACCCGCCACCGGGCGGCCCAGGAACGTCGACTGCACCTCACCAGGCTACGGATCCGGCGCGCCGGGGAGCGCACGCCGGTCGGATCCGCTACGTGGGCTTCTTGCCCGCGGCGACTTCCTCGGGGTACTCGGGGTAGAACGGCACGTAGCCCTCGTCGGGTCCGGACAGCACGTAGACCGGGTCGTCGACCGTGACGTCGTCGTCGCCGCCCTCGCCGCTGGAGCCGCCGTAGCCGTCCTTGCGCAGGTCGACCTTCTGGCTCTTGAACGTGGAGGTGTGGGCCAGCTCGCCGACGACCCGGACGAACAGCGGCACCGCATAGCCGGGCAGCCGGTCGTAGGCGGCCTTGGCCAGGGCCTTGCCGTCGAACTCGGCGCCGTCCTTGAGCTGGACCGCGGCCATCCCGGCACGCCCGCCGGCGCCGGGCACCTCGACACCGAAGACGGTGGCCTCCTCGACCTGCGGGTCGGTGGAGATGGCGGCTTCGACCTCCGTGGTGGCGACGTTCTCGCCCTTCCACCGGAAGGTGTCGCCGAGCCGGTCGGTGAACGCGGCGTGCCCGAAGCCCTGCGCGCGCATCAGGTCGCCGGTGTTGAACCACACGTCGCCCTTGCTGAAGGCGTTGCGCACCAGCTTCTTCTCGGTGGCCTCCTTGTCGGTGTAGCCGTCGAACGGCTGCAGGTTGCTCACCTTGGACAACAGCAGCCCCGGCTCGCCGGTGGGCACCTTGCGGACCCAGCCGTCCTGGCCGCGGACCGGCTCCCCGGTGTCGTCGTCGTATTCGACGAACGCCACCGGCGTCGGGCAGATCCCGGTCGTCTTGTCGACGTTGAGCACGTTGACGAACGCGGTGTTGCCCTCGCTGGCGGCGTAGAACTCGACCACCCTCTTGATGCCGAACCGTTCGGTGAACTCGTCCCAGATCGCCGGGCGCAGACCGTTTCCGGAGATGACCCGCACCTTGTGCTTGCGGTCGGTCGGTCTGGCCGGCTGGTTGAGCAGGTAGGTGCAGATCTCGCCGATGTAGACGAACGCGGTGGCGTCGTAGCGGATCACCTCGTCCCAGAATTTCGACGCCGAGAAGGACTTGCCCAGTGCCAGCGTGGCCCCGGAGGTCAGCACCGAGGACAGCGCCACCGTGAGCGCGTTGTTGTGGTACAGCGGCAGGCAGCAGTACAGGGTGTCACTGCTGTTGAGCCGCAACCCCAATCCGCCGAACCCGGCCAACGCCCGCAGCCAGCGGTAGTGCGTCATGACGCTGGCCTTCGGCATGCCGGTGGTGCCCGAGGTGAAGATGTAGAACGCCTTGTCCTTGGCCAGCACCGCGGCGGTGGTGGCGGGGTTGCCGGTGGGGGCGGTGGCGGCCAGCCGGCAGATCTCGTCGACGGTGAGCAGGCCGGTGGTGTCGGCGCCGCTCTCGCTGATCGAGTCGATCAGGTCCACCTCGGCGACGACGACCTTGGCCTTCAACACACCGAAGCTGTGCGCCAGCACGTCGCCGCGCTGGTGGTAGTTGATCATCCCCGCGATCGCCCCGCACTTGGCTGCGGCCAGCATCAGCAGCACCGGCTGCGGGGAGTTGCGCAGCATGATGCCGACGACGTCGCCGTGCCCCACCCCGCGGGCGGCCAGCACCGCGGCGTAGCGGTTGATCGTCTCGTTGGCCTGGCGGTAGGTCAGCTCCTGGTCCTCGAACCGCAGGAACACCTTGTCGGCGTAGCGTGCGGCGCGGTCCTGGAACACCTTGCCGATCGACGTCTTGGCCGACGGGCGGGCCAGGAACCCGGTCGTGACGCCGCGCACGATGGTCGGGGCGTCCCTGACCAAACCCGGTATCCGGCCCGCGATTTCGAGCACTCCAACACTGCTTCGGATCCCGGACTCGCTCACGGACGCTTTCCTCCCCTGTCGTTACTGGCTGGGCGCGCAGGCCGCCAGCGCGGCGTCGACGGTGTCGACGACGATGAGCCTGCCCAGCGCGTCGCCGGCGACGTAGCCGGAGTCGACGAGGCCGCGCAGCCAGTCCAGCAGCCCCCGGTAATGCCCGAACGGGTCGAGCATCACGATCGGTTTGGCATGCATACCCAAATAGCCCGCGGTCCAGGCTTCGAAGAACTCCTCCAAGGTGCCGATGCCGCCGGGCAGCGCGATGAACGCGTCGGCACGGTCCTCCATCACCTGCTTGCGTTCCCGCATGGTGTCGGTGACGACGAGCTCGTCGGCCTCGGTGTCGGCGACCTCGCGGTGCACCAGGGCCTTCGGGATGACGCCGACGGTGTAGCCGCCTCGGGAGCGGGCCGCGGTGGCCACCGCGCCCATCGCCGAGACGTTGCCGCCGCCGGAGACCAGGGTCCAGCCGCGGTCGGCGACGGCGCGACCGATCTGTTCGGCGAGCTCGAGAAGCTCGGGGTGCGTTGGGCTCGACGCGCAGTAGATGCAGACGGCCCATTCGCGGTCGGGTTCTCGGGACACGACCTCAACGGTAGCCATAGACTCCGGCGGTGCATGTGCCCGAGGCAGTTCACTGGATTCTGGCACCGCCCGAGCCCGCGCTGGAACAACTGGAGGCGGGGGTGCGCACCCGCTCGGGTGCGGTTCTGATCGGCCCGGCCGGGGTCGGCAAGACGACGCTGGCGCGGGAGGCCGCCGGGCGCCTGGGCCCGGATTTCCCGCGGGTGGACTGGGTCCGGGCGACGGCGTCGGCGTCGGCGATCCCGTTCGCCGCGTTCGACCGGCTGGTGTCGGTGCCCGCCACCGGGACGACCGCGGCGATCCTGCGGGCCGCGCGGGAGGCGCTCGGCGACGGCCGGCTGCTGGTCGTCGACGACGCGCACCTGCTCGACCCCCTGTCGGCCTCGCTGGTCTACCAGTTGGCCGTCGGCACGTCGGTGCGGCTGCTGGTCACCGCGACCGTGGACACCGCGGCGGTGCCCGCCGAGGTGTCGGCGCTGTGGCGCGACGGGCTGCTGACCCGCATCGACGTGCAACCTCCCGGCCACGACGACGCCCGGCTGATGACCCAGGTCGAGGAGTTCGTCGCCGCCCTGCCGGGGCCGGCGCAGCGGGTGCTGCAATACCTTGCCGTCGCCGACCCGCTGGCCGCCGCCGACGCGGCGGCGCTGGCCGGTGCCGACGCGGTGGACGAGGCGCTGCGCAGCGGCGCCGTCGTCGCCGATGACGACGGGTTGCGCCCGGCGCACCCGCTGCTGACCGACGCGGTGTGCGGCACGCTCGGCGGCCCGGAACTGCGCCGGTTGCGCACCGCCCTGGTGGCCCGGCTGGCCGGGTCGGCCCGGGCCGGGGTGATCGGGCGGCTGCGGGTGACGACGCTGGCGGTGGGCAGCGACCACCCGCCGCCGGCGGCGGAGGTGTGCGCGGCCGCGCAGGAGGCGCTGCGGCTGGGCGATCTGGAGCTCAGCGAACGGCTGGGCCGGGCCGCGCTTGGCCGCCAACCGGATCTGCCGACCCGGCTCACCCTCGGGTATGCGCTGGCCTGGCAGGGCCGCGGCCGGGAGGCCGACGGGGTGCTCGCCGAGATCGACCCGGCCGCGCTGACCGAGGACGAACTGATGGCCTGGGCGCTGCCGACGGCGGCCAACCAGTTCTGGATGCTCTCCGAACCCGAACGCGCCACCGCGTTCCTGCAGGCCACCCGCGGGAAGGTGACCTCGCCGGCGGCCCGGACCACCCTCGATGCGCTGTCGGCGACGTTCGCGATGAACGCGGGCAACCTGCGCCGCGCCCTGGAGATCACCGAGCAGGTGCTGAGCTCGCCGCACGCCGACGACACCGCGGTGGGCTGGGCGGCCTCGGCGGCGGCGCTGTGCTCGGCACGAACCGGCCGCTTCGCCGACGTCGACGGCCTCGCCGAGCGGGCGACGTCGGCCGGTCAGCCCGGTCTGCTGCGGTTCACCAGCGGCTTCGGTCAGACCACCGCGCTGGTGATGGCCGGTGACACGGACCGGGCCGCGGCGCTGGCTCGACAGCTCACCGACCTGGCGCAGCGCCGGCAGCCGGGTCGCGCGATCGGTGAGGTACTGGTGGCGGACGCGCTGATCGCCGCCGGCGGCGACGACCGGGCGCAGCGCTCGGCGGGCTTGCTGCGGGGCGCGGCCGCGGCGCTGGCGCCCACCGGGTATTCCTGGGGCCCGCTGGCGTGGATGCTGCTGGCCCAGGCGCTGGGCCGGCTCGGCGAACCCGCTGAGGCGGGGAAAGCATTGGCGCGTGCGGAGTCTCGGCACGGCTTGAAGTCGATGATGTTCGCGCCGGAGCTGCTGATGGCGCGGGCGTGGACGATGGCCGCGCGCGGCGACACCCACGCTGCCGTCGCGGCGGCCCGGGAAGCGGTCAAGGCGGCCGAGCGGGGTGGGCAGAGCGCGGTGGCGCTGCGGGCGGCGGCCGACGCGGTGCGCCTGGGCGACAGCCGGTCGGTGGACACGCTGGCCCGGCTGGGTGGCGAAGTCGATTGTGCTTTCGGCCGTTCGGCGCTGGCGGCCGCCCGGAATTGACGTCGAGACCCCCCGCGGGCCGGCCCTAGAATCGAACGCGGGAATCGGGAGGTATCTGATGGTCGAACCGTTGTCGGTCAACACCGACGGTGTGCGCTCGCTGGCCGAGATCCACACCGCGGTGGCCGCCGGGCTGGGCTCGGTGAACAATGGCGCGCCGGGCTCGGCCGCGGTCGCGACGTCGCACGGCACCATCGCCGCGGCCGTGGAGGCCGCCCTGTCGGGGGCGTTGGGCAGCCGCACCGGGTCGGTGACGGCGACCCAGAACAGCGGCGCGCGCATCTCCGAGCTGCTGGCGCAGGCGGCCATGGCCTACGAGCGCGGCGACCAGCGCGGCGCCGAGGCGATCAAGGCCGCGGCCGATGCGATCGCGCGCGGTGAGGCACCGGCGGGCGGGGGCGCGCCCGGTGCACCCGCCGGCTCCGGTGGTGGCGTGCCCGGGGGCGGCGCCGATGCGATGGGTCAGATGATGGGCCAGCTCGGCCAGCTCGGCCAGCTCGGCCAGATGGGTCAGCAGCTCGGGGCGCCGCTGGCGGCGCTGGCCCAGCCGTTGCAACAGCTGCCCCAGCAGGTGGCCCAGGCCGTCCAGCAGGCTGCCCAGAGCGCTGCGCAGCCCACCGACTCCGACACGCCGCCGGCGGAACCCGGCAAGCCTGCCCCGGAACCCGAGACGCCGATCGCGATGCCGGAAACCCCGGAAGCCGAGTACGCCGAGGTGGTTCCCGACGGCGCCGCGTCCGGCACCCAGCCCGGCGCGGGTCCGGCCCCGGTGGCATCGGCCGAGCGGGCCGCGGCGGCCACCCGCCCGTCAGCCGACTAGGGCGATTGTCGAACTCCTCAACACGGCTCGTGCCTCGCCGCTAGATCGTCGTCCGACTAGGGCGACTGCCGAACTCCTCAACACGGCTCGTGCCTCGCCGCTAGATCGTCGTCCGACTAGGCCGATTGTCGAACTCCTCAACACGGCTCGTGCCTCGCCGCTCGATCGTCGTCCGACTAGGCCGATTGTCGAACTCCTCAACACGGCTCGTGCCTCGCCGCTCGATCGTCGTCCGACTAGGCCGATTGTCGAACTCCTCAACGCGGCTCGTGCCTCGCCGCTCGATCGTCGTCCGACTGAAGCGCCGACAGCCGCCTATCGGCAAGGTGCACAACACGATCCACGCCGATCGCGGCCAGGAAGGCGTCGTCGTGGCTGACCACGATGAATGCGCCGCGGTAGGCCTTCAGCGCGGACTCGAGCTGTCCGACGCTGTCCAGGTCGAGGTTGTTCGTCGGCTCGTCGAGCAGCAACAGTGCCGGGGCCGGCTCGGCGAACAGCACGCACGCCAGCGTCGCGCGCAGCCGCTCCCCACCCGAGAGGTCCCGCACCCTCCGGTCGACCGCATCCCCGTGGAACAGGAACTGCGCCAACAGATGTCTGCGGCGGGTCAGCGGCAGGCTGGGTGCGCTGCGGGCCAGGTTCTCGGCGACGCTGCGGTCGTCGTCGAGCAGATCCAGCCGCTGCGACAGGTAGGCGATGCGGCCGTCAGCGACCCGGAGGGCACCGCAGGCCGGGGCGATCTCCCCCAGCAGCGTCCGCAGCAGCGTCGTCTTGCCGGCGCCGTTGGGGCCGGTCAGCGCGATGCGCTCCGGGCCGCGCACCACCAGGTCGACCCCGGAGAACACCGCACGGTCACCATGGCGCACCGCTAGATCCTTGACCTCCAACACCGTTCGGCCCGCCGGCACCGCGGTGTCGGGCAGGTCGAGCACCAGGGCGTCGTCGTCGCGCAGGCTGCGTTCGATTTCGTCGAGGCGTATCCGGGCCTGCTCGACCCGGTCGGCGTGCACGTCGTCGGTGCGGCCCGCGGTCTCCTGCGCGCGCCGCTTCATCGCCCCGGCGACGATCTTGGGCAGCCCGGCGTCCTTGATGGTGCGCGCGGCGGCGCCGGCCTTGCGGTCGGCCCGCTCGCGGGCCTGCTGGCGTTGGCACTTCTCCCGTTTCAGCTGTTGTTCGGCGCTGCGGACCAGCTGCTCGGCGGTGCGCTGGGCTTCGTCGACCGCATGCTGGTAGGCACTGAAACCTCCGCCGTAGAAGTCGATCCCGCCGCGGTACAGCTCGGCGATGCGGTCCATCCGCTCCAGCAGCACCCGGTCGTGGCTGACCAGGATCAGACACCCGCTGAACTCGTCGAGCGCACGGTAGAGCCGCTGGCGGGCCGCCGCGTCCAGGTTGTTGGTGGGCTCGTCGAGCAGCAGCACATCGGGACGGCGCAACAGCTCCTGCGCCAACCCCAGGCTGACCACCTCACCCCCGGAGAGGCTGCGCAGCGACCGGTCCAGCCCCAGGTGGCCCAGGCCGAGGCGGTCGAGCTGGGCGCGGGTGCGCTCCTCGATGTCCCAGTCCTCGCCGATGGCGGTGAACACCGCCTCCGAGGCGTCGCCGGCGGCGAGCGCGTCCAGCGCCGCCAGGACCTCGGCCACGCCGAGCAGCTCGGCGACGGTGCGGCCGTCGAGCAGCGGCAGCGTCTGCGGCAAGTAGCCGACCACACCGTCGACGCTGACCGTGCCGTGAGCGGGCGGCAGCGCACCGGCGATCAGGCGCAGCAGTGTGCTCTTGCCCGCCCCGTTGGGAGCGACCAGCCCGGTGCGGCCCGCGCCGATGTGCAACGACAGGTCGGTGAACAGCGGGGTGTCGTCGGGCCAGGAGAACGACAAGTGTGAACAGGTGACTGACGGCATCGAAGAGCTCTCGTCGAGGTGCGAACAGAGAACGGGATTCGTCAGTGCACGAGCATGGTTCCCAGGCTAGCGGTGCGGTCAACCGGTTAAATACCGGCGCAGCAGGGCGGTGGCGGCGGTGATCTGCCCGACCTCGACGTGTTCGTCGCTGCGGTGCGCCAGGTTCGGGTCGCCGGGACCGTAGTTCACGGCCGGGATGCCCAGCGCGGCGAACCGGGCCACATCGGTCCAGCCGTACTTGGCGCGCACCTGCCCGCCGGCGGCCTCGACCAGCGCGGCCGCGGCCGGCTGACCGAGACCGGGCAGGGCGCCGGCGGCCGCGTCGGTCAGCTCGAGCGTCACGTCCAGGCCGTCGAACACCTCCTGCACGTGGGCGTAGGCCTGCTCGACACTGCGGTCCGGGGCGAAGCGGAAGTTCACCGTCAACGCGGCTGCGTCGGGGATGACGTTGCCTGCGATGCCGCCCTCGACGCGCACCGCCGACAGGCCCTCGCGGTAGGTGCAGCCGTCGATGGCCACGCTGCGGGGCTGGTAGGCCGACAGCCGGGTCAGCACGTCGCCGAGCTTGTGAATGGCGTTGTCGCCCAACCAGGATCGCGCCGAGTGCGCCCGGGTACCGGTGGTGCGCAGCACGACCCGCAGGGTGCCCTGGCAGCCGGCCTCGATATAACCGCCGGACGGCTCGCCCAGGATCGCCACGTCGGCGGCCAGCCAGTCGGGCAGCTCGCGTTCGATGCGGCCCAGCCCGTTGGCGGACGCCTCGATCTCCTCGCAGTCGTACATCACCAGCGTGATGTCGTGCACGGGGTCGGTGACGGTGGCGGCCAGGTGCAGGAACACCGCGTCGCCGGCCTTCATGTCGGAGGTGCCGCAGCCGTGCAGCACCCCGTCGGCGAGCCGGCTGGGCAGGTTGTCGGCGGCCGGGACGGTGTCGGTGTGCCCAGCCAGCAGCACCCGCGACGGCTTGCCGTGGTTGGTGCGGGCCAGCACCGCGTCGCCGTTGCGGATCACCTCGAAGCCGCTGGTCTGGTCGCGCAGCGCGGCCTCGATCTCGTCGGCGATGCGCTTCTCGTGCCGGGATTCGCTGGGGATGTCCACCAACGCCGCGGTCAGTGCGATCGGGTCACCGTGCAGGTCGAGAGCCACGGGGCTGACGTTAGTCTTAGCGCCGTGACTTCTGCATCAGGTATTGGCGTGGCGACGATCGCGGCCGACGGGTCGGTTCTCGACACATGGTTCCCGGCACCGGAGCTCGGCGGCGACGGGCCGGCCGGCACGACGCGCCTGTCGGGGGCCGAGGCGCCCGACGAGCTGACCGCGCTGGCCGGCCGCGACGAGGACCGTGGCGTCGAGACCGTCGTCGTGCGCACCGTGATCTCCTCGCTGGCCGACAAACCCGTCGACGCCCACGACGTCTACCTGCGGCTGCACCTGCTCTCCCACCGGTTGATCACCCCGCACGGAGCCAGCCTGGACGGCATCTTCGGGTTGCTGGCGAACGTGGTGTGGACCAATTACGGCCCGTGTGCGGTCGAGGGCTTCGAGACCGTGCGGGCGCGGCTGCGCAGGCGGGGGCCGGTCACGGTGTACGGCGTCGACAAGTTCCCGCGGATGGTCGACTACGTGATGCCCTCGGGGGTGCGGATCGCCGACGCGGACCGGGTGCGGCTGGGCGCGCACCTGGCCTCGGGGACGACGGTGATGCACGAGGGCTTCGTCAACTACAACGCGGGCACGCTGGGTTCGTCGATGGTCGAGGGCCGGATCTCGGCCGGGGTGGTGGTCGACGACGGCTCCGACGTCGGCGGCGGCGCGTCGATCATGGGCACGCTGTCCGGCGGTGGCACGCAGGTGATCTCGCTGGGCAAGCGGTGCCTGCTGGGCGCCAACGCCGGCGTGGGTATCTCGCTCGGTGACGACTCTGTGGTCGAGGCCGGGCTCTATGTCACCGCGGGCACCAAGGTGGCCACCGCCGACGGTAAGACCGTCAAGGCCCTGGAGCTCTCCGGGGCGAACAACCTGCTGTTCCGGCGTAATTCGGTGACCGGCGCGGTCGAGGTGGTCAAGCGCGACGGCACCGGCATCACGCTGAACGAGGCGCTGCACGCCAACTGAGGGTCCGTCGGTTGCGCGAGCGCGCGTGTGCGGCCGGGTGCTGGCGCCTCCGTTGGGGCGAGCGCGCGTGTCTGTACGCCGGCACGCCGGGTCTTGCGTACATTTTGCGCGCGCTCAAGCCCGCCGACGCTGCGCCCAATCCGCCAGACCGGCCGGACTGGTGACGTGGTCCAGCGCCATGATGACCGCGCCGCGCAGCGAGCCCTCCTCACCGTGCACGGCGTCGCGCACGGGCGGCGGCGCGTCCTGCCGGTAAGCCATCAGGCCGGCCCGGTAGGCGGCCTCGAACGCGCCGACGGCCGCGGCGCGCAACAGTGCGCCGACGCCGCCCAACGTGACCACCTCCGGATCGTGCAGGTTGACCAGCCCGGCGATGCCACGGCCCAGCGACGCCGCGACGGCGTCGAAGGCCCGTTGTGTGACGGCGTCTTTCGGATGCTCGAGCAGGTCGTGCACATAGCCGACGGGATCGTGGGGCGGCGCATCGCCGCGGTGACGGGCGAGCGCACGCCCATCGATGGTCAGGTCCCAGCAGCCCCGGGCGCCGCAGGGGCAGATCTGGGCGGGATCGCCGAACGGGACGTGGCCGTACTCCCCCGCGGTGCCGTGCGCACCGGCCAGCGGTTCGCCGTCCACCACCAGCGTGCCGCCGATACCCTGCGCGACGATCAGGTGCAGCGCGGTGCTGGTGGCGCGCGCCGCTCCGGTGCGGGCCTCGGCCAACCCTGCCAGCGTGGCGTCGTTACCGAGCAGCAGTTGCACGCCCGCGCGCGACGGGATCTTGGCCGCCAGCACCGACAGGTCGACGTCGCGCCAGCCCCGCGATGTGAACTGGACCAGCTGAGCGCCGCTGACGGTGCCGGCCACAGAGACGCCGATCGCCCTGAGCCGCTTGGCTTTCCGCCGGTAGACCTGGCCTATCGCGTCAGTCAGCGCCGACAGGTCGGCACCGCTGTAGCCGGCCTGTGCCACCACCTGCGGGTCACCGTCGATTCCGGCGACCGCCAGCCGCCAGTCGGTGGCCCGCAGATCGGCGGCCAGCGCCAGCGGTCCGTCTCCGTGCGGGCGAAGCACCGTCGTCGGCCTGCCGCGGCCGTGCGTGGGCGCAGGCACCTCGTCGAGCAGCCGGGCCTGGCGCAGCCGTGCCAGCAGTTCCGTCGCGGCGCCGCTGCCGATGCCGAGGCGCTGCGCGGCGACCGCCCGGGTGATCCCCGGCTCGGCGCGCACGACGCCGATCAGCTGGGCGGCCCCCAGCCACCGCGCGTGTGCGCCGTGCCAGGGCTGTTGAGACATCGCCGGTAGTATTCCATTTGATTAAACTCAAAGCACGAGTATATTTGAGTTACGTGACGCTAGCGCCCGAGTGCGCCCCCGCCCCCAGCCTTCGCGACCGCCTGCCCGCACTGCTGTCGCTGGCCTTGGCCACCTTCCTGGCGGTCACCACCGAGATGTTGCCGGTGGGGCTGTTGCCGCGGATCGGGGCGGCGTTCGCGGTACCGGAGTCGGTCACCGGCCTGCTCGTCGGCCTCTACGCCGTGATGGTCGCGGTCTTCGCGGTCCCGCTGACGGTGGCCACGTCGCGCTTCGCCCGCAAGCCGCTGCTGCTGGCTACCGTGGCCGGGTACGTGGTGAGCAACGCCGCGGTGGCCGCGGCGCCGACCTTCGCCGTCGTCGCCGCGGGGCGGACCGTCGGCGGGTTGACGCACGCGTTGTTCTTCTCCCTGATGATCGGCTACGCGCCTCGGCTGGTGTCACGCGCCCATGTCGGCCGTGCGCTGGCCGTGGCCGGCGGCGGCGCGTCGGCCGGTGTGGTGCTCGGGGTGCCGCTGTTGACCTCGCTGGCCGCGGCCACGCAGTGGCGGGTGTCGTTCATCGTCTTGACCGTGGTGTCGGTGCTGACGTTCGTCCTAGTGGCGTGGGTGCTCCCCGGGGTGCGCTATGAACCCGACTCGGGCGGGTTCGACCCGGCGGGCCGGGGCCAGCTGGCCGCCGTGGCGATGTCGAATCTCTGGGTGTTCCTCGGCTATTTCACGGTCTACACGTTCATCAGCGTGCTGCTGTTGGGCACCGGTGTCGGCCAGGCGTTCCTCGGCCCGATCCTGCTGGCATGCGGCGGCTGCGGGCTGCTCGGCCTGTGGTACGCCGGACGCGGCCTGGACCGCAATCCCAGGGTGACGACGCTGACGATGCTGGGGGCCATTCTGATCGCGGTGGTCGGGCTCGGTGCGACGTGGCCGGTGCTGGTCGCGGTCCTGCTGGCCACCGCGGTGTTGAGCACCGCCTTCGGCGGAGTGCCGTCGATGTACCAGGCGTGCGCGGTGCGGGCCCACGCGATGCCACCGGAACGGGCGGGAGCGTGGATCAACGCCGCGTCCAACGTCGGTATCGCCGGCGGGTCCGTGATCGGCGCCGGCCTGCTCGGTACCGCCGGGCTGTCGACCCTGCCCTGGGTGGCGGCGGCTCTGATAGCAGTGGGGGTCATTGTGACGGTGTTGTCGCGCAGGGCTTTTCCAGCGCGTCCCTGACCTCAGCCCGCGGCGTTGGTCCGCAGCGGCGGACAGTTCCCCTGCGCGTCGGCGGTGAGCTCGAAGTGCCAGATCTCGTTGGCGTAGACCTGGCACAGTCCGAAGCGCGGCCCGTTGGCGATGAGCCAGCGATCGGCTTCGGCTGGTCCGATGTCGATGGCCTGCCCCGTGACGTGCCGGGACACCTCGGGGGTCGCGACGAACTCGGCGGCCCGCGTCACACTGCCGTAGCTGCGCACCGCGTCGTCGAACAGCCTCTGCTGGAAGCCTTTCGACCGCCAGCCCGACGTGACCCGCAGCTCGACACCCTCGGCACGGGCCTCGGTGGCCGCCGCCTGCACCGCCTGCAGCAGCGCCGGATCCAACTGGGACAGCACGGGATTGGCGACGTCGAAGGGTGAGAGCATGGTGTCGTCGGGTAGCCAGCCGCCGGTGGTGTCGACGGCCGCGGGTCCGATGGACAGCGCATCGACGGGCGGTGGCGGGGCGGGGTCGGGCGGCGGTGGGACGTCGATGCTGGTCTGGACGAGCATCACCTCGGGAGCGTGGCCGCAGGCGGGCAGCAGGGTGGCCGCCAGCGCGCCGCCGATTGCGACGAGCGCGCGCGAAATGCCAGGAATTGCGGCGCGTCGCGGTGCAGACACGCGCGCTCGGCAATGTGGGCGCGGGGCGGTCACTCTTCGGCCAGGATGCAGAACTCGTTGCCCTCCGGGTCGGCGAGCACCACCCAGCTCTGCTCGCCCTGGCCGATGTCGACGTGCCGCGCGCCCAGCGCCAGCACCCGAGCCACCTCGACCTGCTGATCATCGGGGGTGAAGTCGAAGTGGATCCGGTTCTTGACCACCTTGCCCTCGGGCACCGCCAGGAACAGCCAGTCCGGCCCGGCGCCCTCGGGAGCACGCAACGCCACGTCGCCGTCGTCGGTGTCCTCGGCCGGCCAACCCAGCACCTGCGACCACCACGACGCCAGCGCGTGCACGTCGGCGGCGTCGACGCAGACGTCGGAGAATCTCAAACCCATTGCACCAGTTCCTTCTTGAGCACTTTGCCCATCGCGTTGCGGGGCAGGTTGTCCACCACCCGGACGTCGCGCGGCCGCTTGTGCACCGAGAGTTGCTGGGCCACATAGTCGATCAGCTCATCGGGGTTGGCGTCGCCGACGACGAACGCCACGATGCGCTGGCCGAGATCGTCGTCGGGCGCGCCGACCACCGCGGCCTCGCGCACGCCGGGGTGCCCGAGCAGCACCGTCTCGATCTCCCCGGCGCCGATCCGGAACCCACCGCTCTTGATCAGGTCCACCGACTCGCGGCCGACGATGCGGTGCATCCCGCTCGCATCGATCACCGCGACGTCCCCGGTGCGGTACCAGCCGTCGTCACCGAGCACCTCGGCGGTGGCGTCGGGCCGGTTGAGGTAGCCGTCGAACAACGTCGGGCTCTGCACGTGCAGCTGGCCGATGGACTCACCGTCGTGCGGCACCTCGGCCCCACCCTCGGACACCAGCCGGGTCTGCACCCCGGCCAGCGGCAACCCCACCCAACCGGGCCTGCGCTCGCCCGCGGCCAGCGTGCTCAGCGTGATCAGCGTTTCGGTACTGCCGTACCGTTCGATCGCCTGGTGTCCGCTCAGCGCGGCCAGCCCGTCGAACACCGGGACCGGCAGCGCGGCACTGCCCGACACCAGCAACCGGGCCGGCGCCAGAGCCCGGGCCGCGTCGCCGTCCTCCACGATGCGCGACCACACCGTCGGCACGCCGAACAGCAGCGTGCCACCCAGTTCGGACACCGCCTGCGCGTAGGCCGCCGGCTTGGCCTTGCCGGTGTGCACGAACCGGTTCCCGATCCGCAGCGACCCCAACAACCCGAGCACCAGACCGTGCACGTGATACATCGGCAACCCGTGCACGAGGGTGTCCTGCGGGGTCCACTGCCAGGCCTGGGCCAGCGCGTCGATGTCGGCGGCGATCGCGCGCCGGCTCACCACCACGCCCTTGGGCAGGCCGGTGGTGCCCGAGGTGTAGATGATGAGCGCCGGATCCGAGGGCGCGGGTTCGGGGTAGCGGTGCCAGGACCGGGCATGCAGCCGCACCGGGACGTGCGGCAGTCCGTCGGTGTCGTCGGGCAACTCCCCTAGCCACGCCTGCGCACCGGAGTCGGTGAGGATGTGGCGGCGTTCGGCGGCGCCGACGTCGGCGGGCACCGGCACGACGGGGACCCCCGCGATCAGGCACCCGGTGACGGCCAGCACCGTCGCGGCGGTCGGCCTGGCCAGCACGGCGACGCGGGACGCACCGCCGACGCGTTCGGCGACCGACGTCGCGGCCCCGACCAGATCGCTTCGACTCAGCGAGTGCCCGTCGATGCGCACCGCGTCGGCAAGGTCGGCACCGGCGGCCACGGCCGCGGGATTCAGGGAGGCCAGCAACACGACCTCCGAGGCTACTCCAGCCATACTGGGGCGGTGGATTCCATCCGGGCCGAGGCCACCCGCGAGGTGTACCGCAACAACTGGCTGACCATCCGCGAGGACGACATCCGCAGGCCCGACGGCAGCGCCGGCATCTACGCGGTGGTGGACAAGCCGACGTATGCGCTGGTGATACCCCGCGACGGCGACCGCTTCCACCTGGTCGAGCAGTTCCGCTATCCGCTCGGGCTGCGCCGGTGGGAGTTCCCGCAGGGCACCGCGCCGGGCCGGGCGGACCTAGAACCCGCGGAGCTGGCCGCGCGCGAGCTGCGCGAGGAGACCGGCCTGACCGCAACCACGCTGACCGAGCTGGGCCTGCTCGACGTCGCGCCCGGGATGAGCAGCCAGCGCGGCCGGGTGTTCCTGGCTACCGGCATCTCCGAGGGGCCGCACGAACGCGAGCACGAGGAGCAGGACATGCGCAGCGCGTGGTTCGACCGCGCCGTCGTCGAGCAGATGATCCGTGACGGGGTGATCACCGACGCCCAGTCGATCGCGGCGTGGACGTTGATGATGCTCGCCGAACGCTGAGTAAGCTTCGGCACGAACGATATTCGGCTCCCGGCGGTGATACCAAGCCGTGATCCAACCGTGCCCTTACCGGCCGTGTCGATCCGGCACGTTGACGGGTGAGCCAATTACGTTGCTAGTGCCATACGAGAACATTGCGAGGGAACCATGTCGGCGCGACGGGCGCGTAACGCACTTGCATCCGCGACGTTCGTCGCGGCTGCCTGCGTCGGCGCCGAGGCCATGCCGACCGCCCACGCGGCGACGCCGGACTGGAGCGGCCGCTACACCGTGGTGACGTTCGCCTCCGACAAGCTCGGCACCAGCATCGCCGCCCGCCAGCCCGAACCGGACTTCAGCGGCCAGTACACCTTCACCACCACCTGCGCCGGGACCTGCGTGGCCGTGGCCACCGACGGTCCGGCGCCGTCCAACCCGACGGTCCCGCAGCCGTCGCGCTACACCTGGGACGGCAGGCAGTGGGTGTTCAACTACAACTGGCAGTGGGAGTGCTTCCGCGGCGCCGACGTCCCCCGCGAGTACGCCGCGGCCCGCTCGCTGGTGTTCTACGCCCCCACCGCCGACGGCAGCATGTACGGCACGTGGCGCACCGAGATCCTCGAGGGCGTCTGCAAGGGCACCGTCATCATGCCGGTCGCCGCCTACCCGGCCTAACGGTAGCGGTTGCGGTGCACCCGGATTCGATGGTCAGTCGGGGATCGGGACGGTGAACTCGAAGTCGGCCTCCGGCCCCGGCTCGCCGCCGAGGGCGCCCACCAGCCGCTCCCGGGCCCGGCTGATGTGCCGCTCCAGCAGGGCGGCGGCGCTCTCGCCGTCACCGGCGGCGACGAGATCGAGCAGCCCGTCGTGTTCGGCGACGATCGAGCGGGTGTCGAGCAGCCGGCGGCCCTGCACCTGCGCCATGCACAGCGTCACCTCGGAGGCCAGCAACCGGTAGAGCCGGCTGGTGCGTTCGCTGCCGACGCCGTCGATCAGTGCGGTGTGAAATGCCATGTCGGGCTTGACGACCGCGAACGACGAGTCGTCCGGGGCCGCCTTGATCACGGCGTTGGCCTCCCGGGTGCCCTCGGGCACCAAGCGTTTGGCGGCCAGCTGGCGCAGCACCGAGGATTCGATGGTGGCCCGGGTGCGGTAGATGTCGCGGACGTCGTCGGGGCCGAGCCGGCGCACCCGCGCGGTCTTGTGGTTGGGGCGTTCCAGCAGCATGTCGGCGACGAGCTTCTCGATAGCGGCCTTGGCGGTCGGGCGGGCCACCTCGAACCGGCCTGCGACGTCGGTTTCGGTCAGCGGGGTGCCGGGCAACAACTCACCGGCGAGGATCGCGTCGCGCAGGTTGTCGGCAATGGCATCGACGACCGACACCACACGCAGTCCGCTCGCCATGCGCTCACCCTAGTGACCGATCAACAGTCAGGTCTACTTGGTAATCATGTGTACTTGCTAGACAATCTGCGGTGACCTGTGCCACTATCAAGCCACAGCCCCCCTCTGCTCACCCCCGAGAAGGTCATCCGATGGAACAGTTCCAGCAGCTCCTCGATCCCGCCGGCGGATCGCTCGTCCTCTCCGCTCTGCTCGCCGCACTCCCGCTGACCTCGCTGTTCGTCATGCTCGGCGTGCTCAAATGGCCGGCGCACCGCTCCGCGCTGATCAGCCTCGCGCTGTCGATCGTGCTCGCGGTCGGGGTCTGGAGGATGCCGATGCTCCAGACCGTCAGCGCCACCGCTGAGGGCGCGCTCTACGGCCTCTTCCCGATCCTGTGGATCCTCATCAACGCCATCTGGCTCTACCGGCTCACCGAGGTCACCGGCTGGTTCGCCGTCCTCGGCGAAAAGATCCGGTCCATCTCCGACGACCAGCGGATCCAGGCGATCCTCATCGCGTTCTGCTTCGGCGCGCTGCTGGAGTCGCTGGCCGGCTTCGGCGCCCCGGTGGCGATCTCGGCTGCCATGCTGATGGCCGCGGGCATGAAGCCGATCAAGGCGGCGGTCGTCTCGCTGCTGGCCAACACCGCCCCGGTCGCGTTCGGCGCCATGGCCGCACCGATCATCACGCTGAGCTCGGTCACTGGCCTCGACCTGCACACGCTGTCGCAGATGGCCGGCCGCCAGACCCCGTTCGTCGCCGTCTTCGTGCCCTTCATCCTGGTGTTCCTGGTCGACGGGCGACGCGGCCTGCGCGAGACCTGGGTGGTGTGCCTGATCGCCGGGCTGACCTTCGGCGTCGCGCAGTTCATCACGTCGAACTTCATCGCGGTGGAGATCACCGACATCGTGGCCGCCGTCGTCACCGTCGCCGCCGTACTGGCCGCGGTTCGCGTCCTGAAGCCGGGTTCGCGCCTAGCCGCCGACGGCGAGGACACCCGGCCGGTGCCCCCGGCGGGCGGCTCCGGCGGCACCGTCACCGCCGAGAAGGTCACCGCCCCGGCCCGGCGCTCGACGCTCGGCGCGCTGGCCCCGTACCTGATCATCATCGCGGTGTTCAGCATCAGCCAGCTGCCCGGGGTCAAGCCGTGGCTGGCCGCGCACGGCAGCTGGATTTTCCACTGGCCCGGCCTCGACGTCGTCGACGCGAACGGAAAAGCGTTGGCAGCACAGACTTTCAAGCTCGACCACCTCAAGGCCACCGGCACCCTGCTGCTGATCTCCGGGCTGCTGGTGATGGGCCTGTACCGGATCTCGCCGCGGCAGGCGCTGCGGGTCTACAAGGACACGCTGGTGACGCTGCGGTTCACCATCGTCACGGTGGCCTCGGTGCTCGCGCTGGCGTTCGTGATGAACCTGTCCGGGCAGACCCAGAGCCTGGGCTTCGCGCTGGCCTCGGCCGGCGGGCTGTTCGCGCTGCTGTCGCCGCTGATCGGCTGGATCGGGGTGGCGATCACCGGCTCCGACACGTCATCGAACTCGCTGTTCGGTCTCCTGCAGGCCACCGCGGCCAATCACGCCGGGCTCAGCGAGGTGCTGATGGCCGCGACCAATTCCTCGGCCGGGGTGATGGGCAAGATGCTCTCGCCGCAGAACCTGGCCGTGGCCGCCGCGGCGGTCGGCATGGTCGGCCGCGAGGGTGAGATCTTCCGCAAGCTCATCTGGTGGAGCCTCGGAATGCTCGCGGTGTTCACCGTTTTCGTCTACCTGCAGTCCACCGGCGCGCTCGGCTGGATGGTGCCCTGATGTCGCCGTCACTCGAGCGGGCGCTGATCGCGGCCACCGGTGACCCCGACCGGGTCGGGGTGCGGGCCATCGACCGACACGCCGCCGCCCACGACGCCTCGCACTTCCTGCTCACCCCGCAGGTCGTCGTCACCGCCCGCGACGCCGCCGAGGTCGGCCGGCTGTTCGCGGTCAGCGCCCGCCACGGGGTTCCGCTGACGTTGCGCTCCGGGGGCACCAGCCTGTCCGGGCAGGCCGTCAGCGACGGCATCCTCGTCGACGTCCGCAAGGGCTTCCGCGACGTGACGGTACTCGACGGCGGCGCCCGGGTGCGGACCCAGCCCGGGGTGACGGTGCGGCGCCTGAACGCCGAGCTGGCCCGCTACGGACGCAAGATCGGGCCCGACCCGGCCAGCGAGACCGCATGCACCATCGGCGGTGTGGTCGCCAACAACTCCAGCGGCATGGCCTGCGGCACTGTCGAGAACACCTACCGCACACTGGATTCCGTCGTCGTCGTGTTGCCGTCGGGCACGGTGGTGGACACCGGGGCGCCCGACGCCGACGCCCGGTTGCGCCATGACGAGCCGGAGATCTTCGAGGGCCTGGCCCGGCTGCGTGACCGGGTGCTCGCCGACCCGGCGTCGGTGGCCACGGTGCGCCGTCAGTTCGCGATGAAGAACACGATGGGGTACGGCCTCAACGCGTTCCTCGACTACCACGAGCCCAGCCAGATCCTGGCGCACCTGATCGTCGGCAGCGAAGGCACGCTGGGCTTCGTCGCCGAGGTGACGCTGCGCACGGTGCCGGTGCGGGCGCACCGGGCCACCACGCTGCTGGTGTTCGACGACCTGCGCTCGGCCAACCGCGCGCTGCCCACCCTGGTCGACACCGGGGCGGCGACAGTGGAACTGATGGACGCCCGGTCGCTGCGGGTGGGTCAGCAGCTGCCGGGCGCGCCGCCGGAGATCCTGGGGTTCGACGTCGTCGGGCAGGCGGCGCTGCTGGTGGAGTACCAGTCCACCGAGGCCGCCGAGCTCGACGCGCTGACCGCGTCCGCGGTCCCCGCGCTGGCCGGTCTCGGGCTGGGCGGCACCCCCGAGCTGACCCGCGACCCCGCCGCGGCGGGCCGGCTGTGGACACTTCGCAAGGGTCTCTACGCCTCGGTGGCGGGGGCGCGGGCGTCGGGCACCACGGCGCTGCTCGAGGACGTCGTCGTGCCGGTCGAGCTGCTGGCCGACACCTGCTCGGGTCTGGGCGAGCTGTTCGACCGTTACGGCTACCGCGACTCGGTCATCTTCGGGCATGCCAAGGACGGCAACATCCACTTCCTGCTCACCGACGGCTTCAGCGCGGGCCCGGCGCTGCAGCGCTACGCCGACTTCACCGAGGACATGGTGGATCTCGTGCTCGCCCAGGGAGGTTCGCTGAAGGCCGAGCACGGCACCGGCCGGGTGATGGCGCCCTACGTGCGCCGCCAATACGGCGACGAACTCTACGCCGTGATGGTCTCGGTCAAGCGGCTGATCGATCCGGCGGGTCTGCTCAACCCCGGCGTGCTGCTCGACCACGATCCGCAGGCCCATCTGCGGCACATCAAGGTGACACCCACGGTCGAACCGGAGGTGGACCGGTGCGTCGAGTGCGGGTATTGCGAACCCGTGTGCCCCAGCCGCGATCTGACGCTGACCCCGCGCCAGCGGATCGTCGTGCGGCGCGCCATCGCCGCCGCCGAGGCCGGCGGCGATCACCGGTTGGCCGACGAACTGTCGGAGTCCTACGACTACGCCGGCGTGCAGACCTGCGCGGTCGACGGCATGTGCGCCACCGCATGCCCGGTGCTGATCAACACCGGCGACCTGGTGCGCCGGCTGCGCCGGGCCGACCACGGCCGGGCGGCCGAAAAGGGTTGGGCCACCGCGGCCAACCACTGGGCGGTCGCCAGCCGCGGGGCCGCGGCGGCACTCAACAGCGCCGCGAAGCTCCCGCCGGCGCTGCCGGTGGTCGCGAGCCGGGCGGCCCGCGCGGTGGCCGGCACCGAGGTGGTTCCGCAGTGGTCCACCGACCTGCCCGCCGGCGGCCGGCGCCGCCACCGGCCCGCTCCCCCGGCGGCGCACGGAGCCGACGCGGTGTACCTGCCCGCCTGCGTGAACTCGATGTTCGGCCCCGCCGACGGCGACGGTGTCCAGGACGGATTCGAAAAGCTCTGTGCGCTGGCCGGTCTGACGCTGGTGATCCCCGAGGACATCGACGGGCTGTGCTGCGGTACGCCGTGGTCATCGAAGGGCATGTCGGCGGGTTACCGCACCATGAGCCGGCGGACCACCGCCGCGGTGCTGCGGGCCAGCCGTGACGGCGCGATCCCGGTGGTGTGCGACGCGTCGAGCTGCACCGAGGGCCTGATCAAGATGCTGCGCAAGTCCGCCCCGCAGGTCCGGATCGTCGACGCGGTGACGCTACTGCGCGAGCGGGTGCTGCCCGCACTCGGCGAGCTGCCGCGGATCTCGTCGGTCACCGTGCATCCCACGTGTTCGTCGGCGCAGGTGGGTGTCACCGACGACCTGCTAGCCGTGGCACACGCCGTCGCCGAAGACGTCGTCGTCCCGGTGGACTGGGGCTGCTGCGGGTTCGCCGGCGACCGCGGCATGCTGCACCCGGAGCTGACGGCGACGGCCACCTCGGCGCAGGCCGCCGAAGTGCGCGCCCACCCGACCACCGCGTACGCATCGTGCAACCGCACCTGCGAGATGGCGATGACCCGGGCGACCGGATCGACCTACCGGCACATCGTCGAGGTGCTCGCCGACGCCGCGGCCACGGCCACCGCAGGCACCGGCGAGCAGGCGGGGCGGCGCTCCTGAAGGTCCTGAGGCTCAGCGCTGGCGTTCGGCCAGCGCCCGCAGGAAGAACCCGAGGTTGGCCGGGCGTTCGGCCAGCCGGCGCACGAAGTAGCCGTACCACTGGGTCCCGAACGGCACGTACACCCGCACCTGGTTGCCGTCCTCGGCCAGCCGGCGCTGCTCGGCGTCCCGGATGCCGTAGAGCATCTGGTACTCGAAATCGTCGGCCCCACGCTCGTATTCGCGGGCCAGCGCGGGCACCGCGCCGATGATCTCCGGGTCGTGCGAGGCCACCATCGGATACCCGTTGCCCGCCATCAGGATCCGCAGGCACTGCAGATAGGAGTCGGTGACGTCGTCGCGGTCCCGGAAGGCCACCGACGCCGGTTCGTCATAGGCGCCCTTGCACAACCGGATCCGCGCATTCGATGCGGCGAACTCGGCGCAGTCGGCGCGTGAGCGGCGCAGGTAGGCCTGCAGCACCGTGCCGACCCAGTCGAAGTCGACACGCAGGTCCCGCACGATCGACAGCGTGGAGTCGGTGGTGGTGTGGTCCTCGGCGTCGACGGTCACCCACACCCCGGCGCGGTGCGCGCGTTCACAGATCGCCCTGGCGTTCTCCAGCGCGATCTTCTCGCCGTCGCGGGGCAGCGCCTGCCCGAGCGCGGACATTTTCAGCGACACCTCCAGCGGCCGCACCGGCCCGGCCGGCTCGGGCCGCTCGGCCAGCGCGTCGAGCAGCCCGAGGTAGGCCTGCACGGTGGCCTCGGCGGCGTCGGCGTCGGTGACGTCCTCGCCGAGGTAGTCGATCGACACCAGCCGCTGCGAACTGCGCAGGTGCGTCACTGCATCCAGCGCATCGGCGACGGTCTCGCCCGGCACGAAGCGGTGCACCACGTCGCGGGTCAGCGGGACCCGCTCGGCCAGGTTCCGCAGCCCCTCGCGCCGCGAGGCCGCCATGATCACCGGCCGCGCCACACGATCGAAGACACCCATGGCTCAGACCTCCATATGCGGGTAGGTGTGCTCGGTAGCCGGCACGAACGTCTCCTTGATGGAGCGGGCCGAGGTCCAGCGCAACAGGTTCAGCGCCGACCCGGCCTTGTCGTTGGTGCCCGAAGCGCGCGATCCGCCGAACGGCTGCTGCCCGACCACCGCGCCGGTCGGCTTGTCGTTGACGTAGAAGTTGCCCGCCGCGTGCCGCAGCCGCTGCTGCGCGGTCAGCACCGCGGCGCGGTCGTCGGCGATCACCGCACCGGTCAGCGCGTAGCGGGCGGTGCCGTCGACGACGTCGAGGATGCGCTCGTAGTCCTCGTCGGGGTAGACGTGCACGGCCAGGATCGGCCCGAAGTACTCGGTGGCGAACGCCTCGTCGTGCGGGTCGTCGGACAGCAGCACCGTCGGCCGCACGAAATAGCCTTCGCTGTCGTCGTATTCGCCGCCGACCAGCACCGTGGTGTGCACACCGTGTTTGGCCCGCTCGATGGCGGTGACGTTCTTGGCGAACGCCCGGTCGTCGATCAGCGCACCGCCGTAGTTGCTCAGGTCGGTCACGTCGCCGTACCGCAGCGCGTCGGTGGCCCCCAGGAAGTCGTCACCCATCTGCTGCCAGACCGAGCGCGCGATGTAGGCGCGCGACGCTGCCGAGCACTTCTGCCCCTGGTAGTCGAACGCGCCGCGGATCAGCGCGGTGCGCAACACATCCGGGTCGGCCGAGCGGTGGGCGACGACGAAGTCCTTGCCACCGGTCTCGCCGACCAGCCGCGGATAGGTGTCGTAGCGGTCGATGTGGGTGCCGACCTCGCGCCACAGGTGCTGGAATGTGGCGGTGGACCCGGTGAAGTGGATCCCGGCCAGCCGGCGATCGGCCAGCACCACCTCGGAGACGGCCTTGCCGTCCCCGGTCAGCAGGTTGATCACGCCCGGCGGTAACCCGGCGGCCTCGAGCAGCTGCATGGTGAGGTAGGCCGCGAACGTCTGGGTGGGCGAGGGTTTCCAGATCACCGTGTTGCCCATCAGCGCGGGCGCGGTCGGCAGGTTGCCGGCGATGGCGGTGAAGTTGAACGGCGTGATCGCGTAGACGAAACCCTCGAGCGGCCGGTAGTCGGTGCGGTTCCACACCCCCTTGGCGCTGACCGGCTGCTGCGCCAGGATCTGGCGGGCGAACGCGACATTGAACCGCCAGAAGTCGACGAGCTCGCACGGGGCGTCGATCTCGGCCTGGTAGGCCGTCTTGGACTGGCCCAACATCGTTGCCGCGGCGAGCTTCTCGCGCCACGGCCCGGCCAGCAGGTCGGCGGCGCGCAGGAACACCGCGGCGCGCTCGTCGAACGGGGTGGCCTCCCAGCCGGGTTTGGCCGCCACCGCGGCCGCGACGGCGGCCTGGGCGTCGGCGTGCTCGGCGTTGGCCAGCGTGCCCAGCCGCGCGTGGTACCGGTGCGGCTGGACCACGTCGATCCGGGCACCCGCACCCATGCGGTGCGCACCGCCGATGACGTGCGGCAGGTCGATCGGGGTGGCGGCGAGGTCGGTCAGCGCCGCGGTGAGCCTGGTGCGCTCGGGGGAATGGGGGGCGTAGTCGTGTACCGGCTCGTTGCCGGGCAGAGGTACTTCGGTGATCGCGTCCATGGTGCAAGGATGCCCGTTCGCGGCGCGGTAACCGATGGCCGATCCGACAAGCACTGGCACACTGATTAGGCGGATCGGACAAAGGAGCGGTGATGGCGGTGACGACGGGTCTGACTCTCGGGCAGCTGCTGCTCGCGCTGGACCGCACGATGGTCACGCTGGTGGAGGCACCGCGCGGGCTGGACATGCCGGTCAACTCGGTGGCGCTGGTCGACGCCGATGACGTCCGGCTGGGCCTGGCGGTGGGCCCCGGCTCGGCCGATCTGTTCTTCCTGCTCGGGGTGTCCGACGCCGAAGCGGTGGGCTGGCTGGAATCGCACGCCACCCGGCCGGCCGCGATCTTCGTCAAGGAGCCCACCCCCGCCGCGGTGGCGCGTGCGGTCGCGCTGGGCACCGCCGTCGTCGCCGTGGAGCCGCGGGCCCGCTGGGAGCACCTGTACCGGCTGGTCAACCACGCCTCGGATCATCACGGCGACCGCGGCGACCCGCTTCGCGACTCCGGCACCGACCTGTTCGGGTTGGCCCAGTCGATCGCCGACCGCACCCGCGGCATGATCAGCATCGAGGACGCCGACAGCCACATGCTGGCCTATTCGGCCTCCAGCGAGGAGGCCGACGAACTGCGCCGGCTGACCATCCTGGGCCGGGCCGGGCCGCCCGAACACCTGGAGTGGATCGGGCAGTGGGGCATCTTCGACGCGCTGCGCTCCGGTTCGGAGGTGGTGCGGGTCGCCGAACGCCCCGAGCTGGGGCTGCGGCCCCGGCTGGCCGTCGGGGTGCACGTGCCCGCCGAGGCAGGCCGGGGCCCGACGTTCGCCGGGTCGATCTGGCTGCAGCAGGGGTCGGCGCCGCTGGCCGACGACACCGAGGAGATCCTGCGCGGCGGGGCGGTGCTGGCCGCGCGGATCATGTCCCGGCTGGCGGCCGCCCCGTCGCAGCACGCCGCCCGGGTACAGCACCTGCTCGGCCTGTCCGGCGGTGACGTCGACGACGTCGCCGCGCTGGCCCGTGAGCTCGGCATCCCCAGCGCGGAGCGCACCGCCGTCGTCGGGTTCCACGCAGCGGGCGCCGCCCTGCCGCCCGAAGTGATCGCCTTGAGCGCCAGCGCTTTCCGCGCCGACGCGCAGGTGGCCGCCGGCGGTGACCGGGTCTATGCGCTGCTGCCCAAGATCGGGGCGGCCACGCACGTGACGTCGTGGGCGCGCGGGGTGGTGACCGCGCTGCGGCGCGAACTCGGCCTCGAGGTGCGCGCGGTGACGGCCGCCCCGCTGGCCGGGCTGGCCGCGGTGGCGGCGGCGCGCGCCGACGTGGACCGGGTGTTCGACAGCGCCGAGCGGCATCCGCTGGCGTTCGGTCAGGTGGCGTCGCTGGACGAAGCGCGCACCACGGTGCTGCTCGACGAGATCGTCAGCCACGTCGCCGCCGCACCGCGGCTGGTGGATCCGCGGGTGCGCGACCTGTGCACCAGGGACCCGCAGCTGGCCGACACGTTGCGGGCGTACCTGGACGAGTTCGGCGACATCGCCACCATCGCGCGGACGTTGGTCGTGCACCCGAACACGGTGCGCTACCGGGTGCGCCGGATCGAGAAGCTTCTCGGCACGTCGCTGGCGGACGCCGACGAGCGGTTGGTGCTGGCGCTCGGGCTGCGTGCCGTCGAGCGCAGGCCCTAGACCGCCAGCCGCGCCACCGCGGCGGCGATGCGTTCGTCGGTGGCGGTCAACGCGATCCGCACGTGCGAGTGGCCGCGCGGTCCGTAGAACTCCCCCGGTGCGGCCAGGATGCCGCGCTGCGCCAGCCAGGCCAGGGTGTCGCGGCCCGGCTCGCCGCGGGTGGCCCACAGGTACAGGCCGGCCTCGGAGTGATCGACCGTGAACCCGGCCGCCAGCAGCGCGGGCAGCAGCGCGGCGCGCCGCTCGGCGTAGCGCCGGCGTTGCTCGCGCTCGTGCTCGTCGTCGTCGAGCGCGGCCACCATGGCGGCCTGCACCGGGCCGGGCATCATCATGCCGGCGTGCTTGCGCACCGCCAGCAGCTCGGCGACCACCGCGGGGTCGCCGGCGACGAAGCCCGCGCGGTACCCGGCCAGCGACGACGTCTTGGACAGCGAGTGCAGCGCCAGCAGATTGGTGTGGTCGCCGTCGCAGACGTCGGGATGCAGCACCGACAGCGGGGTGGCGTCCCAGCCCAGGCCGAGGTAGCACTCGTCGGAGGCGACGAGCACTCCCCGGTCCCTGGCCCAGCCGACCACTTTGCGCAGATGCTCGACGCCGAGCACCTTGCCGGTCGGATTGCTGGGCGAGTTCAGGAACAGCAGTGCGGGGGCCGCGGGGCCGAGTTGGGTCAGCGAATCGGCCCGCACCACCGTCGCGCCGGCCAGCAGGCCACCGACCTCGTAGGTGGGGTACGCCAGCTCCGGGACCACCACGGTGTCGCCGGCGCCCAGGCCGAGCAACGTCGGCAGCCACGCGATCAGCTCCTTGGTGCCGATCGCCGGCAGCACGGCGGCCGGGTCCAACCCGGTGATGCCGTAGCGCCGGGCCAGCGCGGCGACGGCCGATCCGCGCAGTGCCGGCGTGCCGTGCGTGGTCGGATAGCCGGGCACGGAGCCGGCCGCGGCCAGCGCGTCGCGGATCACCGGTGCCACCGGGTCGACCGGCGTGCCGACCGACAGGTCGACGATACCGTCGGGGTGCGCGCGGGCGGTGGCCGTCACCTCCGCCAGGGTGTCCCAGGGGAATACCGGCAGCGCCGCGGACTTGCGGGCCCGGCGGGTGACGTCAGCGGAGAGGTCTCGGGTGGTCGTGCTCAGTCCTCACCCTGCGGCGGCAGATCCTTGACTGCCTGCGGGTCGTTGTCGGTCTGGCCCACCTTGGAGGCGCCGCCCGGCGAGCCGAGCTCGGCGAAGAAGTCGGCGTTGTGCTGGGTGTAGCCGCTCCACTGGTCCGGCACATCGTCTTCGTAGTAGATGGCCTCGACCGGGCACACCGGCTCGCAGGCGCCGCAGTCGACGCACTCGTCCGGATGGATGTACAGCATGCGTGCGCCCTCGTAGATGCAGTCGACAGGGCATTCCTCGATGCACGCCTTGTCTTTGACGTCGACGCAAGGCTCGGCAATGACGTACGTCACCTAAGTTCTCCTCAAGTCCTCTCGAACTTCACGCTCTGCGGGCTGTGCAGACAGGGCTGCGCTGAGACAGTCCCAGCAAGTATCCCTGCCCTAAATCGGACGCGCGTCTCAGTGTGCCCTAACTTCCACGCGAACCGAATAGGGGTTGCGCGTGGTTACAGATACTAAACGTCGCACATAGCTGGCGCCTACCCGCCACGGCGGTGCGAAATGTGCCCGGCCGGGCTGTTACCCGAGCGGTGTCCACGTCACCCGCGACACCCGCATCCGCGCGACGTCGTCGGCGTCGCCGGGCCGGTCGGGGAAGTCGAACACGCCGAGCAACAGGAACATCGGGTAGTCGGGCGCCTGGTCGGCGGTGCGGGTGCGCACGCCGTCGATGGTGAAGTCCACCGCGCCCGGCCGCCAGTGCACGGCGTAGGTGTGCTCGGCCTCGATGTCGAGGTCGCGCGGTTCGGCCGAGAAGTCCTCGCGCAGCGCGGGGTCGCGGAACCGGTGGATGCCCTGCCCGACGTCGGCGACGGGCCCGGCCGGGCCGCCGCGCACGGTGTCGCCGAACACCTCCATCACGCAGATCTCCCCGCACCGCTCGGGCCGGTCCTCCAGCCCGACCATCCACGCGGCGAACATCGTGCGCGGGCTCAGGTGCGCCGAGCACGTCACCGCGACGGTGCCGTAGTGCGGGACGAAGCCGAGCACGGTGGGTTGCTCCTCGCGCACGCGCAGGCCTTCCCGGAACGGCTGCGGCGCGTCGGTGGACCCGACCGGGCCGGACCTGTTGGCGCTCTGCACCGCCGATACCCGCAGCGGACCCTCGTGCAGATCGGGGCACCACAGCGGCTGCTCGGGCGGGATGGACAGCTCGAGACCGTCGGGTCCGGTGCGGTAGGTCGCGGCGGCCGCCGCGTGAGAACTCCATGCCGGCAGGTGCGCGGCCGTCCAGATGGACGGATCGAGGCTGGTGAAGCGCTCGTCGAACAGCGGCTCCGGCATTTTCTCAGCCTAACGGGAATCAATACGGACTATAGTCCGTTTCGTCAGAGGACGCGTCGGACCGGCCGACGCACGATCCGTAGAAAGAGGCCTCCATGACCACCGCCACCACCGCTCTTCCCACCGGCACCTGGGCGATCGACGCCGTCCACTCCTCCATCGGCTTCTCCGTACGCCACCTCGTCGTCAGCAAGGTCCGCGGCGTGTTCGACTCCTTCAGCGGAGCCATCACCGTGGCCGAGGACGGCACCCCCTCGGTGAGCGCCGAGATCGCCGTCGACTCGATCAACACCCACAACGAGCAGCGCGACGCGCACCTGAAGGCCGCCGACTTCTTCGACACCGCCAACCACCCCACGGCGACCTTCGTCTCCACCGCGGTGCGCTCCAGCGGGGACAAGTACGTCCTCGACGGCGACTTCACGCTCAAGGGCGTGACCCGGCCGATCTCGCTGGACCTGGTGTTCAACGGCGTCAACCCCGGCATGGGCCAGGGCGAGGTCGCCGGCTTCGAGGCCTCGGTCGTGTTGAACCGCAAGGACTTCGGCATCGACATCGACATGCCGCTGGAGACCGGCGGCGCGGTCGTCGGCGACAAGGTCACCATCACCCTCGACATCGAGGCGCTCAAGCAGGCCTGAACGTCCCTCGACGGTGGAGCCGCCGCGCACCGCGGTGGCTCCACCGCTGTTCGGTGCCGCTATTCGGTGATGATCCCCCATTTGGCCTCGGTGCCCGAGTGCCCGATGCGCATCACGCCGGCGATGGCCGACACCCCGACCGCGAGCGCGATCACCGCGACGACGACCGCCGAGGCCGTGCGCGGGGCGTCCGAATTGGCCGATCGTACGTGGTGCAGGGCAAGGACGATCGCCATCGCCAGCAGGGCGATCGACAGGTAGATCATCGTGGCGCCGCGTTCGGCGTGGGTTTCCAGGGCCGGGCTGTGGGCGCTGCTGCGGTCGTAGAGCCACTGCCCCGCCGACGCGGTCAGCGGAGTCAGCGCCAGGTTGACCGCGGAGAGCACCAGCACCAGCCAGACGAAGCGGCGCCGTGCGGCGGGCCAGACCGCACACAGGATGCCCAGCAGCGCGGTCAACGGGGCCAGCACGACGATCGCGTGCACCAGCAGCGCGTGGGCGGGCAGGCCGGCGATGACGTTCATGTGGGCTCCTGGGCGCTGGTGATGCGGTGGCTGATCTCGCCGATCTGATCGATGGTCAAGCTCAGCTGATCGCCCGGCCGCAGCCACCGACCGGTTTCCATGCCGCTGCCACCCGGCAGCGTCCCGGTGGCGAAGAGCTCACCGGGATAGAGCCTTTCGCTGCGGGACGCGTGGGCGAGCACCTCCCCCAGCGACCACTGCATGCCGGCGCTGGACACGGTGGCCACCGTGGCGCCGTTGATCGCCACCGACCCGTACAGCCGCTCGATCTGCGGCAGGATCTCCTCGGCGGTGACGGCCAGCACCGACATCGACGACGCGAAGTGTTTGGACTTCTGCGGCCCGAGCCCGGAGACCATCTCGGCGCGCTGCACGTCGCGGGCGCTGAAGTCGTTGACGACGACGAACGCGCCGATCGCCGCCAGCGCCTGCTCGGGGGTGGCGTCGTAGAGCGGGGCCGACAGCACGAAGCCGAGCTCGAGTTCGAAGTCCAGCGCCGACGAGTAGGACGGGACGGCGACCGGGGCACCGCTGGGTACGAAGCTCAGGTGGTTCGACATGTAGTAGATGGGCTGCCGGTAGAACAGCGGCTTGGGTTTGAACAACGGGAACGGCCGCCGGGTCAGGGCCTCGATCGCACCGGCGACGCGGGCCTGACGGGGATGGAAGCGGCGCACCAGCCCGCGGGCGGCGTCGACGGCGTGGCGTTCGTAGAGCATGAAGTCGCGGAAGGACACCGGCTGGAACGGCAGCAGCTGCCCCGCTTCGCGCTGATGACGCTGCGCGAGCGCCAGCTCCCACCCCCGGTCGAACACCGGCCCGCCGAGGGCCGCGGCGCGCTCGGGCGCGGCCACCCAGGCCCCGTCGTCGTCGCACGCCTGCAGCACGATGGCGTCGTCGGTCAGCACCCGTCGCAGCAACACATCTCTGTCCTACCAGCTCCGGCAACGGTTCACCGACCGATCGACGAGCGCGCGCGAAATGCCGGCGCTGCCCGGCGTGTCGACGGGCAGACCCGCGCGCTCGCCACAACAGGGCGGGGGTCAGGCGGCGAGCGGGGTGTAGGTGGTGGTGCGTTGGCGGGCCGGGCGGCCGATGCCCGCGGCGATGCCGACGAGCTCCTCGACGGTCTTGGCGGACCCGTTCTCCGAGCCGGCCATCCGCGAGATCGTCTCCTCCATCAGCGTTCCGCCCAGATCGTTGGCGCCGCCGCGCAGCATCACCTGGGTGCGTTCGGTACCGAGCTTGACCCAGCTGGTCTGGATGTTGGAGATCCTGCCGTGCAACATGATTCGCGCCAGCGCGTGCACCGCGCGGTTGTCCCGGTGCGTCGGGCCGGGCCGGGCACCGCCGGCCAGGTACAGCGGTGAGGACTGGTGCACGAACGGCAGCGGCACGAACTCGGTGAAACCGCCGGTGCGGTCCTGGATGTCGCGCAGCACGTTGAGGTGTCCCACCCAGTGCCTGGGCGTGTCGACGTGGCCGTACATCATCGTCGAGCTCGACGGCAGGCCCACCTCGTGCGCGGTGGTGATCACCTCGATCCACTCCGAGGCGGGCAGCTTGCCCTTGGTCAGCACCCAGCGCACCTCGTCGTCGAGGATCTCGGCGGCCGTGCCGGGGATCGAGCCGAGGCCGGCCTCCCGCAGCGCGGTCAGCCACTCGCGAATGCTCAACCCACTCTTGGTGACTCCGTTGGCGATCTCCATTGGCGAGAACGCGTGCACGTGCATGGAGGGCACCCGCGCCTTGACCGCGCGCACCAGGTCGGCGTACCCGGTGACCGGCAGCTCCGGGTCGATGCCGCCCTGCATGCACACCTCGGTGGCGCCGGCGACGTGGGCCTCCCAGGCCCGGTCGGCGACCTCGTCGGTGGACAGCGAGTAGGCGTCGGCGTCGCCCTTGCGTTGCGCGAACGCGCAGAACCGGCAGCCGGTGTAGCAGATGTTGGTGAAGTTGATGTTGCGGTTGACCACGAACGTGACGTCGTCGCCGACGGTGTCGCGCCGCAACGAATCGGCCAGCGCGGCAACGGCATCCAGGGCGGGACCGTCGGCGGTGGCCAGCGCCAGGTACTCGTCGTCGGTGCAGCCGGCGGGATCGCGTTCGGCGGCGCGCAACGCGGCCAGCACGTCGGTGTCGATGCGCTCGGGCACCCGCGCAGCCAGCTCGCTGACCTTGGCCCGGATGGACTCCCAGTCCCCGAACGCGCTGTCGAGGTCGCTGCGGGTCTCGGTGCGCCGGCCCTCCGAGTCGATCGCGGTGTGCAAGTCGGTGCGCCCCAACGACTCCGACGCCTCGTCGGGCTCCTGCCAGGGCCGCCCGACCGGGTTGACGTCGCGGGCGTAGCCGGTGTCGGGGTCGGCCAGCGCGTCGACGTGGCCGCGCACCCGCGGGTCGATCCACGCCGCACCGGCGGCCACGTACTGCGGCTGCGCGGTCAGCCGCTGCACCAAGTCGTAGCCGGCCTCGGCGGTCACCGCGGCCAACTCGTCCAGCGCGGGCCAGGGCCGCTCCGGGTTGACGTGGTCGGGGGTCAGCGGCGACACCCCACCCCAGTCGTCGACCCCGGCGCCGATCAACGCCAGGCATTCCTGCCGCGACACCAGGTTCGGCGGGGCCTGGATGCGGACCTTGGGGCCCATCACCAGCCGGGTGACCGCGATGGTGGCCAGGAAGTCGTCGATGCCGGCGTCGGGCACGGCGGCCATCGCGGTGTGGTCCTTGGCCCGGAAGTTCTGCACGATCACTTCCTGGACGTGCCCGAACTCCTTGTGCGAGCGGCGGATCGCGTGGATGGTGTCGGCCCGCTCGGCCAGCGTCTCGCCGATGCCGACCAGAAGCCCGGTGGTGAACGGGATGGACAGCCGGCCGGCGTCGTCGAGGGTGCGCAACCGCACCGCCGGGTCCTTGTCGGGGCTGCCGTGGTGCGCCAGCCCCTTGGTCTCGAACAGCCGCCGCGACGTGGTCTCGAGCATCATGCCCATCGACGGGGCGACCGGCTTGAGCCGGGACAGCTCCGACCACGACATCACGCCCGGGTTGAGGTGCGGGAGCAGGCCGGTCTCCTCGAGCACCCGGATCGCCATCGCCCGTACGTAGTCCAGCGTCGAGTCGTAACCACGCTCGTCGAGCCACTGCCGGGCTTCCTCCCAGCGCGCCTCAGGCCGGTCACCGAGGGTGAACAAGGCTTCCTTGCAACCCAGTTCGGCCCCGCGGCGTGCGACGTCGAGGATCTCGTCGGGCTCCATGAACATGCCCTTGCCCTCGGCGCGCAGTCGGCCCGGCACCGTGACGAAGGTGCAGTAGTGGCAGGTGTCGCGGCACAGGTGCGTCACCGGGATGAAAACCTTGCGGGAATAGCTGACCGGCAGCCGGCCGGCCGGGCCGCGCCGGCCCGCCGATTCCAGCCCGGCGTCGCGGACCCGCGCCGCGCTGGCACACAGGTCGGCCAGATCCTCGCCGCGGGCGGACATGGCGATCGCGGCTTCCTCGACGTTGAGCGCGACACCGTCGCGGGCACGCCGCAGCACACGTCGCAGGGCAGAAGGGTTCGGCGCGTCCGCCCGCGGAGGAACCACCGGGCTGGGCAGGTCGGCGCCGCGCTGGGAGTTCAGAGCCACTTCCCTGTAACCCCGGACGTGTCGCGAATCATCCGCGCGTCTCAGTATCTGGAACAGCTGCCGCTGGCATACCGGCCACAGTAGTGGAGCCCTGCGGGCCGGGTCCGGGCCGCACGCTCATCGGGCCGGCGAGTGCCGCATGATGACCCAGGCCGGGGGCAACGCACCGAGGGCGACCAGCAGCACCGGTGCGAACTCCATGACGCCGGTGCCGCCGAACACGATGTCACCGCCGGGGCCGCGGAAGAACGCGAACACCACGACGGTCAGCAGCCAGGTCCACAGCGGCACCGCGGCCAGCCGAGCGTTGCTGGTCCACTGGAACGCGACCCACACCAGGGCGGCGTTGAGGATGCCGCTTAGCAGCGCGCTGATCGGCAGCGGCACCGTCCCGATGCGCAGGGGCAGGTAGAACACCGCCATCAGGGCGGACAACACCCCGTCGAGGCCCAGCACGAGGAACACCAGCAGACGGAGTCGACCGGTGCGCCGGCCCAGCACCGGCGTGGGTGGCGCGGTCAGGTCGGGATGCTGTCGAGCACGCCGATCAGGGAGCCGACCACCCATTGGAAGTTGTCGAGCCGGTCCTGCCAGTGCTGCAGGTTGGGATCCAGGTCAGGGTCCATGTACTTCCCTTCCGTGCGCAACGGTTGCCGGCAGCTTACCCGGCGGGCTCGGACCGCAGGTACCGCGTGGCGTGGATTTCAGTCCAGGTCGAGCCCGGCCAGCAGGTCGGTCTCCCAGCCGCGGGCGTCGCGCGGTCCGGCGCTGCCTCCGACGAGCACGTAGTGCTCGCGGCCGGTGATCGGCAGTGCGATGTTGTTGGACAGCGCGAACGCCCGGCCGTGATCGGCCACCGTGACCTGAGTGCGGTGCGCGCGCAGCGCGGCCACCTTGGCGGGCAGCTGCGCGGTGGCGTCCACTTCGGCGTCGATGGCGTCGTCGGCGAACCCGAACCCGAGATCGTTGCCGCTCACCCGGATCCACTCCGGCGGCAGGTCGGTCATGTCGTTCAGCCCGGTGCTCAGCGCGGCCGTCGACGTCACCGTCCAATACAGCTTGGGCACCGGCCAGTCGGCGGCCTCGACCGCGGCGGTGCTGACCCGATGGACGTGGATGTGGTCGGGGTGGCCGTAGCCGCCGTTCGGGTCGTAGGTGACCACGACATGCGGGCGCAGCTCGTCGATCACCGCGGCCAGCGCGCCGGCCTGCTCGGCGAGGTCGCCGTCGACGAATGTCTGGTGCCGCCGCGCCGGCGTGCCGGCCATGCCGGAGTCCCGCCACCGGCCGGCGCCGCCGAGGAACCGGGGCCGGTCCACGCCGAGCGCGCCCAGCGCGGCGGTCAGCTCGCCGATCCGGTAGCCACCCAGCTGATCGGCCGCATCGACGGCCAGCTGCGCCCACTCGTCTCCGATGACCTCCCCCTCCTCGCCGAGGGTGCAGGTGAGGACTTGCACCTGCGCGCCGCGGGCCGCGTAGTGCGCGATGGTCGCTCCGGTGGTCAGGGATTCGTCGTCGGGGTGGGCGTGGACGAAGAGCAGCCGCGGGGTTTCCATGGCCCCAGCTTGCCTGGCCCAGCGCGTCCGGTCGATGTACCCCGCGGGAGGGCCGGCCCTGGCATAGATTCACGTCGTGACCCGGCGCGACGTGGAGTTCGGCTGCGCCATCGTCGTCATCGGGCTGCTGGCCGGGTTGGCCGGCGCGGCCACCACGCTGGTGCTGCACGCGATCGAGCACCTGACCTATCACTACACGTTCGGCACGCTGCTGGCCGGCGTCGAAAGCAGCGGCCGCATCCGCCGCGCGGCCGGACCGGCGATCGGCGGCGCGCTGGCCGGCTGCGGATGGTGGCTGCTGCGGCGCCGCACCGCGGTGCCGTCGCTGTCGGCGACCATCGCGGCGCACCGGCCGATCCCCCGCTCGGCGCTGTCGCTGGACGCCGGCCTGCAGGTGCTGCTGGTCGGGACGGGCGCGTCGCTGGGCCGCGAAGGTGCACCGCGCCAATTGGCCGCCGCCGCAGGCGATCTCGGAACGTCGCGGCTGACGCTGACCGCGCACGACCGGGAGATCCTGCTGGCCTGCGCGGCCGGTGCCGGCCTGGGTGCGGTGTACAGCGTGCCGCTGGGCGGTGCCCTTTTCGCCGCCCGGATCCTGCTCGGCACCTGGCATCCGCGGGCGCTGGGCACGGCGCTGATCACGTCGAGCCTGGCCGTCGCCGTCGCCGCACCGGTCACCCATCTGCAACACCCGCTGGTCTGGCCCGATGTGCGGCTGTCGTATCTGCTCGGCTTCCTGGCGCTGGTGCTGGCACCGCTGGCGGCCGCGCTCGGGCTGGCGTTCAACCGGCTGATGGCCGCCGCCACCCCCAAGGCCCCGTGGGCGTCGCCGATGCTGATCCCGGCCGTCGCCGCGGCGGGCCTGCTGACCGGGATCTGTTCGATCTGGCTGCCGGAGCTGCCCGGCAACGGCCGCAGCATCCTCGAGGTCAGCATGGACGCCGGGATGACGCTGGGTGCGGCGGCGGCGATCCTGCTGCTCAAACCGGTGCTGACCGCGCTGTTCCTGCGGTCCGGCGCGGTCGGCGGGCTGCTGACGCCGGCGCTGGCGACCGGGGCGGCGGCCGGATCGGTTGTGGCCCTTGGCCTCAACGCGTGGGTGGGCACCGAGCTGCACGTGGCCGCGGTGTCGTTGAGCTGCGCCGCGGGGGTGCTGGCGATCACCCAGCGCTCGCCGCTGTTCGCGGCGCTGTTCGTCTGGGAGCTGGCGCACCCGCCACCGTGGCTGCTGGCGGTGTTCGCGATCGGTGCCTACAGCGCCTACGGGCTGGCCGTGCTGCGGCAACGCCGTACCGCCACCGGGGGTTCTTGACTACTGGGGCAGCTTGACCCAGGTGCCGGCGTCGCCGACGATCCCCACGGGCACCGACCCGGTCAGGCTGACGTGCTGCACGCTGGGCCCGGCCGCGACGATGGTGGTGTCCTGCAGGATCGGCAGCACCGTAGCCATTTCCCACAGCCGGGGTTCGACGTCGTCGATCACCTCAGCGATGTCGGCGGTGCCGCGCAGCGCGGCGTCGATGCGCGGCTGGATGGTGCGGTCACAGATGCCGGTGATGTTGCTCGGCGCCTGCACGAGCTCACCGGATTCCGGCGCGGGCGCCGCGGTGGCGGTGGCGGTGGTGGTCCCCGGGGGTTGCCGCGGACTGGGCGGGGGTGCCGGGTCCTGCGTCGGCGTCGGCTCCGGGGGCGTCGTCGACGTCGGAGCCGGGGACGGTGCGGTGGTGGTCGCGACGGCGGTGGCCTCCAGCGCGGGGCAGCCGTAGCGCGACGCCAGCGCGGTGGCCAGGTCGCCGCCGGCCTGGTGCCAGCCGATGACGGCGTCGACGCGGTTGTTGACCAGCGCGTCGCCGTAGAGCGTCACCGGGTCCAGCGCCGACACCGAGGCCGCGATGCCGACGTTGCGCAGTTGGTCGGCGGCGGTGTTGGCCACCGCGACCGAGGTGGGGTCGTTGGCCGCCACCCCGAGCACCAGGGTCAGCGGCTCACCGTCCTTGGTGATCCGGCCGCGGTTGTTCTCCGGCGGGGCGGGTGCCGGCGGCGCCGGTGTCTCCTCCAGCTCCACCTGATACCCGGCGCCGGCCAGCAGCGCCATGGCCTGTTCGCGGGTCATCGCCGGCGGCGCGGTCGGGACGTAGCCGGGGTCCGATGGCGAGCGCACCTGCGCCTGCGCCAGCGTGACGGTGTTGTCGTCGCCGGCACCGACCGCGGCCAGCAGGTCCACGTCGAGCAGCCCCAGCACCGCCTTGCGGACCTGCGGGTCGGTCAGCGCGGGCTGCTGGGCACGCAGCGTCAGCTGCAGCACCCGGGGGGTGACGATCCGCGCGGTCCGCACGTCGGGGATCGCGGACAGCTGCGCGAAGACCGCCGAGCCACCGTGCACCTGCGCCACCTGCGTGTCGCCGTTGCGGATCGAGTCGGCAAGCGCCGCGGGCGCGCCACCGCGGCGCAACAGGATCAGGTCCGGGGTGGCGGGCTGCCGCCAGTAGCGGTCGTTGCGGGCCAGCAGGATCTCGTCGCGCTGCGGGTCGATGCTCTCCACCCGGAACTGTCCGCCGGTCACCGGCATGGCCTGTTCCAACCCCGCGGCGAACCCGCCGGGGACATCCTTGATGATGTGCGCGGGCAGGATGTTGTTGAACAGCTCCCGCCACGCCGGGTAGGGCTGCGCGAACGTCACCACCGCGGTCTTGCCGCCCTCCACCGACTGCACGCCGGTGATCAGGTCGTAGCCGGCGGGGTCGACGGTGCCGGGTTGGCTGACCATCTGACGCCACAGGTACCAGTAGTCATCGGCGCCGATCGGGGCGTTGTCGGTCCACTGCGCTTCGGGCCGGATCTGATAGGTGACGGTGAACGGTTCCTGGCTGGTGACCTCCGCGGATTCCAGCAGCGAGGTGTCCAGTTCCCAGCGGGAACCCGTCGGGGTGCGGGCATCGGGCACCGGCCGGAACGAGCTGGGCAGCACCAGCGCGCTGATCGCGGCGTTGACCGGCGACTGGTCGGAGAGCAGATGGGCGTTGAAGCCCGGTCCGATCGAGTCGATCGCCATGATGATCTGGGTCGCCTTCGTCGGCGGCGGCGGTGTCGACTCGGTGGTGTCGGTGCTCTGCGGGGCCGGCGGTGGGCTCACGGTGCAGCCGCACACCAGCGCCAACGTCGTCAGGAAAGCGCCGGCGACGGCGCTGACGCGTCGCGGGGTCGTCGGCACGTCTACAGGGTATCGACCGTCATCCGCGCGCTTTGGCCCGTGCTTTAGCGCGGGCCCGCAGCGATGCCGTCAGCTCGACCTTGCGGACCCGGACGATCTCCGGGGTCACTTCGACGCACTCGTCCTCGGCGCAGAACTCCATCGCCTGCTCGAGGTCGAGCACCAACGGCCGCGCCAGCGTCTCGATGACGTCGGCCGTCGAGGACCGCATGTTGGTCAGCTTCTTCTCCCGGGTGACGTTGATGTCGAGGTCCTCGGCGCGCGGGTTGATCCCGACGACCTGGCCCTCGTAGGTCTCCTGGCCGGGTTCGACGAAGAACTGGCCGCGGTCGGCGAGCTGGATCATCGCGAACGGGGTGATCTGGCCGCTGCGGTCGGACACCAGCGAGCCGGTGTGCCTGGCCCGGATCTCCCCGGCCCACGGCCGGTAGCCGTCGAAGACGGCGTTGGCGATTCCGGTGCCGCGGGTCAGGGTCAGGAAGTCGGTGCGGAAGCCGATCAGCCCGCGGCTGGGCACGACGAAGTCCATCCGCACCCAGCCGGCGGCGTGGTTGGTCATCTCCTCCATGCGGCCCTTGCGGGCGGCCATCAGCTGGGTGATGGCGCCGACGAATTCCTCGGGGCAATCGATGGTCATCGCCTCGAACGGCTCGTGCAGCTTGCCGTCGATGGTCCGGGTCACCACCTGCGGCTTGCCGACGGTCAGCTCGAAGCCCTCCCGGCGCATCTGTTCGACGAGCACGGCCAGCGCCAGCTCGCCGCGGCCCTGCACCTCCCAGGCGTCCGGGCGGCCGATGTCGACGACCTTGATGGAGACGTTGCCGACGAGCTCGGAATCCAAGCGGTTCTTGACCATTCGCGCGGTCAGCTTGTGGCCGGACACCTTGCCGGCCAGCGGCGAGGTGTTGGTGCCGATGGTCACCGAGATCGCGGGCTCGTCGACGGTGATGCGCGGCAGCGCGTGCGCGTGGTCCGGGTCGGCCAGGGTGTCGCCGATCATGATCTCCGGGATGCCGGCGACAGCGACGATGTCGCCGGCGAACGCCTCGTCGGTCGGGGTGCGCTCGACACCTTCGGTGACCAGCAGCTCGGTGATCTTGGCGGTGGTGATGACCGGGTGGCCGTCGACGTCGCGCATCCAGGCCACCTGCTGACCCTTCTTGATGCGGCCCTTGTAGATCCGGATCAGCGCCAGCCGGCCCAGGAACGCCGAGGCGTCGAGGTTGGTGACCAGCGCCTGCAGCGGAGCCTCGGGATCGCCCTGCGGCGGCGGGATGTGCTCGAGCAGCACGTCGAACAGCGGGTCGAGGTTCTCGCCGTCGGGGTTCTCGCCGTTGGCCGGTTGGGTGGTGCTGGCGATACCCGCCCGGCCCGAGGCGTACAGCGTGGGCAGCCCGAGCGCGTCCTCGGCGGCCTTCTGGGCCTCCTCGTCCAGGTCGGAGGCGACGTCGAGCAGCAGGTCGTGGCTCTCCTCGACGACCTCGGCGATACGCGCGTCGGGCCGGTCGGTCTTGTTGACCACCAGGATCACCGGAAGGTGCGCGGCCAGCGCCTTGCGCAGCACGAACCGGGTCTGCGGCAGCGGCCCCTCGGAGGCGTCGACCAGCAGCAGCACCCCGTCGACCATCGACAGCCCGCGCTCGACCTCGCCGCCGAAGTCGGCGTGGCCGGGGGTGTCGATGACGTTGATGACGGTCATGCCGCCGTCGGCGTGGTGGCGGTGCACCGCGGTGTTCTTGGCCAGGATCGTGATGCCCTTTTCCTTCTCCAGGTCACCGGAGTCCATCAGGCGTTCGATCGCGTCGTCACCGCGGTGGCTCAACGCCCCGGACTGGCGCAGCATCGCGTCGACCAGGGTGGTCTTGCCGTGGTCGACGTGGGCCACAATGGCGACGTTGCGGAAATCGGGGCGAGCGTTCACGCCGGTGATTGTCGCAGTGCACTGCACCGATCGCGAAAACGAGAGATTCCTGTCACGTGAAACCCAGCAAGCTCGCCGCGCTGAAACCGAAGAAGAAGTGCTGTCGGAGCACACCGCGATGCAAGCGCTGCCCGGTGGTGCTACACAAGGTGCACAAGGCCGAACTCAACGGCCTGCGGGGCAAGGAACTGGAGAAGGTCTACAAGCGGGCCCGCAAGTCCTGAGCTGGCCCAACACCCAGGTGGCGGGCAGCTACGCGGAGTACGGTGAAGCTATCCGTCTCTGGTGTCAGCGTGGTTGGAGGTACCGATCATGACGGTCTACGAAATTCTCACCATCGCCCTGATCGTGCTGATCGCGACGCTCACCACGGCGGCGATCTACCTGGGTCTGATGAATTGGATCGGCGCGCTCTACGTGGTGCGGTGCGAGGCCTGCCACCACCTGACGTTCTCGTCGGCCCGGCAGCCGCAGCACTCCTGCCCGCACTGCCGCCACCCGGTGCTGACGCACCCGCTGTACGCGATCCGGCATCCGCGTGAGCTGAACCAGGTCCGCGTCGTCGGCGACCGGTTGAGGTACTGACGTCACGACGCTGTTGACGGTCGGCCACGGCGCCCTCGACCGGGCCGCGCTCAGCGCGCTGCTGTGCGCCGCGAATGTCGAGGCGCTGGTGGACATCCGGCGTTATCCGAACAGCAGGCACAACCCCGACGTCGAGGCGCGCGCGGTCGAGGCGTGGACCCGAGCGGACAACCTCGACTACCGCTGGGATCAGCGGCTGGGTGGGCGCCGCCGGCTGCCCGCCGACCAGCCCGTGGCCGATCCGTGGTGGCGCGTCGCGCAGTTCGCGGCCTACGCCGCCCACACCCGCACCGAACCGTTCGCCGACGCGCTCGCCGAGCTGCTCGCCCAGGCCGACCGGCAGACGACGGCGATCATGTGCAGCGAGAGCGTGTGGTGGCGGTGTCACCGGCGCCTCGTCGCCGATGTGGCGACGCTGCGCGCCGGGACAACGGTGCGGCATCTGATGCACGACGGCAGGCTGGTGACGCACACGCCGGCCGAGGGCGCGCGGATCCGCGACGACGGTCAGGTGGTGTGGGACGGCCCCCACGAACCAGCGGGGTGACCCACGGTCACCAGCCGCGCCGGTGCGGCCGCGACCCGACCAGCTCGCCGCCCTCGACCGCGTCGCGGCTGCGGTAGACGATGTATGGCCGGAACAGGTAACCGATCGGCGCGCTGAAGACGTGCACCAGCCGGGTGAACGGCCACAGGCAGAACAGCACCAGCGCGATCATCACGTGGATGTGGAACCACAACGGCGCCTGGGCCATCAGGTCCCCACGCGGCTGCAGGATCCAGATGGAGCGGAACCACGGCGACACCGTCTGCCGGTAGTCGTGTTCGGCGCCGACCGGGGTCGCCCCGATCAGCGTGCAGGCCAGCCCGGCGACGATGGCCGCCACCAGCACCAGGTACATGATCTTGTCGTTGACGGTGGTGGCCATGAACACCGGGCCGGTGGTGCGGCGGCGGAACACCAGCAGCGCGATGCCACCCAGGGTGGCGATGCCGGCGATGGCGCCGAGGACCAGCGCCTGCACGTGGTAGGCGTGGTCGCTGAGACCCATTGCCTCGGTCCAGGATTCGGGAATCACCAGCCCGATGACGTGGCCGACGATGACCACCAGGATGCCGAAGTGGAACATCGGACTGCCGATGCGCAGCAGCCGCGACTCGTAGAGCTGCGAGGAGCGGGTGGTCCAGCCGAACTTGTCGTAGCGGTAGCGCCACCAGATCCCGACCACGACGATCGCCAGCGTCACGTAGGGCACGATGTCCCAGAAAATCTCCCAGCCCATGTCAGGCCTCCTGTGTCCGTCGGGGCGGCACGGTCAATGTGAATGGTTGCAGCCCAACCGATTCCGTCGGCGGTCCGGCGCTGGCCAGCTGCTGCGCACGCTGACGGTCGGCCGGGCCGGCGGGTGGCAGCGTCGCGCACACCGCGGTCAGCACGTCGGCGTACACCGGACCCGACGTCGCCAGCGCATCGCGCAGCACGTCGATGGGCACCCGGTGCTCGACCAACAGCCGCCGGCCCGCCGCCGGGTCCACCGTCGCGGCGAACTCCAGCACCACCGGCAGGTGGTCGGGCGCCTCGTGCTGCGGCGGCGCCGCGCCGGCCGCCTGGTAGGCGTGCAGGAATTCGAGCATGTGGTTGCCGCGGTTGCGGGTGTCCCCGGCGGTCCAGTAGGTCAGATACATCGTGCACGTGCGCCGCATGTCGAAGGTGTCGACGTAGCCGGTAGCCGCCCTCATCGGGTCCAGGCCGGCCAATGCGGCGACGGCCCGGCCCAGCAGGTCCGCCGGCGGGCTGGACAGGTGCGCCAGCAGCTGTTGCGCGGTGGCCAGCCGGGCGGCGTACTGCTCGTCGGGGTAAGCCAGCAGCAGCGACGCCACCTGCCACACCAGGCGGTCCTGCAGGGTGGTGTCCCGTTGCCGGCGAAGCACTTTCATCGCTGCTCCCGATGCTCGGGGAAGATCCCGGTGGGTACACCGCGGCCGTCCCAGTTCAGCAGGTTCACCCGCGAGGGCTGGGACTGGTTGGCGGCCATGCCCTCGCTGGTCTGGCGGTGCTGTAGCGCGTGGAAGCTCTCCACCGCCACCGGCACCGGGGCGCCGCTGGCCTCCCCGAACGGCCCGGACTCGTACATGCCGGGCCCGCCCTCGAACGACAGCGAGCAGCCGGGTTCCTCGAGCGCCCGGGATTCCAGCGCGTGCGCGTCGGCGACGTAGGCGCTGGGGATGACGTAGCGTTCGTCGTACTTGGCCAGCGCGAGCAGCCGGTACATCTCGTAGATCTGCTCCTCGGACATCCCGACGGCGGCCGGGATGTCCGGCCGGGTCTCCCGGCCCAGGTTGATGTCGCGCATGTAGGACCGCATCGCGGCGAGCCGGCGCAGCACCGCTTCCACGACGGCGGTATCGCCGGCGGTGAACAGCCCGGCGAGGTATTGGACGGGGATGCGCAGCGCGTCCAGCGCGCCGAACAGGTTGCCCAGGTCCTCCCCGTCGTGTCCGTCGCGGGCCACGGCGTCGACCACCGGGGACAGCGGCGGGATGTACCAGACCATCGGCATGGTGCGGTATTCCGGGTGCAGCGGCAGCGCCACCTGGTAGCGGTGGATCAGCGCGTACACCGGTGAGCGCTGCGCGGCCTCGATCCAGTCCCCAGCGATCCCCTCGGCGCGGGCCGCGGCGACCACCGCCGGGTCGTGCGGATCCAGGATGATGGACTTCTGCGCCTCGTACAGATCGGTGTCGTCGGCTACCGAGGCGGCCTCCAACACCCGGTCGACGTCGTAGAGGACCAGGCCCAGGTACCGCAGCCGGCCCACGCACGTCTCCGAGCACACCGTCGGCAGCCCCACCTCGATGCGCGGATAGCACAGCGTGCATTTCTCGGCTTTGCCGGTCTTGTGGTTGAAATACACCTTCTTGTAAGGGCATCCGGACACGCACATCCGCCAGCCGCGGCAGCGGTCCTGGTCGACCAGCACGATGCCGTCCTCGCTGCGTTTGTACATCGCCCCCGACGGGCACGACGCCACACACGACGGGTTCAGGCAGTGCTCGCAGATCCGTGGCAGGTAGAACATGAAGGTCTGCTCGAGCTCGAGCCGGACCTGTTCGCTGACCTTGGCCAGCACCGGATCCCCGGCCACGATCTCGGGGGAACCGCCGAGGTTGTCGTCCCAGTTCGCCGACCAGGACACCTTCATCGGTTCCCCGGTGATCAGGCTGCGCGGCGGCGCCACCGGCATCTGCTCCCCCAGCGGCGCGTTGGTCAGGTTCTCGTAGTCGTAGGTCCACGGCTCGTAATAGTCGTTGATGCTGGGCATCTTCGGGTTGGCGAAGATCCGCATCAGCTTGGCGAACCGGCCGCCGTCGCGTAACCGCAACCGGCCCTTACCGTCCCGGATCCAGCCGCCCCGCCAGCGCTGCTGGTCCTCGTAGGTGCGGGGGTAGCCCTGGCCGGGGCGGGTCTCGACGTTGTTGAACCACACGTACTCGGTGCCGGGCCGGTTGGTCCAGGCCTGTTTGCAGGTCACCGAGCAGGTGTGGCAGCCGATGCATTTGTCGAGGTTCATCACCATCGCCAGCTGCGCCATGACCTTCATCGGTAGCTCACCTCCTGGCTGCGCCGGCGGACCACGGTCACCTCGTCGCGCTGGTTGCCGGTCGGGCCGAGATAGTTGAACGCGAACGCCATCTGGGCGTAGCCGCCGGCCAGATGGCTGGGTTTGATCAGCAACCGGGTCAGCGAGTTGTGGATGCCGCCGCGCTTTCCGGTGGTCTCGCTCAACGGCACGTCGATCGTGCGTTCCTGGGCGTGGTAGACATACACCACGCGCTCGGGCATGCGGTGCGACACGATCGCCCGGCACACCAGCACCCCGTTGCGGTTCACCGCTTCAACCCAGTCATTGTCGCGCACTTGGATTTTCGCGGCGTCAGCCGGGCTCATCCACATGGTCGGCCCGCCGCGCGACAGCGACAGCATGAACAGGTTGTCCTGGTACTCCGAGTGGATGGACCACTTGGAGTGCGGCGTCAGGTACCGCACGGTCAGCCCGATCCCGTCGGCGTGCTCCCCCACCGCGGCGGCGCCGAACAGCCGCGACATATCCAGCGGCGGGCGGTAGATGGGCAGCTGTTCGCCGAGTTCCTCGAGCCAGTCGTGGTCGAGGTAGAAGTGCATGCGGCCGGTCAGGGTGTGGAACGGCTTGAGTTCCTCGATGTTGACGGTGAACGGCGCGTAGCGGCGGCCGCCGGTCTCGCTGCCCGACCACTCCGGGCTGGTGATCACCGGCACCGGCCGGGCCTGGGTGTCGGCGAACGTGATCCGGCGCTCCTCGCTGCCGCCGGCCAGGTGCACCAGCGGCCTGCCGGTGCGGCGCTCCAGCTCCCGGAAACCCTCGACGGCCAGGCGCCCGTTGCTGGTGCCCGACAGCGCCAGGATCGCCTCGGCCATCCGTTCGGCGGTGGTCAGCGCCGGACGGCCGGCGGCGGCACCGGAGTTCATCACCCCGAACTTGGCCGCCAGCTCCTCGACCTCCTTGTCCGGGCGCACGGTCACACCCTTGGTGGTCAGGCCCAGCTTCTCCACCAGCGGCCCGAGCGCGGCCCACTTCTGCGCGATCGCGGGGTAGTCGCGCTGCACCGCGACCATCGGGCCGATGGTCTTGCCCGGCACCGGGGTTTCCCCGGTGGCGCGCCAGTCCCGTTCCACCCCACCGGGATAGGCCATCGCACCGGGGGTGTCATGCTGGACCGCACCGAGCACCACGTCGGTGCGAACCCCCAGGTGGGTGGCGGCCAGCGTGCTGAACGTCCGCGCGATCGCGCCGAACGCCTCGTAGTCCGAGTGGGTTTCCCAGGGCGGGTCGACGGCGGGGGTGAACGCGTGGATGAAGGGGTGCATGTCGGTGCTGGACAGGTCGTGCTTCTCGTACCAGGTGGCCGCGGGCAGCACCACGTCGGAGAGCAGTGTCGTGGAGGTCATCCGGAAGTCGATCGACATCAGCAGGTCGAGCTTGCCCTCGGGGATGTCGGCGGTCCAGGTGACGTCGTTGGGCCGCAACGGTTCCGGTGTCGGAACGGCCTGCAGGTTGGAGTCGGTGCCCAGCAGGTGCCGCAGGAAGTACTCGTTGCCCTTGCTCGACGAGCCGAGCAGGTTCGCCCGCCATACCGACAGCACCCGCGGCCAGTTGGCCGGGTTGTCGGGGTCGGTGACCGCCAGTTTCAGCGTGCCCGCGGCGAGCTGTTCGGCGGTGTAGTCGCCGACGTCGCGGCCCGCGGCGACGGCCTCGTCGGCGACGTCCAGGCTGGACCGGTCGAACTGGGGGTAGAACGGGCTCCAGCCCATCGCCGTCGAGGACGCCAGCACGTCCATCGTGTGCCGGTCGCGGAACCGGCCGCGGCCCAGCGGGCTGGCCAGCGCGTCGGCACGGTAGCCGTCGTAGCGCCACTGGTCGGTGTGCGCGTACCAGTAGGAGGTGCCGGGCATCTGCCGCGGCGGCCGGGACCAGTCGGTGCCCATCGCCAGCGTCGCCCACCCGGTCACCGGACGGCACTTCTCCTGCCCGACGTAGTGCGCCCAGCCGCCGCCGTTGCGGCCCATCGCGCCGGTCAGCAACACCAGCGCCAGCACCGCGCGGTAGGTGGCGTCGCCGTGGAACCACTGGCAGATACCGGCGCCCATGATGATCATCGACCGGCCGCCGGACTCCTCGGCGTTGCGCGCGAACTCGGTGGCGATCCGGATCGCCTGTGCCGCCGACACCCCGGTGATCCGCTCCTGCCAGGCCGGGGTGTAGGGCCGGGTGGCGTCGTCGTAGCCGGTGGGCCAGTCCCCGGGCAGGCCGGGGCGGGCCACGCCGTACTGGGCCAGCATCAGGTCGAACACCGTGCACACCAGGTGCTCCCCGACCCGGCGCACCGGGACCCCGCGGGTCAGCGTCTCCCCGTGCCCGTCGACGGTGTCGAAGCGAGGCAGGGTGACCTCGACGGACTCGGTGCCGCCGACGGTCAGCGCGGGCACCAGGTCGCCGAGCTCGAGGTTCCACTTGGTGACGCCGTCGTTGCCGAACCGGAAGCCCAGCGAACCCTGCGGCACCGCAACCGAATCGGTGACACCGTCGAGCAGCACCGGTTTGAACGCCGCGTTCTCGACGGTCTCGCCCAGATCGGCGGCGGTCAGGTTCTTGGCCGGCACCAGCCGGCCGTCGCGGGTCTCCAGCTTGACCAGGAACGGCAGGTCGGTGAATTTGCGGACGTAGTCGATGAAGAACGGAACCCGTTGCTCGACGAAGAATTCCGACAAGATCACGTGACCCATCGCCATCGCCAGCGCGCCGTCGGTGCCCGCCGCGCACGGCATCCATTCGTCGGCGAACTTGGTGTTGTCGGCGTAGTCCGGGCTGACGGTGACGACTTTGGTGCCCCGGTAGCGGACCTCGGCCATCCAGTGCGCGTCGGGGGTGCGGGTCACCGGCACGTTGGAGCCCCACATCATCAGATACGCGGCGTCCCACCAGTCGCCGGACTCCGGCACGTCGGTCTGGTCGCCGAACACCTGCGGCGAGGCCACCGGCAGGTCGGCGTACCAGTCGTAGAACGACGTCATGACCCCGCCGAGCAGTTCGATGAACCGGGACCCGGCGGCGAAGGACACCATCGACATGGCCGGGATCGGTGAGAAGCCCGCAATGCGGTCGGGCCCATGGTGTTTGATCGTGTGCACATGGGCGGCGGCGATCATCTCGGTGGCCTCGGCCCAGCTGACCCGCACCAGCCCGCCCTTGCCGCGGGCGCGCTGATAGCGCCGGCGCCGCTCGGGGTCGGCCTGGATGTCGGCCCAGGCCAGCACCGGATCACCCAGGCGCGCCTTGGCTTCCCGGTACATCTCGACCAGCACACCACGGGCATAGGGGTAGCGCACCCGGGTCGGCGAGTACGTGTACCAGGAGAACGCCGCTCCGCGCGGGCAGCCCCGCGGCTCGTACTCGGGCCGGTCCGGCCCGACCGACGGGTAGTCGGTCTCCTGGGTCTCCCAGGTGATGATGCCGTCCTTGACGTAGATCTTCCACGAGCACGATCCGGTGCAGTTCACCCCGTGGGTGGAGCGCACCACCTTGTCGTGGCTCCACCGATCACGGTAGAACACATCGCCTTCCCGGCCGCCGGTGCGGGTGACGGTGCGCAGGTCCTCGGAGATCTGCCCGGGGGTGAAGAAACGTCCGCTGCGCTCGAGCAGCTCCTCGACCGGCCCTCCGATGTGTGTGCTCACGTCGACTCTTTCTGTGCGGGCTCGTGGGCGTGCAGCCGTAGGGCGGTGTACGCCAGCGCCAATATCGTCACCACCACCAGCAGCGACAGCCCGATGGTGTAGTCGTTCTCCACCGCGTCGTAGCTCGCGCCCATCACCAGCGGCGGGAAGTAACCGCCCAAACCTCCGGCGGCCGCGACGATCCCGGTGACCGCCCCGACCCGGTTGGCCGGTGAGCGGCGCGCCACCCAGGCGAACACCCCGCCGGTGCCGACGCCGAGGAACAGCGCCAGGGTGATGAACGTGGCCGCCGACCACACGTCGGCGGGCGGTTGCAGGATGGCCACCGCCGCCGTCACCGCGGTGCCGCACAACGAGACCAGCACCACGTACTTGGGCGGGATCCGGTCGGCCAGCGCCCCGCCGATCGGGCGGGCGATCACCGCGGCCAACGCGAACGCCGCGGTGCGCGCCCCGGCGTCGACCGGGGAGAAGCCGTAGATGGTCTTGATGTAGGTCGGCAGGTAGTTGCTGAACGCGACGAAACCGCCGAAGACGATGGCGTACAGGAAACACATCTCCCAGGTGACCCGCAGCCGGGCCGCCGCGGCCAGCTTCGGCACCACCGGGTCGGTGTTCGGGGTGAACGCCGGCGAGTCGTGCAGGGCGACCACGCACAGCGCCGCGGTGGCGGCCAGCGCCACCGCGATGATGATGTGGGTGGTCATCAGCCCGAACCAGTTGACGAACCGCGGGGTGAAGAACGCCGACAGCGCGGTGCCCACCATGCCGGCGCCGAACACCCCGGTGGCGAAGCCGCGGCGGGCGGGGTCGTACCAGTTGTTGGCGAACGGGATGCCCACCGCGAAGATGGTGCCCGCCACCCCGAGGAAGAACCCGAACACGATCAGCAGCGGGTAGGAACCGACGGTGCCCGCGACGCCGACGGCGAGCACGGGCACGATCGAGGCCAGCGTGACCGCGATCAGCATGATTCGCCCGCCGAACCGGTCGGTCATCGGACCGCTGACCAGCCGGCCCAGTGAGCCCACCAGGATCGGGGTGGCCACCAGCAGCGAGGCCTGCCCGCTGGAGAGCTTCAGATCCGCGGCGTAGGTGGTCGACAGTGGGCCGATCATGTTCCATGCCCAGAAGTTGATCGCCGAAACCCACGTGGCCAAGGCCAGATTGACGCCTTGACCGGCGTAGGTGGACGACGGGGCTGCCGTAGTCACCCCCTCAGCCAAGCACGCCGGGCGCGATCTTGGCGCGGCGTTCGGTAAATCGATGCCCGGACGTTGCCTCGACGACACCCGGCCCGGTCAGGGATAGGACAGCAACACCAGCACCCGGTCGCCCCGGGACCCGGGGAAGTCACGCAGATCGAAACCGTAGTACTCGACCTGATCGTGGGTGATCTCGTCGATGACCTTGCCTTGGCTGGACACCTGCCCGCCGTCGGCGTCCTTCAAGACCCCGATGAAGTCGGGCACCGACAGCGATTCGGCCAGCAGCAGCGCCTGCCCGCCGTCGGGAAGATCCACCAGCACACCGGCTCCCGCATAGTTGTTGCCGCCCCTGCCCTTTCCGCGCGGTGCCCAGTACACCGGCTCGGATGCCAACCTGCCCTCCACCCGCCGGTACTCGCCGGCGTGGTCGACGTCGGCGACCGTGACCACCGGCAGCGCGGCGATGGTCCGCTTCTCCTGCCAGAACATCCAGCCCAGCGGGATCGCGACGACGGTGTACATCATCACCGTCAGCATCAGTACGGGCTTCCAGGCGATCTCCCAGGACAGCCGGCGCTGCGACACCCCGGCGTCGGCGACCTGCTGGTCGAGTTCGCGGCGGCCGAATCTGAAGATGTACCAGGCAGATAGCCGTGCCAGCGCCATCAACGCCAGCACGATGAGCCCGACGATGCCGGCCACCCGGAAATAGAAGGTGCTGTCGCCGTTGTTCTCCGTCGCGGCCACCATGACGGCCGGGATCGGCGCGGTCAGCAGCAGGAGCAGCGTGTAGGACGGGTGGCTGGTCAGGTAGACGTAGTCGACGCTCCAGCGGGGGTTGCCGGCCATCACGGTGTGATCGCCGACGTCGGCCTTGACCATCGGCGTCCAGGACCCCTGCATCACCCGGGGCCGGATCAGGCTGCGGAAGAAGCAGAACCCGCTGACCACCGACACCGCCAGCGCGCCCCAGAACACCCCTGGCACGCTGCCGCCGGTGCCGGGTACGCCGAAGGCGCCACGGATGTCGATGAGCTTGGCGATGAAGAACGTCAGCGGGATCGCGAAGAACAGCTCCAGCAGCCACATCTGGATCAGTTGCGGGATGCGCGACCCAACTCGGTCGAACGCGAGAACACCCCGCCAGATGAACCGCAGTAGCCGCATGGACGGGAACCTTAATGTGTGCCGGGGTTTTGCGCGGCAAACATCGATCTACGGCATCGACCGCAGCAGGGCGGTCAACTCCGGCAGCCAGGCCCGGTCGGCGGGCACCCAAGCCACGGCGGCGATCTCGTCGGCGTCCACCCACCGCAGCGCCCGGTGGTCGTGCGGCGTGGGCTCGCCGGCGACATGCGTGACGCGGTAGGCGCGCAGCGTCAGCTGCGCGGTCAGCGCGACGTCGGCGCCCACGCGGGCCCCGACCGTGACCGCGATCCCGAGCTCCTCGCGCAGCTCCCGGGCCAGTGCGTCGGCGTCGGTCTCGCCGGCGGCGACCTTGCCGCCCGGCAGTTCCCAGAGCCCGGCCAGCGCGGCGGGCCGGGCGCGTTGGGCCACCAGCAGCTTCGTCCCGGAGATCAGGGCACCGGCGACCACGATCTGCTGGCTCATCGCGATTGACGGTATACCGTCGAAGCCATGCCTGTACTGACCGACGACCAGGTGGACGCCGCACTGGCCGACCTCCCGGGGTGGGAGCGCGCCGACGGTGTCATCCGCCGTTCCATCAAGTTCCCCACGTTCCTCGACGGCATCGATGCGGTGCGCCGGGTGGCCGAGCACGCCGAGGCCGAAGACCACCATCCGGACATCGACATCCGTTGGCGGACGGTGACTTTCGCGTTGGTGACGCATTCGGCGGGGGGGATCACCGACAAGGACGTCACGATGGCCGGCGACATCAACCGGATCGTCGGGCAGTAGCGGCGATCCACCCCAGCGTCGCCAGCGTCGCCGCGATGTAGACCAACCCGGCCCAGGCGAGGTACCACGGCCGGGAGATCTCCCAGATGGTCGGCTGGGCGAAGCTGAGCAGCCACGGCACCCCGACGGCCGTCAGCGCCAGCCAGCCCCAGCCCAGTACCCGCGCGCCCGGCCGGTCCCGCAGCGGCCCGTGCAACAGCCAGATCATCAGCGGGATCAGCCACACCCAGTGGTGGGTCCACGAGATCGGCGACAGCAACAGCCCGAACAGCTGCACCACGACGATGCCGCCGAGCCGGTCGGCCGCCCCGCCGATGGCGCGCCAGGCCAGCACCGCCAGCACGGCCGTCACCGCGACACCGGCCAGCACGACGGGACCGTAGCCGGCGTCGTGGCCCACGATCCGGGAGATGCCGCCGCGCCAGGATTGGTTGAACGACGTGCCGATGGGCCCGACCCGGCCGGCGTCGCCGAGCAGCTCCGCGAAGTAGTAACGGGTCTGATCGCCGACGACGAGCGCCGACACCGCGATGGTCGTGAAGAACACCACCGCCGAGAACACCACCGCCGCCCAGCGCCGGGCGCCGAGGAAGTACAGCCCCGCCACCGCGGGGGTCAGCTTGACCCCGGCCGCCAGGCCGACCAGCAGACCCGAGAGCCACCACCGGGTGGTGTAGACGGCGTAGAGCACGCCCAGCACCAGGATCACGTTGATCTGCCCGTAGTCGAAGGTGCTGCGCAGCGGTTCCAGCCAGATGCCGACGGCGGTCCACAGCATCGCCACCCGCGGCCCGCCCGCCGCATCGTCGCCGAGCAACCGCTGGCTGAGGCGGACCACACCGTAGAGCGCGGCGATGGTGCCCAGCTGCCAGAGGAACGCGACCAGCCCGAACGGCAGCAGGTGCAGCGGGTAGAACAGCACGGCAGCGAACGGCGGATAGGTGAACGGCAGCGGGAAGTCGGGGGTCTGCTCGGCGTAGACGTAGTCGTAGAGCGTGCCGGGGTGATCCACCGCGGCGGCACCGCCGATGTAGACGTGCAGGTCGACGAAGTTGGCGCCGTTGGGCACCAGGTAGGTCCACGCCAGCCGGGCGGCGACGCTGACGATCAGCAGCACCGGCGCAGCGGTGGACAGCCAGGCCAACCGCCGCGCACCGGGAGATCCGTTGATGACGTTTATCCGGTCGACTCTAGCGAGCGAGTCACCGTCCGCCTTCGCCTCAGTAACGGTTGGATAAATGCCACACATGTCACTTGAGTAACTCTAGTAACAGGCTAGCTTCGGGTGCAGGCGTGCCGATACGGCCATCAACGAACTGGGAGAAGTCATGCACCGCACCGGAAAGCTATTCGCTACCACGATGTTCGCAGCGGCCGGAGCGGTCTCGGCTGCGCTGGCGCTCAGCGCGCCGGCGGCCGCGCAACCCGCGCCGGCCCCGGCCCCGGTTCCCGAGGTGCCCGGCCTGCCGTTCCTGCAGCAGCTCGCCGCGAACCCGGCGGCGGCCACGCAGCTGATGCAGACCTTCGCCAACGTCGTCAGCGGCGCGCCGACGGCGACCGCGTCGACGTCGGTCACCCCGGCGGTCCCGGCCGTGCTGCCGGGCGCCGCGCCGGGCGCGACGGCCTCGATCACGCTGCCGCAGACCCCGGCGGGGCTGCCCGGTGCGGTCCCGGCCCTGCCCGCAGCGACCACCACCCCGGTGTCGACCACGACGTCGCCGCTGGAGGGTCTCACCGAGTCACTCGGCGTGCCCGGCGGTCTGGCGTCGCTGCTGCCGCAGGGCACTCCGCTGGCCGGCCTGCTGCCGACCGGCAACACCACCGCCCCGGCGGCGATCGCCCCGGCGCCCGCCCCGGCACCGGCCACTCCCGGGGCAGCCCCGCTGTTCACACCGCTGTCGGCCCTGCCCTGACCGCTGATCTGACCGCCCGCCCGTAACCACCGAAAGGTTCTGCAGACCATGTCGACGATCAGGACGACGCTCCACACCGCGCTCGCGGCGGGCTCGTCAGCCGCCTTGATGATGTTCGGCGTGCCGGCGGTCGCGCACGCCGAACCGGTGGCGCCCCTGCCGATCGACGGTCTGCAGGCCCCGGGGTTGCCGGTGGTGCAGAGCCTGGGTCCGGTCATCCAGCAGGCCGCCGCCGATCCTGGCAACGCCGCGTCGATGCTGATGGCCGCCGCCGCGGTGTTCGCCGGCGACGCGGCGGCGCCGCGGCCGTCCCGCGAGGTCGCGACGGCGGTCAACCAGTTCGTGCAGCCGGTCGCCCACGTGCCGGCCACCGGCGCGATTCCCGGGACCGAGGCCCACCTGCCTGCGGGGATCAACCCCGCGCACGCCGTCGGCCCGGTCCCGGAGCCGGAGGTGCCGCACGCCCCGGTGCCGGCTGCCGCGCCCGGGCCCGACGCCGCACCGTTGGCCGCTCCCAACCCGGCGCCCGACGTGGTCGCCGCGCCCGCGGCCGTCGCGGCGCCGGCACCTGATGCCGCAGCGCCGGGACCCACGCCCGCCGCCATCCCCGGCTTCGGGCCCGACGTCCCGGTCACGCAGGACTTCCTGTACCCGTCGATCAGCAACGGCTGCCTCGCCGACGGCGGCAACGTGTTGGCCACCGCGATCTCGGTGGCGGGCCCGGCGAGCATCCCGCTGCCCGGTCCCGGCCCCGGCCAGACCGCCTACGTCTTCACCGCGGTCGGCACGCCCGGCCCGGCCGCCGAGCAGAAGCTGCCGCTGAACGTCACGTGGGTGAACCTGAGCACGGGCAAGTCGGGCAGCGCGACCCTCAAACCGCGCCCGGACATCAACCCGAACGGCCCGACCACGCTGACGGCCATCGCCGACACCGGCTCGGGCAGCATCATGTCGACGATCTTCGGTCAGGTCACCACCACCGAGAAGCAGTGCCAGTTCATGCCGACGATCGGCTCGACCGTCGTGCCCTGACCCCGTCCCCTGACCCCGCCCACGCGCCGAGCGTGCACCCACGGTAGTCAGGGCGGCCGCGCGACTACCAGGAATGCACGCTCGCGGTGGGGTCAGTAGGCCATGAACAGGATGGCGTCGCGGTCGTAGTCGCGGCCCGGGTGCTTCTCCGACAGGTGCTCCTGGGCCTTCTCCACCAGGTCGTCCTCGTCCTTGCCGGTGATCGCTTCGCCGCAGGGGCAGTTGAGGTGAGTCTTCATGCCAACACTTTGGCACAGCGCAGGCGGCCGCATAAGCCAGGATCGACATCATGGAGCTGTATGACGTGATGCGCACGACCGGTGCCGTGCGCGAGTTCACCGACGATCCCCTGCCCGACGAGGTCCTCGCCCGGATCCTGGACCACGCGCGGTTCGCGCCCAGTGGCGGCAACCGGCAGGGCGTGCACGTCGTCGCCGTCCGCGACGCCGCGACCCGGGAAGCACTGCGCGAGTTGAGCATGCCCGGCTCCCGCCGCTACATCGCGCAGGGCCGCAACGGCGAGAAGCCGTGGAACCCGTTGCGACCGATGGCCGTCTCCGCCGACCAGGTGGCCGCCACCGAGGTACCCGAGATGATGTCGGCGCCGCTGCTGACGTCGGCGGTGGTGCTGGTGGTCTGCGTGGACCTGGCCGTGGTGGCCGCGCTCGACCAGGATCTCGACCGCATCGGGATGGTCGCCGGCGGGTCGGTGTACCCGTTCGTCTGGAACGTGCTGCTGGCCGCCCGCAACGAGGGCTTCGGCGGCGTGATCACGACGATGGCGGTGGCCGAGGAGCCGCGGGTCAAGGACCTGCTCGGCATCCCCGAGACCTACGCCGTGGCCGCGGTGGTGCCGCTGGGTAAACCTCGGCACCAGGTCAAGCGGCTGACCCGCAGGCCCGTGTCGGAGTTCGTCACCAGGGAGCGGTTCGACGGCGCGTCTCTATGACGGTGAGCGCACCGCGTGAGACCTTGGATCCATGACGGTCACGTTGGGGTATGCCGCGGCCGCAGCCACCGGGCAGGGCCTGGACGAGCAGCTGGCCGAGCTGGCCGCAGCCGGCGTGGACCCGCGGCGGATCTTCACCGACAGGGCCGCCGGCTCGGCGGACAAGATGCGCGCCGGTCTGGTGGCGCTGCTGAGCTACGCCCGCTCGGGCGACGTGGTGGTGGTGGTGGCGCTCGAGCGGCTCGGCCGATCGGTCTCCGAGGTCGCCCAGGCCGTCGCCGATCTGACCACCCGCGGCATCACGCTGCGCTGTCTGCGCAACGGCCTGGACACCGCCACGTCCACCGGGCGGGTGGTGGCCGACGTGCTGACCGAGCTGGCCGGGCTCGACGGGGTGCCCGCGCACCGCTCCTGAGGCTCAGGACTTGGCTGCTTTGGCCGCCGCCTTGGCTTCCTTCTTGTAGGACCGCACCTTCTGCAGCGACCCGGCGTCCTTCACGTCGGCCACCGACATGTGCGTGCCCGCCTTGCCGTAGTCGCCGGCGGCCGCGCGCCAGCCCGTCGGGGTGACGCCGTACTGCTTGCCCAGCAGCGCCAGGAAGATCTTGGCCTTCTGCTCCCCGAACCCCGGCAGGGCCTTGAGCCGCCGCAGCACCTCGGGCCCGTCGGCGCCGTCGGACCACAGCGCGGCCGCGTCGCCGCCGTACTCGTCGACGATCACCTGCGCCAGCGCCTGCACCCGCTTGGCCATCGATCCCGGGAAGCGGTGCACGGCAGGGGTTTGCGCGCACAGTGTGGCGAACTCGTCGGGGTTGTAGTCGGCGATGACGGCCGCGTCGAACCCGCCGATGCGGTCGGCGATCTTCTTCGGGCCGCCGAACGCCACCTCCATCGGGATCTGCTGATCCAGCAGCATCCCGACCAGCAACGCGAACGGGTTGGCCTCGAGCAGCGCATCGGCCGCGGGTTCCTGGACTAACTGCAGTTTCGCCACGGCGCCAGTTTAGGACGTGGGCCCGCCGACCCACTGCGGCGCGGGCCGGCTCACCGGGTGAGCAGTGCGTCGCAGGTGACCGGCAGGTCGCGCACCCGTATACCGGTGGCGTGGTGGATCGCGTTGACTACTGCGGCCGCCGATCCCACGATGCCGATCTCGCCCGCGCCGCGCGCACCCATCGGGTTGGCGTGTTCGTCGACGCTGTCGATCCAGACGGCGTCGATGGCGGGGATGTCGGCGTGCGAGCTGATGTGGTAGGTCGCCAGGTCCTGGGTGACGACGTGGCCGAAGCGCGTGTCGCGCACGCCGTGTTCATGCAGCGCCATCGAGATGCCCATCGTCATACCGCCGATCAGCTGGGACCGCAGCGTGGCGGGGTTGATGACACGGCCGACCGAGAACACGCCGAGCATGCGGGACAGCTGGATCTCACCGGTGTACCGGCTCACCCGGGCTTCGACGAAATGGGCGCCGAACGAGTACATCCCGAAGTCGTCGACCTCCTCGTTGTCGGGGGCGTCGGCCATCGTCACGGCGCCGGGCACAGGATTCTCGCCGTGCTGCGCGCGGAACGCGCGCGCGGCGGCCACGATCGCGCGGCCCCACGAGCTGATCCCCGACGAACCGCCTTCCACCGAGGCGGCAGGCAGCTCGGTGTCGCCGATCTGCAGCTCGACCGCGCCGATGTCGCTGCCGAGCGCGTCCGCCGCGATCTGGGTCAGCGCCGTCCAGGTGCCGGTACCGATATCGACCGCGCCGATCTGCACCGTAAAACGATGCGGGGCAGTGCATTCGATGCGGGCACTGTTGCCGGGCTGGATCATCGCCGGATACACCGACGACGCGACGCCGGTGCCAATCAACCATTCACCGTCCCGGCGCGCCCGGGGCGTCGGATCGCGCGGCGCCCAGCCGAACCGCTCGGCCCCGGTGCGCAGGCAGTCGACCAGCCGGCGTTCCGACCACGGGTTGCCGGTCTCGGGGTCGACCGGCGGGTCGTTGCGGACCCGCAGCTCGATCGGATCCAGCTCGCACGCGACGGCGAGCTCGTCCATCGCCACCTCGAGGGCGAACATGCCCGGACATTCACCCGGTGCGCGCATCCAGAACGGCGCGGGCACGTCCAGGGGCACCACGCGGTGTGACGTCGCGCGGTTGGCGCCGGCGTACATCATCCGCGACGGCACCGCGGCCTGCTCGGCGAACTCCTTGACCGTCGCGGTCTGGGTGACGACGTCGTGGCCGATCGCCTCGAGGGTCCCGTCTCGCTGGGCGCCCAGCCGGATCCGCTGGATGGTGGGTGTGCGGTATCCGGCCACGGCGAACATCTGCTGGCGGGTCAGCGCGAACCGGACCGGGCGCCCGCCTGCGCGTTGTGCGGCCAGCACGGCCAGGATGTTGTGCGAGTGCGGGGCGCCCTTGGAGCCGAACCCCCCGCCGACGTGGTGGGCGACGACGCGGACCTGCTCCTCGTCGAGTCCGAACGACGACGCCATCTGTTGGCGGACGACGTGCACGCCCTGTGTGGAGTCGTAGAGGGTCAGGCGCGGACCGTCGGGATCCCACACCGCGATGCACGCGTGCGGCTCCATCGGGTTGTTGAATTCGTGCGGGGTGCGGTAGACGTGGTCAACGGTGACCGGCAGCCGGTGCATGGCGGACTCGACGTCGCCCTCGGCGGTGTCGGTCGGGTGTCCGGCGTTGACTTTTTCCGGGGCGTACCGGCGCGGGTGGTCGGCGGTCAGTCCGGTGTGCCGCTCGTCGGGTAGGTAGTCGACGGCCACCAGATCCGCGGCGTGCCGGGCGTTCTCGGCGGTGTCGGCGACGACGGCGCCGATGAACTGGCCGCGGTAGTGCACGCGGTCGTCCTGCAGGATGGTCAGGTCGCCGTCGGCGGTGTCGGCCAGCGGCGGTGCGTCGAAGACGGTGAGTATCGCGACCACGCCGTCGACGGCTTTCGCTCGCCCGGTGTCCATCACGGTGACCCGCCCGCGCGAGATGGTGGCCTGGATGGCGTGCACGTACAGCGGTGCGGCGACGGTGTGTTCGACGGCGTAGGGCGCGGTCCCGGTGACCTTGGCCGGCCCGTCGAGTCGGGTCACGCCGGTGCCGACGGCGCGGGGCTGCAGGGCGGTCATCGGGGCCGCCCGGCCGCCAGTGACGACAACGCGGCGACGATCGCACCCCGGGTCAGTCCCAGCTTGAACTCGTTGCCGCGCAACGGCTGTGCGCCATCGAGTTCGGCGTCGGCCGCCGCGCGGAAGGAGTCCTCGGTGGCGGGCGAGCCGGTCAGCCAATCCTCGGCGCGGTGCGCGCGCCAGGGTCGGTGGGCAACGCCGCCGAGCGCGACGCGGACCGAGGTGACGGTGCCGTCGTCGAGCACCAGCTCGGCGGCGACGGAGGTCAGGGCGAAGGCATAGGAGGCGCGGTCGCGTACCTTGCGGTAGGTCGACACGGCGTGTGGCGGCGGCGGGGGGATCTCCACGGCGGTGATCAGCGCCCCGGGCGGCAATGTGGTGTCGCGGTCCGGGCGATCCCCGGGTAACCGGTAGAACGTGCCGAGCGGCATCCGCTGTTCACCGTCGGTGTCGTGGAACACGACGTCGGCGTCGAGCGCGGCCAGCGCGACGGCCATGTCGGACGGGTGCACGGCGACGCAGTGTTCGGACGCCCCGAAGATGGCGTGGTAGCGCACATAGCCGTCGATGGCCGAGCAGCCCGCGCCGGGTGTGCGCTTGTTGCAGGGTGTGCTGACATCGTGGAAGTACACACAGCGGGTGCGCTGCAACAGGTTTCCCGCGGTCGTGGCGAGGTTGCGGAGCTGCCCGGACGCCGCGGACAGCAGCGCGCGGGCCAGCACCGGATAGCGGCTGCGCACCAGCGGGTGCGCGGCGAGGTCGCTGTTGCGGACGTCGGCACCGATGCGCAGCGCGCCGTCGGGCAGCAGCTCGACGTCGGTGAGCGGCAGGTGACCGACGTCGACGACGAGGCTGGGCGCGATGACGCCGAGCTTCATGTGGTCGACCAGGTTCGTCCCGCCGGCCAGGAACACCGCATCCGGGCGGTCGGCGACCGCGGTGACGGCGTCCTGCACGCTGGTGGCGCGGTGGTAGGCGAACGGCCTCATCTCGGCACCCGGGCGATGGCGTCGACGATATTGGGGTAGGCCCCGCAGCGACAGAGGTTGCCGCTCATGCGTTCTCGGATCTCGGCGGCGGACTCGGTGGGCGTCATGTCGAGGTCGGCGGTGACACTGCTGGGGCTGCCGGCGTCGAGTTCGTCGAGCATGCCGACCGCCGAGCAGATCTGTCCGGGGGTGCAGTAGCCGCACTGGAAAGCGTCGTGGTCGAGGAAGGCCTGGGCGACCGGGTGCAGCGAGTCGGTGTCGCCGAGTCCGGCGGCGGTGACGATCTCGGCGCCGTCGTGGGCGACCGCGAACGCCAGGCACGTGGTGGCGCGGCGGCCGTCGAGCAGCACCGTGCAGGATCCGCACTGGCCGTGGTCGCAGCCCTTCTTCGGCGAGCGCACCTCGAGGTGCTCACGGAGCAGGTCGAGCAGGGTGGTCCGGTTGTCGACCTGCACCCGGTGCCGGGTGCCGTCGACCGTCACGGCGATGTCGGTGAAGTGGGCTGCCTCCATCGCAGCGACGTACCCCGGTGCGCGCGGGTGAAACGGTTCGTTTGGCACGGGAGCGCGCGGGAACCCGGCGCCCATGGAGATCGCAGTGCAACCCGGGACGGTCGTGGTGTTCACCGATGTGGTGTGCGGATGGTCGACGGTGGCGCTGCACCGTTTCTACCGAGCGCGGGAGCGTCGCGGCCTGACCGAGGCGGTGCGCGTCGATCACCAGCTGTACCTGCTCGAAGACCTGAACCGGTTCACGATCCCGAAGACGCTGCTCGACAGCGAGATCCCGGTGGTCGGCGCGCTGGCGCCGGAGTTCGGGTGGCGGCCGTGGCAGGGCGACTCCTCGACATGGCCGATCACCTCGCTGCCGGCCAACGAGGCGGTGCACGCGGCCAAGCGGCAGTCGCCGCGGGCGGCCGAGGACCTGGACATGGCGCTGCGCCGCGCGTTCTTCTGTGACAGCAGGCCGATCTCGATGCTGCACGAGATCGTCGACGTCGCCGCCGGTTGCGACAGCGTCGACGCCGACCGGCTCCGGCAGGACCTGGACGACGGAACGGCCCGGGCACAGATGATGCGCACCTACCGGGATCACGCCGACGACGTCCAGGGCAGCCCGCACTTCGTCCTGGCCGACGGGTCCGACGTCCACAGTCCGGGCATCGAGCTGCACTGGGAGGGCGAGCCTGGCGCGGGATTCCCCGTCGTCGACCACGACGACCCGGCGGCCTTCGACGTACTTCTCGACCGGGCGGCCGGCGTCACATCCTGACGCCGCGCGTCATCCGCCCCTGCGCGCATCCCGGCCGGATCGCTCCCGGGCAACGCCTCGGTCACGGCTTCGGCGAACTGTCTACGGTCCGGTGTGGACGCCAGTTTAAGGTGGCCACAACCGTCCCCGAGGAGAGATGTCCGGCGAGCTCGCACTAGCACTGACGGCCGCGCTGATCCTGGCGGCGGTGGCCGGGGTGGTGTTCGCCGTGCGGACCCGCCGGGTGGTGGCCACCCCGACCGAGCGCGCCGTGCACGCCGCGCTGCACACCGCCTCGCAGGCGGCCCGGGCGTTGCGGGCCGGCCTGGACACCTCCTCGGCCGGCACCGCCGCGCCGTTCCTGCGGGAACTGACCGGCACCGACGGCCTGGCGCTGTTCGACGGGGACGGGCAGCTGCTGGCCCGGGACCCCGCCGACGACGCCCTCTGGGAGACCAGGGTGCTCGAGGCGTGCGAAGGCGCGGCGCGGCAGTCGATCTCCGGGCAGCGCCGGGTGCTCACCCACGCCGGGACGTGGGCGGTGGTCGCGCAGCCGATGTTCGCCGAGGGCGGCGACATGCTCGGGGTGCTGGTGGTGGTGACGACGCACTCGCCCGCCCCCGGAATGCTGGGCGCGGTGGGCGAGGTGGCCCGGTATGCGGTCAGCCAGCTCGAGCTCGCCGAGCTCGACGCGTCCCGCGCGCGGCTGGACCGCGCCGAGGTGCTGGCGCTGCGCGCCCAGATCAGCCCGCACTTCATCTACAACGCGCTCAACACCATCGCCTCGTTCGTGCGCACCGACCCCGATCGCGCCCGCGAGCTGATCCTGGAGTTCGCCGACTTCACCCGCTACTCGTTCCGCGCGGCGGGCCAGTACACCACGCTGGCCGAGGAGCTGCGCAACATCGACCGCTACCTCAACCTGGAGCGGGCCCGGTTCGGGACGGCGCTGACGGTCCGGCTGCAGGTGGCCCCGGAGGTGCTCAACGTGGTGGTGCCGTTCCTGGCGCTGCAACCGTTGGTGGAGAACGCGGTCCGGCACGGCTTCGCCGGGCGGGGCAGCGGGTCGATCGAGCTGATCGCCCGCGACGAGGGCTCCGACTGCGTCATCACCGTCGAGGACGACGGCGTCGGCATGGATCCCGACGCGCTGCGCGCCGGTCCCAGCGACGCCCTGTCCGACGGCGCCCCCGTCGACGGGCACTCCGCCCACGTCGGGCTGACCAATGTGGACCACCGCCTGCGCGCGGCGTTCGGCAACGATTACGGTCTGGTGGTCGAGACTGCGATCGGCGCCGGGACCAAAGTGGTGATGCGGGTGCCGAAGTTCCGGTCGGGTGTGCGGGCCAGCGGAGGTGCGTTCGGGGTGAGCCAGTGACGACCTCGCTGACCGTGCTCGCCGTCGATGACGAGGCCCCGGCCCTCGACGAGCTGGCCTACCTGCTGGGCCGGCACCCCGACATCGGCGAGGTGTTCCGCGCCGGCGACGCCACCTCGGCGCTGCGCGAACTCAACGCCCACACCATCGACGCGGTGTTCCTCGACATCAACATGCCGGGCCTGACGGGCATCGAGCTGGCCGGGGTGCTGGCCAACTTCTCGCACCGGCCCGCCATCGTGTTCGTCACCGCCCACGACGACAAGGCCGTCGCGGCGTTCGACGTCGGCGCCGTCGACTACCTGCTCAAACCGATCCGCGAGGACCGCCTCGACGAAGCCGTCCGGCGTGCCGCCGCGGCCCGCTCGGCCCCGCCGGCCCCCGAAGACAGGGACGAGACCACCGACAGGCAACTGGAATCCGACGTCATCCCGGCCGAACTCGGCGGTGTCACGCACCTGGTGCCCCGCGACAGCATCGGCTGGGTGGAAGCCGAGGGCGACTACGCCCGGCTGCATTCGGCGTCGGGCTCGCACCTGGTCAGGATCCCGCTGAGCACCCTGGAAACCCGGTGGCGCAATTACGGATTCCAGCGGGTGCACCGCTCGTACCTGGTGGCGATGCGGTTGGTCACGGGGCTGCGGAACACCGACAACGGGGTCCTGGTGCGGTTGCGGGCCAACGGCGCATCGCCGGCGGTCGAGCTCCCGGTCAGCCGCCGCCAGGCCCGCGAGCTGCGCGACCGGGTGGTGCGCAACCCGATGCGCAGCCTGCGACCCGCCGGGAACGGCGATGACTAGCAGCGAACGGCCGCAGCGGCAGCGGGTGGTGCTGGCGCACCGGCGCGGCGCGCGGATGGTGCGCACCCGGGTCGAGGTGCAGGAGCAGACGCAGGTCGGGGACGCGTTGGTGCGCGGGCTGGTGCGGGCGCAGCTGGGGCTGGCGTTGCGGCTGGCCGCGCTGGTGGTCGCGCTGATCGGCGCGATCCCACTGCTCAACGCGGCGTTTCCCGGGCTGGGCGCGCTCACGCTGTTCGGGATCCGGTTGAACTGGCTGGTGCTGGCCGGGTTGGTGTATCCGCTGCTGTACGGCATCGGCTGGCTGTCGGTGCGTCTCGGCGAGCAGGCCGAGCGCGACTTCGTCCGCGTCATCGACGCCGAACCGTGACCGGGTCCCCGCTGACCGCCGCAGCGCTGCTGGCCGCAGCGGTGGCCACCATCGCGATCGGCGCGTACGGGGTGCGGTTCTCCCGCACCACGTCTGACTTCCTGGTGGCCTCACGCACCGTCGGCTCGAGGTGGAACGCGGCGGCGATCTCGGGGGAATACCTCTCGGCCGCATCGTTTCTCGGGGTCGCCGGGCTGATCGCCAAGTACGGCGCCGACGCGCTGTGGTACCCGGTCGGTTTCACCGCAGGCTATCTCGGGCTGCTGCTGTTCGTCGCCGCCCCGCTGCGCCGCTCGGGGGCCTACACCGTCCCCGACTTCGCCGAGTTCCGGCTCGGCTCGGCGCGGCTGCGCAAGGTCGCGATGCTCGTCGTCGTCGTGATCTGCGTCTTCTACCTGGTGCCGCAGTACCAGGGCGCCGGCCTGGCTCTGAAAACCCTTCTCGGCGTTCCGGTCTGGTTCGGACCGCTGGTCGTCGGCGGCATCGTCATCGCCAACGTGGTGGCCGGCGGGATGCGCTCGATCACGTTCGTGCAGGCCTTTCAGTACTGGCTCAAGCTGACCGCCGTTGCGGTCCCGGCGCTGGCGCTGACGGGGTTGTTCTTCGCCGACCGCGGCGGCGAGCTGGGCGGGCCGCTGCCGCCGACCGTGCAGCAGGACACCACGGTGGCCATCGAGACCGACGTCGTCGTGCAGGTGGCCGACCCCGCCGGGATCACCGTGACCGGCACCCTGGACGACCGCGACGTCGAGGGGGCCCCGATCGGCGCGGTCGGCGACCACGTCCTGGGCGCGGGCAGCACCCTGACCCTGACCGCAGGCGCGGCCACCCCCGTCGTCGCGGGCACCCCGGCGACCGGGTCGGACTGGATCGCCTCCGGCGGCGGGCTCGGCGGCCCGCACCCGCTGTACCAGGTGCTCTCGATCATGGTGGCCACGTTCCTGGGCACCATGGGGCTGCCGCACGTGCTGGTGCGCTTCTACACCAACCCCGACGGCCGGGCCGCCCGGCGCACCGCGCTCGCGGTGATCGCGTTGCTGTCGCTGTTCTATCTGTTCCCGACGCTGCTGGGGGTGTTCTCGCGGTTGTACGTGCCGCAGCTGTTGATCACCGGCACCGCGGACGCGGCGGTGCTGCTGGCACCCGGTTCGGCGATCGCCGGGCCGGTGGGGCAGATGCTGGCGGCGCTGGCCGCCGCCGGTGCCATCGCCGCGTTCCTGGCCACCTCGTCGGGCCTGCTGGTGAGCTTCGCCGGGGCGCTGGCCACCGATGTGTTGCCGGGCCGGGTGCGCGACTTCCGACGGGCGGCGGTGGTCGGGGGGCTGATCCCGATCCCGTTGGCGCTGGCGGCGTCCGGCGGGCTGGAGCTCTCCCGCAGCGTCGGGCTGGCGTTCGCGGTGGCGGCCTCGACGTTGTGCCCGTTGCTGGTGCTCGGCATCTGGTGGCGCGGGCTCACCGCCAGGGGCGCAGTGTGCGGGCTGGCGGTGGGCGGCCTGCTCTCCGGCGGCGCGGTCACCCTCGCGGTGGCCGGTATCGACGAGGACGCGCTGGGCGGCTGGCCCGCGGTGCTGATCGGGTACCCGGCCGCGGTCAGCGTGCCGCTGGCGTTCGTGACGATGATCGTGGTCAGCCGGTTCACCCGGGCCACGGTGCCCGGCGACGTCGCGCAGAGCTTCGCGCGGATGCACCTGCCCGAACACCTGGGGATGGGGATCGAACGCCTGCCGGGCGGATGAGCGCTTGCGCGAAGACCAGACAATGCGGATGAGCGCTTGCGCGAAGACCAGACAATGCGGATGAGCGCTTGCGCGAAGACCAAACAATCGATGAGCGCTTGCGCGAAGACCAACGAGCACGCTGAGCGCTCCACCGTTCGTCGTCACCGATCGACCGTTCACCGCATCGACCCCTGCCCTCACCGTGTCACCCGCACCGGCGGTGGGTATGTGACTCACATCTCAACTAGTTTCGCCGCAGTGCGGGTTCACATCAGTCAGGGAGTGTGAGGTCAAGGTGTCCGAGACAGGTCTTCCGATTCGCCCGGAAGCAATCAGCGGCGAACGCTATCTAGAAGTCCAGGCCAGCCCCGAGTTCCAGGAACTGCGGAGCCGTTTGCGCCGCTTCGTCTTCCCGATGACCGCGGTATTCCTCATCTGGTACGCCACCTACGTCGCGCTCGGCGCCTTCGCCCACGATTTCATGGGCACCAAGGTGTGGGGCGACATCAACGTCGGCCTGCTCATCGGGTTGGGCCAGTTCCTGTCGACCTTCCTGATCACGGGTCTGTACGTGCGGTTCGCCAACCGTGAGCTCGATCCGCGGGCCGCGAAGATCCGCACCGAACTGGAGAGTGAGCTTCGATGACCACGACTTTCCTGGCGCAGACCGAGACGATCGGCAACCCGGCTGCCAACATCGGCATCTTCAGCCTGTTCGTCGTCGTGACGATGATCGTGGTGATCCGGGCCAGCAAGCGCAACGCCACCGCCGACGAGTTCTTCACCGGCGGGCGCGGCTTCTCCGGGCCGCAGAACGGCATCGCCATCGCCGGTGACTACCTGTCGGCGGCGAGCTTCCTCGGCATCGCCGGCGCGATCGCCGTCTACGGCTACGACGGGTTCCTGTACTCGATCGGCTTCCTGGTCGCCTGGCTGGTCGCCCTGCTGTTGGTGGCCGAATTGCTACGCAACACAGGACGATTCACCATGGCCGACGTGCTGAGCTTCCGGCTCAAGCAGCGGCCGGTGCGGTTGGCCGCGGCCACCAACACGCTGGCGGTGTCGCTGTTCTACCTGCTGGCCCAGATGGCGGGCGCCGGCGGCCTGGTGGCCCTGCTGCTCGACATCAACAGCCGCGCCGGGCAGTCGCTGGTGATCGCCGTGGTCGGCGTGTTGATGATCGTCTACGTCCTCGTCGGCGGCATGAAGGGCACCACCTGGGTGCAGATCATCAAGGCGGTGCTGCTGATCACCGGCGCCGGGCTGATGACGGTCATGGTGCTGGTCAAGTTCGGGGTGAACTTCTCCGAGATCCTCGGCTCGGCGCAGTCGGCTATCAGCGGGTCCACCACCACCGGCGTCTCCAGCCGGGACGTGCTGGCGCCGGGCGCGCAGTACGGCGGCTCGCTGACCTCGCAGATCAACTTCATCTCGCTGGCGCTGGCGCTGGTGCTCGGCACCGCGGGCCTGCCGCACGTGCTGATGCGGTTCTACACGGTGCCCACCGCCAAAGAAGCTCGGCGGTCCGTCGTGTGGGCGATCGCGTTGATCGGCGCGTTCTACCTGTTCACCCTGGTGCTGGGCTACGGCGCGGCGGCGCTGGTCGGTCCGGACCGCATCCTCGGCGCGGCCGGTGGCGTGAACTCGGCGGCACCGCTGCTGGCGTTCCAGCTGGGCGGGGTGATCCTGCTCGGTGTCATCTCGGCGGTCGCGTTCGCGACGATCCTCGCGGTCGTCGCCGGCCTGACCATCACCGCGTCGGCGTCGTTCGCCCACGACATCTATGCCAGCGTGATGAAGTCGCACAACGTGACCGAGGCCGAGCAGGTGCGGGTCTCGCGGATCACCGCGGTGGTGCTGGGTGTGCTGGCGATCGGGCTGGGCATCCTGGCCAACGGGCAGAACATCGCGTTCCTGGTGGCGCTGGCGTTCGCGGTGGCGGCGGCGGCAAACCTGCCGACGATCATCTACTCGCTGTACTGGAAGCGGTTCAACACCCGCGGCGCCCTGTGGAGCATGTACGGCGGTCTGATCTCCACCATCGTGCTGATCGTCTTCTCCCCCGCGGTGTCGGGCTCGAAGACCGCGATGATCCCCGACGCGGACTTCGCGTTCTTCCCGCTGGCCAACCCCGGCATCGTGTCGATCCCGTTGGCCTTCATCCTCGGCATCGTCGGGACCTTGACCTCGCCCGACGACGAGGATCCGAAGGTGGCCGCCGAGATGGAGGTGCGTTCGCTGACCGGCATCGGTGCCGAGAAGGCCGTCGCCCACTAAGCACCCACCAAGTTCGCCGAAATTGCATTCCAGCCGCGAAAGGCCGAGAAGCGGCCTGCTGGAATGCAATTTCGGCGTTCGGGACGGGTAGTTCTACCTAGGTCCGCGGCACCGGCTCCCGCCTACTGTGGCGCCATGAGCGTCGCCGCGCCGTTCCCACGCCCCGCCGAGGTCGAAGCCACCACCCCGCCCGACCGCGACCGGGCCATCGACGTCATCCGCATCACCGCGCTGCTCGGCGTGGTGGTCGGCCACACGGTGATGGCCACCAGCACCATCCGCGACGACGTCTTCATCTGGAGCAACCTGCTCACCGCGTCGCCGGTGTTCCAGGCCCTGACGTGGATCTTCCAGATCATGCCGCTGTTCTTCTTCGCCGGGGTGGCCGCCTCGGTGAACTCGTGGACGCCGGGTCACAGCTGGGGCGACTGGCTGATGCGCCGCTGCACCCGGCTCTACCGCCCGGTGTTCTTCTACCTGGCGTTCTGGGCGGTGACGCTGGCGGTGCTGCGCGTCGTCCTGCCCGAGCACGTCTACGAGCCGGTCGCCGGCGTGTCCATCCAGCTGCTCTGGTTCCTCGGGGCATACGTCTTGGTGCTGGCCGCGATCCCGGCGCTGGCCCGCATCACCACCACCGGCCGGCTGGTGGCCGCCGTGGCCACCGGCTACGGCGTCGTCGCGGCGGTCGACGTCCTGCGTCTCAACGTCGACGGACTCTCGGCGCTGGGCTATCTGAACATGGCGGCGTGGCTGATCCCGGGCATGCTCGGTGTCGCCTACCGGCGCCGGCTGCTGACCGCACGCGCGGCCTGCGCGCTCGGCGCGGCGATGTTCGCGGTCAACGTCGCGCTGCTGGTGTCCGGGCCCTACGAACTGAGCCTGGTCGGCATCGAGACCCAGCAGCTCAAGAACATGACGCCGCCGTCGCTGCTACTGGCGGGGCACGCGATCATGTTGTGCGCGTTCGCCATTGCCGCCGCACCCGTGATCAACCGGTGGGCCCGCCGACGCCGGGTGTGGTGGTTGACGGTGATCGGCAACTCCGGGGCGATGACGCTGTACCTCTGGCACATCCCGGTGCTGCTGGGCATCCACCTGGTGTTCGACTACCTGGGGCACCCGCGCTTCGACCCCGGCTCCCCCGACTTCGTCGCGCTCTCGGCGCTGCAGCTGCTGCTGATGGGCGCCGCGGTCGCGGCGGTGTTCGCGACGCTGCGGCCGCTGGAGAACGACCCGCTGCCGCTGTGGGACGGCGGCCGGGTGGCCGGGCCCGGACCGCGCAGCGCCGCCGTCGGTACCCTGCTGTGCATCGCCGGCGCGGCCACCCTGGCGTCGGTCGGGTGGGGTCTGAAGGACGAGGGCCTGTACTGCGCGGCGGCGATGCTGGCCGCGCTGGCCGCCGCCCGCGCCCTCGCCACAGACTCCGCCGAAATGGCATTCCAGCAGGAAAAGGTCGAGTAGACGCCTGCTGGAATGCAATTTCGGCGACGGAGTCCTGGGGTGCTCGCGGCGGCGAGGGAGCCCTGGGGCCGGAGGCTAACCGCTCTTGCGGCGGAACTCCCGGCGGTTCTCCACCGGTCCGTGCGCGCGGGGCTGCTTGGCACCGGCGTCTTTGTGGGCCGAGCCGCCGGCGGCGTTGGCCGCCTTCTTGCGCTCGAGCGCCTCCTTGAACCTGCGTTTGGTGTCGTCCTCGGGAGCTTCCGAAGACTCTGCCGACCCCTTGGCTGCCATGCCCCGAAGCGTAGCCCGCTCAGCGCAGTCCCGGGGGCATGCCGTAGACGTGGGCGATCGGCAGCGTCATCAGCACCCGCCGGTCGTCGACCATCGCGCGGCGGTAGTCGTCCCAGTCCGGGTGCTCCCCGGCGATGTTGCGGTACAGCGCGATGAGTCCCTCGACGGTGTCGTCGCCGGGGTCCGCGGCCGGCGGGGTGAGGATCGCGTCGCCCTCGGCCACCGCGTAGGCCCAGCCGTCGTCGGAGCTGACATGCAGCGCAGCGCGCGGATCACGCCGCAGGTTGCGCGTCTTGGCCCGCGGTTCGGTGATCGACACCGAGATGGTCAACGCGCGCGGGTCGAAGTAGTAGGACACGTTGGACAGCTGCGGCCGGCCGTCCCGTTTGATGGTGGCCAGTACGCCGAGGGAGTTCCCGGCGATCACCGCCAGCAGCTTGTCGTCGAACACATCGCGCGTCATGGGACGAGCCTACGGCGCGTCGCGGTCTGGGATGATCGAACCGATGGCGCCAGCACCGCAGGTTGACGGCGGCGTCTTCGACGGCGTGTCCGCCACGACGTTGTGGACGCTGCGCAACCGCGCGAGCGAAGCCAAACGCAGCGACGGGGTGATCCGCGATCCGTGGGCGATCACCGTCTTCGACGCCATCGCCTACGACTACGCCAAGTTCGGTCGCCCGCACCAGGTGCACGCGCTGCGGGCCAACGCGTTCGACGACCCGACGGCCCGTTACCTGGCCGAACATCCGCGGGCGTCGGTGGTGGCCCTGGCCGAAGGCCTGCAGACCAGCTTCTGGCGGCTGACCCGCAACCACGCCGACGCCGAGTTCACCTGGTATTCGGTCGATCTACCGCCGGTGATGGACTTGCGAGCGAAGTTGTTGCCCACCGATGACCGCATCGTGGGGCTGGCCCAGTCGGCGCTGGACCGCAGCTGGCTGGACCGGGTCGACGCCGGCGACGGTGTGTTCGTCACCGCCGAGGGACTGCTGATGTACCTGGAGCCCGCCGACGTGCTCGCCCTGATCGCCGATTGCGCGCGGCGATTCCCCGGCGGCGCCATGATGTTCGACTCCATCCCGCCGTGGTTGCGCGCCCGCACGCTGCGCGGCCTGCGGCTGACCCGCCGGTACACCGCACCGCCGATGCCGTTCGCGTTGACCGCCGACCAGGGCCTCGCGCTGGCGGGCGGAATTCCCGGGGTGCGTCGGGCCCGCGACATCACACTGCCCCCGGGCCGGGGCCTGTTCGGCACCGTCCCGCAACGACTGCTCGACCGCGGTGTGCTGCACCGGCTGCGGCCGAGCATCATGCTGCTGGAGTTCGGCTGATGCCGCGCTATGCCGCCTTCCTGCGCGGGGTGAACGTGGGCGGGGTGACGCTGAAGATGGCCGCGGTGGCCGACGCGTTGCGCGGCGCCGGGTTCACCGACGTCAAGACGCTGTTGGCCAGCGGCAACGTGGTGCTGGACAGCCCGTCGGACACGGCGACGGTCCGGGCCACCGCCGAGCGGGCACTGCGCGACGAATTCGGTTACGACGCTTGGGTGCTCGTCTACGATCTGGCGACGCTGGGTGCGCTGTCGGCGGCGTACCCGTTCCCCCGCGAGGTCGACGGGCACCATTCCTACATCACGTTCGTCAGCGACGACGCCGTGCTGGCCGAGCTGAGCGAGCTGGCCGACCTCCCCGGGGACGGAGAGAAGATCGAACCCGGCGACGGGGTGATCTACTGGCAGGTCCGGCGCGCGAATACCCTCGACAGCAGCATGGGCAAGACGATGGGCAAGAAGCGATACAAGTCCTCCACCACCACGCGCAACCTGCGCACGATCGACAAGGTGCTGCGCGGATAGCGCGGACCGAGACGGGAAACCGATGACCGACACCGCCAAGCACGCCGCCGACCTGTCCGGGGTGTCCGAGACGGCGCTGATGACGCTGCTGGTCCGGGCCACCGAGGCCAAGCGCCCGGACGCCGTCATCGACGACCCGATGGCGATCCACCTGCTCGACTCCATCCACTACGACTTCGCCAAGTTCGGCTTCGTCCGCCGCCAGGATATGGCGTTGCGCGCCTTGGTCTTCGACAAGTGCACCCGCCGCTACCTGCGTGATCACCCCAGGGCCACCGTGGTGGCGTTGGCCGAGGGGCTGCAGACCAGCTTCTACCGGCTCGACGCGACCGACATCGGCGACGGTGCGAACCGGTTCCGCTGGCTGACCGTGGACCTGCCGCCGGTGGTCGAGCTGCGCGACAAGCTGCTGCCCGCCTCGGACCGGGTGCAGGTGTGCGCCCAGTCGGCGCTGGACTACAGCTGGATGGACCGGGTGGATCCCGAGCACGGCGTATTCATCACCGCCGAGGGGTTGCTGATGTACCTGCAGCCCGATGAGGCCATGGGACTGATCACCGCGTGCGCGGCCCGGTTCCCGGGCGCGCAGATGATCTTCGACCTGCCGCCGTCGGGGTTCGCCGCGCTGGCGCGGCGCGGGATGCGGGCCTCGCGCCGTTACCGGGTGCCGCCGATGCCGTTCACGCTGTCGGTGCGGGAGGCGGCCGACCTGGTCCACACGGTTCCCGGCATACGGGCGGTGCACGATCTGCCGCCGGAGAAGATCCGGGGCCGGGTCCTCAACGCGGTGCTGTGGACGGCGACGCGCATTCCGCTGTTCGACCCGGTGCGCCCGCTGATGACGCTGCTCGAGTTCGGCTGATCAGCCGAACGCGGCCTCCACGTAGCGCAGCGCCTCGGCCTTGTCGACACCGAGCGCCCGGGCCGCCGAGACGTAGGTGTGCGCGGCGGTGGCCATCGCGGTGTCGGCGGGATCGGAGCGGGCGACGAAAGTGCCGAACCGGCCCCTGGTTTCGAGGATGCCCGCGGCTTCGAGTTCGCGGTAGGCCCGCGCGACGGTGTTGACGGCGAGATTGATCTGACCGGCCAATTCCCGCACCGTGGGCAACCGGGTGCCCGGGGCCAGCTGGCCGTCCCGGACCCCGTCGATGATCTGCGTCCTGAGCTGGTCGAACAGCGGTTTGGGAGCCCGCGGGTCCACCCGAACCCAATCCCCCAAATCGGCCACGTGCCCAGTATCACTCACAACGGCTAGTTTGGTGGGGTGCAGGTCACGGTATTCAGCGGAGCGGGCATCTCGGCCGAGAGCGGTGTGCCCACGTTCCGCGACACGGAGACCGGTCTGTGGGCCAAGGTCGACCCCTACGAGATCTCCAGTTCACAGGGCTGGCGTGCGCACCCCGAGCGGGTGTGGGCGTGGTACCTGTGGCGCCACCACATGATGAAGAAGGTGCAACCGAACGACGCCCACCGCGCCGTGGCGGCCTGGCAGGACTACGCCGACGTGCACGTCGTGACGCAGAACGTGGACAACCTGCACGAGCGGGCCGGCAGCACAACGGTCTACCACGTGCACGGCAGCCTCTTCGAATTCCATTGCGATCTGTGCGGATCGGCGTTCCTGGACGAGGTGCCCACGATGCCGGAGCCGGTCGAGGCCGTGGAGCCGCCGCCGTGCTTCCGGTGCGGCGGGCTGATCCGGCCCAACGTGGTGTGGTTCGGCGAGGCCCTGCCCGACGCTGCCTGGCAGCGCTCCGTCGAAGCGGTGATCAGCGCCGACGTGGTCGTGGTGGTGGGCACCTCGTCGGTGGTCTACCCGGCGGCCAGCCTGCCCGAACTGGCGTTGGCCAACGGCACCCCCGTCATCGAGGTCAATCCCGAGCCCACCCCGCTGTCGAGTACGGCGACGGTGACGGTGCGCGACACCGCCGTCAGCGCGCTACCGGGGTTGCTGCAGCGCCTGCCCGCGCTGCTGGGCTGACCGCTCAGCCCGGCCTGACGGCCACACCGATCGCGAACTCCGAGGCCGGCACCGGCAACCAGGGCGGGAACACCCACTCCCGGCGCGCACCCGTGACGTGGAAGCCCGCCCCGACGATGGTCTGCTCGGTGTGCCGATGCGAGTGGCAGTTGCCCAGCAGCCGGGGCCAGATGGTGGCGTCGGCGACCTTCTGCAGCCCGCCCCGCGCGCCGATCCCCGCGACGTGTTCCAGGTAGCGCAGCTGCCCGCCGGGACGCAGCAGCGAGAACAGGTGGCGCACAACCTGTTCCGGATCGTCGACCGAGCACAGCACCAACGAGCACACCACGGCGTCGAATTGCGCTGTGTCGGCGAACTTCTCGACGGTGTCGGGGTCGACGGTGATGTGCACTCGAGCGGTCTCGGCGGCCCGCCGGGCGACGGTGGCGAGCCGGTGTTCGGGTTCGACGGCCACCACCTCGGTCACCGCGGTGGGATAGAACTCGAAGTTGGTGCCGGTGCCCGCGCCGACCTCGAGAACGCGGCCGGTGAGCCCCGCCAGGTTCTCTCGCCGCAGCCTGCGCAGCGACTCGGGTTCCCGCGACGACATGGCCGTCCACAGCCGCGCGAAGAACGGATTGTCGACGGTGTCACTCACTCGGACGCCTCCTTCGGGTCGGGTGTCGATGTCACGGTACGCTCGAGCGCGGGTTCGTCCTCGACGCTCTCGCTCAAGCCGATTCGCTGGTGCAGCCGGGCCAACGGTGCCGGTGCCCACCAGTTCCACTGGCCCAGCACGTGCATGAACGCCGGCACCAGCAGCATCCGGACCAGGGTGGCGTCGGCGAGCACCGCCAGGGTCAGGCCGACGCCGAACATCCGCATGAACGACACCTGGGCGGCAATCAGCGCGGCGAACGAGATCGACATCACCAGCGCAGCGGCGGTCACCACCCGGCCGGTGCGGGCCAGGCCGAGCGCGACGGCCTCATCACTCCTCCCGTGCGGGTCGAGGTCGGAGTCACCCCCCGCAAGCCAGTACTCGCGGATCCGGGAGACCAGGAACACCTCGTAGTCCATGGACAGGCCGAACGCGATGCAGAACAGCAGCACCGGCATGTTCGCCACCAGGGTGCCGGTCGGGGTGGTGCCCAGCGCGCCGAGGTGGCCGTCCTGGAAGATCCACACCAGCGCGCCGAACGCGGCGGTCAGGGACAATACGTTGAGCACCAACGCTTTCAGCGGCAACAGCACGCTGCCGGTGAGCAGGAACAGCAGCACGAAGGTGATGGCGGCGATGATCGCCAGCACCGTGGGCAGCCGTGAGGTGATCGCATCGGCGCTGTCCCGGTTGATCTGGGCCAGGCCGGTCAGCTGCGCCTGCGCCCCGCCCGGCGGTGTGACGGCGTGCAGCCGGTCCAGCTGAGCTTCGGATGCATCGGTGAACAGCGCCGCCTGGCTGGCCACGGTCAGGAATGCGCTGCCGTCGGCGAAACCCGCTGGGGCCGAGGGTGGCCCGACGATCGCACCATCGACGAAGGTGCCGGTGGGGGCCGACACCGAGGCGACGTCCGGCACCCGGGACAGTTCGGCGGCGTACTGGCCGAACTCGTCGGGGGTTACCGAGCCAGTGTCCGGCAGCACGACGACGACGTTGCGGGAGGAATCGACGGCGAAGTCGGCGCGCATCTGGTCGCCGATGGCCCGCGCCGACGCGCTCGGCGGCAGTACCCGGTCGTCGGGGAAGCCCCAGTTCGCCCCGAGGAAGGGCGCACCCAACAACAGCAGCAGCGCCACCACCGCGACACCGATCGGGATCGCCCGGCGCATCACGAATTTCGTCGTCCGGTACCAGAACATCTCCTGCACCGGCCGGTGGACCGGCTCGCGTCTGCCCAGCAGCCGGCGCACCAGCTTGCGGACGTCGAGCGCGTCGAGCCGCTCCCCGGCCAGCACGATCGCCGCGGGCGTCACCACGATGGCGGCCAGCGCCGCGAAGCCGACCACCGCGATGCCGGCATAGGCGAACGATTTGAGGAAGTACATCGGGAACAGCACCATCGCGACCATCGACAGCGCGACCGTCATCGCGGAGAACAGCACGGTCCGCCCCGCGGTGACCATGGTGCGCACCAGCGCGCGGTCGGGGTCGACGCCGTCGGCCAGCTCGTCGCGGTAACGGCTGATGATCAACAGCGTGTAGTCGATCGCCAGCGCCAGTCCCATCGCAATGGACAGGTTCAGCGCGAAGATCGAGACGTCGGTGAGCAGGCTGACTGCGCGCAGCACCGCCATCGACCCGAGGATCGCGAACGCGCCGACGGCCAGCGGCAGCGCGGCGGCCAGCAGCCCCCCGAAGACCCACACCAGCACCGCGAAGCTGAGCGGGATCGCGATGGATTCCATGAGCAGCAGGTCTTTTTCGGTTTGCGCGTTGATCTGGACATACGTCATCGCCACCCCGCCGGCGGCGACGGTGACACCGTCGCGCTCACCGAGCACCCCGTCGGTGAGTTCCTTGGCGTATTTCTGGGCGTTGTTCTCCCCGCCGGTGATGCCCGCGACGATCAGGCCGGTCTTGCCGTCCGTGCTGACGAGCGCCGCGGCCGCCTCCGGCGTCGCGGTCCACGCCGAGGTCAGCGTGCCGACGTGCGGTGAGGCTTCGAGCCGGCCGACCAGATCGGTACCGACGGCCCGCGCGGCAGGACTGTCGACGCCGTTCTCGGAGGTCACGCTGAGGACCAGGTCCATGTCGCCCTGGCCGAACTTGTCGACCAGCAGCTGGGTGGCCTGAGCCGACTGCGAGGTCGGATCCTGGAACCCGCCCGCGGACAGGTGGTTGGCCACCGGGATGCCGAACACCCCGCAGGCGACCATCACCAGCACGGCGGCCACGAGGATGCGCCGCGGGGCCGCGAGGGCCAGCGTGGCGATGCGTTGCAACACGGCGGCGTCCCATCTCGACCCGGCACAGCTGTCGCCGCCAAGCTATCAGCGATGAGTTTTGCGGCCGTTCAGAGTCGATTCGGGCATGACGGCGAACAAGGCACAGAACGCACCGCGCAGGATAGGTTGGGCCTCCATGACCGCTGATCCCGCGCTTCCCAAGCCCGCATCGGGCATCGCCGACACCGGCCTGGTGATCCTGCGGGTGGGATTGGCCGCCGCGATCCTGCAGGGCGGGATCATCAAGGCTTCCGACTTCTCGACCACCGTCGGCTACATGGCCGAGGGCGGCTGGCGGCTGCCGGCGCTCGCGGCGTTCATGGTGACCGCCACCGAAGTGCTGGGCAGCATCGGACTGCTGCTGGGCGCGTTGACCCCGCTGGCGGCGTGCGGCGTGCTCAGCGCCATGGCATGCGCGTGGGCGGTCAACGTCTCCGGTGAGGCGGTGTGGTCCAACCCGTTCAACGTGCCGTTCCTGCTGGCGTTGGGCGCGGCCACCCTGCTGTTCACCGGCGCCGGCTCCTACTCGGTGGACCGGCGGCTGCTGCGACGGGTGAACTGGCCGAAACCCCTGGTCCTGGGCCTGCTCGTGGTGGCTTTCGGGGCCGCGGTGCTGACCTGGGTGGCGCTGTACGGGGTGAATCCGATCCATTTCAGCACCCCCGCGGGCGCCCCTGCGCACTGAGCGCTACCCGCCGGTAGCTCCGCGACCCTACTCGGCGGTAAGAATTGCCACAGTTTTCCGACAGGTCACTCAAAGAATCCTTAGAGCCGGTGGTTACTGTCCAGTACATGTGGATCGACGACACCAGTGCTGATGTCATCAAGGTTGATTTCGACGCGCTCTACCACGGCGATGTCCTGGTAGAGGGGCTCACCGCCGAGCAACTCGACGACGAGCACGTACTGCCCACCGCGGTGTGACAGAAGGCGCGCCCTTCCGGACGCGCCTTCGGCCATTCCCGCTGCTCGACACTGCGGCAACCGGTGATGACGGTGCCGCGCGGACGTCGTCGTTGATCCTTCTTGTTCTTCAGACCCCCGCCGGTTCAACCGAGCGCGTCACCATGTCGGCCAGTCGGCCGGTGATCACCGCCTCGGCCTCGCTGACGATGCGCGAGACCAGCTCCCCGACCGTCGGGATGTCGTTGATCAGCCCCATCGCGGTGCCCACCGTCCAGATCCCGGCGTCGAGGTCACCGTTCTCGAACACCTTACGGCCGCGCACGCCGGCCACCAGATCCTTGACGTCCTCGAACTGACCACCCTTGTCGAGGATCTCCACGACCTCACGGGAGACCTTGTTGCTCGCGACGCGGGCGGTGTTGCGCAGGGTGCGGAAGATCAGCTCGGTGCCCCGCTCGTCGCCGGCGACGATGGCGTCCTTGACGTTCTGGTGGATCGAGGACTCCACGGTGCACATGAACCGCGACCCCATGTTGATGCCGTCGGCACCCAGCGCCAGCGCCGCGGCGAGCCCGCGGCCGTCGGCGAAGCCACCGGAAGCGATCATCGGGATCTCGATCTTGTCGGCCGCCGCCGGGATCAGCACCAGCCCCGGCACGTCGTCCTCACCGGGATGGCCCGCGCACTCGAACCCGTCGATGCTGATGCCGTCCACACCGAGGGACTGCGCCTTGACCGCGTGCCGCACCGAGGTGCACTTGTGCAACACCTTGATGCCGTTGTCGTGGAACATCGGCAGATGTGGCGCCGGGTTGGAGCCCGCGGTCTCGACGATCTTCACCCCGGCATCGACGATCACCTGCCGGTAATCGTCGTAGGGCGGCGGGTTGATCGACGGCAGGATCGTCAGGTTCACCCCGAACGGCTCGTCCGTCAGATCCCGGCAGCGGGCGATCTCGTCGGCCAGATCCGCCGGCGTCGGCTGCGTCAGCGCGGTGATGAACCCCAGCGCACCCGCATTCGCCACGGCCGCAACGAGTTCCGCGCGACCCACCCACTGCATCCCGCCCTGGGCGATCGGATGCTCGACCCCGAAGACCTCGGTGAACTTCGTCCTCAATGCCACGGAGTTACCTCGGCCTTTTTCTCTTCGCGCGAGCGCTCATCGCGGCGCCATCCGGATGGCGCCGTCGAGACGGATCACCTCACCGTTGAGCATCGGGTTCTCGACGATGTGCACCGCCAGCGCACCGTACTCGTCCGGGTCGCCGAGGCGGGCCGGATGCGGCACCTGCTTGCCCAGCGAGTCCTGCGCCTCCTGCGGCAGCGAACCCAGCAGCGGGGTCTTGAACAGACCCGGCGCGATGGTGACCACGCGGATCAGGTCGCGGGACAGATCCCGCGCGATCGGCAGGGTCATGCCGACGACGCCGCCCTTGGACGCCGAGTACGCGGCCTGACCGATCTGGCCGTCGAACGCCGCGACCGAGGCGGTGTTGATGATGACGCCGCGCTCGCCGTTGATCGGCTCGGTCTTGGCGATGCGCTCGGCCGAGAGCCGCAGCACGTTGAACGTGCCGATCAGGTTGACCTCGATGACCTTGCGGAACCCGTCGAGCGGGAACGGGCCGTCCTTGCCCAGCGTCTTGATCGCGTTGCCGATGCCGGCGCAGTTGACGTTGATGCGCACCGGGCCGAACTCCTCGGCGGCGTCCAGCGCGGCGGTCACCTGCTCGGGGTCGACGACGTTGGCCTCGACGAACTTCGCCCGCGGGCCCAGCTCCTTGACGACGTCCTCACCCTTGAGGTCGATCACGACGACCGAGGCGCCCCGGTCCAGCAGGCGCTTGGTGGTCGCCAGGCCGAGCCCGGAGGCACCTCCGGTGACAACGGCGGCGGCGTCTTTGATCTCCACAGATCGTTTCCTTTCGTTGTGGTTAAACCCATTCCTGCAGAACAGCTTCGGTGTCCGCGCCGGGTGCGCGCGGCGGTTTCGGAGCCGACGGGGCCGTCCGGGAGAACCGCGGAGCGGGCGCGGGGAACACGAAGCCGTCCTCGCGGTAGAACGTATCGCGCTCCACGATGTGCGGTTCGAGCTCCACCTCGGCGAACGACAGCACCGGCGTCACGCAGGCGTCGGTGCCGGCGAACACCTGCGCCCAGTGGTCGCGGTCGTGGGCGGCGATGGCCTTGGTGAACGCCTCCCGCAGCTCCGGCCACCGGCTCACGTCGTTCTGGCCGGGCAGATCCGCGCCGGCGAGGCCGATGCCTTCGAGGAACTCGGCGTAGAACTGCGGTTCGATGCAGCCGACGGCGAGGTACTTGCCGTCGGCGGTCTCGTAGGTGTCGTAGTACGGGGCGCCGGTGTCGAGCATGTTGACCCCGCGTTCATCGCTCCACATGCCCATCCGGCGGAACGCGAACATCATCATCGACAGCACACTGGAGCCGTCCACCATCGCCGCGTCGACCACCTGGCCCTTGCCGGAGCGCTCCCGCTCCCACAGCGCCGAGAGCACCCCGACGAGCAGGAACATCGACCCGCCGCCGAAGTCACCGGCCAGGTTCAGCGGCGGTACCGGTCGCTCCCCCTTGCGCCCGACCGAGTGCAGCACCCCGTTGAGCGAGATGTAGTTGATGTCGTGGCCGGCCTGCAGCGCCCGCGGACCGTCCTGCCCCCAGCCGGTCATCCGCCCGTAGATGAGCCGCTCGTTGACCTTGAAGCAGTCGTCCGGTCCCAAGCCCAGACGTTCGGTGACGCCGGGCCGGAAGCCCTCGATCAGCACGTCGGCCTTGGCGATCAACCGCAGGACCATGTCGCGGTCCTCCTCGCTCTTGAGGTTGGCCGCCACCGAGCGGCGGTTGCGCAGCAGGTAGTCCTGGCTGGGCCGGGTCGCCGGGCCGGGGCCCTTGCCGGGCCGCTCGATGCGCACCACATCGGCACCGAGATCGCCCAGCAGCATCGCGGCGTGCGGGCCGGGCCCGATCCCGGCGAGTTCCACGACGCGCAGTCCGTTCAGTGGTCCAGCCATTTCTCGCCCCTCACCTCATCGTTCGGTTGACCGCCGACATAGCTTACTTGTATAACCTAGTCGGACCGGATACGGGGCATCGGCTCCCGGGCACACCCGGTGACATCCAGACGCTATTTGCTCCCGACCGTAAGGGGACGAGCATGACGACCCTCGATTCCGATACCGCTTATACGGGTATCGACGATCTCACCGTCGCCCTCGACGACGGGGTGCTGACGGTGACCCTCAACCGCCCGGACAGCCTGAACTCGCTGAACTACGGCATGCTGACGACGCTGGCCGAGACGGCCGAGCGCGCGAAGTCCGACCCCCGCGTCAAGGTGGTGCGCATCGGCGGTGCGGGGCGGGGCTTCTGCTCCGGTGCGGGCATCAGCGAGGAGGACCACGCCAACGGCGACTCCGGCGATGTGCTGGCCGCGGCCAACCGCGCGGTTCGCGCGATCATGAGCCTGCCGCAGCCGGCCGTGGCCGCGGTACACGGCGTCGCCGCCGGGGTGGGCGTATCGCTGGCGCTGGCCTGCGATGTCGTATTGGCTTCGGAAAAGGCCTCTTTCATGCTGGCGTTCACCAAGATCGGGTTGATGCCCGACGGTGGCGCGTCGGCCCTGATCGCCGCGGCGGTGGGCCGGATCCGCGCGATGCGGATGGCGCTGCTGGCCGAACGCATCTCCGCGGCCGAGGCCTACGACTGGGGCCTGGTCAGCGCGGTGCATCCGGCCGACGAGTTCGACGCCGCCGTCGACGCGGTGATCGCCGGCCTGCGCTCGGGCGCCGCGGTGGCACTGCACAAGACCAAGGAGGCGGTCAACGCGGCGACGCTGACCGAGCTGGAGGCCGCGATCGACCGCGAGACGGCCGGCCAGCGGGTGCTGTTGGCCTCTGCGGACTTCCGCGAAGGGGTGCAGGCGTTCCAGCAGCGCAGGCCCGCCAACTTCAGCGGCTCCTGACCCCCGTCCGAGGACGCGAAGTGCGCGCTGTCAGCGCGCTTTCGTGGCTGCACCCGCCCGGAAAATCAGTCGACGGGACGGGCAGCGGTGAGCGACCATCGACGGATGAGCACCCAGGTCGACGTCGAACAGCCGGTGGCAACCGCCGGTTGGCGGGTGCTCGCGCCCTTCCGGTCCAAGGAGTACCGGCTGCTGATCGCGGCGGTCTCGCTGTCGATCTTCGCCGAGGGCATGTGGGCCGTGGTGATGGCCCTGCAGGTCATCGCCCTGGACAACAACCCGACGTCGCTGTCGCTGGTCGCGACCTGCCTGGGCGTGGGCCTGGTGGCGTTCGTCCTCGTCGGCGGCCTGGCCGCAGACCGGCTCAGCCAGCGCGCGATCATCATCGTCGTCGAGGCCGTCAACACGGTCGTCGTCACGGCCATCGCGGTGCTCGGACTGGTTGGGGCGCTGCGGATCTGGCACATGGCGGTGGCCGCCGGCGCGCTCGGTATCGCCGCGGCGTTCTTCTTCCCGGCCTACAGCGCGATCCTGCCGAGGATCCTGCCGCCCGAACAACTGCTGGCCGCCAACGGGGTCGAAGGTGTGGTCCGGCCGGTGTTCCAACGCGCCGTCGGACCGGCCGTCGCCGGGCTGGTGGTCGGCGCGACGTTCCCGGCGCTGGGCGCGGTGGTGGTGGCGGTGCTGTTCGCCGTCGGCTTCCTGCTGCTGGTGTGTTCCCGGCCGTCCATGAAAGACACTGCCACCCAACTTGACCGGGAGCATCCCCGGTTGCTGCGGGATCTGCGCGACGGGTTCAGCTTCGTGGCGCGCACCCCGTGGCTGCTGTGGACTCTGCTGTTCGCCAGCCTGTTCGTGCTCGTGGTGCTGGGCCCGATCGAGGTGCTGCTGCCGTTCATCGTCTCCGACCGCTTCGTGCACGGCGAACAGACCTACGGTTTCATCCTGGCGTTCTTCGGGATGGGCAGCGCGCTGGGCGCGTTGGGGGTGTCGTCACGGCGGCTGCCGCGCCGCTACCTGACCGTCATGATGACCATGTGGAGCGTGGGTTCGATCCCGCTGGCCGTCGTCGGGGTGACCTCGTCGTTCCCGCTGATGGCGTTGGCCACCTTCGTCATCGGCGTCACCGACGGTGCCGGCATGGTCATCTGGGGGACGCTGCTGCAGCGCCGGGTGCCCGCGGCGATGCTGGGTCGGGTGTCGAGCCTGGACTTCTTCGTGTCGCTGGCGTTCATGCCGGTGTCGTTCGCCATCGTCGGCCCGCTGTCGAAGGTGGTGTCGATGCAGACCATCTTCCTGGTGGCCGGCTCGCTTCCGGTGCTGTTGGCCGCGGTGGCGATGTGGGCGGCCAAGATGCGTCGCGACGAGCTGGCCCACCCGCTGAGCTGAGCTACACGCCGAACATCGGCGGCAGTGCGAGCACCATGACCAGACCCCAGAAGAAGTGGGTCAACATCGGGGCGAGCACTCCGCCGGTGGCTCGGCGCTCCAGCGCACACACCGCACCGAGGATGATCGCGGCGAACCCCAGCATCGGGTTGCCGGTGGTGGCCGCCGTCGTGATCACATAGAGCGCGGTCGAGACGAGCACCGGTCGGATGTTGGCCAGCGCGGTGTAGAGCGCACCGCGGAAGAACATCTCCTCGGCGATGCCGTTGACCACCGTGATGAAGACGATGAGCCACAGCGGCCCGGTGTTGGAGTACTCCAGCACCCGGGTGATGTACTCGCGCACGCCGGGGATCTCCCGCGCCACCAGCGCGCCGGCGACGAACGCCACGCCGACGACGAGCCCGACCACGATGCCGGTGAACACCGGGCGCTGATTGCGGCCACGGAACCGCACGTGACCCAGATGCAGTGGGCCGGAAGCCAATGCACCCACCGCCCACGCCGCGGCCAGCGCCAGCGTCAGCCACAGGAACGTCCCGTCCCCGGGCGGGCGGCTCAGCGAGTAGCCCAGCAGCGCCGCCCCGATCAACAGGACGACCCCGACGGCGACCTTGCGGCGGGCGATCACCGACGGCGGTTCGTTGTAGTCCGGGGCGCGGGTCCGCAGGATCTGCGCGAACTCGCCGGCCACCCCGGCCCGCGCCGAGGTCACGCCGGAATCACCTTGGGCACCAACGCGATCACGGTGTCGAGGCCGGTGCGCACTGCGGCCGCGACTGGCCCGGGCACCAACCCGATCAGTCCGAGCACGGGTCGCGCCACCGCCGGGGTGACCGCGGTGGCGAGGTGCCGCAGGCGCAGCGCGTCACCGCCGGCCCAGTCCGGGTCGGTGTCGGCGAGGTGGTGCGGATCGGCCAGGGCGTTGACCGGCCGACGTCGCGGGCTGGCCACCGCCCGCCGGATCGCGTCGTCGACACCGAGCAGCCCGCCGGGTGGCTCGGGTACCACACCGGCCAGCCCGTCCTCAGAGGCCATCATCGGATGGTCAAGGGATTCAACGAGATCGGCTGCCAGCCCGGCGGGCACGGGCAGGAACGCGCCGGTCATCCTGGACACCAGGGCGGTGTCGACGGGTGCGGGCACCGGCGTGCGCCACAACCCGGCGATGCGGGCATAGCTACGCAGCAGATCGCCGTAGGTGGTGGTTTCCGGGCCGCGGATGTCATAGGCGCCGGCGGGCACGTGGTCGATGTCGGCGGCGGCCACCAGGTAGTACAGCACGTCGCGGATAGAGATGGGGTCGATCGGGTTGGCCGACCACGCCGGCATGGGCAGCAGCACGAACCGGTCGGCGACATAGCGCAGCATCTCGAACGACGTCGATCCGGCGCCGATGATCATCGCGGCACCGAGCCACACCACGTCGGGGCCGCCGTCGACGGTCAGCGCCTCTGCCACCTCGGCTCGGCTGGCGAGGTGCTCGGAGAGCCCGTCGTCATCGGGCACGAACCCGCCCAGGTACACGATGCGGCGCACCCCGGCCGCCTTGGCCGCCGCGGCGACGATGGCCGCGGCGCGGTTGTCGGCCTCCCGGAACCCGGGCTGCCCGATGCCGTGCACCAGGTAGTAGACGACATCGGTCGGGCCCGCGGTGTCGAAGGCACGCCGCACCGAGTCCTCGTCGTGGGCGTCGAGCGGCACCGCGGAAACCTCGGCACGCCAGCCGAAGTCGGCCAGCCGGGCCGGATCTCGGGTGGCGGCGGCCACCTGATGGCCGTCGGCGAGCAATGCACTCACCAGCCGAGAGCCGACATAGCCTGTCGCACCGGTCACCAAGGTCCGCACGGAGTTCACGGTAGGGCTGTACCCGCACCCTGCGGATCGGAACCCGCCACGCCGAGATGTGACCCACGACGCACGCCGGCTAGGCCCCGCGATGCGCCTTGGCCAGCTCCTGGTACAGCGCCGCGTTGGTGCGGATGCCGGCGATCTCGTCGTCGCTGAGCTCACGGCGCACCTTGGCCGGCACCCCGGCCACCATCGACCCGGGCGGGATGACAGCGCCCTGCGGCACCACCGCGCCGGCCGCCACCAGTGACCCAGCCCCGATCACGGCGCCGTTGAGCACCACCGCGCCCATGCCGACCAGCGAGCCGTCCTCCACCGTGCAGCCGTGCAGCACCGCGTTGTGCCCGACGCTGACACCGGAGCCGACCCGGCACGGAAAGCCCGGATCGACGTGGATGGTGACCCCGTCCTGGATGTTGGTGCCCGCCCCGATCTCGATGGGCTCGGCCTCGGCCCGCAGCACCGACCCGTACCAGACGCTGGCCGCCGCGGCCAGCACGACGCGGCCCACCACCGTGGCGTTGGGCGCCACCCAGCTCTCGGCGTGCAGCTGCGGGGTATGCCCCGCGACGGACAGGATCAACGGCTCAGGCATGGCCGCCATGGTAGGGCCCGCACCGAGACGAGTCTCTCCTCGGGTGTGGATAAGCACAGGTCAACGCGCCGCGGGTGGTCCTGGGCGGGGGTCGGCGGGGCGGCGTCGACTTGGCCGTCGCCAATCCGGGCACATAGCATGCCTACCGACCTGAAGAAGCATGAGGAGCAGCACCGTGAACAGTCGCACCAGCAAGGCCATCGGCGCCGCCGTGGGTGTCGCCGCGATCGCCCTGTCGGTTCCGCTGGCAGTCAACGCGTACGCCGAGCCGTCCACCCCGGTGGCCGAGATCCCCGACCCGCAGGGACCCGACTGCGGGGCCTTCAAGGACGCCCTGCCGAACTGGAAGGGACTGGCCAATCTGCCGGTCGGCACCGCGCTGGCGAGCATCCCGAGCGTCAGCACGTTCAACGCGGCCATCTCCGGCCAGCTCAACCCGGCCGTCAACGTGGTCCCGGTGTTCGACAACGGCCCGTACGTGATCTTCGCGCCCACCAACGAGGCGTTCGCGGCGCTGCCGCCCGAGCAGCTCGAGGTGCTGCGCACCGACCCGGCCGCGCTCACCCAGCTGGTGTACTACCACGCGTTCCTGGGCCTGCTGGGCCCCGACGACGTCAAGGGCCAGCGGCCGACCCAGGAGGGCACCGAGGTCGAGGTGACCGGCTCGGGCGGCGACATCAAGGTCAACGAGACCACCAAGGTCGTCTGCGGCGGCATCACCGCACAGAACGCGCGGATCTACATCGTCGACTCGGTGCTCAACCCGGCCGACGCGCCGGCCCCGATCACGCCGACGTCGACGACCGAGACCTCCACGGAGACCACGACGACCGAGACGACGGCCGACACGACGGCCACCGAGGCGCCGGCCGAGGCACCCTCGGCGGCGGAGGCGCCCGCCACCGAGGCCACGCTCACCCCAGCCGCCGAAGCCCCCATCGGCTGAGATGATTTCGGCGTGTTCGCCATCGCATAGAGCGATGACGAGCACGCCGAAGTCGTTCCTAGACGCCGAGCTCGCGGCCGATGATCTCCTTCATGATCTCGGTGGTGCCACCGAAGATCGTCTGGATCCGGCCGTCGACGTAGGCCCGCGCGACGCGGTACTCCAACATGTAGCCGTAGCCGCCGTGCAGCTGCACGCACTGGTCGACCACCTTCTTGGCGGTCTCGGTGGCCCACCACTTGGCCTTGGCCGCCTCCACCGCGGTCAGCTCACCGTCGACGACGGCCCGCAGGCAGCGGTCGATGTAGGTCTCGGTGACCTCGAGCTCGGTCTCCATCTCGGCGAGCAGGAACCGGTTGTGCTGGAAGCTGCCGATGGGCTGACCGAAAGCCTTGCGGTCCTTGGCGTACTGCAGCGTCTCGTCGAACACCGCACGCGCGCCGGCGATCGCGGAGATCGCGATCGACAGCCGCTCCGAGGGCAGGTTGGTCATCAGGTGGTAGAACCCGCGCCCCTCCTTGCCGAGCAGGTTGGCGCTGGGCACCCGGACGTTCTCGAAGTGCAGCTCGGAGGTGTCCTGGCTGTGCAGGCCCATCTTGTCGAGCTTGCGCCCGCGGGTGAAGCCCTCCATGCCGCGCTCCACCACGAACAGCGTGAACCCCTTGTGGCCGGCCTCGGGGTCGGTGCGGGCCACCACCACGACGAGGTCGGAGTTGATGCCCGAGGAGATGAACGTCTTGGAGCCGTTGATGATCCAGTCGTCCCCGTCGCGCACCGCCGAGGTGCGGATGCCGGCCAGGTCGCTGCCGGCGCCGGGCTCGGTCATCGCGATCGCGATGATCAGCTCGCCGCTGGCGATGCCGGGCAGCCACCGCTTCTTCTGCTCGTCGTTGGCCAGTTCCTTGAAGTACGGGCCGACGACGTCGTTGTGCAGGCTCAGTGCGGGGCCGTGCACACCGGCCTTGGCGATCTCCTCGTCGATGATCGCGTTGAACCGGAAGTCGTCCGAGCCGCCACCGCCGTACTCCTCGGGCATGTTGAACCCGATCAGGCCGTACTTGCCCGCCGCGGTGTAGGCCGACCGGTCGACGATGCGCTCGGTCTCCCACTTCTCGGAGTTGGGCACGAGCTCACGCTCGATGTACTCCTTGACGGTCTCGCGGAACGCCTCGTGTTCGGCATCGAAAATCGTTCGCTTCACTGCTTTCGCTTCCCTTACTTGGCTTTCCAGACCGGCTCGCGCTTCTGCGCGAAGGCCAGCGGACCTTCCATGGCGTCCTCGGTCTTCAGCAGCGTCGAGAACTCGGCGAAGGTCTGCTTCCAGAACGGTTCGTCGCCGGCGACCACGCCGTCGATCGCGCCGTAGGACACCCGCTTGCTGGCCTGCACGGCCAGCGGCGCGTTGCAGGTGATCCGCTCGGCCAGCGCCAGCGCCGCATCCACGACGGTGCCGTCGGGCACCACCTGGTTGATCAGACCCCAGCGCAGCGCGTCGGCCGAGCTGATCGGCTCACCGGTGTAGATCAGCTCGAGGGCGACCTTCTGCGGCAGCTGCGCCACGATGCGGAACACCCCGCCGGCACCGGCAATCAGCCCACGCTTCACTTCGGGCAGACCGAATTTCGCGCGTTCCTCGGCGACCACCAGGTCGCTGGCCAGCGCCAGCTCGGTGCCGCCGCCGAGGGCCGTGCCGTTGACCGCGGCGATGGTCGGCTTGTCGATGAAGTGCCGCACGTAGCCGGCGAAACCCCACTCCGAGTGCTCGGGGTGGAAGAGGTTCTCGCCGCGCGAGATCGCCTTGAGATCCGCTCCGGCGCAGAAGGATTTGTCACCGGCGCCGGTCAGGACGACGGCCCGGATCTCCGGATCCTGCTGCGCCTCTTCCAGGGCGTCGCCGACGCCGATGGACACCGACGCGTTGACGGCGTTGCGGGCCTCGGGCCGGTTGATCGTGATGACCAGGACGTTGCCCCGGCGCTCGGTGAGAGCGCCGGGGGCGGTGTCGGTCGCGGCCTCTGTCACAGCAGCTCCAGGATGGTCGCGTTGGCCTGGCCGCCGCCCTCGCACATGGTCTGCAAGCCGTACTGAATGTTGTTGTCCCGCATGTGATACAGCAGCGTGGTCAGGATGCGGGCCCCGGAACCGCCGAGCGGGTGGCCCAGGGCGATGGCGCCGCCGTTGGGGTTGAGCTTGGCCTCGTCGGCGCCGATGTCCTCGAGCCAGGCCAGCGGCACCGGCGCGAACGCCTCGTTGACCTCGAACACGCCGATCTGGTCCAGGCTCAGGCCCGACTTGGCGAGCGCCTTCTGGGTGGCCGGGATCGGTGCGGTGAGCATGATGACCGGGTCGGCGCCGGCGAGCACCGCGGTGTGCACCTTGGCCAGCGGCCTGAGGCCGAGATCCTTGGCCTTCTCGGCACTCATCAGCAGCAGGGCGGCCGAGCCGTCGGAGATCTGGCTGGAGTTGCCGGCGTGGATCACGCCGTCCTCCTTGAAGGCTGGCTTGATGCCGGCCATCGACTCGACGGTGCCGCCGCGTCGGATGCCGCCGTCCTCGAGCACGACGGTGTCGTTGCCATCGGCGTCCTTGGTCTTGATGCCGACGATCTGATCCTTGAACGCACCGGAATCCTGTGCGGCGGCGGCCTTCTCGTGCGAGCGCAGGGAGAACTCGTCGAGTTGGGTGCGGGAGAGGCCCCACTGCTCGGCGATCATCTCGGCGCCGATGCCCTGGTTCGGGGTCTTGTCGTAGCGGCCCTTGAACGACTCGCCGTAGGGGTTGCCGCCGTTGGCCAGCGACGAGCCCATCGGGGTCCGTGACATCGACTCGACACCGCCGGCGACGACGACGTCGTAGTGGCCGGCCACCACACCGGCGACGGCGAAGTGCAGCGACTGCTGGCTGGAGCCGCACTGACGGTCCACGGTGACCCCGGGGACGGTCTCGGGCCAGCCGGCGGACAGCACCGCGGTGCGCGCGATGTCGAGGGCCTGCTCACCGGCCTGCATGACACAGCCCCAGATGACGTCGTCGACGAGGCCCGGGTCGATGCCCGCGCGGTCCACCAGACCGTTGAGCACCTGTGCCGACAGTTCGGCCGGGTGTACCCCCGACAGGCTGCCGTTGCGCTTGCCGACGGGTGAGCGCACTGCCTCGACGATCACGGCTTCAGCCATGGGGATCTCCTTCACGAATGCCGATGGTTCCTCCCGAACGTAAACGAACAAGGTTTACTAGGTCAACTTGCTCGCCTCGATGAGCGAAACGCCAGGTCAACCGCGCTTCCCCGGGCCGAGTGGGCTCAACATGGTTTACTGAGTTGCACAGCTGCTCGGCTGGCGGCATGGACTGTGAGGTGAAATGGCCCGCGATACCCCACTCGCGCCGATGATCGGCGCGACGGCGATCGGCGGCGGCGCGGCGATCCGTTCTCCCAAGACGGCCGAGCTGGTCGCGGGCACGCTACGCCGGATGGTGGTCGAGGGACAACTCAAGGACGGCGATTTCCTGCCCAACGAGGCCGAGCTGATGGCGCACTTCGGGGTGAGCAGGCCGACGCTGCGCGAAGCGGTCCGGGTGCTCGAATCCGAGCGGCTCGTCGAGGTGCGCCGGGGCTCCCGCACCGGCGCCCGGGTGCGGGTGCCCGGACCCGAGGTGGTCGCGCGCCCGGTGGGGCTGTTGCTCGAGCTGTCCGGGGCCACGATCGCCGACCTGCTGACCGCGAAGGCCGGCATCGAACCGCTGGCGGCGCGGCTGCTCGCCGAGGTCGGTACGCCGGCGGACTTCGATGAGCTCGACGGCATGCTGGAACGCCTCGGCGCCGAGGGCGCGGACTCGCCGCGACTGGCCGAGGACACTGGGGCGTTCCAGTTGCGGGTCGTGCAGCTCTCCGGCAACGCCACGTTGAGCATCATCGCCGGCATGCTGCACGAAATCACGGTTCGGCACATGGCTTTCGTGTTCAGCGCACACCGCCCGGTGCCGAAGGACGATTTCGACACGCTGATGCGCTCGTACCGCAGGCTGCTGCACTACCTGCGCAGCGGGGACGCTCCCGGCGCGGAATCGCATTGGCGCAAGCACCTCGACACAGCGCGCAGCGTGCTGCTCACGGGCCTGGAAGACGTGCGCGTCCGCGACATGATGGGCTGACCCTCACCGATCCGCGCTCCAGGTGACGTGCACCGGCACGGTGTCGTCCCACGGCTGACGGGTGACCATGTCGGCGACCTCGACGTAGCCGCGTTCGAATTCTCCGGTGGCCGCGTCGACCAGCCGGTACTCCTGGCGCTGCTTGTGGATCGGTTGGGCGTCGAGCAGCAGCACCCGCACCTCCCCCGGTTCGAATCCGCAGCGCCGCTGCATCGCCGCGATCAGCTGTTCGTTGTGCATGTGCCCGTCGCCGAAGTTCCAGCCCAGCGCGGTACTGCAGATCCGCTCGCCGTCGGTCAGCACATACTCCGATTCGTCGGCCCCGGCCATCGCCCGGTGCGCGAGGGTGAACATGGCACGGCCATGGGAGTTGAACGAGCGGAACGCATACCCCATGTACTGGTACATCTCAGCGGTCTCCCGGCTGCCGTAGTACTTCTCCATCTGCGCGGCGGGCATGCTGGCGATCGCCACGATGCCGCGGCCGATCTTGGCGTCGGCCGACGGCTTGATGCACCACAGCGTGGTGTCCCAGTTGCCGGCGTAGTACCGCATGCCGGGCAGGAAGGACACCTTGTGCGGGAACAGGTTTCCGGCCACGACGGTTCCGGCGACGACGGCGAACAGCACGACCGGCCAAGGGCTGCCCAAATCGCCCAGCCCGATGCCGGCATGCCCGACGAACAACGCCAGCACACTGAACATCATGAAGACGTTCCACTCCAGCGGCACCCCCATCGGGATGGCCGAGAGGATGCCGAAGTGGAAACACAGCATCACGAACGCCGCCAGGTAGGTGGGCCAGCCGCCGGGGCTGAAGAACAGCACCAGTGGCACCAAACCCTCGATGGCGGTGCTGAAGTGGGCCAGCCAGCGCGACGCCCGGCCCGGCCGCAGGTCGTCGGGGAAGCGCTCGAAGAACTTGCGTTTGATGGCCCGGGGCCGGATCACCGGGTTGTTGCTCATCATCGTCGAGATGACGAACGGGAAGTGCTTGTTGAGCTTGGAGGTGGCGGCGCCGAGCCAGATCACCAGGCACACCAGCTTCGCGGCGATGACGATGTCGGCACCGGCGAACAGGAAGCACACCGCCAGCGAGCCGTACACTTCGCCGCGGGCGGCCAGGAAGATCACCTTGTCGCGCAGGCCGGCGAGGCCGAGCAGTGCCAGGATCACCGCGGTCTGCCACACCGGCAGCACCCCGACGGTGGACCCCAGCGCTGGGATGTGCCCGGTGCCGGGCGACACCAGCGCGACCACCAACATCACCAGCAGCGCCGCATACAGCGCCACGTCCACCGGAGTGCGGCTGTCCCCCGTGGTCAGCGGGACCCGATCGGGCCAGGGCGGCAGCCGAATGGTCTTGGGCCGCAACCAGTACAGGATCGACCCCATCGGCGGGAAGAACCGATTGTTGAGCGGGCCGAAGCCGCAGCCGAGCCCGACGACCTCGTAGAGCATCGTGTAGAACACGGCCTTCTGATAGACGATCGGCTCGTCGTACCAGGCTCCGACGTCGGTGAAGCCGCCCAAGCCTGGTGTCGTCGCCACCACGATCAGCCACGCCACCGCGACGTAGAGCAGGATCTTCAGCACGTAGAACAGATGCAGCACGACCGGGGTGCCGAAGCCGACCTCGGCCCAGTGCCGGGCCATCGGCACGATCCGCTCGGCGCGGGTGCCCTTGCTCCATTCGGCGTAGTCGACGACCGGCGCGTCCTGTTTGAGAAAACCCACCCGGCCAGATTAGAACGTGTTCCAGTTCCTATATCGGCGAAATTGCATTCCAGCAGAAGAATCGCGAGTAGCGGCCTGCTGGAATGCAATTTCGGCGGCCCCCCGGGCCGGGGTGATCCGGCGGCCCCCCGGGCCGGGGTGATCCGGCGGCCCCCCGGGCCGGGGTGATCCGGCGGCTATCCGGCCGTCTTGGCGGGCGGGCGGTAGAAGATGACGAGCTGGCCGATCCCGCCGGCGAGCCCGAGCACCACCGCGATCAGCAGACCCGACCAGCCGTGCAGCAGATCGTAGCCGCCGGTCTCGCGGAACAGCAGGTAGTCCAGGCTGAGCCGACCTGCGCCGATCGTGGCGATGCCGACGGCCGACGCCGCCAGCACCAGGTTGTACTCCCAGCCCTCCTTGACGATGAAGAAGCCGTTCGCCTTGTGCACCGTCCAGGCCGCGACGAACATCAGCGCGACGAAACCCGCCGCCGGGATCGGGGTCAGCAGGCCGACGGCCAGGCCGATGCCCGCGGCCATCTCCGTGCTGGCGGCCACCCGGGCGTGGAACATGCCCGGCTTCATCCCCATGCTGTCGAACCAGCCCGCGGTGCCCTTCAGGCCGCCGGGGCCGAAGAACTTGTTGTAGCCGTGCGCGGCCATGGTGAGCCCGAGCACCACCCGCAGGATGAGTACACCGACGTCGTAGGCAGTCATGTCACTGAACTTAGAACATCCGGCGCGCCGCCGTGCACCCCGGCGGTACGGAGAAACCGCGACCGAAAACCACACCGAGCGTGCAGTCAGGCCCGTCAGCCCAGTTCGCGATCGAGGCGCTGCACATACGCGTCGATGTCACCGATCGCCGATTCGGCGGCGTGCACGGTGATCGTGACGGTGTCGCCGACGCCGTGCACGCCGTGGGTCAGCCCCATCATCGGTGACAGCGCGGGCGGGCCGGCCGTCAGCGCCACCGGCGCGGTCCCGAACCACAGGTCCGCCGCACCCCGGTTCACGCTGGACACCACAGTGTTGCCGGACACCGTCGGCGACCGCGCTGCGGGATCGAATTTCCTGATGCCCCAACGCAGCAGCGGCGCCGGCAGCGCGGCGAACACCGTGCTCTCGGCGGCCATCGCGGGATGGGCGGCGCGGCGCCGACGCGCGTGCAGGTCGGCGTCGATCCGCCGGGACCGTTCGGCACGGTCGGCCTGCGGGTACAACCCGACCGTGACGTTGCCGAAATGGTTGTTCGCCCTTCGGGTTCCGGCCTTGGCCATCGGCACCTCGGCCCCCAGCAGCGACACGTCCTCGCCGAGCTCACGCAGATGCCCGGCCAAGGCCGCCGAGATTGCACTCAGCGCGGCCACGGTCACCGTCGGGCCCGGCAACCGCGCCCGGCTCAGGGTGCGCAGCTCGCGTGCCCCGTCCGGGCGGGCATTGCTGCGCAGCGCCGGCCGCGAACCCGCCGGTGGTGGAACCAGTCCGGCGTCGGTGTCGCGGACCAGCCTGCGGTGGGCGTGGGCGGCGGCGACGGCCCGCCGGACGAACTCTCCCGGGCCCGGGTGCGTTACCGGCACGGTGGGAATCGGGGCGACGCGGCCGAACAGGTGTGCCGCCAGCGCCGACGCCCGCACACCGTCGCCGAGAGCGTGCGAGATCTGCAACACCGCAACGGTTCCCACACCCACACCGGGGACCTCGACACCGTCGAACACGTGCAGGCGCCAGGCGGTCAGCCGCGGGTCGAGCTGCTGGTCGGCCAGCCCGGCCACCGCCGCCAGCACCCGCTGCCAGGTCGGGTCGGGCAGGCGGTGCACGACGAACTGGTCGTCGGCGACGGGGCCCGCGGTCCACACCGGGTACGCCCAGGCGCCGGTATCGGTGATGCGCAGCCCGAACTCTGGGCAGGACCGCGCCCGGTCCCGGATGGGGTGCAGGGCATGGTCGAGGTCACCGGCCGGGCCGCCGAACGCGTACAGCAGGAACTGGTCGTTGGGCAGCACGGCCGACATCCAGTAGTTCTGGGCGTCGATCGCGGCGAGCCGGCCCACCGTCATGGTCGCGCCGCTGGGGTGACCGTCCCGGTTACACCGGGTCGAACTTGGCGATCAGCCAGCGGTCGCCGTCCTTCTCCAGGGTCACCCGCACGCTGGAGGCGGTGTCGGTCGGCGGGTCCTGCCCGACGGTCACCGTCTGATTGACGAACAGCAGCACCACCGCTTCGTCCGCGGTCGCCGACACCGACGCCGCCGCGGGCACCGACGCGACCGCCGAGATCTGCTTCTCCTTGGCGCCGGGGATGACGACGTCGTTGGTCAGCGACGTGTAGGACTCGCGGAACTCACCGGTCAGCAGATTGCGGGCGTCGCCGAGCTGCTGCTCGACGGTGTCGGGCTGGTAGGACAGCAGTGCGATGGTGCCGTCCTTGGCCGCCTGTACCGCCGAGATCGAGGCCAGCTCGCTGTTGCGGACGGTGTCGTCCTGCCACTTGAGGTAGCCGGCGCCCAGCGCCAGGATCAATGCCAGCGCGGGCAGCAGCCCGAACGCGAAAACCCGCGACCACTGCAGCTTCCGCTTGGGTCGCTCCTTGGTGGCCTTCTCGGAATCCTCCGTGGCCGAATCGGCCTCGTCCTTGTCGGCGTCCTGGGCATCCCCAGCCTTGTCGGCGTCGCCGGTGTCCTCGGACTTGTCTCCGTCGGTCTTGTCGATGTCGGACTTGTCGATGTCGGACTTGTCGATGTCGGACTTGTCGACGTCTTTGTCCGCCTCGGTCTGTGCAGTCACCGCGGTGTCGTCCTCCTCGCGAACGCGCTCGTCGGTCTTGGTCTTGTCGTCGCTCACGGCACGAACTCCACGTTGGACACCTTGGCTTCGTCACCGATCTTCTGCACGGCGATCCGCATCCGCCACGCCCGCGGCTCCTGCTCCGGAGCCCCGGCGTTGGACGTCTTCACCGTCACCGCGACGAGCACTTGGGCTTCGTTGTCGCCCTCGGACTCCAGCCCGGCCTCGGCGATGGTGCCCACCGACTTGGACTGCGCCTGCTTGACCACCTCCACGAACGGCTGCGCCCGCGCCTGGAAGTCGTCGTAGAACGTGCCGGTGGCCGAGTCCAGGATCCGCTGGACGTCGGCGTCGGCGTGCTCCCAGTCGATGGTGGTCAGGTTCAGCGCGCCCTGCCGGCCCACCTGCAGGAACAGGTTGCGCTGCTCCTCGTCCTGCTTCGACTCGTAGGTGCGGTAGCCCAACCAGCCCGTCAGGCCGCCGAGCGCGAGCACCGCGACAAGACCGGCGATCAGCGCGACCTTGACGTGCGACAGCCCCGAGCGCGCGCCGACCTGCCCGCCGGCGGCCTCGTCGTAATCCTCGGCCTCGGCCTCGACGTCATCGTCGGAGTCGTCGGCCGACTCCTCGTCGACGTCGGTCGACTCGGTGCCGGCCGTCTCGGTACCGGCGTCGTCCTCGACGGCCCCTGATGCCGGTTCCGTCGCCCCGGACTCGGTCTGCTCGACGTCGGCGGTCGCCTTGGTCAGTTCCCCTTCGGGGGCATCAGCATCGTCTGCCATGTTTGCTCCTCTGCGGCACTATGGGCCAGGTTGGACTGCGTGTACACACGTCCGTCCGGTCCAACGTACGTGCCGCTCGCCGGATCATATTCGGCGGCCGCTACCGGCGGGGTCACCGGAGTCGGCGGCGGAGCCACTTCTGCAGGTGGCGAGCCTGGTGGGAGCTGCGGAACGGCCTGACCCGACAACGTCGCGTTGGGGTCGCCCTTCCAGTTCCAGCCATCGTTGAGCGGCACGTACTGCTCATCGCTCTCACACAGCTTCACCGTCGGGGCACGTTTGCCGGGTCGGGTGATGCAGGGCAGGTTGCGGGCGCCGCGGACGTTGAACGCACCGTCCTGCGGCACGCGGCAGTACACGTCGCCGGCCGGTCGGTCCGGATAGTCCTCGAACGTCGGCGAGCGCTGCTGTTGGGCGGGCAGGAATCCGGTGGTGCACGGCGGCGGCAGGTTCAGGTTCAGGTTGAACACCAGGTAGTCGCCCATGTAGTCCTGCTTGGTGCCGTGCTTGGAGACGCCCACCGCCTGCGTCACGGCGGTGCCCTGCGGCAGCAACACCAGCAGTTGCTCCAGACCGGGCTGATAGGTGACCGCGACCTCCCCGACACTGACCAGGTTGGCCAGCACCAGCGGCAGCGTGGGCTGCAGCCGGTCGAACAGCGCCCGACCCTCCTCGGCCGCGCCGGGCCCCTTGCTGAGGATCCCCGACACCGCGCCGTCCTGGCCCTGCAACTGTCCGGTGATGCTGGCCAGGTTCGCCGCCCACGCCTGCACCGAGCCACTGGTCTCGGACTGCGAATCCAGCACCGGCTTGGACTGGTCGATCACGGTGGTCAGCGAATCCAGGTTCGCGCGGGCGTCGATCGCCAGCGACGTCGACCCGTTGACCAGTCGGCGCAGCTCGGGGCCGAGGCCACCGACCGCCTCGTACGCCTCGTCGATGACGGTGCGCAGGTTGTCCTGCGGGATGGCCCGCAGACCCTCGTTGGTCAGCTCCAGCACCGTGTTGACATCGGGGGGCACGCGCGCGCGGTCCCTGGGGATGACGTCGCCGTCGGACAGGTCCGGCCCCTCGCTGCTCTGCGGCAACAGCTCGACGAACTGCTCACCGACGGCGGACTGGCTACGCACCTCGGCGATCAGATCCGCGGGGATCCGCACGTTCGAGTTCAACGAGAGTTGCGCGGCCACACCGTTCTTGGTGAGCCCGACGCTTTCCACGATGCCCACCTGCGAGCCGCGGTAGGTGACGTTGCCGCGCTGGTAGAGCCCGCCGGCCTCGGGCAGCTCCAGGGTCACCCGATACTGGCCGATGCCCACCATCTCCGGCACCCGCATGTAGTTGAACACCATGATGCCCAGCGCCACCGCGGCCAGCACGGCGAAGATCGACACCTGGATCAACATCTGTCTGGTCAACCGCATGTCAACGCCCCTGATCCCAGCGGTACGGCGCCACCAGCGGATTGCTGCCAGGCGGCGGCACGTGGTGGTTGCACGGGCTGGGCATCTGCCCGATGGTGCGGCCCCACTGCAGTTCCAGCCACGTCAGGTTGCACTCCCACCTGGTCCCGGTGAAGAACCCGGAGTCGATGCGGCTCAACGTCATATCCACGACCAGCGTCAGGTTCGCGTAGTCGCCGCGCATCCAGTTGGTCAGCGTCTCCTTCGGGAACGGGAACGTCGGCAGGAAGCTCAACGCCCGGGTCAGCGCCGGCCCGGCGTCGGCCAGCGACTGCAGCACCGGCCCGAGGTCCTTCAGCTCGGCGACCAACGCATCCTTGGTCTGGTTCGCCGAGTCGGCGGCCAGCGCGCTGAACCGGCCGAGCTGAACCAGCGCCTCGGACAACGAGTCCCGCTGATCGCGCAGCACCGCCAGAGCGTCGGGAATGGTCCGCAACGCCCGGTCGACCACCGGCTTCTGCTCGGCGAACTGGGCGACCAAGCGGTCCAGGCTCTCCGACGTCTCGATGATGTCGCCGGTCTGCTCCTCCAGGTAGCCGATGGCGATGTCGAGCTGCTCGATCAGGCTGCGCAGGTCGTTCTCCCGACCGGTGAACGCTGTCGACAGCGCGTCGGTGATGTCCTGGATGTTGCCCAGCCCGCCGCCGTTGAGCAGCAACGCGACCGCGGCCAGCGCCTGCTCGGTGGTCGGGTACGCCCCGGAGTTGGCCAGCGGGATGAGCGCACCCTCGGCGAGCCGGCCCTCCGGCGCGGTGTCGGTGGGCGCGGTCAGCTCGATGTGCTGCGACCCGAGCAGGCTGGTCTGGCCGACCTTCGCGGTCGCGTTGGCGGGCAGCACGACGTCGCCGTTGAGCCGCATCGTCACCAGTGCGTTCCAGCCCTGCCGTTCGATCTTGGTGACGGTGCCGACGTTGACGTCGCCCACGCGGACCCGGGAATTCTGCTCGATGTTGTCCACATCGGGCATCTGCGCCTGGATGGTGAACGACCCGGGCCCGACCCCCTGCACACCGGGCAGTGGGACCGAGTTCAGGCCACGCCAGTCACTGCATCCCGACGTCACCAGCGCCGCGGCGAGCATGGCCACCGCGGCGGCCCGCTTGGCGCTCATGAGCCCGCTCCGGCAGGCACCATCAGCCCGGCCAGGCCGTCGTTCGGGTTGGTCGGCGCGCCCATCTCAGCTGCCAGCGGCGGCCCGGCGTCGAGCGGGCTGGCCTCCGGCGCCGGCGGCGGTTCCGCCCCGACCGGGGCGGGCAGCCCTGGCGGCGGCGGGCCGGGGGGCGGGATGTAGTCCGGGCGCAGCCAGTCCTCGCTGTAGGTCAGCTCGTTGGGCCGGGTGCTGGCACCCACGAGCAGGTTCTGCCCCAGCGGCGGGAAGTTGTACTGCCGGTTCTTGATGATCGGCGCCAGGTACTGCACGCACAGCTTCGCCGACTCCTCGGCTCCCAGCCGGGACGCGGCTTGCACTGCGCCACACAGGAATTGGATCGGGTTGGCGAAGTTGTTGATCATCGGCACGCTGCTCACCGCGCCCTGGGCGGGCTGCCAGATGTTCACGTAGTTCTGGAACGTGGTGGGTGCGATGTGCAGGAACTGTTTGACGTCGTCGAGGCTCTCGGTGAGCGCCTGGGTGACGCCGGCCAGCTTGTCCGACGTGGTGCCGAGCGCTTCCCGGTTCTCGGCGACGAAGCTCTGCACTTCCCCGACAACGGCATTGAGGTCGCGCACCGCGTCGGCGACCTCGTTGGGGCTGTCGGCCAGCAGCCCGGTCACCGAGGCCAGGTTCTGGTTGAGCTGCCGCATCAGGTCGGTGCTGTCCTGCAGCGCCGACACCAGCGTGGCCAGGTTCTTGATGGTCGAGAAGATGTCGGTGCTGTGATCGCCCAGCGCCGAGAACGCCTGCGACAGCTTGACGATGGTGTCGCGGATGTTGGCGCCCTGACCGCGCAGGTTCTCGGCGGTGGTGTTGATGACCGAGCCCAGCGGGCTCACCTCGCCGGGTTCGGTCGGCTGCAACGTCTCGCTGATCCGCTCCAGCTGACGACGCACCTGGTCCCACTCGACCGGGACCGCGGTGCGCTCCTGCGGGATCACGGTGTTGTCACCCATCACCGGGCCGCCCCGGTAGGGCGGGGTGAGCTGGATCGCGCGGGCGGTCACCAGCGCCGGTGACAGGATCGCGGCCTTCGCGTCGGCGGGCACGTCGTAGCGGTCGTCGTACCAGAACGAGATCTTCACCCGTTCGGGTTCCGGCTCGATCTTGGTGATCCGACCCACCGGCACCCCGAGGATGCGCACATCGTCGCCCTCGTAGATGCCGTTGCTGTTGTCGAAGTACGCGACGACGTTGATGCGGTTGATCCTGTCGGTGGTGCGCACCAGCACCGCGACGGCGACGACGAGCAGCGCCACCAGCACCACACCGACCCAGGTCCGGGGATTTCTCATGGCGTGCCCTCCACGGGAACCAGCGGCGGCGCTTCACCCGGGGCCGGCACGAACACCGGCGCCGGCGTCGGCTGCGGCACCGAGGCGATGCCGTGCGGCGCCGCGGCGGGCGGCCCCGGCGGTGGACCGCCGGGCGGCGGCGCGGGCGGCGGCTCACGGTACGGGTAGCAACCCGTCGGGCCGGGCAGCGGGATACCGGGCGGACCGCAGCCCTGATCGCCGGGGTTACCGGTGATCGCGTCGGGAATGGTCATCCGCGGCTCCCCACCCTGGCCGGTGCGCGGGAACGGCACCGGCATGGCCGGGGTGCCGGGCTGACCGATCTGCGGATCGCTGCGTTCGGACGGCAGAAGGACATTCGGGTCCAGACCGAGATCGGAGAACGCCACGTCGATGAACGGCTGCAGGAACTGGCCGGGTAGCAGGTTGGCGACGTAGGTCTTGAAGAACGGACCCGAGGACACCGACTCGCCCAGCGACATCGAGTACGCGTTCAACAGGTTCAGCGACTTCTGCAGCCGCTCCTTGCGGTTGTCCAGAACGGTGAGCACCCCGTTGAGCTTGTCCAGTGCGGGCCGCATGGTGGCGCGATTCTCCCCGATGAACCCCTGCAGCTGCGCGCTGAGCGCGGAGATGTTGCCCGAGATCTGGTCCAGCGCAGCGCTCTGGTTCTGCAGTTCGGCCATCAGCGCGTTGGTGTTGGCGACCAGGCTGACCACCTGTTCGCTGCGCTCGGCGAGCACGGTGCTGGCCTTGTTGGCGTTGGCCAGCAGGCCGCGCAGCTGCTCGTCGCGCTGGTTGAGGGTGTCGGAGAACCGGGCCACCCCCTCGACCGCGATCCGCAACTGCGGTGGGGTGTCGGCGAAGGTGGCCGAGAGCACCCGCAGCGATTCGGACAACTGGTCGGTGTTCAAACCGCTGATCGTGGTGGCCAACTCGCCGAGTTCCTCCGGCAGTTGATACGGCGAGCGGGTGCGGTCCAGCGGAATGGTGTCGTCCTGCTGACCGTCCCCGCGGGCGGTGACCTCCAGGATCTTGGTGCCGAGCAACCCTTTGGTCTTGATCGCCGCTTCGGTGCGGTCCCCCAGCCGGATGTCGCTGGACACCGTGAAGGTCACCAACACCTGTGGGCCGTCCAGCTCGATGGACTTGACCTGACCGACCTTGAAACCCGAAACCTGAACGGCCGCATCGGTGGTCAGCCCGCCGGCCTCGGCGAAGTAGGCGCTGTACTCCTTGCCGGAGTCCACGAACGGCAGCTTGTCGTAGTTCAACGAGCCCAACACGATGGCGGCGGTGGCGCCGAGTCCGATGGCGCCGATGATCAGCTGGTTGCGTTCACTGAAGGGCTTCATCGCGGCGCGCACCTCCCGCTGGACTGCCCGGCGACCTTGACGTAAACGGGTTGCCCGCCTTTACCGTTGAGCTTGAGCACGATGTCGCACAGGTAGAAGCTGAAGAAGTCGCCGTAGATGCCCTGGCGGGCCAGCACCTGGTAGGCGTCGGGCAGCGTGTTGATCACGTTGTCGAAGTAGTCGTGGTCGGCCACCACGATGCCCGCAGACCGATCGGTCTCGTGCACCACCTTCTGCAGCGGCGGACGGGCTTCGGAGAGCAGATCGGCGATGCTGCCCGCGGCGGCGTTGGTGTAGGCCAGCCCGTTGCTGATCTCGGTCCGGCGCGCTTCGAGGCCCTCGACCAGTTCCGACAGCGCGGTGACGGCCTTGCCGAACTGGTCGCTCTGGTCACCGAGGGAGCCCAGCACGGTGTTGAGGTTGATGATGACGTCGCCGATGAGCTGGTCGCGATCGGCCAGCGTGCTGGTCAGCGCCGCGGTCTGGGACAAAAACGAGTTGATGGTGCCGCCCTGGCCCTGCAGCGCGGTGATCAGTTGCCCGGACAGGGCATTGATCTGGTCGGGGTCCAGCGCCCGGAACAACGGCCGGAACCCGCCGATCAGCGCGTCGAGGTCCAGCGCCGGCGAGGTGCGGGCCAACGGGATGGTCTCCCCCGGCTCGAGCCGTTGCGTGCCGCCTGCGCCTTCCTCGAGCGCCAGGTAGCGCCCGCCGATCAGGTCGTCGTAGCGGATGACGGCCCGGCTGCCCTGGGTGAGCACCACCGAGTCGTCGGCGGTGAACTCGACCAGCGCGGTGGTGTCGGGCTGGATCTGGACCTTCTTGACCTGGCCGACCTCGACGCCGGCGATCCGGACGAAGTCGTTGGTCTCCAGCCCGGTCACGTTGACGAACTCGGCGCGGTACTGGTGGGCCTTCTCCCCGAAGCGCAACTGGCCGAACACTGCGAACAACCCGAACACGCCGATCAGGCACACAGCCAGGAACACCCCGAGACGCAACGCGTCTCGCCGGATATCGGCTGTCATCGGTTACCTCTCAGGATCATCGGGACGTTGGGGTCAGGACGGCGGTCCGGGGGCGGCCGGGACCGGGGGCGGGATGAACGGGTACGGCACCGCCGTCGGCTGCAGCTGCGCGGGATGCGGCACCACGAAGGGTTCCGAACCCGGCCGCGGACCAGGATCGCGCGGCGCTCCCGGCGGTGGCGCGGGCGGCAGGCCAGGCCACAGCGGGGTGCCGTCGGGCGCGTAGAGCTGCGCTCCGTAGGCGGGTGCACCCGGGTACGGGATCGGGCCGATCGCGGGGCCGCCGAACAGGTTCCGGATGCTCGGCGGTTCCGGCACGGCGCGGGTCACCGGCAGGTAGTTGGCGTAGGTCGGGAACGCGATGCCCGGGTTCGGCCGCCAATCCAGCCCGCTGCCGAATCCGGTGTTGGTCACCAGCTGTCGCACCGGCCAGTTCTCGGCGACGATGGGCAGCGAACCGCAGCCCGGCTTGCCGCCGGGACCGCCCTTGGCGCCGACGATCGGCAGGTGGTTCGGGTACTTGTAGGGGTCGTCACCGAAGGACAACCCGGTGTCGAGGACCAGGGTGCGGCCGTTGCCGCCCGGCGCCTCGTAGCCGCCCTCGTCGAGAAGTCGCTTGGCGCCCAACAGCAGGCAGGTGTACTCGGGGTTGTACTTGTAGAGCAGCTCGGTGGTGGGCCGCAGCACGTTGACGGCCTTGATCAGGTTGGCCTGGCTGGGCGCGAGCAGGTTGATGCCGCTGTTGGACAGCCCGATCGTCGACAGCAGCAGCGCATCGAGTTCGTTGGCTTGGCGCACCACGGTGGCGCTGGTGGTGCTCGCCGCGTCCAGGGTGGTCACGATGTCTTGCGCGGCAGCGCTGTACGTCTCGTTGAACGCGTCGAGGGCCTGCCAGTCGGCGCGGATGGTCTCGTTGCGCGGATTGAGGGCCAGCAGCACCTCGTTGGCGGCGGTGGTGGCCTCACCGATGCGCTCGCCCTGCCCGCGGACGCCGTCGGCCAACGCTGTCAGCGTGCTGTTGAGTTTGGCCGCGTCGATCTGGTCGAGCACCGCGACGAGGTTCTGGAAGACGGTGTTGACTTCGGTGGTCACGTTGCGCGACTTGAGCACCTGGCCGGCCTGCAGCGGCTCGCTGCTGGGGTTCTCCGGGTACACCAGGTCGACGAACTTGGCGCCGAAGATCGTGGTGGCGCGGATCTGCGCCTCGACGTTGGACGGGATGTACTGCAGCTGGTCGGGATCGATCTCCAGGCGCAGCGACACCGGCGAATTCTCCTGGCCGGTGACACCGATCTCGGCGACCCGGCCGACCTGGACGCCGCGCAACTTGACCTTGGCGTTGGTCTCCATCACCAGACCGGCCCGGTCGGAGGTCAACGTCACGGGCACCTCGGACCGCAGGCTGCCGGTGAACAACGCCCACGTCAGCCAGATGGCGGCAACGAACAGCACCGCCAGGATGAGCGTCCACCACGCGGGGTGCAGACCGTCGTCGTCTTCCATCCCTCAGCCCGCCAAGTTGAAGTTGCCGGATTGCCCGTACACCGCAAGCGAGATCATCACGAGCACGAACGCGGACAGGATCAGCGAAGTGCGCACCGCACGGCCCACCGCCTCGCCGACGCCGGCCGGCCCGCCGCGCGCGGTGAACCCGTAGTAGGTGTGCACCAGCATGATGACGACCGCGAGGGCGACGCACTGGATGAACGACCAGAACAGGTCGGTGGGATTGAGGAACGTCCGGAAGTAGTGGTCGTACACGCCGGTGGACTGGCCGTAGAGCACGGTGGTGCCGAAGCGGGCCGCCCAGAACGCGGCCAGCACACCCACGCAGTACAGCGGGATCACCACCAGCAGACCGGCCACCACCCGGGTGGAGGCCAGATAGGCGATGCTGCGGATGCCCATCACCTCGAGGGCGTCGATCTCTTCGTTGATCCGCATGGCACCGAGCTGCGCGGTGGCCCCGGCGCCGATGGTGGCCGACAACGCGATCGCGGTGGTGCCCGGGGCGATCAGCCGGACGTTGAAGAACGCCGACGCGAAACCGGTCAGCGCTTCGACGCCGATCTCGGCGAAGTCGGTGTAGCCCTGGACGGCGACCAGCGCGCCGGTGGTCACCGTGAGGAAGCCGACGATCGCGACCGTGCCACCGATGATGATCAACGCCCCTGCACCCAAACCCATCTGGGCGATCAGCCGGATGAGCTCGATGCGGTACTCGATCACCGCGTAGAGGATCGAGCGCAGGGTGCGGCCGTAGAACTTGGTCTGCACGCCGACGGCGTTCCACGGTTCCGCCACCGAGCGGAACCGGCGTTTGAGCCAGGGGAACTGGGAATGGGGTCGCGATACCGTCACATCGTCACCTTCACCGCGACGGCGGTGGCGACGACGTTGATGGCAAACAGCGCCATGAACGTGAACACCACGGTCTCGTTGACCGCGTTACCGACACCGGCGGGGCCACCGCCCACCGAAATCCCCTTGTAGCAGGCGATCAGGCCGGCCGACAACCCGAACAGGGCGGCCTTGACCAACGCGATCGTGACGTCCGGGGCGCCGATGATCAGGGTCAGGCCGGCGGCGAACGCCCCCGGCGAGACGTTCTGGATGTAGACGCAGAAGAAGTAGGCACCGGCCAGGCCGACCAGGATCACCGATGCCGAGAGTGCCAGCGACACCAGCGTGGCCGCCAGGACCCGTGGAACGACAAGGGCCTGAATGGGATTGACGCCCATCACGCGCAGCGCGTCGAGTTCCTCGCGGATGGTCCGGGCCCCCAGATCGGCGCACATGGCAGTGGCTCCGGCGCCGGCGACCACCAACACGGTCACGATCGGGCCGATCTGGCGCACGGTACCGAGGGCGGCGCCGGTCCCGGAGAAGTCCGCCGCTCCGAACTCCCGCAACAGGATGTTGAACGTGAACGTGAGCAGCACCGTGTACGGGATCGTCAGCATCAGCGTAGGGACGATCGACACCCGCGCGACGAACCAGGACTGGGCGATGAACTCCCGCCAGGCGAAGGGCGGCTTGACCATCAACACGAAGGTGTCCAACGCCATCGAGAAGAAACCACCAAAGGCGCGTACGGGTTTCGCAATCACGCTGGAAGCGACCATTTAACGGGTCCTTCCTGTGTGCACCTCACCGCCATTGGCCGCTGAATCCCTCTCCGAACGAACACCCGCAGTCAGATTGGGGCTGACGTTACACAGGGGCGCATGGTGAAGCACCGTATATCACCAAAATCTCACCGAGCAACACGATCACCGAAGCCCCCACTGACCTCCACGGCATGCTAGGTTCGGCGTCCCAGCGGTCGGGACGGCGCGCCCTCACCCCGCCGAACACGGTTTATGGGATAAGTCGAATCGAACCGTCATCTGGGCTAGCTTGTTGAGGGTGGCGACCCTGACCCGGCGCTGGGCAAAGACCGATGCCACCCAACAGCGCATTCTCGACGCGGCGACCGAAGTGTTCGCCGCGCGAGGATTCACCGCGGCCACGATGGCCGACATCGTCGACGGCTCCGGCGCCAGCATCGGCAGTATCTACCATCATTTCGGCGGCAAGCGCGAGCTGTTCCTGGCCATCTTCGAGCGCTTGGCGGCCGAGATCGACCGCCACATCGAAGAGGCCGCCGCCGCCGAGCCGGACCGAAACCGCCAGCGTCCGTTCGAAGGCAACATCCGGGCCTATCTGGACGCGATGTGGGCCAATCGGCGCGCGGCGATGGTGCTGGCATCCGGCGACACCCCGGCCGGGTTCGAGAACCTGCGCCGCTCCAGCATGCACAAGGGGTTCCGGCTGTGGACCTCGTCGCTGGCGCTGGACGCTTCGCCGCGCGGTGAACTGTTCACCCGGACGTTGATCTCGATCATCGCCGAGGCCTCGGCAATGGTCATCTTGTGCGAGGACCAAGCCGATGTGGCGCCCATCAGCGATGCCACGATCGAGGCGATCGACCGGCTGACGCGCTGATCGTCACAGACCGGCGACCGCGGCCTCCAGGTCGGCAATGACGATCTTGCGCATCCCCAGCATGGCGGTGGCGGCCGCGGCGGCGCGGGCCGGGTCCGGGTCGGCGATGAGCTCACGTAGCCGCTGCGGGACGATCTGCCAGCTCAGCCCGTACCGGTCCGCGAGCCAACCGCACTGCGACTCCTCGCCGCCGTCGACCAGGCGCTCCCAGTAATAGTCGACCTCGTCCTGGTCGGCGCAGTTCACCGCGAACGAGACCGCTTCGGAGAACCGGAATTGCGGCCCGCCGTTGATCCCGATGAACCGTTGCCCGTCGAGCAGGAAGGACGCCGACACCACCGCCCCCGGCGTGCCGGGCCCGGCCTCGGTGTAGCGCTCGACCGTCTCGATCGTCGAGTTCGGGAAGATCGCAGTATAGAAGGCGAGGGCCTCTTCGAGGTTGTCGTCGAACCACAGTGACGGCGTGATGGCGGGCATGGCGGCTCCTGGGATCGGGCGCACCGGCGGGATCGGAGTGAGGATCGGCGCGGCTCAATGGTTACGCACTACTGACCAGTCCGCCGTCCCGATCTCATCGCAGCCGACGGCGCACGCCGCACCCAGCGCCCGCAGCGCGAAATCCAGCGTCCGGCGCTTCGCCCGCTCGACGTCCCCGGCGCCGGTCGGGTTGGTCGCCATCATCCGGCCCGCCACCGCGCTGATCGCGACCGCGTCGGGTTCCGGGTCGGCCAGCGGGAAGGAGCCGTCGCACCGGCCGCGGCGCAGGATCTCGACCAGGGACCGTTCCCGGTCGGCGTGCGAGCGCTCCCGCACCTCCCGGTATCGGCCGGCAGCGCGGACCTCCTCGGAGTCGATGACCGCCAGCACCTGCCGCTGCTCGGAGTCGAGCAGCATGGCGAACATCTCACCGATCCAGTCGGCCAGCTGGTCCGCCGGATCCCCCTCGGCGCGCTCGGCGACGCGGTCCAGCCGGTCGGCGATGGCGTCGCAGTGCTGCTGCAGCAGGGCCAGGAAAACCTCGTCCTTCGAAGTGAAATGCCGGTAGAACGTGCGTGAGGACACCCCGGCCGCGGCCAGGATGGCCGACATCGGCACCGGTCCGGTGTGGGGTTCCACCAGGCAGCGATAGGCGGCGGCGATGATGCTGCGCCGCTCGCACCGCGCGAGGCTCACATTTAACACAGACGTCAATAGTAGTTCGGGGCCCCGGCGGGCGGAGGGCGCACGGCTGGGTAACGTGATCTGCCGGGCCCAGTCGAGAGGATGCCGGTGAGCAGTTTCCGCAGCGAGTCGACCACGACGACGTTTCGTGGCGCAGACGGCCTGACCCTGGTCGGCGACGAATGGAACCGCCCCTCCGGCGCGCCGGCGGCCGGGTCGGATCCGTCGATCCTGATGCTGCACGGCGGTGGCCAGAACCGGTTCTCCTGGAAGAAGACGGGCCAGGTCCTGGCCTCGCGGGGGCTGCACGTGGTGGCCCTGGACAGCCGGGGGCACGGCGACAGCGATCGGTCGCCCGACGCCAGGTACACGGTGGAGGCGCTGTGCGAGGACACCCTGGCGGTGATCGAGCAGATCGGGCGGCCGGTGGTGCTGATCGGGGCGAGCATGGGTGGCATGACCGGCATCCTGGCGGCCCGCCGCGCCGGCCCCGAGCGCGTCGTGCGGCTGATCCTCGTCGACGTCGTGCCGCGCTACGAGAAGGACGGCAGCGCGCGCATCCGTGACTTCATGTTCAGCCACGTGCACGGGTTCGAGTCCCTCGAGCAGGCCGCCGACGCCGTGGCCGCCTACCTGCCGCACCGGCCCAGGCCCAGCAGCACCGAAGGCCTGAAGAAGAACCTGCGGCACCGCGGCGGCCGGTGGTACTGGCATTGGGATCCGGCGTTCCTGACCCCGCCGGACGAGGATGCGTTCGTGCGGGTCGAGGCGCTCGAGCAGGCCGCCATCGAGCTCACCATCCCGATCCTGCTGATCCGCGGCAAGCTCTCCGACGTGGTCAGCGAGAAGGCGGTCGAGGACTTCCTGGCCAAGGTGCCCGGCGCCGAGTTCGTGGAGTTGCCCGGGGCGGGGCACACCGCCGCCGGGGACGACAACGACGCGTTCTCCGAGGCCGTCGTCCGGTTCGTCGGATAAGTGGGCACCGCATCGTGCGCGGGCTTCAACTTCCTCGAACAGCCCGAACTCCCGGCCCCCCGCGTCAGCGAGCAGCAGGCCGAACACATCCTGTCCACCCATTACGGGCTCACCGCACGAGCGACATCGCTGGGTAGCCAACAGGACAAGAACTTCATCGCCACCGGCGCCGACGGCACGGTCCTCGGGGTGCTCAAGATCGCCAACCCCGTGTTCACCGTGACCGAACTGGCGGCCCAGGACGCCGCCGCCGCGCTGATCGCCGACGCCGAACCCACCCTGCGGGTGGCGGTTTCGCTGGCCAACGCCGCGGGCGAGACGTGCACGGCGATCACCGGGCTGGTGGACGGCACCGCCTACGTGCGGCTGCTGCGCTACCTGCCGGGCGGCACCCTGGCCGAGTCCGGCTATCTGGCACCGGACACCGTCGCCGGGCTCGGGGAGCTCGCCGGCCGGGTCAGCCGCGCACTGGCCGATTTCACCCATCCCGGGCTGGATCGGATCCTGCAGTGGGACCTGCGGTTCGGGATGGACGTGGTCGACCGGCTGAGCTCGTATGTGCCCGACGCGGCACTGCGGGACCGGCTGGAGGTCACGGCGCGGCAGGCATGGTCGCGCATCACGGCGCTGGAGACGGCGCTGCCCCGGCAGGCCGCCCACATCGACCTGACCGACGCCAATGCGGTGGTCTCACGGTCCGGCGCCACGACGTGCCCCGACGGCGTCATCGACTTCGGCGATCTGTCGCACACCTGGGCGGTTTCCGAGCTGGCGATCAGCGCGTCGTCGGTGCTCGGACATCCCGGCGCGCGGGTCGGTTCGGTGTTGCCCGCGGTCCGCGCGTTCCACCGGGTGCGGCCGCTGTCGGAGGCCGAGGCCGAGGCGGTGTGGCCCCTGCTGGTGTTGCGCACGGCGGTGCTGATCGTCAGCGGGGCCCAGCAACTGGCCCTCGATCCCGACAACAGCTACCTCGAAGACCAGTCCTGGGCCGAAACACAGATGTTCGAGCTGGCCACCTCGGTCCCGCTGGACGTGATGACCGCGGCGATCAAGGCCGACCTCGGCATGGCCGCCGCCCCGGCCGTCCCGGCGGTGCCGGTGCCGCTGCTGGCGATCGACCCGGCCGCGGTCACCACGCTGGATCTGGGCACCACCTCCGAGGTCTACGACGACGCGTTCGACGCGGCCGGCGTGCTCTCGCCGGACGTGGAAGACCAATCCGCCAGGGCCGCCCTGCGGGCCGGCGCCGCGCTGGTGGTGACCCGCTTCGGTGAGGCGACGCTGAGCCGGGCGCCGCGGCTGAGCCAGGACCCGCCGGCGGTGGTGGCCACCGGCATCGGCCTCTGGCCGGCCACCGACACCACAATCATCGCACCGTGGGACGGCGAGGTCGATGCCTCGTCTGGTCGGATCACCTTGCGGGGCAGCGACTTCGAACTGACGTTGGACGGGGTCACCGGCGTCGCGGCCGGTGTGGCGCGGGCCGGGCAACCGCTGGCGCAGCTGCCGTCGGGCGCCCGCGCCCAGCTCGGCGTCCGCGCGGCGGGCGCCCCGCAGGCACCGCCGTTCGTGCCGGCCGATCTGGCTGCCGGCTGGCTCAGCCACGCCGTCGACCCCCGGCCGCTGCTGGGGCTGACTCCCGAGGGAGTCGCCGACACCGATGACCTGTTGTCCCGCAGGGCGGCGAGTTTCGCTGCGGTGCAGGAGTTCTACTACCGCACCCCGCCGCGGATCGAACGCGGTCGACGGCATTTCCTGATGTCGACGGCGGGCCGCTGCTATCTCGACATGGTCAACAACGTCACCGTGCTGGGGCACGCGCATCCGCGGATCGCCGCGACGGCGGCACGCCAGCTGCGCAGGCTCAACACCAACTCCCGGTTCAACTACGCCGCGGTGGTGGAGTACAGCGAACGCCTTGCCTCGCTGCTGCCCGACCCGCTGGACACCGTGTTCCTGGTCAACTCCGGTTCGGAGGCGAGCGATCTGGCGATCCGGCTGGCCACCGCCGCCACCGGCCGACCCGACATCGTGGCCGTCAGGGAGGCCTACCACGGCTGGACCTACGGCACCGACGCGGTGTCGACCTCGACCGCCGACAACCCCAACGCGCTGACCACCCGCCCCGGCTGGGTGCACCCGGTGGAGTCGCCCAACAGCTTCCGCGGCAAGCACCGCGGCGCCGAGGCGGTGCGCTATGCCGGTGAAGCGGTGGCGCAGATCGAGGCACTGATCGCCGAGGGCCGAGCGCCGGCTGGGTTCATCTGCGAAAGCGTCTACGGCAACGCCGGCGGCATGGCGCTGCCCGACGGCTACCTGCGCCAGGTGTACGCGGCGGTGCGCGCCGGCGGCGGGCTGGCCATCGCCGACGAGGTGCAGGTGGGCTACGGCCGGCTCGGCGAGTGGTTCTGGGGATTCCAGCAGCAGCAGGTGGTGCCCGACATCGTCTCGGTGGCCAAGTCGACCGGCAACGGTTATCCGCTGGGCGCGGTGATCACCACCCGCGCCGTGGCCGAGGCGTTCTCATCGCAGGGCTACTTCTTCTCCTCCACCGGTGGCAGCCCGTTGTCGTGCGCGATCGGGCTGACGGTGCTCGACGTGCTGGTCGAGGAAGGGCTGCAGGACAACGCCGCCCGGGTGGGAGCGCACCTGAGGTCGCGGCTGCTGGCGCTGCGCGAGCGGCATCCGATCATCGGCACCGTGCACGGGTTCGGCCTCTACCTGGGGGTGGATCTGGTCCGTGATCCGGTGACCCTGGAGCCGGCCGTCGAGGAGACCTCGGCGATCTGCGACCGGATGCTCGAGCTGGGGGTGATCATCCAGCCCACCGGCAACTACATGAACGTGCTCAAGACCAAACCCCCGCTGTGCCTGGACATCCCGGCCGCCGACTTCTACGTCGACACCCTCGACCGGGTGCTCACCGAGGGCTGGGGCTAGGCCAGCAGCGGTACGTCGGGCAGTCGGTCGTCGGTCAGGATCTCGAACATCACCCGGTCACTCACCAGCTCCGTGCGCTCGAAAGCCTTGCCGGCCACCTGGATCCGGCACTGGGCGAGCGCCGAGTTGTAGCAGTGCTTCTGGCCACCGTGGGTGTCGGGGTAGATCAGACCGATCACGTCGGCCGGTGCGGCGCTGATGTGCCCCTCGATCATCCGCTCACCGACCCGCGCGCCGAACCGCCAGGAGAACGGTGTGTAGCGGCCGTGGCTGTCCAGGCTGCCGCGCACCGAGCGCACCGCGAACTCCTGACCGGCGTGCCGGAACACGAACAACGTCACCCCCGGCAGCAGCACCGGGCCCAGCGCGGCCCGGGCGGTGACGATCTCGAGCGTCGTATCCGGCGCGTTGTCGAACCCGCACACCTGGCCGAAGGCGTACGCCGGGGTGTGGCGGGTGCCCCAGTTGTGGTTGACGCTGCCCGTCCAGTCGTCGACGTCGACCGTCGCGCCGGAGATCTCCAGCAGGCCGTCGAACCGGGCCAGTGGATCGCGGACCACGGTCTTGGCGGCCGGGAACCGGGCCTGATACGCCCGCTCGGTCAGCAGCCGCACCTCGTCGTGCCCGCTGGGAGTGATCGTCAGGTCCCAGCGCGCCGTGTCGGGCAACTCGCCGCGGGCGGCGGTGCCGTCGAGGCTGGTGGTGCCGATCCGGACGGTGCCCGTACCGAAGTCGGCGGCTTCGACAGGGAACGAGCGCCGCACCGCGCGGTGGCCGGTGCGGTCGAACAGCATCACCCACACGTCGGCACTGGGTTCACCGGCCGCGGGCAGCAGCAGCGTCTCGCGCAGCCAGATCGCCCGGTCACCGTCCGGGGTGTTGGCGCGGATGAACCGGCTCTCGTAATAGGGGGCCTTCGCGGTCGTCACGCCACCATCCACTCCGGTGCCCTAACTGTGTTCGGCTTCGGCCTCGGCCAGCCGCTGGTGCAGCCGGGCCCGGATGTCCTCTGGGGTGTAGGAGTTGCGGCGCCGTTGGTCCCGGGCCACCAACACTCCACCGGCGACGACGCCGGCGACACCGGCGAGCCCGATCCACTTCCAGAGTCCACGCATGCTGCGAGTCTGCCTAAGCTGCGGGGGTGAATCAAAGCACGGTGTCGCTGGAGCGCGCCCTGGAGGAGACCCGCACGGGCGATATCTGGCTGTTCCGCGGCCAGTCCGGCCCCGATCGGGCGATCCAGTCGATGACCAATGCGCCTGTCAACCATGTCGGGATGACGGTCGCGATCGATGATCTGCCGCCGCTGATCTGGCATGCCGAGCTCGGCGACAAGCTGCTCGATCTGTGGACGGGCACCCACCACCGCGGGGTGCAGCTCAACGACCTGCGGGAGGCGGTGCTGCGCTGGATCGAGACCTACGGTCAGCGCTGCTGGTTGCGCCAGCTCACGCCCTATGCCACCCGGGAGCAGGAAGACCGGATGCTGAAGGTGATCGCCCGGATGGACGGCACCCCGTTCCCGTCGACCGCCCGGCTGACCGGGCGCTGGCTGCGCGGCCGGCTGCCCAACGCGGCGGACTTCACCCGCGGAATCCCGTTCGTGCACAAGCGGGTCAGCAAGTCCGTCGAACGCAAGAAGGCCGAGACGGTCAACGCCGGACTGGAGACCGCGTACTGCGCGGAGGCCGTCGCGATCACCTACGAGGAGATGGGCCTGCTGCACACCGAGAAACACTTCAACTGGTTCGATCCCGGAAAGTTCTGGAGCGGTGACTCGTTGCCGCTAACGCAGGGTTACCAGTTGGGTGCCGAGATCGCGGTCCTGCACTGACGCTGCCCGCGGGCATTTCGGCGGGCGAAACGCCGACCGAGATGGCGCGTCGCGGCCGCCGCGAGTGCTTTGCTGGTGGGTAGCACGCGTCTTCCAGGGAGGGCCGCCATGCCGACCACGACCGAACCGTCCCGCGCCGGCGATCTGCCCACCCGTGGCCCGCTGCGCGCCCGCTCCTCGGCCATTTCGATCCTCGCCGCCTCGGCCACCACGCTGGTCGTGGTCTTCGGGGTGCTGAACTCCCCACGCGAGGACACCCCGAACGTGCAATCCGTTCCGGCACAACCGAATACGGTTGGCGAGTGGGTGGCCGCCCCGGCGCGGCCGAGCACCACGGCACCGCAACCGCCACCCCAACCGCCGGCGCCGGCCGTCGACGGCCTCGGATTCGTCGACAGCGCGGCGCGCTGCGAGCCGGGCCAGCGCGCGGTGGCGATCGCCCGGACGGCGCGTTCGGCGCTGGTGGTGTGCCGTGACGCCGACGGAACCTTCGACTATGCGGGGGTGCGCTTGCATGACGGCGCCGCCCTGCGGCTCGATGACGTACGCGCGATCCCGGCCGGTTTCGAGGCCCGCAACGACGGCACCACATACCGGCTCTCACCGACCGAACTGGTGGTGATCACCGGCGAGGAACTGCTCAGCCGCGACGCGGTGGTCGACTATCGGGCGGGTTGAGCTCAGCTCCCGCCTCCCCCGCCGCAACCTCCCCCGCCACAGCCTCCCCCGCCACAGCCACCACCGTCGGAATCGCTGCCGATGTTGCGGGATCCCCAGCGGTTGCGCCGACGGCTACGTCACCGCCCGGATCGCCGAGCGGCTGCCGGGCGGGTCCTCGTGCGGCGAGCACACCCCTCTTGTCGGCGAGCGCGCCCCTCTTGTCGGCGAGCGCGCCCCTCTTGTCGGCGAGCGCGCGCGTCTGCACCCGACACGCCGCGGATCGCCGGCATTTCGCGCGCGCTCGTCGCCAATCGAGGATGCGTTCGTGACCTGGCTGCGACCAACGAAGGGCACGCTCGTCATCGTGACTGCGCTCGGGATGGTCGCGGCGCTTGCCGCGGGTGTCTGGATCGGCTACCTGATCGGTCGCCGAGCCGACGCCAAGACCCTGTCCTGGAGCACGCGCACCAGCCGCGTCGTGCTGGGTCGGCAGGCGATCACACTGCTCGGGCTGCTGGCCGCCAGCCGACTCGAACGCACCGTGCGGCGACGACTGCCCGGCGCCAAACCGCGCCGGCACTGGCCGATGCCCTGAGACACCCAGAGATCAGTCAGGTCACGTCCCGGCGGCAGGCGGTGTGGGAATCACCGTGCGGTACAGGTCTTGTGACGCAGACACGGAACTCGCCCGTCAGTCCAGGCTCGCCCAGAACCGCGTCAACACCGCCGCACCCCTGGCGGGATCCTCGAGCATCCACCAGTGCCCCAGCCCGTCGAGCACCTCGGTGCGCGCCCCGGCCCGGTCGGCGGCGCGGCGCCGGATGACGAGGGATCCGACGTAGGTGTCCTCGGTGGGGGCCAGGGCCAGACCGGGCCGGGCCGCAGCCTTTTCCAGGTCGCGTCCGGCTTCCCTCATCGCCGGCTGAGCGGCCGAGCGGTAGAGCGAAAGGATCGCCCGGCCCATCTCGGGGCCCTGTCCCCGGGCGACGTGGGTGCCGATGTCCAGCGGCACCCCCACCGTGGCGAGCACGGCGGCGCGCTCCTCCGGGGTGCCGCCGAGCAGCGATTCGATCGACTGTTCACCGTCACCCGGGGTCTGCCACACCTGGGCCAGGTCGTGCCAGACGTAGTCGGGGTCAAAGGCGCCCAGTACGTCGCTGACCCAGCTACGTACCAGTTCGGGTCGGTGCATGACGACGTTCATCGTGTGGATGCCGCCGAAGTCGTGCCCGACGAGGTCGATCGGCCCGGCGATCTTCTCCAGCTGATCCGCGAGCCAGTCGCGGTAGGCGAGGTAGGTCGCCGGAAAGCCTTCGGGCAGTGGGGCGCCGAAGCCTGGCGGGGACAGCCGCACCGTGTCGTCGCGGCCGAGGGCCTCCACGAGCGGACCCCAGATGGCATCGGTTTCCGGATTGCCGTGCACCAGAACGATCGTCATGCCCCGCATCCTGCCACGGCACCACCGGCGCGGCCAGCCTCCACGCCTCTCGTTCGATATGGGTCCACAGGGTGTGGCACACTCGGGAACATGTCGAAGATGCGGGGCGTGGTGGACATCTCCAAGGTTGGCAGCCGCGGCCGTCGAACTCGGTGAATCGACAGTGGGCCACCATCTTTCGCAACTGCGTCGGCCCGGGCTGGTCGACGCGCGGCGCCGGGGGCGGATGCCACCGGCGGGAGCCACTGGTCGCCCTGTGCACGGGGCCCGACCCGAACTGCTGCCAGCGGCCCACGTCGTGACCGGAGCCGAGGTCAGGCGATGTTACTCCGAACTCGCCGACATCTACATCGAGATGTTCGGCGCGGTCGAGCATGTCGAGCCCGAGGACCTGCGGTTCCTGGAGCGCAATCTCGGCGGATGCACGGGCACGGTGCTCGACGCCGGGTGTGGGCCCGGTCATCTCACCGCATACCTGTCCGATCTCGGCCTCGCCGCTACGGGCATCGACCTGGTCCCGGCGTTCATTGACAACGCCCGCACGAACTGGCCCGGTCTGACGTTCACGGTCGGCTCGGTGCACGCGCTGGACGCCGCCGCTGGCTCGTTGGGCGCGATCCTGGCGTGGTACTCGCTGATCCATTTCACGCCAACCGAACTCGCCAACGTGCTCGCCGAGTTCCGCAGGGTGCTGGCGCCGGGAGGCATCTTGGTGATCGGGTTCTTCGTCGGCGACGACGTCGAACCGTTCGCCCACAAGGTGACGACGGCCTACCGCTGGCCGCCCGAGGTGATGTCCCGGATGCTGTCGGCGGCCGGGTTCGCCGAGGTCGACCGGATCCGGCGCGACGGTACCGCCGACGTGCGGCCGGTCGCCGCGATGGCCGCCCGCGCCTACAGCTGATCGCGTACGGCGTCCGTGTCGACCACGGACCAGACTTCGGCGATCCGCCCGTCGCCGAACCGGTAGAACACGTGCTCTGCGAAGGCGACCGGCCGTCCCGTCGGTTCGAGTCCGAGGAAGGTGCGCTGCGGGGTGCAGCGGAAGAACAGCCGACAGGACACCACCTGGCCGTCGGCGATCAGGATCTCCGGGACGTAGCGCAGGTCGGGTGCGCCGCCGGCGTCGGCCTCCAGCATCGCGCGGTAGCCGTCGAGGCCGAGGCGCGCGCCATTGTGGCTGACGTCGTCGACGACGAATAGCCCCAGTTCATCCCATCGCCGGTCGTTCAGGCACTGGAGGTAGTCACGATAGACGGCCAGCAGATCGCGGGTGCTCATCTGGACCTACTACCCGCTTGAGGGGTCAGCCGCGCACCAGATCGAACCGCACATCGGCGGTTTCTTGGGATCGGTAGAGATTCAGAAGCCCTGTACTTGGCACACCAGCGACGCGACAGATGCGGAGCTCCAAGGGAGGGACAACACCAATGAGCACGACCCAGAACATCAGGAAGATCATCATCGGGGGGCTGCTGTCGGGCGGTGTCGCGCTGGCGGCGCTGACCGCGGGCACCGCCGGGGCCGCCCCGGCGAACCCGAACCCCTCGATCGACCACTCCGACTACGCCGGCCCGGTGGTGGAGTGCAACCAGTGCGGGCGCTCCGCCGTGCCCGGCGACGGATCCGTGCGCATCAACCCCGGCGCCAAATTCGGCAACGGCCTTCTGCTGCCTGCGGTTTCGAACTGACCACCGATATCGCAGTTCGGCCCGCCACCGCATCGCCGGGGCGGGCCGACGCCGGCGACCTGCCCGCAGCCCCGGTTCATCACCCGAGCCGGCGCGTGCGCCACCGCGACAGATCCTCCTCCAGCGCGGCTGGATCGCGTTCGGGAAACACCTCCGCGGTGATCTCCAGGTGTCGGATGCGGTCGAGGTGGAATCCCCGGATGCCCTCGCGCAGCCGGCACCAACCTCCGAACACCCACGCATCACCGCCGCGCAGCAGAGCCATCGCCTCCACGTCGCGGGTGGTGTGCGACGCGCCGTCCTCGGAGGTGTAGTCCAACCGCACCACCCGGCGCGCGGCGATCGCCTCGGGGATCAGCGAGATCGCCGCCTCGGACGACGGCGCGGCGTCGATGACGAACATCGACGCCAACGCCTCGTCGATGGGGGCGAGCTGATCCTCGCGGCTGATCGCCAGGATCTTCGCCCGTGCGCGGCGCGCCGCCGCACGATAGGGCGAGGTCTCCACGAGAGCAAGCCCGGCGAGCACCGCCAACGACTCCGGCACCGTGAGATTCAGCGGCGGCAGGGAGTGTTCCCGCAGGATCGAATACCCGCCCGACGCACCGTGGTCGGCATAGATCGGCACCCCCGCCAGCTGCAGGGACGAGATGTCCCGCTCGATCGTGCGCTTGGACACCTCGAACTCCTCGGCGAGCCGAGCAGCCGACATCGGGCGGCGCGATCCGCGCAGCAGATCCACCAACGCGTACAACCGCTCGGCTCGCCTCATGAATGCGAGTCTCCCCCGCTGTCAGGTTCGGTGCGGGCGTGTCCCGTTCACCGACCACACGTCGCGGATCAGCCCGTCGTCGGTGAAGTCGAAGACGTCGATCCCGCCCACGACAGCATCCCCGGCCCGCAGGTTCCACAACATCCGTCCGTGCGCGCCGTCCACGGCCCGGGCGACTTCGGTGAACACCGTGTCCGGATGCCCGTCGCGGTACCGGTGCAGGAACCGAGTGAAGCTCTCGGCGCCCAGCACGTCGTCGCCCGGGTTCGATCCATCGGTGTCGGAGACCAGGAAGTGGATCCGGAAATCCGCACTGCAGATCCCGCGCGCGATCTCAGGGTCGGAGTTCCACATCTGCAACCACACCGCCAGCGCCGCATCCGCGACAGTCGAGTCGGTCTCTACCATGTTCGTGTTTTCAGTCATGACACCAGCGTCAGGCCCCGCCGCGACAACGGTATGTCGGTATTGGCCAGCCAATGCTTCCGGATGGTGCTGCTGATTCCGCC
>JBFWOX010000007.1:194976-201234 GCA_050250295.1 Mycolicibacterium sp.
GCTGGCGCAAGTCACTTTCGACGAGACAACGCCGCGGCTACCGGGAGCGGGAGGTTGGGCAATGGCACTGGAGATGCCGGAGCCGTTGCAGTGGGTGGCTTATCTGACCGGTTCGCAGTGGCCGAAGGGCGACGAGTCGGCCATGTTCCGGATCGGCGAGCACTGGCACCGGGCGGCCGACGACCTCAAGGCGTTGATCCCGGAACTGGGTCAGGTCCGTAACGAGACGGCTGCGGTGCTGACCGGGGAAACCGCGACCACCGCACAACAGAACTTCACGCTTCTGTTCGAGGGTGATTACTCGGTCGAGAAGTTGGTCGAGGCGATGTCGGCGCTGGGGCAGCTGGCCAGGCAGGGCGGCACCGAGATCGAGTACACCAAGCTGCAGATCATCACCTCGTTGGCCATTGCCGCCGCAGAGATCTCCTATGCCATCGCCTGCGCCCCCGCCACCTTCGGGGCATCGTTGTCGTGGATTCCGCCGATCGAGGCGATCACCATGGCCGCGATTCGCCTCCTGGTGGCGCAGTTATTGAAGCGGCTGGCCACCGAGCTGGCCGCAGCCTTGACCCTCACCGGGGTCAAGCGCCTGGTCAAACACTCCACCAGGGAGGCCATCCAGGAGGCCTTCGAAGAGGCCGCCCAGGAGTTGGTCATCCAGGGGATCCAGACAGGCAAGGGTCACCGAGACGGCATCGACTGGAAACAGGTCGGGATGAACACCGCTGGTGGTGCCGCCGGTGGGGCGGCCGGCGGTGCGACTCACGGCCCGTTGAAAACCCTGCTCGGGGATTCGACCAGCGTGGTGGGTAAGGCCACCAAGGGAGCGTTGGCCGGGTTCGGATCCGGCGTGGTGGGCAACGTGTTCGGGTCGATCGCCTCCGGCGGTGGCCTGACCGCGGGTGGATTGGATCCGTTGTCGGTGTTCGGTGGGGCGTCCACCCAAGCCATCACCGGTGCTCTGCACGGCACCGGGCAGCCCCATCCCCTGCCACCCGGGCCCGGCGGTCCGCTCCCCCTCGGCAACCCCCCACTCGATGATCCAGAGCTGGAAAAGAAGGTCGCCGCGGACGACTCCGACGACCTCACCGGCTCCGGCCCTGCCCAGAAGTCCGACGAGTCGAAACCCTCGGCCACGGCCGAGCCGTCGAGTCCGCCCGTGGCCACACCGCAGAACCTCCGGGAGGACCCCGACGCTGCGCCGCCTCCCTATTCGCCGGAAAGGCTCCCGCCGTACACGAGCACGTCGGGCGGTTCGACCATCACCCACGGCGCGGCGGGCGGATCGACGGACACCTATCGAGGGGCGGACAACGGTTTTGCCCTCGCCGGTGGTTCGACTACCGCTGCATCGACGGACAACCGGGATTCCGCTTCGACCGGTGGGTTGTCGAATGCCCCTGTGCACCTTGGCCGCACCCCCGGATCGACCGGCGCCGTCACCGAAGGTGCCGGTCTGGCCGGTAGCAGCAACGCGTCGGGCCTGGCTGCTGCGGAGACATCCACGTCGAAGACTCCTGCGGCGAGCCCGGCCGACGTGTCGGTTGGGGTGGAAACATCCCCCGGCGGAACGCCTTCCGCAGTGCCGGCTGGGGATTCTGCGTCACCTGCGCTGGACAACACGGGGCCCGAGTCGGTGTCCTCGTCGGCGTCCAGCGGCCCTGACGCCGTCGCCCCTGAGCACAGCCAGGATGCGGGCGGCCCACTGACCGCGACGACCGCGGAAACGACCGAGTTGGGAAGTGCGCAGCCCAGCCCCCAGTCGGAACGGTCCGGGGAAGCGGCGGGGTTGGCCCCTGCCCACGGTGAACTGACCGGTGCGGCCTCAGGACGACAGGACCCGACGGCCGCGGTCGATTCGGCCGAGCCGCTGCCACCGGTTGCGCCTTCGGTTTCCGAGGGCGGCAACGACTTCGGTGGCCGTCGGGTCCAGGCGCCGCCGACGGCGACGTTCGCCGAGCGTTTCGAGGCCGCTACCGACGGACTTCGACAGGACGGTCTGCTGGCCGGCTGGGGCACCCAGATCAGCTACGACCAGCGCCGGTTCCAGTTGCCCGACGGCAGCTGGGTGCGCGACTTCGAGGTGCGACTGGGTCTGCAGCCGGGCGACGGGGTGGCGGCCGGTGAGGTGGCCGCGCTGCAGCAGCGCCTCACCGATGCCGTCCGCGAGGAGCTCAACGGTCGCTACCACCTTCCGGGCGGTGACGCCTTCAACGTCACGGTCGTCTTCGACGCGGTTGTACCGCATGCCGCGGTCACAGTCCACGGTGGCGCGAAGACCGATCAGAAGAACTTCTCCACCCGCGCCGGTCGCGGTGAGCTGATCCACGAAGTGCTGCACTACCTGGGCCTGCCCGAGGGATATCACGACCCGGACGCGCCCATGCAGCCGCTGCTGCAGCGACAGATCGACCCCGAAGGCCCGATGGGGTTGCGCGCACGACAAGGAGGTGGGCGTCTGTCGGTCGCGCAGTTGGCCAAGATCGACGAGATCGCCCAGCACGGCCCGATCCACGACCTGGCCCACAACGCCACGCCGCCCCCGGCACGCCCCTCCACCGTGCGTCACATCGGCGCGTTGGCCGCCCATACCCCAACGCCGGCACCATCGTCGGGACGCAGCCCGTCCGCAGCTCCTCAGGGATCGGTACCCAACGACCCCCGGGACAACGGACGGCAGGGGTTGCCGCAGGCTGAGATGGCAGCCCAGACGGTCGAATCGGTCATGAGGAGTCGGGCCGGCACACCACTCAGCGACCCCGATGGGGGTGACCGTCGCGGTGAGCCCCGAACCGCGATGGACCATGCGGATCAGGTTCGGGTTACCGGTTCTTCCGTCGAGGCACCGCACGCTACCGACGGTGCGGTCGTATGGATGGACAAGCTCAAGGCCGGGCAGGTCGAGTTCGCCGGTCGTCCGCGAACACCTGTTGAGTCGAAAGTCCCGGCAATTGCCGGAGGCGATAGGAACGCGGTGCCCATCCCCGGCGACGGGTGGTGCCTGTTGTACGCAGTGGTGCTCAGCACTCCGCCACAGCAGTGGCCGGCTGAATGGTTGTCGGGGTCCTCGACTCCGGAGAACACGTATGTGAGAGCTCTGAACCAGGCGTTCCAAGGGAATGTGTTTCCGCGCGGGTCCGGACCACTGGAGCGCGCCAGGGATGCGTTGTACGCCCAGGTGCGGCAGTTCCTCCTCGACCAGGGCGGTCGCGGGATACCGGACCGCGCGGTGGTGCTGTTCCGGGCCAATCCCGAGGAGCGAAAAAGCCTGCAGCACTGGCTGGAGCGTGCCAGTGAACTGCAATTGCGACGTCGTCTTGCCGAGTTGGGGTACGACGAGAACCACGTCGTGGAATCCGAAGAGTGGTTGCCTGCCGACGAGTTACGCCAGCGCTACGTCGAAGAGCGGACCCGGCATCTGACAGCGGAACTAGGTGAACAAGAGGGGCGACAAACGGCGCATGACGAGGTGGGGATACATCCCGACGGCAGAGTGGTCCCGGACCCGGCGGTTGGGCGACGTGCGCAATTCAGGTACCTGCAGACCCGTCACGCGGTACCGACGATTCGCGGCCTTGACGGAGCCCAGGAGTTACGAGCGGCGGTGCTCGAAGCCAGTGCACGACGGTTGACCGACCTGGAGTACGCACACCTGCTGGCGGCGGTGGACTCATGGCATGAACGGGGATGGACGACCAGCTACGGGGACATGTTCTCCACGCTGGTGGCGCACACGTTGAATGTGCAGGTGCACGACGTCATCAACCACTCCACCGTCGGCCCCGAAAACGCCACTCGCACCGTGAATGTCCGTTACAACGGCCGCAATCACTACGACGCCACTCTGCCGCCCATATTCACACGCAGTGACGCCCAACCCGTCACGCGCAGTGCCGCCGAACCCGTCACACACCGTGCTGCCGATCCCACGCGGTCCAGCGACGAGCACGGTCGAGAAAGTGCCGAGTGGGATGAACATATTCGGCGCGCCGTGGATGCGGTGTTGCCGGGCCGCGACGTCGAGGAGGTGACGCGGCCGGCCGCGGACGGCAGGGCGGCAGCCCCCCGACGCAGGACGACTCCACTCGGACTGGTGATCGCCGCCGGGAAGGCCACCACGGCTTACAAAGACCTGTCCCAGCACGACGATGCGGCGTTCATACGCCTGCTGCGGGAAGAGCTCACCGATCCCGCGTCGGGCAAAACGGTCTTGACAAGTCTGAGAGAGGATCTCGACGACCTGAACGTTCTCGTGAGGACGCACCCCCGCCGCGCCCTTTCCGAGTCGGAACAAACGGCCTACCGTGTGCTGCGCGGTTCGGCGGGCTCGATCATCGACGCGGCACTGGGCTCGGCGCAGGCGTTGAGTCGTGATGAAAGTGCGCTCAACCGGTTGAAGCACTTCGTCCCGACATCCATCCCGCTGGCATTCCCGTATGTCGTGCCGGTCTTGCACGATCCTCCGTCGTTCAGCTTCATTTCGTTGATTGCGGCAACGGAGATGAGGGCTTTGTTGCAGATGGGCGGCCTGGCGCGTCACTCCGCTTACAGTGGCCGGTTGCTTGGGAGAGTCTTCTTCGCGGTGCTTCCGTGGTCGGTTCCGGGGCTGGCCTACCTCCCGCCGCTCGTGATCCCACGCTGGCATCATCTGCAAACGAACACTAACTACGCGATCGGGGCCGGTGCCTTTCAGGCCGTGGTCTTTTTCGGGGTCGGATTCCCGGCGCTGTTCCCCACTATGGCGCACTGGGCTGCTGCGCTCGGCACTGCTATGGGTCTAACCCCGGTAACGCAACGAAATGCATGGGCCAGAGGTGATCTGCGTCTGCTCACCGAGTCCAAAGCCGCTCCGGCCGTCGATGTCGACGGAGCGGAGAGGCAGTCGGGCTACCTGACGCAGGAAGCGTTGGCTCGGGCGATCGGCAAGATCCGGTCGCGTTTGTCCACGATCGAGACCGCGAAGGAGATGTTCGAAGAACGGGGAGCACACCTTTCCGAGAACACGGAGAGCCAGATCTCCCTCCTTCGATCGGATATCTCAGATCTGGAACAACTTGCTGAGCGATTGGTCGACGCTCCGGAAGGGGCCGGCGCGGCGGTTCGCCCGAGCAACGTCGATTTTTGGCCGAAGTTCGGATTGTTCGCCGTGACCTTCGCGGTGCGCGGAGCATCGGTACTCGCGTCCTTCAGGGATCCCCTGACCGCATCCGATGTCATCCCCGCCTCCGCTTTTCTGGTGACGCAGTCGTTCCTCGAAATGCTGGACCCACGCGTATCGCAGCGCGACGCTGCCACCTCGTTCAACCATTTCACTCCGCCGGCGATGGTGGCGATGGTCCCGAATGTGGTGAACTTGCGTACCAACGGCGCCGTATTCCGAGACGCTCGATCAGCGTTACCGTGGATCGGATTCATGCTCGCTGCGAATGCCACCTGGGCCATCTGGTTCGGTGAGCGTGTGTCCGGCCTGTTGGTGGGCGGCATCGACTTGAGCCGGCGCTATTACCCCACTGTCCGTGACGCCGTGATGTGGTGGCGCTCGACAGACGGTGCGACCGAGGCGCCGCACGACACAGGCGGCGAGGATCGGTCGACGAAGGATGACCAGGACTCCCCGGAGGCAATGGGCGCCGCAGGCGTACCAGGCGGGTTCACCGCGAACACAACTGTGCCCCAGCCAAATTCGACACGTCCGGCCCCATCGACCTGGTGGGAGGACAGTACAGACGGGGAGTCATCGACAACTGATGTCGAGGACGCCGAGGAGGCAATGGGTGCTGCGGGTGTGCCGGGCGGGTTCACCGCGGATACCAGCCACCGGTCAGACAGCCATGCCGGTACCACCAGGCCTGACCGTGAGGCTGACATCACGTCTGACAATCGTTTCACCCCAATGGCGCCGGCAGCCCGGGGTTGGCGGCAGTTCGACGCCACCGAAGACGACGACGCCAACGACACCGCCGGCGGCGGCCACGAGCCCGACACCACCACTGAAAGTCGTGTCACACCAGCGATGCCGACCACAGGTTGGCACCCGTCGATGTTCTCTGCTCCGTCGCAACCGTTCACGTCACACCCGAGAGCACACAAACCGTTGTCGACGTCTTCGGACAGCGAAAGCGAATACGACGACGCCGACGACACAGCGGCGGCGGACCACGAGCCCGACACCACCACTGAAGACCGCTACCCGTCAATACTTCCGCCCCGGCAGTCGTTGTTCGAGATGTTCGGCGATCCGCCACCACTGGGGCCGCA
>JBFWOX010000007.1:201334-263748 GCA_050250295.1 Mycolicibacterium sp.
CCGCCCCGGCAGTCGTTGTTCGAGATGTTCGGCGATCCGCCACCACTGGGGCCGCAGCCTCGGTCGACAGTGCCACCACCGATAGCCGGTGGTGCGTCACAAGGCCAGAGTTCGACACGGCATGTCCGAATCGCCAACGTCAGTAGCTCATCGAAATCCAACTTCCTCGACCTCAGCGGCTCGCCGGACCTTGACGAGAGCCAGCCCGATCTGGGGACGGCACGTGAGACGGTCACCCCTCCGTCGGGCCGCGACGCTGAGGCACCGACCGGGCACCTTCCACCGAGAACGCCGCGGACGATTGGTGGTCAACGGTCGCCCGAGACCGGACGGGCGAGGCCGAACTGGCTGTCGTCGGCGCGGCGGGGCGCAGCGGCTGATCATGGCGTCAGTTTCCTGGACATGCCAGGGTTCAGCGATCCTGTCGTGGCGCGGGATATTCCACGTTTCGAACCGGACCGCGCGGTCGATGGGGAAACCCGGGCGCTGACTCGTGAGGCCCTTCGCCAGCGAGCCAAGGGTGCCGATGAGACGTTCGTCGCGCCGGATGGGCGTGTTGATGCGAATGTGATTCGGCATCCGCTGCATGATGCGGCGCGGGGCCTGTCGACGGCGCGGCTGAATGCACGGTGGTGGCAGGGATTGTCGGACGAACAGCGCAGTGCGGTGATCGCCGCTCATCCGGATCAGGTGGGTAATGCCGAGGGGCTGCCACCGCGGGTGCGAGACGAGGCCAATCGCAGGGTGTTCAAGGACACGCGAGCTCGCGAGGCCGCCGACCATCTCCGACTGGTCAAGCCGATCAGGCGGCTGGATGCCGTCGACAATGCGCTACGCCGGGCCGCGAACCGCTCGGTCCGGATGGGCACTGCGCCGCCGTTGGTGTTGGCGTTCGACCCGACGGCCTTCTACCGCGACGGTCGGATCGTGGTCGCCGTCGGTGGTGATCCGTATCGCGCATCGTCGGTGTCGTGGATCGTGCCGGGCATGACGACCACCATGGCGAGCCTCGACGCGCTCCTGAACGACGCGGCGAACCTGGTGGAGTCCGCTCGGGCCGAGGGGGCCGCGGATGCGGTGTCGATCGTGTGGATCGGCTACGACGCGCCGAGTGGCTGGCGTTCTGCTCGCGTGACAGCGAGAGCGGCAGCCCAGCATGGCGGTGAGATTCTTCATGTCGACATCACGGCGTTCAACGCCGGGCGTGCCGCCGCCAATAACAACATCCGCTTCACGAACAACCACGTGTTCGCCCATTCCTACGGATCGACCACCACGGCCTACGCGGGCCAGGGTGGTCGGCTGGCCGGCCAGGTGCAGACCGTGACGTTGCTGGGTTCTCCTGGCGCAGGCCCTATGCGGCGCGCCGACGACTTCGGCATCGGACCGAATGTGTTCGTCGCCGGCTCCTCGCGCGATCCGGTGACTGCGCTGGGTCGTAGTCCGGACACGACGGCATGGGTCGGGCAAGGGATCGATCCCACGTTGCGTGCGTTCGGTGCGCGACGTCTGGCGTCCGAGTTCCCGATCTCGATGGACACCGTTTCCTCGGCAGGCACCCACGTCTCGTATTTCGATTACGTCGATGCCATGGGGCCGCGCTCGCAGTCACTGACCAACTTCGGGCGTATCGCGGCGGGTCGACAGGATCAGTTGGAACTACATGACAACCGAGTCGAGCGTCCGACGTTCCTCGGGACACGGCGGACGGTCGATCCCGTATCGGGCCCATGGCTGACTCGGCGGTGGCGGGATCCGGTGTGGGCTTCCCCGACCGGTTGGGGCGGGACGAGAGCCGTTGCAGAGGCCGACGATTCCGTTGTCCAGCAGCCTGAACGCCACACCCATCCGCCGTCGGGGCTGGCTCACACCGCGGAACCGAGTGATACGCCCGAGCTCGTATTCCCGGAGAGGATCACACAACTCAGCGACTCAGAAATCGAGATAGTCCACGCGCGGGCCGCGGCTATCGCCGACCAGGTCGCTAGGCGGCATTGGTCGGTGCCGGGTGCAAGCCGTCTGGTGGTACACGTGGAGGCTGGTGGTAACGGGCGGCGGTGGCCACTAGATGGCTGGCCGCTCAACAGCAGAGCGAGATCCGTTGGCAAGATACGAGCCAGGGTGACCCGCAATGCCCTGGAGGCGGAGGTGCACCGGTTACTCGATCAACGAGGTGTACCCCGGTCGACGGTGACGTTCAGGGGTGCGTCCCGCGGGCGGGGACTGCCCGACAGCTCTGGCACCGCGCACGATTTCGAGTCGGACGAGGTGGCGCGCCGCGTTGTCGTGATTCGAACCGAGGAAGAAGCACCGGTTTCGGATGGACAGCATCGCATCGATTTCGCCGAGAGACGGAAGGTCCTCAAAGACGCGAAGGATGACCTCGAACCCTTCATCACCCATGTGGTCGACGAGGCGGCTCGCCGGAACGCGGCCGGCGAAGCCGGCTTGATCGTGCGTGTGGAGGGCGGCGGCAACAGCGGAGTTCCGTTGATCGGAGCCGGCATGGTCGGCAAGAAACGCGCCCGGGTCACCCGCAGATTCGTCGAGCAGGAAGTGACATCCCGCTTGCGTCAGCGTGGAATCGACCCACGCTTTGTCGCCTTCAGTGAACCTGCTTCGCGTGGCCGCGCACTCCCCGACAGCGCTCCCCCCACAGGCAATCGTCCGCTCGATAAGGCGGCGCGGCGAACCGTCGTGCTGCGGCTGGACACGGCTACACCGCCCTCGACGCCGCACCAGCTCGACCAGCGCGCATCCCAGGGATCTGTGGGGGACCGAGACCATCCTGCCGACCCGGTGTCATCGGGCGTCGAACACGACAAACGAACCACGACGCTCGAGATCAGTCCATCGCGTCCAACGAGACCCACTGCATCGCACAGACCTTCAGGAACCCAACCTCCGACGATCACGCCCCAGTCCCTCCCCTCCTATTCTCAAACCACGCCACGCCTCAAGGATTTGGTCGTGCGTATACCCGTCACCCCAGAGGAAATGACCACTCCCCCATATCAACACCTCACCGATTACCAACGCACTGCGGACGGTGAGTTGTCGGACGGAGCGATCACCCACTACGTCGCCGAGCGGACGGCGCTCTTCCAGAGGAGAACAGCGGAGCTCGAACACGCCACGGTGACTGTGGACGGCGTCGACGATGCGACGCTGCGCCACCTGCTCATGGACGACCCGCGTTACCTGGCCGAGTATCCGGAGCTGCTGACGTACCTGCACCGTGCCGACCCCACAACCCGCAGCGATGGCGGCCACAACATTCCCGTACGACAAACCGTCCTCCATGCAGGGGTGCGGGTGAACTTTCGGTTCGCCGAAGGCGACCCCCTCGCGGAGCCGCGGCAGGCCCAGGTCCTGCGCGCGCTGACGACGCTGCGCGAGGGCGGCCATGAGTTACCTGAAACCCTCGAGGTGCACCTGCCGCGCTACCACCGAACGCTCGTCGTACGTGCGGCCGCCGCGGCCGACGGACGGGCTGCACTCGACATCAGTTCGAGCGCACCAAATCGTGACGGCAGCGCCGGCCAGTTCGTGGCCTACTTCGGCGCGCCCGACTCGATGGTGGTGAGTGCCGAGGCAGTCGCGACGCATTCCCCCGACTTCCCGGGTCGAAGCGCCGACACCGTTCCCGACCTGTTGGAAGATGTGGTCTTAGGTCGATTGCTGCACGAGCTCATGCACTGGCTGCACTTCCAACACCGACCCACGTGGTTCGCCGAGCTGGAGAACACCATATTCCGGTACGTACACCACGTCGCCGCCGGAGAGGTCAGTCCCTACTCCCAGACCTATACGCGCGAGTTCGTTGCCGAGTACGGTGTGGGCCGGCTCTTGGGCCGCCGCTTCGATCCACACACCACCGAGCGGCTCGAAAGGCTCTATTGTGGCCTCGCCGGCCCACTTCCGGACCACCACACGCGCCTGACGCCACCACCCCTGACGCACGGGCAACTGAGGCACCTCGTGGATGCGGTGCGCCGGCGTCCCGGCCTGTCCGAGATCACCGCCGACGAGGTCGCCGCGGCGGAGGCAACCCTGCCGACCTTCGATCGTCGACGCCGCCTCGAGACGCGGGCCGAGCTGATCGCCGCCAACCTCGGCCGTCCTGCGACCGCGGGAACCGCGCCCCGGTCCGGGCTGGGACCGTCAGCGCAGCGCCACCCGCAGCACATCCGGGCAGCGATTGCACGGTCATCGGCGGACGGGACGAACACCCAAGGGCCCTTCGCTGTTTGGGACGCTTTCGCCGCCGACAACCCGGAGCAGGCTCGAGAGATCTTCGACGAGGTGAGCGGGTGGCTGGCCGAAGACGGGCACGTCGTTACCGAAGACGACGTCAAGAGAAGCTACGCGGAGCTGACGTCGCACCAACGTGGCTACTCCGCCGGATATGTGAAGTTCGCCCTGTACGCCAAACTCGGCGGAGGTCGTCCGGGTCGGGTGCCGCCCCACGCCGAGGATCAGGGTGATCTCGAACCCACGTGAGCACCGACGCCGACGGGACGCGCCGATGGCCTACACGCCGAACTTGGCCCGGACCTGATCGGTGACCGGAGTGAAGAAGTTGACCAGGTTGCCGTCAGGGTCGCGGAATAACAGCGCCCGGTTACCCCACGGCATGGTGGTGGGTTCGGTGACGACCTCCTGCAGTTGCCCGCGCAATCGGGCGTATTCGGCATCGACGTCGTCGACGATGAATTCGATGATGGCGCTGCGATTCGCCGCCGGTTCAGCCGAGCCCGCCCCGAACAGCGGGACGGTCTTGTCGCTGCCGATCGCCAGGGTACCGGCCGCGGTGGGGATCTCGGCAAACACATCATTGGCCCACACCGCCTCGGCGCCCGTGACCGTCTCGTAGAACGTGACGAGGCGCCCGACATCGCCGGTGATGATGCGGATCGAAACAAGGTTCATGTCGCGCACGTTAGCCGCGACCACCGACACGCCCCGCCGCCCACGCCGTGCCACACACCGCACCGAATCACGTCACCGGTAAACGGCACACCAGTGTGCGGTGCGGACAAGTCGGACCACCCGGTCGTCGAAGATCTGATGGATGACCCCGAATTCGCCTCGTCGGGCCGAGAAACGTCGCTCCATCGGGCCGCGAAGCGGCTTCCCGACGCGTTGCGGGTTCTCCGCGAGCGGACCCCGGAGAAACTCCCACATGCCACCGCGGCCGTGTCGGAAGCAGCAACCAGCTTGGACCGTTTCGCCCGAACCTCAGCGAGCGGCGGCGTCGTGATGTACACAATTCTGGCGCGATGGTAGAACTCAATCAGTTGCCGCTCGATCGATGAGGGAACCGGAGCGACGGGCGTGACCAACCACCGGTCGGGGGTGACGATCGATTGTGTCGATCCGGTCCGGATGTCGACGTGCTGGGGACGGTTGCTCGCTATCGAACCGTCGCACGAGCACGGCAGCGCTCCGGAATCGGCGACCCTCGATCTCGATCAGGTCCGACACCTCGACATGCTGGATCCCGACAACCACGAGTATTACGAAAGACCCACCGGCAGAGGTTGAATCGACATCCTTTTACGCGTTGAACCGGAACTCGACCGAGTTCCGTTGCCGAGCAACACAATCATTCCTCGGCAAGCGCAACACCGATCTCGGCGCAAACGGCCTTCAGCCGCTTGTCCCTCGTCCAGAGCTGCGCACCGTCCACCAGCGAAACAGCTCCGAGTAGTTGGACGTCGACAACGCTCAGTCCTCTACCCCACAGTCGACGATGTTCGACAAGATGGAGCATCTCCGGGTGTGTCACGGTCGGGAACTGGTGGAGATTTGACAGCAAATCGAGTATGACGTCCCGCTGTTCCATCGATCCGAGTGCCAGCTCTTCGAGGACCAAGGGGTGACAGCCGATCGCGTCCTCGGTCAACAGCTTGGCGAGACGCGACTCCGCGTTGTGCAAGTGGTCGATCCATATCGACGTGTCAACGAGAATCACCAGAAGACGCCCTCCGCCGAGGGCCTGCCGATGCCTGTGGATCTGTGCCGCCAAGGGCCGCCAGACGACGCCCACTCTCCACTCGGATCAGAGTTTGCAATCCCTTACGGAGCAATGCCGCACTCTCACTCGTCCCAGTGAGTTCAGCGGCTTTCGCCAGTAGGGCGTCGTCGATGGTTACCGTCGTCCTCATCCGACACCTCCGTGCGCATCAATTGATGCGCCCAATGATGCCACCAGCGCGCCAGATACGCCACCCGCTTCGGCCGGTGACCGGATACGGAGGCAAAGTCGAACCCTATCCGTCAGACGTTGAAGCGGAATTCGACCACGTCGCCGTCGGCCATCACGTAGTCCTTGCCTTCCATCCGCACCTTGCCCGCGGCCTTGGCGGCGGCCATCGAACCGGCCTCCACCAGGTCGTCGAAGGACACGATCTCGGCCTTGATGAAGCCCTTCTCGAAGTCCGAGTGGATCACCCCGGCAGCCTTCGGCGCGGTATCGCCCTGGTGGATCGTCCAGGCCCGCGCCTCCTTCGGTCCGGCGGTCAGATAGGTCTGCAGCTTCAGTGTGTGAAAACCGGCGCGCGCCAATGCGTCCAGGCCGCGTTCGGGCTGCCCGATCGACTCCAGCAGCTCGGCGGCCGACTCGTCGTCGAGCTCGAGGAGCTCGGCCTCGATCTTGGCGTCCAGGAACACCGCGTCGGCCGGTGCCACCAGCTCCCGCAACTCGGCCTTGCGCGCCTCGTCGGTCAGCACCGACTCGTCGGCGTTGAACACGTACAGGAACGGCTTGGTGGTCATCAGGTTGAGCTCGCGCAGCACCGTGGCGTCCACCCCGGCGGCGAACAGCGTCTTGCCGCCGTCGAGCACCTCCTGGGCGGCCTGGGCCGCCTCGAGCAACGGCTTGCGCTCCTTGTTGTTGCGGGCTTCCTTCTCCAGCCGCGGCAGCGCCTTCTCCAGCGTCTGCATGTCGGCCAGGATGAGCTCGGTCTCGATGACCTCGATGTCGGACTTGGGGTCCACCCGGCCGTCGACGTGCACCACGTCGTCGTCGGCGAACACCCGCACGACCTGACAGATGGCGTCGCACTCGCGGATGTTGGCCAGGAACTTGTTGCCCAGCCCGGCGCCCTCGGAGGCGCCTTTGACGATGCCGGCGATGTCGACGAACGTGACCGGCGCGGGCACCGTCTTCTCGGATCCGAAGATCTCGGCGAGCTTGTCCAACCTGGGGTCCGGCAGCGGGACCACACCCTCGTTGGGCTCGATCGTCGCGAACGGGTAGTTGGCGGCCAGCACGTCGTTGCGCGTCAGCGCATTGAACAAGGTCGACTTGCCGACGTTGGGTAGTCCGACGATTCCCAGATTGAGGCCCACGGGGTCCACAGTCTAGGCCGATGTGATCGGCACGCCATCACGCGCTAGCGGCGTGCAGATCCGTCAGCCGGTACGGTCGACGTGTGTCAGGACTGCGCGCACGGCCGGCGATACCGGCCGATCACCGCTCCGCGCACCCCAACTTACCGGGAGTTCCCTGGTGGGGTGCTGTTCTGATCGCTGTGGTCGCGTGCGCGATCGGATTCGCGTTCGACGCCGGCTCCGGCGGCGGGGAACTGACCACCGTTTTCGCCGCGCTCTATGTCATCGGCTGCCTGGCCGCGGTGCTTGCGGTGCGCCGCGCCGGGCTGTTCACCGCCGTCATCCAGCCGCCGCTGCTGCTGTTCGTGCTCGTGCCCAGTGCCTACTTCCTGATGCACAGCTCCGACATCTCGGGCGTCAAGGACATCCTGATCAACTGCGGCTACCCGCTGATCCAGCGGTTCCCGCTGATGTTCTTCACCTCCGCGGCGGTGCTGCTGGTGGGGCTGGCCCGCTGGTATTTCGGCGCGTCACCCGCGCGCGCGGACGCCGAACCGGCCCAGCCGGCCACCCGGGAGGGGCTGGCGGCCAAGCTGTCCTCGTTCTTCGGCGCCGGCGCCGACCCGGAACCCAAGCCGGCACGCCGCCACACCGTGGAACGCAAGGCCAAGCCCGCCCCGCGCGGGGCCCGTCCGGCCAAGCGCGCGGGCACGCCGTCACGGTCCCGGCACTCGCGCCCCCCGGCCGAGACCGAGATCATCGAGCCGGTCGCCGAACGTCCGCGCCGACGCCGGCCCCGGCCCACCGAGCAACCCACGGCCCCGGAGCCGCGGCGACGCACCCGCGCGTCGGGCCGGGATCCGCGCGGCGCCGTGCCGCCGGCCGAGCGCCGCGCCGGCTACGACCGGGAGCGGCCTCAGCGCCCCCAGCGGGCCCAACGCACCGAACGCACCGAACGTCCCCGCCGCCCCAGCCGTTACGACGACTACGAGCCGCTGGAACCGCACCGGCCCGCCGGAAACGGCAACCATCACCCGGTGTCGCGAGTGCGCTACCGCGGCGCCGACGAATCTGACGACCGCGGTGAATACCGGACCCGGCGTCCGCCGCCGCGCGAGTTCGACGTCAGCCGCTGGGAATACGACATCTAACCCGCCGCGCGCAGGAACCGTCCGGCGGCGTCCACCGCGGGCGCGGAGCTGCCTGCGTCGCTGACGAACACCGCCAGCGCCAGGTCGCCGGCGATCCCGACGAACCAGCCGTGCGCGTGGGTGTCGTCGATGTACTCGGCGGTGCCGGTCTTGCCCAGCAGCCCGGGGATGTCCTGCAGCTGGGTGGCGGTGCCCGCGGTGACGGTCTGGCGCATCATCGTCCGCACCTGCTCGGCCACCGCCGGCGGCAGCGGCTCCGGGGTGCGGTCGGCCACCGCCGGCTCGCCCTCGACGATGGCCGGGTTCGGCACCGACCCGTGCGCCAGCGTGGCGGCCACCACCGCCATGCCGAACGGCGACGCGGTGACCTCGCCCTGTCCGATCCCCTCCTCCACCCGCAACGCCGCGGTGTCGGCGACCGGCACCGATCCGGTGACCGTCGTCATGCCGGGCGCGGTGAAGTCGACCCCGAGGCCCAGCTGCGCGGCGGCGGCGGTGAGACCCTCCGGCGGCAGGCCGACGGCGAGCCGGCCCATCGTGGTGTTGCACGACCGGGCGAACGCGGTGTGCAGCGGGACGTCGCCGAGGTCGAAGTTGTCGTCGTTGGGGATCTGCCTGCCCTCGATGTTCTCGGTGCCCGGGCAGCCGACCACACTGTCCGGGGTGACCTGCCCGGCCTGCAGCGCCGCGGAGACCGTCACCGTCTTGAACGTCGAGCCGGGCGGGTAGAGCCCGGTCAGCGCGATCGGCCCTTGGGCGTCGGCAGGAGCGTTCTGCGCCACGGCCAGCAGCTGTCCCGTCGACGGTTGGATGGCGACGATGGTCGCCGGGGTGGGCAGCGGCGCCAGCGCGTCCTCGGCGGCGCGTTGCAGCCCGATGTCCAGCGTGGCGGCGATGTCGCCGACCGGCTGGGCATCTTGTCCGCCAACGCGTTTGGTGCCTGCGGCGGTCTCCGCGGTGACGGCCCAGCCGCTGGCGGCGTCCATCCGTTGCTGCCACAGCTCCGACAGCCCGGCCAGCGTCGGTGAGGTCAGCGCCCGGTCGGTGGCCAGCAGCCGGGTCTGCGGACGCAGCGTGACGCCGGGCAGCGCCGTCAGCGCCGGCTCGATCGGGGCGAGGTCGTCCTGGCGCAGCGTGATCGCGGTGACCGGGCCGCCACCGGCCGCGGCCAGCTGCTCGCTCAGCGACTGCGCGGTGATTCCGGATTCGATCGGATTGACCAGTGCGGCAACCGCATCGAGGTCGGCGCCCGGTGCGACGTCGACCAGGGTGACGATGTGCTGGGTGAGCAGCTCCGCGCCGGTTCGGTCCAGCACCCGGGCCGCCGGCTGGGCCACCAGCGTGCTGTAGGACAGCGGCCCCTGGTCCAGGCCGGGCGCCACGGTGGCCGGATCCCAGCGGATCTTCCAGTCGTCGCCGTCGGCGCCGGCCTCACCGGAGGTGTCGTAGCGCCATTCGTTGCGACCTTCCGGCCCGAAATTCCATGTGGCACTGAGGCGAAACGCGGCGGCACCGTCCTTCTCGGTCACCTCGCCGACGTCGACGTGCACGTCGCCACCGAGGCTTTCGAACAGGTTGGTCAGCGCCTCGGCCGCGACGGGCGCATCAGTGGTCAGCGCAGCCGCGGCCGCCGCGTCCGCGCGGCTGAGCGCGTCGGCGAAGGAGTACAGCGCCGAGTCCAACCGGTCCCGGGAATCGCTGCACCCGGCGAGGACCAATACCAGCACCGAGAGTGCGGCCAGCATCCGTCGGCAGCCGCTTCGCAAGGGGTTCACCGGGGACGAAGGTACCCGTCAGGCGCGGGCCGGCCGGATCTCCCGAGGCAGCGCGAACACCAGGGTCTCGTTGGCCGTGGTCACCGGCTGCACGGTCGCGAAGCCGTACTCCGCGAGCCGGTCCAGCACGCCGCGGACCAGGATCTCGGGCACCGACGCGCCGGAGGTGACCCCGACGGTCGTCACCCCGTCGAGCCAGGTCGGGTCGATGTCCTCGGCGTAGTCCACCAGGTAGGCCGCGTCCGACCCGGCGCCCAGCGCCACCTCGACCAGCCGCACCGAGTTCGACGAGTTCTTCGACCCGACGACGATCACCAGCTCGCATTCCGGCGCCATCGCCTTGACCGCGACCTGGCGGTTCTGAGTGGCGTAGCAGATGTCGTCACTCGGGGGGTCCTGCAGCGTCGGGAACTTCTCCCGCAGCCGGCGCACCGTCTCCATCGTCTCGTCGACGCTCAGCGTGGTCTGCGACAGCCAGATGACCTTGTCGGGGTCGCGCACGGTGACCTTGTCGACGGCGTCGGGGTTGTCGACGACCTGGACGTGGTCGGGTGCCTCACCAGCGGTGCCGACCACCTCTTCGTGGCCCTCATGGCCGACGAGCAGGATGTCGTAGTCGTCGCGGGCGAACCGCTTGGCCTCGTTGTGCACCTTGGTGACCAGCGGGCAGGTGGCGTCGATGGTCTTCAGGTTGCGCGCGGCGGCCTCCTCGTGGACCGTCGGCGCGACCCCGTGTGCGGAGAACACCACGATGGCCCCTTCCGGGACCTCGTCGGTCTGTTCGACGAAGATGGCGCCGGCCTTGGCCAGCGTGTCGACGACGTAGCGGTTGTGCACGATCTCGTGCCGCACGTAGATGGGCGCGCCGTGCTTCTCCAGCGCCCGTTCGACGGTCTCGACCGCACGGTCGACGCCCGCGCAGTACCCGCGCGGCTCGGCCAGCAGAACGCGTTTGCCGGTGACGTCGCCGACGACCGTGCTCGCGGCGCCCGGAATCCCCATGTTCACTGTCGGCGGCATGGGTCCAGGGTACTTGGCGGTCGGCAATTCCCACATCGCGAGAGCTCAGCCCCGTGGCCACCCGAAACGCCGGCATGCGCCCCTGCGGCCGCCCGGTGCGCTATCTGAACGTGCGGCCGCTTTGCACCGCGGCGCAGCGGGCCAACCTCCGAAACCACTCTGACCGGCCGTAGGCTGTGCCAATGGCAACTGCACCGTACGGGGTCCGTCTGCTGGTAGGCGCGGCGGCGACCGCGATCGAAGAGACCCGCAAGCTGCCCCAGACCATCCTCATGTACCCGATGACCGTGGTCAGCCAGATCGCCCAGCTGGTGATGAAGGTGCAGCAGGATGTCGCCGACCTCGTCATCAAGGGTGACGAGACGCTGGAGGCGATGTTCCCACCCAAGGACGAACAACCCGAGTGGGCGACGTTCGACGAGGACCTCGATCCCGTCGACGACGGGGACGGCGCCGGAGCCGATGTGCTGGACCTGCCGGTCCGGGACGGGGAACGGCTCACCGAGGGGCGCTATGCACTGTTCAGCGGCGAACCGGAGACCGTCAACACCGCGCCGTCGGCGTCGACGCCCCCGCCGACGGCACCGGAGATCGTGGCTGAGCTGGACTACGAATCGCTGACGCTGGCGCAGTTACGGGCCCGGCTGACGTCGCTGCGGGTGCCCGACCTCGAGGCGCTGCTCGCCTACGAGGAGGCGAACAAGGCCCGCGCCCCGTTCCAGACGCTGCTGGCCAACAGGATCACACGCGCATCCGCCAAGTGAGCGACCAGGGGCAGACGGCCGATAACCCGTTCCCCGTCCGCGGCGTCGCGATCCGGGTCGCGGGCTGGATCGACAAGCTCGGGGCGGTGTGGGTGGAGGGCCAGATCGCGCAGTTGACGCTGCGGCCGAACTCCAACACGGCGTTCATCACGCTGCGCGATCCGGCCGCCGACATGTCGCTGTCACTGACCTGCCCGCGGGATCTGGTGGTCAACGCGCCGGTGAAGATGTCCGAGGGCACCCAGGTCATCGTCTACGGCAAGCCCAGCTTCTACACCGGCCGCGGCACGTTCTCGCTGCGGGTCAGCGAGATCCGCGCGGTCGGGATCGGCGAACTGCTGGCCCGCATCGAGCGGTTGCGCCGGCTGCTCGACGCCGAGGGGCTGTTCGATCCACGGCTCAAGCGGTCGATCCCGTTCCTGCCCGCCACGATCGGGCTCATCACCGGACGCGCGTCGGCCGCCGAACACGACATCATGGCGGTGGCCACGGGACGCTGGCCGGCGGTGCGCTTCGCGGTGCGCCACACCGTCGTGCAGGGACCCAACGCGGTACCGCAGATCGTCGACGCGCTGCGCGTGCTCGACGCCGACGCGGAGGTCGACGTCATCGTGCTGGCCCGCGGTGGCGGCAGCGTCGAAGACCTGCTGCCGTTCTCCGACGAGACGCTGTGCCGGGAGATCGCCCGGTGCACGACGCCGGTGGTCAGCGCGATCGGGCACGAACCGGACAACCCGCTGTGCGACCTGGTGGCCGACCTGCGCGCGGCGACTCCGACCGATGCGGCCAAGCGGATCGTGCCCGACGCGGTGGCCGAGCAGGCCCTGGTCGCCGACCTGCGCCGACGCAGCGCACGGGCGTTGCGCAACTGGGTCAACCGGGAACAGCACGTGATCTCGCAGCTGCGCAGCCGGCCGGTGCTGGCCCGGCCGCTGGAGGCGATCGAGGCCCGCGCCGAGGTGATCCACCGGGCGCGGGCGGCCGCGCGCCGCGACATCAACCGGCTGGTGGCCGCGGAGACCGAACGCGTCGGGCATCTGTCGGCGCGGCTGGCCACACTGGGTCCGGCGGCGACGCTGGCCCGGGGGTACGCGGTGGTGCAGTCACTGCCGGCGGGGCCGGCGGGCACCCCCCACGTGCTGCGTTCGGTGGCCGACGCCCCGGCCGGGACCCGGCTGCGGGTGCGGGTGGCCGACGGTGCGGTGACGGCGACGAGCGAGGGCGGAACTGAGGACAGTTGATGAAGCCTATTAGTGAACTCGGCTACGAAGAAGCACGGGATGAACTGATCGAGCTCGTGCAACAGCTCGAGCAGGGAGGGCTCGATCTCGATGCATCGCTGAAACTCTGGGAAAGAGGCGAAGAACTGGCTAAATGTTGTGAAAGACATTTAGCTGGCGCCCGCAAGAGAGTCGAGGACGCGCTCGCCGCGGGTGGGGCCGAAGAAAGTTGATCTAGCAAGAATCAGTCCGGCCTGGTGTCGAAAGTGAAACGTGTTTCAGTTATCCTCGCCGGCATGGGTGAAGCGACGCTGCAGACCATACTGGGCCCGGTCCTGGTCACCGGGGGCTCAGGGTTCGTCGGGGCCAACCTGGTGAGGGAATTGCTGGACCGCGGGGTCACGGTGCGGTCCTTCGACCGGGTGCCCAGCCCGGTACCCGCGCACCCCCGGCTCGAGGTGCTCGACGGCGACATCACCGACCTCGACGACGTCGCCGCCGCCGTGGCCGGCGTCGACACGGTGTTCCACACCGCCGCCATCATCGACCTGATGGGCGGCGCCTCAGTCACCGAGGAGTACCGGCAGCGCAGCTTCGCGGTGAACGTCACCGGCACCGAGAACCTGGTGCACGCCGCGCAGAAGGCCGGGGTGAAGCGGTTCGTCTACACCGCGTCCAACAGCGTCGTGATGGGCGGCCGGCGGATCTCCGGCGGTGACGAGTCCCTGCCCTACACCGAGCGGTTCAACGACCTCTACACCGAGACCAAGGTCGTCGCCGAGAAGTTCGTGTTGGGCGCCAACGGCGTCGGAGGCATGCTGACGTGCTCGATCCGGCCCAGCGGCATCTGGGGTCCGGGCGACCAGACCATGTTCCGCAAGGTTTTCGAGAGCGTGCTGGCCGGCCACGTCAAGGTGCTCGTCGGCAGCAAGAACGTCAAGCTGGACAACTCCTACGTGCACAATCTCGTGCACGGGTTCATCCTCGCGGCCCAGCATCTGGTGCCGGACGGCACCGCACCGGGGCAGGCGTACTTCATCAACGACGGCGAGCCGGTCAACATGTTCGAATTCGCCCGCCCCGTGGTCGAGGCCTGCGGGCAGCCCTGGCCCACGCTACGGGTGCCGGGCCGGCTGGTGTGGCTGGTGATGACCGTCTGGCAGTGGCTGCACTTCCGCTTCGGGCTGCCCAAGCCAATGCTGGAACCCCTTGGCGTGGAACGGCTTTACCTCGACAACTACTTCTCCATCGATAAGGCGTGCCGCGACCTGGGGTACCGGCCGCTGTTCAGCACCGAGCAGGCCATGGCGCAATGCCTGCCCTACTACGTGGAGCTGTTCGAGCAGATGCAGGGCCAGGCCGCCGCGCCGCTGGTGGCCACCGCACCGAACGGCTGAACTCCCCCTCGTTTTCGCACCCCGGGCGCGCCGAAAGCGCCTAGCGTTAGGCAGTGGATCCACCCATCCGCTGTGACACCGGAAAACGAGGCGATCACCATGCCCGACGGTAAACCCAACATCCTCGTCATCTGGGGCGACGACATCGGCATCACCAATCTCAGCTGCTACAGCATGGGGTTGATGGGCTACCGGACGCCCAACATCGACCGCATTGCCGCCGAGGGCATGCTGTTCACCGACGCGTACGGCGAACAGAGCTGCACCGCGGGGCGCTCGGCGTTCATCACCGGGCAGAGTGTGTACCGCACCGGCCTGAGCAAGGTCGGCTTCCCGGGTGCCGACGTCGGTCTGCAGGCCGAGGATCCGACGATCGCCGAGTGCCTCGAGCCGCTGGGTTATGCGACCGGACAGTTCGGTAAGAACCACCTCGGCGACCTGAACAAGTACCTACCCACCGCGCACGGCTTCGACGAGTTCTTCGGAAACCTGTACCACCTCAACGTCGAAGAGGAACCGGAGCTGCCGGATTACCCGAAGGCCGACCAGTTCCCGGTGCTGGCCGAGATGCAGCGCCCGCGCGGGGTCATCCATTCCTGGGCCACCGACGCGGTGTCCACCGAACCCGATGACCCCAAATACGGACCCGTCGGCAAACAGCGCATCGAGGACACCGGGCCGCTGACCAAGAAGCGCATGGAGACCATCGACGACGAGACCACCGACGCCTGTGTGGATTTCATCCGCCGTCAGGTCGCCGGAGACACGCCGTTCTTCGTGTGGATGAACACCACCCACATGCACCTGCGCACCCACACCAAACCGGACTCCCTCGGCCAGGCCGGACTGTGGCAGTCGCCGTACCACGACACGATGATCGACCACGACCGCCACGTCGGGAAGCTGCTCGACCTGCTCGACGAACTGGGCATCGCCGAGGACACCATCGTGGTCTACTCCACCGACAACGGACCGCACGCCAACACCTGGCCCGACGGCGCCACGACACCGTTCCGCAGCGAGAAGAACACCAACTGGGAAGGCGCTTTTCGCATCCCGGAACTGATCCGGTGGCCCGGCAGGATCCCCGCCGGCGTGGTGTCCAACGAGATCGTCCAGCACCACGACTGGTTCCCCACGTTCCTGGCCGCCGCAGGTGAGCCCGATATCGTCGAGAAACTCAAGGCCGGTCACACCGTGGGAGACAAGCACTTCAAGGTGCACCTCGACGCGTTCAACCTGCTGCCGTACCTCACCGGTGAGGTCGACGAAAGCCCCCGCAAGGGCTTCATCTACTTCTCCGACGACTGCGATGTGCTCGGATTCCGCTTCCACAACTGGAAGGTGGTGTTCCAGGAACAGCGCTGCCAGGGCACCCTGCAGATCTGGGCCGAGCCGTTCGTCCCGCTGCGCGCACCGAAGATCTTCAACCTGCGCACCGACCCGTTCGAGCGGGCCGACGTCACGTCGAACACCTATTACGACTGGTGGCTGGACCACGACTACATCGCGTTCTACGCCGGCGCGATCGTCACCCAGTTCCTGGAGACCTTCAAGGAGTACCCGCCCAGGCAGGAGGCGGCGTCGTTCACCATCAACCACGCGATCGACAAGCTGCACGCGTTCCTGGCCGCGGACTAGATGCTCGACAGCTGGACCGAGGGACCCACGAAGTCGGCGATCGTCGGCTTCGTGGCCCGGGCCACCGCCGAGGTGGCGCCGGCCGACCGGGTGGCGGTGTTCGACAACGACGGCACCCTGTGGTGTGAGAAGCCGGCCTACATCCAGCTGGACTTCCTGGTGCGGCGGCTGGCCGAGCAAGCGGCCGCCGACCCGGCGCTGGCCGCCCAGCAGCCGTACCGGGCCGCGGCAGCCGGGGACCTGGCCTGGTTCGGCGACGCCGTCACCAAGCACTACAACGGTGACGACTCGATGCTCGAAGTCCTGGCCCGCGGGCTGCTCTGCGCCTACGCCGGGCTCACCGTCGACGAGCACGCCGAACGGGTCAAGGCCTTCTTCGCCGGCGCCCGTCACCCCACCCTGAACCGCCCCTACACCGCGTGCGGCTACGCGCCGATGATCGAGCTGCTGGAGTTGCTGGCCGACAACGGCTTCACTAACTACATCGCCTCCGGCGGCGGCCGGGACTTCATGCGGCCGGTCGCCGAGGCGCTGTACGGCATCACCCCGGAGCGGGTGATCGGCAGCTCGGTCGGACTGAATTTCACCGACGGGCATCTGCGGACCACCTCGACGCCGGAATTCCTCGACGACGGACCGGTCAAGCCGGTGCGGATCTGGGGCCGCACCGGCCGTCGACCAATCTTCGCCGCGGGCAACTCCAACGGCGACATCGAGATGCTGCAGTACACCGACGCCGGGCCCGGCCCGTCGATGACGCTGCTGGTGCGCCACGACGACCCTGCCCGCGAATTCGACTACACCGCAGGCGCGGAGAAGGTGCTGGTACTAGCGGAGCAGCGGGGCTGGACGGTGGCGAGCATCCGCAGCGATTGGGCGACGGTGTTCGATGGCTGAGCCGCCCCCTTCGCCACCCGCGCTGGGCGACGCGGAGCTCCTCGACGTCGAGTTCGAGCACGACATGGTCTGGATCCCGACCCAGACCGCGCGGGTGGGCTCGAACGTGCACTACCCGGAGGAGGCGCCGGCCCGCGAGGTTTCCGTCGAAGGGTTCTGGATGCAGAACACCACGGTGACCAACGCCCAGTTCGGCGAATTCGTCTCCGCCACCGGATATCTCACCGTTGCGGAGCGGCGGCTGGACCCCGACGCCTACCCCGGTGCGCCGCCGGAGAACCTGCAGCCGGGATCGATGGTTTTCCACCGCACCCACGGTCCGGTGGACCTTCGTCACCTCAGCCAGTGGTGGACCTGGACCCCGGGTGCCTGCTGGAACCATCCGCGCGGCCCGCGATCGTCGATCACCGGCCGCGAGCACCATCCCGTCGTGCACGTCGCCTACGAGGACGCCGCCGGCTACGCGCAATGGGCGGGCCTGGACCTGCCGACCGAGGCCGAATGGGAGGTCGCCGCGCGCGGTGGCCTGCCGCACGCCGTCTACACCTGGGGCGACGAGCCCGAGCGGCCGGGCCAGCGGCTGGCCAACTACTGGCACGGCGGATTCCCCTACCTGCCCGACACCGGCTACGGCCGCAGCACCCCGGTGGGTTCCTTCGCACCCAACGGCTACGGCCTCTACGACATGGCCGGCAACGTCTGGGAGTGGACACAGGACTGGTACACCGCCACCCCCGGCGCCGGAACCTGTTGCGCCGAAGACAGTTACGACCCGGACCAGCCGCAGTTCCGCATCCCCCGCAAGGTCGTCAAGGGCGGATCGTTCCTGTGCGCCGACAGCTACTGCATGCGCTACCGTCCCGCCGCCCGGCGCGGCCAACCGATCGACACCGGCATGAGCCACATCGGTTTCCGCTGCATCAAGCGCTAGCGGGCGGCTGCGCCGACCAGGGCGGGGACGGCGGCGGCCTCGATCGGCCTACCGAAGTAGTAGCCCTGCCCGATGTCGCATTGGTGATCCCGCAGCCACACCGCCGTCGCGGCCTCCTCGACGCCTTCGGCGACGACAGTCATCCCCAGATCGTGGGTGAGGTCGATGACGGCGCGCACCACCGCGGCGGCACGGTCGTCGGTCGTCACCGATGCGATGAAGTGACGGTCGAGCTTGACCTCGTCGATCGGCAGATCACGCAGGTAGGACAGCGCCGAATAGCCGCTGCCGAAGTCGTCGATGGCCACCCGGATGCCCTGCGTGCGGAGCTGCGTGAGCACCGCGGTCACCATCGTGAGATCGTTGAGGACGACGTCTTCGGTGATCTCCACGGTCAACAACTCGGCGGCCAAGCCGCGCTGGGCGAGCACGTGACCCAATGCGGCGGGCAGCTGCGGGTCCCGCAGGAATGGCGCGAACAGGTTGACCGCCACCGGCATTCGGGTGCCTTCCGCCAGCCACCGGGCGGCATCGGCGAGTACCCGCTCGATCACCAAGTCGGTGACCGGCCGCATCAACCCGTGCTGGCGCACCAGCGACATGAACGAATCCGGGCGCAACGTCCCCAACTGCGGATGCGGCCAGCGCAGCAGCGCCTCCACCCCGTCGATGCACCCGGTGTCCAACCGGACCTTCGGCTGGTACACCATGGCGAGTTCACCGTGGTCGATCGCCTGGCGCAGCTCGCCCAACAGCCGCACCTTGGCCGCACCGTCGTAGCGCACCCGGTCGGTGTCGCCGTCGGCGAGGGCGAGGGCCTGCGGGTCGATGAGCGCCATGTCGGCGTTGAAGGTGAGCGCCCGCGAGGACCGGGACCGCTTCGCCGCGTACATCGCGATGTCGGCCCGCTTGATCAGGGTTTCCGGGGTGACGTCGTCCTCGTCGGAAAGGGCAACCGCCACGCCGACACTCGGCCGCATCCAGATGTGGTGATCGTCGACGAGGAAGGGCTCGTTGAAGGCCTCGATGACGCGGCGGGCCACCAGGTGCGAATCGTCGACCTCGCCCTCGAGCAGCAGCGCGAACTCGTCACCGCCGACGCGCGCGACCGTGTCGCCGGTGCGCACACTGTCGGCGATGCGCCGCCCCACGTCCACCAGCAAGCTGTCGGCGACCGGATGCCCCAGGCTGTCGTTGACCAGCTTGAAATCGTCGAGGTCCAGCGACACCACCGCCACCGACCGCCCGGAGCGCGAGCGCAGCATCATCGCGTGCGCCAGCCGGTCGTTGAACAGCGTGCGATTCGCCAACCCGGTCAACGGGTCCTGCAACGCCTGGGCGGCCACCGCGGAGAGCAGTTGGCGGTTCTCCCACGCCGCCGCCACCTGGCGTACGCACACCGCGGTCATCATCAAGGGGACGATGAGCTTCTCCAGTCCGTTCATCACCAGTGCGGGCCCCACCGTGCCGGCGAGCAGCAGCGGCAGGTACGGCAACCACAGTGAGGAGTTCGACGGCACCGAGATGGCGATGGGGGTCGGTGGCGGGCTGTGCCGGCGCGTCAGCGCCGCGGCGGCGAACAGCAGCAGGGCGCCGAACCAGCCGATGTCGATGGGGCTGCCGGTGACGTACCGGCCGCTGGCCACCAGGTAGGCGAAGGCGCTGTCGGTGATCGTCGTGACGGCGAAAGCCGCGACCAGCAACATGATCGAGCGACGCTGCCGGACCTCTGCGCGTGCGAGCACCAGGACCGCCACCGCCAGCGCGCCGATGTCGGCGACCGGGTACAGCAACGCCAGGGCGAACGCGACCTTGTCGTCGTCGTAGGCGTCGTAGACGCTGTTCAGCGCCAAGATCCATGCCAGCAGGAACGCCGACAGCGCCACCATCACGCCGTCGAGCAGGATCCGCAGCTTGCCCTGCACCACCGAGCCGACGCTGGAACGCGCCATCATCAGCACCGCAAACGCCGCAAGAACGGTGAACTGAAGGTAGAAGACGTCGGCGGGCGACGGGAACGGCTCGACGCGCAGCACGTACTCGCACAACAGCCACACCAGGTCGCCGATCGCCCAGGCCGCCAATGCGGTGGCCATGACCGTCCACGACAGCCGCACGCGCCCCTCGGAGGACCGGGCGGCCACGGCCGCGCACCACGACGCATAGCCGGCCAGCCCCAATGTCGTCAGATCGTCGACGAACCGGACGACGCGGTGATCACCGGCCAGCAGGATCAACGCCCCCACCACGATGACCACGACGATCGGCACCAGAATCGACAGCCTCGACCGAAGCCGACGTCGACCACTCCCCACGGCGCTCCCCTACCCGTCCCCGCAATTCGTACTGCCCCGTTGCGGCGCACCACAGACGCCCTGACGCTAACCCATACTTGCGAGACCCGGCGGCCGTTTGCTGAAGAACCCCAACGGCATCCGCCACCGAGCCACGCTTCCCACGTCCAGCTGCGTAAACCCCTCACACGTAGGCTGCCACAGGCGATCAGGACGCCGAGACGCAGGCTTGCCATCGCGAACGACGGCCCGCCGCCGGTCCGGCGAAGACCGGGGGTCGCCGACCACGGCGCACTTGCCATTTGACGGGCTGAATGTGACGTTAGAACACGTTCTACTTCAGCGTCGAAGGATCAACCGGATGAGCAATAGTGGTGCCACGAGCGCACGGACAGCGGTGGTGATCGGCGGTGCGTCCGGGATCGGCTGGGCTACCGCCCAGGCCTTGGTCGCCGACGGCTGCCGGGTAGCGATCGGCGATGTCAACGCCGCCGCGGCGCGTGACCGCGCCGTGGAATTGGGCCAGCGTGACCAGGGCCACCAGGGCCACTACGTCGACGTGACCGACGAGGACTCGGTGCAGCAGCTGTTCGAAGCGCTCGGGCCGCTGGACATCGCGGTCAACTGCGCGGGGTTCAGCAACGTCGGCCTGATCACCGACATGCCCGCGGCCGATTTCCGCGCCGTGGTCGACGTCTGCCTCACCGGCGCGTTCATCGTGGCCAAGCACGCGGGCCGGCACTTGCGCGAGGGCGGCTGCCTGGTGTCGATCAGCTCGCTGAACGGCAGGCAACCCGCGGCCGGCATGAGCGCGTACTGCGCGGCCAAGGCCGGGCTGTCGATGCTCACCCAGGTGGCCGCACTCGAGCTGGGGCCCCGCGGTATCCGGGTCAACGCCGTGGCACCCGGCTTCGTGCACACCCCGCTGACCGCGCCCGCGGCCGCCGTCCCCGGCGTCGTCGAGGACTACGTCGACAACACCGCGATCGGCCGGGCCGGCACCCCCCAGGACATCGCCGACGCCGTGGTCTACCTGTGTTCGTCGGGCTCGTCGTGGCTGACCGGCGAGGTGCTCGACATCAATGGCGGCGCCCACCTGAAGAAGTACCCCGATGTGCTGGCGCACGTGATGCGGCTGGCCGGACAACCGTGAGCGCCGCGGGTAAGTACGCCGTCGTCACCGGCGGCGCCTCGGGGATCGGCGCCGCGCTCTGCCGTGCCCTGGATCTCGCCGGCGCACACGTGCTCTGCACCGACATCGACGGTGCCGCCGCCGAACGGACCGTCGCGTCGCTGAGTCGCCGGGCCCGCGCGGCGCGGCTGGACGTCACCGACGCCGCCGCGGTCCAGCAGACCGTCGACGACGTCGTCGCCCGCGCGGGGCGGCTGGACCTGATGTTCAACAACGCGGGCATCGTATGGGGCGGCGACACCGAACTGCTCACGCTGGCCCAGTGGAACGCGATCATCGACGTCAACATCCGCGGCGTCGTGCACGGTGTCGCGGCGGCCTATCCGCAGATGCTGCACCAGGGGCACGGCCACATCGTCAACACCGCGTCGATGGCCGGGCTGACCGCGGCCGGGCAGGTCACCAGCTACGTCGCCACCAAACACGCGGTGGTGGGGCTGTCGATGGCGCTGCGCTCGGAGGCGGTCCCGCGCGGGGTGGGGGTGCTCGTGGTGTGCCCCGCCGCCGTGGAGACCCCGATACTGGACAAGGGTGCCGTCGGTGGGTTCGTCGGCCGCGACTACTTCCTGCAGAACCAGGGCGGCAGACCCTACGACGCCGACCGGCTGGCCCGCGACACCTTGCGCGCGATCGACCGGAACGCCGCCATCCTCGTCAAACCCCGTGTGGCACATGCGCAATGGCTATTCGCGCGGGCCGCACCGGCGTTGATGAACCGGATGGCGATGCGGTTCGTGTCCGGGCAGCGGTCCCGGCAGGCGCAGCGATCTGCGGCCGGCACCGCCGACGCAGGATAGGGTTGCCCTCGGCCGTGACGGGAGGGCGGGCATGAAGGACGACTTCACTGTCAACCAGAAGCGTGCCCTGGCCGTGCTGACCATCGTCGCGCTGGGCTTCGCCGCCTACTTCCTGCGCGGCTACGTGCTGCTGATCGCGGTGGCCGCGGTGCTCGCCTACCTGTTCACGCCGCTGTACCAGCGGCTGCGGGCGCGGATGAACGTCGGCCTGTCGGCGACGGTGACGCTGCTGGCGGCCATCGCCACCGTGGCGCTGCCGCTGGCCGGTGTGGTGTTCCTGGCCTTCCTGCAGATCAGCGAGATGGTCACTGGCATCAGCCATTGGGTGGCGAAGACCGACTTCACGGCGCTGGGCCAGCGGCTGCTGGACTCGGCCAACCAACTGCTGGACCGGATCCCCTTCATCGACGTGACGCTGACCCAGGAATCGGTGCGCGACGCCATCGCCAAAGTCGGCCAGAGCGGTGGCCAGGTGGCGCTGGGGGTGGTGCGCGACTCCGTCGGCTCCCTCGCGGGCATCCTGACCGCGCTGATCATCTTCCTCTACGTGTTCGTCGCGCTGCTGACCAACGGCGACAAGGTGGCCGACCTGTTCCGGGACCTGAACCCGTTGGGCGAGGAGGTTTCCGACATCTATCTGGCCAAGGTCGGCGCCATGGTGTCCGCGACGGTCAAGGGCCAGTTCATCATCGCGGTGTGCCAGGGCGTCGCGGGGGCGGTCTCGATCTACATCGCCGGCATCCACGACGGCTTCTTCATGTTCGTGATCTTCCTGACCGCGCTGTCGTTCATCCCGCTCGGCAGCGGGATCGTCACGATTCCCTTGGGGATCGGGATGGCGATCTTCGGCAACCCCGTCGGCGGCATCTTCGTCGTCGTTTTCCACATCATCGTGACGACGAGCATCGACAACGTGCTGCGCCCGTTCCTGGTGCCCAAGAGCGCGCACCTGCATCCGGCGCTGATGCTGCTGTCGGTGTTCGCCGGTCTGAAGATGTTCGGGTTCTGGGGCATCGTGCTCGGGCCGGTGCTGATGATCGTCGTCGTCACGACGGTCAGCGTGTACCTGGTGGTGTACAAGGGGGCGCCGCTGGAATCGCTGACCGGGACGCGCGGGGATCCGGATGACGAGACCCGGCGCCCGCCGTGGTGGCGCCGCCTGCTGCCGGCGAAGCAGCGGCCCGGCGCCAAGGCTGCCAAGCCGCAGTCGACCGCTACGTCAGCCGAGACGTGAGGAACTCGACGACGCGCTTGCGCGCCTCGTAGGCCGGGTGGCCCTCGCGTTCGCGGACCTCCACCGTCAGCACCGAGTGCGTCATCTTCGAGAAACCGTGCGGGTTACCGGCCTTCGAGTCGATCTCGATGACCTCGAAGGCATCCCCGAGCCGGTCCTCGAGCGTCTTGAACCGCTCCCCCGGCGACAGCGGGTCCTCGCTGAACCGCAGCCCCAGCGCGCACAGCCCCTCGGTGGCGGCGCGCTGTTCGATGACCTTCAGCTCGGCATCGGACAGCCCGGGATCGCGGCGCTGTTTGGCGGTCAGCCCCAGCGGCAGCGACGGCTGGCTCATCACCGGCGCCAGCACGCTCTCGTCGACAGCGGCGGCCAGCGCGAACCCACCGGTGAAGCACTGCCCGATCACGCCGACGCCCTTGCCCGGCGTCTTCTCGTTGAGGTCCCGGGCCAGCGCCCGCAGATAGTGCGCCACCGGGCGGTCGGCGTTGGTGGCGAACGCGGCGAACTCCTTGGTGATGCATCCGCGGGCCATCACCGCGAACGCCCCCGGCCGCATCGCCGCCGCCCCGGGCTGCCCGAACAGCGACGGCGCGGCCACGGTGAAGCCGTTGTCCACCAGATGATTTCCCAGCGCGAGCACACCGGGATGCAGGCCGGGCATCTCGGGGATCAGCACGACGCCCGGCCCCTCGCCGCGGCGGTACACGTCGTGGGTGTAGCCGGCGGCGGTGAACGGCGTGACCGTCCATCCGGTCAGGTCGGCTTCTGGAGCGGTGCCGTCGCTCATGGCGTCTCCCGGGTCAGGTGAGCGGTAGCGGCGACTGGGATTGCGTCGCCGCCGCAAGCGTACGGTACTGATCCGTACCTGCGGCGCCCCTCAGCGCGAGTTGCGCCGGCCCGGTCGGACCGCGCAGCTGCGCGGTCCACACCGGCTCGTTCGGCCTGCCGTCGGTCTCGCCGCCCTCGTAGACCACCCACGTCACCCCGTCGACGTCCTGGCTGCCGGTGGGCACCAGGTCCGGGGAGAAGTGGGCCACCAGTTTGTCCTCGTCGGCGTTGCTCTGCGTGAGGCTGAGGTATTGGCCGTCCGGGGTCAGGTAGCCCACCGTCGCGGAGACCGCGCGCACCGGCTGTCCGGTGACCGGGTCCGTGCGGCCGCCCTCGATGCCCGCGCGCCGCCCGGAGTTCGAGCGCCAGCCCTCGGGCAGCTGCGGTACCCGGATCGGGATCTTCAGTGCGTCGGCGTCGGCCTGCAGCGCGGCGGGGGCGTCGTAGTCCGGTGCGGGTCCGGCACCGGGACCCGACGGGGCGAACGAACACATGCCGAGCACGCCGGCCAGCACGACGCAGATCGCCACCAGCGGGGCGATCGACCAGAACATGTCGCGGCCGTCCTGCAGCAGGCGCGGCTTGGCGGGTCGGGGGGCCGGGACGAGTACCGCGCCCGGGTCCGCGGCGGCATCCAACTCGACGTCGTGGCCTGCGGGTTCGGGCACATCGCCAGGCTGTTCGGGGGCCTGGTGACCCGACTCGGGCTGCGTCGTCATGTCAGCCAGTATCCCAGCTCCCCCACCCGGGTCCGCTAATGGGAGAATCTGGCCCATGACGCCATCCAGACGCGAAGCCCCCGACCGTAACCTGGCCCTCGAACTCGTCCGCGTCACCGAGGCCGGTGCCATGGCAGCGGGCCGCTGGGTCGGCCGCGGCGACAAGGAGGGTGGCGACGGGGCCGCCGTCGACGCCATGCGTGAGCTGGTGAACTCGGTGTCGATGCGCGGTGTCGTGGTGATCGGCGAGGGCGAGAAGGACAACGCGCCGATGCTCTACAACGGCGAAGAAGTCGGCAACGGCGACGGTCCGGAGTGCGACTTCGCCGTCGACCCGGTGGACGGCACCACGCTGATGAGCAAGGGCATGCCCAACGCCATCTCGGTGCTGGCCGTCGCCGAGCGCGGCGCCATGTTCGACCCGTCGGCGGTGTTCTACATGAACAAGATCGCCGTCGGGCCCGACGCCGCCGACGTCATCGACATCACCGCGCCGATCGGCGAGAACATCCGCCGGGTGGCCAAGGTGAAGAACTCCAGCGTCGCCGACCTGACCGTGTGCATCCTGGACCGGCCGCGGCACGCCCAGCTGATCGCCGAGGTCCGCGAGGCCGGTGCCCGGATCCGGCTGATCTCCGACGGCGACGTCGCCGGCGCCATCTCGGCGTGCCGGCCCCAATCGGGCACCGACATGCTCGCCGGCATCGGCGGCACGCCGGAGGGCATCATCGCCGCCGCGGCGATCCGCTGCATGGGCGGCGCGATCCAGGCCAAGCTGGCGCCCACCGACGACGCCGAGCGGCAGAAGGCCCTCGACCGCGGCTACGACCTGGACCGGGTGCTCACCACCGAGGACCTGGTGTCCGGGGAGAACGTGTTCTTCTGCGCCACCGGCGTCACTGACGGCGACCTGCTCAAGGGCGTCCAGTACTACGGCGGCGGCTGCACCACCCAGTCGATCGTGATGCGCTCGAAGTCCGGGACGGTCCGGATGATCGAGGCCTACCACCGGCTCGCGAAGCTCAACGAGTACTCCGCGGTCGATTTCACCGGCGACAAGTCCGCCGCCTATCCCCTGCCATAACCACCCCCCACCCACCGCGACACGAATAGGGAGCCAATGGCCGACGACAACGACGTCGAGTACCGCATCGAGCACGACACCATGGGCGAGGTCCGGGTGCCCAAGAACGCGCTGTGGCGCGCCCAGACCCAGCGAGCGGTGGAGAACTTCCCCATCTCGTTCCGGCCGTTGGAGCGCACCCAGATCCGGGCGCTGGGACTGCTCAAAGGCGCCTGCGCCCAGGTGAACAAGGACCTCGGGTTGCTGGCCCCGGAGAAGGCCGACGCGATCATCGCCGCGGCCGCCGAGATCGCCGACGGGCGCCACGACGACCAGTTCCCGATCGACGTGTTCCAGACCGGGTCGGGCACGTCGTCGAACATGAACACCAACGAGGTCATCGCATCGATCGCGGCCGCCAACGGCGTCACGGTGCATCCCAACGACGACGTCAACATGTCGCAGAGCTCCAACGACACCTTCCCCACAGCCACCCACATCGCGGCGACGGAAGCCGCTGTGCGCCACCTGATCCCGGCGCTGGAGGTGCTGCACGAATCGTTGGCCGCCAAGGCCAGGCAGTGGCGCACCACGGTGAAGTCCGGCCGCACGCACCTGATGGACGCGGTGCCGGTGACGCTGGGTCAGGAATTCGGCGGCTACGCCCGCCAGATCGAGGCCGGGATCGAGCGGGTCAAGGCCACGCTGCCCCGCCTCGGCGAGCTGGCCATCGGCGGCACCGCCGTGGGCACCGGGCTCAACGCCCCCGACGGCTTCGGCGCCAAGGTGGTCGAGGTGCTCGTCGGCCAGACCGGGATCGCCGAATTGCGCCCTGCCGTCGACAATTTCGAGGCCCAAGCGGCACGCGACGGCCTGGTCGAGGCGTCCGGCGCGCTCAAGACCATCGCGGTGTCACTGACCAAGATCGCCAACGACATCCGGTGGATGGGCTCGGGCCCGCTGACCGGGCTGGGTGAGCTGCAGCTGCCCGACCTGCAGCCGGGTAGCTCGATCATGCCGGGCAAGGTGAACCCTGTTATCCCGGAGGCCGTCACGCAGGTGGCCGCGCAGGTCATCGGCAACGACGCCGCCGTCGCCGTGGGCGGCCTGTCGGGCGCCTTCGAGCTCAACGTGTACATCCCGATGATGGCCCGCAACGTGCTGGAGTCCTTCACCCTTCTGTCCAACGTGTCGAAGCTGTTCGCGGCCAAGTGCATCGACGGTCTGGTCGCCAACGAGGAGCGGCTGCGCGAGCTGGCCGAATCCTCGCCGTCGATCGTGACGCCGCTGAACTCGGCGATCGGCTACGAAGAGGCCGCCAAGGTCGCCAAGCAAGCGCTCGCGGAGAAGAAGACGATCCGGCAGACGGTGATCGACCGCGGGTTGATCGGCGACAAGCTCTCCGAGGAGGAGCTGGACAAGCGCCTCGACGTGCTGGCGATGGCGAAGGTCAAGCCGGGCGACTGAGGTCACCCGCCGTTGTTCGGCCCGCCCGAGTTCTGGTCGGGGATGTCGGTGATCGGGAAGTTCGGCATCGGCGGTGGCGACGGCGTGTTGGGCAGCGGCGGGATCTGGTCGGCCGGGATGTCGACCAGATCGTATGCGGGCCCGCCGTTCTCGCGGCTGCCGTAGAGGCTTCCTGGGGCCCGCGGGCCGAGCAGTTGGCTGACGGTCACCAGGTGGTAGCCGTTGGCCTTCAGCACCGGCAGGAACTGGTACACCAGATCGACTGTGGACGAATAGGTGTCATGCAGCAGCACCACCGAGTTCGGCCGGATCTGGCTCATCAGCAGTTCGCGGGTGGCGGGCAGGTTGGCGTCGTTGGCCCAGTCGAACGGGATGACGTCCCAATTGATGTCGGCCAGGCCCTGCCGTCCCGCCTCGGCGAGCACCGCGTCGTTGACCAGTCCCCCGGCGGTGCGCACCAGCCTCGGGCGCTGTCCGGTGGCGGCCTCGATCGCGGCGGTGGCCCTGCTGAACTGCGCCGCGATCTCCTCGGGCGGGATCGTCGTCATGTTGGGGTGTTCCCAGGTGTGGCTGCCGATCTCCATGCCGGCGTCGGCGATCCGCTTGGCGCCGGCGGGGTCGGCGGCCACCTTGTTGCCGATCAGGAAGAACGTCGCCTGGGCGTTGTTGTCACGCAGGATCTGCAGCAGCCGGTCGGTGTACGGGCTGGGGCCGTCGTCGAAGGTCAGCGCGACGCACTTGACCTGCGTGCAGTCGACGTCGTCGGCGTTGGCGCGGTCGATGTGGCCGGTGAGGCCGCCGATCACCACCATCGCGGCCGCGGCCGCCGCACCGAGCAGGGTTCGGGAATGACGCCAGGTTGGCACGCTGGGCAGCCTACCCGGGCGATCTAAGCGTGCTCACGCACCGTGGCGGTGCGTGAGCACGCCCGATCCCCGGCTCAGGGCAGGGCACCGGGGCTGATCTCCTCGAGCATCTCGGTCACCAGCGCGGCGATCGGTGACCGCTCGCTGCGCAGCAACGTGATGTGGGCGAACAGCGGGTGGCCCTTGAGCTTCTCGATCACCGCGGCCACCCCGTCGTGGCGGCCGACGCGCAGATTGTCGCGCTGGGCGACGTCGTGGGTGAGCACCACCCGCGACCCCGCGCCCAGCCGGGACAGCACGGTGAGCAACACGTTGCGCTCGAGCGACTGCGCCTCGTCGACGATGACGAACGAGTCGTGCAACGACCGGCCGCGGATGTGGGTCAGCGGCAGCACCTCGAGCATGCCGCGTGAGAGCACCTCGTCGAGCACCGCGGGGCTGGCCAGCCCTTCCAGGGTGTCGAACACCGCCTGGGCCCACGGGCCCATCTTGTCGCTCTCGCTGCCGGGCAGATAGCCGAGATCCTGTCCGCCGACGGCGTACAGCGGCCGGAACACCACGACCTTGCGGTGGGTGCGCCGTTCGAGCACCGCTTCCAGCCCGGCACACAGCGCCAGCGCCGACTTACCGGTGCCCGCCTTGCCGCCGAGCGAGACGATGCCGACGGACTCGTCGAGCAGCAGATCCAGGGCGACGCGTTGCTCGGCGGACCTTCCCCGGAGGCCGAACACTTCGCGATCACCGCGCACCAACTGCACGCGCTTGTCCGCGTTCACCCGCCCCAGAGCGTGAGAACTACTGCCCAGCAACCGAATTCCGGTGTGACAGGGCAGGTCGCGGGCGGCTTCCAAGTCGATGTCGCCGTCACCGAAGAGCTGGTCGATCTCGTCGCTGGACACTTCGATCTCGGTCATCCCGGTCCAGCCGGACACCACGACGTCCTGGGCGTGGTACTCGTCGGCCGCCAACCCGACCGCACCGGCTTTGACGCGCAGCGGAATGTCCTTGCTCACCAACGTGACTGACTTGCCCTCGGCGGCCAGATTGGCGGCACACGTCAGGATCCGCGCGTCGTTGGTCTCGGTCCGGAAACCGGCGGGCAGCACCGTCGGGTCGCTGTGGTTGAGCTCGACATGCACTGTGCCGCCGTGATCGCCGACGGGAATCGGCTGATCCAGGCGACCGTGTTCGAGACGGAGATCGTCGAACATGCGCAGTGCTTGTCGGGCGAACCAGCCGAGCTCGTGGTGATGCCGCTTGGCTTCCAGTTCGCTGATGACCACCAACGGAACCACGACTTCGTGTTCGGCGAACCTCGTGATGGCCCACGGATCGGACAGCAGCACGGAGGTGTCGAGCACGTAGGTCCGGATCAGGTCGGATTGCCGGTCCAGCGAACCCTGCGAATCAGTCACTAGCGCTCCTCGAGGCGAGGCGAGTTCGAGTGGCCCCACCCGAACATCTCGGTGGACACACAGCGGCCTCGGGACCGGGGCCGGTCCTCTCGAGATCGAATCGATCGGGACCGCCCGGACAGCAGAGCATGTCGCTAGCCATCGAAATTGACGCTACTCCGGGTGCGGCATCCGCGCCCGGCAGGCGCGCCGCGGCAAACGGGCGCGCGCGTTACGAGCTGATGAACTGTGCCAGACGCGGCTCGTCGGCCAGACCCCAACCGATGATGCGGTCGGAGATGACGCGGTGCAGCTGGTCCTGGCCGAAGATGCCCGCCTCGGCGACGGTGGCCACCTTGTCGCGGTAGGCCACGATGTCACCGCCGACCACGCCGATTTCGGCCGCGCGCCGCGCGATCGCCTCGATCGTCTCGTCGGGGTGGTAGCTCAGACAGTGCGCGATCAGGTTGGCGAAGAACACCTCGTGGCGCTCCTCGTCGCCGGCGATCCTGCCGATCAGGTTGGCGAGCACCGGCTCGGTCACCAGGGTCTGCAGATTGCGGCAGTAGACGGCGTGGGCGCGCTCGAAGAACGCCATGAACGCCAGCGTCTCGATCTGGCTGTAGGTGTTGGCGCGGTAGCCCTGCATGACGTGCTCGACGCGGACGTCCTCGTTGGCGGCGGGGTCGATCTCCCGGGTGACCACGAGATAGTTGCGCAGCGCGATCGCGTGCAGGTTCTCCTCGGCGGTCCAGCGGCCGAGCCAGCGCCCCCACTTGTCCTCGAGGATGAAGTGCTCGACGAGCTCGCGGTGATAGCCCGCGAGGTTGTCCTTGGTGATCAGCAGGATCTCGAGCGCATCCGTGACCGCCTTGGGCAGCGTCACCTGCGAGGGATCCCAGTCCCGCCCGCCCAGGAAGGCGAAGTTCTCGCCCTGGTCGTAGGGGACGTAGTCGTGGGCGAACCACAGGTCCTCGGTGTCGAGGTGGCGCCGCAGTTCGTGCTCGACGACGGGTTCGAGTTCGAGGGTCAGTGCATTAGCGACAGGTTTCTGTGCCATGCAGTTACAGTAACTCAATTATGAGGGGATCGTAAAATTTTCCGCCCCCGCGCGTCGCCGACAAACTCGCCGAAATTGCATTCCAGCAGGAGAACATCGAGTGGAGTCCTGCTGGAATGCAATTTCGGCGGAGCCTGGCTCGGAGTGCGGCGGAGGCTGGGGCTCGGAGGCTGGGCTCGGAGGCTGGGGCTCAGGTGCTCAGGACGTCAGAGCGTGAGGCCGGGGTACAGCGGGTTGGCCTCGAGCAACTCGGCCGCCGCGGCGTGCACGCGCGCCGCAACCCCGTCGGCCACCGTGTACTTCGCCTTCGACGACCCCTCCGGTGAGGTGTTGCTCAGCACCTCTACCACCAGCTCGGCGACCCGGTCGAACTCGTCGGAGCCGAACCCGCGGGTGGTCAGCGCCGGCGAACCCAACCGGATGCCGCTGGTGTACCAGGCGCCGTTGGGGTCGGCCGGGATGGCGTTGCGGTTGGTGACGATGCCCGCATCCAGCAGCGCCGACTCGGCCTGACGGCCGGTCAGCCCGAACGACGTCACATCGAGCAGCACCAGGTGGTTGTCGGTGCCGCCGGTGACCAGGCCGGCGTCGCGCTTGACGAACCCGTCGGCCAGCGCCTGCGCGTTGTCGGCGACGGCCTGTGCGTAGGCGCGGAACGACGGCTGACGCGCCTCGGCCAGCGCGACCGCCTTGGCCGCCATCACGTGCGAGAGCGGACCGCCGAGCACCATCGGGCAGCCCTTGTCGACCGCGGGCGCGTACTCCTCGGTGGCCAGCACCAGACCGCCGCGCGGACCGCGCAGCGACTTGTGCGTCGTCGTCGTCGTCACGTGCGCGTGCGGCACCGGATCCTCGTCACCGGTGAACACCTTGCCGGCCACCAGCCCCGCGAAGTGCGCCATGTCGACCATCAGCGTCGCGCCGACTTCGTCGGCGATCTCACGCATCTTGGCGAAGTTGATCCGGCGGGGATACGCCGAGTAGCCGGCCACCAGGATCAGCGGCTTGAACTCGCGCACCGCCGCGGCGACGGCCTCGTAGTCGATGAACCCGGTGGTCGGATCCGTACCGTACTGGCGCTGGTGGAACATCTTGCCGGAGATGTTGGGCCGGAAACCGTGGGTGAGGTGGCCACCGGTGTCCAGCGACATCCCGAGCAGCCGCTGGTTGCCGAGCTTGGCGCGCAGCTTCTCCCAGTCCGCCTCCGACAGGTCGTTGACGTGCTTGGCGCCCAGCTCGGCCAGCCCCGGCGCCTCCACCCGGGTGGCCAGGATCGCCCAGTACGCGACCAGGTTGGCGTCGATCCCGGAGTGCGGCTGGGCGTAGGCGTACGGCGCCCCGAACAGTTCGCGGGCGTGCTCGGCGGCCAGCGCCTCGACGGTGTCGACGTTCTGGCAGGCGGCGTAGAACCGGTGCCCGACGGTGCCCTCGGCGTACTTGTCGGAGAACCAGGTGCCCATGGTCAGCAGCACCGCCGGTGAGGCGTAGTTCTCGCTGGCGATCAGTTTCAGCGAATCCCGTTGGTCGGCAAGCTCTTTGCGGGTGGCGTCGGCCACGCGCGGCTCGACGGACTCGATCACCCGCAGCGCGGCCTGGTAGGCCTCGCTCGCGGTGGCGGCGTATTCGGCACCCTGACCTGTGGCGGACGTGGAAGTCATGCCAGGAAGCCTATCGTCGCCGCAAGAGCGGCGACCAAGGAGCCGGTGACCGGCCCTCAGGCGACTCGCAGCGACGACGGGATCAGCGGCTCGTCGAGCAGCCTGCCGAACCGCTCGGTCAGACCGACCCCGTCGGGCCGGGCGTCCAGCCAGCCCCGCAGCAACCGGTACCCCTCGACGTAGGTACTGGTGTAGGCCCGCCACAGCGGGGACGACAGGAACCGCAGCATCTGTCGCGCGCGCTCGTCGTTGACCAGCAGCCACTGCTTCAGGAAGGCGACGACGTCGTCGACGTCGCGGTGTTCGTCGTGCAGCATCAGCGCGGCGTCCTGGCGCACGTCGGTCAGCGCTGACGTCGCCTCCGAGATCATCGCCGAGCGCTCGCCGTCGAACCGCAGCCCCAGGTCGGCGTAGATGTCGGCCGCCCAACTTCCCCAGCCTCCCCCACTTCCCGCCGCTCCGCTCGCCCCGTCCCCGACCGCCGCGTACAGCGCGAGATCGGCCAGGCCCTCGGCCATCAGGCACTGCGGGGTGTTGACCAGGAAGATCGTCTGCTCGGCCTGGCCCTTGCCCGCCACGAGCCCTTCTTCTTTGCGGCAGTGCTCGGTGTGGTGGCCGGGGTAGGACTCGTGGGCCACCAGCCGGGGCAGGTTCGACATCTGCTGCTTGAGGTCTGCATTGACCGCGACGACCGAGTGGTAGTCGCCCTTGTAGTAGTTGAACCCCGACCACGGCTTGTCGGTGACGACCTCGTAGGTGATGGTTTCACGGTCCGGCAGCGGGAACGTGGCGCGGACGCGGTCGCGCAGCGCACTGGAGAACGCGTGGATGGCCTCTTCGAGGCGCTCCGGGGGGATCTCCTCGGCCGCGCGGTAGGCCTGGATGCGGTCGGCCAGCGGGCCGGTGCCGCCCAGCGCGTCGTCGAGTTTGGCGTGGGCCTCCCGGTAGCGCTCCGGGTCGCCCTTGCTGATCCGGACGTCGAAGTACGCCTCGACCTCGTCGACGAACCCGACGTCCTCGCCGGCGAACTTGCGTCCCGCGCAGGCCAGCGCCCGCAGGTGCGCGCCGACGAACGCCGCGCGCGTCTCGTCCAGCCCGGCGGGCAGCTCGGCGAGCAGTCGCTGCGCCTGACGCGCGAGATCGGCCGGGTCGGGGCGGGGCTCGGCGGCCACCGCGCGCCGTAGCTCGGGGTCCCCGGTGAACGCGTCGACGTAGCCGTCCTCGACCCGGTCGAAGCGCAGCCCGAGCTTGAGGTACTCGTCGATCAGCTGGCTCGGATCCCTACCTACGTCCATGCCTCCATACGCTAACTGCAAGACTGAGGCCATGGCGCGGCTGAGCGAACCCAGCCCCTACGTGGAGTTCGACCGGAACGAGTGGCGCGCATTGCGCATGTCGACTCCGCTGAAACTGACCGAGGACGAACTCGTCCGGTTGCGGGGTCTCGGCGAGAAGATCGATCTGCTCGAGGTCGAAGAGGTCTACTTGCCACTGGCTCGGTTGATCCATCTGCAGGTCGCGGCCAGGCAGGCGTTGTTCGCCGCGACCGCGGAGTTCCTGGGCGAACCGCAGCAGAACCCGGATCGCCCGGTGCCGTTCATCATCGGCGTGGCGGGCAGCGTGGCCGTCGGCAAGTCCACCACCGCCCGCGTGCTGCAGGCGCTGCTGTCGCGATGGGAGCACCATCCGCGGGTCGACCTCGTCACCACCGACGGCTTCCTCTACCCGAACGCTGAGCTGACCCGGCGAAACCTGATGCACCGCAAGGGTTTCCCGGAGAGTTACGACCGCAGGGGACTGATGCGGTTCGTCACGGCCGTCAAGGCGGGCTCCGACATGGTGTGCGCCCCGGTGTACTCACACCTGCTCTATGACATCGTGCGTGGCGAGACCCAGGTGATCGAACACCCCGACATCCTGATCCTCGAGGGGCTCAACGTGTTGCAGACGGGGCCGGCGCTGATGGTGTCGGACCTGTTCGATTTCTCGGTGTACGTCGACGCGCGGATCGAGGACATCGAGAACTGGTACGTCTCCCGGTTCCTGTCGATGCGGGCCGGCGCCTTCGCCGACCCGGCATCGCACTTCCATCACTACTCGACGCTGACCGATGAGCAGGCGGTCCTCGCCGCTCGCGACATCTGGCATTCGATCAACCGGCCGAACCTGATCGAGAACATCCTGCCGACGCGACCGCGAGCGACGCTGGTGCTGCGCAAGGACGCCGACCATTCGATCAACCGGCTGCGCCTGCGCAAGCTCTAAACCCCGCCGAAATTGCATTCCAGCAGGCAAAAGCCGAGAAGGCGCCTGCTGGAATGCAATTTCGTCACGGCAGGCGGCGCAGTCCGAGGTACTGCACGCTGCCGATGACGGCGGTGTAGGCCGCGCCGCCCAGCAGCAACGCCACTCCCCAACCGGTCAACGGCCAGATCCCGGCGACTTCGGCGCCGACGAAGCCGACGGTGAACAGCGCATTGGCGGTGATCGTCGCGATCGCGCCGGGGCGGACGTTATCGACAGCGGCGAGCCAGTACACCACCACGCCGTAGGCCAGGAAGAACACTCCCAGGGCGTACTCGACGGCGACGGGAACGCCGGTCACCGAGGACAGCCAGCCGGCGGCGGCGACGAACGGGATCCCGGTGATCCCGACGAGCACCGCGTCCAGGCGCATCGCGAAACGAAGCAGCCCGTCCCTGGTTCCGGTGCTGGGGGCGGTGATTGCGGTCATCGTGCCTTCCTTTCTCCGTGTTTCTCGTGGGTGATGGGACCGGTGCCGGAGTCGGTGCCGCGACCTCGTGCACGCATCGGATCGCTCCTCACGTGCGCCACGTTGGATCGCTCCTCACGTGCGCGGCCCCGACTCCGGACCAGTCATGCGGGGGTCACACCAGACGGCGCACCCCGAGGTATTGCAGGCAGGCGAGGCCCACCGCCACGGCCGTGAATACCAGCGTGGCCGCGACGCCGAACGCGGTCAGCGGTAACCAACCCGCCGTGAGCACGACGGCCACCGCGACGGTGAAGCCGACGTTCCCGGCGAGCACCCCGACACCGACGCGCCGAACATCGGGAACGCGGGCCGCGCAGTAGAGCAGCACGCCGTAGCCGACCAGCGCCGCTCCGGCGATCCGTTCGGCCGTCGCGGTGAGACCCGTCAGCCGGGCCAGTTGGTCGGCGGCCATCGCGATGAACAGACCGAGACCCGCGCACAGGGTGGCGTCGGCGCGCATCGCGAACCGCAGCAGTTGGGCATCGGCGGCCGGGGCGTGCCGGGAGGTGATTGCGGTCATGCCCCTACCGTCGACGTATCGCACTGCCAGCTCCACGCAGGACGCTGCCAACTACTGCCAACCGCAGGTCAGCGCCCCGCACCCCACCCCGCCGAAATTGCATTCCGGCAGCGAAAGATCGAGTGGACGCCTGCTGGAATGCAATTTCGGCGGAGTTGGGGGTGTGCGGCCGGCGCGGGTGCGGGGGGGTCAGTGCGTGGGTGTCAGGGCGCTGCGCAGATCCGTGGCGATGACGCGCGCGGCCGCGTTCTGCCAGTTGTGCAGCGACCGCTGCGGCACCTCGGTGACGAACCACTGCCACGCCTGCCGCGCCACCGGATCCAAACCGGCAGCGGTCGCGTTCTGCGCGTAGGCGCGCACCCCGGCGACGTACGGGAAGTACAGCGAGTTGTAGTGCCGCCACTGCTCGGTGGTGCCGAAATCGCCGCCGTCGCGAGGCTTGAGGCTGACGATCCGCTCGGCCAACAGCGCCCGCAGCTCGTTGGCCCGCTCCAGCGGCTGGTCGGGAGCGCCACGGCGGGCCAGCCGCTCGGTGATGTCGGGCAGCGCGGTCAGCGGGCTGGCGACCAGCTTGGACAAGTCGCCGTAGTGCCCCAGCGCGCGGCGGGTGACCCGCACGAACGTCTCCTCGTCCATCCCGTCGAGCGGGTTGTCCGAGCGTCGCGGCAGCGCCGCCTCGGTGCTGCGCAGCGCGGCGCGGTCGGCCCTCAGCTCCGGGGACCGTGAGAACGCCAGCCGGTCCAGCAGACCCGCCAGCGGATCGGCCAGCACGTTGATCGCGATGGCGACCGCCAGGCTGGTGAACACCAGCACCGCCAGCGTGGTGTTCTCACCGGCCACGGCCACCGCGATCAGCAGCTGCCCGCCGAACAGCACCGCCACCACCGCCGTCCCGGTGACCGACCGCAGCATGTCGTTGCGCAGCGCGTGCCCTTCGTCGAACGCGTCGCCGATAGCCACCGCGAGCCCGAGCAGCGCGACGTCGAACCCGGTGGACGCCAACGCCAACCAGCTGGGCACCAGCCCGAGCGGGATCACCAGGATCGCGTTGCCGAGCGCGAAGAACAGCGTCGCGACGACCACGAAGCCCACCACCGGCCCGGGCTGGGACCGCCGCAGCACCGCGCGGACCATCGCGCCCAACGCGGGCAGCGACACCGCCGCGAACAGCACCCAGTGCCCGAGCCGCAGCGGACCCTCGACATCACCGGCGATCGTCGCCCCGGCGAACGCGACCACCGCGACGCAGCCCACCAGCGCCGCTTCCCCGGCGCGGCTGCGCCAGCTGTCCCTGGGCGTGGAGAGCTCCATCAGCACCGCGAACCACGCGATGCCGGGCACCGCGACGAGGTAGATCTCGATCCGGCTCAACGCCGCCGATCCGCTCACCACCCGGATCGCGTCGAGCGCGACCACCGCGGCGAAGCTCGTCAACCCCACCGCCGCCAGCACGAGCACCGGCTTGCGCGGATCGCGGGCCAGCAGATACAACCCCAGCCACCAGCTCAGTGCGAACACCACCGCGGACAGGGCGATCATGGTCACCGCCCGAAGCGACGGTGCCTGGCGCTGTAGTCGCGCAGGGCACGCAGGAAGTCGACCCGCCGGAACTCGGGCCAGTACGCCTCGGTGAACCACATCTCCGAGTACGCGCTCTGCCACAGCAGGAACCCTGAGAGCCGCTGCTCCCCCGACGTGCGGATCACCAGATCCGGGTCGGGCTGGCCGGAGGTGTACAGGTTCTCCGAAATCGCTTCGGCGGTAACGGCTTCGATCAACTGGTCGCCGGTGGCGCCGTTAGCCAGTTCCTTGCTGAGCAGCGCTCGGACGGCGTCGACGATCTCCTGGCGGCCGCCGTAGCCGACGGCGACGTTGACGTGGAAGGCGCCGCCGTTGTGGTCGGTGGAGGCCACCGCATCGCGCAGCCGCCGGGCCGGCTCCTCGCCGAGGAGCTCCAGATCGCCGACCGTGCGCACGCTCCACTGGTTGACCGGCGCGCAGATCTCCTCGACGACCTCGGTGATGATCTCGATCAGCGAGGACAACTCCTCGGGATCGCGCTGCAGGTTCTCGGTGGACAACAGGTACACCGTGGCCATCTCGATGCCGGCCTCCTGGCACCAGCGCAGCATCTCGGCGATCTTGCGGGCGCCCACCCGGTAGCCGTAACTGACGTCATCGTGACCGAGTTCACGTGCCCAGCGGCGGTTGCCGTCGCAAAGCACCGCAATGTGGCGGGGTAGCTCGGATTTCGCCGGCGAGAGGCCCTGACGCAGGCGCATCTCGTAGAGCCGGTACATGGGCTCCTTGAGTCGCCGCGGAATGAGGTCCACGATGGTCCAGACTACTGTGGCGAAAGGAAAGCCAAGCCAGCCAGCGGAGGAGACATGGCGACATCCTTCGATCCGGTGAACAAAGCCGACGCCCACCGCCCCGGTTCACCGCGGGAAGCCGAGGATTTCCCCGAGGCCGTCGTCGAGGGCGTCGCCCAATTCCTCGGCAAGCCCAGGGCGCGCGGTTGGATCCACGTCTACTCAGCGATCATCGCGGCCATCGCCGGCGCGGCGCTGGTGGCGGTCTCGTGGTCGGTGCAGTCCACCCGAGCCGGTGTCGCGACGCTCATCTACACGCTGACGATCGTGGCGATGTTCACGGTCAGCGGCACCTATCACCGGGTGAACTGGCAGTCCACCACCGCCCGGCAATGGATGAAACGCGCGGACCACTCGATGATCTTCGTGTTCATCGCGGGCAGCTACACGCCGTTCGCGCTGTTGGCGCTTCCCGAGCGCAGCGGCATGACGCTGTTCTACATCGTCTGGGGCGGTGCGCTGGCCGGGGTCGCGCTGAAGATGCTGTGGCCGTCGGCGCCGCGCTGGCTGGGGGTGCCGCTGTACATCCTGTTGGGCTGGGTGGCCGCCTGGTTCGTCGGCCCGATCACGCACGGCGCCGGAGTCGCCGCGCTGGTGCTGCTGATCGTCGGCGGCGCGCTGTACAGCATCGGCGGCGTGCTGTACGCGCTGAAGTGGCCCAACCCGTGGCCGCGCACCTTCGGCCATCACGAGGTCTTCCACACCTGCACGGCAGTCGCCGCGATCTGCCACTACATCGCGATGTGGTTCGCCGTCTTCTGAGCCGCGATCCGCTCGGGCCGGCTCACACCGGTCTCACGAGGACAGCTGGGTGAGGTTGTCCGGGCCCCAATAGGCCTTCATCGACGTGATCTGCCCGTCGCTGTCGAACGTCATCACCTCGATCGGTTCGACGCGGATCGCCCCGCCGACGGTGATGGAGAACACGAACGCCGCCTCGTTGCCGCCGGGACGGAACGTCACCAGCTCGGTGCTGACCTCGGCGCCCTCCAGCATCTTGTAGAAACCGGCGATCGCCTGCCGGCCGATGTGCACCTCGCCACCGCCCACCGGGTCCTCCACGGTCGCATCCTCGGCGTACAGCGCGGCCACCGCACCGGCGTCGCCCTTGGTGCAGGTGTCGAGGTAGCGCTGGACCAGGGCCAGCAGGGCGTCGGGCTGGAAAGTCATGTGCGGGACGCTACACGGGCGCTGGCGGGGCAGCAGCCGGAACGTCGGCGGTCACGGTTTGTCGTTCGAGGCGTCCTCGGTGTCGGGGTTCTCCGGCTCGAACGACTTGGGCAACCGGCGCAGATGACGGTTCATCGACCACACCAGCGCGAAGGTGCCGATCAGCAGCAGCACGACGACGATGAGCCCGAACGGGCTGGCCTTGCCGAAGTCGGGCCCGGTCTGCCGGGGGCCGTCCTGGGCGAGCAGGCTCATCACGGTCAGCGCGGTGTCGGTCATGGCTCAATCCCTGCGAATAGGTCGGTCTCGGGCAGCCGCACCGGGACGCGGGACCGGGCCAGCTCGAATTCCTCTGTCGGCCAGAGCCTTTGCTGCCATTCGATGGGCGCGGCGAAGAAGTCGCCGGTCGGGTCGATCTGGGTGGCGTGCGCGCGCAGCGCGTCGTCGCGCTTGGCGAAGTACTTCGCGCACTCGACGCGGGTGGTGACCCGCTTGTCGAACGGGTCGTCGAGCGCGTCGAAGCGCTCCAGCCACTTGTCGAACGGCCCCTTCTTGCCGTGCTTGGCGAACTCCTCCTGCAGCATCTGCATCCGGCGCCGCAGGAACCCGTGGTTGTAGTACAGCTTCAACACGTTCCACGGCTCGCCGGCGTCGGGGAACAACCGGTGATCGGCGGCCGCCTCGTACGCCGCGATCGACACCTGGTGGCACCGGATGTGGTCCGGGTGGGGATAGCCGCCGTTCTCGTCGTAGGTGGTCATCACGTGCGGCCGGAACTTGCGCACCACCCGCACCAGCGCCTCGACCGGCTCCTCGAGCGGCACCACGCCGAGGCAGCCGTCGGGCAGCGGCGGCGGCGGGTCGCCCTCGGGCAGGCCGGAGTCGACGAACCCCAGCCAGTGGTGCTCCACCCCGAGGATCTCCGCCGCCCTGGCCATCTCGTCGCGGCGGATCTCCGCCATCCGGCCGTGCACTTCGGGCAGGTCCATCGCGGGGTTGAGGATGTCACCGCGCTCACCGCCGGTCAGGGTCACGACCATGACGCGCACGCCCTCGTCGGCGTAACGCGCCATGGTGGCGGCACCCTTGCTGGACTCGTCGTCCGGGTGGGCGTGCACGGCCATCAACCGCAGTTCGTCCAACCTGTTCCCTCTTACCTGATCACCTGGATAACCGGTCGCGCGGAGACTCACGCTAGGGTCCAACCACATCGACCGGTCCTATAGTTCCAGTCCTAGTACACCCATCTGACCGACGGACATGCAAAACGCGATGATCGAGCGGCCCCCCGCGCGCTACGGCCAGCCCCGGCTCACCAGGGGCAAGCGGCGTTGGATCGTCGCCGCTCTGACGTTGCTGGTGCTGGTGACGGGCGTGGCGATCGCCGCGGTGGCCTTCGTCCGCTTCGGCGGTGGCGACGTCGAGGGCGAGCTGGGCGGTTACCGCGTCGTCGACGACCGGACCGTCGAGGTGATCCTCAGCGTCACCCGCGACGACCCATCGCAGCCGGTGGTGTGCATCGTGCGGGCCCGCTCGTACGACGGCGACGAGACCGGGCGCCGCGAACTGCTGGTGCCGCCGTCCACCGAGGAAACCGTGCAGGTCACGGCCGTCGTCACGACCAGCAGACCGGCCGTGGTGGGGGACGTCTACGGCTGCGGGACCGACGTGCCGTCCTACCTGGTGAGCCCCTAGCTCGGGGGTGCGCGACCGAACTCGCGACGGCAGAATCGTGAAATTCGGGTGTCCGCCCGGTGGTATGGTGGATCGATACACGGTTCCTGCTGGGGCCGTGTATTGCTGCATTTGGGCGCGCGGATCCGGCGAGCCCGAGTGCGGCGATACACGCACTAGAGCGCCCGGCCACCGTGGCACCGATCTTCTTTGCGAACAGCGCGGAAGCAACGACGACAGGAGCGCGACGACATGACCGACACCCAGGTCACCTGGCTTACCGAGGAAGCCTTCGACCGGCTCAAGGCGGAGCTCGACCAACTGATCGCCAACCGACCCGTCATCGCCGCCGAGATCAACGACCGGCGCGAGGAGGGCGACCTGCGCGAGAACGGCGGCTACCACGCCGCCCGCGAGGAGCAGGGCCAGCAGGAGGCCCGCATCCGCCAGTTGCAAGAGCTGCTGAACAACGCCAAGGTCGGCGAGGCGCCCAAGCAGTCCGGGGTGGCCCTGCCGGGCTCGGTGGTCAAGGTCTTCTACGACGACGACGAGAGCGACACCGAGACGTTCCTGATCGCCACCCGCGAACAAGGCGTCAGCGACGGCAAGCTCGAGGTGTACTCGCCGAACTCACCGCTGGGCGGCGCCCTGATCGACGCCAAGGTCGGCGAGACGCGGACCTACACAGTGCCCAACGGCAACACCGTCAAGGTCACCCTGGTCAGCGCCGAGCCTTACCACGGCTGACGGTCTCGACCTGGCCGAACGGCGGGCTCCCCGCCCCCGTTACCCTCCAGCCCATGGCGCAGATCGCCGAGGACGTGCTCCTGCTGTTGCTGGACAACGCGTCCGCGCTACCGGGGCTGGAGCGGCCGCGTCGTGATCACGTGCTGGCCGCGGCGACACTGCTCGACCTGGCCTACGCGTGCCGGATCCGTCCCGCAGCGGCCGGCGACCCGGTACCGGCGGGCCGGCTGCTAGCGTTGGCGGCTCCCGGCCCCGCCGATCCGGTGACCGCGCCGGCGTTGACGCTGCTGCAGGCCCGCCCCCGGGAGCCGGGCCGGGCGATCAAGAAGCTGGGCGGCACTGTCGAGGACCGGCTGCTCGTCCACCTGGAGCGGACGGGCCACCTGCGCCGGATGCCGGTGCCGTCGAAGCGGTTGGGGCGCACCTACCGGTATCCGCTGACCAGCCGCGACCGCGTCGGTGCGGCCCGCGCCGCCCTGCTGTCGGCGCTGTTCGACCGCACCCCGCCGGCCGCGGTGACGGCGGCGGCCATCACCGTGCTGCACGCCGTCGACGGGCTGGGCGCGCTGCTGAGCCTCAACGACCGCGGCTGGCGCTGGGTGCACGCGCGGGCCGGCGAGATCGCCGCCGGCAGCTGGGTCGACGAAGCACCGGCCGGGCTGGCGGAGGTGAACCTCGCGGTGACCGCCGCCGCGGTCCGGCAGGCCCTGCCCGCCCTGGCGTGACCAGGGCCCGCCCACGATCAGCAGACCGAGCCCAGCGCCTGCTCCACATCGGCGAGCAGGTCGGCGGCGTCCTCGATCCCGACCGACAACCGGACCAGGTCGTCGGGCACCTCGAGCTGCGACCCGGCGGTCGAGGCGTGGGTCATGGCGCCGGGGTACTCGATCAACGACTCCACCCCGCCCAACGATTCGGCGAGGATGAAAATCTCTGTGCGGGCGCAGAAGTCGCGTGCCGCCTGCGGGCCACCACGCAGCCGCACCGACACCATGCCGCCGAACCCGCTCATCTGCCGGGCGGCGACGTCGTGGTTGGGATGGGTCGGCAGACCTGGGTAGAGCACCGTCTCGATCGCCGGGTGGCCGTCGAGGAAGTCGGCGATCAACGCGGCGTTGTCGCTGTGCCGATGCATCCGCAACGGCAGGGTCTTCAGGCCGCGCATCGTCAGGTACGCATCGAAGGGCCCGGGCACCGCACCCGCCCCGTTCTGCAGGAACGCGAACGCGTCATCGAGCGCCTCGTCGTCGGTCAGCAGGGCCCCACCGACGACATCGGAGTGCCCACCGATGTATTTGGTGGTCGAGTGCAGCACGATGTCGGCGCCCAGCCTCAGGGGCTGTTGCAGCGCCGGCGACGCGAAGGTGTTGTCGACCAGGACCTTGGTATCGGTCTCGGCGGCCAGCGCGGCGATGCCGCTGATGTCGGCGACCGACAGCAGCGGGTTGGTGGGTGTCTCGACCCACACCAGCTTGGTGCGGTCGGTGATGGCCGCCCTCACCTGGTCCAGATCCCCCAGCGCCACCGCGGTGTAGCTGATCCCCCACAGCGTGAACACCTTGTCGATCAGCCGGAAGGTGCCGCCGTATGCGTCGTCGGGGATGACGATGTGGTCGCCGGGGCGCAGCACCGCGCGCAGCACACAGTCGGTGGCCGCCATCCCCGAGCTGAACGCGCGTGCGTAGGACGCGGACTCCACCGCGGCCAGCGACGCTTCCAGCGCGGCCCGGGTCGGGTTGCCGGTGCGCGCGTACTCGAAGCCGCCGCGCAGTCCGCCGACGCCGTCCTGGGCGAACGTAGAGCTGGCATAGATCGGCGGGTTGACGACGCCGGTCGCGGGGTCCGGACGGTAGCCGGCATGGATCGCCTTGGTGGCTGGACCGTAGGCGCGGTAGCGGTCGGCCGCGCTTCGCTTTTCGCTCATGTTGGCCCACAGTAGCGGTGTAGAACTTGAGCATGTCCACCGCTGCGACCACCACGATCGAAAGACTGCTCGACCTGGACTCACTGCTCAGCGCCGAAGAGCACGACCTGCGGGCGATGGTGCGTCGGTTCGGCGAGCAGCGGCTGCGCCCGCACATCGCCGAATGGTTCGAGACCGGTGACGTCCCGGTCCGGGAGCTGGCCGCCGAGATCGGCAAGCTCGGCCTGCTCGGCATGCACCTGACCGGCTACGGGTGCAGCGGCTCGACCGCCACCGCGTACGGCCTGGTTTGCCAGGAGTTGGAGGCGGTGGACAGCGGACTTCGCAGCCTGGTGTCGGTGCAGGGGTCGCTGGCCATGTTCGCCATCCACCGCTGGGGCAGCGAGGAGCAGCGCCGGCAGTGGCTGCCCGGGATGGCCACCGGCGAGCTCATCGGGTGCTTCGGCCTGACCGAGCCGGACTTCGGGTCGAACCCGGGTGGGATGCGCACGACGGCGCGCCGGGACGGCTCGGACTGGATCCTCAACGGCTCGAAGATGTGGATCACCAACGCCTCGGTCGCCGACGTCGCGATCGTCTGGGCCCGGTCCCGCGAAGGCATCGTCGGGTTCGTCGTGCCGACGGGGACACCAGGATTCACGGCCAGGACGATGACGCACAAGCTGTCGCTGCGGGCTTCGGTGACCTCCGAGTTCACCCTGGACGACGTGCGCCTGCCCGAGGACGCGAGACTGCCGCAGGCGCAAGGCTTGTCAGGTCCGTTGGCCTGTCTGTCGGAGGCGCGGTTCGGCATCGTGTTCGGCGCGGTCGGGGCGGCCAGGGACTGTCTGGCAGCCACGCTGGACTACGTCGGCTCCCGCGATGTGTTCGGCAAGCCGCTGGCCGGTTACCAGCTGACGCAGGGCAAGATCGCCGACATGGCCGTCGAGCTGGCGAAGGCTCAACTGCTCGCCCTGCACCTGGGCCGGCTCAAGGACGACGGCCGGATCCGGCCCGAGCAGGTCAGCGTCGGCAAGCTGAACAACGTCCGCGAGGCGCTGCAGATCGCCCGCGAATGCCGAACACTGTTGGGCGCCAACGGGATCACCTTGGAGTATCCGGTGCTGCGGCACGCCAACAACCTGGAGTCGGTGCTCACCTACGAGGGCACCTCCGAGGTGCACCAGCTCGTCATCGGAGAGGCGCTGACCGGCGTCAGCGCCTTCCGGTGACCGGCAGCTAGTACTGCACCGTCCCGGGACCGGGCTGGATGGTCTGCGGGGTGATCGGCACACACACCGTGGTCATGATCTTGTCGGCCAGCGTCTGACGCTTGGCGTCCCACAGCGGGAACAGGTACCCGATGTAGCAGATGATCGCGTCCACGAAATGTGCCAGCTGGCGCACCACGGACAACCCGAAACCGATGGGCTGCCAAGTCTTCTCGCTGACCACCTTGAACTTCATCACCGACTTGCCGATGCTCGAGCCGGTGGTGCCCTGCCGGTACCCGTAGTTCCACACCGCGTAGGCCAGCGCCAGCATCGACGCCAGGAAGGAGACCAGGGAGCCGACCACCGAATAGCTCGACGTGCAGGCGACCCCGCCACCGTAGGAGACACAGTCGTTGTCACCGGTGGCCACGGCGATGCCCTGGCCGATACCGACGATGATGAACGCCGGGATGTTGTCGATGAACCAGGCCAGCACGCGGGTAAACCACGGCGTATAAGACTCTTTCGGCAACGCCGGGACCGGTCCGCCCGCCGGCGGCGGATAGCCGCCTGCCGCCTGCGGCGGGGGGAATCCGCCCGGCGGCGGGTAACCGCTGCCCTGCGGCGGCGGCGGGTAACCTCCCGGCGGCGGCGGAGGTGCGTATCCGCCCGGTGGCGGGAAACCGCCCTGCGGCGTGGGCTGTCCACCCGGTTGCGGAGGCGGGTAACCTCCCGGCGGCGGGTAACCCCCTGGGGTTTCGGTCATCGAGACTCCTGAGTCGAGGTCGCCTTCCAGTGCGGACCTGCCGGGCACGAGCGTGCTCACAATACCTGAGAAACGTCCTGGAGCAGGGTTTTCAGGCGGCAAGTCGAACGGCGCGAACGAAGTTTGCCAGCGCTAGCGGTGGCCGCTGGTCCCCGACAGATACCCCAGCAAATCGTGCCGGGTCAGCACGCCGACGGGCTTGCCCTCCTCGACGACCATCAGCGCATCGCAGTCGCGTAGCGTCTTGGCCGCCGTGCTGACCAGTTCGCCCGCCCCGATCAACGGCAGCGCCGGGCTCATGTGGACGGCGACCGCGTCGGCCAGCTTGGCCCGGCCCTCGAACACCGCCGAAAGCAGCTCGCGTTCCGATACGCTGCCCGCCACCTCGCCCGCCATCACGGGCGGTTCGGCGCCGACCACCGGCATCTGCGACACGCCGTACTCGCGCAGGATGCCGATCGCGTCGCGCACGGTTTCCGACGGGTGGGTGTGCACCAGGTCGGGCAGCGCACCGGACTTGCCGCGCAGCACATCGCCGACGGTGGATTCCTCGACCGAGCCGTCGAGACGGCTGCGCAGGAAGCCGTACGACGACATCCACGCGTCGTTGAAGATCTTGGACAGGTACCCGCGGCCACCGTCGGGCAGGAGCACGACGACCACGGCGTCCGGCCCTTCCCGTTCGGCCACCTTGATCGCGGCCACGGCCGCCATCCCGCACGACCCGCCGACCAGCAGCGCCTCCTCGCGCGCGAGCCTGCGGGTCATGTCGAACGAGTCGGCGTCGGAGACCGCGATGATCTCGTCGGGCACCGACGGGTCGTAGGCTGACGGCCAGAAATCCTCGCCGACGCCCTCGACCAGGTACGGCCGTCCGGTGCCGCCCGAGTACACCGAGCCCTCCGGGTCCACGCCGACGACCTTGACCCGGCCGCCGGAGACCTCCTTGAGGTAGCGGCCGGCCCCGGTGATGGTGCCGCCGGTGCCCACGCCGGCCACGAAGTGGGTGACCTTGCCGTCGGTGTCGCGCCAGATCTCGGGCCCGGTGGTCTCGTAGTGGCTGGCCGGCCCCATCGGGTTGGAGTACTGGTCGGGCTTCCAGGCGCCGTCGATCTCCTCGACGAGCCGGTTGGAGACGCTGTAATAGCTCGCCGGGTCGTCAGGGGCGACCGCCGTCGGGCACACCACGACCTCGGCGCCGTAGGCGCGCAGCACGTTCTGCTTGTCCTCGCTGACCTTGTCGGGGCAGACGAAGATGCACTTGTAGCCGCGCTGCTGGGCGACCAGCGCCAGCCCGACACCGGTGTTACCGGAGGTCGGTTCCACGATGGTGCCGCCGGGACGCAGCTCACCGCTGGCCTCGGCGGCGTCGATCATCTTGACCGCGATGCGGTCCTTGGAGCTGCCGCCCGGGTTGAGGTATTCGATCTTGGCCGCGACCAGGCCCGCACCCGGCGGAACCACCGAGTTCAGCTGTACCAGGGGGGTGTTGCCGATGAGTTCGCTGATGTGGCGGGCGATGCGCATACGTCCATGGTCTCAGGCCCGGCACCGCGTAACCAGGCGGCCTACCAGGTGGCCTCTCGGATGTATTCGCCGATCTGCTTGAGCGAGCGGCTGGCTTCGGACACCGCAGGGGCGCCGAGCTGGAAGACATGCATTTGACCGGGCCAGATGCGCACCTCGACGGGAACACCCGCCGCTGCCAGCCGCCGGGCCGCCTTGCGGGCATCGCTGAGCAGAACCTCCGAGCCGGACACGTGGATCAGGGTCCGGGGCAGACCGGGCTCGATGTGGTCGAGCGGCTCGTAGATCTCCTCGGGCCGGCCGTCGACGATGCGGCGCGCGGCGGCCTGTTCGATCAGCTCGACCAGGGCGTGGAAAGCCTTGGGCGGGAACATCACATCGGTGCGGGCATTGGGATGGTCGCCGCGCGCCTCGTTGTCGATCTCGAACAGCGGCGACATCGTGGCGATCGCCGCAGGAGTCTCCGGCGTGAACCCGTCGATGCCCTCCACCTGCAGCCGTTCGGCCAGTGACAGCGCGAGATACCCGCCGGCAGAATCACCGGCCAGCACGATCTGGTCGGGCTCGTAGCCGGTCTCCCGCAGCCATTTGTAGGCGTCGTAGCAGTCGTCGAGGGCGGTGCCGACCGAGTGCTTGGGGATCATCCGGTAATTGACCACCAGCACCGGGCTGTCGGCATACCGCGACAGCGCGGTCACCAGGCGGCCATGGGTGTTGACCCCGCAGGTGAGGAACGCCCCGCCGTGCAGGTAGAGGATGACGGCACGCTTGCCATCGGCGGGCAGCACCCCGGCGGCGCGCACCAGCTGGGCCGTGCAGTGCGGCAGCCCGATGGTGGCGCGGACGGTGCCGGGAACGGGCCGCAGCACCCGGGCGGCAAAGTCGACGATGCCCCACGGCCAGGGCAACCGAGGAGCGTAGCTGCCCACTGTCAGAGTTGGCTTGACCGTCAGCATCGCGGCCAGTCCCATCAGCCGCCCCGCCAGGCTGGGCCCGTCTTCGACGACCTCGACGGGCGCCCCGTCACTGACCGGGAAACGGCGCGGTTTGGCGGTCCGACCTGGGCGGACAGCCCGATGCGCAGGGCTCGGGATCTTGCTCGGTGCGGTCATCGCCACCACTTCCTACGCCGTTGTAGTGCCGGGATAAGCTGAGTTACTCAGATCATCTCGTAACTTAGCCTGACACTTGTAGCCATTACCACAATCGGGTAAACAAATTTGGTAGTGGAGTTGATACCGCAATGTGATCGCCGATCTGTGTCACCACGCGGATATCCGCTGCAATCGGACCTAAACTTGCCGTGTGGGCATCTTCGGTCATGCTCCTGGCGTGCGCTTTCGCGCACCGCGTCGGTCCACCGTGGCCCTGGCGGCCGCGGCCACACTGGCGTCCACAGGCTCGGCGTACGTCGGAGCCCGTAACCTGCTGACCGGTCAGGCGGATCAGGCGCGCCGCGTCATCCCCAAATCGTGGGACATCCCGCCGCGCGCCGACGGGGTGTACGCGCCGGACGGCGGGCCGGTGGAACGCTGGCACCGCGGTGTCCCGTTCGACCTGCACCTGATGGTGTTCGGCGACTCCACCGCCACCGGGTACGGCTGCGTCGGCGCCGACGAGGTTCCCGGTGTGCTGCTGGCCCGGGGGTTGGCCGAGGAGTCCGGCAAACGGATCCGGCTCAGCACCAAGGCGATCGTCGGGGCCACGTCGAAGGGCCTGTCCGGGCAGATCGATGCGATGTTCGTCGCCGGTCCCCCACCCGATGCCGCGGTGATCATGATCGGGGCCAACGACATCACCAAACCCAACGGCATCGGCCCGTCGGCCCGCCGGCTGGGCCGGGCGGTGCGCCGGCTGCGGTCGGCGGGTGCTGTGGTGATCGTCGGGACCTGCCCGGACTTCGGTGTCATCAAGGCGATCCCGCAGCCGCTGCGCTGGGTGGCGCGCAGCCGCGGGCTGCGGCTGGCCCGCGCGCAGGCCGCGGAGGTACGCGCGGCCGGCGGCGCGGCGGTGCCGTTCTCCGATCTGTTGGCACCGCACTTCTACAAGACCCCTGAGCTGATGTTCTCCGCGGACATGTTCCACCCGTCGGCCGCGGGATACGAGCTGGCGGCCAAGCAGCTGCTTCCCGCCCTGTGTAATGCGTTGGGCGAGTTCGTGTCCGGCACACCGGCCGACAAGGCGTGGGAATCCAGGTCGGCCGACGGGGGGTCGCTGTTGGCCCGGGTCGGCGGGCTGAGCCGGTTGTGGCGGCGCTCGACCGGGGTCCCCGCGCCGATCGTGGCATCCGCGGGTTAGGTTCAGGGGTAGTCCCACCGCCGGGGTCAGTCCCACTACAGGGTCGGGCCCACTACCGGGTCAGCCCTACTACGAGGAGCCGCCATGCCTGAAGCCGTCATCGTCGCCACCGCCCGCTCGCCCATCGGGCGGGCCAACAAGGGATCGCTGGTCTCCATGCGTCCCGACGACCTGGCCGCACAGATGGTCAAGGCTGTCCTCGACAAGGTGCCGGCGCTGGACCCCCATGACCTCGACGACCTGATCATGGGTTGCGGCCAGCCGGCCGGCGAGGCCGGGTTCAACATCGGTCGCGCGGTCGCGGTCCAGTTGGGGTACGACTTCCTGCCGGGCACCACGGTGAACCGGTACTGCTCGTCCTCGCTGCAGTCCACCCGGATGGCCTTCCATGCCATCAAGGCCGGTGAGGGCCATGCCTTTGTCTCCGCCGGGGTGGAGACGGTGTCGCGGTTCGCCAAGGGCAGCGCCGACGGTTGGCCGGATACCCACAACCCGGAATTCGCCGACGCGGAAGCCCGCAGCGCCCAGGCCGCCGCCGGGGCCGACGAGTGGCACGATCCGCGGTCCGACGGCCTGCTGCCCGACGTCTACATCGCGATGGGCCAGACCGCCGAGAACGTCGCGCTGCACACCGGCATCAGCCGGGAGGACCAGGACCACTGGGGTGTGCGCTCGCAGAACCGGGCCGAGGAAGCCATCAAGGACGGCTTCTTCGAGCGGGAGATCACCCCGGTCACGCTGGCCGACGGCACCGTGGTCAGCAAGGACGACGGCCCCCGCGCCGGCACCACCTACGAGGCCATCAGCCAGCTCAAGCCGGTGTTCCGGCCCAACGGGACGGTGACCGCGGGCAACGCCTGCCCGCTCAACGACGGCGCCGCGGCCGTGGTGGTCATGAGCGACACCAAGGCCAAGGAGTTGGGGCTCACGCCGTTGGCCCGCATCGTGTCCACCGGGGTGAGCGGCCTGTCGCCGGAGATCATGGGCCTCGGCCCGATCGAGGCGGTGAAGAAGGCGCTGGCCTACGCGAACATGACCATCGGCGACATCGACCTCTACGAGATCAACGAGGCGTTCGCGGTGCAGGTGCTGGGTTCGGCACGCGCGCTGGGCATGGACGAGGACAAGCTGAACGTCTCCGGCGGGGCGATCGCGCTGGGGCACCCGTTCGGGATGACGGGTGCGCGGATCACCGCAACGCTGTTGAACAACCTGACCACCTACGACAAGACGTTCGGCATCGAGACGATGTGCGTGGGCGGCGGTCAGGGCATGGCGATGGTGGTGGAGCGCCTCTCGTAGCCGCTGGCGTGTCGGCCGTTCGGCCGATTCCGGGGGCCGGGTCGGCTCGATATCGTGAGGGCGTCCACCGACGCACGTGAGGATGCCCCATGGCCGAACTGCCCCCCAGCCCCTACGGAGCCGGCCACACGTTCGGCGGGCCGACGCCGTCGAACCAGCCCTACCCGGCGAACCAGCCCTACCCGGCGAACCAGCCCTACCCGGGCGCCGGCACTGTCGCCGCACCGGTGGGTCGCAAGACCAACGTCGCGGCGGTGGTCTTCGGCTGGGTGTCGGTGCTCGGGGTCGTCGCCTGTGTCATCGGCATGCTGTTCATCGGCCTCGCGCTGGTGCTCGTCGGAATGGTGGGCGCGCTGGCGGCGGCCGGCCACGATCGCCGCCGGGTGGGGATCTTCTGCGGTGTCCAGCTGCTCGGGGTGGTATCGATCTTCATGTGGGTCCTGTATGTCTCGGGTGGCCTGCGCAGTGTCGGGCTGACGGGCATGATCTCCGTCGTGCTCATCCTGGTCGGGGCGATCGGGGTCATCGTGTCGGGACATCGCGCCCCAACGGTTGCCGCGGCGCCGGCGACGGTGCCGCCCTTGGGCTACACCTCCGACGGGCAGCCCTACTACCCGGTGGTCGGTTACCGCAGCGACGGCACCCCGGTGACCGCCGATCAGGCGGTGGGTGTGCCTGCCATCGGGCGGACCAACTCGATGGCGATCACCGCTTTCGTCCTGGCGTTCGTCCTTGCGCCACTGGCCATCCCGTTCGGCCATGTGGCCCGCTCGCAGATCGCCCGCACCGGCGAGCAGGGCGCCGGATTGGCGTTGGCGGCGTTGATCCTCGGCTACCTGTCGCTGGCCGCGGTGCTCGTCATGCTGGTCGGCCTGGCCGGCGTGTTGGCCTGACACACCGGTCAGCCGACCGAGCGGTCACGTCCGGCCCAGCGAGGCGCTCTGAGCGCCTCGCCCCGCTTGTCGTCGGGCACCCCGACCACCGCGCATTCCAGGACGTCCGGCCGGGTGACGATGGTGGCCTCCACCTCGGCGGTGAAGACGTTGACACCGCAGGTGATGATCATGTCCTTCTTTCAGTCGACGATGTAGAGGAAGCCGTCCTCGTCCAGATACCCGACGTCGCCTGTGTGGTGCCAACACTTTTCGCGGATCTCGGCGGTGGCCTGCGGCAGGTCGAGGTACTCACCGATGACCAGACGCCCGCGCACCACGACGTCCCCTCGCTGGCCGGCCCCGAGCAGCGTGCCGTCGTCGTCCATCGTGGCCACCAGGGTCGGCAGTATCGGCCGATCCGCACTGATTAGCCGATGTCGACGGTCGCCGGCCCCCTCGGGCCGGAGTTGTCCCGGATCGTCAAGGGCTCGACCGCGCTGGCCCTGGACGACCCGCGCGAACCTCGAAGCGGTGACCGCGTTGATCGACCGATCGGTCCCAGTGCTGGACTCGCGGGCCGCGGCCTCCGGTGACATCGCCGCGTGGGCGAGGCATCTGTCCGGCATCACCGAACAACTGCGCGCGCACGGTCAGGAGTTCGCGGGGAGATCATCGACAACGGAAGTCGAGATAGGTGCCCGCGTAGTCCTGCTTGGTGTCGATGTTGGTCATCGCTCCTGCCTGGGTGTTGGCCACTGCTCGTGGCAAAAGCATCAACATCTGCGGCCCGGGCCCATCAGACGGACCACGCTGGCATTGTTCGCGGGGGGCCTCGGGTGACCGCGGTGACCGTCGCCGCCGGGGTCGGACCGGGGTGACCGCACCGAAGCGGACCGAGAGGCTGCGCAGCGCTGCGGGGTCGCATCCCGCGGTGCTGCAAGGGGGGTGCGCCGCCCAGATGTTCGTCAACGATTCGCGATCGCGCTCCGGCTGCGCTCACGGGCGGATGCGCAGGGGGCCGTGGCCGCCACCGCCGCCGCGGTGGTGGGGCTGCCGGGCGGGCCTGCAGGGACCGAGCGCTAACCGTCCGACCACGAGAAAAGCCCGGCACCGTGGTGCCGGGCTTTTCGTCGGTCGTTGATCTAGTCGCTGTTGAAGTAGCTCAGCAGACGCAGGATCTCGATGTAGAGCCAGACCAGGGTGACGGTCAGGCCCAGCGCGATGCCCCAGGCCGCCTTCTCCGGCGCGCCGGCGCGGATCATCTGGTCGGCCGAGTCGAAGTCGATCAGGAAGCTGAACGCGGCCAGGCCGATGCACACCAGCGAGAAGATGATCGCGATGGGGCCACCGGCGCGCAGGCCCATGCCGTCGCCGCCGCCGACGCCGAACATCGCGAGCACGAAGTTGCCCAGCGCCAGGAACAGCACACCGAAGATGCCGGCGACGATGAACCGGGTGAACTTCGGGGTGACGCGGATGGCGCCGGTCTTGTAGACGACGAGCATGCCGGCGAACACACCGAAGGTGCCCAGCAGGGCCTGGGTGATCAGCGCGCCCGCGCTACCACCGGCGACCTCGACGCTCTTGCCGAAGACCCAGGAGATGCCACCGAGGAACAGGCCTTCGAGGACCGCGTAGGTCAGCACGACGCCGGGGTTGTCCTGCTTGCGGCCGAAGGTGGCGATCAGCACCGTGATCAGACCGCCGATGGCCCCGACCATGGCCAGCATCAACGCCATCTGGGGGTTCACGCTGGCGAAGAAGTAGGTGACCACGGCGACGGCGGACAGCACGGCCAGCGTGATGCCGGTCTTGGTGACGACGTCATCGATGGTCAGCGGCCGGGACACCCCCCGCTGCAGCTGATCCGGGTACTGAGTGGCGTAGGGATCGGCCTGTACCGCTTGCGCACCGTAGCCGGCGGCTCCGGTACCAAATTGCGCGTATCCGCCCTGCTGCCCCTTGGGTAGCGAACGGAATACCGGGTTGCTGCTTTCGCGCACCGACGGTTCCTTCCTGTGCTGGTGTCGACCTGTGACGAACACACCCTCAACGAACGGGATTGCCGGGTGGTTCCCGCACGCATGCGGTCCCCCTCCCAGGTCCTTCACAGGAACCTTACCCGGGCATGCCTGACGCGGGGCGACGAACTACATTGCATTCCGTGGACGAAAACAAGGATGTCCTAGTAAGTGTCGTCAACGGCGTCGGGCGCATCACGCTGAACCGGCCCAAGGCGATCAATTCGCTGACCCATCCGATGGTCGGCGAGATCGCGACGGCGCTGAAATCCTGGGCGACGGACGATTCGGTGTCGGCCGTGCTGGTGACCGGCGCGGGCGAGCGCGGGTTGTGCGCGGGCGGCGACGTCGTGGCGATCTACCACGACGCCAAGGTCGGCGGCGCCGCGACCAGGCAGTTCTGGCACGACGAATACCTGCTCAACGCCTACATCGGCCGGTACCCGAAGCCGTATGCCGCCGTGATGGACGGCATCACCATGGGCGGCGGTGTCGGCGTCAGCGCGCACGGCAGCGTGCGGGTGGTCACCGACACGACGAAGATGGCGATGCCCGAGGTCGGCATCGGATTCATCCCCGACGTCGGCGGCACCTACCTGTTGGCCCGGACGCCGGGCCTGCTCGGGGTGCACGCGGCGTTGACCGGCGCCCCGTTCTCGGGCGCCGACGCGATCGTGATGGGGTTCGCCGATCACTTCGTGCCGCACGACAGTGTCCCGCCGTTCGTCGCGCGCGTCGAGGCCGACGGCATCGATGCCGCGCTGGCGGCGTTCGCCCAGGAACCGCCCCCGAGCCCGCTGGCGTCCGAGCGGGACTGGATCGACCACTGCTACGCCGGCGACACGGTGGCCGACATCGTGGCCGCGCTGCGCGGACGCGACGAACAAGCGGCCAGGGACGCCGCCGACCTGATCGAGTCCCGCTCCCCCGTGGCGGTGTCGGTCGCGCTGGAAGGGGTCCGCCGCGCGGCCGAACTCGCCACACTGGAAGACGTGCTGCGGCAGGAATTCCGGGCCTCGGCCGCGGCGCTGCGTTCGCACGACCTCGTCGAGGGCATCCGGGCACTGCTCATCGACAAGGACAAGAACCCGAAGTGGTCGCCCGCCACGCTGGCAGAGGTGAGCACCGCGGACGTCGAGGCATACTTCGTCTCCGCCGATCCCGACATCGAATTCGAGAACTCCGAGGAGCAGTCATGACCTTCGAGACCATCCTGGTCGACCGCGACGGCCGCGTCGCCACCATCACGCTGAACCGGCCCAAGGCGCTCAACGCGCTCAACAGCCAGGTCATGCACGAAGTCACCACCGCGGCAGCCGAACTCGACGCCGATCCGGGCGTCGGTGCGATCATCGTCACCGGCAACGAGAAGGCCTTCGCCGCCGGCGCGGACATCAAGGAGATGGCGACCCTGTCGTTCGCCGACGTGTTCTCCTCGGACTTCTTCGCCGCCTGGGGCAAGTTCGCCGCCACTCGCACCCCGACGATCGCCGCGGTGGCGGGCTACGCACTGGGCGGGGGCTGCGAGCTGGCGATGATGTGCGACATCCTGATCGCCGCCGACACCGCCAAGTTCGGCCAGCCCGAGATCAAGCTGGGGGTGTTGCCCGGCATGGGCGGATCGCAGCGGCTGACCCGCGCGATCGGCAAGGCCAAGGCCATGGATCTGATCCTGACCGGCCGCAACATGGGCGCCGAGGAGGCCGAACGCGCCGGGCTGGTGTCGCGGGTGGTGCCCGCCGACACCCTGCTCGACGAGGCCAAGGCCGTCGCCGCGACCATCGCGGGCATGTCGCTGTCGGCGGCGCGGATGGCCAAGGAGGCCGTCGACCGCGCCTTCGAGACCACGCTGGCCGAAGGGCTGCTCTACGAGCGGCGGCTGTTCCATTCGGCGTTCGCCACCGAGGACCAGAAAGAGGGCATGGCCGCGTTCACCGAGAAGCGGGCTGCGAACTTCACCCACCGTTAAGGTGCGTGGGTGACCGATACCGACCAGCAGGCCGACGCGGCGGTGGCTCCGGCCCCGCAGAACCGGGCCGGCGCGCAGAAAGCGTGGTGGATCCGGCACTACACGTTCACCGGCACCGCCGTCGGCCTGGCCTTCCTGTGGTTCTCGCTGACGCCGTCGCTGCTGCCGCGCGGCCCGCTGTTCCAGGGTCTGGTCAGCGGCGGCGCCGGCGCGACCGGGTACGGGATCGGGGTGTTCGCCGTCTGGTTGGTGCGGTTCATGCGATCCAAGGACACCAGCCCGGCCGCACCGCGGTGGGCGTGGGCGGTGCTCGTCGCCGTCGGCGCGGCCGGGATGTTCCTGGGCATCTTCTGGTTTCACCGCTGGCAGGACGACGTGCGCGACCTGATGGGTGTGCCGCGACTGGGGTTCTGGGACTATCCGCTGGCCGCGGCGATCTCGCTGGTCACCCTGTTCGTGCTCGTCGAGATCGGGCAACTGGTCGGCAAGTTGGTGCGGTTCCTGGTTCGCCAGCTCGATCGCGTTGCCCCGCCCCGGGTTTCGGCTGTCGTGGTGGTGACGCTGTTGACCGCGTTGACGATAGCGCTACTCAACGGCGTGGTGGCCCGCGTGGCCATGAGCACGATCAACAGCACCTTCGCGGCCATCAACGACGAGACCGATCCTGATGTCGCCGCCCCGGAGTCGGCGCTGCGCTCGGGCGGGCCGCAGTCGTTGGTCAGCTGGGAGTCGCTGGGACACCAGGGCCGGGTGTTCATCTCGGGTGGCCCGACCGTCGACGAGCTCACCGAGTTCAACGGCCGTCCGGCGACCGAGCCGATCCGCGCGTATGCGGGCCTGAACTCCGCCGACGGGATCAAGGCGACCGCCAGGCTGGCCGCGCAGGAACTGCAGCGCACGGGTGGGCTGGACCGCGCCGTCGTCGCGGTGGCCACCACGACCGGGACCGGCTGGATCAACGAGGCCGAGGCCTCGGCGCTCGAGTACATGTACAACGGCGACACCGCGATCGTGTCGATGCAGTACTCGTTCCTGCCCAGCTGGCTGTCGTTCCTCGTCGACAAGGAGAACGCCCGCCAGGCGGGTCAGGCGTTGTTCGAGGCGATCGATGCGCTGGTCCGCGAGAGGCCCGAGGCGCAGCGGCCCAAGCTGGTGGTGTTCGGCGAGAGCCTGGGCTCCTTCGGTGGTGAGGCGCCATTCCTGGCGTTGAACAACCTGATCGCCCGCACCGACGGTGCGCTGTTCAGCGGCCCGACGTTCCAGAACACCATCTGGACGGACCTGACCCACAACCGCGATCCTGGCTCGCCGGAATGGCTTCCGGTCTACGACAAGGGCGACAACGTCCGGTTCGTGGCCGAGACAAGGGACCTGCAGCGTCCACACGACCCGTGGGGGCAGCCGCGGGTGGTCTACCTGCAACACGCGTCGGACCCGATCGCCTGGTGGAGCCCCGACCTGTTGTTCGCCAGGCCGGACTGGCTGCGCGAGCCGCGTGGCTATGACGTGTCGCCGGATATGGAGTGGATCCCGGTGGTGACGTTCCTGCAGGTGTCGGCGGATATGGCGGTCGCGGTCGACGTGCCCGACGGGCACGGCCACGTCTACGTCCGCAACGTCGCCGACGCCTGGGCGGCGATCCTGTTGCCGCCGGGCTGGTCCCAGGACAAGACCGAGAGGCTGCGCCTGTTGCTCCGCAGCGACGAGAACTCTTAGCCGAGAACCTTTTTCAGGGCGTGGTAGCCGCCGATGACGTCGGTGGCGCGGTGCAGGCCGAGGTCCTTGAGCGCGGCGGCGGCCAGGCTCGAGGTGTAGCCCTCCGAGCACAGGACCACCCATTCGACGTCGTCGCCGACGGCCTCGGGCAGCCGTGCGTCGCTGGTGGGGTCGCAGCGCCACTCCAACACGTTGCGCTCGATGACCAGCGCGGCGGGCACCTCCCCCTCGGCGGCGCGCTGGGCGGCCGGGCGGATGTCGACCAGCAGTGCCCCGCGGGCCAGCGCGGCGGGCACCTCCTCGGCGGGCAGCCGGTTCAACTTGGCTCTGGCCTGCTCGAGCACCGCGTCGATCCGGCTGCCCATCAGTTCCCCTCGGGTTTGTCGGTCAGCTCGGTGCGGTTGCGCCGCAGGGTGTTGCGGTCGGTGACCTCGTAATAGGACATCGCCGTCAGCGGCGGCGAGTACGCATGCACGCTCAGCGTCGCCGGCGCAGCGAGGGTGACGGTCTCACGGGCCCACACCACATCGTGCACCCACCCGAGCGGGAACGCCGCTTGATCGCCCGCGTCGAGCCCGCGGGTGCGCAGGCGCTCACCGTCCCACCGGGTTTCGCGCAGCGCCCCGGACACCACGGTGAGGGCGCCGAGCGAACCGCCGTGGTCGTGCAGTTCGGTGGACCGCTCGGGCACCCAGCTGATCAGCCACACGTCCAGCTCGTCGTCGCCGTGCAGCCGGGTGTACCAGCGCTCGGTGGTCGGCGGCCCGCCGACCGGGAGCACGTGGTCGAACCGGCCGTCGAGGACGTCGTCGGCGAACCGGTCGGTGACGTGCAGCAGATCGGGCAGGCGCAGGTGGGTGGGTGCGATGGACGACGCGATGGACGACGCGATGGACGCGGTGGAAACCATGGGGTGACTCCAGAAACGGCGAAGGGTTCGAAGATGTTGAGGCGTCAGGCCCGACAACACTCCTGCAACCGCATCACGTCCGTCACGGCCGCCAGTGTGGCACAGATCGGGCGGGCGTCGCCAGCGAGCCGGATTAACCTCACGGTGAGTCTGGAAACGCGCTGCTCACCCCATCACCGGGCCCACCGGTGAGCTCCTCGCCCCGGTCCCGAGCGCTGGGCGTCGACCCTGCGGCCGCCGGTGCCGCCTCGTTGCCTAGATTGGGCGGCATGCGCAGGCGCCTTTCTCCCGCCGTCGGCGCGGCCGTTGCCGTCGTGATGCTGGTGTCCGGGTGCTCGGCGGCGTCCGACAACCCACCGAGCTCGGCACCGGCGACGGCGTCGCCGACCAGCAGCGCCGCCCCGGCGAGCCCCACCTCGGTGGCGCCCGGGGAGGTGGGGGTCTCCCCCGGCGGGGTGACCACCGCGGTCGGTGCCCCCGCGGACTCCACCGAGGACGACTACTTCCAGGCCTGCTTGGCGGCCAGGACGTGGATGGAACAGCAGAGCGGGGATCCCAAGGCCCAGATCGAGCCCTACCTGCGGACGGTGCAGTCCGCCGATTCGGTGGGCCTCGGCACCTTCGACAAACGGTGGTCGGAGCTGACCCCGGGGCAGCAGGCCGCGGTGATCGTCGCCGTCGAGGCGGCCGCCGACGCCCTGTGCGGGTGACCTCTCACCGCGCCGGCGCCACCTCGAGTTCGAGATGGCTTTTCAGATCCGACAGTTTGGCCGGCCAGCCACCCGAAACGAGTTCGCGCACAAGGCTTCCGTCGGGGAAGCCGCTGTGGATCACGGTCAGCTTGACCCGGCCGTCGGCCACCGGCTCGATGTCGAACGTCACCGTCGAGCGGGGCTCAGCGGCGGCCCGGTCGATGACATCCTCGGACAGCCCGATCGTGGTGAGGTCCTTGGTGAAGGTGTGGAACGTGAACACCAGCCGGCGGTAGGGCTCGGACTCCAGGATCTTCTGCTCCGGGTCGACGATGTTCAGCGCGCCGTCGCGCCAGGCATAGCTCGATCCGGCTTCACAATCGGACGCGCCGTCGGTGACCAGCGCGTGACCCAGATAGCGCTCGGAGAACGCCGGGTCGGTGATCGCCTGCCACAGCCGCTGCGGCGTGGTGCGGATGTAGGTGGTGTAGACGAAGTCGTTGGTGTCGTGCGCCATGGGATCTCGCTCCAATGCTGTTTTCAGGTCGGCGAGCGTCTGGGCCCGCGCGCGGTCGTAGTGGGTGATCCAGCGGTCGGCGATGGCGTTGATCGGTTCGGCGTTGAGGTAGTGCAGCTTCTCCCGCCCCTGCCAGACGATGCTGATGAGGTTGGCGTCCTCCAGGACCTTGAGGTGTTTGCTCACCGATTGCCGTGCCATGTCCAGGCCTGCGCACAGCTCGCGCAGGCTCTGCCCGTTGCGGACGTTCAAACTGTCGAGCAGGCGCCGCCGACTCGGGTCGGCCAGCGCCTTGAACACCTCGTCCATAGCCTGCAGTTCTCCCACATATGCAGCCGGATGGCTACATGTCCGAACAATAGGCAGCCATATGGCTGCATGTCAAGGGGTGCGGCCGGGGAGGGCGCAGAATCGAGGACATGCGGGTGGCACTGGCGCTGGGCAGCGGCGGAGCGCGCGGTTACGCGCACATCGGGGTGATCAACGAGCTCCGCGAGCAGGGGCACGAGATCGTGGGGATCGCCGGATCGTCGATGGGCGCACTGGTCGGCGGCTTGGAAGCGGCCGGCAAACTCGACGAATATGCGCTGTGGGCGACCTCTTTGACCCAGCGCGCGGTGCTGCGGCTGCTCGACCCGTCGATCACGTCGGCGGGGGTGCTGCGCGCCGGGAAGATCCTCGATGCGGTGCGCGAGATCCTGGGTGAGGTCACCATCGAGGAGCTGCCGATCCCGTTCACCTCGGTGGCGACCGATCTGATCACCGGCAAGCCGGTGTGGGTGCAACGCGGCCGGGTCGACGATGCGATCCGGGCGTCGATCGCGATCCCCGGCCTGATCACCCCGCATGTGCTCGACGGGCGGCTGCTCGCCGACGGTGGCATCCTCGATCCGGTCCCGATGGCGCCGATCGCCGCGGTGCCCGCCGATGCAACCATCGCCGTCAGCCTGGCCGGCGACGACCCGAACGCCAACCGCGGCGAGCCGGAGTCGCGGCCCGCCGGCGAATGGCTGAACCGGATGTGGCGCAGCACTTCGGCGCTGCTGGACACCAAGGCGGCGCGCTCGATGCGCGACACCCAGACCGGCCGGGCGGTGCTGGGCCGTTTCATGTCCTCCGCAGACGACGACGCCGGGACCGTCAGCGCTGAGGACGCGACCGCCGGGAACGGCGCCGACGGTGACGAACAGGCCGTGCCGATGGTGCCCAAACTCGGCAGCTTCGAGGTGATGAACCGCACCATCGACATCGCCCAGGCCGCGCTGGCCCGTCACACGTTGGCGGCCTATCCCCCGGACCTGCTCATCGAGGTGCCCCGCACGGTGTGCCGCAGTTTGGATTTCCACCGCGCCGCCGAGGTCATCGACGTCGGGCAAGAACTGGCCAGCGTCGCCCTGGAGAACCTGCAGAAGCGCTGAAACCGCTTCTAGGAGAGCGGGATCAGCGCGTCAGGAAGTCGGCGACGGCGCCCGCGATGCGGCAGCCCTGCGCCCGCCCGGCCCGCGCGGACGGCACCCGGCAGGCCGGGTCGAGCGGGTTGGCACCGAACGCGGCGAGCGCGTCGTCGTCGGCGAACACCGGCAACGTCGGGCCCTCGAACGCGGCGATCTCCGCGCCGGCACCGGCCCCGAACGGCGACGGGGTGACTTCACCGGAGGGCACCAGCACCACGGCTGAGTCACAGTCGGCGGCCAGCCCCATGTTCACGGTGCTGCCGACCCCGCCGTCCATGTAGCGCCGGCCGGCGATCGTCACCGGCGGCCACACCCCTGGCACGGCACAGCTCGCGGCCACGGCGTCGACCAGGCCAACGCCCGAGGACGCGTCGAACACCACCAGCTCCCCGGTGGCGATGTCGATCGCCGCGATGCGCAGGATCCGGTCGGGCCACTCGTGCGACGGCAGGCGCTGCGCGATCACCTCGCGGCGCACCGGTTCCGGCACCGTCGCAGCGGACTGCGCGACCTCCCCGATGCCGCGCAGTTTCTCGGCCATGGTGGCGCCGGGGCGCCTCAGCGCGGTCATGAACAGCGCGGTGACCTCCTCGATCGGGACACCGGGATCCAGTTCGGCCGACGACGGCGCGGTCTGCCGCTCGAACAGCGCGTCCAGACCGAGCCCGCTGCCCAGCTGCGCGGCAACGGTGGACCCCGCCGAGGTACCGACCAGGACGTCGGCGGACAGCAGGACGTCGGCCACCTCCGGCGCCTCGTCGGCGATTCCCCGCAGCACCCCGGTCTCCCATGCGATCCCGGCAAGTCCGCCGCCGGCCAGTACCAGCGCACGCTTGGTCGTCACGGCTTCGCAGTCTGCCAGGTGCCGGCCGCGCACCGTTGCCGTTTTCCCGCCCGTGATATTCACCTGCACCGACCGGAATAGAATTCACAGACCAAATCCCACCTTTTTCTTGCGTATTTCTTCCGGAATGCGCACACGGACAATCGATGACATTGTTCTGCGTCGGAGAACAATCACCGGCACTGTCGCCGACCGGTGAACGCCTGTCGTAATTGATTCCGCCACAACACTTTTCCCCGGAGCAATCGCAAACTCGCGATACTCCAAACGGGCAGGATCGCTACCCAGATAGGAGTGTTGACGCAAGGTGAATTCCGCGCTTATAAACAGCAGGCCCGTTAGTTTGTGATCCGCGTAACACTGTCGGGGCGAGTGTTACCCAGCGAGGAGTTGAGCATCATTTCTGCGACGTCGGGGCCAGCGCGCCATCAGAGTTCTGTC
>JBFWOX010000008.1:0-100025 GCA_050250295.1 Mycolicibacterium sp.
ACCGATTTCGCCCCGGTATGACCCCAGAACCCACCAAGCTCGATCTCCGCGGCGATCTCCACGATCCGCCCATCGATCGCATTACGCTGCCCCGCCAACTCCGCCAACTCCCCATACAACTTCTGCAACCGCGCATCCGGCCCCAACACAGACCCGGCATCAACACAGGAAACGGACATGACTCCATCCTCACAGCACCCACCGACACGTCCGGGCCGGCCGACAACCACACCCGCCTTGACGACGACGTAACCGAAATCTCTGCACCTCAACCCGTTTCGACACCGCAGCGCGAATGCGGGCCAGCACTGCCGGACAGCGACTAGGGTGGGCGGTCGATCGACGATTGCAGGGAGGCCGTATGGCGGGCAATACCAGCGTCCCCGGGCAGACGGTCAGCAGCCGCCTGCTCGCGGTGCTGGACTGCTTCGACGTGGACCACCGTGAGCTGACCCTCACGGAGATCGCGCAGCGCACCGGTTTGGCGCTATCGACCGCCCGTCGACTCATCGGCGAGCTCACCGAGTGGGGCGGACTGGAGCGCCTCCCGTCCGGCGGCTACCGCGTCGGCGTGCGCTTGTGGCAAGTGGGGTCGCTCGCACCTCAGGCCAGGGACTTGCGTGAGGCGGCACTGCCCTACATGCACGATCTGTTCGAGGCCACCCGGGAGAACGTCCAGCTCGCCGTTCCCGACGGCGTCGAGGCCCTGTGCATCGAGAAGGTCTCCGGCAGCAAGGCGGTGCCCACGTTCACCCACGTCGGCGGACGGTTGCCGCTGCACACCACCGGTGTGGGCAAGGCGGTGCTGGCGTTCTCATCGCGCGACCTGTTGCAGGACATCGTGTCCCGCGGGCTGGCCCGCCACACCATCCACTCGATCGTCGAACCGGGCCGGCTGGCCACCGCCCTCGACGGCGTCCGGAGGACCGGGCTGGCCTACTCGTACGAGGAGATGTCGCTGGGTGCGATCTCGGTCGCCAGCCCGATCGTCGCCGCCGGTCGGCTGTGTGGGGCGCTGGGCATCGTCACCCACTCCAGCACCCCGCTGGAGCGGCTGGCCCCGGCGGTTCGCACGGCCGCTCTCGGCGTGTCCCGCAGCATCGGCTGACCGCAAGCACTGCCACTGGATGGTAGTGACCCGTGGACATCGGTACGGCGGGCCGCGCACGATCGCCGCGACAACAATCGAGGAGGTTCAGTGTTCGCCGACCCCGCCCAGACCCTTGCGCTCGACGATGTCGAGCTGGCTTACCGCACGGCGGGCACGGGCGCGGAGCTGCTCGTGTTGGTGCACGGTTGGCCGCAGACCGGACTGTGCTGGCGCAAGCTCATCGATCCGCTGGCCGAACGGTTCACCGTCGTCGTCCCCGATCTGCGGGGTTACGGCGCCTCCGGACTGGCCCGCACCGCGTACGACAAGCGCTCCGCCGCAGGAGATCTCAGCGCGTTGGTGCGTCACCTCGGCGCGGATACCGCCGTGGTCGTCGGCCACGACCGCGGCGCACGCGTCGCCCACCGGTGGGCGCTGGACCACCCCGAACAGGTGCGGGCGCTCGCGCTGTTGGACATCCTGCCCACCCGGGTAGTGATGACCTCGTTCGACCGTGCCTCGGCAAGTGCCATGTGGCACTGGTTCTTCCACCTGCAACCGGAACTACCCGAACTGCTGGTCAGCGCCAACCCCGAGGCCTATCTGCGGTTCTTCCTGCGCCGTGTGCTGGATTCCGGCGACGTCGACGCGCAGACGTTCGCCCAGTACGTCGCCGCGTTCACCGATCCCGCGCAACTACGGGCCACCTTCGAGGACTACCGCGCCGGTTTCACCACCGACCTCGAGCTCGACGAGGTCGACCACGCCCGCGGGCTGCGGCTGCAATGTCCGTTGTTACTACTGTGGGGCGCCGACGGTGGTCTGGCCGGCGCCGACGTCGTCGGCATCTGGCGCGAGCACCACAGCGACCCCGCCGCCGTCCGCGGCGCGCAGGTGCCGGGTGGACATTATGTGCCCGAAGAAGCACCCGCCGAGACGCTGGCCGCACTGCACGACTTCCTGACCGTCCACTAGGCAAAGGAGCCGAAACATGCGACTGTCCAACAAGATCGCGTTGGTCACCGGTGCAGCCGGAGGAATGGGACGCGCCACGGCGCTGACCTTCGCCCGCGAGGGTGCCGGAGGCGTCATCATCGCCGATATCGAGGACGCCGACGGTGCGGCCGTCGTCGACGAGATCACCGCCGCCGGAGGCGCCGCGTACTATGTGCACCTCGACGTCGCCGACGAGGCGTCGTGGCACGCCGCGATCACCGCGACGCTGGAGCGGTTCGGCCGGCTCGACATCCTGGTCAACAACGCGGGCATCAGCGGTACCTTCGACCCCGACCGCACCAGCACCGCGTTCTTCGAGCGGCTGATGGCCGTGAACACCCGCGGGGCGTTCCTCGGCATCAAACACGGCACCGAGGCGATGAAGCGCACCGGCGGCGGCTCGATCGTCAACCTGTCGTCCATCTCGGCGCACATCGGGCAGGCCGAGGTGCACCTCGGGTACAGCGCGTCCAAGGGGGCGGTGAAATCCATGACGACCGCGGCGGCCGTGCACTACGCCGGCGACGGGATCCGGGTCAACGCGGTCGCACCGGGCATGCTGCCGGCGATGCGGACCTCGCGCGGTTCCGCCGACCCGGTGTGGCGAGCCCAGCAGATCGACGGGGTGCCGCTCAAGCGGGAGGGCAAGGCGCAGGAGGTCGCCGACGTGGTGCTGTTCCTGGCCAGCGACGAATCCTCCTACGTCACCGGCACCGAGATCATGGTCGATGGCGGGCTGACCGCGGTCTGAGCCGCTGCCACTCAGTGGCGGCGTCTTCTGTTCGAAACCCCCTCGAGCGCAGAGGATCAACGGGTGAGCGAATTCCGATCCACCGACACCCTCGTCGTCCTGGTCCACGGGGCCTGGCACTCCTCGCTGCACTGGGCCGCCACCCAGCGCGCGCTGGCCGGCCGCGGCATCGCCAGTATCGCCGTCGACCTGCCCGGTCACGGACTGGGCGCGCCGCTGCCGTCGGGCTACCTGCAACGCGGCCAGCCCGGCCTGGCCACCGAGAAGTCCGCGCTGGCGCACATCACGATGCAGGACGCCACAGACGCCGTCACCGCCACGCTGGCCGGAGTGCGCAGCCGATTCGGGCGCGTCTTGCTGGTCGCGCACAGCGCCGGCGGCGGCCCGGCATCCCTTGCCGCCGAACAACGTCCCGACCTAGTGGACCACCTGGCGTTCCTGTCCGGGTTCGTGCCGGCGGGGCGGCCGCGGTTCACCGACTACATCACCGCGCCGGAGAACGCCGCCGCCGTCCGCGTCCCGACCGTCGCCGACGCGGCGGAGCTGGGGGCCTTCCGGATCAACCCGCTGACCGACGACGCCGACGTCGTCGCGGTGATCCGGCGCGCATTCCTCAACGACCTGCCCGCCGACGCGCCCGACAGTTGGCGGCAGTTCCTGCACCCCGACGAGCACTACGACAGCCTTGGCGCCCCGGTCGCGGTGACACCGCAGCGATGGGGCCGCATCCCACGCAGCTATATCCGCCTCACCGAGGACCTCGCGCTGCCGCCGGTGACCCAGGACCTGATGATCGCCGAGGCGGACGCGCTGACCCCGGGCAATCCCTTCGACGTCCGGTCGCTGCCCGGCGGGCACTCTCCGTTCATGACCCGCCCGGCCGAGCTGGCCGAGCTGATCGCCGATCTCTGAGAGTCAGCGGTTCACCATTTCTCCCAATGCAATACCTCGTCCACGGACACCCTGGGCGCCGGCCGGAAGTCGGTGCCGAGGGTGTGCGCGACGGGGATCACCGCTGCCTGCATGACGGAGGCGTACGGGATGCCGAGAAGCTCGGCGACGTCCCGTTCCACCGGCATGTTCCCGGTGGTCCACACGGTGCCAAGGCCGTGCAGCCGGGCGGCCAGCATGAAGCTCCACACCGCGGGCAGCAGCGAACCCCATTTGGGTGCTTGCCGATCGGCGCCCAGCCCGTCGGTGCGGCCCTCGATACACGGCACCACCAGCGCCGGGACGCGGTGCAGGTTGTCCGACAGGTGCCGCAGCCCGCTCCACACCTTTTCCATCGCCCGCGGGTCGACGTTGGCTCGCCGCACCTCGGTCGCCGTCATCGGGCTGTCCCCCTGACCCAGGCCGCGCCGCCACAGCTGGGCCAGCGCGGCCTTGCGGGCCGGTTCAGTGACGATGACGAAGCTCCAACCCTGCTGGTTGCGCCCGGTCGGCGCCTGGGTCGCGAACTCCACACACCGGCGCAGCAGCGCCGGGTCGACCGGGCGGTCGAGGTCGAGCCGGTGACGCACGGCCCGGGTGGTGGTCAGCAGTTCCTCGGCGCTCAGGTCGAGCATCAAACGATCTCCTCGGGCAGCTTGCGCGGTGCCGACGTCACCAGGTCGGGGACGGCGGTGCCGGCCGGCCTGACCGCCAGCCGTCCCTTCACGGTAACCGCGGTGATCGAGACGGCCGCCGGGATCAGCAACGCCAGGAACACCTGCTGGTATTCCAGACCGGCGGCGACCAGCACGGTTCCCATCGCGGCCCCGGCGATGGCGCCGAACCGGGCGATGCCGGTGGCCCAGCTGGTCCCGGTGGCCCGAATGGCGGTGGGGTAGAAGCTCGCCGACAGGATCGGGAAGCCGGTGGCCACCGAGTTGGTGAACATCCCCAGTACGAACACCAGCGCACCCAGCACCGCCACGTCCCGCGGGGCGACCGAGATCAGAACCAGCATCACTGCCGCGCAGGACATTCCGATGCCGACCACCCGGTGCAGGCCGAACCGGTCCATCAACCAGCCGATCGCGATGTTGCCGACGGTACCGCCGACCTGCAGCAGCAACCCGATCGTGGCAGCGGCGGTCAGGCTGAACCCGACGTCGGTCATCAGGATCGGCAGCCAGCTGTTCATCAGGTACACGATGAAGAACGCGCCGATGAACCCGATCCAGATGCTCAGCGTGCCGAGCCGGAACCGCCGGGTCAACAGCGCCACGAACGGCAGGGCCGAGCCGGCAGGGGGTTCGTCCAGGGTGAACCGGGCGTCCGCCGGGAGCATCCCGGGCACAACACGATTCATCAGCGCTGCCAGCTCGGCGTGGTTCTCGCTGCGGCGGGCCAGGAACTTCGGGGACTCCGGCAGCGCCGCGGCGACCACCGCCGCATAGGCGACGGGCAACACCCCGCCGATCACCAGCGCCCAGTGCCAGCTGGCGATCTGCACCACCACGCTGGTGAGGTAGCCCGCGATCGCGGCGCCCGCGGTCATACCGCAGTAGGTGATCGCCATCATCGCACTGCGCCGCCGGGTCGGGGCGTACTCGGAGACCAGAGTGGTGGCGTTGGGCATCGCCGCGCCCAGCCCGATCCCGGTCAGCAGCCGCAACACCGAGAACCACAGCACGTCGGGGGCCAGCGCGGTGGCCGCGCTCATCGCCCCGAAGAACAACAGGGAGGAGATGATCACCCTACGGCGCCCGAAGCGGTCAGCCAGCGGGCCGGCCACCAGGGATCCGATCGCGAGCCCGAACAGCCCGCTGGTGACGACCGGACCCAGTTGGGCCTTGGAGATGCCCCAGTCGGTGATCAGCGACGGCGCGATGAAGCTGACCAGCGCGACGTCGAGACCGTCGAGGATCAGCACTCCCAGACACAGCAGCAAAACTCGGCGCTGCATGCCGCCGACCTTGTTGCCGTCGATGACGCTCTGCAGATCCAGGGTGGGGGGTTGGGACATCGTGTCCTCCTTTGGACAGTCGACTAAAGGTGATGCGGAATCAGGACTTCGGGGCGACGCCGAGCAGGGCGTGTTGGACGATGTCGCGCAGGACCGCGGCGGTGACGGGGACGGGGTTGGCGTACGGCGCGGCGAGCACCTGCGCGATCACCGCGTCGAGGCCGTCGGCCGGCAGCCCGAGGTCGGCCAGCGCCATCTGCGCGCCCAGTCGGGCGGCGAAGCCGAACATCTCCGCGGCGGGATCCGGGGCGCCCAGCGCGTCGGCCAACATGGCGTGCGCCTGGGGCGCGGCGCGCAGGTTCACCGCGAGGACGTGCGGCAGCACCGCGGTGTGGGTGGGGCCGTGCGGCAGGTCGAACATCCCGCCGAGAACATGACAGAGCTTGTGGTGCAACGACATTGTGGTGGATTCCAGCGTGGTGCCTGCCAGCCACGCCCCGTACAGGGCGTCGGCGCGGGCGTCGACGGCGGTGGGGTTGGTGGCCAGCAGCGGCAGCGCCCGGTGCAGCGCCCGCACCGACTCCGCGGCCACGAGTGCGGTGAGCGGGGAGCCGTCGGGGGCGTAGAGCGCCTCGGCGGAGTGCGCAATCGCGTTGATACCGCTGGTGATCGACGCTGCCGGTGGCAGCGTGACCGTCAGCTCGGGGTCGTAGACGACGGTCACGGGCCGCACCCGGGGGTCACGACCGGTGGTCTTGCAGCCCGCGTCCGTAACGCCCCACACCGAGGTCATCTCCGAGCCCGCGTACGTCGTAGGCAGCGCGATGATGGGCAGCCCGGTGTCTTTCGCGATGGCCTTGGCCAGCCCGATCGCCGACCCACCGCCGACGGCCAGGCAGCCGTCGGCGCCGAGCGCGTCGGCGCGGGCGACGGCCTTGGCGGCCACTGCCGCCGGTACGTGCATCGCGGCGTCGGGGTGCACGTCGGCGACCCGTTCACCCAGCGTCGAGGCGACCTCGGCGGCGACGTCCGCGTGCCCGGGGGTACAGACCACGAGCAGGGCCCGCAGTCCCAACCGGTCGGCTTCCTCCGGCAGCCGGGCCCTGGCACCGGCCCCGAACACCACCCGCGCCGAAACGGCGTGGTGTACGAAGGCGCGGCTCACGGCAGCCGATCCAGCACGATGTCGAACTCCAGCAGCCGGAACGGGTTGGCCACCCGGTAGTTCGCGGCCCGGGCGGGGTCGTCGACGATCACCACGGGCCGGATCAGCGACTGCTTCACCCCGAACACGGTGTCGGAGTCCAGATAGGGGCTGCCCTCGATGAAGACGTGCGTGGTCACCGGGACGTGGCCGGGAGCATCACCGATGACGTGGATGTGGGCGGGCCGGTTGGGGTGCCGCTTGGTCGCGGTGAGCAGCTGCCCGACGGGCCCGTCGTCGGGGATCGGGTAATAGCGGGGCACCACCGTGCGTAACCAGAAACAGCCGCGGTCGTCGGCCTCGAACAGCCCGCGCAGGTTGCGGTCCGGCTGCACCCCGGGCTGCTGGACGTCGTAGTAGCCGGCGCCGTTGGCCTGCCACACGTCGATCCGGGCCCCGGGCAGCGGTGTTCCGTCCGCGGAGCGGACCTGCCCGGCGAACACGCACGGCGGACCGTTGTGGTCCAGCGAGATGTCGGCCCCGAGCTCGTAGTGCGGTGACTGCACCATGTGGAACGGGCCGAGCACCGTTGTTGCCGTGGCAGTTTCGGATCTGCGGTGGTTGACGGCGTCGACGAGCATCGACACCCCGAGGACGTCGGAGAGCAGCACGAACTCCTGGCGGGTGGCATCGCACATCTGCCCGACCGTGGTGAGGAATTCGATACCCTGTTGCCATTCGGCCTGGGTGGGTTCGATGTCCTTGACGAACGCGTGCAGGTGCTCCACCAGGCTGGTAAGCACCGCCTTCAGCCGCTCGTCCGGGGTGTCGCGCAGCGTGTCGACGACTACCCGGACCGAACGCTTCTCACTGAAGCTGTTGTCCAGCATGGATTCTCCGTACCTCCGTGGACACGGTCCAGTGGGGATGCGGCCAGCCGGCGGCGGCCAGCACCGACGTACCGGCGTGCGACGCCAGCGTCGCGGCCTCGGCGGCTGGCAGCGCGTCGAGTGCGTCGGAGAAGACCTCCACCGACACCGGGCAGCTGATCCCGTGGGCGACGAAATCCTTCAGCAGCGCCGCTGTTCGGCCGTCGCTGCCGACGCCGTGGCCGGGCAGCTCCCGGTGATGACGGGCCTCCTGCGCCGAGTCGGGCAGGGGATCGGGCCGGGTCTCGCACAGCTGCACCGATGTGATGCGCTCGGGTGGGATGGCCGCGAGGTCGGCGATGGTCGCCCCGGAGCGTCGCCAATGCCACAGGTCGACGACGATGCCGCCGTTGGGTCGCTCGGCGGCTGCCACCACCTGCCAGGCCTGCCCGAGGGTGCGGACGTGGGCGTAGGGCAGGAACTCGAAGCCGATCAGCACGCCGTGGTCGGCGGCGCGGTCGCAGAGCCCTCTGAAGGGCCTCACCAGCTCGTCGAGGGGATGCGCGTAGAACATCGGGACGTTGATCTGGCGCACGCCGATGCGGTCGGCGAAACCGAACATCACCGCCTCGACCTCGTCGGCTCCGTCGGCGGCCCAGTCCCAGGTGTGTTCGAGTTCCAGTGTGCGCAAACGGTGTTCGGCGAACAGCTCGTGGACGCGGGCGTCGTCGAGGCCGCGGAGATCGGACACCCGCAGGCCCAATCCGCTGAACCCGGCGGCGGCGGCCGCCGCCGCGCGGGTCGGCAGGTCGGCGAAGCGCAGCGTGTTCGCGCTGCAGGTCAACCCGGGTGTGGTGGCGATGGTCTCGGTCATGGTTTCCTCAGCTCGGTGTGCCCGCGGTGGCGGAGCCGGCCAGCCACTTGGCGCCCTCGTCGTAGAGCCTCTGGACCGCCTCACCGTGCAATCCCGGCAGCCCCGTCTTGACGGTGAACCCGGTCTTGGTCTGAAGGTAGCCCAGATGCCGGTACCCGACCGGGAACCGCTGCAGCAGAGCGGGGTCCAACGCCAACCGGGCCGTCGGATCGACCACGTCGAGACGGTCCTTCTCGTAGATCGGCTGACGCCGCACGATCGTCCACTGACCGTCGTGCAGCGCCAGGAAGTCGTAGAAACGGCCGGTGCAGACGACGTCGACCTCGACCCCGTCGACGACCGCGCGCTGGCTGATCGTGGTCTTGGTCTGCGCGATGCCGCGGTCGTCGAGGATGTCGGCGGAGTGGCCGCCGAGGAAGTGCAGGATCGACACCCCGTTCTCGAAACCCCGCTTGCTCATCTCGATGAACTCTGTCGCGGGGCCCTGGAACCAAGTCGCCGACATCCAGCCTTCCTCGGGATGCCACACGGTGGCGAAGCGTTCCCAGTCGCCGGCGTCGCGCCAGACCACCCAGTTGTCCACCAAGTCGCGGATCGCGGTCCTGTGTTCGTTCGAACTGGCCAACTTGGCCTCCCTCTTCGGTTTGCGTCCCAGCAGTGTGAGCTGGATCGCGCCACCGGCAGAAGGGTTCGCTGCCACTGAACGGCAATGCGACTACCCGTCGCAGCCGCCGCTGTCGATCTCCATGGAGCCGTGCCCGGGATCGCTCCGGCGGGTGCGCTTGCGCCCCCGCCCACCCTCGACCGGCGAGGTCCGCAGCACCGCCCACCACGCGAGGGCGAGCACCACCGTCAGCCCGACGAACACGACCACCGGAATCAGTGTCGACGACATCTCCGACCTCCTGTCGGGCACGGTGCCTGCGGCTCGTGGGGGTTCAGTCTTCGAGCAGCAGCGGTGGTTCGGGGCCGAGCTCGTACACGTGCCCGGGGGTGGCGATCGACGTCACGTCGTGGGCGATCTGGCCTGCCGAGTGCGCCTCGGGGATGTCGGAGTTGGCGAGCACGACCAGGGTGGCGTCGAGCTCGGGCAGGTACACCGTCACCGTCGCGTAGCCGGGGATATCGCCGTTGTGGCCCAGCCAGCCGTTGACGTCGAAAATCGCGAAGGCATACCGCACCCCGTCGACGATCACCGAGCCGTCGCGCACCCGCTGTGCCTGGGTGTCGGGACGCAGCAGCGAACCGATGCCCAGCGCGGCGGCCCACGCCCGCTGATCGGCGGCGGTGGAGACGATCTCGCCGGCGGCGTCGGCCCAGGACGGGTTCCACAGCGCGGTGTCGTACACCGTGCCGTCGGGGCCCTGGTTGTAGCCGTGCGCGTAGGGGCCGGGCAGCCAACCGTCGGCCGGATAGCTGGTCTGCGTCAAACCGAGCGGGCCGAAGATGTTCTGCTGCAGGTACTCGGCGAACGGCATCCCGGTCACCCTTTCCACCACGAGCCCCAGCAGCACGGTGTTGGTGTTGCTGTACTCCCACTGGGTGTCCGGTTCGAAGTTCGACGGCCGGGTGAACGCCCAGTCCACAAGTTTCCGCGGGGTGGCCGCGAAAGCAGTTGGGCTGGAGGGGGATTCCTGATAGAGCCGGTCGATGAACGCATCGAACTCGGTGAAGTCGGGCAGCCCACTGCGCATCCGGCCCAGCATGTCGAGGGTGATCCGGTCGCCCGCTGGGACGCCGTCGACGTAGTGCGAGATCGGGTCGCTGAGCCGGATCATGCCGCGGTCGACCAGCTGCAGGATCGCCGTTCCGGTGAACGTCTTGGTGACGCTGCCGATCCGGTGGTGGAAGTCGGGCCGCATCGGGATCCCGGTGGCGGTGTCGCCGACACCGACCGCCCGGACGTAGTCGATGGTGCCGGGGATGGACAGGCTGACGATCGCGCCCGGGATGCCCATCTGTGCGACCCGGGCCTCGATCGCGCGGTCCAGGCGGGCCGCCAAGTCGGTGGCGGGATCCGCGGCTGCCGGCGGTGCGACCAGCAGTAGCGCGGTGGTGGTGGCAACGAGCAGTGCGCGGATCGATCGCATGGGTCCTCCTCGCGTCAGCCTGTCGCGCAGCCTAACCCGTGGCGGGGGTGCATGGTGGTTATCCGCCGCCGCAGCCACCACCACAGCCGCCTGCGCAACCGCCGGAGTCCGAGTCCCAGCCCTGCATCCGTGCCAGTTCCCGGTAGTAGTCGCCGCCCTTCCCGGTGGCCCAGGGGTCCGTCGTGGCCGCCTTCTGCGCGATCGTCGCCACGGTGACGACCGCGGTCACCAGCAGCCCGGCGATGACCAGCCAGGGAATCAGCTGTTCCCACATCTGCGGCCTCCCCTCGTCGATGCGCTCAGCATCGGACGCCCTCGGCGCGCAGGGAAGGTGCGCGCCGAAATCCTTGCACGAACCACAGATTGGGAGGTCACGCGGCTCGAATGGCGCGGTCCGGCCAGAGCCGGGCGGTCACCCCGCCAGCAGCAGCGCAGGTTCGGGATCGAGCATGTAGATGTGGTCGGGGGTGGCGACCGACGTCACGTAGCGCGAACGCATAGTGCCCACCGCTGCCGAACAGCCAACCGGAGCTGACCGGCTGCGCCTGCGTCTGGGGCCGCAGCAGCGAGCCCGTCCCCAGGGCTTAGGCCCACACCCGCTGGTCGGCCACCGTCGAGACCATCTTGCCCGCCGCGTCGGTCCAGGACGGGTTCCCACAGTGCGGTGTCGTGGATGGTGCCGTCCGGGCCCTCGCTGTACCAAGAGCGGATCGAAGATGTTCTGTCGCAGATACTCGCCGAACGGCATCCCGGTCACCTTCTCGACCACCATGGCCAACAGGACGGTGTTGGTATTGCTGTATTCCCATTCGGTACCGGGTTCGAAGTTCAGCGGCTGGTGAAGCGCCCGGTCCACCAGCCCGCGTGGGGTGGCCGGGAAAGCGTCTGGGCCAGTGGGTGATTCGCGGTACAACTGGTCCAGGACGGTGCCGATCTCGGAGTAGTCGGGTGGTCCGCTGCGCATCCGGTCCAGCAGATCGAGGGTGATGACATCGCCCGCGGGGACCCCGTCGACGTAGCGGGAGATGGGATCGCTGAGCCGGATCAGGCCGCGGTCGACCAGTTGCAGGACCGCTGTTCCGGTGAACGTCTTGGTGACGCTGCCGATCCGGGTATGTAGTTGCGGGTTCATCGGGGTGCCGGTTTCGGTGTCGGCGACGCCGACCGCCCCGACGTCGTCGACCTCGCCGGGAATGGACAGGCTGATGATCGCGCCGGGAACACCCCATCTGCGCGATGCGGTGGGCCCGCACCGCGGCGTGGCCCGCTCGGAGCAAGACGATCGCGAAGTCATCCCAGACGCTCGAATGTTTCCAGGTCGCGCGGCCGTCCGTAGGTTTTCGGCATGACAACAGTTCTGATCACCGGCTGCTCCTCCGGCTACGGGTTGGCCACCGCCAACCGCTTCCTCGACGAGGGTTTCGACGTCGTCGCCACCATGCGCACGCCGCGGGAGGGCATTTTCGCTCCGTCCGACCGGCTGCACCTGCTCGCCCTCGACGTCACCGACCCGGCGAGCATCGCCGCAGCGGTCTCGGCCGCGGGCCCCATCGATGTGCTCGTCAACAACGCGGGTATCGGCGCCGTCGGCGCGTTCGAGGCCACCCCGGCCGCCACGATCCGAGAGTTGTTCGACACCAACACCTTCGGCGTGATGGCGATGACCCAGGCGGTGATCCCGCAGATGCGGAAGCGGCGGGCCGGGACGATCATCAACGTCACCTCCAGCGTGACGCTGGGGCCGATCCCGTTGGCCGCGGCCTATACCGCCAGCAAGGCCGCGATCGAGGGTTTCACCGGGTCACTGGCACTCGAACTCGGGTTCTTCGGCGTGCAGGCCAAACTCGTCGAGCCGGGCTACGGCCCGTCGACGCAGTTCGCCAGTAACGGCGCCGAGCGCATCGCCGGGCTGATCCCACCGGAGTACGAGGACTTCGCGGCGCCGATCATGTCGGGCTTCGGCGAGCAGGGCCTCATCACCACCCCGGAAGACGTGGCCGACACTGTCTACCGCGCCGTGCTGGACACCTCCGGCCGGCTGCGGTTCCCGGCCGGGGCGGACGCCGTCGCGCTGGCGCAAGCCCACTGACACGAGGACGGCCCTCCCGCGGGATCGGGAGGGCCGTCGTGGGGTGATCAGCGGCGATGCCACCTGTGGAGGTAGTGGCAGCCACTGATCGGGCCTGAGCGTTCAGTGCCGGTGCCACTGGTTGAAGTGGTGGCGGTGCCGCTTCTTGTAGGGGTGCATCTGCTGGCCGTAGTGCGACTTGTCCGGCGTCGCGACGATCGAGTGGCTGCCGTTGGTCGTGGTGGTGGTGACCTCGGCGGCGGCGGGGCCGGCCAGCCCCAGGGTGGCGCCTCCGATGATGCCGGCGGACAGCACGGGCAGGGCGATCAGGCGGGTGATGTTCTTCATGATGATTTCCTTTGTCCGAGTCAATGTTTCGGTTCTTCTGCCGGTGTGTTCCGGCGGTGATCAAAGAATGCCCGGGTTCCGGGCCCGCGTCTGTCGGGCGGCCGGTGGATGCGCAGGACGAATCCGGGGTCCACCGATCGGGGGACATCGCGCTAGCGTCTTCGGCGTGCCCGATCTCGGTCCGATGGAAGTGCTGATGGCTCTGTTGAAGCCCGAAGCCGTGCTGTCGAAGATCATCACCGGTGCCGGCGACTGGAGTGTCCGCAAGCCGCGCTACGGCGACCCGGCGTTCTGCCTGATGCTCGACGGGTCGTGCGTGGTGCTGCCGGAGGGGCTGGAGCCCATCGAGCTGCAGCGCGGGGACTTCCTGCTGTTCCCGCAGATGCCCGGTTTCACCCTGGCCGCCGGAGTCGGCGGGGACGCGACCGACAGCGCGCTCGACATGTCCCGCTTCACCCGGCACGGGCCCGAATCGGAGCCGGAGACCATGCGCATGCTCGGCGGGTACTTTCGGTTCGACCCGGCCAACGCCGCGATGCTGGTGTCCCTGTTACCCCCGGTGCTGCTGGTGCGTCACGACGAGCCCGGGTCGGCGCGGCTGAGCCGCGTCGTCGAGCTCGTCGCCGAGGAGGCCGATACCGACAACGTCTGCCGCGACGTGATCCTGCAGCGGCTGGTCGAGGTGTTGTTGATCGAGGCGATGCGGGTGCGCGCCGACCTGCCCGAACACGGTCCGCAACGCGGGCTGATCGCCGGGCTGGCCGATCCGGTACTGGCGCCCGCGCTGGCGGAACTGCACGCCGACCTGGCCCGCGGCTGGACCGTCGAGCAGCTCGCCCGGGTCGCCGCGGTGTCGCGGGCGGTGTTCGCGCAGCGGTTCACCGACACGCTGGGCATGCCGCCGATGCGGTACCTGCTGGAGTGGCGGATGGCGCGGGCCAAGGAGCTGCTGCGCGCCGAGCGGCTGTCCGCCACCCAGGTCGCCGACCGCGTCGGCTACCAGTCCGCGACCGCGTTCACCACCGCGTTCAAGCGGCTCACGGGCTGCTCACCTGCGGAGTTCGCGCGCCGCGGCGCGTGAGTTGCCGCTGTGGTGTGCATTACACGCTGCGGCGCGCGGCCCGCTGAAGTGGGATCTTCGAGGAATGACACACTGCTCGCGATGCGGCGCGGAGCGGCCGTCGTGGCTGGGTGAACCGCACCGCTGCATCGGCGATGCGAACCTGTCCTGGCTGGCATATCACCAGATGACGGCCCACGCGGCGATGGCCTGGCGGCGGCAGGTGCTGCAGCGCGGAGCCTGATCAGGTCCGGACGCCGGGTGCGCTGCCGTCGCCGCGCGCGGTAATGTCGGGCCAATCGCGACCAGATCGGAAACACACTTGATGGACCTCGTACTCGGCTTGTCGATGACCTCGTCGTCGGTGCGCTGGGTTCTCGTCGAGGGCACCACCGGAGTGGGTGACCCGCTGGAACGCGGATCCATGCCGGTCGGCGACGGGTTCGACGCGGACGCGTTGCTGGCGGCTCTGCTGGACAAGGCCGGGTCGCGTCGGGTGCACGCCATCGGGTTGAGCTGGAGCGCCGACGCCGAGCGCACCGCCAGTGCGGTGTGGCAGGCGCTGACCGACCGTCATGTCGAGAACGTCATCGCGGTGTCCGACGTCGAGGCTGCCGAGGCGCTGGCCTGCGGGATCGCCGAGATCGCGGGTGAGGGTCGGGTCGTGGTGTGCGTGGTCGAACCCGCTGCGTCGGTGGTCGCCGCGGTCACTCCGGACGGCGTCATCGCCGATCGGGTCGACACGGCCGCGGTCGGCGACGTCGGCGGGCTGGAACCCGACGCGGTGATCGTGGTGGGCTCCGGGGACGTCGCGGGTGTCGTCGCCGAAGTGCGCGCCCGGATCGACGTCCCGGTCGTCTCCGCCGACGAGGCGGATCTCGCGCTGGCCAGGGGAGCGGCGCTGGCGTCGGCGTCGGCGGTGTCGCTGCTCGACGCGCAGGCCGAGCCCGCCAGGCGGGAGTTCTCGCCGACGGCGACGCTGGCCTCGGTGCTGGCGGCCGCGGTGGTCACGTTCGTGGTGTCGCTGTCGGCGGCGCTCGGGTTGACGTTCACGCCCGACACCCCCGCTCCGCAGATGGCCCGCTCGGTGCAGGAGCCGGTCCGCGAGGCCAGCGCGCCGACGCCGACCAAGGCCGCACCGGTCGAGTCCGAGCCGCCCGCGGTGCCGGCGCAGGCCGCACCGCCCGAACCGCCCGCCGCGCCGCCCGCCCCCGAGGTGGCGCCGGTGGCCGAGACCATCGCGGTGGCCGCGGTGCCCGCCCCCGAGGCCCCGCCGGCCCCGCTGCCCGAGGCGCCGCCGGTGTACGAGGAGCCGTTGGCGCCCGCGCCCGAGGCCTACATCCCGCCCGCACCGGCCTACGTCCCGCCGGCGCCGCCGCCGAACTACCTGCCGCCGGCCCCGGCCGCCCCGCCCGCGTTCGTGCCGCCGGCCGCACCCCCGGCGCAGATCATCCCGCCGCAGAACAGCTATCCGCAGCCACAGCCCCGGCTTCGTGACCGGATCATCGAGCGCATCCCGATCATCAACCGTTTCCACGAGCCCGAATACACCTACGGCCGCTGAGCCGCAGCCGCACCCGTCGCGCCGGCACGCTCCGCTCTCACTTCTCGCCGAAATTGCATTCCAGCAGGACTTTTGCGAGTGGGGGCCTGCTGGAATGCAATTTCGGCGGATGGTCGGGCGGCGGGTGTCCAGGCGGATGGTCGGGCGCGGGGGTTCGGCGGGTCCGACTCAGTGGGGCACGAGGTTGTGCAGTGGCACGCCTCGGTACAGGCGGGTGATGTTGGCGGCGATGTCGTCGGTGCGGCCGGCGAAGGTGTCGGTGGTGATGCCCGACGAGTGCGGGGTCATCAGGAGGCCGGGAAGCTGCGCGAACGGCAGGTCGCCGGGTGCGCCGATCCCGTCGGGGCCGGGATACCGGTACCACACGTCGATCGCCGCGCCCTTGATCACCCGGCCGGCCAGCGCCTCGTAGAGCGCCCGCTCCTGCACCAGGGCCCCCCGGCCGACGTTGATCAGCACCCCGTCGGGGCCCAGCATCGCCAGCTCCGCGGCGCCGATCATGCCGACGGTGTGCTCGTTGAGCGGCGCGGACACCACGGCGACGTCGCATTCCTGCATCAGCCGCGGCAGCTGGCCGGTGTCACCGACCCAGTCCAGCCCGGCGTCCTCGGCGACCCGCCCCGACCCGGTGACGGCCGCGCCGCGGCATCCGAAGGCCTGCAACAACTCCCATGAGCACCGGCCGATGTGTCCGAAGCCGACGAACCCGACGCGGGCCTCCCCGAGCGTGCGCGGCTGCGGGAGCGCGGTGTCGTACACCGGGGTGGCCCAGGTGTTCTCACGGAGCAGCCGGTCCTGGGTGAGGAAGCCGCGCCGCAGCATCGTCGAGGCCGCGACAACGTACTCGGCGATCGACCGCTCGTGGTGAAAGGTATTGGCCACCAGAACATCCGGTGACAGCGCCGCCAGGTCGATCTTGTCGGTGCCCGCCGCGGCGGGGTGTACCAGCCGCAACCTGGACGCGATCCGCGCCATCTCGGCGGTGAACCGGCTGCCGACGAACGCGTCGGCGTCGCGCAGCTCCTGCTCGGGCGCCCCGCCGGGGTGCCAGCGGACGTCGCACGACGGCGGCAGCGCGGCCTCCAGCCGCTGTCGGTGCGGCAGCAGACTGGGGTCGACGACAACGACTTTCACCTCAGCCCCGATCCAACGCCGGTCGCTTGGGGTCGAACGTCCACCCGGGGGACAGGTACTGCATGGCGACGGCATCGTCGCGCCCGCCGAGACCCTCCCGCTGATACAGCGCGTGCGCGGCGGCGACGGCGGACTCGTCGAGCCGCACCCCCAGGCCCGGGGCGTCGGGGACGGACAGGTAGCCGTCGACGATGCGGTACGGGTCGGTGGTGATCGCCTGCCCGTCCTGCCAGATCCAGTGCGTGTCGATCGCGGTGATCTGGCCGGGTGCCGCGGCGGCCACGTGGGTGAACATCGCCAGTGATACGTCGAAGTGGTTGTTGGAGTGCGACCCCCACGTCAGACCCCACGCGTCACACAGCTGCGCGACGCGTACCGAGCCGGCCATCGTCCAGAAGTGCGGGTCGGCCAGCGGGATGTCCACCGCGCCGGAGCGGATCGCATGCCCCATCTCTCGCCAGTCGGTGGCGATCATGTTCGTCGCCGTCGGCAACCCGGTGGCGCGCTTGAACTCGGCCATCACCTCCCGGCCGGAGAACCCGTCCTCCGGCCCGACCGGATCCTCGGCGTAGGCCAGCACGTCGCGCAGCTCCCGGCAGGTGGTGATCGCATCGGCGAGCAGCCAACCACCGTTGGGGTCCAACGTGATCCGCGCATCCGGGAACCGGTCGGCCAGCGCGATGACGGCCTTGGCCTCCTCTGCTGCGGGCAGCACCCCGCCCTTGAGCTTGAAGTCGCTGAACCCGTAACGGGCCCGCGCCGCCTCGGCGAGCCGCACCACCGCATCCGGGGTCATCGCCTCCTGGTGGCGGGCGGTCAGCCACTCGTCGGCGCCGGGCTGCTCGTCGGCGGGGCAGCGGTAGGCCAGGTCGGTCCTGGTGCGGTCGCCGACGAAGAACAGGTAGCCCAACGCCTGCACCTTCTCACGCTGCTGCCCGTCGCCGAGCAGCGCCGCCACCGGCACCTCCAGGTGCTGGCCGAGCAGATCCAGCAGCGCCGATTCCACGGCGGTGACGGCGTGCACGGCCACCCGCAGGTCGAACGTCTGCGCGCCGCGGCCGCCGGCGTCGCGGTCGGCGAACGCACGACGCATATCGGCCAGCACGGCATGGAAGTCGCCGATGCGGCGGCCGGCGATCAGCGCGCGGGCATCGTCGAGGGTGCGCCGGATCGGCTCCCCGCCGGGCACCTCACCGACCCCGGTGTGACCGGCCGAGTCCGTGACGACGACGAGGTTGCGGGTGAAGAACGGGCCGTGCGCGCCGGAGAGGTTCAGCAGCATGCTGTCGTGACCGGCGATCGGGATGACGGTGACGTCGGTGACGACGGGGGTGTTCATGGCTGCCTCCCAGGGCTCGGACGGGTCATGACGCGAACCACTTGTCGGCGTCGGCGAACGGCCGGACCACCCGGGACACCTTGTCCCCCATGGTCCGGAGCGCCTCGATGACCTCGCGTTCGCGATGCGGGGTCAGCCGCTCGACCGGCACCGACGCGCTGATGGCGTCGCGCGCCGGCCGGCCGTACCGCAGCGCCACCGCGAAGCACCGCAGACCGACGGTGTTCTCCTCGTGGTCGCAGGCGTAGCCGCGGACCCGGACCTCGTCGAGTTCGTGGTCGAGCACGGCCCGGTCGGTGATCGTCTGCGGTGTCAGGCTTTTCAGCGCCGTCGGGATGTGTTCGTCGCGCTGGGCGCCGAACCGTTCGGCGAGCAGCACCTTGCCCAGCGCGGTCGTGTAGGCGGGCAGCCGCCGGCCCACCCGGCTGGCGCTGCGCCGGTACTGCTGGGATTCCCGGGTGGCTAGGTAGACGATGTCGGTGCCGTCGAGGCGGGCCAGGTGGAACGTCTCGTCCAACGCGGCGCGCAGCTCCTCCAGGAACGGGGTGATCAACGGCAGGTACGGGTCGGCGTCCAGATAGCTGGTGCCGACGAGCAGCGCACGCACCCCGATGCCGTACAGGGTTCCGGTGTGGTCCGAGCGCACCCAGCCCTGGCCGACCAGCGTGCGCAGCAGCGCGTGCGCCGAGCTGCGCGGCATGTCCAGCGCGTCGCTGATCTCCCGCAGCCGAGCCGGCGTGTCGGGTCGGGCGGCCAGGTATTCGAGGAGTTCCACGGTGCGGACCGCCGATTTGACCTTGCGCACCGAAATATCCTGTGTCACAGCGTCCCCCCTACATCGCCAGCAGTTCCCGGGCGATCAGCAGCACCGCGCCCGCGGCCGACACCCCGATCGCCAGCCACCGCAGCCGCTGCGGGCTCAGATAGCGGTTGAGCGCCCGTGAGAGCAGATAGCCCGCGACGGCCGCGGGCACCAGCACCGCGAACGCCCACCAGGTGTGCCCGTCCACCGCGCCGGTCAGCCCCAGCATCACCAGCGACAGCAACGACCCGACGAGGAAGAAGCCGCTCATCGTGCCGCGCAGCGCCGGCCCGCTGTTGCGTTGCCACACCAGCGCCATCGGCGGCCCGCCGATCGCCGTCGCCGTGCCCAACAGACCCGAGGTCGCCCCGGCCAGCACGACGTTGCGGCGGCGCGGCGCGGGGATCCAGCCGCTGCTGGTCAGCACCACCCCGCCCAGCACCACCCCGGCGAGCAGGATCGCCAACGCGCGGTGCGGCAGGAACGCCAACAGCAGGGCGCCCGCGACGGTGCCGGGGACCCGGCCCAGCAGCGCCCAGCCGGTCCCGTGCAGGTCGATGGCTTCCCGTTCGCGCACCACCACCATCAGCGTCACCAGCGTGGCCACCATGATCAGGGTGCCGGGGATCATGGCCGGGTCGACCAGCGCGACGATGGGCGCCGCGAACATCCCGATACCGAATCCGATCGACGCCTGCAGCGCCGAGGCCAGCAGGATCGTCACCGCCAGAACGCAATACCCGGTCACGCTCATGCGGGCACAGGCTCAAGGCCACTCCCCTCGAGCAGCAGCGGGTGATGGCACAGCGCGGAATGCTCTGGGTGCTGCGGATCGACCGACGGCGCCGGCGTGGTCGTCGCGCACACCTCGGTAGCCTTCCAGCAGCGGGTGCGGAACCGGCAGCCCGACGGCGGGTCGATCGGCGAGGGCACCTCGCCCTCGAGCAGGATCCGCTGCTTGCGGGCCGCGCCGTCCAGGGTCGGCGCCGCCGACATCAGCGCCGCGGTGTAGGGATGGTCCGATCGCGCGAAAACGGCCTCGGTGGGCCCGTTCTCGATGATCCGGCCCAGGTACATCACCGCGACGCGGTCGGCGACGTGCCGCACCACCGACAGGTCGTGGGAGATGAAGATGTAGCTGATCTTCAGCTGTTGCTGCAGATCGTTGAGCAGGTTGAGCACCTGGGCCTGCACCGACAGATCCAGCGCCGACACCGGTTCGTCGCAGATGACGACGTCGGGGTTCAGCGCCAGCGCGCGGGCGATGCCGATCCGCTGGCGCTGCCCGCCGGAGAACTGCTGCGGATACTTGTCGGCCGCGCTGGCGCTGAGCCCCACCAGATCCAGCAGGCCGCGTACCCGCAGGTCGCGGTCCTTGCGGTTCTTCACCGCTCCCTTGTGGCTGCGCCAGGGTTCGGCGATGAGGTCGGCGGCGGACATGCGGGCGTTCAGCGACGCGTACGGGTCCTGGAACACCATCTGCACCCGGCTGCGGAACTGTAGCAGCGCGGACCCTTTGAGGGTGAACGGGTCGACGCCGTCGAAGCGCACCGTGCCGGAGTCGGGGCGCTCCAGCATCATCAGGGTGCGGGCCAGCGTGGACTTCCCGCAGCCGGATTCGCCGACCAGCCCGAGGGTTTCGCCGCGGTCCAGATCCAGGGTGACACCGTCGAGCGCACACAGCCGGTTCTTGGCATGCGGCACCGAGAACGACTTGCGGACGTCGCGGACCTCGAGCAGCTTCTCAGACATCGGTACCTTCTCCTGTGCGGGGGGACACCTCTTCGGGGAAATGACACGCCGACTTGCGGTCGGGCCCTTGTAGTTCCGGTCGGGTGGTGGTGCAGATCTCGCGGGCCAGCGGGCAGCGCGCCTGATACACGCAGCCGGTCGGGATCGCGTGCAGGTCCGGCGGGGCGCCGCCGATCGAGGCGAGCGCGTCACCGCGGCGGGCGTTGACCGGCACCGAGTCCAGCAGGCCCTTGGTGTAGGGGTGCCGGGGTGCGCCGAAAACCTCGGCAACGGTGCCGGTTTCGACGATGTTGCCGGCGTACATCACCGCGACCCGGTCGGCTTCCTCGGCCACCAGCGCGAGGTCGTGGGTGATCAGCACGACGGCCATGTGGTACTCGGTGCGCAGGTCCCGCAGTAGCGCCATGATCTGGGCCTGCACCGTGACGTCCAGCGCGGTGGTGGGTTCGTCGGCGATCAGCACACTGGGGTTCAGCGCGACGGCCATCGCGATCAGCAGCCGCTGCCGCATGCCGCCGGAGAACTGGTGCGGGTAGGAGTCCAGCCGGGTCTCCGGCTGCGGGATCCCCACCCGGGTCATCAACGCGACCGCCTTGCGTTTGGCCTCCTTGGCGCTGAGCCCCTGGTGGATCCGGAACGGTTCGGCCAGTTGGGTTCCCACCGTGTAGAGCGGGTTCAGCGCGGTGAGCGCGTCCTGGAACACGATGGCCAGCTCGGGGCCGGCCATCGCGCGGCGCTTCTTGGCATCGGCCGACAGCAGGTCGACGTCGCCGAGTCTGGCGGTGCCGGAGACGATGTCGGCGACGGGCTCGAGCAGCCCGACCAGCGCGGTGGCGGTCATCGACTTGCCGCAGCCGGATTCGCCCAGCAGCGCCAAGGTTTCCCCGCGGCGTGCGGTGAACGACACCTCGTTGACCGCGCGCAGCGTCCCGGAGATGGTGCGGACCTCGACGGACAGCCCGTCCACCTCGAGCACCGGCGCGGCGTCCACCGCGTCGACGGACACGTCGTGATCGGCGAGTGCGGTCATCACAGGGCCTTTCCGGTCTTGGTGAACTGGCTCAGTCGCTTCTGCGGAACGGTCAGCCGCCAACGCTGACCGGGGTCGGTGGCGATGCGGGCCCACGCGGCCAGGATGGTCGCCGACACCGTGGTGATGACGATCGCCAGGCCGGGGAAGAAGGACAGCCACCATGCGGTGTGCAGGTAGGTGCGGCCCTGCGACACCATCAGGCCCCAGCTGACGTCCGGCGGCTGGATGCCGATGCCCAGGAAGCTCAACGAGGATTCCGCGAGCATGACGTAGCAGAAGTCCAGCGTCGCGACGGTCAACAGGGTGGGCAACACGATCGGCAGCACGTGGCGGCCGATGATCGAGGAGGCGCTGGCCCCGAAAGTCCGTGCGGCGTCGACGAACACCCGGCTCTGCAGCTCCGCGGACTCGGCGCGGGCGGTGCGCAGGTAGACCGGGATGCGGGTGATCGCCAGCACCAGGATGATGTTCGCGGCGCTGGGGGAGAAGACGTAGAGGACGACGACGGCCAGCAGCAGCGACGGGAAGCTCATGATCACGTCGGCGATGCGCATCGCGACGGTCTCGCGCCAGCCGCGGAAGTAGCCGGCCCACATGCCGATCGCCGATCCGACGACCGCGGAGATCACCACCGCGGGGATCGCCACCGACAGCGTGGTCCGGCAGGCCACGATGAGGCGGGCCAGCATGCTGCGGCCCAGCGGGTCGGTGCCCAGCACGTTGGCCCAGCCGTGCGCCAGCGTGAACGGCGCCTGGTTGGAGTTGTCCAGGTCGATTTTCGTGGCCAGGTCGCCGACCAGCAGCGGGCCGAACACCGCGGTGAGGACCACCAACCCGAGCACGCAGGCCGCGGCGGCGGCCACCCGGTCGTTGACCAGCAGCCGGTACCAGCGGGACCGTCCGCGCCGCGGTGCCGCGGAGCTGTCTGGCTCGCCGACGATCGCGGTGGTCGGCTTGACCGGAACCAGATCGATTTGCGTCATGGTGTAGCCCCTTCTAGATCCGAGCCGGTTCCCGCACCCGCGCGTCCAGCAGGGCGTAGCAGGCGTCGATGAAGATGTTGAGCAGGAAGATGCTGACCGCGGTGAGCAGCACGGCGGCCTGCAGCACCGCGAAGTCGCGCTGCAGGATCGCGTCGATCATCAGCTTGCCGATGCCGGGCCAGCCGAAGATCGCCTCGACCACCACCGCGCCGTTGATCAGGCCGACGGCGAGGTCACCGGCGACGGTGAGTGCGGGTGCGGCGGCATTGCGCAGCGCGTGGTGGGTGACCACCCGCAGGTCGCTGGCGCCCTTGCTGCGGGCCAGCCGCACGTACGGCGCCGACAGCGCCGAGACCATGGCGCCCCGCACCACCTGGGTGAGCACGCCGAGTGGGCGGATCATCAGGGTGGCCACCGGCAGGATCCACGACAGCATGCCGGCATCGGTGCCCGAGGTGGGCAGCCAACCCATCAGCACCGCGAACAGCCACACCCCGGTGATGGCGAACCAGAAGTCGGGGATGCTCGCCGCGGTCATCGACAGCAGGCTGGAGAACCGGTCGGCCAGCGAGTTGGGCCGGTAGGCCGCCCAGCATCCGACGATCACCGCGCCGACGATGGCCAGCAGCATGGTCGCGAACGCCAGCTGCAGGGTGGCGGGGAACGCCCGCAGCGCCATCTCCGCGGCGGACTCGCCGGTGCGCAGCGAGCTGCCGAAGTCCAGGTGCGCGACACCCTTGAAGTAGTCGATCACCTGGGTGAACAACGGGTCGTCGAAGCCGTTGGCGGCGGCGAACGCCTCGCGCTGTTCGGACGTCGCCGACTCCGGCAGGTAGAGATTGGTCGGGTCACCGGTGAGCCGGGCGAGCAGGAACACCCCGAGCAGAACGATGATCAACGGCAGTGCGCTGGAGAACATCCGGCGCCGGACGAAGGGGAACATGGGCTGGCCTCCCTGGGTCAGGACTGGTCGGTGCGGTCGCTGGCCGCCGGGGTCATCGCGGCCAGGCGCATCTCGTCGCCGGTCGCCGGATCGGGGGTGTAGTCGACGCGGGGGGATTTCCCGAGGATGCCCTGCATGTGCGCGATGTAGGCCATCTGGGTGATCTCCTGGGGCTCCTCGGCGAACAGCGCCGCGAATGCGTCCTGGCGGGCCTGCCCCGTCAACGCCTCGGCCGCCCGGATCTTGGCGTCGAATTCCGGTGTGCCGTACGCGGCCTGTGGGCCGTCGGACAGCATGTACTGGTCCATGGTGAACGCCGCGTCACCGGCCTGGTTGCCGTGCATGATCATCAGCAGGTACGGGCCGGTGTTCTCCGGGAACGGCCGCAGCTGATATTCCAATTGGCTGGCGGTGTCCATCATCTCGATCTTGACCTTCAGCCCGATCTCGGTGAACTCGCTCTGCAGCACCTCGATGGTCTCGGTGATCTTCGGGAACTGCGCGGTGCGCCCGATCAGCCGGATCTCGCGGTCGACGGGCACCCCGTCGGCTCTGGCCTCGTCGACCAGCGCCTTGGCCTTGTCGAGGTCGTGCGGCCACAACTCCAACTGGTCGTTGTAGCCGACGACGCCCGACGGGATAAGTTGGGCGGCAGGCTGACCCAGGTCGCGGAACAGCGCCTTGACGATGCCCGTGCGGTTGACGGCGTAGTTGACGGCCTGGCGGACCCGGATGTCGTCGAGCGGCGGTTCGGTGGCCTGCATGCGCAGCGCGGTGGTCTCGTTGTTCTGGAACGGGACGCCGAGATCGCCGGCACCGTCCTCGGGGCCGAGCCCGGTGGCGATGTCGGCCTCGTCGTTGGTGATCATCGCGGCGCGGACGCTGCCCTCGCTGCGCCACTGATATTCGGCCTTGCCGAAGGCGGGTGCGGGGCCCCAGTAGCCGGGGTTGCGTTCCAGGACGAGTTTCTGGCCGTAGTCCCAGCGCTGGATGGCGTAGGGTCCGGTGCCGATCGGCTCGCGGACCTTCTCGACGGTACTGGTCGTGCGCGGAACCATTTCGACGAACGAAATCCGCAGCGGCAGAATCGGATCCGGCTCGGTGGTGCCGACGACGACGGTCTGCGGGTCCGGGGTGCGCAGCGAGAGAACCTCGTCGCCGAACACGTAACCGTCGACGTTGCACTGCAGATCGGAGTTCACCGCCCGGTCGATCGAGAACGCGGCGTCCTCGGAGGTGAACGGCGCGCCGTCGGAGAACGTCACCCCGTCGCGCAGCGTGAAGGTCCACTCGGTCGGGCTGGTCTGCTGCCATTCGGTGGCCAGCAGCGGCTGCAGATCACCGGTGGTGGCGTCGCGTTCGAGTAGCGGCTCGGTGATGTTGGAGCGGACCACGACGCCGGTGGAGGTCAGCGAGCTCTCGCACGGTTCCAGCGTCGGCGGCTCCTGGGAGAGCACGATGCGCAGCGTGTCGGGGTCGTAGCCGCCACCGCCGGAGTTGGCGACGGTGCAACCGCTGGCGGCGATGGCCACCGCGGCCAGGGCCGCCGTCGCGGTGAATGCTGCGGGCTTCATGGATCCTCCCGGGCTGGGGATAGTGACGTCCACGTATGTAGATGAATGCTGTGATGGCAACCACACCGTAGGAGCCGCCCGGAAACAGCGTCAACCGCGCCAAATCGGCCGTTTGGGCGGTTTTCCCGGCCCCCGCCGGCGCGCCTCGGTACTCGGCATATCGGCCCTGAGCAGGGCTTTCAGGACGCGGTGGGATCCGTCGATACCCGGACGCGGCCGCAGCGGCGGACCCGATGCCGTTTCGCTATAAGTCCATGCTATTTCTGACGTGGACGAGTATCCGCAGGTAGCCGTAGCGTGGCTGACCATGAGCACGCAGACCCAAGACTCCGCCGTCCTGCAGGTCGGACCGCTGATGCCGTCGCTGATGCGCACCCTCGCCGACGACTACGCGGCCCCCGTGCTGCCCGACCCGGGTCCGGCGCGGGAGGCGTTCCTGGCTGAGCGTGGCCCGCAGATCAAGGCGATCGTCACGTCGGGCCGCTCCGGGGTGGACGCGGCGTTGATGGAGGCGCTGCCGAACCTGGGCGCGGTGATCAACTTCGGCGTCGGCTACGACACCACCGATGTCGACGCCGCAGCGAGACTCGGTGTGGCAGTGAGTAATACGCCTGACGTCTTGACCGATTGCGTGGCTGACACCGCGGTCGGGCTGTTGATCGACACGCTGCGGCAGTTCACGGCGTCCGACCGGTACGTCCGGGCAGGCCGCTGGCCGGTGGACGGGATGTACCCGCTGACCCGGCAGGTCAGCAACACTCGGGTCGGGATCATCGGCCTGGGCCGCATCGGCGGCGCGATCGCTAAGCGGCTCAACGCCTTTGGCTGCACGATCAGCTACCACAACCGGCACGAGGTGCCGGATTCGCCGTACACGTACGTGGTTTCGCCGGTGGAGCTCGCTCGGGAGGTGGACGTGCTGGTGATCGCCGCCGCCGGCGGGGACGGCACCCGCGGGCTGGTGAGCCGGGAGGTCCTCGACGCGCTGGGACCCGAGGGGTATCTGATCAACGTCGCGCGCGGCAGCGTCATCGATCAGGACGCGTTGGTGGACGCGCTGGTCAACCGGCGGCTCGCCGGGGCGGGGTTGGACGTGTTCGTCGGCGAGCCCGCGGTGCCCGAGGAGTTGTTCGGGCTCGACACCGTGGTGCTGCTGCCGCACGTCGGCAGCGGCACGGTGCAGACCCGCGCCGCCATGGAGGACCTGACGCTGCGCAACCTCGACGCCTTCCTGCGCACCGGCGAGCTGGTCACCCCCGTCCCGCTCCCCACCCTGCGCTGACCCCCCCGGCCCCGACTCCCCGCGGACGGGCAGGCCCCGCACTCCCCGCCGAAATTGCATTCCAGCAGGCCTCCACTCGATCTTTCTCTGCTGGAATGCAATTTCGGCGGGCTGGGGGCGCGGGCTGGGGGCGCGGGCTGGGGGTGGCGGGGGTGGTCAGCTGACGCCTTCGACGAGGTCGTCGGTCGTCCACTCCTGCTGCGGCAGCACATCTTTGAGCACCCGCAGCAGGGCCGGGTTGGTCGAATCGCCCCGCCACACCGCATCGAGCTCGACGGGCCGCTCGCGGAACGCCCCGATGTTGCGGAACACCACCCCCTCGGGGTGCAGGGTGGCCGCCGACGCCGGCACCAGCGCGATCCCGATGCCCGAGCGGACCAGCACCAGCATGGTGTGCACCTGCGTCACGTACTGCACGTACCGCGGCGTGGCCCCCGCGATGGTGAAGGTCGAGATCAGCAGGTCGTTGAAATAGCGGGCCTGTACGGGCGAATACATGATGACGTCCTGACCGTCCAGATCGGTCAGCGTGAGCTGCCGCGACACCTCGGTCAGCGGATGCCCGGCCGGCAGCGCCGCGATCAACTGCTCGTGCAGCAGCGGCCGCGACACCAGCCCGGGCCGTTTCAGCGGGGGCCGGGCCATCCCGAGGTCCAGCTCGCCGGTCATCAACCCCTCGACCTGCGCCGCGGACACCATCTCCCGCAGATCCAGCTTCACGTCGGGCAGCCGCTCGCGGGCCCGCTCCAGCAGCCGGGGCAGCACCGCGTGCGCCGACGCCGCGGTGAAGCCGATGACGACGGTGCCCAGGTCGCCGGCCGGGATCCGTTTGACGGTCTGCGCGGCGCCCTCGGCCAGCTGCAGGATGCGGCGGGCGTCGGGCAGGAACGCCACACCGGCCGGGGTGAGCGTCACCGTCCGGGTGGTGCGGTCGATCAGCTGCACCCCGAGTTCGCTCTCGAGCTGTTGCACCTGCCGCGACAGCGGGGGCTGGGTCATGTGCAGCCGTTCGGCGGCACGACCGAAGTGCAACTCCTCGGCGACGGCGACGAAGCAGGACAGCCGGGCCAGGGAGAACATTCAGGTCTTGGGCGTCAGCTTGATCGCCGCGATCTTCAGCCGCGACACCGCGTCCTGCCAGTCGGCGGTCGACGGCAGCCCATCGTCGCGGAACTTCATCCCCATCATCAGCTGCGCCTTCTTGGCCCCGTAGCCCTGCGCCAACCGCTCGACGATGGCGACGACGGCCGCCGGCTCGGTGATCAGCTCACCGCGCATGGCCGTCTTCTTGCCGCGGTGGTGGACGACCGCGTCGGCGCCGTCGCGGAAGTTGTATTTCCACTGCGCCTCCAGCACCGCGTACAGGTGGGCGTCGAGGTGGTGCGTGCTGACGGGGATCGAGAACGCCCGCCCGGTCTTGCGTCCGGTGAACGAGAGCAGCATGAAGTCCTTGAGCCGACCGCCCAGCGGGGTGCGCAGCAACCGCCGCAGCGCGCCGTTGGCGATCCGCATCAGAGTTTCGGGGGGATGGCCGATCTCGATGGCCGAGGACTGATCTGTCATGGCTCCACGGTAGGACCCCGACCGCCCCACCGCGGCTGAACCGGCTACCAACGTGGGCTGAGCAGTTCGAATCCCGAGTCCACGGTGCGCATGTAGCCGGTGTCGTCGCGGTCGCGGATCCCGCAGCGCAGGTACTGCTCGTGCAGCGCGGCCAGCGCGTCGTCGTCGATCTGCACGCCGAGGCCGGGCCCGGTGGGCACCGGCACCGCGCCGTCGACGAACCGCAGCGCGCCGCCGGCGACGACGTCCTCGGTCTTCCACGGCCAGTGCGTGTCGCAGGCATAGGTCAGGTTCGGCGTCGCAGCGGCCAGGTGCACCATCGCGGCCAGGCTGATGCCCAGGTGCGAGTTCGAGTGCATGGACAACCCGAGCCCGAAGGTGTCGCAGATCCCGGCCAGCAGCCGCGAACGCTGCAGCCCGCCCCAATAGTGGTGATCGGAAAGCACCACGCGCACCGACTGTTTGGCCACCGCCGGGGCCAGCTGGTCGAACGCCACCACGCACATGTTGGTCGCCAGTGGCATCGGCGCCTGCGCGGCCACCTCGGCCATGCCGTCCAGGCCGGGGGTGGGGTCTTCGAGGTACTCCAGGACCCCGGCCAGCCCGGAGGCCACCTTGATCGACGTCTGCCGGGTCCACGCGGCGTTGGGGTCCAGCCGCAGCGGCATCCCGGGGAAGGCCTCGGCGAGCGCCTCGATGGCCGCCATCTCCTCCTCGGGTGGGAACACCCCGCCCTTGAGCTTGATCGCGGTGAAGCCGTTGTCGGCGACGATGCGGCGGGCCTGGGCGACGACCCCGTCCGGGTCGAGCGCCTCGCCGAACCCGTCGGGCTCCGCGCCGGGATGGCCGGCCCACTTGTAGAACAGGTACGCGCTGAACGGCACCGTGTCGCGCACCGCGCCACCGAGCAGGTCGGCCACCGGCCGGCCCGACGCATGGCCCTGCACGTCCAGGCACGCCACCTCGAACGGTGACAGCACCTGGTCGACCGAGCTGGCGGTGGTGATCATCCCCGCGGTGCCCACGGCGGCGGTGTCGCCGACCAGGCGGGCCGCGATGGCCGCGCGGATCGTGTTGAGCGCGAACACGTCCAGCCCGGTGATCGCGTCGGCGGCGGCGTGCAGCCGGGCCAGGTGCCGGGTGTCGGCGTAGGTTTCGCCCAGCCCGACGAGCCCGGCGTCGGTGTCGAGCTCGATGATGGCGCGCAGCGCGTAGGGCTGGTGCACGCCGACGGTGTTGAGCAGCGGCGGATCGGCGAACGCGACGGGGGTGATGCGGGCGCCCGTGATCCGGATCGGCGCCATGGTCACACGGCCCGGCTCAGCGCACCGGTGAGCACCGCGCGTCCGGCGGCGAGGATGTCGGCCAGCGCGGCCCGGTCGTCGGCGGTCGGCATCACCAGCGGCGGGCGCACCGCTCCGGCCGGCACGCCCTCCATCGCCACGCCCGCCTTGATCAGCGAGACCGCGTAGCCGGGCACGGTGTCGCGCAGCCGCACCAGCGGGATGAAGAATGCGTTGAGCAGTGCCTCGGTCAGCTCGGTGTTGCCGGACTCCAGCGCGGTGTAGAACGCCAGCGCCACATCGGGGGCGAACGCGAACGTCGCCGACGAGTACAGCGGAACCCCGATGGCCCGGAAGGCCAACTGCGTGGTCTCGGCGGTGGGCAGGCCGTTGAAGAACAGGAAGTCCGGATCCACCTGGGTGCGCACGGCGGCGACGATGCGGGCCACCTGGTCGAAGTTGCCGGTGCCGTCCTTGAAGCCGACCACGGTGGGCAGCTGCGCGACGCCCACCGCCGAAGCCTCGGTGAACCGGGCGTTGTTGCGGTTGTAGACGATCAGCGGCAGGTCGGTGGTCGCGGCGACGGCGCGGGTGTACTCGACCAGCCCGGCCTGCGGCACCTCGACCAGGTAGGGCGGCAGCAGCAGCAGCCCGTCGGCGCCGGATTCCTTGGCAGCCAACGCGAATCGCTGTGCGTGCGCCACCGAACCGCCGGTGCCGGCGTAGACCGGGACCCGACCGGCCACCAGCTCGACGGCGGTGCGCACGACGGCGGCGTACTCACCCTCCTCCAGTGCGTGGAATTCGCCGGTGCCGCAGGCGATGAACACCCCGCCGGGCCCGGCGTCGACGCCCTTGGCCAGATGCCGGGCCAGCGCGTCGAGGTCGACAGCGCCGGAGTCGGTGAACGGGGTGACGGGGAAGAACAGGACGCCGTCGAAGGTCGGACGCATGGTGTGGCCTCTCGGGTTCGTGGTGAGGTGGTCAGGCTTGGGTGAGGTGTCCGTCGACGCGGCGCCACACCCGTTCCGGGTTGCCGTCGGCGATGACAGTGGGCAGCAACGACTTCGGGACGTTCTGGTAGCAGACCGGGCGCAGATAGCGCTCGATGGCCCTGCTGCCGACCGACGTGCTGCGGGAGTCCGAGGTGGCCGGGAACGGGCCGCCGTGCACCATCGCGTGGCTCACCTCGACGCCGGTGGGCCAGCCGTCGAACAGGATGCGGCCGGCCTTGAGCTCGAGCAGCGGCAGCAGCCGGCCCGCCTCGTCGAGGTCGGAGTCGTCGGCGTGCACGGTCGCGGTCAACTGGCCCTCGATGTCCCGGGCGACTGCTCGCATCTCGTCGGCGTCGGCGCAGCGCACGATCAGGCTCGACGACCCGAACACCTCCGCCTGCAGTGCGTCCGACGCCAGGAAGCTCGCCGCGTCGGTGGTGAACAGCGCTGCGTGGCAAGAGAGTTCACTCGAACCGGGTTCGCCGCGGCCGACCAGTTCGGCGGACTCGGCCAGCGCCGCGACGCCGCTGGCGTAGTTGCCTGCGATGGTGGGGGTCAGCATCGGGGTGGCCGGCGCGCCGGCCAGCGCGTCGCGAGCGGCGGTGACGAACGCGTCGAGGCCGGGCCCGTCGACGGCGATGACCAGGCCGGGATTGGTGCACAGCTGGCCCGACCCCATGGTCAGCGACGCGACGAACGCGCGGGCGAGGTCGGCGCCGCGGGTGGCCAGTGCCCCGTCGAGCAGGAACACCGGGTTGATCGAGCTCATCTCTGCGTACACCGGGATGGGTTCCGGTCGCGCGGCCGCGGCGGCCACCAGAGCCGTTCCGCCGGAACGGGATCCGGTGAAGCCGACGGCCTTGATGCGCGGATCGGTGACCAGGGCGATGCCGAGCTCGGGCCCCGACCCCAGCAGCAGCGAGAACGTGCCCGCCGGCAGGCCGCACCTGGCGACGGCGTCGGTGATCGCGCGGGCCACTAGCTCGGAGGTGCCGGGGTGCGCGTCGTGGCCCTTGACGACGACGGGGCAGCCCGCGGCCAGCGCCGAGGCGGTGTCACCGCCGGCGACGGAGAACGCCAGCGGGAAGTTCGACGCGCTGAACACCGCCACCGGTCCCAACGGGATGAACCGCTGCCGGATGTCGGGGCGCGGCAACGGGGTTCGGTCGGGCAGCGCGGTGTCGATGCGGGCGCCGTTCCAGCTGCCCTCGCGCAGCACGTCGGCGAACAGCCGCAGCTGCCCGGTGGTGCGCGCGAGTTCACCGGTGATGCGGGCCTGGGGCAGGCCGGTCTCGGCGACGGCGCGGGCGGTCAGCGTCTCGCCGACGGCCTCGATCGCACCGGCGACGGCCTCGAGGAACACCGCGCGCTGCTCGGAGGTGGTGGCGCGGTAGTGCGGGAACGCCTCGGCGGCCGCGGCGCAGGCGGCGTCGACGTGGGTGGCGTCACCGTGCCGGTATGCGGGCTCGAGCGGACGCCCGGCCGCGGGGTCGAAGCCGCGGATCTCGGTGCCGGTGCCGCGCACGAAGGATCCCGCGATGATCATCTGGCCGGTCAGGCCGGCGGTTTCGGGACTCGTCTGGGGAACCGTCGCAGTCATGCCGCCCACGGTAGGAGCCCGAATCCATGCCTGTCCAAGACCGATTACCACTCAAATGATGCAGGAGTTGGATCAATCGGACCCGGTATGAGGCCGGGCTGACGCCCAGGGCTCAGGCCAGCGAAGGCGCCGCCAACTCCTTGGCGATCACGTCCAGCAGCGTTGCCACCATCGCCGCATCACCGGTGACCTCGATGCGGCCGTCGGCGATCGCGTCGTCGACGGTGGTGTGGCGACCGAGGATCTCCGCGGTGACCTTGGCCGTGGTGCGCAGCGTGGCGTCGGCGGGGGTGGGGCTCGGGCCCGGCCGCACCGATGTGGTCCCGGTGTTGATCCGCAGCGAGGCGATGCTGTCGTCGATGTGGAACTCGAAGACCGCGTCGAGGTCGTGCGGGCCGTCCCGGCGGACGTAGGCGGCCAGGAAGCTCAGCAGCCACTCCGCGCGCATGGCCTCGTGCTCGGGGTCGGCGTCGGCCATCTGGTGGCGCGCCCCCCACAGCGCCAGCGGGACGACGGCGGCGGCCAGTTCCCGGCCGGCGGGGGAGAGCTCGTAGACCACCGCCGAGCCGGGTTGATCGGTGGCCAGTCTGCGCTGGATGACGCCATCGGCCTCGAGCTGGCGGACGCGGGTGGCCAGCAGGCTGGTGCCGATCCCGGCCAGCGCGTCGGCCAGGTCGGTGTAGCGCTTCGGGCCCGTCGCCAGCTCCCGCACGATCAGTAGCGTCCAGCGCTCACCGACCACATCCAGCGCATGCGCCAGCCCACAGAACTGTGCATAGCTTCGCCGACTCATGCCGGTGATGCTACACGTCACACTCTTGTTTCCGAACAAAACTTAATTATCTGGTGGAAACTTCAATTTCTTATGTTACGGTCGGGAAGTCGTTGCGCGCCGGCGTGACGGCCCTGCCACCTAGAACGAAAAGGTGACCCGATGGCATCGATCGCTGATTTCCGACCGCGCGTGGGGGCGCGGTGGACCCTGTCCGCGCTATGGCGACGGCTGCCGTCCGCCACGTCCGAGGCCGGCTCTGCCTGGGCCTCGCGCCCAGACCGGCCGGCCAAGCGCTTCTATCCCCCGCAGCGCGACGCCGTCTTCGAGCGGGCCGCGCTGGCCCGGGAGATGCACCGGCTCTGACGCCGGCCCGAGTCCCTCGTCCCGGGTAGCGCCGCTGCCCGGCTCGCGCCCCCGAAACTCCCTGGTCGCCCCGCCGCGCTACCCGATCCTCGGCGTCCCCGCGCGCAGCCGGGCACAGAAGCAACACCTTCGGCTTCGCCTCATCCGGCCCCGGCCCCCGCTGACGTGGTAAAAATGAGCACCCCATGCAGCACATGTGTCGCCGCATCGCGCCGAAATCGCCGAAACGGGCAACGAAGCGTCAGTCGGTTGACATGCGTCCGGGCAGCCCCGGCAAACGTGATGTAGCTTCAGTCGACAGACCGATCGGACGCAGCCGAGGAGACCACCGGTGAATGCGACACCGTTCGGGCACTATCAGCTCCAGAAGCTGATCGGCCGGGGCGGGATGGGCGAGGTCTACCAGGCCTACGACACCAGGACCGACCGGGTGGTCGCGCTCAAGGTGTTGCCGCACAACATGGCCGAGGACGAGGTCTTCCAGACGCGGTTCCGCCGCGAGTCGCAGGCTATCGCCGGCATCAACGATCCGCACGTGGTGCCGATCCACGGCTACGGCGAGATCGACGGCCGGCTCTACCTGGACATGCGGCTGATCGAGGGCCGCAACCTGGGCACGATGCTGGCCGAGACGGAGAAGCCGCTCGGCGCGGCGTTCGCGGTCACCATCGTCGAGCAGGTCGCCAATGCGCTGGACGCCGCGCACAAGGACGGCGTCATCCACCGCGACATCAAGCCGTCCAACATCCTGATCACCGGCCGCGACTTCGTGTACCTGATCGACTTCGGGCTGGCCCGCACCGCCGGTGAGAAGGGCCTGACCACCGCGGGCAGCACGCTGGGCACGCTGGCCTACATGGCGCCGGAGCGCTTCGAGGGCGGTGAGGTCGACGCCCGCTCGGACATCTACGCGCTGACCTGCGTGCTCTACGAATGCCTCACTGGCGCAAGGCCGTACCCCGCCGACAGCCTGGAACAGCAGATCGCCGGGCACATGGTCTCGCCGATCCCGCGGCCCTCCGACGTCGACCCGCGGCTGGCCGCCTTCGACGAGGTGATCGCCAAGGGCATGGCCAAGAAGCCCGCCAAGCGGTACCAGAGCGCCGGGGAGCTGGCCCAGGCCGCGCGCCGCGCCCTCACCGCGCCGGTGCGCCGCGCCGGGGGTGGGTCCCGGCACGCCGCTAGGGCCCGGCGCGGGTTGCCGGCGAAGGCGCTGGTGGCGGCCGGGGCGGCGGCGCTGGTCGCCGTGGTGGCCGCCGTCGGGCTGTGGATGTGGGCGCCGTGGCGCGACCGCGACGGGTCGGACCTGCCGGAGGGGGCGGTGGCGTCGATCGCGACGACGGTGCCCGCCGAGATCCGCGACACCGGCCGGCTGGTCATCGGTGTCAACGTGCCGTACGCGCCGATGGAGTACAAGAACGCCGACGGGCAGCTGGTCGGCTTCGACGTCGAGCTGATGAACGCGGTCACCCGGGTGCTGGGCCTGGTGCCCGACTACCGCGACACCCCGTTCGACGCGATCCTGCCCGGGGTGGCCGACGGTTCGTTCGACGTCGGGATGTCCTCGGTCACCGACACCAAGGAGCGCGAGGAGCTCGTCGACTTCGTCACCTACTTCCAGGCCGGCACCCAGTGGGCGCGCCGGCCGGGCACCGCGCTGGGTCCCTCCTCGGCCTGCGGGCTGAAAATCGGTGTCGCAGAGGCAACTTTGCAGGAGACCGAGGAGCTGCCCGGCAAGAGCGACGAGTGCACCGCCGCCGGGATGGCACCCATCGAGATGGTGGTGTTCAAGAGCCAGGACGAGGTCACCACCGCGCTGATCAAGGGCGAGGTGGACGCGATGTCCGCCGATTCGCCGGTGACCGGGTTCGCCGTCAAGCTCAGCCGCGGTGACCTGGTGCCCGCCGGCGACGTGTTCGATTCCGCGCCGTACGGCTGGCCGGTGCGCAAGGGCTCGGAGCTGGCCGAATCGCTGAAGCAAGCACTGGAGCATCTGATGAAGTCCGGGGAGTACCGCGCCATCGCCACCATGTGGGGTGTCGAGCGCGGCATCATCAACGCCCCCGTCATCAACGGCGCTACCAGGTAACACGCAAACTCTCGGCCCGTTCCGGTGTAGAAACCCGCCCGCTGGGTAGCCCGCGCTGTGGCCGAGAGGAGGCGGATATGACCCAGGGCGACAAAGCAGCCCAGACCCGCAAGCGCGTGGTCGACGCGATCAAGGGCAAGGCCAAGGAGATGGTCGGCGCCATCAGCGGCAACGACTCGCTGACCGCCGAGGGCCAGCTGGACCAGAAGCAGGCCGAGGAGCGCCGCGCCGCCAGCGCGGCCGAGGCCGAGGCCGACGTCGAGGCGACGCAGGCCAGGCAGCGGGCCACCGAGGCCGAGCTGGAAGGCGCACAGGAGCGGCTGGCGGCCGACGTCCGCACCGCGGGCGTGCAGAACAGCGTGCGCGCGGACCAGGCCGAGCAACGGCGCACCGCCGAGGAGGCCGCACGCCGCGACGCCGCCCGCGCGAGCACCCAGGCCGAAGCCGACGTGCAGCGGGAGGCGGGCCGGGCGCACGCCCAGGAGCGTCACGAAATCGTTACCGCCAGCGATGAATACGCCAAAGCCACCGACGAGCACGACCAGGCCGTCGGGGAAGCCGTCCGCACCAAGGCGCAGGCCGACCGGCTCCGTCGGCGCGCCGAGGGCACCGACGATCCCGATCTGCCCTGAGCAGGAGATGACGATGAAGATCACCGACATTCCGTTCTCGATCCTGCGCACCCAGTACCGCATCGCGCGGATCCCGTTGACCCTGTTCGAGCGTGGCGTGCTGGACCGGATGGAGCCCGAAGCACCGGCGCGGGTTTTCTACCGGCGGGCCGTCGGCGCATTGGACGCCGCGGCGGGCAGTGCGTTGCGCGACACCGACCTCGAGGAGCGCGGGCTGGCCGAGGTGCAGCGCGCGGCGGAGCTGGGTGAAGCGGCCCGCCTCGACGAGGTCGCCGAACGCCGTGTCCAGCAGGCCGACGCCCAACTGCGCGAGAAGCGCCGGCAGGCCGAGGCAGCCCCGCAGGAGGCACGCACCAAGGCGCAACGCAAGATCGCCGACGCCCGCACACAGGCCGACGCCACCAAGCAGGCCGCGACGGAGAACGCCGCGGCGCGCACGTCGGCGGCCAAGAAACGCATCGACGACGCCGCCGACCAGAAGATCAAGGCAGCGCAGAAGGCGAAAACCAACGCGCAGAACAGGTCTCGGGCCGCAGAGAAGTCCGTGACCAATGCGGCCAAGGCCGAACTCGACGACGCCGCGGACAAGCGGCGGGCCGCCAACGGTGCCCGCGCGCACGCCGACCGGCTCGACGAACTCGGCGACGCGGAGAAGGAGAAGCGCCAGGCGGCGCGGGCCAGAAAGCCATGAGCACCGCACTTCCGCCCGACCCCGATCCGGGCGACACCCCTGGCGAGGAGCGCGCCGGGGGTGTCGCCCCAGGGGAGACCCCACCGGATTCGGCACAGACCCGGGCGACGGCCAACGCCGATCCAGTCGCGGGCCGCAACCTGACGCCGCGCGCGGTCCTGACGTACGTGGCGATCGCGGTGTTCCTGCTGCTGTTCGTGGCGACCGCGGTGCTGTTGATCGCCAAGATGGCGGGCGCATTCGGCTGAGCCGCAGCCGCCCGGGCTCGTAGGCTGAGGTGATGACGTCGACGTCATTGCCGCCGGGCCCACCCCTGCCCCCGGTGGTGCAGGCGCTGATCATGCTGCGGTTCGGACCGCGGTTCACCGCCGCATGCCGCCGCCGCTACGGCTCGGTGTTCACGCTGCGGGTGGCCGCCATGGGCACCCTGGTCTACCTCGCCGACCCGGCCGACATCAAGACGGTATTCGCCGGGGATCCCCGCATTTACCATGCGGGAGAGGCTAATTCGATGCTCAAGGGGTTGCTCGGCGACACCTCGGTGCTGGTGGTCGACGACGACCTGCACCGCGAACGCCGCCGGCTGATGCTGCCGCCGTTCGCCAGGGACGCGGTGGTGCGCCAGGAGGAGCTGATCGCTGGGATCGCCGCCGAGCACCTCGCGCGCTGGCCCGTCGGTACCACGTTCCCGGTCGCGCCGTGGACGGCGCGGATCACCCTCGAGGTGATCCTGCGGACCGTGATCGGCGCCAGCGACCCGGCCAGGCTGGCCGCGCTGCGGGAGGTGATGCCGCGGCTGCTCACCGTCGGGCCGTGGGAGACGGCGGCCATAGCCAACCAGGCCCTGCTGCGGCGGCGGCCGTGGCGACGGCTGCGCACCGCGATCGCCGAGGCCGACCGGCTGCTCTACGCCGAGATCGCCGACCGGCGGACCGACCCCGATCTTTCGGCGCGCACCGACGCGCTGGCCATGCTGGTCCGCGCCGGCGGCCTGACCGACACCGAGCTGCGCGATCAGCTGATGACCCTGCTGGTGGCAGGACATGACACGACCGCGACGGGGCTGGCGTGGGCGCTGGAGCGGCTGACCCGGCATCCGGAGATCCTGGCCAGGGCCGAGCGGGCGGCACTCAGCGGGGACGACGAGTACCTGGACGCCGTCGCCAAGGAGACGCTGCGGATCCGGCCGGTGGTGTTCGACGTTGGCCGGGTGCTCACCGAACCGGTCGAGCTGGCCGGGCACCGGCTGCCCGCCGGGGTGATGGTGGTGCCGGGGATGCTACTGGTGCACGACGATCCGGCGGTGTACCCGGACCCGGACCGGTTCGACCCCGACCGCATGGTGGGCTCGGCGCTGAGCCCGTCGACGTACCTGCCGTTCGGCGGTGGACCCCGCCGATGTCTGGGCGCGACGTTCGCCATGCTGGAGTTCCGGGTGGTGCTGCGGGAGATCTTGCGCCGCGCCGTGCTGGACAGCACCGGCGCGCCGGCGGAGCGCAGGCGGCTCAAGCATGTCATCTTCGTGCCGCACCGGGGCGCCCGGATCCGGGTGCTGGCCAGGCGTGACACACCCATCGCGGCGGCCGGGCAGGCGCCGTCGTGTCCGGTGAGCCAGCACACCGGTTAGGGGATGCGGCAGCGGTGGGCGACCGGGGGCGTGTAGTCTGGGTCCAGGCTGGGTTTCACGCCAACACGTCAATCGTCACAACTGTCGACCGTGAGAGTGCTCAGCCCGCGACGCGATTTCTTCGCTCGGACCACAGTGCGGGTCTGCCCGCACCACTCAAGGACATTGTTTATGGATTCGTCCGATCTGTTCTCGCACCGTCAGGCGCCGCAAGTGGTGTCGCCCGCAGCGAATACCGATGAGCCGGTGCAGCATCCGGTGTTCTCCGATTCGCCGCGCTCGACCTCGGCTGTCGATTCGCCTGCGCGATGAACGGGTTGGCGCGGTCGAGGCGCGTGTCCCGACCCGTCAGAGTCACCCTTTGCAAGGAGCTGGGCGGCGACATCGATGGAGCCTGGTGGCCACATACCGCTTCGGTGGCCGCGGAACTACCGGAGCTGGTGGGGGCGCTGCACCGCCCGCTGGGTGAGATCCTCGGCATCCAGATCAACTGGTCGGCCACCGAAGGCCAACTCGATCTGGAGACCATCGCGACCGGTGCCCGGCTGGCCCGGCTCGACGTACGCAGCCGCAGGCCCCGGTTGATGGTCGTCGACGGCCGCACCGCCCGCGCGAAACTACTTGTGGTTCCGAGCATGACGTCGCACGCGCTGGGGTTGATGGTGCTGCGCTCGGTCGTCGGGCTGCCCACCTCCGGCGGTGACGGCGACGCCCGGCTGTTCGACACCGCCCGGCTGGTGCTGACCCTGGCCGAGGCCGAGAGCGCGCGGTGGTGTGAAACCATCCCCCGCGACGTCGCCACGCTGGGCTAGTCCTGCGCGCCTTCGGCGCGGAAGCCCTTGATCTTCAGCGATTCTTGCCGTTGACCACGGTCTCGATCGCTGACTGCTTGCTGGCCGCTTTGGCCTGCTTGGCGGCGCGTTTCTCCTTCAGCGACTTGCCGGATTTCTTGGACATGGTCTGTCGCGGAGACTTGTCAGACATGCTGGCCCCTGTTCGTCGTGGGGGCCTTGTTTGGTCCCAGTTACTCGACCATACCCCTGAAAGCCTCACGTGACGTCGGCGCCACAGACGAAGGTGTAGCGTGCAAGGGGTTGGAGCCCAGCCAGTCCGGGATGTGTCAGCCTCTGCTGATCTCGCCGAGCATCCGCTCACGCCGGACATGCCGGTAGCAACCGCACGTCGGGACCACATTGAACGTTCTGCCCGCCCTTGACTCCCCTTCCCGTTCGTCTGCGCATCCGCGGTTCCGTCACACCACGCGCTTCGGTGTGCTGAGTACCTATCCGCCGACGGTGTGCGGACTGGCCAGGTTCACCGCCGGATTATCCAGCGCATTGAGCGTTTTGGGATCGGAGGTAGGCGTGGTCCGGGTGGCGGACGGATCGCCGTCGGAGAGCGGCCGGGTTGTCGCGGAGCTGGTCAACGGGTCGGTGTGCTCGGTGGCCGCGTGCACGGACTCGCTCAACGACTGTGACGTCGCGGTGATCCAACACGAATACGGAATCTATGGAGGCGTGGACGGCGCCGAAGTGCTCGACATCATCGACGGGCTGCGGGTCCCGGTGATCGTGGTCGCCCACACCGTTCCCAAAACCCCTACTCCACACCAGCTTTGGGTGCTGGGGACGATCGCTTCGAAGGCTGACCGCGTGGTGGTGATGTCCGAGACCGCTGGGGAGCGTCTCTGCGGTGACTACGCCGTCGGCCGCGGCAAGGTCGTCATGATCCCGCACGGCGCCACCGTCCCCAGGGTCTCTGGGGCGAAGCGTGGGAGCCGCCCCACCATCCTCACCTGGGGTCTGTTGGGGCCTGGGAAAGGCCTCGAGCGGGTCATCGACGCGATGTCGGCGTTGCGCGATGTCCCGGACCGGCCGCGTTATCTGGTGGTGGGTCAGACGCATCCCAAGGTGTTCGCGGCCACCGGTGAGGCCTACCGGGAGAGCCTTATCGAGCGTGCCCGGCAGAACGGGGTGGCCGATTCGGTGTCCTTCGACGCGCGCTACCACGGCGTCGCCGCGCTGACCACCCTGATCCAGTCGGCCGCGGTAGTCGCACTGCCGTACGATTCGGTCGAGCAAGTCACCTCCGGCGTGCTGGTCGACGCCATCGCCGGCGGCAGGCCCGTCGTCGCCACCGCGTTTCCGCATGCGGTCGAGATGTTGTCCGGTGGAGCCGGGATCGTCGTCGGCCACGACGACCCCGCTGCGCTGGTGTCGGCGCTTCGGCGGGTCCTGACGCAACCGCGACTGGCCGGGACGATGGCCGCCGAGGCACGAAGACTCGCACCACAGCTGGCCTGGCCGGCGGTGGCCGGTGCTTACGCGCAGTTGGGGCAGGTTGTCCTGGCTGAACGACGGGCACGGGTATGACCTGGACGTCGCCGCCCCCGGTGTTCGACCATCTGCTGCGGTTGACCGACCACCATGGCACTTGCGAGCACGCCCAGCTGGCGGTCCCGGCACCCGAGCACGGCTACTGCGTCGACGACATGGCCCGGGTGCTGGTGGTGGCCACCCGGGAGCAGGGGCCCAATGGGGCGCTCAATGGCCTAGCCAGCGTCGCATTGCGGTTCCTAGGTGACGCGCAGGCGCTGACCGGCGCGTGCCGCAACCGGATGGACAGTGCTGGGCGTTGGGTCGACGAGCCGTCGGTGGAGGATTGCTGGGGCCGATGTCTATGGGGGCTGGGGACGGCGGCTGCGCACAGCAACGTCGCCTGGGCCCGGCAGTCGGCGATCATGCAGTTCGAGCGCGCCGCGCAGGAACGCTCACCGTGGCCGCGGGCGATGGCGTTCGCGGCTTTGGGTGCCGCTGAGATGCTGACCTTCGACCCCGGGCACCAACCCGCTCGTGACCTCCTCGCCGACTACGTGGCATCGGTCGGCGAACCGGCGGACCACGCGTCGTGGCCGTGGCCCGAACCGCGGCTCACCTACGCCAACGCGGCGCTGCCCGAGGCGATGATCGCTGCGGGCGCGGCACTCAGCGACTCCGTGCTGCGTCGCCGCGGACTGGATCTGCTGGCCTGGTTGCTCGACGTCGAGACCTGCGGTGACCACCTTTCACCGACCCCGGTCGCGGGGCGGGGTACCGGAGACGCTCAACCCGCATTCGATCAGCAGCCCATCGAGGTGTCCTCACTGGCGGATGCGTGTGCACGCGCCGCGTCGGTCGATGCGAACCCGATCTGGACCGAAGGTGTGCGTGCGGCCGGCGCCTGGTTCTGCGGCGCCAACGACATCGGGGAGCCCATGTGGGATCCGCAGGCCGGCGGCGGATACGACGGACTCCAGGCCGACGGGGTCAACCGGAACCAGGGTGCGGAGTCCACGCTTGCGGTTATCTCGACGCTGCAGCAGGCGCGTCGATTATCGACCGTCCCGCAATGACCGCACCGGTGGCCGCCGCCCTCACCCGCTCGTCGCTGCGTGTTGCCGCGGACCCGTCGAGGGTCATCACGCAACTCTTCGTACCCGGACAGCAGGAATTCGAACACGAAGACTCCCGCGCCGCCGGGGTGCTGCGTCGCATCCTCGCGCTGAGCGAGCATCAGGTGCGGGAGTCGTTGGACGACGTCGTCGTCCGCTTCGACAAACGTCACCGTGACCTGGTCGGGACCTTCCGCCGCCACGCCGGCGAACTCGCCGACCGCCTGGACAGCGACAATACGCTGTCCGAGGAACGAATGTTGTTGTTGGGTGCGACATTCACCAACGAGTACGCCATCGAGGGGGCGGCGCTGTGCAATCCGAGTATGGTGGCCCACCCCGATCAGGCGGGGGTCAAACCGGGCGGTCTGCGCTTCGTGATGAGCGTCCGTGGCATCGGGGAGGGGCACCGGTCAAGTATCGGGTTCCGCTCTGGGGTCATCGACGAGTCCGGCGCGGTGACCATCGATGCGCCGGGCCCGTTCGCCACCGTCGGATCGGTGATGTCGACGCTGCTCGACGCGACGGTGTTCCGCCGCGAACTGGCCCGGGTCGGGGTCGGCGGGGAGGCCGGGGACTACGTCTTGGATGCGCTCGAAGAGCGGTTCACCCGAGATGATCTCGACGAACAGCTCGACAAGCTGCAGGCCAACCTCAGCACCCGTGGTCAGGCACTGCAGACGATCACGCATATTCGGGCCACCGCAGAAAGGTCCTACGCCGTCGAATTTAGGTCGGAGGTACCGCTTTCCGAGCGGATCCTGTGGCCGGCGATGCCCGCCGAAGCAGTCGGTATGGAAGATGCCCGCTTTGTGCGTTTCGTGCGCGACGACGGCTCGGTCACGTTCTATGCGACGTACACCGCGTACAGCGGATCCGACATCAGCCAGCAGCTGCTCGAGACCACGGATTTCCGTTCCTTCACCTCAAGGCCGCTCGTCGGCACCGCCGCGGTCAACAAGGGCCTGGCGTTGTTTCCTCGCCTCGTCAACGGGCACATGGCCGCGATGTCGCGCTGGGACCGTGAGTCGAATTCCGTTTCCTATGCCCAAGATCCGCTCCTGTGGATGAACACCCTGCCGTGCCAGCAGTCGACACACGCCTGGGAGGCGTTGCAGCTCGGTAATTGCGGGCCACCCATCGAGACCGAGGCCGGCTGGCTGGTGCTCACCCACGGTGTCGGTCCGATGCTGACCTACCGCATCGGTGCGATCTTGCTCGACCTCGACGATCCCACCCGTGTCATCGGCAGGTTGAGCGAGCCGCTGCTCAGTCCGGCCCCCGACGAGCAGGACGGTTACGTCCCCAACGTCGTCTACTCCTGCGGAGGGTTGGTTCATGCGGGAAACCTGGTGCTGCCGTTCGGAATCAACGACGAGGCGATCGGCTTCGCGACGGTTCCGCTGTCGGATCTGCTGGCGGCACTGCAGCCGACTGGCTCACGGCAGGGGTGATCGGGTGGGGATAGGCCTCGGCCCGGTGCTGGAACGACACGATGGCGGGGTTGAGTACGACACCGTCGCGAATTTCCACCGCCCGGGCGATCGTCGGAGTGGTGCGCCATGCCGCCGGCCCGCTCAACACCGCTTCGAGGTGGGGCAACAGCGCCTCGCTGATCTCCCAGGTCGCCGAGTCCCAGAGATACGAAGGGCTGTGGTCGACGGCGTAGTAGAGCACGTTGTTGGCCAGTGAGATGGTGGGCCGGAGGAATGAGGTGGGGCGCGCCCAGTCGAAGCCCATGCCCCGATCGCACGACACGTCGATGAGCAGGCTGCCGGGGGCGAACGCGGGCAGATCACCTTCGGTGACGAAAACCAGGGGCGCAGCTGGATCCTGCAGGACACAGTTGACGACGATGTCGTTGCCGGCGAGGAAGTCGACCACCGGGATGCGTCCGGTGGCGGCCTCCGCCCAGATCTGACTGGCGTCGTGCGGATCCGGCCCCATCTGGGTGATCTGGGTGGAGTGGATCGGCGACGCGACGGCGGCCACATCACGGTTGGTCAACACGTGGACCTCGTCGACGCCGTGGGCGTTCAGCGCGGTGACGGCGCCCCGCGCGGTGGCACCGAACCCGATGACCGCCGCCCGCAACCGTCGTCCGTAGCTGCCGGTGATCCCGGCGCACGCCATGGCGTGCAGGACCGAACAGTAACCGGCCAGTTCGTTGTTCTTGTGGAACACGTGCAGACCGAACCGGCCGTCGGCCTGCCAGTGGTTCATCGCCTCGAACGCGATCAGCGTCATTCGCCGATCGATCGCGATCTGAGTGAGCGCGGAGTCCTGCACACAGTGCGGCCACCCCCAAACAATTTGTCCGGCGCGGAAATCTGTGAGATCCGTGGACTGGACCTTGGGAAGCAGGATGACGTCACAGGTGGCGATGAGGTGCTCTTTGGACGCGACACTCCCGAAGGCCTCCGCCAGGGCACCATCGGTGGCCCCGAAGTCCGAGCCGTACCCGTGCTCGAGGTGGATTCTTCGGCGAAGCTCTGGATCGATCCTGCCGAAGTGGTCGGGGTGAATTGGCAGCCGACGTTCATCGGGCTTGTGTGAACGCGCCAAGACTCCGAGCGAAAGCTCTTTGTGATCAACGATTTTTGTGATGAGACAGGCCCTCGGGGCGCCATCTGGCTGACCCATAGTCGCGGGGCCCCGATGGTCCCGACCCCTTGACCCTACCTCGTGTCTTCCGGTTGGGGGAGTCTGGCCGGTACTGAAGCCAGTTGGCTCACAACAGCGTAGGCTTGACGGAATCGGGCAGCTCGATTTGCGAGCGGACATGCCGGACTGCAAAGGGAAACTCATGACAGCGTCACCCGCTTCGTTTCGCACCCCCTACGATCGACGGATCGAACTCGTCTCGAACACCATCAGGGCCAACTCCAAGCTCAATGCCGCTGCCGCCGACGCGCTGGCCGTGCATGTGCTGCGTGCGTTGAACGCCATCCCGGAGAAAATGCGCTGAGCGGCAGAGCCGTTCGTGGACTCGCACCGGCGAACCAGGAGGTTCCGACAATGACCGTGACGGTGACGCTGCCCGACGGACGCACCGACCAGTACATGCGGTTCGGCGACGCCTTCGTCAAGCATCAGGACGGCAGCCTCGATGTGATCCGCAACGGAGTGCGCAACCCGCACAGCTACGCTGCGGGCGAGTGGACAGACGTCCAGGGTGATGAGAAGAAGTGGAGCAGGCGCGGCTTCCGGATCTGAACGTTTTCGCGCAGTCAGCTCACCAGCGACAGGGCGTGCGCGCGGCGCAGCTTGCCCGACGGGGTCTTCGGGATCGTTCCCGGTGCCAACACCACGACACTGCGGGGTCGCACGTCGACCTCGGCGAAAACCTCGTGCGCGACCTGGCGTTCGACGCGGCGCACCTGGCGGTCGTCGTCGAAGGCGTTGCACTCGACGGCCACCGCGAACGTCTCCCGGGAATGCCCGGCATCCAACCGCACCGCCACCGCGCATCCCGGCCGCACCCCGTCGACGCGGCCCGCGGCGCGTTCGATGTCGGTGGGGTAGATGTTGCGGCCGGCCATGATGATGACGTCCTTGACCCGCCCGCACACCACCACCGCGCCGGTCTCGGTGAGATAGCCCAGATCCCCGGTGTCGTACCATCCGCCCTCATCCTGGGCGGCGATGAACCCAGCCACCGTCGTATAGCCCTTGGTCACCGGATCGCCGCGCACCTCGAGTACGCCAACACCGCGGGCGGGCAGCTCGGCGCCGTGTTCGTCGACGACCCGCAGCTCGAGGCCGTGCAACGGCCGTCCCAGTGTGACGAGCCGGCGGGTGTGACCGCGGTTCGAGGGCACCGCGCGATGTAGGACCGCGAGTAGGTCGGCGTCCACCTCGTCGACCACCATGCCGCCGCCGCAGGGGGAGAACGACAGCGCCACCGTCGTCTCCGCCATCCCGTAGGCCGGGATGATCGCCCCCGGATCCAGCCCGAACGGCGCCCCGGCCGCGCACAGCTCCTCGACGTCGAGCGGATCCACCTGTTCGGCGCCCGAGAGCGCCCAGCGCAGCGAGGACAGATCGAACTCCCCGGGTTCGGCCTGCCTGCGCAGCCGCCGTGCCAGCAGGTTGTAGGCGAAGTTCGGGGCGGCGGTCATGGTGCCGCGGTACTTGTCGATCAGCCTGGGCCACAACAAGATATCGCCGAGGAAGTCCATAGGGGTGATCTTGACCAGTTCGGCGCCGAAGTACATCGGCACGGTCAGGTATCCGGTCATCCCCATGTCGTGGAAGCAGGGCAGCCAGCTGACGATCACGTCGGTGTCGATGTCGAAATCGCAGCCCGCGGTCATCGCCTCGGCGTTGGCGACGATGTTGGCGTGCGTGATCTGCACGGCCTTCGGCGAGCCGGTGGATCCGGAGGTCAGTTGCATCAACGCCACGGCGTCGTCGTCGACGTCCAGGGGTGCGATCGGTGGATGCGCCAGCAGCTCCTCGACGGTGAGCACCGTCAGCCCGAGCGCGGTCAGCACCGGTGCCGCCGCCATGAACGGATCGGAGATCACGACCGCCGTCGCCGCGATCATGTCGATGACGGCGGTGGTTTCGGCGGCCCAGCGCACCAGGTCGGTGCGCGGTGTCGGCTGGTGCACCATCGTCACGCTGGCGCCGCGCATCCAGGCGCCCTGGGCGGTGGGGGCGATCTCCACTGGGGCGCCGGCCAGGACCGCGACCGCGTCACCGGGTCCGACGCCTGCGCCGGCCAGGCCGCCCGCGACCCGGCGGGCGCGCTGGTGCACCTCGGCCCAGGATTGGCGCAGCGGCGCGCCGGGCTCCCCGGTGATCAGCGCTTTGCGGCTGCGTTCGGCGTTGGCGTACATGGTCTGGGTGAATCTGCTCATGACAGTTCCCTAGTGCGCGGATGCTGGCGCGGCCGGTATCAGGTGTTGCGAGCCTTATCCGCTTGGAGCGAGGGATCCAGCAGCTTGACTGTACCCAGCGGATCAACCAATTTTGGGCAAGCTCGCTAGTTCGGCATGGCAGCGCCGGTTCGTGGCGAATTCGCCGAACTCGCCCTCAGAGGGCGCGTCAGCGCGGTAAGCACGACGAATGGGTGCCGGGTCATATGTGGGTCGTGTGGGTGGATTGGCGGTGGCGCTGGGAATCGGCGCGGCGATGCTGGCGGGTGCGGGGGCGGCCGTCGCCGACGACGGGACGGGTGCGACGGCAGGTGAGTCGTCGTCGGAATCCACGTCGCAGAGCTCGGAGACGAAGGCGTCGACCTCCGCCGACCAGGACGCGGCCGACGATGACGGAAATACTGACGAGAACGTCGTTTCCGGCGCCGAAGAGGCCGCCGACGCCCCCGACGAGGTCGACACGAACGCCGAGTCCGCGGGCGAGGCCGATGTCGACGAGGATGCCGAGCCGGCCGACGAGACCGACCCTGACATCGCCGACGAACCCGACGCGGAAGAGCCCGTGGCCCAGAAGCCCTTCCCCGCCGAAGATCCGGCCGCCGAAGAGCCCACAGTCGAACCGGTGGATGCCACGACGGAGCTGACCGTCCCCGCGGCCGTCACAGACCCGGCCGATCCCACGCTGCCCGCGGCGTCACTGGTGATGTCACTGGTGACCGCGGGCCGCGACGTCACCGAGGAGGCCGACGCGCCGGCCGCGAAACCGTCCACCACCAGTGCGGTGGACGACTGGCAGATCCCCACCGACGTTGAGGTCACCGAGGTGATCGCACCGCTGCAGTGGATCCAGCGCATCCCGGTCGCCGGCCCGCTGCTGATCACCCCGATCGTGCGGTTGGTCCACGCCATCCCGTTCGTCGGCGACCTCCTGCACCCGATCCTCGGGTGGCCGGTCGAGCACGGCACGGCGCCGGGCACCCCGCAACCGCGCACGTTCCTGGTCACGTCGTTCGACGGCGCCCGCATGTTCGTGCATTTCATGCCGGCCAAGGGTCTGCGGGCCGACGCGAAGGCGCCGACGATCCTGTCCGGCCCCGGCCTGGGGCTGCCCGGGGCGACGACCCTGGACCTGAAGTACGACAGCTTTTTGCCCAACGATGTGATCGGTATCGGTGCGCTGCGCGAGGCCGGCTACAACGTCGTCACGTGGGATCCGCGCGGTGAGTGGCGCTCGGAGGGCCGCATGCAGCTGCAGTCACCGGAGTACGAGGGCCGCGACGTGTCGACGATCATCAGCTGGCTGGCCACCCGGCCCGAGGTCGATGCCGTCGACGGTGACCCGAAGATCGGCATGGTGGGCGCTTCCTACGGAGGTGGCATCCAATTGGCCACGGCCGCAATCGATCACCGCATCGACGCGATCGTCCCGACGATCGCCTGGAACAACCTGGTCGACGTGCTGTTCCCGCGCCAGGCGGTGCGCAGCAGTTGGGCCACCCTGCTGAGCAGCGTGCTGGTGCTGACGCTGTCGCGGCCGCATCCGCAGATCCTGCCCGCGGCGCTGGTCGCCGTGCTGACCGGCCACGTCGCCGACGACGATATCGAGCTGCTGACCCAGCGGGGTTTCGCCGATGACATCGGCAACATCACCGCGCCGACCCTGCTGGTGCAGGGCACGGTGGACACGCTGTTCACTTTGGCGCAGGCCGATGTCAACGCCCGGGCGTTGCTGGCGGGGGGTACCACGACCAAGGTGGTGTGGTACTGCGGCGGGCACGGCACCTGCCTGAGCGACTACAACGACGGCGACCTGGTGTGCCGCGAGACGATGGAGTGGCTGAACCGTTACGTCAAGGGTGACACCAGCGTGGTGACGGGGCCGCAGTTCGAGTGGATCGACCAGCACGGCCGTGAGTTCTCGTCGGACACATACCCGTTGACGCCCAGTGGGTTCGTCACCGCGCAGCGCACCGAGCAGAAGACCATCGGGATCTTCCCGTTCATCGGCGGATCGGGACCCAATCCGCTGGTCGTGACGCGCGGGTTGATCGCCGCGCTGCTCGGGTTGCCGTCGGGGGCGCCGGCCACCAACGCGGTGAACCTGCGCGTGCCCGAGGCGGTGACGACCACCTACATCCTCGGCGCGCCGAACCTGACGCTGACGTACTCGGGGACGGGCAGCGCGACGCACGTCTACGCCCAGATCGTGGACAACAGCACGGGGCTGGTGCTCGGCAACCATGTCACGCCGATTCCCGTTGTGCTGGATGGCGATACACACACCGTCACAGTTTCGCTGGAGCAGGTGGCGCACACGTTGGCGCCCGGTGAGTCGCTGACCGTGCAGCTGGTCACCTCGGCGTTCACGTTCCAGAACGTCTACTCGTTCGGGGCGATCACGGTGCGGGAAATGGCGGTGGAATTACCGACGATCGCCGTCGGGGCGGGCGCGGCCGCGGCGTAGCGGCAGAAATTATTGAAAATACGACAAATTCGGCGGATACCCGTGGGCGTGCTAGTGTGGGTGCGGGCGCCTGTCGGCGCCCGTTTCACAATGAGAGAAGTTGAAAAGTATGGCACAGGGGACTGTGAAGTGGTTCAACGGCGATAAGGGCTTCGGCTTCATCGCCCCCGACGGCGACGGTGCGGAGGACGTTTTCGTCCACTACTCGTCGATCGACGGAAACGGATACCGGTCGCTGGAGGAAAACCAGCGCGTCCAGTTCGACATCGAGCAGGGCAACAAGGGTCCGCAGGCCGTCCGGGTGTCGGCCGTCTAAGACTCGCAACGCATCGTGGGCTGGTGGAGAACTCCACCAGCCCACTTTTCGTCGTGGCCGCGTACGCGATCGACCCACGGGTACAGTGGAGTCATCGGCGAACTGTTGCACGCGATCATTTGAGACTGCGTCGTCGTCGTTTCACACCGGGCCCGGTGACCGGGCCCAGGCGGGATCATCCCCATGACAGGACGAGACAGGGGCGTCGGCTTCGGCAGGCGCCACGGACCGGAGAGCACGCCGCGGCTGCGGCTGAAGCGTAAGGCCCCCACCACGGGCTATGTCGACGGCGCCTGGTGGCCACACAGCGACGATCTAACCGCCGAGCTTCCCGATCTGTTGGCGGTGCTTTCAGTCCGGCTCGGCGACATCTCGAGGCTCGTATACCACCGGGCCGAGTGGAAGTCGCCGCCGCGCAAGGTGCACGTCGGCAACCAACTGATCCGGCTCGACGGGTATGACCGGCAACCGGACAACACCGTGGGAGTGGTGGATTTGCGCGGCGGCAGCATCGTATTGCTCGTCGTTCCGCCGAACACCAGCGAGCAGGACGCGCACGCCATCATGATGGCTGCGTCCACGCCGGACGACGCCTCCCGTATCGAGTCGCTGCTGGCCAGCGGACACACGCACTGAAGGTCGGGCCCCGTGCCGAGGTCGCCGATAGGGCCGTCGCCCGTGTACCGTTGATCGTGTTGGGAGCCCAGCCAGTCCCGGATGTGTCAGCGGCCAGCTGCTGATCTGACGAGCAACCGCTCACGCCGGACGTGGCGGTACCAATCGGCCGTTTGGAATGCCTTGCACGCAGCACCCGTTGTCGAATCCGTTCTCACCCCTGTTGTTCGGCAACCCCGTTCGCAGACCCCGAGTTTCGGTGTTCTCACCACCTATCCGCCGACGCGGTGCGGGCTGGCGCGGTTCAGCGTCGAATTGTCGCGGGCGCTGACCGGGCACGGCTGCCAGGTCGGTGTGGTGCGGGTGGCCGACGGCGAGCCGGTGTCGAGCCCCAGCGTCGTCGGCGAGTTGGTGAACGGGTCTGCGGGTTCGGTGGCCGCCGCTGTGGACCGGTTGAACCAGAGCGACGTCGCGGTGATCCAGCATCAGCACGGCGTGTACGGCGGAGTGCACGGCGACGAGTTGCTGGGCATCCTCGACGGCCTGCGGGTCCCGACCGTGGTCATCCTGCATACGGTTCCGGAAAGCCCTGCGCCGCACCAACGTTGGGTGCTCGAACGGATCGCCGCCACCGCCGACCGGCTGGTGGTGATGTCCGAGGCGGGTGCGCAGCGGTTGTGCCGGCACTACGCCGTGGAACGCCGCAAGGTGGTCACCATCCCGCACGGCGCCACCGTTCCTGCCGATTCCCGAGGTAAACGCTCGAGCAGGCCGACGATCTTGACGTGGGGCCTGCTCGGCCCGGGCAAGGGCATCGAGCGGGTCATCGACGCGATGGGTGCGCTGCGGGAGGTGGCCGGTCGGCCCCGCTACCTCGTCGCCGGTCCCACCGACCCGAGGGTGCTCGCCGTCGAGGGGGAGGCGTACCGTGACGGCCTCGTCGAGCGGGCCCGCCGGAACGGCGTTGCCGATTCGGTCACGCTCGACCCCCGGTACTACGACGGCGCCGCGCTGGCGGAGCTGATCCGCTCGGCCGCGGTGGTGGTGCTGCCCTACGACTCCACCGAGCAGGTGACGTCCGGGGTCCTGGCCGACGCCGTCACCAGCGGCAGGCCCGTGGTGGCCACCGCGTTCCCGCATGCCGCCGAGCTGTTGTGCGGCGGCGCCGGCATCGTCGTCGACCATGATGACCCGGAGGCGCTGACCGCGGCGCTGCGCCGCGTGCTCACGCAACCCCGCCTGGCCGGCTCGATGGCCGCCGAGGCCCGGCAGTTGGCGCCGGAGATGGCGTGGCCGGTGGTCGGCGCCGCGTACCTAAGGCTGGCCCAGGGCCTGCTCGCCGAGCATCTCTCGCCCAGGCCGTGACCGCTCACCTCGTTCGACGCAGGGATATCGATTGGCAATCACCGATACCGCCGCCTTCGCGCATCTGAGCCGACAGGACATCGAGGCCCTCGGCTACGAGCTCGACGCCATCCGCAGCGACATCGTCGAGTCCCTCGGGGCACGCGACGCGGCCTACATCCGCCGCGTCATCGCGTTCCAGCGCACCCTCGACGTCGCGGCGCGGCTGGTCCTCACCTCGACCCGGTCCCGCGGTGGCTGGCTGCTGGGCACGGCCGCGCTGGCGTTCGCCAAGAGCGTCGAGAACATGGAGCTGGGCCACAACATCAGCCACGGCCAGTGGGATTGGATGAACGACCCCGAGATCCACTCCAACACCTGGGAGTGGGACATGGTCGGGGTGTCCGCGCAGTGGAAGTACTCGCACAACTACCGCCACCACATGTTCAACAACATCGTCGGGGTCGACGACGACCTGGGCTTCGGCGTCATGCGGGTGACCCGCGACCAGCCGTGGAAACCCGAACACTTGCTGCAGCCGCTGCGAAACCTGTTGCTGGCCATTATCTTCGAGTGGGGCATCGCCCTGCACGGCGTCCATTCCGAGCGGGATCGGTGGGCGCCGGACGCTGGGCGGATCACGCAGGCTCGTGCCACGCTCGGACGCAAGATCGCCCGCCAGGCGATCAAGGACTACCTGCTGTTCCCGGCGTTGAGCCTGCGCCGGTGGCGGCGCACGCTGGCCGCGAACGCGACGGCCAACCTGCTGCGCAACCTGTGGGCGTATGTGGTGATCTTCTGCGGGCACTTCCCCGACGGTGCCGAGAAGTTCACCGCCGACGTGCTCGACGAGGAGACCCGCGGCGAATGGTATCTGCGGCAGATCCTCGGGACGGCGAACTTCACCGCCGGTCCGGTGCTGGCGTTCGCCAGCGGCAACCTCTGCTACCAGATCGAGCACCACTTGTTCCCGGACCTGCCGAGCAACCGGTACGCGCAGATGGCGGTGCGGGTCCGCGCGGTGTGCGACAAGTACGACCTGCCCTACACCACGGGAGCGCTTGTGCCCCAGTACCTGTCGGTGCTGCGCACCATCCACCGGCTCGCGCTGCCCGACCCGGACGCACCGGCCGGTCCACCGCCGCGCTGAGCCGGTCGGCCGAAATCCCGGCGGCGGTAGCTGCCGGCGAGAGATGATGCACGGCGTGCGCACCCTGACCGAACTTCGTGACGCCCTCGAGCACTGCTACACCGCGATGGAAGCGCTGTGCACCGACCTCAGCGACGACGAGTGGCGGGCGCGGTCGCTGTGCCCGGACTGGACCATGCGCGACGTCGTCGACCACGCCACTGGCATCGAGGCCGCGATGGCCGGCTGGCTGCCCGAGGACCAGACGACGACGCCGGCGTTCGAGCAGGTCAACGCCTTCCTCGCGGACACGTCCCCGTATCCCGACAAGGTGCGCGCGGTCTGCGACCGTCGGCGCCGCGACCTGGCCGTCCTGTCCGAGGAGGACCTGCAGCGGCCGTCCTGGACACCGGTCGGCCCGGCCACTTACGGCCAGTTCCTGGCGATCCGGGTGTTCGACCTGTGGGTGCACGAACGCGACATCACCACCCCGCTGGGCCGGGCCACCGAGGACGGCGGGATCGCCGCGGAGCTGGCGCTGGCCCAGGTGGAGGGCTCGCTGGGCTACATCGTCGGCAAGAAGGTGGGGCTGCCCGACGGTAAAGCAATCACCTTCGAGCTGACCGGGCCGATCACCCGCCGGCTGCACGTGGCCGTCGACGGGCGGGCGGCCCGGGTCGAGCACCTCGACGACCCCGACGTCACGGTGACCACCGATTCGACCACGTTCATCCAGCTGGCCTGCGGACGGATCGATCCGCAAACCCAGATCGACGCCGGGGCGATCCGCTGGACCGGCGACGACAACCTGGGTGACCGCGCCGCGCGGAACCTGCGGTTCACGATGTAGCAGCTCGGCCGGGACGCGGTTTGACGGATCCGCCCGCGCGGGTACGTCGGCGAGATGGAACGGCTCAGTGGCCTCGACGCGGGCCTGCTGTACAGCGAATCGTCGACGGTGCCGCTGCACGTGTGCTCCGTGGTCGAACTGGACACCTCGACGGTGCCGGGCGGCTACAGCTTCGAGCGGTTCCGGGACGAGCTGGCCAAGCGGATCCCGGCGCTGCCGGAGTTCCGCACCAGGCTGGCCGACAGCCAGCTGAACCTGGATCACCCGGTGTGGGTGGAGGACAACGACTTCGACCTGTCGCGGCACCTGAACCGGATCGCGCTGCCCGCGCCGGGCGGCCGGGAGGAACTCGCCGAGGTGTGTGGCCACATCGCGTCGGTGCAGCTGGATCGCGACAAGCCGCTGTGGGAGCTGTGGGTGATCGAGGGCCTCGCCGGGGACGCGGCGCTGGCGTTGATGATCAAGGTCCATCACGCCGCCGTCGACGGGGTGTCGGCGGCCAACCTGCTCGAGCAGCTGCTCGACGTCGAGCCGGATGCGGCGCCGCCCGATCCGGTCGACGGCCCGGGGCATGCGTCACCGCTGGGGATCGCCGTCGACGGGCTGCTGCGGTTCCTCACCCGGCCGTGGCAGCTGACGCGGGTGGTGCCGGTGACGACGGCGATGGTCACCCAGACGGTGCGGCGGGCGGTGACGGGCAGGGCGATGGCGGCGCCGTTCTCCGCGCCGACGACGCGGTTCAACGCCGAGCTGACCTCCGAGCGCAGCGTCGCGCTGGTGCAGCTGGACCTCGGTGAGGTCAAGGCGGTCAAGGACCGGTGGGGCGTCAAGGTCAACGACGTGGTGATGGCGCTGTGCGCGGGTGCGCTGCGCGGCTACCTGTCGGCCCGCGACGAGCTGCCCGGCAAACCGTTGATCGCGGTGGTGCCGGCGTCGGTGCACGGCACGTCGGACCGGCCGGGCCGCAACCAACTCTCGGGGATGTTCTGTAACCTGCACACCGACATCGACGACCCGGTGCGGCGGCTGCAGAGCATCGCCACGTCGAACGTGCGCGCCAAAGAGCACAGCGCGGCGCTGGGTCCCACCGTGCTGGTGGATCTGGCGCAGAGCATCTCGCGGGCCGGGTTCGGCTGGCTGCTGGGGGTGCTGGGCCGGACTCCGTTGAGCCGCATCGCGATCCACAACGTCGTCATCTCCAACGTGGCTGGGCCGCCGATGACGCTGTACAGCTGCGGCGCCGAGGTGACCGCGCTCTACCCGCTGGGCCCGATCTTCCACGGGTCTGGGCTGAACATCACCGTGATGTCGCTGGGGGATCGGCTCAACGTCGGGATCATCTCGTGCCCGCAGCTGGTCGACGACCTGTGGGACCTGGCTGACCGGTTTCACACCGAGCTCGAGGTGCTCCAGTCGGGCTAGCCGCGCAGCGGCCGGACGAACTCCCGGATGTCCTCGGCCAGCAAGTCGGGCACCTCCCAGGCGGCGAAGTGACCGCCGCGCGGAAGTTCGTTCCAGTGAACGACATTGAAGCCGCGCTGAACCCATTCCCCCGGCGGAGAGGTGGAACGGGGTATGCGGTGCGGTGGCCGACGGGACCGTTATCAAGCCAGACATCGACGATGGGTTCACAGTCAGTGAAGCGAAGTTCTGTTCGGGCGGCTTCGCCGCGGAAGTCATTGATACCGATGGCATATTCACGGGTTTCGGGTTCTTCGACGAGACGGGGAAGCATTTCGGTGGCACCGATGATCGCGGCGTCCTCGATGACGATCATCTGCTGGATCTGCCCGTGCTCTACACCGATGAGCAGAGCAGCGTGTACTCCGCGAAAGGCCAGAAACTGGTCGATGTTCCACCGGGCTCTCTGAGTCGGGTCGGGGACACCCTGCTGGTGAACGAGGCCAAGAGTCGGGAGTTTCCCGAATGGCGGCACTACCAGCTGCCGGGCGGTGGTGCGGAGGGGCCGGTTTGCGACTTCCCGATGCACCGTCTTTTCGGTTACCACGGGACGGCACTGGTGTTCGAGGTCACCAACCGCAACGCCGGTCTGCCCGCGACCTGGACACCTGCGAGCGGCTCTGGGAGCTGCCCGCCCCGCTGAGTCACTGGACCGCATCTGGCGCATCGACGGCACCGTCGTGCACATGTCGAACAACGGCACACAACTGAATTCCCTGGTCGCGCCCGGTTAGGCAGGCGGCCGATCGGGGAAAGCCTAGACTCGCGGCCGGTCGACGACGGAAGGACGGCATGTGAGCACACCGAGGGGCGGCTCTCGGTTGGGCACCCGGTTCGGTCCCTACGAGCTGCAGTCGGTGATCGGGGTCGGGGGCATGGGCGAGGTGTACCGCGCCTACGACTGCGTGCGCGAGCGGATGGTGGCGATCAAGCTGCTGCGGCCCGAGGTGGCCGCCGACCCCTCCTTCCAGGAGCGGTTCCGCCGCGAGTCCCGGGTGGCGGCGCGGCTGCAGGAACCCCACGTCATCCCGGTGCACGGCTTCGGCGAGATCGACGGCGTGCTCTACATCGACATGCGCCTGGTCGAGGGTGCCAGCCTCCGGGAGGTGCTGCGCACCGACGGGCCGCTGCCGCCGTCGCGGGCGGTGTCGATCATCCGCCAGGTCGCCGCGGCGCTGGACGCCGCGCACGCCAACGGCCTGACCCACCGCGACATCAAACCGGAGAACGTCCTGCTCACCCCGGACGACTTCGCCTACCTGGTCGACTTCGGCATCGCCCACGCCGGCGGCGACGCCTCGGTGACCTCGACCGGGCTGGTGGTCGGCTCCAGCGCCTATATGGGCCCGGAGCGCTTCAACGGCGACCGCGGCGGGCCGGCGTCGGACGTGTACTCGCTGACCTGCCTGCTCTACGAGGCGCTGACCGGCCGGGCGCCGTTCGAGGCCGGCGACCTGCGGCAGGTGTGGGGCGCGCACATGTTCTCGCCGCCGCCGCGGCCGAGCATCATGCGCCGCGGGATCGGCCGCGCGTTCGACGACGTCGTCGCTCGCGGCATGGCCAAGCAGCCGCGGGACCGGTTCGCCTCGGCGGGTGAGTTGGCGCGCGCGGCCGACGCGGCGCTCGACGGCGCGCCCGGCCCGGCCCCGGTACCCGCCGTCCCCGTGCCACCGGTGACCCCGCCACCGACCCGGCAGTTCTCCCCGCTGCCTTTGACCCCGCCCGAGATGCCTGTCCAACCGCCGCCGCGGCGCCGGTTCGGCCGCGGCCACGTCGTCCTGGGGGTCGTGACGGTCGCGATGTTCGCCCTGGCCGCGGTCCTGACCGCGGTGCTGGTCATCGCCGACGGTGACTCGGGATCGCCGACGCCGCGGATCGCCGCGCCGGCGCCGTCGACGGGCACGCCGCCCACTACGACGACGTCCGCACCGGCGATCGAGGGCGTCTCCGGCACGGATTCCCAAGGCTTCATTGGGCATACGGCGCGGTGTGACTCCGGCACCACCCCGGCCGCGCTGATCCGCACGGCGCAGTCGCTGGCGATCATCTGCCAGAACCCCGACGGCGGCTACTACTACCGCGGCGAGCGGCTGCGCGACGGCGCGAACCTGGAGATCCAGGGGGCGCGGCGCCAGGGCAAGGGGTTCATCGCCGTCAACCCGGCCGACGGCGCCCGCTACGATGTGCGGCCGAACAAGCTGACGATCTCGAGCAACGGCAAGGTGGACTCGGCGGAACCGGCGCTCGAGTACGGCTCGGTGGACTGACCTCACGCCGGCGGCGGCAACGGTCCCGGCGGCGGTGGGGGTGGCGGCAACGCTGCCGGCGGCGGGGGTGCCGGCCACGGTATGACGATCGGCGGCAGCCCGGGGAGCTGGATCACGTTGGGCGGCGGCAGTTCTCCCGGCGGGGGCGGTGGCGCCTCGGGTGGGGGAGGCGGCCGGAACACCACCGGCGGGATGCCGTTGCTGGTGAGGATCGTGACGATCGACCCGGGGATCGTCTTGCCGCGCGGCGACGTCCCCACCACCGCGCCCTTGGCGGAATCGCTGTTGACCGCGGTCGGTTCGGGGGCGACCTGAAAACCCGCGTCCGCCAGCTTCTTCCGCGCCGCATCGAGCTTCAGGCCGGTGACGCTGGGCACCTCGCTGCCGGGACCGCCGTCGACGTAGCGGGGGTCGGTGGGCGGCAGGGTGATCGGTCCGGCGTCCTCGGCGATGGGCTCCATCGCCCGGTACCACGTCAGTGCCGGCTCGGTCCCGCCGTAGAGGTCACCGTCGCCGCACTTGCGTAGCGGATACGAGCACAGCCCCGACGGGGACGGGGAGTCGTCGAAGATGTAGTTCGCGGCGGCGAGCCGGTTGGTGAAGCCGAGGAACGCCGACGACCGGTGCGATTCGGTGGTGCCGGTCTTGCCGGACATCGGCAGGTCCCATCCCACCGAAGCCGCTGCGCCGGTGGCGGTTCCGCTGGTGTGGTCCTTGCCCAGCGCGTTGGCCAGCGTGTTGGCCAGCCCTTCGGGGACCACCTGCTCGCACGGCTGGGTCTGCAGCGGCACCTCTTTGCCGTAGCGGTCGAAGACCTTGTCGATCGGGTTGGGTGGGCACCACACGCCGCCGGAGGCCAGCGTCGCCGCGACGTTGGTCAGTTCGAGGGCGTTGAGCTCGAACGGGCCCAGCGTGAACGAGCCCAGGTTCTGCCGTTTGACGAAATCGGCGATGCTCTCGTTGGTGTCGGGATCGTAGACGCGGGCGGTTCCCGGTTCGGCGTAGGACCGCAGCCCCAGCCGGACGGCCATGTCCACCGCGCGGGGTACCCCGATCTGCGAGATCAGCTTGGCGAACGCGGTATTCGGGGATTTCGCCAGCGCATCGGTGACGCTGAGCTGGCCCCCGTAGTTGGAGACGTTGCGCACGCACCAGGTCTTCGGCGGGCAGCCGGGTTCGGTGCTGTCGCCCAGGCCGGTGGCGCGGAAGGTCTGCGGGACGTCGAGCTGGGCGCTGATACCCAGGCCCATCTCCAGCGCCGCGGCGGTGGTGAAGATCTTGAAGATCGAGCCGGCGCCGTCGCCGACGAGCGAGAACGGTTGCGGCTGCACCGTTTCCCCGGCGTAGAGGTCCAGCCCGTAGCTGCGGCTGTCGGCCATGGCCACCACCCGATGGGTGTCCTTGCCCGGCAGGATCACGCTCATCACACTGGCCACCCCGGCGCTGGTGGGGTCGGCGTAGTGGTCGACGGCGCTCTTGACGCTGGCCTGGATCTTCGGGTCCAGCGTGGTGCGGATCAGGTAGCCGTTGCGCGCGACGTCCTCGGCGCTCAGGCCTGCCCGGGCCAGGTAGCGCAGGGCGTACTCGCAGAAGAAGCCGCGATCGCCGGCGGCGATGCAGCCCCGCGGCAGCGGGTCGGGCTGCGGCAGCACCCCGAGCGGATCGGTCTTGGCGGCCCGCAGTTCACCGGCCCGCTCGGGCAGGTTCTCGATCATGGTGTCGAGCACGACGTTGCGCCGCGACAGCGCCCCGTCGGGGTTGGTGTACGGGTCGAGCAGGCTGGTGGAGCGCACCATCCCGGCCAGCAGGGCGGCCTGTGACCAGGTCAGGTCGGCCGCGTCGACCCCGAAGTAGGTGCGGGCCGCGTCCTGCACGCCGTACGCGCCGTTGCCGAACGACACCAGGTTCAGGTAGCGGGTCAGGATCTCGGCCTTGGACAGCAGCTTGTCCAGCGCCACCGCCGCCCGGATCTCGCGCAGCTTGCGCGCCGGGGTGACCGCGACCGCGGCGCGCCGGTCGGCGTCGGTGTCGGCTCTGACAAGGAGGTTGAAGTTCTTGACGTACTGCTGCTCGAGCGTCGACCCGCCGCGCACCCCCTTGTCGCCGCGCAGATAGCCGGCCAACCCGGTCAGTGTGCCCTGCCAGTCGACGCCGTTGTGCTCGGTGAAACGTTTGTCCTCGATGGCGGTGATGGCCAGCTTCATCGTGTTGGCGATCCGGTTGCTGGGCACCACCCAGCGGCGTTGCTCGTAGAGCCACGCGATGGGCGTTCCCGCGGCGTCGACCATGGTCGTCACCACCGGCACCTCGCCCTTGAGCAGATCGGCGGATTCGTCGGTGGCCGAAGCGGACACGCGCAGCACGGCGGTTCCGGCACCACCGACGAACGGGAACATCATCGCGGCCAGTAGCAGGCCCGCGAGTAGGCAGCAGCCGGCCAGTTTGGCGGCGGCCATTGCTTTTGCCCGACGGCGGGCGGCCATGGCGTCAGCCTAGGACGGTGGGCGGCCTCCGGTGGCCGCTTCGGCCAGGTCGCCCGGGACTGTTCTCGTGACGGCTCGGCAGTGCCAGAATCGAAGACATGGACTCGGGCCCGCTGGCCCGGAGAACGGTCGGAGTGCCCCACGACCTCGACGCGCAGACGACGAGGTCCGCCCGTCCGTGCGCCGTCGCCGCGCTGGGCGGGACGGAGGCGTCATGATCACCATCGCCGCGGTGGCCGGCGGCATCGCCGTGATCCTGCTGTGGCTCGTCGGGGCCAACGTGCGGGTCATCCAGCAGTTCGAGCGGGGCGTCGTGTACCGGTTCGGTCAGGTGCAGCCCCGGGTGCGCGAGCCCGGACTGACCTTCCTGGTGCCGGTCGCCGACCGGCTGCAGAAGGTGAACATCCAGATCATCACGCTGCCGGTGCCGGCCCAGGACGGCATCACCCGCGACAACGTCACGGTGCGGGTGGATGCGGTCATCTACTTCAAGGTGGCCGATCCGGTGCGCGCGGCCGTCGACGTGCAGGACTACATGTCGGCGATCGGACAGGTCGCGCAGACGTCACTGCGCTCGATCATCGGCAAGAGCAACCTCGATGACCTGCTGTCCAACCGGGAACACCTCAACGAGGGGCTAGAGCTGATGATCGACAGCCCGGCGCTGGGCTGGGGCATCCACATCGACCGGGTCGAGATCAAGGACGTCGTGCTGCCGGACTCGATGAAGCGCTCGATCGCCCGGCAGGCCGAGGCCGAGCGGGAGCGGCGGGCACGGATCATCACCGCCGACGGCGAGCTGCAGGCCTCGCAGAAGCTGGCGTCGGCCGCGGAGGTGATGTCGGCACAGCCGGCGGCGCTGCAGCTGCGGTTGTTGCAGACCGTCGTCGAGGTGGCCGCGGAGAAGAACTCGACGCTGGTGTTGCCGTTCCCGGTGGAGCTGCTGCGGTTCCTGGAGCGGTCGACGCCTGTCGGTACCGAGGACGGCGAGGAGGCGGCGCACGCTGTCACGGCGAGGATCGCCGACGGCATCGGACTGCTGCGACTGGACGAGCCCGCGAGCGGGTAGCCTGCTGTCGCTCGGCGCGTCTGTGAATTGTGCAAGGAACACACCGGGTCGGTGTTCTTCGGCCTGTGGCCTGTGCATGCTGAATCGCGGGCAGCCGGGACGTGGGCCTGGCTGCGCTGGATCAGCCGCGCGTCGGTGCGCCGGTGGGGAAGGGAATTGATGACCTCGAAAATTGAAGCGCCGCAGGTGCGGTCGACGCCCGCGCAGACCCGGCGGGCCATCTGGAACACCATCCGGGGGTCGTCGGGCAACCTGGTCGAGTGGTACGACGTCTACGTCTACACGGTGTTCGCAACGTATTTCGAGGGGCAGTTCTTCGACGAGTCGGAGAAGAACTCGACGGTGTACGTGTATGCGATCTTCGCGATCACGTTCGTGATGCGCCCGATCGGGTCGTGGTTCTTTGGCCGCTTCGCCGACCGGCGGGGCCGGCGGTCGGCGCTGACGGTCAGCGTGTCGCTGATGGCGTTCTGCTCGATGGTGGTGGCGGTGGTGCCGTCACAGGCCGCGATCGGTGTTGCGGCACCGGTGATCTTGATCCTGGCGCGGCTGGTGCAGGGGTTCGCGACGGGCGGGGAGTACGGCACGTCGGCGACGTACATGTCGGAGGCGGCGACGCGGGAGCGGCGCGGGTTCTTTTCGTCGTTCCAGTACGTGACGCTGGTCGGCGGGCACGTGCTGGCACAGTTCACGCTGCTGGTCCTGCAGGCGTTCCTGACCGACGAGCAGCTGCGCGAATTCGGTTGGCGCATCGGCTTCGCCGTCGGCGGGGTGGCGGCGGTGGTGGTGTTCTGGCTGCGCCGCACGATGGACGAGTCGCTCTCGGACGAGGTGATCGAGGCGGCCAAGACGGGCCGGGATCCGCGGGCCGGGTCGCTGCGGGCGCTGTTCACCGAGTACTGGCGGCCACTGCTGGTGTGCTTCCTGATCACGATGGGTGGCACGGTGGCGTTCTACACCTACAGCGTCAACGCGCCGGCGATCGTCAAGACGGCCTACAAGGACGACGCGATGACCGCGACGTGGGTGAACCTGATCGGGCTGATCTTCCTGATGCTGCTGCAGCCGGTCGGCGGGATGATCAGCGACAAGGTGGGTCGCAAGCCGCTGCTGGTGTTCTTCGGGATCGGCGGGCTGTTCTACACGTACATCCTGATCACGTTCCTTCCCGAAACGCACTCGCCTCTCACGTCTTTCGCGTTGGTGGCGGTGGGCTACATCATCCTGACCGGGTACACGTCGATCAACGCGCTGGTGAAGTCGGAGCTGTTCCCGGCGCACATCCGCGCCCTCGGGGTGGGCGTCGGGTACGCGCTGGCGAACTCGATGTTCGGCGGCACGGCCCCGCTGATCTACCAGGCGTTGAAGGAACGCGACCAGGTGCCGCTGTTCATCGGGTACGTGACGGTGTGCATCGCGGTGTCGCTGGTGGTGTACGTGTTCGTGCTGCGCAACAAGGCCGAGACGCACCTGGACCGGGAGCGGGGCTCGGCGTTCGGGGTGTAGGTGCTTCCCGACAGTCGACAGCCCGACTCACGTGCTCAGCGCGGCCAGAGCGTCGTTGGTCTCGGCCACCGAGAAACGGTCGGGATGCCAGCCCCGGGGCAGCCAGTCCCGCATCTCCTCAGCGCTGAGCCCCATGGGCGACGCCTGCGGGCGTATCCGTCACGAACCCAAGCAGCCAACTCCTCATAGCCGCCCAGGCCACCGCAGTCCTCCGGCGGGCAGGCCATCTTGCCCTTCACAGAGACCGGACTCGGGGGTAGATCATCGACAACGTCTTCGACCACCAGCACGTGCTCCCATCCGTCCCCGAAGTCGTAGTCATAGAAGAGACGGTCACCCTTGTCGAACAACACCTGGTCGAGCCGCACACGGTCCTCGGCGACACCTTCGTCGCCTTCACCGAGATCGAACCCGGTGACGAAGTAGGCACGGGTACGCGGATCCGCCCCCACACCGAACTTGTGCAGGTGAGTGTTCTGCCAGCCCATCGCGGCTTGCAGCACGACATGCAGCTCATCGAGCATGAGGTCGCCCGGCAGATCGAGACGACGCCAGATCGGCGGCTTGGCGTACAGCAGGTCGATCCGCACTCGAAAACCTCGCACTCGTTCCGGCGCAGCCCGGACCTCGGGCGTCGGCTCATCGAACACCCCCGCAAACACGTTCCGGCCAGCGTCGGCCATTAGCTTCTGCAGCAACGCCACGTCCACGCCGCCCCCGCGCACCCCGCTCGTCCTCTTCCGCTTCCGCTCTGCACACCCCCAGCCAACCAGACCCCGCGACCACTCGCGAATGTGGGCTCACCGACACCGCCCTCAGCTCTCGCGGGTGCTGAGGATGGACGCGGCGCCGTGAAAAGGGGAATTTGTCGTCCCCTCTCCTTACTCTCTAGGGCGTGGACTATGTGGCGCTCACCGCGCTTCGCGAACAGCACCCGGCCTGGCGGTTGCTGCGTGCAGGCAACGCGACACTGATCCTGTCCTTCCTCGGTGACTTCTTCGTCGAAGGTAACCGCGGCGCATGCTCGGGGAGTACGCTCGCCGACGCGCTGGACGATCACCTCTACGCGTTGAATGCCGAGGAGGTGAAGTACCCCAAGTCGCCCCGGGCATACCTGGAGGACTGGGCCGCGAACGACGCCGGCTACCTGCGGCGGTTCTACCCGCCCGGAGACGACGAGGTCCACTATGAGGTCACCCCGGCCTTCGAGAAGGCCTACGCCTGGGTCGACAGCCTGCGGGGCAGGTCGTTCGTGGGAACGGAGTCCCGGCTGCACACGGTGGTCGAGCTCCTGCGCCAGATCGTGCACGGAACCGAAGCGGAGCCCGAAGTCCGCCTGGCCGATCTACGCCGGCGCCGCGACGAACTCGACGCCGAGATCGCCGCGGTCGAAGCAGGGAACGTGGAACTGTTGGACGGCACCGGCATTCGTGACCGTTACCAACAGTTGTCGACCACTGCGCGGGAACTGTTGTCCGACTTCCGGGAGGTCGAGGAGAACTTCCGGATGCTCGACCGGGCGGCTCGGGAGAAGATCGCGGCCTGGGATGGATCGAAAGGCGAGTTGCTCGCGGAACTGGTCGGCAGTCGCTCCGAGATCACTGGGTCAGACCAGGGCCGCAGCTTCCAGGCGTTCTTCGACTTCCTGCTCTCCGAGCAACGCCAGACCGAGCTTGCCGAGTTGCTCGCCAAGGTGACCGCGCTGGACAGCGTCGACGCCGACGATCGGATCAAGAGCATTCATCACGACTGGTCCGAGGCGGCCGACCGGGCGCAGCGGACCGTCCGGCAGATCTCCGAACAGCTTCGTCGATTCCTCGACGACCAGGTGTGGCTGGAGAACCGACGGGTCCTGGATCTGGTGCGGGCTGTCGAGGCCGCTGCCCTCGAGGTCCGCGCGAACCCGCCGTCGTTCGGCCTTGAGGTCGATGAACCGGGCATCGACATCGCGCTGCCGTTCGAACGTCCCCTCTACCAAGCGCCGGTCGAAGTGGCCGTCGAAAGCCGTATCGCCGAGGGCACGCCGGACGTCGACGCCGACCTCCTGTTCACCCAGACGTATGTCGATCAGGTGCGGCTCGCCGAGACCATCCGTGCCGTTCTGCCCGAGAATTCGTCGGCGTTGCTGTCCGACGTCGTCGCGCTGCATCCCATTGAGCAGGGTGCCGCGGAGATCGTTGGCTACCTGGCCCTCAGCGACGAGGAGGTCAGCGTCGAGATGGACGATACCGACGAAACCGTGCTGGACTATGCCGACCCCTCCGATCCGGCTGTCATAAAGCGTGCCCGGTTGCCGAGGGTGACGGTGCGGCGGAGCGGACGACACGTGCTATGAGTAACGAACGGGCCGTCGCCGCCGCGGTCATCCGTCTCATGCAGGGAGTCGTCTACCGCGCCTCCGACGAGGACACGTGGCTGACCCTGGAACGGTTGGGTGCCGGTGTGCGTGATCACTTCGCCACCATCGGGGTCGACGTCGTCATCGACGACGCCGAGGGCTATGCGTACTTGCGCTCGCGACCCGAGGAGGACGGCGAGGAGGCGCTACCGCGACTGGTACGCAGACGGGCACTGTCCTACAATGTCAGCCTGTTGCTGGTTCTGCTGCGGAAACGGCTGGTGGAGTTCGAGACCGCAGGCGGAGAGGGCCGCTTGGTGCTGAGCAACGAGCAGATCGTCGAGATGCTGCGTCTCTTCCAGGCCGACTCGACCAACGACGCGCGCGTCGTCGACCAGGCCGAGACCACGATCAAGAAGGCTGCAGAGCTCGGATTCCTGCGTCAGCTGCGTGGTCAGCGTGACCACTGGGAGGTGCGGCGCATCCTCAAGGCCTACGTCGATGCGCAGACCCTGAATGACTTCGCCGCCAAACTGCGTGAGTACGCCGGAGCGTCCACCGCTGATGAGTGAATCATGTTCCACGGCAGCGCAATCCCGCGCCGGATATCGCCTGCAGTACGCCGAGGTCTATAACTGGGGTACGTTCGACGACCACGTCTGGAGGTTCACCCCTGGTACCGACACCGCGCTGCTGACCGGCGATATCGGATCGGGCAAGTCGACGATCGTCGACGCGCTGACCACGCTGCTGGTACCCGCGCACAAGGTCGCGTACAACAAGGCCGCAGGCGCGGACGCCAGGGAGCGGACTCTGCGGTCCTACGTCGAAGGTCACTACAAGTCCGAGCGTAATGAATCGACCGGCAGGTCCCGTCCGAAGGGTCTGCGCGAGGGTAAGCACACTTACTCGGTGCTTCTCGGAGTCTTCTGTAACCACGGCTTCGACGAGACGGTCACTCTGGCACAGGTGTTCCAGCAGCGCGAGACCACCGGACAGCCCTACCGGTTCTTCGTGACCGCCACCAAAGGGCTGTCCATCGCGACAGACTTCGCTGACTTCGGCACCGATCTCCGAGAATTGCGCAGGCGGCTACGCGGCGCCGGAGCCGAGATCTTCGACGAGTTCCCGAAATACTCCACCTCGCTGCGCCGACTGCTCGGCATCCGCTCGGAGCAGGCCCTCGAGCTGTTCCATCAGACCGTGTCGATGAAGTCGGTGGGCAATCTCAACGACTTCGTGCGCGACCATATGCTCGAGCCGAGTGATTCATCCGAACGGGTCCGCGAAATCATCGGGCACTTCGAGGATTTGACCAAAGCGCACGACGCCGTCAAACGCGCCCGTGAGCAACTCGAGGCGCTGCAACCCATCGCGGATTCGGCGGCCAAGTACGACGCGGCACTCACCGAACGCGCGGGTCTGGATCTCGAGCGGGCGGCGGTCCGGTTGTTCGTCGCCGAGCTCCGGTCCGAACTACTCACCGGTGAGATCGCGCGGCTGGAAGCCGACGGCGCGGCGGTGTCCTCTGAGCTGGACGCGGCCGAAGCCGAACAGCGCAGGCTCGGCCATGAGCGCGACTCGCTGATCGAGGAGCGCGCCAAGGCGGGTGGTGACCGCATCGGTGAGCTGGAACGCCTCGCCGGCGAGGCCCGGGAGCAGGCGAAGGAGCGCAGCCGGACGAAGGCGCTGTTCGACGCCGCGGTGGCGGAGGCGGGGCTGGACCCCGTCGCCGACGGCCGTGCCTTCGCGGCTCTCGGTGGCGTCGTCAGTGCGGAACGCGCCCGGCTGACCGATGAAAAACGTGCTCTCGATCTCGCGACGGCGGAGGCGATCAGTCGCGAGCGGGACTTCACACAGAGGTGCGAGGTGATCGCCGAGGAGGTCGACAGTCTCGCGCAACGAACCGACAACCTGCCCCGGGAACAGGTGGTGGTGCGTGCTGAACTGTGCGCGGCGCTGGGGTTGACGACCGAGGACCTGCCGTATGCGGGCGAGTTGCTCGACGTCCATGACGAGCACGCGCAGTGGCGGGGCGCTGCGGAACGCGTGCTGCGGGGGTTCGCGCTGTCGTTGCTAGTGCCGCAGCGGCATTATGACGCCGTCACCGCCTGGGTGAACGGGCGCAGGCTGACGGTCGGCGGACGTGGCGCGAAACTGGTCTACGAGCGCGTCCCTCAGCATCGGGTGCGGTTGCAGCGCACGGTGCACGACGGATTGTTGCTGGCCGATTGCATCGAGGTCAAAGAAGGTTCGTTCGAGGAGTACTTACGTGCCGAGCTAATGAAGCGGGCCGACTTCCGGTGCGCGGCAACACTGGAGGAGTTTCGCAGCGCGCGGCGTGCCGTCACCCGCGAGGGCCAGGTGCGCGCGGGGGACCGGCACGAGAAGGACGACCGGCACCGGGTCGACGACCCGAAGCGTTGGGTGCTGGGGTGGGTCAACGAACGCAAGATCGCAGCGATGCGCGCCGAACTGGCTGAGCTGCAAGGGCAACGTGACGAGGCGGCCGAGGAAGCGACTCGACTTGGTAGGGAGCGGGAAGCCGCGCAGCGTCGTCTGGATGCGTTTCGGACTGTGGAGGGGTTTCGCTCCTGGATCGAACTCGATGCCGGCGAGGCAGAGTCGCGGGCGCAAGCCCATGACGCCGAACGGCTTCGGCTTCAGGCCGGCTCGACTCGCCTGGAAGAGATCGCGCAGGCGCTGGAACGCAACAGGGAGAACACCGCGGCGGTAACGGATCTGATCAAACGGTTGTCGGGCAGGTTGACGACCTTACAGGTGAGCCTGAGTCAGGCAGAGCGCGAGCGAAAGGGCGACGCCGACTACGTCTCCGCACGACCCCGTGAGGAGCTGGAGGCAGCACGTGAGGCATACCCGGCGTTGAACGCGCGGCTGGCGAAGGATCAGCCCACGCGGGCGGCGGACTGCGCCGCAGCTGAGAGGGCGTTGTCCGATGAGCTGCACCAGCGTATCGAGCGGTTGTCCGACCAGCTCAAAGGTCACGCGCTGAACCTGACCCAGTACATGACGGCGTTCCTCAACCGATGGCCTGAACTGCGCGCGGACATGGACATCAGCGTCGAGTCGCGCGCGGAGTTCCTGGCTTTCCGGGATCGAGTGGCCACCGACGATCTGCCCCGATTCGAGAGCGAGTTCAAAGAACAGCTCAACAAGAACGCCATTCAGGAGTTGGCCGGATTCAACAACTGGTTGTGGCGGCAGGCGTCGGCGATCGATGAGCGCGTCGACCGGATCAATGACGCCCTAGGAGCGGTGCCGTACAACCCCGGGCGATACATCCGATTGGAAAAGGAACCCACCAGCAATCAGGATGTCGCGCAGTTCCGTTCTGATCTGCGCAATCTCACCAACGACGCCCTCGCCGTCGACGGCGATCAATACTCCGAGCAGCGATTCCTCGATGTGAAACGGATCATCGAACGCTTTCGTGGCCGCGAAGGCTACGCGGAGTCGGACAAGAACTGGACTCGTCGAGTCACCGATGTGCGTAATTGGTTCGTGTTCTCGGCCTCTGAACGTGATGTCGACACCGATCTCGAATGGGAACACTACAGCGACTCCGACGGCAAGTCCGGTGGCCAGAAAGAGAAGTTGGCGTACACGATTCTCGCGGCCTCGCTGGCCTACCAGTTCGGCTTGGAGTGGGGCGCCGAGCAGTCCCGCGATTTCCGGTTCGCCGTCATCGACGAGGCCTTCGGGAGGGGGTCGGACGTTTCGACCCGGTATGCCCTGGAGCTCTTCTCGACGCTCGGACTTCAGCTGCTGATCGTGACACCACTTCAGAAGGTGCATGTCATCGAGCCGTATGTGAAAGCCATTGGCATTGTCGATAATCCGACTGGAACATACTCGCGCTTGCAGACGATGACCATCGAGGAGTACCGGGACCGGAGGGACCGGGCGCGGGGGTGAGTGCGCACGGGTGGACGACGGTGGAGGACATCGTCGCCAGGGTCAGGCGGCGATGGGACAACGGCTCGCTACTGAGGGCTCACGCCAACGCCGAAACGTTCGAGCCGATCGAGGTGCCGCTGCGCGGCCCCACGCCATCCTCGATCGGCGAGGACATCGGCGCTGTCCGGAACTGGGTGGCCGCGTTGGACTCCGGGCGGTGCGACGACACCTGTTACGAGCTGGAGTGGAAATCGGTCGGCGGACGGAAGATCGGGCGTAACGATCTGCCCACCCGGGCGGTGATACGCAGACCGGAGCAGGCCTGGGCACTGCTGCGTGTGGGTAGCACGATGCGTCGCTTTGACGAGCTCCTGGAGGTGTCGCGCCGGCAACCGCGGGTGTGTGCGTGGATCGCCGCGCACCCGCACCGGGCTTTGGCGCTGGCGCCCCAGATGCCGAAGTTGCTCGCGGCCTACGAGTGGCTTGACGCGCACCGGAACTCGGGACGGTACCTGCGCGAGATCAGCGCACCCGGTGTCGACACCAAGTTCGTCGAGAGACACCGATCGGAGTTGGCGGGCATGCTGGGAGTAGCGTCGTCCGCCCCGGGGTTCATCAGTGACCTTGGGCTACGGTCCAAACCCGCTCTGGTTCGGTTGCGGCCCTCGCGTTCTCTGGGGCTGCCCGCCGAGCTGACCGAACTCGCTGTACGTGCTCACGAACTTGGCCAGATCGATGTGCGGCCACGGATGGCGATCGTCGTGGAGAACGAGATCAGCTATCTGAGCGTGGCGGTTCCGGATCACGGAATAGTGCTGTGGGGCAAGGGGTTCGATGTTGACAACGTGGGTCGGCTGCCGTGGCTGGGCGATGCTGAGGTGGTGTATTGGGGGGATATCGACACGCACGGCTTCGCGATACTGGACCGGCTGAGGGCTTGGCTGCCACAAACCCGTTCGGTGCTGATGGACCGTGAGACCTTGCTGGCGCACCGCGACCGGTGGGTCGCCGAGGACCGTCCGACACGGTCGAATCTGGCCCGTCTGACGGTCGACGAACTCAACCTCTACACCGACCTGGTCGAAGGGGCCATGGGTGATCAGGTTCGGCTCGAGCAGGAACGAATCGATTGGAGCTGGGTCGAGCAGCATCTGCATCCAGCCGATTGAGTGAGGCGGCCGGCTGGCCATGTAGTGGAGCGTCCTCGCTAGGAGTGCCCTGGCCGTTTGCCGGGGCCTGGTGGGAGATGTAGACGCTCGGATGGGGGACAGGGACGCGGTCGTCGAGCGTCGCGAGAAGGTGCTGAGTCCGGCGCACCGGGGCATGTTGGCCTACGACGATCCGATGATCCTCGAGCGCGGCGAGGGCAACTACCTGTTCGACGAGGCCGGCAAGCGCTACCTCGACTGCCTCGGGCAGAACCTGTGCATCAGCCTGGGCTACAACCACCCGGCCGTGTCCGCGGCGGCGATCGCGCAGTTGGAGAAGCTGCAGCACTGCACGACGATGTACTTCAACCGGGAGCCGGGGTTGTGCGCCGAGGAGCTGCTGGCGACCTTCGCCGAAGCTGCCGAACTGGATTACGTTGTCCACCTGGTCAACACGGGTGCCAGGCGGTGGAACTGGCGCTGCTGATGGCCCGGGTGTTCACCGGCAACACCGACATCGTCGCGCTGCGCAACTCGTATTAAAGCATCACCCCGGGGGCGAGTGCGGCGACGGGTATCAGCGCGTTCCGCCAGCCCACCGCGTTGGACGCCAACGTCGTGCTCGTCGACAGCCCGGATCTGTTCAAGAGGGTCTTCGGATCCGATGTCGAGAAGTATGTGGCGCAGATCGACCGGGTCTTCGAGACCGCGACCAGCGGGCGGGTCGCCGGCATGATCATCGACCCGCCGGCACGGCGGTGTCTGCATCGTCGGCGAGATCCAGACCGGGTTCGGCCGCACCGGCTCGGGGTTCTGGCGGTTCGAGGAGCATGGTGTGCAACCGGACATCGTCGTGCTGGGCAAGGGGATCGCTTGTCGGCGGGTTCCCTATCTCGGCCGTGGTGGTGCGCCGGGAGATCGCGGAATCGATTGCCGGGCACAAGTATTTCCACACCTTCGGGTCGAACCCGGTGTCGGTGGCCGCGGCGCGGGCGACGCTGGTGGTGATCCAGCAGGACGGGCTGATCGACAACGCCCACGAGCGCGGCCAGCAGTTCCTGACGGGGTTGGCGGAGCTGAAGTCCCGCTATCCGGTGATCGGTGACGTTCGTGGCGCCGGGGTGATGGCCGGGGTCGAGTTCGTCGCCGACGGCGATCCGGGCAGGCCGGCCACCGACCTGGCCAAGCGGGTGCACGAGAACCTGCGCGACAACGGTGTGATGATCGGCCGCGGCAGCGCCACGGGCAACGCGTTCCGGTTCAACCGCGCGCTGACGATCACGGCCGACATGGTCGATGCGGTGATCGAGGCGTTCGAGGTGGCGTTGAAGGCGGTTGGCTGACGGTTCGTCGGTGGGGACTTTGTGCACAGAGGGGGATCGCCGGGGCCATAAACTGGCGTAGTGCCCCTGTTGGACGCGATATGACAGCACTCGTGCGATTGCGTGACGCGGGCTCCCGCACCTGGTCGGCGGCGACCTGGTCTGCGCCGCTGCTGTCGAACCTCGTTCTGGCGGTGTTGATCGTGACGTCGTGGCTGCTGGGCCGGGTGTATCCCGCGTTCGGGCCGCTGGGGCTCTTCTTGGTCAGCGCCGCGGCGGTGTTTCTCGTCTGTGCGGTGGCGGTGGTCGCACTGGTGAGGTCGGCGTCGCCCCGGGCAGACGGCATCGCGCTGGGTGTCATCGGATCTTATGCCGTGGTCTTCGTCGGCGGATTCGTTTATGGATTCTGGATCCTGAAATGGTGAATCCTCCTGCGGCTCAGCGGCAGACCGATTACAGTCCTGCCACGTTCATCGCGTCATTGGTGAACATCCTGGTGGTGATGCTTGCAGTGTGGGTGTTCTTGCCCTGGCTTGCTCTGCTGGTCGTCGTCCTTCCGCTGCTACTGGTCGACCTCGCCTTGGCTGTGGTGCTCAGGTCTCGCCAAGGTCGGCTGGGGCAAGTTGGCCAAGGCATGCTGATCGGTTTGATCGCTGCCCCGGTGGCCGTCGTGGTGTTCGTATTAGGTCTTGTGATCGGTCAAGCGGCGGGCATTCTCTGAGCCTGAATGTTCGGGCCGGTGAGGTCCAACCCGCCCTGGCGATCGCGGCTGACATGGTCGATACGGTGATTTAGGCGTTCGCGGTGGCGTTGACGATGGCCAGCTGAACTGGCAGCGCTCGGGCGCCAAGTCCGTTCACCGACCTATTCGGGTGCGCGGAAAGTCGCCGGGCGAAACCGCCGGCTTTTGTGTGCATCGCGACAATTTGTTTCATTCTTGGCTGACACAATGGGTTCTGAGTTTTGTCTGGGCAATACGTCATGTAGGCCACAACGACATAATCCGCAGCTCCGTCACGGTCGAGGGAGGGATTCTGGCTCAGTATGAAGTCGACGACTCGTGAGTGCGGTGTGCCCATTCTGAGCTGTCGGCATACTCCAAGGGCAGAGACGACCGTTGCGAATGGATTGGATGTAGTAATACCAATTTTGTCCAGGCGGACCAGAAACTCATCGTCTAGCGGCGTCGCGCCAGAAACGCCGGCGAACGCGATGGCCGCGCATGCAGCCGCCAGCACAATCTCGCAACTGAGGATCCCAGAACGCCGCGACTGCCATCCGACGGACGGTAAACGAGCAACTCAAGCTAGTAGAGCTGCTGTCGACACCGGCACCGCCGTCCGACAGAAGGAGACCTATCGCGCGTTGGCCGATATGTGCGTCGAGCGGCTCTGCGAAGTCACCCGTGACAAGATCCGTTGCCGGCACTCTGACGGGCAACGACATCAGCAAGGTGCTCAAGGTCCTGGAGAATGAGGAAGACCTTGAGTGCCTCCGACCGCCTCGGGGCTACCACCGCTCGTCAATTTCGAGTGAACCTCATATATTGCTTTAGCTTTCAATGTCTTGCCTCGCTGTTGTCACGGCTCGGTGCGAGGAAACCTCCATAGTCTCTTCGCTTCTGAGTCAAGATCCTTCGAGTATTCGTTGAACCGCACTAGCGACTCCCCGTCCTCAGGAGTTCGGGGTATGTAGGTGAAACCTCCGACAGAACTCACGCCAGGCTTCGGAGGGTTATCGGGGTCGAACTCGATTACCCAGTTGTTCTGCCGCAGTTTCCGATAGAAACCACGCAGCCGCGATAGCTTGGTGTCGGGCATCCCCACGCCACCCGTCGCGATGTACTCCGCGTGGTGACGCAGGTTCTTGTAGATCGTGGACCTGGTGAAGATGTCGCTCACCTGCCACGGAAAGTTCCGCAGCGCAACCTGTCTCGGGGTCAGTCGCCCGTTGTACGTGTGCACCAACCACGATATGTACTGTTTGGTCACGCCTTTGACCTCGGCTATCTCCGATTGATTCAAGCCTTTATTCTTGAGCGCCTCTACTTCAGCCAGTGTCACCTTCTGGACGCGGGGCGTACGTTGGCGTTTCTTCATTTTCCGCTCTCCATTGTCTCGGTCCCTGGAAAGGAAGACGTTCGGGAAAGGCGGACGATGACATTCTGTTCTCCTGAGCCGGCGCAATCGTGGCTCGTCCGCATGCTGCCTCTTCCGCTATCTACGTAGAGGGATTCAGTTGTGGCACTACGTATTCAGTTGTATCGACGCCGTAGGCCCGGCAAATCCTAGCCCCACTCAGAGACGCCGCGGGCGAATCCTCTAGGCCTGTGCAGGGTCACGCGGTTTTCGCCCGATGGAACATGCTATTTACTTGCGCGTTAGCGTCAGGCGTGATCTCTGTCACTCCTCACGGCTGGCACGTAGGTTGCTGAGCAGGTGCTCGGTTGACAGATTCCTGGCGAACTGGAAGTCGGCAGTACCAACGCTTGCTACAGGCCGAGACTTACATTCGCCGTCCCTATGCTTCGGTTTCAGCAGCCTGATCTGGGGTCCGCTGGCGTACATTCCGGACACCCTGCGGGTACACCGACCGATCTCACTCGTTGGAACAACGAGCGCAGAGGTACTGCCCCCGCTCCTTCCCTTGCGGCGCTTCGCCATGGCTACCGGGTCGATGTCCATCGCTCAGTCGCCAGTGGTGTGGAGGGGAATCGCACTCACTACGACCCCGTGATCGCGTCGAGGCGTTTGCGGATGCGGGAGTGTCGCTCGCTGTCGAACTTGATGTACAGGCTGATCGGGTCCAGCTCGACGGTACCGGTGGTGCCGTCGAGGAGAACGGGCAGGGCGTTCATGAGATCGACGTAGTCGCCGATGAACTCGCGGAAGTTCTGCAGCGGGCCGTCGAGCATCCGGGCGCAGTCGGTGACGATGTCGACGTGCGCCGACAGCACGGGCAGCGCACGGCAGCGCTCCGACAGCTCCAGGAGCCGCTCGAAATAGTCCATCAGGCGGTTGGCGATGTGGCGGACCGCCGCCGGGTCCGGCCCGGCGTCATCTGTGCCGGTGAACGCCCGCATGAATGCCGGTCCGTTCATGAAGTTCCCCGCCTGCTCACCCGTGCTCCGCATCTCGCTGAGAAGATCGACGATCGTCGGTGCCAGCTCCCACGGCGCGAGCGTGTAGCCCGACGACGGCGAGGTGAAGCCGAGTTCGCTGTCGAGCAGCCGCGGCACCAGGGCATTGCTGCGCTGCACCAGGATCGAACCGAACAACACCTGCGGCCACGCCTTGGGTTTGTCCCTGGCCAGCGCGTCCAGTCCCGCCGGTGTGGTCGTCATCCGGGCCACGGACAAGTCCCCCTGCGGCCCAGTGGCTTCCGAGCAGCCGGTCACCGCCTGCGCCGCGTCGCCGCCCTCCCCGTAGATGGCCCGGGGGTCGCCGATGAGCGTCCACCGCTTCTGCCGCTCGGCTCGGCGGAGCTGATCGAACTCCAGGCTTGTCAGCTCCGCTGCCTCCAGCTGGCGTCGTTCCTCGACCTTGCGAACGATCGCACGGGCCGCGAATACCAACCCCACCAGCACGGCACCGGCGACGAACCACCAGAAGTACGTGATGATGAACCCGACCAACAGGCACAGCAGCAAGAGGACGCCGAACACCGCGCCGTCACTCGGTCCCGATCCCCGTTGTGCTGCCATGCGCCGAATACTACGAACGGCCACCGACAAAACTGACGGGTCAGCGGAAATCCCCGGCAGGGCACACCCCTGACAGCCGTATCACCCTGTGGCTCGGCGAAGTGCCCTGCGTGCCAGTGCCGCTGCCGCCGGGCTGACGACGTCGTAGCGGCGGAAGGTCACCGGCTGATCCGTGATGTTCTGCAAGATGTCCCACATCGGCAGCCACCGCACGTCGACCTCGACGACCGGAGAACCATCCTCGTGGCGCCAGCCGAAGTTGTTCAACAGCGCGGTGATCGTGGCGAACGGCAGCTCGCGATCCGCCGACGCCGCGGTGTAGGCCAGCAACAGCAGCGCAGCATGCACCTTGAACGCAGTCGAGGAGGGAATCAGCCTGTCGGCCAGGTGCTCCCACAGCACGCCGGGGTCGCGTTGGGCGGCCTCGCCTGCCCGGGTGAGCAGCAGCATGTCCTTGTTCTTGCGCAACAGCCCGACCTGCTGCAGGGCCTTGCGGAACTCCAGCAGCGGGCGGCAGGTGTTCTCCCGGTTCTTCTTCCCGATCCAATCGGCCATCACCGGAACGAACGTCGATGCCTCGAGCACGTCGGCCGGCTTCAGATAGCCGGCACCCGTCAGCGGGATGCCACCGTCTGCGGCGCGGTCGAGGAACCACTGCACGGCCCGCAGGTGCGGAACGACGTCCACCTCGTCCAAGGGTGAGGGCCTGGCCACCGTGAGCACCGCCTCGGTGAGTCCGCCGCCGAGTGTCGTGGCACTCAGGTGCTCGACCAGGTCGACCAACCGAGGGTCGATGCCGCGCAGCGTGGCAGCCGGGCCATCGAGATCCCTCACCACGCGCAGATGTCGCCGCCCCGTCACGCATGCCCCCTGATCGTCGGTGTGCGGTGACGTTCATCGTCACCCACCGCATGACGGCATGGCCACTCGGGCGGCCCGAACCCCTACGCCGTGCGCGCCCGATTGAACTCCCGCGCGAACGTCTCCGCCAGGTCCTGGGCGCGGCGGTGGTACTCGTCGCCGTCGAGGCCGCTGTCGCCCAGCGCATACCGCGACGCGAGCCGGGCCAGCGCGTCGGCGCCCTCGTTGAGCGGCTCGCCACGGTGTCCCTGCATCCACACCGGGGTGATCCGGTCGCGGTCCTCGTGGATGATCCGCTGCGCCCGCACCAGCCCCGGCGTCTTGCCGCTCTCCCGATACGTCAGGTAGCCCTGCGGCAGCACGTCCTCACCGGCAATCCACCGCGTCACCATGGCCAGCGCCGGCTTGCTGTCGCTGAGCACCGTGATAGCGCGGCCGCGGAAGTGCTGCACCGCCATCCCGATCGCGCGCAGCTCGGCGACCAACACCACCTCCGGGCCGATCAACTTCGTCGAATGCCGCACCCCCTGCAGCCCGTACTCACCCGAGGACGCCAGCCACCCGTACCCGGTGATCTTGCCCCGCACTGACCCGTCGGTGGCGACCCACACCGGTGCGGCCACCTCCCGCAGCCCGGCGCACGCCCGCCGAACCACCGTCTCGTCGGACAGCCGGGGCCGGTCGATCCACACCCCGGGCACCAGCACCGCGATCTCGTCGCGCAGCGCCCACAGCATGCTGCGCGGCGGCACCTGCAGTACGAACCGGGTCCGCCCCGCCCCGGAGGCCTCCCGGATCCGCCGGATGACGTCGAGCAGCGCGGTGTCCACCGACTCGGCTGTCACCGTGCCCGCCCAGCGGCGCCCATCGGCGGCCGCCGCCGCGTACCGGAACCCGGCCTCACCGTGATCGGCCACCGCGACCGCGATCGCGAGCATCGGGCGCGGCCGCGCCGCCGCGATGCCGACCGGCCGTGACATGGCCACGGGCTTGGGTGCCATTGCGTCTCCTCCCCGCTGGATAGCTGTGGCGGTGACTGTAGGGATCCGGTCCGACAAGTCCGGGCGCTCGCCGCACGACCAGGGCAAAAGGACAGCCGCCACCGATAGCGAGGGCCAAGACGTCAGAGCAGCGCAAGACCCACGTACATCAGCACCACGAACAACACCTCGAACGCCACCACGCCCAGCACCGCAATGAGCGCGCCCTTGGCGAACGTGAAGTGCGCCCGGACCGGGATCAGTGCGGCGATCCCGGCGACGACCGCGGGAAACAGCGGGGCGAACGGCCAGAACACGCCCATCGTCAGGCACGTCGAGGCGAACCCGACGAACAACCCGGTCAGCAGGGCAACGGGCCGCTGCTCACGAACGGTCTCGGCCCTCGTCATATCGACGCTCCTACATGCGCGATCAGCCCCGCCGTGCTGAACACCGCCATTGGAACCAGGCCTGTGAAGGGTGCCAATACGAATCCCGCTCCGTAACAACGCCACTGGGGCTGAGCCGCGCGGCGAGAGAGCGGCACACCGACGGCAACGAGTGCGGCGGCGACGACACCGACCACCACCCACGCAGCCGTCGCGCCGTCGGACACGATGAGAGTGAACACTGCCGCCGCCCAGAAGACCGCGCCGACCAGCGCCCCGATCACCGCCGCGCGCGTCCAGTCGATGGCCACGGCATCAGCCTCCCGCATTCGTGATTTGTAGGTGAGCGTAGGTCATTGATCGGAAAGGAACTCGGAGCCGTGCAAGGGCGTGTATACCCGAACTGTCGGCGCGTCCGCGGCAGGACCGAACGGCGTGAAGTTCCCCGGGGGCACGATCGACATTGGTGGTGTCATCGGAACCGACGCCGGTTCACTGACGTCTGACGGGACCGGCGAAAGGATCTGCGGAACAACATTGTTGAAGCTCGGGACAACTGTCGGATCGCCGACGTCTCTGTCGAACAGTAAGCCGGTCATCGGGCCTGCCGCGTTGTCGAAGAACGTTGGCCACGCCTGCAGCACGGTGGTCGTCGTCCCGCCGCAGTCGTTGTAGATCTCCAGCGCAGGGAACGTCGTGACGTCCTCGCCACCCACGCGGGGCCCGGTCTCTGAGGGGACGACCCCCAGCGTGCCGTTCACACTGATGCCCGTTCCCTTCGCTAACCCTTCACCGCCAGGTGAGAACGGATCCGCCGCGTTGTACTTGATCAACACCCCGCCGTCGGAGGTTTGTACCGCAGCAATCGACGGTGTCCCCGTGTGGACTTGGCCGGTGTCGGCGTTGATCGACGGGTTCTGCCGCGCGACGACGATGCCGTTGTCGAAGTCGGTGTAAATCGACACCCGCGATGCCTCCGGCCCCGCCGTGGAGGAGAACCCACGATTGTCCCCGAGGTTGTTGTCATACGGCGGCCAGTCGAAGGCCGGAGCCCACACATCCTTGCTCGGGATGAACAGATTCGTCCGGACCACGCCCTGGCCGGGAACCGGATTGATCCGCCCCACTACGACATTCGCTGCGACACCTTCGTTTTTCGCGTCGTAGCTGGTGGGATCAAGGGCAGCTGCGGTAAGCCAGTCGCTGTCGCTCACAGGGGTGCGGCCGAATACATCCCGAAATGCGGCGATCTGATTCTGGTTGCGGTCAGACGGCTCGGGCTCGCCGCGGTCCGGTGCCGGGCTCTCCGGTATGTCGCCGAACCGCTGCCCTGCTCCCAATGCTTGGAACTCTGCGCCGATCGTGGCGATGTTGTCGCCCACGGTGTTCAAGTCGGTGTTGGCGCGCGTGACCACGTTCGCGAGCTGAGCCAGGCCTCTACAGACGATCGGCGCCAGCATCCGGCCGCGAACCTCGTTCTTCGGCAGGCTCGCCGCTGCTGCCACCACCCACGCGCGGATAGCGTCGAGGTTGCTCCGTCCGGCGGCCACTATCCGCGCAGACTGGTCCACCTGCTCGGCCAGCCGCCGGTCGAGCATTCCCAGCTCGTGTAGCAGGTGCCCGTGCTCGGTATTCGCCGTTGCGTAGGCCGTTGCGGCGCGGCCGGACCAGTACCTCGTCGGTGCTGCCTGGCCGAGCTCATCGGCCAGGCAGGTGAGCGTGGCGCTGCGATCGTAGGACGCGCCGGGCTGCGGCGGACCCACCCCGAACGTCGCACGCGCCTTGGTCCAGACAGACAGGAATGCACCCATCGCGTTCGTTGCTGCCATGGCTCTCAGTATCGAGCCGCCCCAAGAGCCCCACTGCACCAATTCCGCGCACCCCGGACCGCCGGTATCACCCAAAACTCCGAGCCGTTGCACATAAGGCAAAGGCCTGGTCACAGATGGTCAAGGGGACTTATCTCCAATTACTCCCGGCCGACACCGGATAAAGCGAACAGGGATAACTCGATCAGGCGTATTGACGCAGCTTATGATTTCTTGCCATGTCTGCCGAAGGGGTGCCTGAGCCCCTCGCCGGGGGCGGCCTCGACATCCCTGTGGAGCTCGTGCGCACCCTTCTCGGTGTCGTCCGCCAGCGCCTCGGGCTGGAAACCGCATGGTTTTCGCTGTTCGACGACGGCATGCAGGTCATCCAGGTCCTCGACGGCACCGCCGGCGAACTGGGCGTCGTGCCCGGTAAGCGCTCCCGGCTGGCCGACTCCTACTGCGTGCGGGTCATCGACGGCCGCCTGCCCGCCGTCATCCCCGACACCGCCGCCAACCAGACCACCGCCGCCCTGCCCGTCACCCAGGAATCGGGCCTCGGCGCCTACGTCGGCGCACCCGTGACCGGGCACGGCGGCGCGACGCTCGGCATGGTCTGCGTGGTCAGCCACGAGCCCAAGCCCTACCTCGTCGACTCCGACCTGGGCATCGTCGACCAGGTCGCCACCCTCATCGGCACCCTGATCGACGCCCCCACCCGCGCCCCCGACCCCACCGCCGACCAGCACAAGGCCATCCGCCGGGTGGTGGCCGAACGCGACTTCGAAGTGGTGTTCCAGTCCATCCACGAGGCCGCCACCGGCAAGGTCGTCGGCGTCGAGGCGCTGGCGCGCTTCCCCTGCGAGCCGTTCCGGCCCGACGCCTTCTTCGAGCAGGCCACCCAGCTCGGCCTCGGCATCGAGCTGGAGACCGCCGTCGTCACCCGGGTCTGCGCCAAGATGCCGCGCCTGCCCGACGGCGTCTTCGTCGCGATCAACATCTCCCCGGCGGCCGTCCTGGCCGTGCCGTGGGCCGAGCTGCTCGCCGACGTCGACCCGTCCCGTATCGTCCTGGAGATCACCGAGCACGACGCCGTCCCCAACTACGGCCTCCTCGAAGAGGCCCTGGAGGCCTGCCGGGCCCGCGGCATGCGCGTCGCCGTCGACGATGTCGGCGCCGGCTTCGCCTCCTTCTCCCACGTCCTCGAATTGGCACCGGACTTCGTCAAGATCGACCAGTCCATCACCCGCCACATCGACACCGACGACGCGCGCCGCCGGCTGGCCCAAGCCATCGCCCAGTTCGCCGGGCAGATCGGTGCCACCGTGATCGCCGAAGGCGTGGAGAGCCAGGGCGAACTCGACGCCGTCGCCGCCTCCGGCATCACCTGGGCGCAGGGCTATTGCCTGAGCCGGCCCAAGCCGCACGGCCACGGCTTCCCGGTCGCCCACGCCACCGCCGCGCCCACCGACCAGCCGCCGGCGACGCTGGATCTATTGGAGGACAGGCGTTTCGAACTCGCGCTGGCCCACTCGCCGATCGGGATGGCCGTCGTCGGGCTCGACGGCACCTTCCTGCGGACCAACCGGGCCTTGCGCACGATGCTCGGCTACAACCGGCGAGCGTTGGAAGACATGACCTTTCAACAGATCACCCATCCCGACGACCTCGACTCCGACCTGGCGCTGGTCGCCGACTGTCTGGCCGGGCGGCGCCGCTCCTACCGAATGGACAAGCGCTACATCGCCGCCGACGGCCACATCGTGTGGTGCGCGCTGACCGCGGTGCTGGTGCACGGACCCCGCGAACAGCCCCTCTGTTTCGTCTCCCAGATCGTCGACGTCACCGCCGACCGGATGCGCGAAGCCGAACTGGCCCGCCAGGCCGCCACCGACCCGCTGACCTCGATCGCCAACCGCTCGGCCGGCTGGAGCCGGCTCGAACAACTCGACGCCGACGACGAGGGCTACGGCGTGTTGTTCTGTGACATCGAAAGATTCAAGGCCGTCAACGACAACCGCGGCCACCACGCCGGCGATCAACTGCTCGTGCAGGTCGCCGCGCGCCTGCTGGCCGCCGTCGGCGACGACGGCCTGGTGGCCCGCTGGGGCGGTGACGAATTCCTGGTCATCACCGACACCATCGACGAGGACGGCCTGGCCCGCTTGGCGACCCGGATCACCGGGCAGTTCGAGCGCGAACCGATCACGCTGGCCGACGGTGCCGCCGTGCCCGTCTCGCTGACCATCGGTTACGCCGTGCACCGCCGCGGCGACGGCCGCGGCATCGACGCCGTCCTCGACGCCGCCGACCAGGCCATGTACGAACAGCGCCGCGCCCACCGCAACTCGTGGTACCCCGGCGTCGACCCGCAGTAGCCGCAAATTTGGTGCACTGGGGTCTCCCGCGGCGCCCATAGACTGGCCTGCGTGACGGTGCTGGACGCGTTCCTGGCGACGTGGTCGCAGGCGCGCAACACCTTCGGTGCCGGGGTGCCGCAGACCGGTGAGGTCTTCGATCAGAGCGCCCAGCTGTCCGAGCTGTCGCAGACGGTGCGCACCGCCGCGCCCGGCCGGCACTGGTCCGGTGGTGCGGCGCTGGCCTATGACGGCAGGAACACCGCGCACGCCGAGGTGATCGGCACGCTGGCCCGGCTGGACCGACAGCTCAGTGCCCACGTCAGCGAGTCCGCGCGCGTGGTCGCGACGGGCCGACAGAACCTCGATGCGATCCGGTCCTGGGTGCTGGCCGCTGCGCAGTCGGTGCCGCCGGGACCGCTGCGCGAGCAGATGCTGGCTCCGATCGTGGCGAAAGGCCTGGCCCGGGTCAGCCAGATCGTCACCGGCTCCAACGGGCGGCTCAACGAGATCGGCGGCAAGATCCAGCTGGTCGGCACCGAATTCGTCAAGGCCGGCACGGGCGAGGGCGCCGGGGGCCCGGACCTGCTCGGCGGGGACGATGAGCAGGACGCGAAGGACGTCGACGAGGCCGGCGAGCAGGGCAGCGCGGATGGCGAGTCGCTCGCCGACGGTGAACTCAGCGCCGCGGAGGCCGCCCGGCTGCAGCAGGCCACGACGCTGACGCCGGAGCAGCAGGCGGCCCTGGACGCGGGGTCACTGACAATCCCGCCCCAGCAGATGTCCTACCTGGCGGGGCTGTCGCAGTCCCTGGACGGCAAGTCGCCGCAGGAGATCAAGGCGATCCTCGACCAGCTGCCCCCCGAGCAGGCGCGGGCGGTGTCCAACGGGCTGCACCTGATCGGCAGCGACACCGTGCACGCCGCCGGCGCGAACCCCGCGTCGACGCCGGGCGACCCGGGATACGTGCCGGCCTCCGGCGGTGCTGAGCACCTGCCCGACAGCATCCGGGAGGTGTTCGACGCGCCGCTGCTCAACGACCCGACCGGGGAGTGGAAGACCATGCCCGACGGGTCGAAGATCCATCTGCCGCCGGACTACAACCAGCCCTACAAGTACCTGGAGGAGTACCGCGCCATCGCCGCGATCGCCGACTACGGCGACCCGAACACCCAGCGTGGCAGTGCGCTCAACGACGGGCTGCTCGCCGAGTCCCGCGAGCTGCTCGAGCACTACCAGAGCGACCGCTGGCCCAACTACGACGACCGTTGGGGGCACGAGAATCTCGACCCGACACTGCAGCAGCTGCTGCAGTCGGCGTCCGACGACCCGACAGCGGTGCACGACGCGATCGTCGGCCGCGACGGCAACTCGCCGGCCACCGATTTCATCAAGGACCTCTACGAGCACGACTGGGCCGACAACGGTGCCGCGGCAGGGGCGTTGTTCCCCGAGGCCAGCGACCATTCGGCGCGGGCCGGGCAGACGATGCACGCGTTCGACTCCTACGCCGGGGAGAAGTACCGCGACCTGCTGAACCTGCAGGGCCGGGACTCGCTGGCGCAGGTGAACCCGGAGCTGGTGCGGGCGCTGGCGACGGCGAACGTGCCGTACCTCGACGACATGGCTGGGGTGAACCGCGACGGCACGCAGGGCTTCGGCCCGCTCGATCCCGGCGCCAACAGCAGCACCATGCGCGGGTTGTTCGCGGTGCTCGACGGCGACGAGATCGCGTCGAACACGTTGAACGGCAACGCCAGTCGGATCGCGCAGGAGTACCTGATCGACTACGGCGACGGGCTGGCCAACGGTGCGGTGCCGGACGGGGAACTGTTGCAGGCCAACGGAAAACTGCTCGGCGCGATGGACATGGGTGAGTACATCCACCAGCTGGACTCCGGCAAGGACAGCTACCAGGCGGCGCAGGCGGCCTACGACAAGCGGGCCGCGTGGTACGACCTCGGGCACGGGATGCTCGGCGCCATACCGGGAGTCAAGGATGGCGTCGACGTCTACGACGCCATGCCCGGTGATCCGCTGCGGCAGTTGTTCATCGGCGACCCGCCGACACGGGATCCGCAGGCGCCGATGACCCTGCGCGAACTCGACGACATCACCAAACCGATCGCGGCGTATCTGGTGGAGGAAAACGTCGGGGATCTCAGTCTGCTCGGTGGGGCCGTCGTCGACGGCCATCTCAATGTCGACCCCGAGCACCAGCCGGTCATCGACTCCTACATGTCATCAGTATCGGGCAACAACGACCTCCCGTACCTGAAATGGGTAGAGGCGTATGGGAATGCGACGTATGTTTCCGATGGCGAATTCGACGATTTCACATGACACCTCGGAAGAAAATGCGGATGGCACGCTCGCTGATGCGCATGATCAGCTGTGCCAGTGTCGTCACCATGCTGTTGGTCGCTGGCTGTGGAACCGATGGAAGGGTGCCGGACTCGACACCTTCGGAAGGGCCGAAGAACTGGCCTCAGTCGTTCGGCGAGTTCCGGTTCCGGTGGACTGGCGAGCCGGGGATCGACCTGACCACGGGCTGGGCCGTGCCGCTGCGGGCCTACCTCGAGTCCTGGTTGTTGACGTTCTACACCGACGACACCCGATCGGTGTATCCAGGTTTTGATCGGGCGACCCCCCCGCTGATCAAGGAGGGGACACCAGAATGGACCGCGACACCCTATGCACAGCGCAGCATCGGTGGTTACCGCGGAAGTTCGCCCGTTCCACACGACAGCGTGACGATGGGCAACGAGCAGCTTCACATCCTGGGGTTGGAGTCAATGCCTGGCGGGTTCCGTGCGCTGGTCTGTGAATCCCAGTTCGCCGTCTATACGACAGTGCCGGACAGTTCGGTCTATCGGCCGGTGAGCATCGAGCATGCAAAAAACGTTGAACAGGCAGATTTCAACAACATGTTGGTGTGGCGTATCGAGTTCACCGATCGTCACCCGTCCGCCGACGGAGCGCCGGCTTCGCCCAACGAGCCGCAGGAAGGGCCTCTGCCTGCACCGACCGAGGACGTGTTCGGGCCGTGGTTTGTCACCGGCGCAGGGCTGGTCGGCACGTGGTCGAACGCCGATCATCCTGGGCTGGCGCCGGACGAGGCGAAGCAGCGCTTCCTGGAGGCGGGCGAGGAGGAAGACCGGTTGCGGCAGCAGTGTTTGGACTGGCTGGGCATCCCGCCCGATGAACGCTTGCGGCTCGCGACAACGGAATTGGACTTTCCGCCCGCCGCCGAGCCGGCCGCGCCCGGCTGGCCGGGGTAGTGCGGTGGAAGGGTTCTGATGATGCGTGCGCTTCGCTGTGTCGGTGTGGCGGTCGCGCTGCTGGTGGCAGGCTGCGGCACTGACAGCCAACCGGCGGACCCGACACCGGTTGAGCAAGCGCCGAATTGGCCACGGTACCTCACGGACTTCCGCTTTCGATGGACGGCCCAGGACGGGCTCGATCTGACCACGGGGTGGGCCGTACCGCTGCGGGCCTACCTGGAATCGTGGCTGTTGACCTACTTCACCGATGACCTCCGATCGGTGTATCCAGGGTTCGACCACGCGACACCGCCGCTGCTGCAGGAAGGATCACCGGAGTGGCGGGCGGCGCCGTACGCGCAACGCAGGATAGCCGGCTACCGCGGAAGTTCACCGGTTGGTGGAGGCGACGTCGTCGGCAACGAGCAGTTACACATCCTGAGCACCGAGCCGATACCGCAAGGGTTCCGGGCGATCGTGTGCGACTCGCAGTTCGGTGTGTACACCCGCAACGCCGACACCGGCATGCTCAGGCCGGCGGCCATCGAGTCGGCGAAGACGCCCGATCGTGCGGACACGGTCAACATGCGGGTGTGGCGCATAGAGTTCACCGACCGTCAGCCGGCAGCGCCGGGATCGCCGAGCACGCCCCAGGAGGGACCTCTGCCCGCGCCGACCGATGACGTGTTCGGGCCTTGGTTCGTCACTGGTGCGGAGTTCGTCAGCAACTGGTCGGACAGCGACCATCCGCGGTTGCCGCCGGATGAGGCGAAGCAACGCTTCTTCGAGGCCACTGCTGAGGAGAATCGACTGCGGCAGCAGTGTTTGGACTGGCTGGGGATCGGGCCCGAGGAGCGGATGCGCATCGCGACGACGGAATTGGACTCACCGCCTGCCGTCGAACCTGCCGTACCCGGCTGGCCGGGGTAGTGCGGTCCTCCGGGCGGGTGAGTCTATGAGGTCGTTGAGCAGAAAAGGGTATCGATGGTGCGCTCGCTGACGACTGCGCTCGGCTGTGTCGGTGTGGCGGTCGCGCTGCTGGTGGCAGGCTGCGGCACGGACAGCCAACCGGCGGACCCGACATCGGTTGAGCAAGCGCCGAATTGGCCAGGGCACCTCACGGACTTCCGCTTTCGGTGGACGGTCCCGGACGGGATCGATCTCACGACGGGGTGGGCGGTGCCGCTGCGGGCCTACCTGGAATCCTGGTTGTTGACGTACTTCACCGACGACCTCCGATCGGTGTATCCGGGGTTTGATCGTGCGACGCGTTCGTCGGTGACAGAGGGGGCGCTGGAACGGAGCGCAGCACCGTATGTGCGGCGCAGCGTCCGCGGGTACCGCGGAAGTTCTCCCGTTCCACGCGACAGCGTGGTGGTGGGCAACGAAGAGCTCCACATCCTGGGGCTGGAGCCTCTGCCCGACGGGTTCCGTGCGCTGGTCTGTGAATCCCAGTTCGACGTCTATACGCGAGTGCCGGACGCTTCGGTCTATCGCCCGGTGAGCATCGAGCATGCCAAGAACGCTGAACGGGCGGACTCGACCAACATGCTGGTCTGGCGTATCGAGTTCACCGATCGTCACCCCTCCGCCGACGGTGCGCCGGGATCGCCCAGCGAGCCGCAGGAAGGGCCTCTGCCTGCACCGACCGAGGACGTGTTCGGGCCGTGGTTCGTCACCGGCGCAGGGCCGGTCAGCGCGTGGTCGACCGTCGATCATCCTGGGCTGGCGCCGGATGAGGCGAAGCAACGCTTCTTCGAGGCGCGCGCGCAGGAGGACCGGTTGCGCCAGCAGTGTCTCGACCGGCTCGGCATCCCGCCCGAGGAGCGAATGCGCCTCGCGGCAACGGAATTGACGTCGCCGCCCGCCGTCGCACCCGCTGCGCCCGGCTGGCCCGACTGACGCCCCCTTACCGCACGTCGCGCACCGCGAGGAAGTGTTCGGACTCCGGCTGGCCCTCGATGTACTTCTCCACGGTCTGCTCGATGATCAGATCCTGACCCGTCAGCCGGGTGTAGTGCTGGTGCATGTGCTCACCCCAGGAGCGCACCACGAACGTCTCCACGAACGTCGACTCCTGCTCCACGCTGCGGAACAGCCGCCACTGCGCCGCCCCGGTCCGGCGCCGCGACCGGCCCAGCACCGTCATCGCCGCGATGAAGTTCTCCTCGTTCTCCGGCAGCACCCGATACGACGTCAGCACCAGCACCGGCCCGTCGAGCGGCTCCGGCTCGATCACCAGCATCGGTTCCGGCCAGTGCGACGACGGCCTCAGATCCAGCTTGCCGGTGCCCTTGCGCAGCGGCAGCACCAGCAGCGACACCGCGCACCCCACCAGCAACGCCACGCTCACCAGCAGGCTGATCACGCTGGTCGTCGCCTCGGCCAGCACACCCCACACCACCGACCCCAGCGCCTGCCCACCCATGAAGATCAGCTGGTACACCGACAGCCCGCGCGCCCGCACCCACGCCGGCAGGCTCAGCTGCATCGACGCATTGAGCGTCGCCAACGACAGCAGCCACGACGCGCCGCCGACCACCAGCGCCACCAATACCGCCGCGAAGTTGTGCACCAGCGCCAGCACCGCCGTGGCCACCGCGAAACCGCCCGCCCCGAGGGTCAGCAGCGCGTTTTGCCCGTACCTGGCCCGCAGCCGCGACAGCAGGAACGCCCCCGACACCGCGCCCACCCCCAGTGCGCCCAGCAGCAGCCCGTAGCCCGCCGACGACAACCCCAGCTGGTGGCTCGCGATCACCGGCAGCAGCCCCCACAGCGCGCTGGCCGGCCCGATGAACAACGCCGTGCGCAGCAGGATCCGCCGCACCACCGGCGACCGGCGGATGTACCGACCGCCCGCGCTCAGCGCCGCCAATGCCCGCTCCGGCGGGTAGTCCTGCTCCACCGCGGGCCGCCGCCACGCGATCAGCACGATCACGATCCCGACGAACGACACCGCGTTCAGCGCGAACACCGACGTCGGCCCGGCCACCGACACCAGCACCCCGGCGATCGCCGGGCCGATCGCCCTGGCCCCGTTCATGCTCATGCTGCCCAGCGCGGCCGCCGCGGGAATCTGCTCGGGCGGAACGAGATCGGGCTGGATGGCCTGCCACGCCGGCGCAGTCAGCGCCTGCCCGCAGCCGATCATGAACAGCAACGTCAACAGCACCGCAGGCGTCGTCAACCCCGCCCCGGTCAGCGACGCCAACAGGCCCACCCCGGCCGCCATCGCACCCTGGGTGGCCAGCAGCAGCCGCCGCCGGTCGACCAGATCGGCCAGCACCCCCGACGGCAGCGCCAGCAGCATCACCGGCAGCGTCGTCGCGGTCTGCACCAGCGGCACCAGCACCGCCGCGCCCGGATCGGACACCAGCATCCACTGCGCGCCCACGGTCTGCATCCAGGTGCCCAGGTTCGAGACGAACTGCGCGATCCACAGCGCCCGGAACATCGGCGACCGCAGCGGCGCCCACGTCGAGGCCGACGCCGCACCCGCCGATGTCATCCGACCTCCCGCACTCGGTCTACCAGGGCCACTGTAGGTGGCGGGCCCGATCTGCATTTCCCGGACCACCGCACCCCAAACGCCACCCGCGGTCACCATCTCGTCGCGGGCCGTTCACCTTCCGGTCCGCATCCGCTCACCTGGCCACGCCAAGCTCACTCGACCGATCGCACAACTGAAGAGAGTGACGCGCGATGACCTCGAACCCGACCCGGGCCGCAGCCGCCGCAGCGATCGCGGCGTTGACGCTGGCCGCCTGCTCGACCGACGGCCAGACCACCTCGCCGACCGAACCGCCGCCGGCCACCCCGCGTGCCACCTCGCCGATCGACTTCGCGCTGCCCGACGCCGAGCGCTACCACCGGCTGGCCACCTACCCGGTGTACCTCAACCGGCCCGCCGCCGACCCCGCCGACGCCGAGACCGTCGCCGAGATCTTGACCGTCACCCCCGACGGCACCACCGTCATCTACACCGACGCCGCCGCCAAGCGCATCGGCTTCCTCGACATCCGCGACCCCGCCAAACCCGTTGGCACCGGCACCCTCTCACTTGCCGAGTTGGGCCACGCCGACGACCAGCCCACCTCGGTGGCCGCCGCCGGCGAGTTCGTCCTGGTCGTCGTCGACACCACCGGCGGGGACTTCGCGCAGCCGTCCGGGCGCCTCGACGTCGTCCGCGTCGCCGACCGGACCCGGGTGCACAGCATCGACCTGGGCGGGCAACCGGACTCGATCGCCGTCAGCCCGGACGGGGCGTTCGCCGCGATCGCGATGGAGAACCAGCGCGACGAGGAGTTCACCCCGCCCGGCGGCGAGGAGGGCGACCTGCCGCAGCCGCCCACCGGGTTCGTCCAGCTGCTCGACCTGACCGGCGCCCCCCAGGCGTGGACGCCGCGCCGGGTGGACTTCGACGCCGACGCGGCCCGCGCCGCCGGGCTGGACACCCCCGAGGACCTGGAACCGGAGTACGTCGCGATCAACGCCCGCGGCCAGGTCGCGGTGACGCTGCAGGAGAACAACGGCATCGCCGTGCTCGACGGCCGCACCGGGCGGGTGCAGAAGATCTTCAGCGCCGGAACGGTTTCCGTCGACGGCATCGACACCGCCGAGGACGGCGTCATCGACCAGACCGGGTCCATCCCCGCCACCGCCCGCGAACCCGACGCCATCGGCTGGATCGGCGACGATCACCTGGCCACCGCCAACGAGGGCGACTGGAAGGGCGGCACCCGCGGCTGGACCATCTTCGACGCCGGCACCGGTGATGTGGTGTGGGACGCCGGCAACACCGTCGAGCAGCTCGCGGTGCGCACCGGGCTGCACCTCGAGGGCAGGGCCGAATCCAAAGGCCCTGAGCCGGAGGGCTTGTCGATCACCGAGCTGGGCGGGCGGCCCACCGCGCTGATCGCCTCCGAGCGCAGCAACTTCGTCGCCGTCTACGACGTCGGCGACCCGACCGCACCGGTGTTCCGGCAGATCCTGCCCACCACGCCGGGACCCGAAGGTGTGCTACCGATCCCGGCCCGGGGCCTGCTGGCGATCTCCTCGGAGTCCGATGACGCCGAGGCCCGGGTGCGGGCCTCGGTGTCCCTCTACGGCTACGGCCAGTCCGGCGGGCAGCCCGCGTTCCCGTCGATCGTGTCCGGCGACGTCGACGGCGCCCCGATCCCGTGGGGCGCGCTCGGCGCGCTCAGCCCCGACCCGGCCGACCCGGACCGGCTCTACACCTCCGCCGACCTCGCCGTCGGCCCGTCGCGGATCCTCGGCATCGACGTGACCCAGACGCCGGCGCTGATCGACACCGCGCTGCCGATCACCGAGGACGGCCGGCCCGTCACCCTCGACGTCGAGGGCGTCGCGGCCCGACAAGGCGGCGGCTACGTGCTGGCCGTCGAGGGCGAGGAGGGGCCGGGCAACCAGCTGGTGTTCGTCACCGCCGACGGCGCGATCGAGCGGAGGGTGCCGCTGCCCGGCGACATCGCGGCCGGGCTGGGCGGTCAGGGATTGGAGGGCGTGGCGGTCGACGGCGACGCGGTCTGGGTGGCCGTGCAACGCGAAGTCGAGACGGACCCCAAGGGCGTGGCCCGGCTGGGCCGCTACACCCCCGACGGCGACACCTGGGAGTGGTTCGGCTACCCGCTGGAGCGCACCGACACCGACGGCGACTGGATCGGCTTGTCCGAGATCGCCGTTCACGACGGGGCGCTGCTGGTCCTGGAACGCGACAAGCTCAATGGGCCCGACGCCCGCGTCAAACGGATCTACCGGGTCGCGATCCCGACGGATACGGGGGAGCCGCTGCCGGTGCTGACCAAGACACTGGCGCGCGACCTGCTGCCCGACCTGGCGGCGACCAACGGGTTCGTGCAGGAGAAGGTCGAAGGCTTCGCGATCGCCGGCAACGGGCAGCTCTACGTCGTCACCGACAACGACGGCCTCGACGACGCCAACGGCGAGACCCAGTTCCTGGCGCTGGGCCCGGCCGGGGAAGCGCTGGCCGGCTGACGACGGGCTGCATCGACCCCGTCACCGCACGATGATGGTGTGCTCGCCGCGCGGCACCAGCTCACCGATCACCGGTGCGCCCGGGATCTCCCCGGCGATCAACAACCCGCCCGAGGTCTGCGCGTCGGCCAGCAGCAGCGCCTCGTCGTCGCTGACCGCCGACACGTCGACGTGCGGGGCCACCCACTCCAGGTTGCGCCGCGTCCCGCCGCTGACATAGCCGTCGCGCAGCGCCTCCCGCGCCCCGTCGAGGTAGGGCACCGCTGCCGCGTCCACCACCGCGGTCACCCCGCTGGCGCGAGCCAGCTTGTGCAGATGCCCCAGCAACCCGAACCCGGTGACATCGGTCGCGCACTGCACCCCGGCGGCCAGCGCCGCCGTTGACGCGTCGGCGTTGAGCGTCGTCATCACCTCGATCGCCTGCGCGAACCGTTCCCCGGTGCTCTTGTGCCTGCTGTTGAGCACCCCGATGCCCAGCGGCTTGGTCAACGACAGCGGCACCCCCGGCCGGCCGGAGTCGTTGCGCAGCAACCGGTTCGGGTCGGCGATCCCGGTCACCGCCAGCCCGTACTTGGGTTCGGGGTCGTCGACGCTGTGCCCGCCGGCCAGGTGGCTACCCGCCGCCGCGCACACGTCGAGCCCGCCGCGCAGCACCTCGGCGGCCAACGCGAACGGCAGCACGTCGCGCGGCCACCCCAGCAGGTTCACCGCGACCACCGGCCGCCCACCCATCGCGTAGACGTCCGACAGTGCGTTGGTCGCCGCGATGCGGCCCCAGTCGTAGGCGTCGTCGACGACCGGGGTGAAGAAGTCCGTCGTCGCGATCAGCGCCGTCCCACCCTCGATGCGCACCGCCGCGGCGTCGTCGCCGTCGTCGAGCCCCACCAGCAGCTCACCCAGCGGATCGGTCGGCTGGGCGTGGGTCAGCCCGCGCACCACGTCCTCGAGCTCGCCGGGCGGGATCTTGCAGGCGCAGCCGCCGCCGTGCGCGAACTGGGTGAGCCGGATCGTCTCTGTGGAGGCCATGGCTCCATGGTGCCTGCCATGATGGAGCGATGGGTCAGGGAGGCGTATCCGGTCTGGTGACCGGCACGGTCTTCAAAATCGCTGAGCGGCAGTTCCTGTCGCTGGCGGGTTCGATTCCCGTCCGCCTCCGCCATAATCCGCGTGGCTTCGGCGTGGAAATCGTCGCTCAGCGACGACGAGCACACCGAAATCATGGGCTCTGACCCCCGCAGGCGGGTGCCCCGCACCGACGCGCTGCTGGCCGATGTGCGGCTGGCCGCTGCAGAGGCCACGCTGGGCCGGGCCCTGGTCAAGCAGATCATCGCCGACGCACAGCAGCGGGCCCGCGCCGGCGAGATCAGCCCCGACCAGGTCGCCGAGCACGCCGTCGCCGCGCTGCCCACCGGCGCCACCAGCCTGCAGGCCGTCATCAACGCCACCGGCGTCGTCGTGCACACCAACCTGGGCCGGGCCCCGCTGTCGACGGCCGCGATCGACGCCGTCGTCACCGCCAGCGGCGCCACCGACGTCGAATTCGACCTGGAATCCGGCCGCCGCGCCAAACGCGGCCGCGGCGCCCTGGCCGCGCTGGCCGACGCGGTGCCCACCGCCGGCGGCGTGCACGTCGTCAACAACAACGCCGCCGCATTGCTGCTCGCGGCGATGACCCTGGCCCCCGGCAAGGAGATGATCGTCAGCCGCGGCGAGCTGATCGAGATCGGCGACGGCTTCCGGCTGCCCGCGCTGATGGAGTCCACCGGTGCCCGCATCCGCGAGGTCGGCACCACCAACCGCACCCACCTGCGCGACTACGCCGACGCCATCGGCCCCGACACCGGCTTCATCCTCAAGGTGCACCCGTCGAACTACACCGTCACCGGGTTCACCACCGCGGTCCCGGTGCCCGAACTGGCCGCCCTGGACGCGCCGCTGGTGGTCGACATCGGCTCCGGGCTGCTGTGCCCGCACCCGCTGCTGCCCGACGAACCCGACGCCACCACGATGCTGCGCGCCGGCGCCGACCTGGTCACCGCCTCGGGTGACAAGCTGCTCGGCGGGCCGCAGGCCGGGCTGCTGTTGGGCACGGCCGAGCTGATCGAGCGGCTGCGCCGGCACCCGGCCGCCCGGGCGCTGCGCGTCGACAAGCTGACGCTCGCCGCGCTGGAGGCCACGCTGGTCGGTCCGCCGACGCCGGTGGCGCGGGCGCTGGACGCCGACGTCGCCGCGTTGCGGGCCCGCGCCGCCGCACTGGCCGCGCAGCTGCCCGGCGCCGAGGCGGTGGACTGCGTCGCGGCCGTCGGCGGCGGCGGAGCCCCCGGCGTCGAGCTGCCCAGCGCCGCGGTCAGCCTGCCCGAGGCCTACGCCGCGGCGCTGCGTGTCGGCACCCCGGCGGTGGTCGGCCGGCTGGAGAACGGTCGCTGCCTGCTCGACCTGCGCACCGTGGCACCCGGCGACGACCCCCGGCTGCTCGAGGCGGTGCGGGGGTGTATGTAGTCGCCACCGCAGGGCACGTCGATCACGGGAAATCCACACTGGTGCAACGGCTCACCGGGATGTGGCCGGACCGGCTGGCCGAGGAGCAGCGGCGCGGGCTGACCATCGACCTCGGCTTCGCCTGGACCGCCATCGAGGGCCGGGAGATCGCGTTCGTCGACGTGCCCGGCCACGAGCGGTTCGTCGGGAACATGCTCGCCGGCGTCGGGCCGGTGCCCGCGGTGCTGTTCGTGGTGGCCGCCACCGAGGGCTGGATGCCGCAGTCCGAGGAGCACGTCGCCGCGCTGCGCGCACTCGGCGTCGGGCACACCCTCGTCGTCATCAGCAAGGCCGACCTGGCCGACCCGACGCCGGCCCTCGCGCAGTGCCGCGAACAGTTCCCCGGCGCACCGGTGGTGCTAGGCACTGACCTCGACCAGGTGCGCCGTTCGTTGGTCGCACTGGTCGACGGGCTGCCCGCCCCGGACTCCGACGCCGACGTGCGGCTGTGGGTCGACCGATCCTTCACCGTGCGCGGCTCCGGCACCGTGGTGACGGGAACCCTTGCCGCAGGCCGCATCTCCGTCGGCGACGAACTCGACCACGACGGCCGCACCGTCAGCGTGCGGGGTCTGCAGTCCCTCGGCCGCGACCAGCCGTCGGTGGCCGCGGTGGCCCGCGTCGCGGTGAACCTGCGCGGCGTGGACCGCGACGCCATCCGCCGCGGCGACACGCTCTGCACCCCCGGGGCGTGGCTGCCCACCGGGGAGGTCGACGTCGCGCTGCGCGAACAGGGCAAGCTGCAGCAGCGGCTGGTGCTGCACCTCGGGTCGGCCGCGGTGCCGGTGCACGTGCGCCCCCTGGGGGAGACCGGGGCACGGCTGCGGCTGGCCCGGCCGCTGCCGCTGCGGGTCGGCGACGTCGGGCTGCTGCGCGATCCGGGCGAACACCGCATCGCCGCCGGCGTGCAGGTGCTCGACGTGCGCCCGGCGCCGCTGCGCCGCCGCGGCGAGGCCCGCGCGCGGGCCGCCGAGATCGCCACCGGCCGGGTCGCGCCGCCGGTGTGCGAACGCGCGGACACGTTGCGCGCCATGGGTTTCGCGGCCTCCGGTGACCGGATCGGGGACTGGGTGGTGGCGCCCGGCTGGTGGGCGCAGCGCCGCCGCGACGCGGTGAGCGCCGTCGAGCGGTGGGTGGCCGACCACGACATCGCCGCCGGCATGCCGGTGGAGACGCTGCGCCGCCAGGCCGGGCTGCCGGCCCCCCAGCTGGTGGCCCCGCTGCTGGACGGCACCGGGCTGACGGTGCGCGACGGCCTGGTGCAGCGCCCCGGCACCGACCTGCCGCCGCGGGTAGACGCCGCCGTCCGCGCTGTCACCGAGTGGCTGGCGAGCGACCCGTTCCGCGCCCCCGAGGCCGCCGAACTGGCCGCACTGGGGTTGGGGCCCAAGGAGATCGGGGCCGCCGTGCGGGCCGGGCGGCTGGCCAGGATCGCCGACGGCGTCGTACTCGGCCCCGACGTGCACGCCCGCGCCGCCGAGGTGCTGGCGGCGCTGCCGCAGCCGTTCACCGTCGCCGAGGCCAAACGCGCGCTGGACACCACCCGCCGCGTCGCGGTGCCGCTGCTGGAACAACTCGACGCGCGCTGCATCACCCGCCGCGCCGGCGACGGCACCCGTCGTCTCGTGTAGAGGGCTAGTATCTGCGTATGAATGCAGATACGGAGGCTTGCCGGCGCAAGCTGCCCGACGATCAGGTCGCCCTGGTGGTCGAGGTGTTCCGGATGCTGGCCGACGCCACCCGGGTGCAGGTGCTGTGGGCGCTGGTCGGCCGCGAGATGTCGGTGAACGACCTCGCCGAACACGTCGGCAAACCCGCCCCGTCGGTGTCCCAGCACCTGGCCAAACTCCGGATGGCACGGCTGGTCCGCACCCGCCGGTCCGGCACCACGATCTTCTACACCCTGGAGAACGACCACATCGGGCAGCTGGTCACCGACGCCGTCTTCAACGCCGAACACGCCGGCCCCGGCGTGCCCGGTCACCACCGCGACGCCGCCGACCTGCGCGCGCTGCACACGCCGCGCCGCCGCAAGGCCGACGCATGACGCACGAACCCCGCCCCGTCCACGGGCACCACCACCACGATCACGATCACGGCGGGTCGATCCGGTCCGCGCTGCGCGAGGTGTTCGCCCCGCACAGCCACGACGCCTCCGATAGCATCGACGACGCCCTGGAAGCCAGCGCCGTCGGCATCCGCGCGGTGAAGATCAGCCTGGCGGCCCTCGGCGTCACCGCGCTCGCCCAGGTGGTGATCGTCGCGCTGTCCGGTTCGGTGGCGTTGCTGGCCGACACCGTCCACAACTTCTCCGACGCGCTGACCGCGATCCCGCTGTGGGTGGCGTTCGTGCTCGGTCGCCGCGCCGCTACCCGCCGCTACACCTACGGGTTCGGCCGCGCCGAGGACCTCGCCGGCCTGTTCGTCGTCGCGATGATCGCGCTGTCGGCGGTGGTCGCCGGCTACCAGTCGATCCGGCGGCTGATCGACCCGGTTCCCCTCGACCACGTCGGTTGGGTGGCCGCGGCCGGGCTGGTCGGCTTCCTCGGAAACGAACTCGTCGCGCTCTACCGGATCCGGGTCGGGCGGCGCATCGGATCGGCTGCCCTGGTCGCCGACGGCCTGCACGCCCGCACCGACGGATTCACCTCGCTGGCCGTCGTTCTCGGCGCCGCCGGGGTGGCGCTCGGCTACCCGCTGGCCGACCCGATCATCGGCATCCTCATCACGATCGCCATCCTCGTCGTGCTGCGCAGCGCGGTGCGCGACGTGTTCGGCCGCCTCCTCGACGGCGTCGACCCCGACCTCGTCGACGCCGCCGAAGCCGCGCTGGCCGCCGAACCCGGGGTGCGGGCCGTGCGCAGCGTCAAGATGCGCTGGATCGGGCACCGCCTGCACGCCGACGCCGAACTCGACATCGACCCCGCCGTCAGCCTGGTCGAGGCGCACCGGATCGCCCACGAAGCCGAACACACCCTGACCCACGCGGTGCCGAAGCTCGCCACCGCGCTGATCCACGCCTACCCGGCCTGACGCATTCGCCGCGACAGGCGCCGGCATGCGGTTTGATGGAACCAACTCGGGGTAGGAGGGACGACGTGGACTTCCGGAAACTGATCGAATCGTGGCCGGTGTACCGCCAGCTCACCGGCGAGGACAGGCTGGGCCGCGGCAAGGCAGCCCAATCCCGGCGCTCGTTGACGCTCACCCCGCGCACCGCCGACGCCGATCGCGTCGCGCACTCGGTGTGCCCGTACTGCGCGGTCGGCTGCGCGCAGAAGGTGTACGTCAAGGACGACGAGGTCATCCAGATCGAGGGCAACCCGGACAGCCCGATCTCCCGGGGCCGGTTGTGCCCCAAGGGATCCGCGAGCAAGCAGCTGGTCACCGGGCCGCAGCGGGAGACCACGGTGCGCTACCGCGCGCCGTACGCCACCGACTGGCAGGACCTCGACCTCGAGACCGCGATGGACATGCTCGCCGAGCGGGTGCTCGACGCCCGGGCGAAGGGCTGGCAGCAGTTCGACGCCCACCGCAACACGCTGCGCCGCACGATGGGCATCGCCAGCCTCGGCGGCGCCACCCTGGACAACGAAGAGAACTATCTGATCAAGAAGCTCTTCACCGCCCTGGGCGCGCTGCAGATCGAGAACCAAGCCCGTATTTGACACAGCGCCACGGTTCCCGGTCTGGGAGCCTCCTTCGGTCGCGGCGGGGCGACGGACTACCAGCAAGACCTCGTCAACTCCGACTTCATCGTCATCATGGGCTCGAACATGGCTGAGGCCCATCCGGTCGGGTTCCAGTGGGTGATGGAGGCCAAGAGCCGCGGCACCCAGGTGGTGCACATCGATCCGCGGTTCACCCGCACCAGCGCGCTGGCCGACCGGCACGTGCCGCTGCGCGCCGGCAGTGACATCGCGTTCCTCGGCGGGGTGATCAACTACATCCTGTCCAACGAGCTGGACTTCCGGGAGTACGTCACCGCCTACACCAACGCGTCGTTCCTGGTCGACGAACGCTTCGCCGACGCGGAGGACCTCGACGGGCTGTTCTCCGGCTACGACGGCGACACCGCCTCCTACGACCCGTCGTCCTGGCAGTACCAGAACACCGACGCCGAGGAGGGCGGCGCCGAGGCGAAGGAGCGCAGCGCCCCTTACCAGTCAGGTTCCGGCGGACCGCCGGTCGAGGGCGGCGCCGGTGCGATCCCCAGCGACCCGACGCTGCAGCACCCGCGATGCGTCTACCAGATCCTCAAGCGGCACTATGCCCGCTACACCCCGGAGATGGTCGAGCGGGTGTGCGGGGTGCCGGCCGAGCAGTTCCTCGAGGTGGCCCGCCGGTGGACCCAGAACTCCGGCCGCGAGCGCACCACCGCGCTGGTGTACAGCGTCGGCTGGACCCAGCACACGATGGGCGCGCAGTTCATCCGCGCCGGTGCGATCATCCAACTGCTGCTCGGCAACATCGGCCGCCCCGGCGGTGGGGTGTTCGCGCTGCGCGGGCACGCCAGCATCCAGGGCTCCACCGACGTGCCGACGCTGTTCAACCTGCTGCCCGGCTACCTGGCGATGCCGCACGCCGGGCAGGAGACCCTGGCCGAGTACCTCGACGACATCGTCAGCCGCAACCAGAAAGGCTTCTGGCACAACGCCGATACCTACATGGTGTCGCTGCTCAAGGAGTACTGGGGCGACACGGCCACCGCCGAGAACGACTTCTGCTTCGACTACCTGCCCCGCATCAACGGCGACCACGGCACCTACCGCACCGTCATGGACATGGTGGACGGCAAGGTGTTCGGGTACTTCCTGCTCGGGCAGAACCCGGCGGTCGGGTCGGCGCACGGGCGGCTGCAGCGGCTCGGCATGGCCAACCTGGACTGGCTGGTGGTGCGGGACCTGGTGATGATCGAGAGCGCGACGTTCTGGAAGGACGCCCCGGAGGTCGAGACCGGCGAGATCAGCCCGCAGACCTGCCGCACCGAGGTGTTCTTCTTCCCGGCTGCCTCGCACGTGGAGAAGGCCGGCACGTTCACCCAGACCCAGCGGATGCTGCAGTGGCGCGAACAGGCCGTCGAACCGCCCGGCGACGCCCGCAGCGAGCTGTGGTTCTTCTATCACCTGGGCCGCAAGCTGCGCGAAAAGCTGGCCGGCTCAACCGATGAGCGGGACCGGCCACTGCTGGACCTGGCGTGGGACTACGGGCTCGACGGTGACGAACCGTCCGGGGAGGACGTGTTGCGGCGGATGTCCGGGGTCGACCTGACCACCGGCCGGGCCGTCGACAACTACCTGTCGCTGAAGGCCGACGGCTCCACGATGTGCGGCTGCTGGATCTACAGCGGGGTGTACGCCGACGAGGTCAACCAGGCCGCGCGCCGCAAACCGCACGACGAGCAGGGCCCGTACGAATCCGAGTGGGGCTGGACCTGGCCGATGAACCGCCGGGTGCTCTACAACCGGGCCTCGGCCGATCCGGCGGGCCGGCCCTGGAGCGAACGCAAGAAGCTGGTGTGGTGGGACGCGGCGAAGGGGGAGTGGACCGGCTACGACGTCCCCGACTTCGAGAAGACCAAGCCGCCGGACTACGTGCCGGACCCGGACGCGGTCGGGGTGGCGGCGCTGCGCGGCGACGACGCGTTCGTCATGCAGGCCGACGGCAAGGGCTGGCTGTTCGCGCCCAGCGGGGTGGCCGACGGCCCGCTGCCGACGCACTACGAGCCGCACGAGTCGCCGGTGCGCAACCCGCTGTACGCCCAGCAGGGCAACCCGGCGCGCAAAGTGTATGGGCGCCCGGATAATCCGTCGAACCCGTCCTGGCCGGACGCGCACGGCGAGGTCTTCCCGTTCGTGTTCACCGCGGCCCGGCTGACCGAGCACCACACCGCCGGCGGGATGAGCCGCCAGCTGCCGTACCTGGCCGAATTGCAGCCCGGGCTGTTCGTCGAGGTGTCCCCGGAACTGGCCCGGATCCGCGGGCTGACGCACATGGACTGGGCGCATGTGGTGACCAGCCGCACCGCCGTCGACGCGCGGGTGTTCGTGACCGACCGGATGCGCCCGCTGCGGGTGGACGACCAAGTGGTGCACCAGATCTGGATGCCGTACCACTGGGGCAGCGCCGGGCTGGTGGACGGCGACGTCGTCAACGACCTGCTCGGGGTGGTCGCCGACCCGAACGTGTTCATCCAGGAGAGCAAGGTCGCCACCTGTGACATCCAGCCGGGCCGGCGGCCCCGCGGACCGGCCCTGCTCGACTACATCCGCGGCTACCGGGAGCGCGCGCAGATCACCGTGGATACGGGTACCCAGCTGGACACCACGCGGCCGTCGCAGGACCACACCGAGGAGACATCATGAGTGGCAACAGTTTTTACGGCCCGCTCGACGACGTTGCCGGTGACGCCGGCTACGACGAGCATCCGCCGCGGGTCGGGTTCTTCACCGACACGTCGGTGTGCATCGGCTGCAAGGCGTGTGAGGTCGCGTGCAAGGAATGGAACGGGGTGCCGGACGACGGGTTCAACCTGCTGGGGATGTCGTTCGACAACACCGGTGAGCTGGGCGCGAACTCGTGGCGGCACGTGGCGTTCATCGAGCAGCCGGCGCGGGAGCCCGAGGACCTGGGGATGCCGGGGTTCCAGCGGCCGGGGGACGCATCGGGCGCCGAGACCCGCCAGGACTTCCGCTGGCTGATGAGCAGCGATGTCTGCAAGCACTGCACGCACGCCGGCTGCCTCGACGTCTGCCCGACGGGCGCGTTGTTCCGCACCGAGTTCTCCACGGTCGTTGTGCAGCAGGACATCTGTAACGGCTGCGGGTACTGCGTGTCCGGTTGTCCGTACGGGGTGATCGAGCGCCGGGAAGGCGACGGCCGGGCGTGGAAGTGCACGCTGTGCTACGACCGGCTGCGCGACGGGCTGGAGCCGGCGTGCGCGAAGGCGTGCCCGACCGACTCCATCCAGTTCGGGGTGCTCGACGAGCTACGGGAGCGGGCCGCGCTGCGGGTGGAGGCGCTGCACGAGCGCGGGTTCACCGAGGCCCGGCTGTACGGGGAGGACCCCAACGACGGGGTCGGCGGTGACGGCGCGTTCTTCCTGCTGCTCGACGAGCCGGAGGTGTACGGGCTGCCGCCGGATCCGGTGGTGCCGACCCGGGATGCCGGCGCGATGTGGCGGTACGCCGGGATGGCGGCGTCGGCGTTGGTGGGGATCGCGGTGTCGGCGTTCTGGGGGCGGCGATGAGCGCTCGCGCGAAGAGCAGAGGGCGGCGATGAGCGCTCGCGCGAAGAGCAGAGGGTGGCGATGAGCAGGGGGTGGCGCTCGTGAAGGAGCAATTGGCCGTTCCCCGAGCCGAATT